>JANSXZ010000007.1 GCA_024742705.1 Paracoccaceae bacterium | reverse complement strand
TCGATGAGCCGGCTCGCGAGGTTGCGCGCGATCCCGGCGATGGCCTCCGCAAAGCTCTGCCAGCTCCATTCCCCGGACTTCAGCGCCTCCTTGATCGGCCCGGTGATGTCTTCCGCGAGGCCTTTGGCCACCTCCTTCGTCGCCTCGAGGGCGGTCTGCGCCGCCTCCCAGGCCGCGCGGCCCTGATCGGCGGCCGTACTCAGCGCCGATCCCGCCCGGCTCGCCGCGGCCGCGGTCTCCTCGAGACCTGCCGTCCCCGCGGCCCCGACCTCCTCGGCCAGCGTCGTCGCCAGATTGCCAGCGGCCAGATCGGCGGTCTCGAGCGCAGTGCGGCCGGCCTCGGCGGCAGCGCTGACCGCGGCGAGTTCCGCCATGACGGCACCCACCCCGTCGAAAGCGCCGGAGAGCGTCGTGCCCGCCCGGGCGCGGATGGCATCCGCCTCCGCCTCGGCCCGCGCGATGGCCCCATCGAAGGAGGAGGCCCAGGCCGCCGCCCCCATGGCGTCCACCCCGAGATCGAGGTTCAGGCTCTCCGACAACGCCTCGGCCGCGGGCGCGATCCGGGCGAGGAACCCCGCCCAGCCCTCGGCCAGGCGCTGCATCAGCCGCAGCCAGAGCGCCTCGATGTCGGCCGTCACCGCGCCGAACCCGTCCACCAGCGCGCCCATGGAGGTCCGGATCCCGTCCCAGACTGCCAGCGCGAGACGGCCCAGAAGCTCCAGCGCCGCGCCGAAGCTGCCCGCGCCGCGCACGAGTTCCGTGAAGCGGTAGACGAGTTCCCCCGCCCCCACCACGAGCGCGCCGAAGCCCGTCCGGACCAGCGCACCGCGCAGGACGACGAGTGCCGTGGCAAGACCCTGCACCGAAACGGCCGCCGCCACGAGGCCGGCCACCCACCGCCCGGCGAGAAGTGCGGCGGCGGTCCCGACATAGGTGACGAGCCGGCCCATGTGTTCAAAGAGCCCCTCGATGGCCTGGCCCAGTAGCCCGGTGCGGCTGGCGACCGCCGCCATGGCCTCGGCGACGGCGTCCAGCGCCGGCGCGGCAGCGACGGCGAGCTGGTTCGACAGCCCGCGCCAGATCAGACCGAGCCGGGAGAGCGCATCGTTCGTCCGCTCGATCTGGTCGGCGTCCTGCTCGGAGACCACGACCCCGAAGGCGAGGACATCCTCCGTCGCCTGGCGCAGCGTCGCGGTGTCGATCCGCGACATGGCGATGGAGCCTTCCTCGCCGAAGAGTTGGCCCGCGACGGCCGCGCGCTCGGCGGCGGGCACAAAGCTCTCGATGGCGGCGTTGATGGCCCCCACGCGCGCGTCGAGCGGCAGCGCCAGCAGATCTGTGGCAGACAACTCCAGCCGCTTCAGCGCATCCGCAGCGGGGCCGGACCCGGCGGCCGCCTGGCTGAGCCTGCGGGTCAGGTCCTTGGTGGCCTGCTCGATGCCCGACATCGACACGCCCGCCAGCTCGCCCGCGCGCTCGAGCGCCTGGATCGAGGCGACGGTGGTGCCGAGCGATTGAGCCAGCTTGGCCTGCGCATCGACCGTTTGCAGACCGGAGCGGATCATCGCCACGCCAGCGGCGGTGGCAGCAGCGACCGCGGCGGCAGCCGCCACAGCGACACGGCGGGAGAACGCCGCCAGCCGGGCATTGGCCGCCTCCATCTCGCGGCTCAGCCGACCGAAGCCGCGCGACCCGGCCTCACCGACGCCTTCGAGTTCGGCGCGTACCTGACGGCCTCCGACCGCCGCAAGGCGGACGCTGACGCGTTTCTCGGCCATGGGTCAGCTTCCTTGCTTTCGCCATGCTGGCGTCTTACGTTTCATCCATCGATAACCAGAGGGTACGAACATGGCCGAGACCGCGACGCTGTCCTCGAAGTTCCAGATCTCGATCCCCAAGGCGATCCGGGCTGCCCAGCATTGGGAGGCCGGGCTGACCTTCGCCTTCATCCCGAAGGGAACGGGCGTGCTCCTGGTGCCGATCCCGAAGAGGGACGCGCTCAAGGGGCTGGCGAAAGGGGCGAAGCCAGACGACCACCGAGACCGCGCGGACCGCGTGTGATGATCCTTGTCGACACCTCGGCCTGGATCGAATGGCTCATCGACTCCGCGACTGGCGACCGCGTGGCCGAGCACCTGCCGGAGCAGGCCGATTGGCTCGTGCCGACCATGGTCCAGCTCGAACTCGCGAAGTGGCTGACCCGCGAGGTCGGGGAAGAGAAGGCCGACCAGGTGATCGCCTTCACGCAGGTCTGCAATGTCGTGCCACTCGATACCGAGATCGCGCTCGCGGCCGCCGAAGCCTGCCGGGAGCACAGGCTTGCCACTGCCGACGCGATCATATTCGCCACGGCCCGCACCCGCGGGGCGACGGTGCTCACCTGTGATGGGCATTTCGAGGGGCTGCCGGGCGTTGCGCTGATCGAGAAGATCAAGGACTCAGCCGTTCCCCGCCAACGGCGGCGATCTGTTCGTTGAGTTTGGCGACCATCACCGCCTCGATGACGGGCAGCAGTTCGGCTGCAGCCAGCGGCGGCACGCCGAGAGCGTCGCCGAGGGCGAGTGCCGCCGACATGTCCCAGCCTATCACTGCTCCGGGCAACACCTGGAGTTGTCCGCCGAGGCGGCCGACGAGGTCCCAAACCTGCCAACCTTCATGGGTGAGCGGCCGGTTCAGCCGCGCCGGGCAGTCCGGGCAGGTTTGCGGGCAGGCTTCACAGTAGCGCTCGCCCCCGCCGAAGGACCATTCGGCGAGAGCGCGGAGGCGTTTTTTTCCTGCTCCAGCAGCAGACCCTTCGAGACATAGGTCAGTTGGAAGGCCTCGAAGATCGGCCAGACATCGAGGAGCGCGTCGATGGCCTCCGGGCTCGGGTCGATCGCGTTACTGTCCGCATTGCCCACGCCCTCCCAGGCGAGCACCGCCCGCCGCGCCAGCGCCTTGGCAAAGGCGACGGCACGTTCCTCGTCGGAGGCCTCCTCAGGGCAGGCTTCGACGGCCGGGTCGCTGCGGGTCGCCACCATTAGTGCGGTGGTCAGAGGGCGCAGCTGCACCCGGACGCCGGGCGCAAGATCATGCCAGCGCGGGGCGTTGGTCAGGTCGAGCGTGAGCATCGTCAATACACCTCGATGTCGTTGATCAGTGTCGCCGTGCACATCCGGCCGACGACGCTGTCGCGGGCAGCCTGCCAGTCGAAGGTCGCCTGGACGCCCTGCGGCCCGGAGATCTCGATCCGCGGGCGCGGCAGGTAGACGGCGTGCACGGTGAAGGTGAAGCTCTCGCCGGACGGCAGCACGTGTGCGAACTCCATCTCGCAGGCCTCGCCATTGATCGCCTGCGTCACCAGTATGCTGTCAGCGAAGCGGACCTCGATCCGGCCGGTCAGCGCCGCGATGCTTGGGTCGGCGCCGTCAATGCGGCCGTCGTTTCGGATCGTCTCGATGCGGTCGAGGTTGTTGCCATAGGTGATCTCGGCCGAGACCACGTTGCCGAGCGCCGTACCATTCCGCGTGATCGCGCCGTTGAAATGACCGAACCGCTTCAGTTCCAGCGCGGCGGGGGGTGAGGCGGGTGCGCCGAACGCGCTGGTCGTGGTCCCGACCGTCTCGCCCTGCGCCACCAGCCGGGCGGTGGCCGTCAGCAGGCCGGACCGCTGCATCTGCCAGGTGATCTGGTCGAGCACGCAGCCCGAGTACATCGCATAGCGGGGCACCTCCGGCATGCCGGTCTCGATGGAGAGGCTCGGCAGCGTCCAGGCGCCCGACTGGAACTCGTGCGTCCAGGGGCCAGTGCCGCTGGTGGTCGGTGCGCCGAACGCCGCCTTCAGCCAGAAGCCGAAGGCCTCGGCGTCCAAGGGTACGACGACATCGCCGTCCGCCGTCACCGCATCCTTGATCGGCGCCAGCGGATCGCGGCCGTAGCCGAGCAGCTCGGAGTTCAGCAGTGGCTGCTCCGCGCCGAGCGAGGTGCTGGCGAAGGGCATCTTCGTGAAACCGCCCACGGGGGGCGTTCCATAGGTCGTCTCAAACGCAAGCGCCATCTGCGCCCGCGCCCCTTGGGCTCGTGCCATCGTGTTCTCCTCAGGTTGTCTGGATCAGGCCAGCGGGTCGGCCGTTGAATAATGCAGCACCACCGAGATCACGGCAGCCTTCAGACTGGCCGCGCCCTCGACGGGCAGATCGACGGGGCGTGGCGCTTCGGCCTCGACCCAGTCGCAGAGGCCGCCCAACGTGCGGTCGGCAACAATCGCGGCACCGATGCTGGCGGCCAGTGTGTCGAAAGTGGCGTCACGCGACGGGCCTTGCACGACCGCCTCGATCTCGGCGCGGTGCTGATAGTGGTAGCGCAGCGGCGACATCGTGACCTCGGGCTCCCCCGGTTCGCCATCGCGCAAGATCAGCAGGCCAGCGGTGGGCACACGCTCGGGCAAAACCTCGCCGCGCAGGGCGGTGGCGGGCAACGCCGAGAGCCGCGCGTGCAGCGCGGTGAGGATGGTTTCGCGGTGGCTGGGCATGGCGATTACAAGAAGCTCCCAAAACCTTTCTTGGGGGTTTGCCGCCAGCTTCTAGCGAAGCTAGGCTATTGATCTAGAGAGATAGTTGGTACCGCAAATCGAGCACCGTGATTCCACGGCGCAAACAGTCAATACGCGCTACTTTGGTCGGACCAATATTGGGCACCCTACTTTTCGGAGATCCCAGCAAACGTTGAGGAAAAGAATCACATGGCGGCAGAGGCGGTATTGGCGACAGTTCTCGAAAGCGTGGTCGGCGTGGGCTTTCGCGTGCTGATTTCAAAGATAATCCGTGATTCTCAAGGTGCTTCGGATCGCGAAATTATCATGCGGGTATTGAGCGCTGTCGAGCAGCAAGGACATGCTATTGGCAGCCTACAAGTTCGAGTTGCCTCAATCGAAAATGATGTGCGGAGATTATCTAGTCTGAGGACAGGGTTCGAATCGAACGTTACCAAGTTCTGCACAAAGTGTGGCGGACTGCCAGGCACGGTTGAACCTCGCTGTCCCGCTAGCACCCGATCCGGCACTCACCGATGGAGTGATGAAGCTGGCGACTCATTTTGCACGAAGTGCGGGCGCCTGCCGGGTATCAGCGAAGCCCGCTGTCCGGCCAGCAGTCGTACCGGAGATCATAGATGGAGCACCGGTGCCAGCCGGCAGTTCTGCTCCAAGTGCGGAGGCATCCCTGGAACGGTCGCTGCTCGTTGCCCTGCCAGCAGTCGTTCCGGAGATCATAGGTGGCAGACCACGTAGGTTTGACGAACCTAAAGAGACTTTCCCTCAGCCAAACCGCCCCTCCACCCAATTCGCCACGATCAGCCCCGGGACGCTATCCAGCGCCCGCTCTGCGTCCCGGTCGAGGTTAAGCCGCTTCGGCAGTTTCACTTGTGGGACCAGGAGGAAGATTGGCGCGGTGACCTTGCCGCGCCCGGTCTTCGATCGTGACACCACCGCCTGACCCCTGGTATTCAACCGCCCCTCCGCCACCAGCAGGCTCGGGCCCGTCCGGCGATAAACGAACCGCAGGCGCAGCCCACGTCGCCGCTCCCATTCGCCGGGGGTGATCCGGCCGCCGCGCGTAGATTTGCCTGCGGCCGCTAACGGTATCGCCAGCCAGAAGCCATTCTTCGAGCGGATCAGCGGCCCGGCGTCATGCGCGCCGACGATGACCGGTGCCTTGGACCAGACCAGCGCCGCGGCATCAAGGCTCTCGCCCGACCTCGGGAAGTTCTGGTTGCGGATCGAGTTGGCGAGCCTTCGTCCAAGCCCCGCGCCGGTGATCTGTGTGCGCCACGCCGTCTTCAATCCGGTTCCGGCCTCACGCATGGCGGCAGTCAACGCGCGCTCGCCCGCCGCGACCTCGGCCGCCATCATCGCAACGATGTAGGGATCGATGTCGAGCTTCAGTTTCACACAGGCCCCAGATCAATGGTCCAGACCAACCGCTCCCGGTCGCGCACGGACTCGCCCTGAAAGAGGAAGGCGTTGCCGTCGATTTCCAATCGGTCGCCGGGACGCGGGGTCGGAACCTCCGCGACGCGCAGGTCGACCCGGGTCGTTTCCGACCAGAGCCGGGCGTCGCCGAAGTCACTGATTGCATCAACCTGCCGGGAGACGACACGCACCAGCACGGGCGCGCCGCCGTCGGAGGTGTAGACCGCCTCTCGCCCGATATTGGGATCCGCGAACAGCGCATCCAGAATGGCGGCAAACGCCGTCATCAGAAGCTCGCGTTCAGGCGCACCCGGCCGATCAGGTCACCCGCGCCGCCAGCAACAGCCTCAACGGCCACGCCGATCAGCGTGTTCGCCGTTGCGGTCTTAGTGGCTTCCTTGTTGGTGTTGTCCCAATAGACCTTGTCACCGGCGGACCAGGCTTGGGACGCGACCTTTTTCAGATCGAAGATGCCAACGAGCGCGGCCTCGACCGTTTCGGCATTGGCGGCATCCCCGGCGGCGACGCCGAAGATGGAGCCGACGAGCAAGCCATCGCCGGATGTCACCGCGTAAGGCACGGTCAGGGTGATGGTGTTGCCGGGCTGGACGTAGTTTTTCATTGCGGGATCCTTTTCAAACGGGAACGGGCGGCCTGATTGGACCGCCCGTCAGAAGTGGGATTTCAGCGATGACCCGGCCTATGCGCCCGGGTTCTTGTAGAGGCCGCGCCAGTCGATGGCCTTGGCGCCGAAATCGAGGCGGCACTTGATCTCGACGCCGTCGACGTCGAAGCCATTGCGGGTCTCGATGTATGCGCCCTGCTGGCCCTCGAGATAGGCGTACTCGATCGTGTCGATCTGGTTTGGGCTGGCCGCCAAATACCAAGCGGTCTCGCTGGCGGCATCGAGCCGGGGCTCGCTGATCGGCGCGAGCGTGCGGATCGACTGTGGCACGACGTTGGACGTCGCTGCGGGCACCAGGTTCTGGGCGACCATCTGCTCGGCCTTGAGTTCCAGCGAGGCGGGCACGATCAGAAAGGCGGGGCGGACGTTCAGCACCGTTTTCTTGTCGAGACCCGTCTGCTTGGCCATTGCCGCCCGGGCCGCACCAACCGCCTCCACCGCCAGCGCCGCGCCAGTCCCTGCGAGGTTCTTGTGGTTGGTGTGGAACAGGGCGTTGCCATCGGCCATCGCCGGGTTGGCGGTGATGATGCCCCAGACCACGTCGGATTCCAGCTGCGCGATGGAGTTGCCGTACATCGCCGGGATCCGGGTGAAGGCGTCGAGATCATCGTTGATCAGCGTTTGGCGGGTGATCGCGACCACGCGGCCATAGGTCTTGACCTTGTAGCTCTCTTTGCTCTCGCCGAGCGTGCCGCGTTTGAACTCGCCGCTTTCGCCGACCTCCAGCAGTTGCGGGGCTTCGCCAAGCTGCACCCGATGCATCGCCTTGAAGTCGGTGGCGAGAACCTGGCGGCAGAACAGCATGAAGGTCCGGGGATAGGCATCGTAGGCCTGCCGCAGGGTCTTGTTGGTGACCGCCGACAGGATCTCGGGGAAGTCCGAGGTCGAATGCAGGGCCCGCGTTGCCACCTCGTCGCGCGACAGGCCGCGCGTATTGACCCCGGCATTTCCGAGGCTTTCGCGCGCAAGTTCCATGAGCGTCATGCCGCGATACTGGCGGGCGGCGTCTTCCAGAGTGAAGAGCGTCGGGCTGTAGCGGTGCAGCAGCGCATTCGCGACGGCATCGCGGCGGGTGATCGCCTCATCGCGGCCACCCAGCGGGACCGACACTTGGCTGAAGGTGCGGGTTTCCTCGGATTTGGCGGCGACCTGATCGAGGATCAGACGGCGGGCTTCGCCGATATCGGTCCCGCGCTTGACTAAATCCTCGGCAAAGCTGCGTTCAAGGTTCAGACGACCTGCCAGATCATAGATCGTGGAGACGCGGTCGCGTTCGGTCTCGCGGGCCCGGGTCGCGACGGCTTCGGTATCGGGTGCGGCCGCAGTGTCGGCCTTCTGCGGCTTCGGCTGCGCGCGGGTTTCGCTGGCGCCATCTTTCGGTTCGGCCACAGGCGTCTTGGGTTCAGTCATGGTGGTGTCCTCGGTCGCGACTGTGTCGCTGGGCTGGTCTTTGGCCCCTGCGGCCGGGGCGTTTGGTTTGTCCGTCATCGGGATGGCTCCTGTTTGGGTGGGTGAGACGTCCCGGCGATGGAGGACGCAGTCGTGAAGTGGGGATTGGGCGCGGAACCCCGCGGCAGGGTCCGCGCCAACGGGCACGGCGGAGACCTCGAAGGGCGTCCAGTCCACCGCGCGCCAAAGCTCGCGGGCCGCTTCGGGTTTGGACACCTCGAAGCGATGGACCTGGTAGCCGATGGAGACCGCGCGGATGTGCCCGGCCTGGATGTCCCGCCAGATCGGTTCGACGTCCGCGCGCTCACTAATCCTGACCTGCGCAATGCCGCGACCGTTTTCGATACGCGCCGAACCCGGCACGACCGAGCCGATCACGGCATCCAGCGTGTCGATCTCATGCACCTTCAGGAAGGGCGCGCCCGCGTTCAGACGATCAAGCCGCACATGGGTTGGATCGAGGCTAAGCTCTTCGTCATAAGGCTCGCCGAACAAGGTAGACCGGCGAACCCGAGCCCCTGCTGACCAGATCACCTCGACGGTGCGGGCGTCAGTATCGGCTGAGTTCGGCGCAAGCTCCGCCGACCGGCGCAGGGCCGGTAGTTCGATCATCGTGTCCATTTTGGTCAGTCCTGTTGGTCGGCCTGCGCCGGGTCGGTTTCCGCGTCGGCGGTGGGATCGTCGTCGGCCAGATCGTTGGTTTGCGCACTGCCGGTTTTGGTGACGCGGCGCGGGTCGCTGTCGAGCACCAGCCCCAGGGCGTCGAGCTTGGCGTTGGTCGCAGCAATCTCGGCGAGCACCGCGTCGGGATTTCGGCCCTGTCTCGCGATCACCTCGGCCAGCGTCATTGTGCCTGACCGGATCGACAGCAGGTTTGCCATCGCGTCTTTCTGCGGATCGACCGCTTCGAACTTTGGCGGCGACCATTCCACTGGTACGTCCGGCGACAGGATCTGACCCGCTACCCATGCGGACTCGGTGAACCAGCGCCAGACCGGCGCGCAGAACATCGGGATGAACAATTGCCACTGCACGGCGTCGATCTGACGGCGGAACTCGACGAGCCCGGCGCGGATCGAGGAATAGTTGACCTGCGACAGGTCCCCGGTCAGCAACTCGTAGGGCACCCGGAACCCGGCCGAGATCGTATGCAGGCTGGCGCGCTTGTATTCGCCGTAGCCGCCGGTGGCCGACGGCTGGTTGAAGCGGATGTCCTTGCCTCCGCGCGCATAGGCAATCAGCCCCGGCTCGAACTGCTCGACCCGATTGCCGTCGGCATCGACCACGGAGGGTGCAATGCCCTGCTGCGCCTCGTCATCACCGAAGACGATGGCTGTGACGCAGGCCTCGGTCTTCTTGCGGACGAGTTCGGCAACCTCGTAGTCGTCGAGGTCGCGCAAGCTGCGGATCACCGGCGCGCCCCAAGGAACGCCGCGCGCCTGCGTGCGCTGTTTTTCATACACATGGGCGATCTCGCTCGCAGGAACCGGGCGGCTCTGCAGCCCATTCTGCATTGCGCCGTAAGCGTCGCCCGGATGCTCAGCGTGGAGCCAGTAGGCCCGTCGCTTCCCGACCGGGTCGAACTCGATCCCCTGGACGAGGCGACCAGCACCGAGCGCGCCGGATTTGGTGGCGTCGAGGAAGTCGGCCTCCAGCACCTGCAATTGCAGCGGGACGGGCAAGCCATCCGCTGCGCGACGCAACCGTCGGCGTACCAGCACCTCGCCTGCCTCGACCATCTCGCGGCAGATCAACGTCTGCAGCCCATAGAAGTCGAGCTGGCCGTCCGCGTCGGCGGCGTCCGACCACCGGGCGAAGAGCGCATCGACCTTGCGGTCCAGCTTGTCGTTGCCGCTGGCCGCCCGGGGCATGATGCCAGCACCAACAATGTTGTTCACCAGCACTGCCACGGCCTTCGCCGCATGCGGGTTGTTGCGCACCAGATCGCGCATCCGGTCACGCAAGAGCGCCCCCGCCACGCCAACCTCGGTATCGGCGGAAGTTCTCGGCGCCCGCCAACCTTCGGTGCGCCGCCCCTTGGAAGCGCCATCATAGCCACGCGTCAGGGTTTCGAACGCCTGTCGAGCGAGTACGCGCCGTGCCGCCGTGCGTGGCGCAACAGACGCTATGGCGTGGTCAAACCAGTTGGCAGACATCAGCGATCCCCGCGCGAGAAGCCCGCGAGCCCGGCGACCGGCAGCGGTCGGGTCGTCCCCGCGATGGCGCGCTCGATTGTGCGAATACGCGTCAGCAGATCCTCGGCCGAGCCGTAATCGACGGATTTGCCGTCATAGCTGACCCGGGTCGTGCCGCTGGCATAGGCCCGGCGCAGCGCCGAGAGCTCGGTGTCCGTCCAGTCGGTCATGTTCAGAACCATCCTCCGCGCCGCCCGAGCCAGTCGGAGCGGCGCTTGCCCTGCGGGGCCTGCCCCGGCCGGTTGATCTGCCCGGCGGGATCGGTGTCGGTGGGGGCGGCCCCGAGCTGATCCTCGAGGTCGCGCCATTTCTCGTCGGTCCAGCGGTCCGCGCCCGCGATCCAGGCGGCGGCGCGGGCATAGACCCGGCAATCCAGCGCCTCGTTCCGCTCGCGCAGCTTCTGCCATTCCAGCCGGGCGAAGCCACGTTTGGTACGCACCGTCACCAGCTGCTCGGCCACGAATTGCTTCAGCCATTCGTTCTCGACCCAGTGCGGCAGATGCACCGAGCCGGGCGGGAACGCCGCCCCGTCGGCCATGTCCTCATCGGTCGGCCGCGCCAGGCGCAGGAAGCGGTAGGTCTCGGCCTTGAAGGTCGACACCGCCACGGTCCAGAGCCGGGCCCCGCGCCGCAGACGTTTGCCGCCTTCGGTCGCATCGACGAAGGTCGGGCCCGACACGGGGCTCGAGCGGTTGAACCCCTCGACGCCTTTGACCGGTGACACCTGCGCGGCTCCTTGCGCCCGCGACCAGGAATAGACCGCCGGGGCCTCGTAGCCAGTGTCGATGGCAAGCCGCGCGATGCGCAGATGCGCGCCGCGCTCATGCGGCCACGACCGGTCAAGCAGCGCCGTCAGTTCCGACCACGCGTCATGCCGATCCGGGCCGCCCTCGATGACGACGTGATCGACGAGCCAGGACTCAAGTCCACGCCCCCAGGCCCAGACATCGACCTCGATCCGGTCCTTCTGGACATCGGCCCCAGCGGTCAGAAACAGCCCGCCCGCAGGAACCATGCCCGGTTTCGAGCGCTCGCGCCGATCATAGAGCCGCTGCCAGTCCGGCGCTTCGCCGGTTTCGACCCATGTCTCGCCAAGGATCGTGTTTCGGAATGCCTTGATCGCTTCGTCGGACCCCTGCGCCGCGTCCCAGGCCCGCACGATCCGCTCCCAGCTGAGCCAGCCGATGGGCGAATAAAGCGCCGAGAGATGATAGCCGACAGTATTAGGGTCGGCCGCCGTGGCAGTCGGACGCCATTCGCCAGTCTCAAGCATGGCCGTTTTATGATGTTCCGCGATGGGCATCTCGCAGCCCTCGCAGTGATATTCCGCAGTCTCCGGGCAGCCTTTCTGCCAGCGCAACCGTTCGAATTTCAGCCACTGCATCCCACCGCAATGCGGGCATGGCACAAAATAGCGCCGTTGGTCACTGGCCTCGTAGTCCCGTTCGATCCGGCTCATCCCCCGAATGGTCGGTGTCGAGACCAGGAACACCTTGCGCCGGTGGGCGAAGGTCAGCGACCGGGCTTCCGCCAACGTTACCGGATCGCCTTCTTCATCGGCGGACGCCGGATAGGCGTCGACCTCATCCAGGAAGATGTAACGCGCCGGAGTGGAGCGCAGGCCGACCGCCGAGTTGGCTCCGGTCATGATCAGGATACCGCCCGCGAATTCCTTCGACAGCATCGTATTGCCCGCGTCGCGCGACCTTGCAGGTTTGACCCGTTCGCGCAGTTCCGGGCTCTCGTCGATCAGGGGGTCGATCCGCTGGCGCGAGTTGCGCTTGGCCAGTTCCACGGTCGGCTGGACGGCAAGCATCGGCCCCGGTGCCTGGTGGATCGCAAAGCCGATCCAGTTGTTTCCGGCTTCCGTCGCCCCGACCTGTGCGGCCTTCATGAAAACAATCCGCTGCGTCGGATCGCCGGGCGACAAGCGGTCCATGATTTCGCCCATGTAGGGCGTGCGCGCGGTTCGGTACCGGCCCGGTTCGGCCGATGCCCGTCCCGACAGCATCCGGTGCCGGTCCGCCCATTGCGAGACCGTCAAATTCGGATCCGGCGTGAGGCCCGCGCCCCAGGCGCGCAGGATCTCTGCCGCGCCATCGAAACCCTCATCTGAGATCGGGTTTGACCTCGGCAAGGTCGTCGAGCTGGGCACGGACATGTTTCTCCAGAACCTTTTGCATCGCGGCGGGCTCGACGCCCAGATCAGCCGCCATCAAAGCCGCCGCCCGTGCGGGCCAGTTGACCCAGACATCGCGCTCCTGCCGCGCCAGCCGGAAAACCAGCGACAGTGCGCGCGCCCGATCGATCAGCTCGCCCTTGAGTTTCTGCAGCCGCAGTCGGCGCTCCTGAGCCTTCAGAACCTCGTTGGCCGTCTTGGCCTGTAGAAACGTGGTGCCACCACCCACCGGCGGGGCAGACATTCCCTGTTCGCGCAGGGTTTCGCCAACGGCGGATACGGCCGCCTCAGGGACGGGTTTGAGTTTCGGCTGGGGCGCTTTACGGGTTTTCGATGGATCGGTTGCCTGTGCGCGCAGGGCATCGCTGGCCTCCGCGTCGATACTGCCATCGGAATGCAGAACCACGCGTCCCGTCGCCTTGGCCTTCTGGATTGCTCCGCGTGAGAGACCGACGCGGGCGGCGTATTGTCGCTCGCTCAAGCCCTCCATTGCGTGCTCCGATTATCATTCAAAATCATGTGCTTATATAGTTGATAAGCCTCCGCGCCAGAGCGAACGTGGTCCTACGAAAACGATGCAACTCACCACCGCGCTCAAGCAGCGCAGCGATAGCGCAAAACCAAGGAGCCGCCACGATGACCCGCCTGACCCCCCAGACAACGCCCCGCCACGAACTTCGCTCTGAGAAGGCACGCCGCAACAAAGAGGCGGCTTTAAACGCCTTCATCGGCAAGAAGGCCGAAATCGACGAGATGCTCGCCCGGCTGCAGGCGCTCAGCGACGAGCATTTCAACTGCCATCCCGACGAGATTAGCTGGGCCACGGTGGGCAGCCTCGAGCACTACGCCAGCCTGCTGAAACGCATAACCGACAGCGCCTTTGGCGAAGGCGAGCACGCGGAGTAAGCACCATGGAAACCAGCACCATCCGCATTGCCATTCGCAAGCTGCCCGATCATTTCGACCGCAGCCGCATCACCACGGTCCTCGACGAAATCGAAAGCGCCCTGATGGACGACGGCGGCGTCTATGTCCGCGCCTACGCCGACAGCATGACGATCACCATCGAGGTGCCGACCAATCAGCTGATTGATGCGGCCGCCTGCCTGAAGGACCTCGCCTTGATCTGACCTTGGGAACCCACCACGAACTCCGGCCGCGCCGTTGCGCGGCTTGGGGTCGTAGAAGACCGCGACGGTCGCGGTCCGAACACGGAGACGACCCCATGACCAAGCTTTCCGACACCCAGACAATCATCCTGTCCCGCGCGGCCCAAAACGAGGACCGCATTGCCCTGCCGCTGCCTGACAACCTGCGCGGCGGGGCCGCCGCCAAAGTGGTCAGCGCGATGCTCGCAAAAGGCTTCCTCGAAGAGGTCGATGCCGACATGCGCAAGGGCGATCTCGTCTGGTGCGAGACCGGCGACGGACACGGTGTCACGCTGGCCGCCACCGACGCAGGCCTTGCCGCGATCGGCATTGAGCCCGAAGACGCGAACACCGTGCCTGCGGGCGCGCCGACCGAGGAGGCCGCGCCGGACGCTCCCACCGGACCCGAAGCCGCGCCCAAGACGCGCACGCCGCGCGAGGGCACCAAGCAGGCCACCCTGATCGCGATGCTGCGGGCACCGGACGGCGCGACCATCGAGGATATCATGGCCGCCACGAACTGGCAGTCGCACACGGTGCGCGGCGCGATGGCCGGGGCGCTGAAGAAGAAACTCGGGCTCGAGGTGACCTCGGAGAAGGTCGAGGATCGAGGGCGCGTGTACAAACTGCCTGCAGCCTGACGCAAGCGACCCCGAGAAGTTCATGATCGCCGTCCCGCCGGGGCGGCGGTCGATCATTTGGCGCTCCGCATCCGGATCGACTCGAAAACCCGCCGCAAGGCGAAGGACCGGGCGATGCTCACAACGGTGAAGATCGCCCCCATCTTCAAGTTCTGCGCCAGCGTCGTGTGCAGCCCGAAGACCGGGAAGATCATGATCTGCGTCACGACCGCGACGCCGTAGCCGACGATCACGTTGGCGACGGACTCGATCAGCGACATGACGCGCGATTGCTTCATGCGGCCGCTTCCTCGTCGTTCGCGGGCTGGCCCATCCGCTCGACTTTCACCTCAGCGAAGCTCCGGCTGTCGCCGTCGAGTATCGCCTCGCGACCGGTTTCGGCCTGCCAGCGCTCTACGGCGACATCGACATAAGCTGGGCTGATTTCCATCGCGAAGACACGGCGGCCATTGGCCTCGCCTGCAATTATCTGCGACCCGGAGCCACAGAACGGCTCGTAGCAGAGGCCGCCACGGGCGACATGCTGGCGCATCGGGATCCCGAAAGCGTCGAGCGGTTTCGGGGTTGGGTGATCGGGTCGGTCGTCCTTGGCGAAGCTGGGCAGCGCCCAAGTCGAAGGCAGCGTTTCTTCGGCGACTTTCGGCGGCCGGTTGGGGCGTCGCCAGCCCATAAAGCAGGGCTCGTGCTTCCATAGGTAATGCGAGCAGGTCAGAACCCCACGGTCCTTCACCCAGATGATCTGCTGGTGGACAAAGGCCCCGGCCTTTTCCCAGCAGGCTTCCAGCATCGCCTGGCGGCGCGAGGCATGCCAGCAATACCAGGCAGCATTGTCTGCGATGGCTTCCGCTAGGGCGGCGGCGATGAAGCCGTCGTAGAGCTCTGCGCCCTGAGAACTGTCGTCCCAGGTCGTGCCGTAGGATGCGGACCAGTCCTTGTTCCGGGTCGGATGGTTCGAGCCGTCGTAGTCGACGAGATACGGCGGATCGGTGGCGAACAGGATCGCCCGCTCGCCATTCATCAGACGGCGGACGTCAGTCGCGCTGGTGCTGTCGCCGCAGAGCAGCCGGTGATCGCCAAGGACCCAGAGATCGCCGGTGCGCGAGGCTGGATTGCGCGGTGGTTCGGGGATGGTCACCGGCGGCACGGAGCCCCCAGCATTACCGTCTTCACCGTCCCCCTCGGGCACGTAGGCCAGCAGCTTGTCCAGTTCACCATCGGAAAATCCGACCAGCGACAAGTCGAAATCCTCGGCCAGCAGATCGTTCAGTTCCGCCGACAGCAGCGCCTCGTCCCAGGTGCCGAGCTCGGTCAGCTTGTTGTCCGCGATCCGATAAGCCCGGCGCTGCGCCTCGGTCAGATGACCTAGTACGATCACCGGCGCGTCCGTCAGCCCGAGCTGCGTCGCGGCCAGAACCCGGCCATGGCCCGCGATCAACTCACCGTCTTCCGCGACGAGGCAGGGAACGGTCCAGCCAAACTCGGCCATGCTGACGGCGATCTTGGCGACTTGATCTGCCCCGTGCGCCTTCGCGTTTTTCGCGTAGGGCTGGAGCTTGGCCAGCGGCCAGGTCTCGATCGCGTCCGGGGCAAAGCTCAAGGTCATGATGATCGGTTCGCCTCAATTCGTTGGAACCCTGGAATCCGGACTCCGGCAGCCAGCCTGGACTCCGCAAAGGGTCCAGCGGCCACCGGACGTGTCCGGTTCCAAGAGTTTGTTTTGTTGTGGTTTTCAGCAAGTCGCGGGTTGATGCCCGCCGGGGTGGCTTCCCAAAAAAACCGCCCTGTCGCTGGCGATATTGCGCGCTTCGCCCGCCAGCATACGAAAGTGGCCCGGAAGGAACCAAGAATTCAATAGGTTAGCCGACTTCTCGAAAAATTACTAACCAAGTGAAGCAAACTCATTTCACCGAGTGATGGATTCCGCTTAACAGCGCTCATAATTTCAGCTTATCAATAGCTTGCATCATTTTGGATACGTTTTATGGCAGAAACAGACTCGCTTCCTGGTAGTTTCACTGCGTTCGTGGGCACAATTTCATATCGATTGTCGGATCGGGATTTCGCCGACTTTGTGCGCACAGGAGCGCAGTCAAACGACCTTCCCTACTTCGTTGAACGACTCGGAATACTCCAAGCCCGCTTGGAAGAAGTTGATCCTCGAGAGTTTGCGTTTAGGGCAAGGTCACGCTCTGAGTCATCCGAAGCCGAAGGGCAACTTCTGCGGCTGGAGCGCTTGACGGTTATCAGCATCAGTTATGAAGCTGGATCAGTTCTAGCAAAGATCCAAGTTGGCGCGGTCTTGATCGCTTCGGCTACAGCCTTCTTGGCCGATTATCCGGATGCGAAAGATGGCTTTGGACACCTGCGTGACGACGTTGTAGCTCTAGCTCGTGAGGTTTTCACGCCGGGTGAACCACCAAAAGGAGACGATGGTCAGCCGATCCAGCCTGGCCAGCGAATCCCTCAGGAAGAGATTTCCTTCTACTTTTCACGTCCCGAGCGATTTGAAGAGAGCATTCGAAAGTCGCTTCAGAAGAAAGCCGAAGAACAGTAACGTCCCTCTGTTGAATAGCAATCAATCAGAAGCGGCACCTCCGTCCCGCGCGCGCCTCTCCCGAGTATATCCCGTTTCTACCCCCCAGCCGGGCTTTCTGTCTCATCGAAAACTGTCCGGCGGACACTTTCCTAGTGGCTGCGGGCGCTTACGTGCCAGCGGCCAGTGCAATCACGCGGCGCTTCGACATGTTGCGGTTGAACCGTCGCCTGTTGAGGGTCAGCGCGATGACAGAAATCCCGAATTGCCAGTGCTGGTGAGCCGCAGAGCGTTGCAGACCGACCGCCCAGCAGATCTCCTTCCAGCGTTCGCCATGGGCCTTCATCCAGACGATCTTGCCATCGATGGGCTCGAGGCAGGCAGTCCAGGTCAGCGTCTCCTCCATCCGGCTGATCGCCTGCGGCGAGGGCAGCACGCGCATGGGCTTCGGCTCCTGGCCCACCTTGTCCGCGAAGCTGTAGACCATCTCAGGCCAGGTGCTGAAGTAGCCTTGCCTGCGCGGTTCAGGCAGGCGCTTTAGAACGAAGGCGGCTTCGGCGAGCCGTTCCTCCACGAGGTCGGGTGTCCAGTCCGTCATTGCGACACCCTCCGATCTCGCGGGCACTGCCCATACAGCTTCTCGCCGAGTTGCCGGACCAATTCCCGTTCGGGCCAGGTCAAGCGGTGATCGTCGATTGCCACAGCCAGCAGGCCTCGCTCCTGCCAGCCATCGCGCTTCACCTCGTCGGGGCTGCGGCGATGCCCGCCATAGCCCTTGGGCACGAACCGCATTCCGCTCATTGCATGCCCCCCTTGGTCTCCAGCGCCCAGAACAGGATCGCGATGGCGTCGGCTTCGTTGTCGTCGGCGGGTCTGAAGCCGCGTGCCTTGGCGGCAGCGATCATGGCGTCCTTGTTGGCGTTGCCCTTGCCGGTGGCGAAGCGCTTGATGGTGCCGACGGGCACGCCCTCGTAGGGCACACCGCGCATCTCGGCCCACGCGGTCAAGGTGGCCATGAGGCCCCCATAGACGTGGGCTGCGTCGGTGCCCGCGTGGCGGCGGACTTCCTCGAACCAGATTGCGGCGATGGGACCGGACAGCCGATCCAACTCGCCCAACCAGTTGCTGAAGCGCAGGTAACGCATGCCGCCACCGTCGAACCGGCCGGGGCGGAAGGACACGGTACCGCTGGTGATCAGCCCGTCGGCGCCATGCAGGGCCCAGCCTGTCGTCGTGCCGAGATCGAGCGCGAGCAAGGTACGGTCGGCGCGGAAAGCAGGCGGTAGATCGGGGATTGTCTGCTGCATCCTGGTGGTGAGAGTCGCTTCAGCCATCGTGGTCTCCTTTTCGGGTTGGCTGCGGGGGTGGAAGACGACGGCGGTCATGTGCTTGGCGGTACGGGCCGCCGTCGTCGGATCGGAATGTGCAGGGAACGTCAGAGCCCGCGCGCGCGGATACCCCTCGACGTATGGGAGGAGAGGCCAAACCTGCCGGTTGGCCTCCCCATACGTAGTATGGGGGCTTTCATTGTTCGTCCTCCAATCAGCGTAAGATGCTGAATTCATTTGGGTTTCGAGGACGAACAGAGGACGTACAAGAGGACGAACATGTTCGACCTCTTTTCGCTCCAAGTGATTGATTTCATTGAATTCAGGACGAACAACGGCGGAGGACGAACATGTTTGTCCTGAGGTCGAACAGAGGACGTACAAGCCAAAATCAGGCATTTTCATCCTCCCGGATCGACCAATCGGAAGGGTTCGCGAGGTCCATGCACTGCCCGTTGGAGGGCGACTTGTAGTGGCTCGGGACGACCGGAATGATGTCGTCCAGGACCTCTCCGGTCTCCGGATCAATCCGGCCCTTGCGGCCGAACACCATGCCTTCAGCGCAGAGATAGCCGAAGCGCGACCGGACCACGGAGTGGCCGAATTCCGTGCCGTCGCGCAGGAAGCGGATGTCGCCTTTCGTAGCCAACACATTGATGCGGTCGCGGATGGTGAACTGGCTCCCGAGGCCGCGCTGGTTCTCGAACGCCTCGCGGAACTGGGTCGAGGTGTAGAGTTTGCCCTCCGCCGCCTCGTCGATCAGGATCGACAGGATCACATCGCGCTTGCGGTCTCGCTCGGCATCATGTTTCGCGCCGACGTCCCGGCGGACCAGCCGCTCGTTCATCGGGTTGATCTCGACCCATTGACCGCCGACCTTGTCGATCACCTTTGGCGGCAGCGCAGGGCCGTTCCGGAGCTCGATCTCCAGCTTTCGTTGCGAGCAATCCTCGTCGGGCCGATGCAGGATCAGACCGGAGGTGTAGAACCCGCGCAGCGCGCTGGCGCCGGAGAGCGCAAGGAAGGGATCGTCCTTGACCTGCTGCTTGCTCAGCTTCTTGGTGTGATGGATCAGGATCACCCCGCAATCGGGGTCGATATGGTCACGCAGAACCTCCACCCGTTCCTTCAGGAAAAACATCATGGCGGTGTTGTCGTTTTCGCCACCGCCATCGGGCCCGCCATCGAAGAGGTTCCGGATCGGATCGACGCAGAGGATATCGGGGGGCGCATCGGGGAACACGGTCTGAACCGCGCGGGCCACCCGTACGCTGCCTTCGTTGTCGAGCAGCATCTTCAGCTTGGGTGTGGCGACGAAGGTATCGCGCGCGGCGGCTAACACCTCTGGCTGCAGGGCAATCTGCTTCAGCCGTTCGCGCAGATAGTGATACTGGATCTCGGCCTGCAGATAGAAGACCCGCAGCGGCCGTGGCGGCGTGAAGCCGAGGAATGGCACGCCTGCCGCCATGTGGACGAGCCAGGAGATCAGCAGGTCGCTTTTGCCCACCTTGGGCGCGCCACCCAGCACCAGCAGCCCGCCTGGCGTCAGCACGCGCGGCGCAATTATGTCCTGCGGCATCGGGCTCTGGTCGTCGAGCAGCGCGCCAAGCGTGAATGCTGGCATCTCCTGCGGCCCCGGTGCGCCAGAATCCAGCCGGATCAGGGGCGGTCCGTATTTCTCGACATGGCGTTCCCAGAGCCGCTCGGACTCGCGCTTGAGCCGTTCAACCGGCCATTGCGGGCGCAGCATCGCGGCGTTGTAGCCGCAGATGCCCTCCCAACCTTCGTCCTTTGTCATCCGGCCCTCGTGGACCATGCGGATGAAATGCCCGATCGCAGCAGATGCGCCCTCGAAGCGGGACCAGTCGTCCTGCGCGCCCTCGCGCACCGGGGTCACCAGCACATCGTCCATGCCGGGTTTGTCGGGATGCGTGAACTCGGGTTGCAGCGAGATGCCCGGCGCGGGAGGCATGTCTGTGACCGCTTCGATGAACTCGGCCAGATCACGCTCGTGGGCGGCGTTCAGCTCGACGATCCGCACCTGCGTTTTCAGGCTGTTCTTGTAATAGACTGAACCCGCGACCCGGATCGGCTGGTGGGCGGAGCGGAAATGCATGTCGCCCCCGACCTTGGCGGCAATGTCGCCGCGCAGACGGCAGACACGGCGAATGTCATCAGTCTCGGCAGGCTCAGTCAGTGTCCACCAGATGTGTGCTTTCCGCTGGCCCTTGGGTGTCACACCGCCGCTCTCCACAACCATTGTGGGTGCACCGAGGTGGCGCTCCAGATGGGCACGCTTTGCGGCAATGTCGCCGGTGTCGAGGTCGACGACCACGGTTTGCATCTGCAAGATCTCGGCGGCCTTGGCCTGGCCGGACGCGGCCACAGTGCCGGGGATCACGTAGACCGCCGCACCCTCACGCGACGCCCATGTTGCGAAGGTGGCCATCTTCTCTGGGGCGGCCTGATCCGCCTCGAGCCAGATGTTATGCGGGCGGCCATCGATGCCTTGGCCCTTGTCAATGAAGCTGCGCACCGGGATCAGTCCGTCGCAATAGCCAAAGACGACCTGCATAAACTGGGCGATCTGCTCAGGGTCCGGCTCATCGCCGAAAACGTCGATCTGCGGAGCGGCATCGTTGAAGTCGCGCCAAGGGTTGAAATGGACGATGTTTTCCGCGGGCGTTTCGATCGTCGTGTCGTCGCGCATGGATGTGTCCTCGTCCGGATCGACGGGCTCGTCAGTCATTTGGCCAGGCCCCAGCACCGCTCGGCATGGGCGCAGAACCGGCATTCAAAGAAATCGCGATTGGCAGCGATGCGGGGCAGCAGCTCACCCGCGTCGGTAGCCTGCAGGATCCGCACCGCCCGGTCGGACATGCGCTGCGCCAGATCGGCATCGAAGGGGACAAGTTCGTGGTGAAGCTCGGCGGTGTCCTTGTTGATCGCGGTGAACAGCGCCGGGGCTGTCGATATCCCCGCCACCGAAGATTCCATGTATGCTTGGTAGATCGCGATCTGGGCGGCGTAGACGGGCTTGGAGACAGTGACCCCGTCCTTGACGCTGGCGCGCCAGCTTTTGGCGTTCATGGTCTTGCATTCCCAGAGCGCCGGGGCGCGCAAACCAAGTGCTGCCGGGGCGTCAGCGATGATCCCGTCGACATGGCCCCGGATGCGACCTCCCGCGACGGAGAAGCCGAACTGGCCGCCATCGCGTTTTTGGGTCACCAGATCGATCCCGGCCGCGCGCAGCCAGCGGATCGCCAGATCCTCGAGTTGATGACCAATCGCGAAGATCCGCAGCGTCTGGCCGCTGAAATCGGCGCCGTCATCCTTCGGCGCACCGGCGAACTCGAACTGCAGCGCGCGTTCGCAAGCATGCCCGAGGCGCGACGCGCCGAGATAGGTCCGGGGCGGCGTGGCCTCGCGTTCGGCGATGAGGGCGGCGTCGACCAGCGCATTGATCCGCTCGGCCATGGAGGGACGCGGGTTGAAATCCAGCATCAGAACGGGATCTCGCTGCTGGCAGCGATGCGAGACATCTCGGCGCTGTAGCCCTCCAGGATTACCTCGATCAGCGCGGTGACCTCGGTCGCATCCAGATCACGAAGCCGCTTGTCCCAGCCGATCTCGTCCATGGTCGTGCCGAGCCGCTTCATCACCAGCGCTATGGCGAGGCGTTCTTCGTCAGTGGTTCCCTGCATGGTCAGTCCTTTCCGGTGGTGGGCCGCGAAGAACGCCTGGCAGTGCATCGCGCAGAACCAGTGGTGTTCGCGGGGGCGGGGTTGGTTGGGGTTGAAGAAACCGAAGCCGCGCGCGGGGCGCAGACAAACCGCGCAAGGCTTGAGGCGCGGGTGCCAGAGCCGAATACGCTCCGGTTGATCCGGAGCCGCTGTGGGCGCGGATGGGATTTGCGCGACATAACTCACGCGGCCCGACCGAGGGGCGGGGCAGCCTGGCCGACCAGCTGTCGGATTTCGCGCTTGTTGAATTTGAAGGTCATCAGTGCCGAGGCGCGATAACGGGTGAGGCCATAGTCGGAGCGAAATTCCGTCGGCAGGTATTGCAGCTGCTTCTCGGTCGCGGCCTGTTTCAGCCAGCCCTTCGATTTGAATGCGCTTTCGTCGGTTTCATTGGTGTTGAGCCAGTCATCGGCCTGCGCGAGGCAGATCGCTCGTTCGCCCACACCAAGCAGCCGGGACGCCTGACCTTTGCCACCGCCGACAGCGTGCCAGCGGCCCTCAAGAAAGAAGATGCCGCTCCAGGCGTTGAACCCGTTAGCCATCAGGGCCGCATCGTCGCCGAAGAGGTCGACCCATGCGAAACTGGAGCGTTTCAGCAAGTCGATCTCGGACATGATGAAGCTGTGGATCGGGGCCGAGCGCTCACGTGACAGGTCAGCGCCACAGAATGGGCATTCAGTGACGGCGAGCGGGATCTGTGCCTCGCATTCAGGGCAGGTCTTGCTCGGGGCTGGCCCGGGCACCGGTTCGCGGCCGTCCAGGTCGACATCCTGTTCCAGCGTTCCGTGGGTCAGGCTCGACGTCCCGAAATCCAGCACGATGCAGTCGGTCTTGACGATGCCGGGGTATTCTACGGGATCGATCATGCGCAGGCCACGCCCGATCATCTGGATCATCGTGGATTTGTAGGATGACGGGCGCAGGAGGATGACGCAGGCGGTCGGCGGGTGGTCCCAACCTTCCGTGAGCACGGCCACGTTGACGATGACACGGATCTCGCCCGACGCATAAGCGGCCAGGATCCTGCGCCGGGTCGCCCCGTCCAAGTCGCCATGGACGACGGCCGCCGCGATGTCTGCGTCATTGAACGCCGCGGCGACATTCTCGGCATGGGCAACGGTGGAGCAGAAGACGACCGTGGGCCGGTCGCTGGCTTTCTCGCGCCAATGCCGGATCACCTCGTCGGTGACCGGGGCGCAATTTATAATGCCCGCCACCTCGTTCATGTCGAAATCCGACAGTGTCTTGCGGACCGCGCGCAGTTGTTCCTGAACGCCGACGTCGATGATGAAGGTGCGGGGCGGCACCAGATGGCCGGAGGCAATCAACTCGCCCAGCCGAACCTGGTCGCCGACATTGTCGAAGATCTCGCGCAGGCCCTTGCGATCGCCCCGGTTCGGCGTGGCGGTGACACCGAAGATTCGGCAGTTTGGATTGGTGTCCTGTGCCCAGTCGATGATCCGGCGATAGCTGTCGGCCACTGCGTGGTGCGCTTCGTCGATGACCAGCAGGTCAAGCGCGGGCATTGCGGCCAGATTGCCGGGACGCGTCAACGTCGGCACCATGGCGAAGGTTGCCTGACCAGCCCAGTCCTTGCTCCCGGCATCGACGACCGAGGTCCTGATCTCCGGCGCGACACGGGCGAACTTGCTGCGGTTCTGCGACGTGAGCTCGTCCCGGTGGGCGAGGATGCAGGCCTTGGCCTCGCTGCCCTCAATGGAGCGCGCAACGACGGCGGAGAGCGCGATCGTCTTGCCGAAACCGGTCGAGGCGATGCTGAGCGTGTTGCCATGATCGCAGAGCGCAGCGAGGCTGCGCTCCACGAAGATGCTCTGGCGCGGACGAAGGCGCATGGCGCGGCCCCTTACTGAGCCCATGCCGGGCGACCCGGCACAGGTGCGGCGGCAGGTTGCGGCGCAGGCGCAGTATTGGCGGCGGGTTGTTGCAGACCAAGCGACGGTGCCGCGCCCATGACCTGCGCATAATCGCGGTGATCAGGCGTCACCGCGCTGCGGATCTCGTTCTTGTCGTCGCCGCTGGCGTCGGTGCCGATGTCGATGCGGGCGATGAACTCGATCCCGTCCAGATCGGCAAAGCCGCTGATGCGCCGCGCGGCCTGCGCCTCGGCCGACATGTCCTTGTCGGAAATCCCGCGCGCCGAGTTCAGCATGCCGCGGACCAGGCTGCGCCCCATGTTGGTCCAATCCGGACCCTTGGGGCTGTAGAGACCGATCAGGGTAAAGATCTTGCGGCGGGCATACGGACCCTCAGTCACGGTGAACTCTCCGTTGAGATAGACAGCACCTGTCGAGCCGCGCGTGGCATAGCCGCCGGTCCAACCCTGAGAGGCGTCGTCGAAACCTCCGGGACGGATGGTCAGGCGCACCTTGGCCAGCGTGCCCTTGGGGATGAGGTTGCTGTTGCTCTGCGCGTCGTTGAAATCGTTCCAGGAACCCATGGGGAACCTCCTTTTCTGATCAAGATTGTGGTTGAGATTGGTCGGCACCGGCCGGATCGGCGGGTGGCGGGGCGTAGGTCAGGCGATCCGTCGCCGGGGCTGCGGGCGTTCGGATTTTCGCCATCAGGCGGCCGAGATGGGGTTCTTCGACTTGGTCCAGGCGGCCGGAGCGATCCTTGGCTGGGAAGCCCCAGGGATTGATCGTCTGACAGACGAATGCGCGATAAGGATCGCCGCCATCGGCCTTCAGCTCCGCCATGGTGATCACTTCATCGACGATCCCCGGCAGCTCGAGCCCGGTCTTGGACCCGTCGATCTGCGGCTGGAACACCTTGCGATTGAAGTCGTCGAGCTTCTCGTCGAGGATCCCCACGAACCAGACATTCTTGGCCCTTGTGTGCTGCAGATGAGTGAGCCAGCCGATCATCTCGCGGCCGTGCAGACCGTAGGCACCACGCACATCCGGCTTGCCGGTCTTCTCCGACAGCGCTTCGGGTTGGCCCTTGCACCACCCGAAACACAGCCGCCCTGCCACAGTGATCGAGTCCACGAAGATCGTGTCGTAGCGGTCCAGTGCGGTCGGATCGCCAAAGCGGTCGCAGACGGCCTTGTAATGGGCCGGACTATAGGGCTGCTCGTCGCGCAGCGCCGGGTTGGGCCCACCGATGAACACCGCGAAATCCCGGCATTCCGTCCATGTGCGCGGCCGGATGCTGTCACCTGCCCAGCCCTCGATGGCCAGATCGCCTGCTTCGAGATCCATGAACAGGGTGCGCTCCGGGTCGAGCGTCCAAAGCAGCGAGGTTTTCCCAATGCCGGATTTCCCGAAGATGCAGCCCTTGATGCCGCGCGGCTCCGCCAACCGTTGGTCGGCGCTGATGATGGGGAGGCTCATTGATCGCCCCCCTGCGGGATGATCTCGACCTTCAGCGTGCCGGGCCGGACAGTGCGCGCGGGCTCGAAGCCCTGCCGGATGGCTTCGGGCCAGGCGGCGTATTTGCGCTCCGGCACCTTGTAGGCGAGATCGACATATTCGGAGGGATCATCCCCGGAATCGCGGATCCTTGCGGCCATGTCGGCCAGCCGGTCCTGGTCCCAATCGACCCGCTTCGGCAGATCGGCGACCACGGTGAAATCGCCGTCGTCGAACCGGACGGTGCCGGTGTCTTTGCCTGCGGCTTGGCGTTCCTCGGTGGCGCGAGTAGCGTAGCGAACGGCCAGTCCAGCATCGAAGCGGGTCTTGGCCGCCTTATCGCGCTTAAGGCGCTCGTCGATCTCGCGCTGCAGGATTGCCAGCAACTCGACCGGTAGCGCCGCGATTTCCGCTGCACTAAGGGACGGCAGATCGTCGGGCGTGGGGGTGTTCTCGGGGAATGGCATAAAAGGGTCTCCGTGATCGGTGAAAAGGGATTGGAATGCGGGCATCACGCGGCCTCGAGCAGGCGGACCGACAGGGCGGCACCACTGGATCGGGGTTTGGGCCGGGCGACGGCGATGTAGGCGAAGTGGTCGGGTCCAATCCGCGCTTGGACGAGATGGACAAGGTTCTGCTCGGCGGCGCGAAGGGCGGCTGCAGCGACCTGGCCCAATGCTCGCTGACGGTCTGCAGGCAGTTTCGAGAGAACTGCCGTGGCATCGACCGCGAGAAACCCGCGGTGATAGATCAGCGTCTCGCCGGGCTCGGCCTGCGCGATCCAGGCACAGAACCCGACTTCGTCCAGACCGTCAGCGGCGCAGAACGGCACCACCCGGTCGGCCGCAAAATCGTCGAGGCGGACCATCATGCGGCACCCGCATGCACATCAGCGCCGGTGCTGTGGCGCAGCTGTTCCTGCTCGAACGCGGTGATGTCCTCCATGCGGTAAACCACACGGCCGCCCAGCTTCATGAATTGCGGGCCTTCTCCGGCCCACCGCCACCGCTCCAGCGTGCGGTGCGAGATGTTCCACCGCCGGGCCAGTTCTTTCTGATTGAGGTGTTTGAGCTGCATCTTCGTCTCCTGTCGCTCGCTGCGTTGGGAGGAAGATGCAAAATCCTGCTGTGGGATTTCGTCAGGATCGAAGTGGGATGCGGAGGGGGATCAGTTTGAGCCTTGCAACTCAGCGGCGAACGCCGTGGCGGGGGATGGTGATCCCACCCTCATCCCCCAGCGCATCCCACTGTGGAGCCGGAGGGACACGCGCACCCGAAAGGGACGGACCGGAATCAGCCGCAGTTCAGACGGTAGTTACCGCGACCGTTCGATTCGATCAGCGACCGCCACTGCTTCTGGGATTTGAACACGTCGGACATCTTCAGGCTCTTCGAGCCCGCTGCCGAGAGGATCGCCTTGCCGCTCTGCCAGGCCTCGCCACGTCGCGCCGCCTCATGCAGCGCACGGACAACCTGCGCCTGAATGGGGCCAAGGCGGAACTGGTGCCCGCCACAGCGAACCTCTTGATAATCAGGTGACGCGCTGAAGACAGGCAGCTGCGGTCCGGTCTCTGCGCCAGAGAACCCGGTCTCAGCTTCGAAACGGTCACGTTCCTCGCGCCTTAGCAACAAATCTTCAATGCTCAGAGGCACGCCATCGCGATCACCCCAGATCGACGCATAGTCTGACCCGGGCGTGCGGAAGTCGCTCACTGTCAACTCGGCAGCACGAAACAGCTGAAAAACGTCCCGCGCATGCAGTTCGAGCAAGCCGTTGTAGTAGCTTTGCTCAGTCGGAACCCGAAAGTGCTCGCCCTCATGGGTCTCCTCGTAGTCGCCCAGTTCCAAGGGCACGCCGAAGACACGCACTGACAGCCGCAGCTTGTCGTTCTCCGCCAGATAGATCAGGTCGGCCTCGGAGATGGACCAGCGATCGAGGATCTCCGGGAGAGTAAAATACGCCTTCTCGATCTCCATCTGACCCCCGATTCCTGCTATTAAATGTTTAGGGTTTGTTCTAAATCCTTGACGCCCTCGGATCAATCCTGTTTTATCCTATTTGATCCACAGCCTTCTGGGGAAAACATGACCGAGCATCACACGCTCTCTGACCGCCTTCGCGCCCGCGCTCAGCAACTCGGGCTCAGCCCCGCTCATGTCGCAGAGATGGCTGGGGTCAATCGATCCTTCGTCTACGACATCCTGCGCGGCCGCTCAGCACGGCCTGGCATCGACAAGCTGGCAGAGGTCGCCCGCGTGCTGAAGGTCGAGCGGGAATGGCTGATCCACGGCATCGGCGAGGTCGAGGGGGAACCGCCCTTCATCGAGAACCCTGACGAGACCTTCGTAGCAATCGCGCATGCGAGCCCGCGCCCCTCGATGGGCGGCGGCGCGGTGGTGACCGAGGATCACGACACACCGGGCCGCGCCTATCACTTCCGCCGGTCCTGGATAAAGGGCAGCCTCAAGGCCAGCCCCTCGCAACTGCGCATCATGCACGTCGAAGGCGACAGCATGGCACCGACGCTGCTGGACGGTGACACCGTCCTGGTCGACATGACCCGCCGCGCACCCAACCCGCCCGGGATCTTCGTGCTGGACGATGGCATGGGTTTGGTCGCCAAGCGGCTCGAGCACGTGCCCAACAGCGACCCACCCGCCGTGCGGGTGATCTCGGACAACGGTTTCTACAGTCCCTATGAGCGCAGCGCCGAGGAAATCCACATCATCGGCCGCATCCGCTGGTTCGCGCGGGAGATATGACGTGATCAAGTTCAGCCAGATCTAAGATACCAACGCTGCGCTGGCGCGCTTACCGATGGTGCGGGTTAGCCTCGGGTGCATACCACTCTGCCACGGTCACTTGATCACCCGATGACAAAGTCTCTGCAGCCTAAACAAGACGGCCTACTGGCCTCGGCGTGAACCGAAAGAATGACGCCGCATCGTGCGTTAAATTACGCGACGGACTGAGGTAGGCAAAGACAACGCTATCCGTAAGGCCGTCCTCTTCGCTTCCGGCTTCCATGGCGATCATACGCGCCTCGTCGTGCCAGGTCTTTGGATTGAAGTCTTTAAGCCGCCGAAGAACGATGATGAGGTAGAAAGATCGGTCGCCAACACTGAATTTCACGTATTGGACTGGGTTGCTTGCTCCTCCTCCACCTCGGCGCCAACGCTTGATGTTTTTCTGAAGCCCCATGAGACCTAGCGGGGCCTGATTGAGTATTGTGGATATGATGTCGAATGTATTTGGTGTTTTTCTGCCTTTATAAATTTCAGCTATCGTCGCTTTCCAAAGTGGAGGTAGATCAACTCCATAAACGGTCGCACTTTTTCGATCTTCAGCCGATATCTTAGGTGCGCGGGCCAATTCATCAGCGTCAATAAAGGTTACGCGCTGATCGCCAAGACCTTCCTTACTAATACAGAAACCATTTGCAAGAAAAAGAGATAGCAAATCCTGCTCGTCGCCTTCAAAATTTAGCAGCTTCTCAATTGTAAAGCGACGAGTCAGGTAGTGAATAAACGAAACTTCACTATCGAGGTGCTTAGAAACAATCATGAACTCACCAAGCGATAGTACCGGAGCCCAAGGTGTTTCGTCATCCACAAACCCCAGCTCCTGAAAGTTGTGCTTCGTGCTCGTCAGCCGAGCAAAGTGCTCAAAGCATATGCTAAATCTATAAACGAGCTTAGGCCTAGTCAGGTCAAGCTCTACCGACTTGCCGGTTTCCTTCTCACGCAGATTGGGATTTTCATGATGTGCGTTTAGGTAGTTCTGCAGCCGCTGTGCCTGGGCGGCCGGGTCGATGAAGAGACTCTGCAAGTCGTTCTTGAGGCTTTTTTCGGCTCCCCTTCGCGCGCCAGGATTGATCTTTCCTGATTTCGCCTCAAACATAAACATGAAGTTCCCAATGACCGCCAGAACGTCGTTTTCGTATCTGACACCCGTCTCCGGGTCGTCCCATACAACGTTTCTGTATACTCGGGCGCTTGGCGCGCTCTTCGCGAAAACTTCCGCAATCTTGTCTTCCAAATAGGCCGCCTTGACGCTGCTGTACTTCTCGGCAAGTTTCACATCCGCACCTATCAATTCTTCAACTATTTGGAACGGAAAACTGTAAGGACATTGAGGTAGAGCACAGAAGAAATCACCGTCGGGCATAGAGAGAAATGGTCGGCGCCAGACGGGATTGCTCAGAGGGAACTTGTCGATCTGCGCTTCATCAAACTCGCCCGCTCGGTAGGACAATCGTTCAAGAAGCCTAGCGGCGTGCGCGCCACATTTATCTATTAGCCTTTCGCGCGGCACTGTGAAAATCCACGGGTTTGCGAGCTCTGATATCTGGTAGACTGCCCACCTCAAAGATTCGAGATCCAAATCCTTGCCTGCGCAACGATGCCACGCTCGCGCTGCAGCGGGGTAAAGTGAGCAAAAATAGTTTGCCTCTTTGAGGACTGCCTCTTTCGTCTTCGCTGACATTAGTCTGCGAACGTGCTGAAGATAAATTTCTATTCTATCCCGCACCATCCCTGAAACATGGACTAGGACTGCGTAGCACTCTGCGAAATTATGCCGTCCACTGATTTCTGCGTCCAACCTAGCCAGCAGCTGCTTCATTACCTCTACACAGGCCTGTTCATCGAATAGGAAACGGTATGCTATTGTTTGGAGTTGGACCCGTCTTCGAAAGAAGGTGAGCGCCGGTGTATCTTCAGGAAAGACTTGCCGCGACATGTGTGCCTTCGGCAAAACCCCAAGATCTTTCCAAAGCCGCGTTAGGGCTCCAGGTGAGGCAGGTGAATTATTGCCATCGAAGCCAACCGCAAGTATGATGGATTGCAGAATTTCAAGCTCGTGCAGCTCAATTGGCCGCACTGTGGATTCTTTGTCTCTGCCGCTTTCGATTACTTGGCGCAGCGCTGTCTTTGCTAGAATAATATAAGGATCGCGGCACCCAACAAATTGAATGATTGATGATTTACTCAGCTCGTACCTCTTATTCCAATCATCGGCTGAAAGATCATCTTCTTGCGATGATAGAAATTCGTGAGGAACAATATTATAGAAGGGTATGCCTGAATTATTCATGTTTTCGGAGCGCTCCTGCTAACCACCTCAGGATACGGTGTACCAACTGCCACTTGCAAACATCACGTAGGCGGCAACGGGTCATTTGGTTGATAGCTTAAGTTTTGGAAGGACGCGCTGCCGCTGGAGTTCGCTCGTGGCCGAAATTCAGCGTTCCCTGCAGTTCAAGCCACTGTCTAGCCGCCTTTGGGACCGTTCCGTGCCCGATTTATCGGAAGGAAGGTCGTGGTAGCGACGTCTCCGCCGTTTCTGAAGGTCGAAACGATCACGTTCCGTCCCGGCACCTCTCGAGAAAAGCGCGAACGCTCAGCCTCTCGTTATTTCGCAGTACTACGACAATCCGTTGTTTTAACTTGAAATCCCTCTCTCATCGCGGCCACCACAGGGCAAGACAGCTCCTGAGGTTCGCTCCCCATGCCCGATATCGACGTCAATTTGGCCCCTCCGCCCGAAACGCTCACCACCGATGAGCGACTGGCGGAACTTGCCCGGATCCTCGCTGCGGCCGTGGATCGTTCCAACCCACCAAGAATAAACGAGAATTCTGCGAACGACGCAGATAGTTCGCTGGACATCCTCGCCCTTGTTCGTCGTCGTCGTCACCAGTTGCGAACCAGAGTTGGAGACGACGAATGACGAAAACCAAAACGAAATCAGTAGGAAAGAGAACGGGCATTGGCCCTGCGCAGGGCCACGTTGTTCTGGCAGACCTGGTCGCGCTGAAGGCCATGACCGTGCCGGAACTGCGCGAGAAATGGGCGGCGATCTTTGACGCGCCCGCGCCGAATACCAGCCGCCAGAACCTCGAATTGCGGCTGGGGTACCGGATCCAGGAACTGGCCCTCGGCGGCATTGGCCGCGACACCCGGCGGACGCTGGATGCGCTGGCGGCGGAGGTGGCTTCTGGAGAGCCCGGTCAGATCATGTCCGACCCACGACGCCCGATGCCGGGCACCAAGCTGGTCCGTGAATGGAACGGTGTAGAGCATACTGTCACGGTGCTGACGAAGGGCTTTGAATGGCAGGGCCGCCGGTACAAATCCCTCTCCGGCGCGGCGCGGGCCATCACCGGCGCGAACTGGAATGGCTGGAAGTTCTTCGGCTTCACCCCACGCCCGAGGATCAGCAAATGACGCGCCAAACTCAGCCGCAACCACCCCGCCGCCTGCGCTGCGCTATCTACACCCGCAAGTCGAGCGAGGAAGGGCTCGACATGGAGTTCAACAGCCTCGACGCCCAGCGAGAGGCATGCGAGGCCTATATCGCCAGCCAGAAGGCGGAGGGTTGGGTGTGCCTGCGCGACAGGTACGACGATGGAGGCTTCTCTGGCGGCACACTGGAACGCCCCGCGCTTAAGGACCTGATCGCCGACATTGAGGACGGGCTGATCGACATCGTCGTGGTCTACAAGATCGACCGCCTCAGCCGCGCGCTGATGGATTTCTCCAAGCTGGTCGAGATCTTCGACAAGCACGGCGTCACGTTCGTTTCCGTCACCCAGTCCTTCAACACGACGACCTCCATGGGTCGGCTGACGCTGAACATCCTGCTCAGCTTCGCCCAGTTCGAGCGCGAGGTCATCGGCGAGCGGATCCGCGACAAGGTCGCCGCGTCGCGCAAGAAGGGCATCTGGATGGGCGGGCCGGTGCCGCTCGGCTACAATGTGAAGGACCGCAAGCTGATCGTGGACCCGGCCGAGGCCGAGACGGTGCGGACAATCTTCACACTCTACGCCCGGTCCAGCTCCACGGCGCAGGTGATCCGCGAGCTGGACGCGCGCGCGATCCTGACGAAGACCGGCAGACCATACGACAAGACTTCGCTGCTCAAGACTCTGCACAACAAGGTCTATCGCGGCCTCGCCGTGCACAAGGGCACGGCGTATCCCGGCGAGCATGACGCGATCATCGACGAGACGCTGTGGGACGACGTCCATCATGTAATCGCAAACAATCGCGTCAAACGGGTTGCTGTTGCCAAGGAACCCTCACCGGCGCTGCTGCGCGGACTGATCTTCACCGAGACCGGTGTCGCGATGACCCCGCACCACAACAAGAAGGGCACGCGGCGCTATCGCTACTACGTGTCGATGGACGTGGTCAAAAAACGTCCCAAGGCAGAGTTGCGCGGCCCGCAGCGGCTGCCCGGTGGCATGGTCGAGGATGCCGTGGTCGGCGAAATCCGCCGCCTGCTGCGAACGCCGGAGGTCGTCGCGCGGGTGTCGCGGACCCTGCGCAAGGATCGGCCAGACCTTGGCGAAGCGGACATCAGCGCCTCGCTGACCCAGTTTGACGACATGTGGAACGCGCTGATCCCGGCCGAGCAGGCGCGCGTAGTCCGGCTTCTGGTGGCGCGGGTCACCGCCAGCGACGCCGGGTTGGCGGTCGATCTCCGACATGAGGGCTTGGGTGCGATTGCCGCCCTGATGGCCCCGACCAAGCCGGAGGTGGCGTGATGGCAGAACAAGAAACCCTGCGCGTTCACATCCCGCTCACCCTGCGCAATCGCGGCGGCCGCCCGCGCATCCTTCCGCCCAAGGAGATCGAAGTGGCCATGGGGCGCGGCCAGGATGCCCGCCTGCTGCGTGCGATCGGCCGCGCGTGGGACTGGAGGCGCAGGCTGGAGCGCGGTGACGTCACCACCATCGCCGATCTGGCAAGAGAGGAAAGCATCTCCGACCGCTATGTCAGCCGCGTGATCCGGCTGGCATGGCTCTCGCCATCGGTGCTGGAGCGGCTGGTCCTGCGACGCGAACCAACGGTGCTGTCGATCTTCGACCTCTGCGGTGTGGCGGAGATGCCGTGGGTCGAACAGCCGGGACTGGTGTTCGATTGAATTTCGCTCCATCTCCGAGCCGCAAGCATTCGGCCTGCAATTGGCGGCGTCGATCGAACAGTTTAAGCTATGATTGCTTGAGCAATGGGTTTCCATAAACTGTCATCGCCAGGCCGCATGCGGGATCCAACGCGAAGCGAGTGTCGACGATCTTGTTAGCAGCGTAGACGGCCTCCATCAGGGTTGCACCATGCTTCCAACTCTCCAGAAATCCGGGCAGCCAGTGAGGCGGAACTTGCGAGTCAAGCGGCCAAGGCGACGCGATCACCGCACTACAACCGCGGTCCAGAATTTGCTTTGCCAACCCAAGCGTCGTGTTTGCGCCGGGGTGTTTATCAGCGCGGCCACCACTGCAAACGAACAGAACCACTACGCCTACATTGCGAACCGCCGCAGCAAGATCGGCGGCCGATACTATGAGCACGCCTTCGTCCGAAATGGCTTGGAAGTATTTACCTTCCGGATGGACACCACCGTGCGCGGTTAGAATCGTCAGGGTCGCGCCGGAGAATGTCGCCGGAATAGCTGCGCTTGTGTTCACCGCAAATCCGTACTCTGCAAAAGGTGCCTCAAGCCGCTGCGATAGTAGTGAAAGTGTCGCACGCCCTGACTCGCTCTCTGCATTTGAGATCCACGCGACCATGCGCCCATCACCTGTCCAATTGCGCTCTACCGAGCCCTTGAGCCATGCAAGCGAGGGTGCAGTCGCGACCGGTTGCCGACGCCCGAGAAACTCACGGCCGTCGAACAAAATGTTGGGCGGGAAAGACTGGAGTTCGGTGGTGGCCAATACGATTGTAGGCACCTCAGGCGCCGCGCTCAGTTGTAGCCGCTCTATCGTTGTGTAAAAAAGATTTGGGCTGTCATCATGACCATAGCGTCGCGGAAACTCGCGTGACCAATCGTACAAAGCTTGTCGAGAAAACAATTCGACAGGTTCGCGAGTGGCAGGTCGGTTTACCCCGCCTAAGCACTCAGCGCGGACCAGCAATCCATCAGCGTCGAGCCCGAGCTGAAGGATTGCAACTTGATACGCTGAAAGTGCGCGCGCGATCGCAGCTGGCTCCGTCTTTCCCGGCACCGGGGGTGGCGCAGCCCGCTCATCCCAATTGGGGAGCGCAGTTCCCCAGTCGGTGCCCACTTCAAGGATGAAGGACACATCCTCTGGCCGCGCGAGGACCTCGTCGTCCGTCAGGATGCGCATAGCGATGTTCGCAACCACGTTCATGTCATATCCCACGTCTTCGGAATAACGCGCTGCGGGAATTAACTCGGTCAGACGCGCGAGTTGATCAACATTGGGCACGGCCATAGAAGTTGCTTCGATTATGGCTTGAAGATTGCCACCGGCCCATCGGCTGAGCTCAGCGAAGACGCGTTCAGCTTCGTCTGTAATCTCCAATCCAGCCGTGCGCGCGGTCCGAATGAGCTGGCCGAGCATTATTCCTGAAGGGGCCGTCTCATCGTGTTGTTTGAGCACTGCTTGGCCCACGCGAACCATATCGGCCAAAAGCGTTTGCAAGACCGTTTGGTTATCGGGGCCGATCTGATTCACGCGCACCTGTATCTCGAGCAGATCAAGACGATGCCCGTGGCTCTCAAGCAAGTCCATACGTGCAAGGTGTTCACGGCCCTTGCCCACTGTCTCCAAGGCAATTTCGGACAAGCCAATGTCTCTCAAATAACGGGCGGTAGTGTAGATCTCTTGCCAGACCTGCTCCTCATCTGCAGATCTGTCCGCCAAAAATGTGCATCCAAGCGCCACCAGCCCGGTGAGATGATCATGGGAGCGGTGATAGACGTCGGCTATAGCAAACCACGACAGTCTCCGCCGACGAGGCGATGAAACACCCGCTTGGATCGCCGCCTCCACAAGATCTCGGCCATGTTGTGGGAATCCTGCACTGGCGATCTTTCCTGCGACATGGCGGTAAAGGCGTAAATCGATGTCTGGATCTGATGCATGAGGCGCGATCGCCGCGGCGGTCGTCAGAAAAAGCCGCAGCGCCTGAATGTCGGTATCATCGGAGACAGGCGCATTCTCCAGATAGGACGCTAATGCAGAGATCGCAGTGTCTGGGTCCTCGGTCAGCAAATCCCTGGGCAGAGAGAGTTTTCCTATTACTATTGGTTGCTCGCTTTCGAGCCAGCCCAGTGCGCGCTCGAGGAACGGTTTGTGTTTGATCAGCCACTCCGCGTCTGCACCGTCGAACAGGAGGCCCTTTTGGGATTTGATCGGCGCGGAGGCGAACTCTAACACGAGCTTGGCGATCAGAACTAAGCCAGTCGTCCCAGCGACATTTGGGCGGAGCAACTCGACTAACCCGACTCGCAGCATCACGTTGAGCGGATTGTCGGCAAGTCGACCCAAAAGGGTTCGCAGCGCATCCTGCATACGCGGTATGTCGACGGGTGGATTTCCATCCGGTCCCGCGTCAAGGAAGCATCGCTCGAGCACGTCGAGCAACCTTCGCTCCCATCGCTCCAAGAGAGCGGGCGTGGCGGGACGCGACACAGCAAGCTGGAATGCATGCACCGTGAGGCCACGAGCGAGTGCATCATCGACGCCGGCGAGTCGAAACGCTTCCGCCTGTGACCCGTCCTTTGCGGAATGGATAAAACTCAAATAGTCTGGCACATCCTTTGTTGAAAAAGCTGTAAACAAGGCATCGTAGAATTCAGCTTGATCGAGATCTTCTTCTCGCCACAGATCAGCTACCGCGGCGTAATCTCGAGCGCGCAGTTGCTGGACGCGCCGATGCCTTCGCACTCCCTCCGATCCAGGAAAACGTAACTCAAGCCTGTCGGCTACCTGGTCGGCCAATACGTCCTCATTCGCAGACGTGAGGATTCCAAGCGCGCCTTCCAAATCCTCGCGACTTTTGAGTTCTTCTACAGAATTTTGAAGCAGCTCTCGAGCAAGCGAGGACGCACCTGCGTCCTCGGCAATTTTCGCTAATCGCACTCGGGTTGATTGGTCAATTTGGTCTCGAGCCAAGAATTCACTTCGAATTGCGCCAAGTGCTTCGACGTGTAACCCCGCTTTGTGCAAAAGTTGGATTCGCAGAAAGGGCTTTTGTGGATCGAGCACCGTCGGCAATGCATCCACATCCCCAAGTGCGCGCCCAACATATCCTGCTGTGATCCACTGGTCCCAAGCGACGCCGCGCTTGGCGACAATCGACTCCGCCCCGGCGTCATCGGAAGCCCCCATGACCCCGCATCGATCGATTGAAAGCAAAAGCACTTCGAGTTCCTGCCTGACCGGCGTTAGCTCGTTCGCGTCAAGCGCAACATAGAAGTTCTTGTCCTCGGCGATAGCAACTGCCGCTCTTGCAAGAGCATGAAGCTGGGGAACCCATACATCTTCCGGCGCGAGCGGTTTTCCTGTTCCTTCGGGCAAGAGAGGTGTCACTTTGTCATCTCGGTATGTTGCAGCCTCAACGACGATCACTGCAGTGCGCTCAGCCTGGCCTTGTATAAGAGCGACAAGTGAGGCAACGCGCCCATCTGGGGAGTTCCGCAATTCGAAGCGTGCCCGGAACCATGTGCTTTCTTTCTGCGTCATCGACCTACCCGCAAGCTGCGCGAAACCCTTCTTAAAACCGTCCCATGCAAATTCGGCGTTGGATGAAACATCTGCTTCAGGTGGTATGATAATCATGTATTTCTGGATGGCTCGGTCGCCGTCTTCGACCACAATGCCAGCGAGTATTGCGGCAAGCATTCCCGCTCGCGCTGTTGGCCTGCCACCTGTGATCATGAAGATGTCTTCGCCGCCAAGGACATCAGGGTTGCGACGGATGAAATCGGCTATAGCATTGAGGAGTTCGCTATCATTCCTAACGGAAGGCTTATCCCTTTGAGCCCGGTCGCCCAAGATGTAGTAGCCTGAGGTTGCGCCCCGCGTAATGTTCTTGTAATGTTCCTTTATGCCTGCACGCTGGTCATCAGATCGCCCCATGTCGCGCCAAGAGTTCGAGGCGCTTTTTCCCGATGACGCGGCCTGCGCCGAATACCTCGCCAAGAAGCGCTGGCCCGAAGGCTTCACCTGTCCGGTTTGCGACACCCGTAAGGGTTGGGCTCTGGATCGTAACAGGCCGACGTGGGAATGCGCAGAGTGCAAGCGGCAGACTTCAGTCACCGCAGGCACGATCATGCATCGCAGCCATCTGCCACTCAAAACGTGGTTCCTTGCCGCGCACATCGTCGCCACCCACTCGAACGGCATCTCCGCTCTTCAGTTGCAGGGCCAACTGGGCATCGGCAGCTACAAGACCGCCTGGCTCCTGCTCCAGAAGCTCCGGCGCGCCATGGTCGATCCCGGACGCAGCCCGCTGCAAACCCTCGTTGAGATCGATGAAACCGAGATGCCGTTCCGCTCGAAACACGACCCCGTCGACCAGAAGAAGGGCGGGCGCTCCCCGGTTGGCAAGATCTTCATCGTGGGCGCCGTCGAGCTGTCTGAAGACGCCCAGCCGCGCCGCATCCGTCTGGCCCACATCCCCGACGGATCCTCGAAGACGCTGCACGGGTTCATCGGAAAAGTGGTAACCCCGGGTGCCCGAGTGATCACCGACGGTTGGCTGGGCTATGAGAACCCGCCGGCCAACCCTCACGAGGTGCGCGTTGTCGAGGGGCAGAAGGCGCATGAGTTGTTGAAATGGGTCCACCGCGTGTTCTCGAACCTCAAGCGATGGGCCAAGGGCGTCTTCCACGGACTGCGCAAGGCCCATGTCCAGCGCTACCTCGACGAATTCGTCTTCCGCTGGAACCGGCGGCGCCACACGCGTATCGCCCTTGATCGTCTCCTCGGGATCGGCATGGGCCTCGGACCCGCCACCTATCGTGACTTCGTCGATCAGCGGATCTGACCTCCCTATGGCGCGATAATCAGGACGGCCTTGCGCGTTGCCGAACCGCAGATCCCGCCGAAACGCGACACATAAAGCATCACATTCCAAACCAGATCGCCCGCTCCACGTACGCTGCACAAGAGTTCCAAGACCTTACGGTGTCTTGTACAACACAATATATCGAGCCTCCGGACTCAAAGGGATAAGCCTTCCTAACGGGATGGATTTCACGGGACTCTCCGCCCATTGCAGCCGTTTCGTCGCTACCTGCATCTGTGCTGTTGTTTTCGCTATCCTTGTTCATTTGCACCTCATATGCGGTCGCAACGCGCCAATCCAGCAGTGCGCGCAAGTCGACTTCAAATTTTGATTTCTTAAGGCCATACACCAGCACCGCTACTGGGCACGGCAGTTATTGCATCGGGAAACGGGTTGCGAACTTACCCCAGCAATCCGCCTGTTTACGCTGGCATCCCGAGCAACGCGCCTACCGCGTGTTCTGGCTATGTTGCCATCGATGTCGTTCGGAACGCACGTTTAGGTTTTGGCGGGGTTCGGAAGCAGTGCATTGAAAGGTAACGAGAAAATGAGACCGAGCCGAAACGGGTGAGGTTCGCCCAAACTGAGACTGAGGGCCATTCTGAGCCCAGCTTTGGCCAGGCGGCGCGTCTATGAGGTTCGGTCGGTTTCCGCAAACCCCTTTGATAAAACGGAAAAATCCGTGCCCGTCAGGGCGGTGTCACTGGTTCGCAATGGGGATAATGGCGGGGAGACAGGGATTCGAACCCTGGGAACGCTCTCACGTTCAACGGTTTTCAAGACCGCCGCATTCGACCACTCTGCCACCTCCCCTGATACTGGGTGAATAGACTTGCGTTGAAGGTGGCGCAAGTATCCGGGGCCTGTTTTTGTTCCGGCGGACCGGGAACGTCCGGACAGGGCGCGATCGTGACTTTGCCCGAGGTTGGTTGCGGTGGCCGCCGGCGCAGGGCGCGGGCGGTCTTTGCTCCCGGTCAGGCGCGCACGGCGCCTTCCGCGGTGACCAGGTACTTGAAACTGGTCAATTGCTCGGCGCCGACGGGGCCGCGCGCGTGCATCTTTCCGGTGGCGATGCCGATTTCAGCGCCCATTCCGAACTCGCCGCCATCGGCGAACTGGGTCGAAGCGTTGTGCATCAGGATCGCGGAATCGAGTTCGGCGAAGAAGCGGTCGCGGGCGGCGGTGTCTTCGGTGATGATGCAATCGGTGTGGCTGGATCCGAAACGCCGGATGTGGGCGATTGCGGCGTCGATGTCGTCGACCGGGCGGGCGGCGATGATCATGTCGAGGTATTCGCGGCCCCAATCTTCCGGGCCGGCGGGCATCACTCCGGGCACCTGCGCAAGGCGGCCTTCGCCGCGTACGGTCACGCCGGCGTCGATCAGGGCGCGCAGCACCCCCTGCCCCACTGAATCGCAGATGTCCTTGTGGATCAGCAGGCATTCGGCCGCGCCGCAGATGCCCGGCCGGCGCGTCTTGGCGTTCAGCACCACCTTCAGGACCTTTTCGGGATCGGCCGCCGCGTCGATGTAGATGTGCACGATCCCTTCGAGATGCGCGAAGACCGGCACCCGCGCTTCGCGCTGCACCAGCCCGACCAGACCCTTGCCCCCGCGGGGCACGATCACGTCGATGGTATCGGTCATGGCCAGCATCTCCGACACGGCCGCCCGGTCGCGCGTGGGCACAAGCTGTACCGCGTCCTCGGGCAGTTCGGCGGCCCGCAGGCCAGCGACGAGGCAGCGGTGAATCGCGCGTGCCGAATGAAAGCTTTCCGAGCCACCGCGCAAGATCACCGCGTTGCCCGATTTCAGGCACAGCGCCCCGGCATCGGCCGTGACATTGGGGCGGCTCTCGTAGATCACCCCGACAACGCCGAGCGGTGTGCGGACCCGACGGATGTGCAGGCCCGAAGGCATGTCCCATTCGTGCATCACCGCCCCGACAGGATCGTCCTGGGCGGCGACGGCGCGCAGGCCCTGGGCCATCGCGCGCACGCGGGCCTTGTCGAGCATCAACCGGTCAAGCATCGCCGGTGCGAGGCCCTTGTCGCGCGCATCGTCCATGTCACGGCGGTTTTCCGCGACGATCCGGGCACTGTCGGCTTCTATCACGTCGGCCGCGGCTTCGAGCGCCCGGCGCTTGCTGGCGGGCGTGGCGGTGGCCAGCGTCTGCGCGGCCTTGCGCGCCCTTGTGCCGATGTCGGCCATCAATGCGGGAATGTCTGCGGTGTCTTTCATCTGTCAGTGCCTTTTTTCAGGGCGAGCGCCAAAAGAGATCGAAGCCTCCGGCGGGGATATTTCATGCGAAAGGAAGACCATCAGAGCGCCAGATCGTCACGGTGGATAAGGGCCGCGCGACCGGGATAGCCCAGGATGGCCTCGATGTCACCGGATTGACGGCCCATGATCGCCCCCGCCTCGGCTGCGGTGTAGCGCGCCAGGCCGATGCCGTGCTGATGGCCACCGGGTTCGACGATCGCCACCGGATCGCCGCGCCCGAAACGGCCTTCGACAGCGACCACCCCGGCGGGCAGCAGGCTTTTGCCCTGCGAAAGCGCGCACAGGGCGCCGGCATCCACGATCAGCCGGCCCTTTGGCTTCATCGCTGAAATCCACCGTTTGCGCGCGGCCTGCGGATCAATCTGGGCGGTAAACCAGGTGGCGGGCGCGCCGTCGTCCAGCGCGCGCAGCGGATGTTGCAGAAAACCGTCGGTGATGGCCATGGCGCAACCGGCCGCCGTGGCCATCTGGGCCGCCATCAGCTTGGTCTTCATTCCGCCCTTGCTGAGCCCCGAGCCGGCATCGCCGGCCATGGCCTGAATTCGCGGCGTGATCCTGTCGATCACATCGAAGCGCCGCGCTGTCGGATCGGAGGCCGGGTTGCCGGAATAGAAGCCATCGACATCCGACAGCAGGACAAGCCGGTCGGCGCCGACCGTCACCGCCACCTGCGCCGCAAGCCTGTCGTTGTCGCCATAGCGGATTTCATCGGTGGCGATCGTGTCGTTTTCGTTGACGATGGGCACAACACCCATTCCCAGCAAGGTTGCCAGCGTGGCGCGCGCGTTGAGATAGCGCCGGCGGTTTGCGCTGTCTTCCAGGGTGACGAGCACCTGCGCGGTGATCAGCCCATGCGGTGCCAGAACTTCTTCGTAGGCGCGTGCCAGGCGGATCTGTCCGACCGCGGCCGCGGCCTGGGATTGTTCGAGCGGCAGCTCGCGGCGCGGCAGGCCCAGCACGCCACGGCCCAGCGCGATCGAGCCCGATGACACCAGCACCACGTCCTGACCCCGCGATTTGAGCCAAGCGACATCCTGCGCGACGGAGGCCAGCCAATCGGACCGCAGATGGCCTTTTTCGCGGTCGACCAGAAGCGCCGAACCGATCTTGACCACCACGCGGCGCGCGTCGGTCAGGGTTGCCACGGCGTGTCCTCCACGGGGTTGGCGGCGGCGCGCTGTGTTTCGATCCCGCTGCGCAACGCGCGCAGCACTTCTGTCAGGCCTTCGCGCGACACGCCCGACATGGCCATCACCAGCGTGCCACAGGCGCGGGACAGTTCGGTGATTGCCGCCGCGCGTTCGGCATCGTCGAGGGCATCTATCTTGTTGAGAACGGTGATCCGCGGCTTGGTCGCCAGATCGCCACCATAGGCTTCGAGTTCGCCGATGATGGTGCGGTGATCTTCGGCGATGGTGGCGGATGTGCCATCGACCAGGTGCAGCAGCAGCGCGCAGCGTTCGACATGGCCCAGGAACCTGTCGCCGATGCCACGGCCTTCATGCGCGCCTTCGATCAGGCCGGGAATATCGGCGACGACGAATTCGGCATTGTCCACGCCGACGACGCCCAGATTTGGATGCAACGTGGTAAAGGGGTAATCGGCGATCTTGGGGCGCGCGTTCGACGTGGCGGCCAGGAAGGTCGATTTTCCCGCGTTGGGCAAACCCAGCAGCCCGGCATCGGCGATCAGTTTCAGCCGCAGCCAGATCGTGCGTTCGACCCCGGCCTGGCCGGGATTGGCGCGGCGCGGCGCCTGGTTGGTCGAGGTCTTGAAGTGCAGGTTGCCGAAGCCACCGTTGCCGCCACGCGCCAGCAGAACACGCTGGCCCAATTCGGTGATGTCGGCGATCACTGTCTCTTCGTCCTCATCGAGGATTTCAGTGCCCACCGGCACCCGCAGAACGATGTCGGCGCCATCCTTGCCGGTGCGCTGGCTGCCCATGCCCTGCTGGCCGCTCTTGGCGAAGAAATGCTGCTGGTAGCGGAAATCGATCAAGGTGTTCAGCCCGTCCACCGCTTCGGCCCAGACCGAACCGCCATTGCCGCCGTCGCCGCCGTCCGGGCCGCCGTATTCGATGAACTTTTCGCGGCGGAAACTGATGCAGCCGGCGCCGCCGCCGCCCGAACGGATATAGACCTTGGCCAGATCGAGGAACTTCATCGGGGGTCTCCTGGGGCGCGTCGACGCGCAGGTTGGGGCCGGTCAGAGACGCCGGCTGTATGTCCATGTGCGAACGGTGGCATTGCGTGCCACCGAATAGCTTTCGGCATCGCCAAGATACTGAAAACCACAATGCGTCAAAACCCGGGCAGAGGCGGGATTGTCCTGAAACACCGATCCGAACATCGTCGCGTTGCCCATCGGGTTGGCCGCCACCAGCGCGCCCACCGCATCCGAAGCAAGGCCCGTGTTCCAATAGATCGGCGCCACCCAATAGCCGACTTCCGACTGGTTTCTGTCCATCCTTTGCAGGGCGATCAGGCCCATGACCTCGGCGCCGCCGGCGCGGGTGCCGTCCATCGCCCAGATGTCCTGATCGCGGGTGTCGGACATGGCGCGCGCGACGAAAGCCTCGGTGCTGCCCGGCGGCAGGGGATGCGGGATCGACGTGGTCATCCGCGCCACCCTCTCGTCGCTCGCGTAGAGCCCGATCAGGCCCATGTCGGATTTGCGCAGCGGGCGCAGATCGAAGCGTTCGGTTTCGATGACGGGCTGGGTGATAATAGAATCCAGTTTCATGGTGTGGTCCCTCCTCCGGACGACACGGGGGCTTGGATCGGATGCCAAAAACAAAAGGGGACCGGCGCTTGGCCGATCCCCGGATTGTCAGACACCTGTCGGGTACGGCTTACTCGGCGGCCTCCGCCACTGGCAGGACCGAAATGAAGGTGCGGCCCTTGAGGCCCTTGTGGAACGTCACGGCGCCATCGACGGTGGCGAAGATCGTATGATCGCGGCCGATGCCGACGCCGGCGCCGGGCCAGAACTTCGTGCCGCGCTGGCGCACGATGATGTTGCCGGGAACCGCGGCCTGACCGCCATAGAGCTTGACGCCCAGACGGCGTCCGGCAGAGTCGCGACCGTTGCGGGATGAACCGCCTGCTTTTTTATGTGCCATATCGTGTCTCTCCTTAGCCTTTGGCCAGTTCAGCGGCCTGTGCGATCCAGCCTTCGCGCTCGATCCGGCCCTTGAACGACAGTTTTTCGTCCATTGCCGCCACGTCTTCTTCGGTCCATGCGGCGATCTGGGCAAAGGTGGTCACGCCGGCGGCATGAAGCTTCTTTTCCAGCGCCGGTCCGACACCGGACAGCGTTTTCAGATCGTCGGCACCGGCCGCGGGTGCGGCGGCGGCGGGCGCGGCAGCTTCGGCGGCGGCAGGGGCCGGGCCAGTGCCGGTTGCGGCCTTCACACCGGTTGCGCCGGCACCGCTGGCCAGAATTTCGGTAACGCGGATCAGCGTCAGCTTCTGACGGTGGCCCTTGGTGCGCTTCGAGCTGTGCTTGCGGCGGCGTTTGACAAAGTGGATCACCTTGTCGCCCTTGATCTGGTCGACCACCTGGGCCTGCACGGCGGCATCATCCACCAGCGGCGCGCCAACGACGGGCGCATCGCCGCCCAGCATCAGGATTTCGTTGAATTGGACTGTTTCGCCAGCATCCGCAGCCAGTTTTTCAACGCGGAGCATATCGCCCGGCTGAACCTTGTACTGCTTGCCGCCGGTCTTGAGTACCGCGAACATCATCATCTACCCTTGTTGCCGCGTCCTGTGGCCCCCCGCCTGGGGTGTTTCGGGCTGTTGCCCGCCGCGAACAGCGCGCCCCGGTCCGGAGCGATTGAACATGAAACCCGGCGCGCTTGCCGCACGTCAGGTGGCGGGCTTATTGCCGTAGACCTGTGTGAAGTCAACCGGTTTTTTGCGCCCGCCGGGGTGGTTCAGCCGCCTCTGTGGGTATGCACGAAGGCCAGCAGCGCGGCTGTGGATCCGTCCTTGCCGGCAACGGGTTCGCTGCCATCCACCATAGGGCCCAGCCGGGTCGCCAGTTCCTTGCCCAGTTCGACCCCCCATTGGTCGTAGGAGTTGATGCCAAGAATGGCACCTTCGACAAACACCCGGTGCTCGTACAGCGCCACGATCTGGCCCAGCACGAAGGGTGTCAGCCGCGGATAGATCATCGTGACCGAAGGCCGGTTGCCGGCAAAGACGCGATGGCGGGCCTGACGCTCGCACTCGGGGCCCTCAAGCCCCTTGTCGGCCATCATCTTGCGCGCGACGGCAAGCGACCTGCCCCGCATCAGCGCCTCGGACTGTGCCAGGCAATTGGCGATCAGAAGGTCGTGGTGATGCGCCAGATCGGGTTCGTGGCCTTCCGCCGCGATCAGGAATTCGCAGGGCACAACCTCGGTGCCTTGATGGATCAGCTGGTAGAACGCGTGTTGCCCGTTGGTGCCCGGCGCGCCCCAGACAACCGGCCCCGAAGGCACATGCAGCGTGCTGCCGTCCATCGCCACGCTCTTGCCGTTCGATTCCATTTCCAGCTGTTGCAGATAGGCGGGCAACTGGCCCAGGCGCTGATCGTAGGGCAGAACCGCGCGGCTGCGGTGGCCGCAGATCTGGTTGTGCCAGATGCCCACCAGCGCCAGCAGCACCGGCAGGTTCTCGTCCGGGCGCGCGGCGCGGAAATGCACGTCCATCGCTTCGCCGCCGCGCAGGAATGCGCGAAACGCCCCCGGCCCGACCGCGATCATCAGCGAAAGGCCGATCGGCCCCCACATCGAATAACGCCCGCCGACCCAGTCTTCGAAGCCGAACACCTGTTCCGGCGGAATCCCGAAGGCGTCGGTCTTGTCGGCCGCCGTGGACAAGGCGGCGAACTGCGCCGCCGCATCGCCGCCGCCTTCTGTCAGCCAGGCACGCGCGGTGCGTGCGTTGGTCATGGTTTCGATGGTGGTGAAGGTTTTGGACGCGACAATCACCAGCGTCGTCTGCGGATCGAGCCCGCGCAGCGTATCGGCGATATGCGCGCCATCCACATTCGACACGAAATGCACCCGCGGCCCGTCATGATAGGGCGACAGCGCCTGAACCGCCATCGCCGGGCCCAGGTCGGAACCGCCGATGCCGATGTTGATGACATCGGTGATCGCGCCGCCCGCGCCTGTCACCGATCCGCCGCGCACCGCATCGGCGAATTGCTCCATCGCGTCCAGCGTGTCGCGCACGCCGTCCATCACGTCGACGCCTCTCACCAGCACCGGTCCGCCATCCAGATTGCGCAACGCCGTATGCAGAACCGCGCGGCCTTCGGTTTCGTTGATCGGCTGGCCCGCGAACATCGCATCGCGGCGCTCTGGCACGCCGGCCGCCTCGTAGAGCGCAAGCAGCGCGGCACGCACGTCCGCGTCGATATCGGTCTTCGAATAGTCCAGCATGAAATCGCCGGTGCGCGCGCTGAAACCGGCCGCGCGCTGCGGGTCGGCCTCGAACAGCCCCAGGATCGCGCGCCCGGCGGTTTCATTTCTCAGCCGTTTCAGATCGTTCCACATATCTCAGTCCGTCCAGTGAATTGTCATGTCTTGCAGGATCGCCGCCACCGGGGCGGTTTCGGGCGGCAATTGCGCGGCACGTTCGAGCGCGGCGCGCTTTTCGGTGCCGAAGATCACCATGTGCTTGTCCATCGCACCGTTCAGGACCGCCGCGCTGAGGGTGGCGCGCGGCTCGGGGGCGCCGGGCGCCTCCACCGCCATCAGCACCGGCGCCTGGGCCGACAGGGCGCGGGCCAGATCGGGCGATCCGGGAAACAGCGAGGCGGTGTGCATGTCGGCGCCCATCCCCACCAGCAACACCGAAACCGGCAGCCGCGCCGCCAGATCTTCCGCCCGCCGCGCCAGCACCGCGTCGCGCGCGGCCACATCATCGCCCGCGTCCCAGAACGCCAGGAACCGCGCCTGCGCCGCACGGCCCGTCAACAGCCGCGACCGGATCAGCCGGGCATTCGACCGCGCATCGTCGGGCGGCACCAGGCGTTCGTCGGTGGCCATCACGGTAACCCGCGACCACTCCAGATCGGCGGCGCAGAGCGCATCGAACACCGGGCCCGGCGTTGTGCCGCCCGGCACCGCCAGCGTCACGGTGTCATGGGTGAACAGCGCGTTCTCCAGCGCCCCGGCCAGGCCACGGGCCAGCCCGATCGCCAGAAGGTCGCGATCCGCATATTCGACGATCTTCATGGATTGATCCCCCGCCACTGGCGCCCATCGCGCCGCAACATTTCCTCGGCCGCATCCGGCCCCGCACTGCCGCTGGCATAAGGTTTGGGCGCTTCGCCACGTCCTGTCCAGCCGGCGATCACCGGATCGGTCCAGCGCCACGCGGCCTCGACCTCGTCACCGCGCATGAAAAGCGTCTGATTGCCCCGGATCACGTCCATGATCAGCCGCTCGTAGGCATCCGGCGGATCGCCGCCTTCGGGGCCCAGCGCCTCGGCGAATGTCATGTCCAGCGGAACCTCGATCAGACGCATCCCGCCTGGCCCCGGTTCCTTGATGGTCACGCGCAGGGTGATGCCCTCGTTGGGTTGCAGGCGGATCGACAGGATATTGGCGCCGCCGCCCGCGTCCGGCCCGAATATCGAATGCGGCAGCGTCTTGAACACCACGTTGATCACCGACGACCGCGCCTTCAGCCGCTTGCCGGTGCGCAGGTAGAACGGCGTGCCGGCCCAGCGCCAGTTGCTGATGTTGGCCTTGATCGCCACATAGCTTTCGGTCTTTGAACGCGGATCGCCCACCGCCTCGCGATAGCCCGGCGCGCCGTCGCTGCCGGCCTCGTACTGGCCACGCACGATGTGGTGCGGCGCCACCGGATCGAGCGCGCGGATCACCTTCAGCTTTTCATCGCGCACCGCATCCGGATCGAACCGCGAGGGCGGCTCCATCGCGATCAGGCACAGCAATTGCATCAGATGGTTCTGCACCATGTCGCGCATCGCGCCGGATTTGTCATAGTATTCGCCCCGGCCGCCCACACCGACGGTTTCGGCCACGGTGATCTGGATGTGATCTATGTACTGGCTGTTCCAGAGCGGTTCGAACAACACATTGCTGAACCGCACGGCCATCAGGTTCTGCACGGTTTCCTTGCCCAGGTAGTGATCGATGCGATAGATCTGGCCTTCGTCGAAATGCTCGGCCAGTTCGTGGTTCAGCGCGCGGGCGGTCGCATGGTCGTGGCCGAAGGGCTTTTCCACCACGATCCGTGTCTGCGCCGAGGCCATCCCGTGGCGGTGGATGCGCGCGGCCAGATCGCCGAACAGGCCCGGTGCCACCGAGAAATAGAAGGCGCGCACCCGGTCGTGCGGCAACAGCGCCGCCAGTTCGCTCCAGCCTGCGGTCCCACGCGCATCGATGCAGACATAATCGAGGCGCGACAGGAACCCCTGCATCGTGTCGTGTGGACAGTCGCGCCCGCCGCCGAATTCGCCGATGGCCGCGCGCACCTGTTCGCGAAAGGCCGCGGTGTCGATGGCGCTGCGGGCCGCGCCGACGATCCGCGCGGTATCGGGCATCTGTCCGGCGCAGAACCGCCGGAACAGCGCCGGGATGATCTTGCGCCGCGCCAGATCCCCGGTGGCGCCGAAAACGACCAGATCGAAAGGATCGACGGGAATGACGCGCGACACCATCCGGGACACCCTTGGATTGCTGCTTTGCGGCGACCCTAGCAAAATGAGACAGGTTCACAATGGTGTCAAAGCGGCGGCCGGGGCTTTTCGATGCCGCCGCGCTGGGTTACCCACCCCCTGAACAAACGTCAGGACCGCCGATGACCGCCCCAGCCCGTTTTGCCGCGATGCCCGGCAAGTTCCAGAATCCCGAGATCACCGCCGACGGCAGCCCGCGCGCCCGCGTCGGGCTGGCGCGGCTTGAAACGCTCTGGATCAACACCGGAACGCTGTGCAACATCGCCTGCGCCAATTGCTACATCGAAAGCAGCCCCACCAACGACGCACTGGCCTATATCACCCGTGCCGAAACCGACGCCTATCTCGACGAGATCGCCCGCGACGGGTGGCCGGTGCACGAGATCGCCTTTACCGGTGGCGAACCCTTCATGAACCCCGACATGATCGACATGGCCCAGAGCGCGCTGGCGCGGGGGTTTTCGGTTCTGGTTCTGACCAATGCGATGGCGCCGATGATGCGCCCGGCGGTGCAGCGTGGATTGCTGCGGCTGAACGCGGCGTTCGGCGACAGGCTGACCCTGCGGGTGTCGATGGATCACCACGACGCCGCGGTGCACGACGGTGAACGCGGCACCGGCAGCCACACACGCACCCTGGCCGGCATGCAGTGGCTGCGCGACGCGGGCATCCGCATGACCGTCGCCGGGCGTTCGGTGTTCGGCGACAGCGATGCCGAAAGCCGCGCGGGATACAAGGCGCTGTTCGCGGCGGAACGGTTCGACATCGACGCGGACGATCCCGCGCAGCTGGTTCTGTTTCCGGAAATGGACGCGCGGGCGGATGTCCCCGAAATCACCACCGCGTGCTGGGGTATCCTTGGAAAATCGCCCGCCGACGTGATGTGTGCGTCGTCACGGATGGTTGTCAAACGCCGCGGCGCGGCGCGCCCTGCGGTGCTGGCCTGCACGCTGCTGCCCTATGATCCGGCCTTTGAACTGGGCCACACGCTGGCCGAGGCCGGCGGCGCGGTGGCGCTGAACCATCCGCATTGCGCCAAGTTCTGCGTTCTGGGCGGGGCCAGCTGTTCGGGATAGCGGCGGAACGGCGGGCCCCTTCGGCGGAGGCCGGAAGGCATCGCCGCCCCGACGCCTTCAATGCAGCGTGAATTCGCCCGTCACGTTGCGCCATTCACCCGGCGAAATCAGCTTGCGATGGGTGAATTTGACTGAATGCAGCGGGCCTTCGATCTCGCTTTGCCAGTATTCCACGAACTTGAACAGCCGCGGGTGGTCGGGCGCCAGGTCATAGTCCTGCCAGACGAAGGTGTTCAGCACATTGGTATAGTCCGGCATCCGGTAGAAAAACTCGGCCGTGGTCAGCCCGTATCCCTTCAGCATCATTTCGGTCTCAGACATTGCGTGTGTCCTTTTTCGTATTGCTCACATCCACGATGATCCGCAACCAAAGTTAATTTTCAAGGAAAACAGTATGTTGGCAGATGGTCAGGGTGGCTGCCAATTCACCTCGGACCCGGCCATTGCACCCCATGTGCGCGGTCTGATAGAGTGCCAACACAAGATGTAGTTGATGCCCAAAGAACAGGCAGTGCCCTTTGACCGATACACCAGAACCCCCTGAAAACGCTGAAGAAACCCCCGCGACACCGGGGCGTTCCGGACCGTCCGTCTCGATCGAGCACGAAATGCGCACGTCCTATCTGGACTATGCGATGTCGGTCATCGTCAGCCGCGCGATCCCCGACCTGCGCGACGGGCTGAAGCCCGTGCATCGGCGTATTCTTTATGCAATGCATGAAACCGGCAACACCCACGACAAGTCGTACCGCAAGTCGGCGCGGCCGGTGGGCGACGTGATGGGCAAGTATCACCCGCATGGCGATTCGGCGATCTACGACGCGCTGGTGCGCATGGCGCAGGATTTCTCGATGTCGCTGCCGCTGCTTGACGGCCAGGGCAACTTTGGCTCGATGGACGGCGACAACGCGGCCGCCATGCGCTATACCGAAGTGCGCATGGATCGCCCGGCGGCCTTTCTGCTGGCAGATATCGACAAGGAAACCGTCGATTTCCAGGACAACTACGACGGCAAGGATCGGGAACCGACGGTCCTGCCGGCGCGGTTTCCCAACATGCTGGTCAATGGCGCCGGCGGCATCGCCGTTGGCATGGCCACCAACATCCCGCCGCATAATCTCGGCGAGGTGGTGGATGCCACGCTGGCGCTGATCGAAGATCCCGATCTCAGCTCGGAGGCGCTGATCGAATATGTGCCCGGCCCGGATTTTCCGACCGGCGGCATCATGCTGGGCCGGTCCGGTGCACGCAAGGCATACCTCGAAGGCCGCGGCAGCGTGATCGTGCGTGCCCGCACCCGCATCGAGGAACTGCGCAAGGACCGCTGGGCGATCATCGTCGACGAGATCCCCTACCAGGTGAACAAGGCCACAATGATCGAAAAGATCGCCGCCGAGGTGCGCGAGAAGAAGATCGAAGGCGTGGCGCATGTGCAGGACGAAAGCGACCGCAACGGCGTGCGGGTGGTCATCGAACTGAAACGCGATGCCACCGCCGAAGTGGTTCTGAACCAGCTTTACCGTTTCACCCCGATGCAGACCTATTTCGGCTGCAACATGCTGGCGCTGAACGGCGGACGGCCGGAACAGCTGACGCTGCGTGGCTTCCTGACCGCCTTCATCGACTTCCGCGAGGACGTGGTCGCGCGGCGCACCGCCCATCTGCTGCGCAAGGCGCGCGAACGCAGCCATATCCTGTGCGGGCTGGCCGTTGCGGTCACCAATATCGACGAGGTGGTCGCCACCATCCGCCAGTCGGCCGACGCCGCCGAGGCGCGCGAACGCCTGATGACCCGGCGCTGGCCCGCCGCGCAGATCCTCGATTACATCGCGCTGATCGACGATCCGACCCACACGGCCAATGCCGACGGCACCTACAACCTGTCCGAAACCCAGGCACGGGCCATCCTGGACCTGCGGTTGCAGCGCCTCACCCAGATCGGCGTCAAGGAGGTGACGGACGAACTGGAAGAACTGGCCGGCAAGATCAAGGAATACCTCGAAATCCTCGGCAGCCGCGAACGGATCATGGGGATCATCGCCGACGAACTGCGCGAGGTCCGCGAGGCCTTTGCCGTGCCGCGCCGCACCGAGATCGTCGACTGGTCGGGCGACATGGAAGACGAAGACCTGATCGAACGCGAGGATATGGTCGTGACCGTCACATCGGGCGGCTACATCAAACGCACTCCGCTGGCCGATTTCCGCAGCCAGAAGCGCGGCGGCAAGGGGCTGTCGGGCGGCGGCCTGAAGGACGAAGACGTGGTGACCACGCTGTTCGTGGCCAACACCCATACGCCGCTGTTGTTCTTCACCACCGATGGCATGGTCTACAAGCTGAAGACCTGGCGCCTGCCCGCCGGCGCACGCACCTCGCGCGGCAAGGCGATCGTGAACATTCTGCCCATCCCGCAGGGTGTCAGCATCGCCGCCATCATGCCGGTGGATCGCGACGAGAAGGATTGGGACGATCTTCAGGTGGTCTTTGCAACATCGGCGGGCACTGTCCGGCGCAACAAGCTGAGCGATTTCACCAACGTGATGCGCAACGGCAAGATCGCCATGAAGTTTGAGGACGAACACGCCGAAACCACCCTGATCGACGCGCGGATCGCATCGAACGACGATGACGTGATGCTGGTCACGAATTCGGGCCGGGCGATCCGGTTCCGGGCCACGGATGTGCGGGTGTTCAACTCGCGCGCCTCGGTCGGGGTGCGCGGCATCAAGCTGTCGAACGGCGACCGGGTCGTTTCGATGTCGATCATCCGCCATTTCGAGGCATTGCCCGACGAAAGGGCCGCCTACCTGAAGATGCGGCGCGCCATGGCCGGGCTGACGGATGAAACCGAAACCGCCGCCGACGACGAGGACGGCAATGCCAACACCCCCTTGCCACAGGCCCGCTATGCCGAAATGTCGGCCGCGGAAAACCTGATCCTGACGATCACTTCGGGCGGCGCGGGCAAGCTGAGTTCGTCGCATGACTATCCGCTGCGCGGACGTGGCGGCATGGGCGTGATGGCAATGGACAAGGCGATGCGCGGCGGGGCGCTGGTGGCGTCGTTCCCGGTTGAGATGGACGATCAGATCATGCTGGCCACCTCGCGCGGGCAATCCATCCGCGTGCCTGTCGAAGGCATTTCGTTCCGGTCGCGCGCCGCAGGCGGTGTCCGGGTGTTCAACACCGGCACCGGCGAAGAAGTGGTATCGGTGGCCCGGATTGCCGATCAGGGCGCCGAAGACGAGGCCGAATAGCCCGCAGGGCCACTGCCCGGCGGGGCTAGTGGCTCCGCCCCGGCGCCCGGCAAGATCCGGGACCGGGGCGGCCAGCGGTCACAAACCGTAGAGATCCCCGAACTTGGCTTCCAGATACGCCAGCAGCGGCGCCTCGGACGGGGCCATGCCACTGGCGGCGGCGATCAGATCGCGGGGCTTGTGGATCGCGCCATGCTGCTGCACCGCCTCGCGCAGCCATCCGGTGGCGCCCGATGTGTCGCCCTGCGCCAGTTGCATGTCCAGATCCGGCACCGCCTGGCGCAGCGCCGCATTCAGACAGCCGGCATAGACATTGCCCAGCGCGTATGTCGGGAAATAGCCGAACAGCCCGACTGACCAATGCACATCCTGAAGGCACCCGTTCGACGGCTTGTCGACTGCATAACCGAAATCCGCCGCGAAACGGTCGTTCCAGGCGGCTTCAAGATCGTCGACCTGCAGATCCCCCGCCATCAGGGCCCGTTCCAGATCGAACCGCAGCATGATGTGCAGGTTGTACTGTACCTCGTCGGCTTCGGTGCGGATATAGCCATCGGCGACGCGGTTCACGGCAGCATAGAACGCATCCGCATCCGCCACGCCGAAATCGCCGAACCGCGCGCGCATCTGCCCGAACAGCCAGCCGGTAAAGGCGCGGCTGCGGCCCAGCTGGTTCTCGTAGATCCGGCTCTGACTTTCGTGCACGCCCATCGAAACGCCCCGCCCCAGCACGCTCAGCGCCAGATCCGCGCGAATGTTCTGTTCGTAGGCGGCGTGACCGACTTCGTGGATCGTCGAGTAAAAGCAGTTGAACGGGTCCGCCGGGTTGGTCCGGGTGGTGATGCGCACATCCGATCCGCTGCCCGAGCTGAACGGATGCACCGCCTTGTCGACACGCCCACGCGCCATGTCATAGCCGAAGGCCCCGGCCAGCTGCACCGCCAGATCCATCTGCGCAGCCTCATCGAAGGTGCCGCGCACCCCCGCCGGCACCGGTCGCTCCAGAACCGCCGCGCGCAGGGCCACCAGACGCGGCCGCATCGCATCGAAGATTGCCGCCACCTCGGCCCCCGACGTGCCCGGCTCGTAATCGGACAGCATCGCGTCATAGGTGTCGCCACCGTTTGCCAGCGCCTGACCCTCCTCGCGTTTCAGCGCAACGACCTCGCGCAGAACCGGCAGAAACGCCGCCACATCATCGGCCGCGCGTGCCTCGGCCCATTTGCCCTGGGCCTCGGAGGTGACGCGGGCAATCCGCATGGCCAGCGCCTCGGGCACTTTCGACGCGCGCTCGAACCCGCGCCGGATCTCGCGCAGATGGGCACCGCCCACCGCTCCGGCCGCCTCGGGTCCGGCTTCGGCTTTGGCCAGCAGATCGGCCACTTGAGGGGCGCAGCGACGCGCGTGCAGCACCGCTTCCATCGCGGCCATTTCCTCGCCGCGCTGCGCAGCCGCCCCGCGGGGCATCATCGTCTCCTGGTCCCAGCCCAGCCGCCCGGCGATCTGCCCCAGGGCTTCGGTCTGGCGCTGATAGGCCAGCAGTTCGTCAAAAGCGCTCATGCGCGGGCTCCCTTGATGGAAGTGGAAACAGGATAGGCCGACAGGAACCGCGCGCGCAGGATCAACACCCAAAGCACCACCGCCAGGAACTGATGCGCGATGGCGATGTACCAGGGCGCCCCGTAAATCACGGTAACGATGCCCAGAACCACCTGCGCCAGCAATGCCAGCATCGCGGCACCAAAGGCCGCCCGCGTGCGGGCATGTGCGCTGCGCCGGCCGCGCAGCCAGACGACAACACCAAACGCCAGCACCGCATAGCCGACGACACGGTGCACGAACTGCACAAGGCCGGGGCTTTCGAAGAAGTTGCGCCACACCGGTTCGAGGATCAGGGCGCTTGCCGGAAACCACTGCCCGCCCATCGTGGGCCAGTCGGTATAGCTACGCCCGGCGTCGATACCGGCCACCAACGCCCCGATCAGGATCTGAAGGAAGGCGAAATGCAAAAGACCCGTGGCAAGCCCGAACTGGCGCTTCTCGCGGATCCGGCGCGCCTGCATCAGGTCCCGTTCGCTGCGCCCCAGAAGAAACACATACCAGGCGATGAACCCGAGGATCACAAAGGCCAGCCCCAGATGCGTGGCCAGCCGGTACGACGCGACATCGGTCATGCCCTCGCCTTGCGTGACACCCGACGCAACCATCCACCAGCCGATGGCGCCCTGCGCGCCACCCAGAGCGCCCAGAAGCACCAGACGCCCAGTCCAGCCCGCAGGGATCTGCCGGCGCAAGGCAAACCACACGAACCCAAGGGCCCAGACCAGCCCGATCACCCGCCCCAACTGCCGGTGGCCCCACTCCCACCAATAGATCACCTTGAAGTCGGCAAGCGTCATCCACTGGTTCTGAATGCGAAACTCGTCGATCTCGCGGTACTTGGCGAATTCGCTTTGCCAATCGGCGGCATTCAACGGCGGAATCGCCCCCGTGAGAGGCCGCCATTCCGTGATCGACAACCCGCTGTCGGTCAGCCGTGTCAGACCGCCGACGGCGATCATCACGACCACCAGCGCAAACAACAACATCAACCACAGGCGCATCGCCGCGCGCCCCTTGCCACGGCCCCGGTCAATCGCGCCCGGCTGGGCGGATGGCGTTTTGGCCGGGTCCGATACCTCTTCGAAAATCGATCTCTTGGCGCTCATCACATTCTCCGTTCGCGCCGGAACCTAGGTCCGCCCCGGTCCGGCGTCCACAACCTTACCGCCCGCGCTCTTTCCACCGGACCATCTGCCGCATGATCCCGTGCAGCATCTGCACATCCGCCCGCGTCAACGGCATCCGGCTCCACAAATTGCGCAGGTGCAACTTCATGCTGGCCGCCTTGGCATCGGGAAAGAAGAACCCGGCCTCTTCCAGGCGTTCCTCATAGTGCCCCGCAAGCCGCTGGATTTCCAGAGCCTCGGCCCAATCCGTCCGCGCCATCTCCATGGTCTCATGCGCCACCTCGGCGGTCTGCCTGCGCCACTCGTACCCGGTCAGCAAAACGCACTGCGCCAGATTCAGCGAGGCAAACGCCGGGTTCACCGGCACCGACACAATGGCATTGGCGCGCGCGATATCGTCGTTTTCCAGGCCCGCGCGCTCGGGCCCGAACAGCACGGCAACCCGCTGGCCCGCCGCGATCCGGTCCGCCGCCTCGCGCATGGCCCGTTCGGGGCTGAACACCGGCTTGGTCAGGCCGCGCGGCCGCGCCGTCGTCGCCATCACAAAGCCACAATCGGCCACCGCCGCATCCAGATCGCCGAACAATTGCGCTTCGTCCAGAACCCGCCCCGCCCCCGATGCCATCGCCACCGCCGATGGATTCGGCCAGCCATCCCGCGGCGCCACAACCCGCATCCGGTCAAGCCCGAAGTTCCACATGCCCCGCGCCGCCGCGCCGATGTTCTCGCCCATCTGCGGACGCACCAGTACAAAGGCGGGCTGCGGCGTTGGGCTGGTCATTGGCGGGGTCTCCGGGAAAAGGCTCGCGATGGTCTAGCCGCCCGGCAATGGCGGCGCAACCATGCCCTCACCTTCCTTTCGCGCCAAATATCCCGGGGGGTCCGGGGGGCTGGCCCCCCGGCGCGGCGCGTCTCAGGCGAAAAGCTCATGCGCCAATTCAAGCGCCTCGATCAGCGTGTCGACCTCGGCCTCGGTATTGTACAGCCCGAACGACGCCCGGCAGGTCGCCGACACCCCGAGATGCTCCATCAGGGGCCCGGCGCAATGCTGGCCCGCGCGCACCGCCACACCCTTCTTGTCGAGGATCGTGGAAATGTCATGCGCATGTGCCGCCCCGTCCAGCGTAAAGCTGAATATCGCCGCCTTGTCGGCCGAATGGCCCTGCACCTGCAACCAGTTCAGGTTGCTCAGCCGGTCGCGCGCATAGTCACGCAACCGGTCCTCATGGGCCGCGATGCGGTCCAGCCCCAGGGCCATCATGTAATCCAGAGCGACCCCCAGCCCGATGGTCTGCACGATACCCGGTGTGCCCGCCTCGAACTTCATCGGTGGGTCGTTGTAGCTGACGGTGTCGCGGGTGACCTCGCGGATCATGTCGCCGCCGCCGATGAAGGGGCGCATCTCGGCCATGCGCTCGGGTTTGATGTAGATCGCGCCCGAACCCGACGGGCCATACAGCTTGTGGCCTGTTATCGCGTAGAAATCGCAATCCAGATCGCGCACGTCCACAGGCATGTGCACCGCCGCCTGGCTGCCATCCACAAGGACCGGCACGCCATGCTCATGCGCCGCCGCGGCGATGGCCTTCACATCGACCTTCGTGCCCAGAACGTTCGAAAGCTGGGTGATCGCCACCAGCCTGGTGCGCGGGGTAATCGCATCGATCACCGCCTGCGGATCCAGATCGCCCTTCGCGTCGGTCTCGACCCATTTCAGAACCACGCCCTGACGCTCGCGCAGGAAATGCCAGGGCACGATGTTCGCGTGATGCTCCATGACGCTCAGCACGATCTCGTCACCCGCCTGCATGCGCGGCATCGCCCAGCCATAGGCGATCAGGTTGATGCCTTCGGTGGTGCCAGAGTTCAGCACGATCCGGTCTTCGTCACCGGCATTCAGAAACCGCGCCACCGTACCTCGCACGCTTTCATATTTTTCGGTGGCCAGGTTGCTCAGGTAGTGCAGGCCGCGGTGGACGTTGGAATACTCCTCGGCATAGGCGCGGGTGACCGCATCGATCACCACCTGCGGTTTTTGCGCGGATGCGCCATTATCCAGGTAAACCAGCGGCTTGCCATTCACCTCTCGGGCCAGAATGGGAAAGTCCCGGCGTATCGCTTCGACATCGTACAAAAGCTTCAGACTCCAATCACGCGTGCCCCGATCAGGGACAGAAACAACGATAGCCCCAGCACCATCGCCAGGAACCCCGCGATCAGCACCCCGGCCGACCGCGCCAGCGATCCGAACCGATGCGCCTGATCCACGAAATGCGCCAGGATCCACAATCCGATCACCCCGGCGGCCAGAACCACAAGCGCCGACAGCAAGGGAAAGGTGACCATCAGCAAGATCACCAGCGCCTGCACCAGCACGCGCAGCCCCTGCAACCAGACCACCAGCACCAGGATGTCCTCCAGACGGCCAACCCCGCCCAGCGCCCGCCCTGTCCAGAACAGCGACAGAACCACCAGAACCAGCCCGCCCAGCACGAACCCGAGGTAAACAATCGGCGTGTCGAAGATACCCGGAATCGGCGATGTGGTGGGCGTGACCAGGTTGGACAGCGAGAACATCAGCGTGTTCAGAACCGCCACCAGCGTCAGAGCCATCCAAAGCGTCTGCCGCGGCAGGTCCAGCGCCAGAAGGAACCGCGCCGCCGCCGCGGGATCGCGGACAGACTGGATCACAAGCGCCTGAAAACTTGCAAAATTCATGTCGGTGCCCTTTCGGCCTGACGCAGACCGGCGGCCCAGAACCAGATGAAGACCGCAAACCACAAGAACCCCACCAGCTGCATCGCGGGGCCGGGTCCGACAAACCCCGCCACCAGGCCGTGCAGCAGGATCAGCGGCGACGATGCCAGAAGCGACCAGAACAGCGCGATGCGCGCCGCATAGAACGATCCCTTGCCGCCCAGAAGCCGTGCCACCATATGCGACAGCGCCGCGATCAGGTAAAACAGCAGCGGCGCTATCATCAGCCAGGCCATCAATGTGCCGCCCATCAGCATGTTCAGTTCCTGGCCGCTCAGATGCGCCTCACGCGCAAGCCGGGGCATCTGCGCCACGAACACGATACCGCAGGCCCCCATGACAAAGGCCAGCGCCCGGTCCTCGCGCGGGCCCATCTCGAGAAGCCGCCGCACAACCTTGCCCGGCCCCCGGTAGGTGGCCGATATATCCCTTGTCACCGACATCAGCCGCGACGCCGCTCCAGCCAGGCTTCGAGACGGCCCGCGATTTCCGCCGCCAGCGTCTCGTCCTCGATCTCGTCCACTGCTTCGGCCAGGAACGCCAGCGTCAGAAGGTCCGTCGCCGGACCCGAAGGCACCCCGCGCGAGCGCAGGTAAAACAATGCCTCCTCGTCGATCGCGCCCGAAGTCGACCCGTGCGAACAGGCAACATCATCGGCATAGATCTCAAGCTCGGGCTTGGCCAGAAACTGGCTGTCGCCGTCCAGAAGCAGCGACTGGCTGATCTGATAGCCGTCGGTCTTCTGCGCGCCCGCCTTCACAAGAATCTTGCCCTGGAACACGCCGGTCGCACCGTTGCGCAGCACCTTCTTGAACACCTGCCGGCTTTCGCAATTCACCGCGTCATGGGTAACGAACACCGTGTCGTCGTGGTGAAAATCGCCATCGCCCACGCAGGCCCCGGCCACATGCGCCACCGCATCGTCGCCGGTGAATTCGATCACCGCTTCGTTGCGCGTCAGCATGCCATTGGCGGTGAGCGTGAACGATTTGAACACCGATTCGCTGCCGAGGCGCGCAAACAGATGTGTCACCGCGCGCCGTTCGTGGTCGCGCCCCTGTGCGCGCACGTGATGCAGTGTCGCGCCATCGGCCAGATCGATTTCCATGCACTTGTTGAACCGCGCCGCCGCCGGCCCGTTTTCCAGCACCGTCACCGATGCACCGCTGTCGACGCGCAGGACATGGTGCAGGATGGCATCCGATCCGGTATCCGCATGCCGGTAGATCAGGCTGATCGGGCGCGAGGGTGTGCCATGCACATGCACCAGCAGCCCATCGGTGGCAAAAGCTGTGTTCAGCGCCGCGAAGGGCCGTTGCACCGGATCCTGGCCGCGCGCCTCGAGCGTCCCATACAGATCGCGCGCCCAGTGGATATCGCCGCGCGCCTCGGCAAGGCGTTCGATGGTGACGCCCTCAAGGCTCAGATCGTCCGAAGCCGCGGCATCGAAAACACCATCGACAAAGACGATCTTCAGGCGGTCGACCGCATCGAAGACCGGCGCCTCGCCATGGTCGAGAACCGCGGCCGGCGGCGGCGCCGGCTGATTCAGCGTGTCGGGACGGGTAAAGCGCCAATACTCGTCGCGACGCCCCGGCAGACCCATCGCCCGCAACCGGCCCAGCGCGTCGCGGCGGGCCGCCGCGCTCCAGCCGCCTTCGGGCATGGACAGCGCCGCGAGGCGGGCATCGGTCGCGTCCTGCTTCAGTTGCGCAAGCGCCATCAGGCCACCTCCGCCAGAATGTCGGCATAGCCGTTGTTCTCAACCTCGAGCGCCAGTTCGGGGCCGCCCGACTTCACGATCCGGCCATCCGACATGATGTGCACGACATCGGGTTGAATGTGGTCCAGAAGCCTTTGATAGTGCGTGATAACCAGGAAGGAGCGGCCCTCGCTGCGCAAGGCGTTCACGCCCTGCGCCACCAGTTTCATGGCATCCACGTCCAGCCCGCTGTCGGTTTCGTCGAGAATACACATCTTGGGGCCCAGCATGGCCATCTGAAGGATTTCGTTGCGCTTCTTCTCGCCGCCCGAAAAGCCCACGTTGACCGGGCGCTTCAACATCTCGGCGTCGATCTTGAGATCCTTGGCACGGCTGCGCACTTCCTTCAGGAAATCGGTGGCCGACATCTCGGGTTCGCCGCGCGCCTTGCGCTGGGCGTTCACCGCGGTGCGCAGGAAGGTCATGTTGCCCACGCCGGGGATTTCGACAGGATACTGGAACGCCAGGAAAAGGCCCGCGGCCGCGCGTTCCTCGGGCTCCATGTCCAGAAGTTCGGCACCGTCCAACGCCGCGCTGCCGCCCGTCACCTCGTAGCCATCCTTGCCCGACAGAACATAGGACAAGGTCGATTTGCCCGATCCGTTCGGCCCCATGATCGCATGCACCATGCCCGGCGCTATGCTCAGGTTGACACCTTTGAGGATCTGCTTGTCCTCTTCTTCAAGTTTCACTTGCAGGTTGTTGATTTCCAGCATTTTCTTCCCTCTGCGCGACCGCGCCCTTAACCCATTATGACGGCCGTGCCCGAAGCGCTGACCATCAGCATGTTGTTGATCACTTCATAGTCGAGATCGACCCCGACGACCGCATTCGCACCCGCGTCACGCGCCCGGTCTTCCATTTCGGCAAGCGCGGTTTCCCGCGCCTTGGCCAGTTCCTCTTCGTAGGCGCCCGAGCGGCCGCCCAGAATATCGGTGATGCCGGCAAAGACATCGCGGATCACGTTCGCGCCCAAAATCGCCTCGCCCACGACGATGCCCTTGTAGTCGGTGATCTGATAGCCTTCGACAGAAGGCGTCGTGGTCACGATCATGGCGCTTCCTTCACGAATTTCGACAGCTTGATCATCTTGTGTATCTCCTGGCCCATGCTCTTGGGGCGGCCCGCCGCTTCGGCCAGATCGCAGCATTCCCGCAAGGTGTACCCCTGCAGATCCCTGGCGTGACGGATGCCGAACAGATGCACCTGAACGGTCTTGTCGGTCGCGGGCGCCGCGCCCCACATCCGCCCAAGTTCACGCGCCAGTTCGGCAAACGTCACCCCACCGATCCTTCCAGCGAAATCGCCACCAGTTGCTGTGCCTCCATCGCGAATTCCATCGGCAAAGCCTGCAAAACGTCCTTGCAGAAGCCATTCACCACCAGCGCCACCGCCTCTTCCTCGTCCATCCCGCGCGAACGGCAATAGAACAGCTGATCGTCATCCACCTTGGATGTGGTCGCCTCGTGCTCGACCCTGCTCGAGTTGTTCTTGACCTCGATGTAGGGCACCGTATGCGCGCCGCAACGATCGCCGATCAGCAGACTGTCGCATTGGGTATAGTTGCGCGAATCCCGCGCCTTGGGGTGCATCGACACCAGGCCGCGATAGGTGTTCTGCGCCTTGCCGGCGCTGATGCCCTTGGACACGATACGCGATTTCGTACGCTTGCCCAGGTGGATCATCTTGGTACCGGTATCGGCCTGCTGCATGTTGTTGGCGATGGCGATCGAATAGAACTCGCCCTGGCTGTCATCGCCGCGCAGGATGCACGACGGGTACTTCCAGGTGACCGCCGATCCGGTTTCCACCTGCGTCCACATCACCTTGGCCCGGTCGCCACGACAATCCGCGCGCTTGGTGACGAAGTTGTAGATGCCGCCCTTGCCGTTCTCATCGCCGGGATACCAGTTCTGGACCGTCGAATACTTCACCTCGGCGTCTTCCTCGATGATGATCTCGACCACCGCGGCGTGCAGCTGGCTGATATCGCGCTGCGGCGCCGTACAGCCTTCGAGATAGCTGACATAGCTGCCCTTGTCGGCGATGATCAGCGTGCGCTCGAACTGGCCGGTGTTTTCCGCGTTGATGCGGAAATATGTGCTCAGCTCCATCGGGCAGCGCACGCCCGGCGGAACATAGACAAACGATCCGTCCGAAAACACGGCCGAATTCAGCGTGGCATAATAATTGTCGCTCACCGGAACGACGGTACCGAGATACTTGCGAACCAGTTCGGGATGCTCGCGCACCGCCTCGCTGATCGAACAGAAGATCACCCCCGCCTTCTTCAGCTCGGCCTGAAACGTCGTGCCCACGGAAACCGAATCGAACACCGCGTCGACCGCCACCTTGCGGCCCTCCGCCGGCGCCGATTCCGCCCCCTCGACCCCGGCCAGGATCATCTGTTCCTTCAACGGAATGCCCAGCTTCTCATAGGTCGCCAGCAGTTTGGGATCGACCTCGTCCAGAGACTTGGGCTTGACCTCCATCGATTTCGGCCGGGCATAATAATACTGATCCTGAAAATCGATCTGCGGATAATCCACCATCGCCCAATCCGGCTCGGTCTTTTCCAGCCACCGCCGATAGGCTTCGATGCGCCAATCGGTCATCCACTGCGGTTCTTCGTTCTTCTTCGAGATCAGCCGGACAATATCCTCATTCAGGCCCTTGGGCGCATATTCCATCTCGATGTCGGTGGACCATCCATACTTGTAGGCCCCGCCAACCTCACGGACCGCGTCGACCGTCTCCTGATCCACTCCGTCCTTCACCTGCGGCGCCGGCGCAATGCTCTCTTCAAGGGCTGTCATGTTCGGTTCTCCTGCACTTCACGCCGCGCGGGCGCGATACTTTTGTTCCTTCGTCAACCAGGCGTCCGCAAACCCCAGCACATCCGCCTCTGTCGTCTCCGGCCCCAGCGACACGCGCACCGCGCCCGCCGCCGTTTCCGCGTCATATCCCATCGCGCGCAACACGCGGCTGGCGCGCACCTTGCCGCTCGAACAGGCCGAACCGGCGCTGATCGCATAACCGGCAAGGTCCATCTGCATCACCTGCGTCTCGGCCTTCCAGCCGGGCGTGGCAAAGCAGGTCGTGTTCGGCAAGCGCGCCGCGCCTTTCCCGACAAAAATAGTCTTGTTTGTGCCAGCCTCAAGAGCGCTATCTAGAATATTTCTAAGTTCCGCAACCCGATCCCACACCCCATCCGCAAGATCGCACGCCGCCGCCTGCGCCGCCGCACCGAAACCGGCAATCCCGATCACGTTCTCCGTGCCCGAGCGCCGCCCCATCTCCTGGCCGCCGCCCCGGATGCGTGCCGCCAACTCGGTGCCGCGCCGCACCACCAGCGCGCCGATGCCCTTGGGACCACCCAGCTTGTGCGCCGACACCATCGCCATTTCGGCGCCACTCCAGTTGAAGGCAAAGGGCAGTTTGCCAAAGGCCTGCGTCGCATCCGTCACCGCGATGCCCGGCGGCAGTTCCTGCACCACCCCGGTTTCCGAATTCGCCACCTGCAAGACCCAGCGCGCCGGCGTTCCGGGCGCCACCCTGCCGCTTGCATCGACCGTGCCGGCTTCCGTCACCCAGGCCAGAATCGCCTCGTGCTCCACCGCGCTGCCGCAAAGGTCGCGCCCCGCACAGGCCATTGCCGCCGCTTCGGTCGCCCCCGAGGTAAAGACAACATCCGCCCCGTCCGCCCCCAGCGCCGCCGTAACCTGCGCGCGGGCGCGCTCGATCAACGCCTTGGCCGCCCGGCCCTCGGCATGCACGCTCGACGGGTTGCCCACCACGTCCATCGCAGCCACCATCGCCGCGCGCGCTTCGGCCCGCAGCGGCGTCGTCGCATTGTGATCGAGATAGACGCGCATCAAACCGCCCGCTTCATCTTGCCGGATAAACTCCGGGGGAGTCCGCCATCGGCGGACGGGGGCAGCGCCCCCCGCCTTGCATCAGCCATCTTCATCCACCACCGCGAACAGGTTGGGCACCGCCGGACAGGGCGCCAGATCGTTGCGGATCACATCCGACAACCGCGTCTGGTGCAGATACACATAGACATGCGCGCTCAGACCTTCCCAAAGGCGGTTGGTCAGCGATTGCGCGCGGCTGCCCGACACCGCTCCCGACGCGCCCGCGCCCTTGTGCATGGCATTCACCTGCTCATCGACGGCAGCAAGCACATCGACCACCCGCACCTCGGATGCCGGCGCCGCCAGACGGTATCCGCCGCCCGGCCCGCGCACCGATTCCACAAGACGCGCGCGGCGCAGTTTCACGAACAACTGCTCGAGATAGGGCAGCGATATCCGCTGGCGTTCGGATATCTCCCCCAGTGTCACCAGCCGGCCCGCCGGCTGCAGGGCGATGTCGCACAACGCCACCATTGCATAGCGCCCCTTCGTCGATAGCTTCACCGCGTGCCCTCCGCGTACCGAATCGCCCGAAAACATTGACGTTGCGGTCCGCAATGCGTATGTGCCCCTGACCCACGACTTACCGTCGCGGACAGATTGTTAGAACAGTTCTAAGGTGCCCGAGCGATTTTGTCAACAATTGCCGACTCCAAAGAACCCAAGGTCAGGATCCCATATGCCCGAGGTGATATTTCCCGGACCGGAAGGTCGGCTCGAAGGCCGTTACCACCCGCAGAAGGAAAAGGACGCGCCCATCGCCATCGTCCTGCATCCGCATCCGCAATTCGGCGGCACGATGAACAACAAGGTGGTCTACAATCTGCACTATGCCTTCTACAACATGGGCTTCACGGTGCTGCGCTTCAATTTCCGCGGTGTCGGCCGCAGTCAGGGCGAATACGACCAGGGCATAGGCGAGCTTTCCGATGCGGCGTCCGCGCTGGATTACCTGCAATCGATGAACAACAATTCGAAACACTGCTGGGTCGCGGGCTTCTCCTTCGGCGCCTGGATCGGCATGCAGCTGCTGATGCGCCGCCCCGAGATTACCGGCTTCATCTCGGTTTCGCCCCCTGCCAACATGTACGATTTTTCGTTTCTGGCACCCTGCCCCTCATCGGGCCTGATCATCAACGGTACCTCCGACCGCGTGGCGCCGCCGGCGGACACCACATCGCTGGTCGGCAAGCTGCATGAGCAAAAAGGCATAACCATCACCCATCAGGAGGTGGAAGGCGCCGATCACTTCTTCAAGGATGCCCATATGGACACGCTGATCGGAAGCGTCAGCGATTATGTCAAACGCCGCCTGACCGAAAGCACCCGCTGAACGATGGGTCTGGCCGACGACATAGGCGACAAGCTGGCCATCGACGTGCTGCGAACTGTCGAGAAGCTGGGCGATGACGAACTCGTCAGCAAGGTCGCCGAAATCCTCGGCGCCAGCTCGACCCCAACCCAGGAAGCTTTCCTGAGCGCGGTGCGCGTGCGTCAGGCCGATGCCCGCGCCCGCGCATTCCTGCGCGCGCGGATCTCGCAGGCGTTGGGCGAAAAGGAATAGCATCGGCCCCAGCGCCGCCGCCACCCGCGCCCGAACCGACAAACCCCTTACCGAAGGCGGCCCAATTGCCGCGGGCCGCCGCGCCCGTTCCGCGCCCTGCGCCTCGCCAGAAAAGGCGCGGAACAGGGCCTGGCCAATTGCCGCAATTGCGACGTTTTTGCGGTGCGCGCCTCGATTTCGCCACAATTGTCGTTTCCGAACCGCACACAAACCATCCAGACACCCCTGAACAGCGGCAAAAGCGAAACAATTCACCCCTGAATTGTGCCAAAACTGTGATTTTCAGAAAAACTCTTGCTTCAGTTTCGCCACAGTTTTACCTTTTTTCCGAACAGTGAGGTATTCGGAAAATGATCATTCTTGCAGCAATGGGCGCTTTGGCCGTTCTTGATTTCATGGTCTTCGGCGGCCGCAACAAGACGTCGACACCGGATGCCGTTGCGGTCCCGGTCCGCAACGCGGGCAAATACGACGATCGCTACTGATCCGGCCGTTGCCGCATCGGGCGCCGCAACGGCAGCGGTCTGCCGGTCGTTTCCCTGCGGAGGTCCGCGCAGGCCGGTTTGATCCGCTCTGAAAAGCTTGACCAAGACGTCGCGTGGTGCACACGGCTCTCATGGCATGGTCACGATTTCACCCGGCGTTCCAAGCGGATCGGCACCGTTTCATGTCGGCGCCGCCATACGCACCGCAGCCATGCCCGCCTTTGGGTGGCTCCGACGCTACGGCACAAATGTCCGAAGGACCGGGCAACAGGACGGCGAAACGCAGCACCTCTGGCGACTGACCCGGCAAACCGGCCCGCACACTCCCGCGGCCGGTTTTTCCGTTCGAAACACCGGGGAAACAATCGCATTGCCGACGTGACAGGAGAATTCATGCCGATCCATTATGTCTATCTCATCCTCGCCGTGATGACGGAAACCATCGGCACCTCGGCGCTTCAGGCCAGCGCACAGTTCACGCGGTTCTGGCCTTCGGTTCTGGTGGTCGTGGCCTATGGGCTGTCGTTCTACCTGATGGCCCTGACGCTCAGCGCGATGCCGGTCGGGGTGGTCTATGCGCTGTGGTCGGGGCTGGGCATTGTCATGATCGCGATCATCGGCTTTCTGGTCTTCGGTCAGCGCCTCGACCTGCCGGCGATACTGGGCCTTGGACTGATCATCGCCGGCATCGCGGTGATCCATCTGTTTTCCAACAGCGCGACGCACTGACAGGCGGCAATTCGCGCTGGCCTTCTGCGGCGCAGCACGGTAAGGGCGTGCCAACTCCCGCACAAAGGCTGACCGACATGGACCTGCGCAACATCGCAATCATCGCACACGTGGATCACGGCAAGACCACGCTGGTGGACGAGCTTCTGAAACAATCGGGCACCTATCGCGAAAACCAGGCAACGACCGAACGCGCGATGGACAGCAACGATCTGGAACGTGAACGCGGCATCACCATTCTGGCCAAGGCGACTTCGGTGGAATGGAAAGGCAAGCGGATCAACATCGTCGACACCCCCGGCCACGCCGATTTCGGTGGCGAGGTCGAACGCATCCTGTCGATGGTCGACGGAGTGGTGCTGTTGGTGGATGCCGCAGAAGGCCCCATGCCGCAGACCAAATTCGTGACCTCGAAGGCGCTTGCGCTGGGGCTGCGGCCGATCGTCGTGCTGAACAAGGTCGACAAGCCCGATGCCGAACCCGATCGCGCTCTTGACGAGTGTTTCGATCTGTTCGCCAACCTCGGCGCCGATGACGACCAGCTGGATTTTCCCGCCATGTATGCCTCGGGGCGCAACGGCTGGGCCGATATGGAACTGGACGGCGCGCGCAAGGATCTGTCGGCGCTGTTCGATCTGATCGTCGATCATGTGCCTGCACCCCGGCAGCTTGAAGATATCGACGCGCCGTTCCGGATGCTGGCCACGACCCTGGGAGCCGATCCCTTCATCGGCCGGATCCTGACCGGCCGCGTCGAAGCCGGGCGCCTGCGCGCGGGCGAGACCGTCAAGGCGCTGTCGCGCGACGGCGGATTGATCGAAAACTTCCGCGTGACCAAGATCCTCGCGTTTCGCGGGCTGGGCCAGCAACCCATCGACGAGGCCCAGGCCGGCGACATCGTCAGCCTCGCGGGGATGTCGAAGGCCACCGTGGCCGACAGCATCGTCGCCCCGCAGGTCACCGAAGCCCTGCCCGCCCAGCCGATCGATCCGCCGACCATCACCGTCACCTTCGGCATAAACGACAGCCCGCTGGCCGGGCGCGACGGCAAGAAGGTGCAGTCGCGGGTGATCCGCGACCGCCTGATGAAGGAAGCGGAAAGCAATGTCGCCATCAAGATCACCGACACCCCCGGCGGCGAGGCCTTCGAAGTGGCCGGCCGCGGCGAATTGCAGATGGGCGTTCTGATCGAGAACATGCGGCGCGAAGGCTTCGAACTGAGCATATCGCGCCCGCAGGTTCTGTTTCAGGAGGGCGAAAACGGCGAACGCCTCGAGCCGGTCGAAGAGGTCACGATCGACGTCGACGATGAATACTCTGGCGCGGTAATCGAAAAGATCACCGGCACCCGCAAGGGCGAACTGGCCGAAATGAAACCGGCCGGCGCAGGCAAGACACGCATCATCGCGCATGTTCCCTCGCGCGGGCTGATCGGGTATCACGGCGAATTCCTGACCGACACGCGCGGCACCGGCGTTCTGAACCGGGTGTTTCATGGCTGGGCGCCACACAAGGGGGCGATCCCCGGCCGCCGCGCGGGGGTTCTGATCTCGATGGAGAACGGCAGTTCCGTCGCCTATGCGTTGTGGAACCTGGAAGAACGGGGCCGCATGTTCATCGGCGCCCAAGCGGATGTGTATCAGGGCATGATCATCGGCGAACACAGCCGCGAAAACGATCTGGAAGTGAACCCGCTGAAGGGCAAGAAGCTGACGAACGTGCGCGCATCGGGCACCGACGATGCCGTGCGTCTGACCACGCCCATCACCATGTCGCTGGAAGAAGCCATCGCATATATCGACGACGATGAATTGGTAGAAGTCACGCCGAACGCGATCCGTCTGCGCAAGAGGCATCTTGATCCGCACGAACGCAAGCGCGCGGCCAAAGCCGCATCCTGATACCGGATGGCGCGGCCGTCGGGGCCGCGCCGCAACTGGTTATTCGCTGGTTTCGACGATCAGAAGCTCGCGCTCGGACGCGTCGCGCGCATGGCTGAGCGCGCGTTGGTAAACCTCGGAGTTGTAGCAGGTTTGCGCCGCCTCGACGCTGGGAAACCGCGCGACCACATTGCGCGGGCGCGCCTGCCCCTCAAGTTGCACAAACCGCCCGCCCCGCGCGATGAACACGCCGCCATGCGCCGCGATCGCCTCGGTGGCCAGCGCCGCATACTGCGCATAGGCCGCCTCATCGGTAACCGTCACATGGGCAATCCACAAAGCGCTCATTTCTATCCCTCCAGAAGTTTTGCCGCTGCGGCCAGCGCCGCTTCGGCGCCGGATACGTCTGGCCCGCCACCCTGCGCCATGTCGGCGCGGCCGCCGCCGCCCTTGCCGCCCAGGCAGGCCACCGCCGCGCGAACCAGATCCACCGCCGACAACCGGCCGGTCAGATCGTCGGTCACACCGGCGGCCACCGCGGCCTTGCCACCTGAATCGGCGATCAAAAGAACCGCGCCGCTCCCGATCTGCGCCTTTTGCGCGTCGATCAGGGCGGGCAGATCCTTGCCTGTCACACCGTTGACCACCTGAGCCACCCAGTTGACGCCCCCGACCTTGCGGATTTCAGCAGTCTGGCCCCCGGCGCCGCCCAGGGCCATGTCGCGCCGCATCTGTGCCAGTTCGTTGCTCAGTTCGCGCACCTTGGCCTGTTCGGCCCGGATCCGCGCAACCAGTTGATCCGGTGTTGTCTTGAGTTCCGACAAGGCGGCGTTCAGCACCGCGCCCATCTGCGCCTGATGGCGCTGCGCCTCGGCGCCGGTTATCGCCTCGATCCGCCGTACGCCCGCGCTGCTGGCGCTGTCGCCCAGCAGGACAAAGGCACCGATGTCGCCGGTCCGCTGCACATGGGTGCCGCCGCACAGTTCCAGCGAATAGGTCCGACCATCGCTGCCCTTGCCCGACCCGGCCTGCGTGCCCATCGCCACCACACGCACCTCATCGCCGTATTTCTCACCGAACAAAGCCTGCGCGCCCAGTGCGCGCGCATCGTCGGGTGTCATGATGCGGGTGACGACCGGCGCATTCTGCCGGATATAGGCGTTCACCTCGGCTTCAACCCGCGAAATCTCATCCGGCGCGAGCGCCTTGCCATGCGAGAAATCAAACCGCAGCCTGTCCGCAGCATTCAGCGATCCACGCTGCGCAACATGCTCGCCCAGGGCACCGCGCAAGGCCTCGTGCAGAAGATGCGTGGCCGAATGGTTGGCCCGGATCGCCCCGCGCCGGTCGCTGTCGACCACCAATTGCGCCGCCTCGCCCACCGCGATGGTGCCTTCACGCACCGTGCCGATATGGATGAATACATCCGCGGTCTTGCGCGTGTCGCGGATATCGACAATGCCGCTGTCGGTGCGGATCTCGCCGCGGTCGCCCACCTGGCCACCGCTTTCGGCGTAAAACGGCGTCTGGTTCAGCGCCAGCTGCACCGTTTCTCCGGCCGCAGCACTTTGGCTGCGCGCGCCATCCTGGACGATCGCAATCACCTGACCCTCGGCGGTTTCCGTGTCATAACCCAGGAAATCCGTGGTTCCGCCGTCCTCGGCCACATCGAACCAGACCGTGGCATCAGCTGCCTCGCCCGAACCTGCCCAGGCCGCGCGCGCCTTGGCCTTCTGTTCAGACATCGCCGCGTCGAAACCTTCGACATCCACCGCCCGGCCCTTCTCGCGCAGCGCATCCTGCGTAAGATCGAGAGGAAACCCATAGGTGTCATACAGTTTGAAGGCCGCCGCGCCCGGAAGGTTTGCCCCATCGGGCAAATCCTTCAACTCGTCATCCAGAAGCCGCAGTCCACGATCCAGCGTCTGCTTGAACCGCGTTTCCTCAAGCCGTAGCGTCTCTTCGATCAGCGCCTGTGCCCGGCCCAGTTCGGGATAGGCGGCGCCCATCTGGCGCACCAGCGCCGGCACCAGCCGGTGCATCACCGGATCCTGCGCGCCCAACAGATGCGCATGGCGCATCGCGCGCCGCATGATCCGCCGCAGCACATAGCCCCGGCCATCATTCGACGGCATCACCCCGTCGGCCATCAGGAAAGACGTGGATCGCAGGTGATCGGCGATCACGCGGTGATGCGTGCGGCCCGGACCGTCGGGATCGGAATGGGTGACATCCGCGCTCGCCTCGATCAGCGCGCGCATCAGGTCGGTCGCATAGTTGTCGTTGGTGCCCTGCAACAGCGCGGCCACCCGTTCGATGCCCATCCCGGTGTCGATCGATTGCGCGGCCAGTTCGGTGCGGGTGCCGTCAGCGAACTGTTCGTACTGCATGAACACAAGGTTCCAGATCTCGACAAAGCGGTCGCCGTCTTCATCCGGGCTGCCCGGAGGGCCACCCCAGATGTGATCGCCGTGATCGTAGAATATCTCGGTGCAAGGGCCGCAGGGGCCGGTCGGGCCCATCATCCAGAAATTGTCGTTGGTCGGGATGCGGATGATCCTGTCATCGCCCAGCCCGGCCACTTTTTTCCAGATGTTCGCCGCTTCGTCGTCGGTGTGATAGACCGTCACAAGAAGGCGCGACTTGTCGATCCCCAGTTCGCGGGTGATCAGTTCCCAGGCGAAGGGAATCGCCTCGGACTTGAAGTAATCGCCAAAGCTGAAGTTACCGAGCATCTCGAAAAAGGTATGATGCCGCGCGGTATAGCCGACGTTGTCCAGATCGTTGTGCTTGCCACCTGCGCGCACGCATTTCTGCGCCGTGGTCGCGCGGGTATAGTCGCGGTGTTCAAGCCCGGTAAAGAGGTTCTTGAACTGCACCATGCCCGAATTGGCGAACATGAGAGTGGGGTCGTTGCGCGGGACCAGAGGGCTGGAATCGACCACCCTGTGCCCCTGCTTTTCGAAATAGCCCAGGAAGGTCGAGCGGATATCATTCAGGGTGGGCATCTTGTCAGGCTTTCTGGCGGCAGTTGCGATCCGCATTCAAATAACGGCCCCGCCCGGCGCTGTCCACCGGGCATTGACAAGCCGTCAATCCTGCCGTGCCAGCCCGGTTCAGGCCTCCAGAATATCCCCGTCGTCCTTGTGTGCCGCCAGATCGAACTCCAGCCCGTGCGCGCCGCGGATCTTGTCTTCGATCTCCAGCGCAACGGCGCTGTTCTCGCGCAGAAAGGTCTTCGCGTTCTCGCGGCCCTGGCCAATCCGTTGGTCGCCATAGCTGAACCACGATCCCGACTTTTCGACCACGCCCGCGGTCACCCCCAGATCCAGAAGTTCGCCCATCTTCGAGATGCCTTCGCCATACATGATGTCGAATTCCACTTGCTTGAAAGGCGGCGCCACCTTGTTCTTGACAACCTTCACGCGCGTGGCGTTGCCGACGATTTCATCGCGATCCTTGACCGCACCGATGCGCCGGATATCCAGCCGAACGGATGAATAGAACTTAAGCGCATTGCCGCCCGATGTGGTTTCGGGCGAGCCGAACATCACGCCGATCTTCATGCGGATCTGGTTGATGAAGATGACCATGCACTTGCTTCGGCTGATCGATCCGGTCAGCTTGCGCATCGCCTGGCTCATCAGGCGTGCCTGAACGCCGACGCTGCTGTCGCCCATGTCGCCTTCCAGTTCGGATTTCGGCGTGAGCGCCGCAACCGAATCGACGATCACCATGTTCACCGCGCCGGATCGCACCAGCGTGTCGGTGATTTCCAGCGCCTGTTCGCCGGTGTCCGGCTGGCTGATCAGCAATTCATCGATATCGACGCCTAGCTTTCGCGCATACTGCGGGTCCAGAGCGTGTTCGGCATCGACGAAAGCACAGACACCGCCACGTTTTTGCTGTTCGGCGACGCAATGCAGGGTCAGCGTGGTCTTGCCCGAGCTTTCGGGCCCGTAAATCTCGATGATCCGCCCCATGGGCAGCCCACCGATGCCCAGTGCGATGTCGAGGCCAAGCGACCCGGTCGAACTCGCCTCAATCTCCTGGATCGCGCCTTCGGCGCCCAGTTTCATGATCGACCCCTTGCCGAATTGCCGTTCGATCTGCGCCAGCGCGCTGTCCAGCGCCTTTTGCTTGTCTGCGGATTTCTTGTTGGTCATCGTGAGGAGGTCTGCCATTTCGGTTTCTCTTTCCTTACTGTCACACCCATGCGCGGGCGGCAATCGCTGCTTTTGTTCTGCTCTTGTTCCTTATGAGCACAAATGCGGAACATTTCAATCGTATTTTCGTCAAATCCACTGTTTACCAACAGGGTTAACGGATGGTTTATGTGAGGTGGAAAATGCGCATTCTCTGTTGAAAGGGCCGACATTGCTGGCTTTCATGGCACAACGGCTGGTGTTCCTGTCGGTGCCCAAGACCGGAACGACCGCTTATGAGGCTGTTCTTGCACCGCATGCGGATATCGTGGTGTCGAACCCGCCCGAGTTGAAACACGCGCCGATCTACCGCTACAACCGGTTCTTCCGTCCGATGTTCGAGAAGGTTTGCGGCCTCGAAATGGAGACGCTCGCCGTCGTCCGCGAGCCTGTTGACTGGCTCGGCAGCTGGTACCGCTATCGCCAGCGCCCGTTTCTTGCCGGACATCCGAACGGGACCCATGATCTGAGCTTTGATGCCTTCGTAGCGGCCTATCTCATGGATGACCGCCCCGGATTTGCCAACGTGGGCAGCCAGGCCCGGTTTCTCGAGCCACGGCGCAACGGTCTGCGCGCCACCTATCTGTTTCGCTACGACGACCAGGCGGGTTTGCAGCGGTTCCTCGAGGCGCGCCTGTCGGTTCCGGTTCGGCCGCGGCGGCTGAACGTATCGCCGCAATCCCGGCAGGTTCTGTCCGACGACCTGCGCGCACGGTTGCGGCGCGAGTGTAGCGCCGAATTCGAGCTCTATGAATCCATCGCCGCGTCGTCCTAGTTCAGCTGCTTGTGCACCGTGTCCGTCAACTCATTGAGAGAAAACGGTTTTGCGAGAAAAACCGAGTTGGGAATACTGGACTGCGTTTCACCGAAGGCGCCTTCGGCATACCCCGACACGAAGACCACCCGTGTGTCGGGGCGCTGGCGCAGCGCCTCGCGCACCCAGCTTGGGCCGTCCATGCCAGGCATCACCACATCGGTGACGAATATGTCGACAGCCAGCGAATCATCGCGCAACAGTTGCAGCGCGGTTTCTGCGGAGTCTGCCTCGATCACCGTGTAGCCGCGCAACTGGAGCGCCCGGCTGGCAAAGGCGCGCACCGGGGCCTCGTCCTCGACCAGAAGCACCACGCCGTCACCGTGTTTCGGGGCCGGCGCACGTGCTCCGGCGGGCCCAACGGAAGGTATTTCGGCAGCGGCTGTCTGAACCGGAAACAACAGCGTAAAACAGGTGCCAACCGCGGGGGTGCTGTCAACGAAGATATAGCCTCCGGTCTGTTTTACGATGCCATAGGCCGTAGACAGGCCGAGACCAGTGCCCTCGCCCGTGCGTTTCGTGGTGAAGAACGGCTCGAACACCTTTTGCAGCTTGTCCGGCGGGATCCCGACACCGTCGTCCTTGACGCGCACCCCGACATATTCGCCCGGCGGCACCCGCGCGCGGTTACGCTCGAGCGGAGCGTCGAGGGTGATCGCTTCGGTCTCGATGCGGATTTCGCCGCCTTCGGGCATCGCGTCCCGCGCATTGACCACAAGGTTCATGATCACCTGTTCCAACTGCCGCTTGTCAGCCTTGATCGCGCCGAGCACGGGGTCGTGCGACAGGGTCAGGGAAACGGTTTCGCCGACCAGCCGGTTCAGCAGATGTGTCAGATCCGAAAGCGTGTCGCGCATGTCGAGCGTTTCCGGGCGCAGCGTCTGTTTGCGCGAGAATGCCAGAAGCTGGCCGACGAGGGCCGCGGCGCGATTGGCGTTCTGGTTGATCTGCACCAGGTCGCCATAATCGGTATCGCCCTGATCGTGCCGCAGCAACAAAAGGTCGCAATGGCCTGAAATTGCTGTCAGAAGGTTGTTGAAGTCGTGTGCGATCCCACCGGCGAGCTGGCCGATGGCCTGCATCTTCTGGCTCTGGACAAACTGCGCTTCGAGGGTCTTGAGCTCGGTCGCATCGCTCAGGACGGCGATCAGGATGTCCGCGTCGTCCTCGGTGACGCGGTGCAACGAAACCTGCACGAACATTTCCCGGTCTGAACGGGTCAGCCGCAGGAATTCGGACGTCTTGCCCGGCCGGCCCTGTGCGGTGTCGCGCAGCCAGTCGGTGATCGACCGGCCAAGCCCTTCCATCAGATCGCCCAAACCCTGTTTCTGGCGCGCCGTATTGCCCAGAAGCGCCAGCGCCATGCGATTGGCGGCCAGGATTTCGCCACTGGGATCAAGCTTCAGAAGGGCAACCGGCAGGGTTTCGAACACCGCCCATTCCTCGCCCGGCGTGATGCTGACGCTGGGCAACAGGTACATGTCGCGCCGACCTTCGGGCCCGGGAAATGTGGCGATGAACATAGCGGTGGTGCCGGCCTGCGCGGAAACCAGGTTGATTTCGCCGCTGCGTACGGGCAGCGCGGAAAACATCCGCTCCAGCGTCAGCGGTTCCGCGCCGAACAGGCCGGTGGCGGCGGCATTGGCCGGGGCGACGTTGCCCGCTTCGTCCACCCGCACCATTGCCACAGGCAGCGTCCGGGCGGCGGCATCCGGATCCGGCGAGTCCAGCACCCGCCACAGCAGCAGGCCGTCATCCAGCGCCTGGGCGGTGATGCGCAACCGGCCATGCGAAGCGGCCAGATCGGCATCGCCCGATCCGCCGGCCATCGCCCGCGTGCGCAACCGATGGACCAAGCCATCCGCATCCGCCACATCGGCGCGCAGCATGGCGGCAAGATCATCCGCCAACGTCGCCGCGAACCGGGTGCGCGCGGCCTCGTTCAGATGCGCGACACGGCCCGACGCATCGGTCAGTAGGGCGGGCGCCACATCACGGTCGAGCAACCCCAGAATCGCATTCCTGACACGGCGACGCACCTGCGCGCGGAACATCACATGCAGGCCCAGCGCAACCGCCGCAAGCGCGACCCCGGCCGCAACCGCCAGGGCCACCCACCTCTGCATGCCGGAAAACGCCGCCACCCCCGCCAGCGCAAGGATCACCGCCAGCACCGTAAGGGTGCCAAGACGGGCAGCCGCCGGCAGCCGACGTTTGTCCGAAGGGTGGGACGCGGCCTCGATCATCATCGCTGCGCTCTCCGTCTGGGATTCGTTGTCCCATACTACGGTCAAAAACGGTTAAGCGGCAGTTAACCCGAGGCATTTTCCCTGTCAGCCTGCCCCGGACGCCCCTGCGCGCATCAGATGGGCGGTGAAGAAGCCGTCGGCTCCGGCCGTCAGGGGCCAGTTCCGGCGGAACGTGCAGACCCATTCGGGATGCCGCGCGCAGAAAGCCACGATCCGGTGGTCGTTTTCCGGCGCCAGCACCGAACAGGTGGCGTAGGCCAGCACGCCGCCCGGCGCGACCAGTTCGGCGGCGCGGTCGAGGATCTGCGCCTGGAGCCGGGTCAACGCGTCCAGACGCTCGGCGCTCAGCATCCATTTGCCCTCGGGCGCGCGCCGCCACGCGCCGCTGCCCGAACAGGGCGCATCGCAAAGCACCAGATCGTAGGCGCCTGGCGCCGGGTTGGCCACGGTTTCCAGCCGGTGCCCGCCCCGCGCGGCGCGGCGTGGCAGGTCGCGCATGCGGCCGGGATCGGCGTCATGCACATGCACCGCCGCGCCGAACCGCGCCGCGATGGCCAGCGCCTTGCCCCCGCCACCGGCGCAATAATCCAGAATCCGCCCCGCCGCGCCCTGCGGCAGCGCATCGACAACCGCCTGGCTGGAGGCGTCCTGCAACTCGATCAGTCCGGCGCCATAGGCCGCGCCCAGATGGATCCGGCGCGCCCCATTCGTCACCTCGAGCGCGGTCGGCGACAGGGCGTGCGGCCGCGTTTCGATGCCCTCCGCCGCCAGCGCGGCCGATGCCGCATCGCGCCCGCCCCGATGCAGGTTGACGCGCAGAAAAACAGGGGCCCGGTGGCGCAGCACCTCGGCGCTGGCGGCGGCGGCCTCGCCAAGCGATTCGCACCAGAGCGGCCACAGCCAATCGGGCAGGTCGGCGGCCTCGGCCCCCGGCTGCGGCGGCCGCCCGCCGGATCGCTCGTCGGGTGTCAGGGGCGCCGGCGCATACCCCGGCGCGCCGAAGACGGTGTCGGGGTCGGTGTCGTCCGCGCGCAACGCCCCGAGGATCAGCGCACGCCCGTCCTCGCCACCGCCCAGCGCCGCAACCGAACGCCGGCGGCGCAGAACATCGAACACATGATCGCGCAGCGCGGCGCGATCCTTGGATCCGGCAAACCGGCTGCGCCGCGCCCATCCGGTCAGTGCCTTGTCCGCCGGCACGCCGCGCCGCACCTCGTCCAGAACCTCGATCGCCGCCTGCAAACGCGCTGCCGGCGTCATTCAAAACGCCCGGTAGTTGGGGCTTTCGCGGGTGATCTGAACGTCGTGCACATGGCTTTCCTTCAGGCCGGCACCGGTGATCTTCACGAAGGTGCAGTTGCGCCGCATCTCGTCCACGGTCGCGCAACCGGTGTATCCCATCGCCGCGCGCAGGCCGCCGACCAGCTGATGCACCACCGCGCCGGCGCTGCCCTTGTAGGGCACCTGGCCCTCGATGCCCTCGGGCACCAGCTTGTCGCTGGCCGCGTCCTTCTGGAAATAACGGTCCGCCGATCCACGCGCCATCGCCCCCAGCGATCCCATCCCACGATACGACTTGAACGACCGCCCCTGGTAAAGGATCACCTCGCCGGGGCTTTCGTCGGTGCCCGCGATCATGCTGCCGACCATCGCGCACGAAGCCCCAGCCGCAATCGCCTTGGCGAAATCACCGGAAAACTTGATGCCGCCATCGGCAATGATCGGGATATCACCCGCAGCACTGGCGCTGTCGATGATCGCGGTCAGCTGTGGCACACCCACGCCCGCCACCATCCGGGTGGTGCAGATGCTGCCGGGCCCGATGCCCACCTTCACGGCATCCGCGCCGGCGCCGATCAGGGCGCGCGTCGCCTCGGCGGTGGCGACATTGCCGGCCACCACCTGCACCTCGTTCGACAGGGTCTTGGCCCGCTCGACCGCCTGCGCCACCGAGATCGAATGCCCGTGCGCCGTGTCGATCACGATCATGTCCACACCGGCATCCACCAGCGCCTCGGCCCGCTCGAAACCGGCGTCGCCGACCGTGCTTGCTGCGGCCACCCGCAACCGGCCCAGATGATCCTTGCAGGCCGTGGGGTTCAGAACCGCCTGCTCGGTGTCCTTCAGCGTCAGAAGGCCCGTCAGCCGCCCGGCATTGTCGGTCACCAGAAGCTTTTCGATCCGCCGCGCCTTCATCAGGCTGATCGCCTCGTCACGGTCCGCAGGTTCATGCAGGATGGCCAGGTTGTCCGAGGTCATCATCACCCGCACCGGCGTCGCATCATCGCTGGCGAACCGCATGTCGCGGTTGGTCACGATGCCCACGACACGCCCGGTCTCGTCGACGACCGGAAAACCGGTGACACGATAACGCTCCTGCAATGCCTTGGCATCGGCCAGCGTCTGATCGGCCCGCAGCGTGATCGGATTGTAAACGATCCCGCTCTCGAACCGCTTCACCCGGCGCACCTCGCGGGCCTGCTGTTCGATGTCGAGATTGCGGTGAATCACCCCCATACCGCCGGCCTGCGCCATCGCGATGGCCATCCGCGACTCGGTCACCGTATCCATCGCGCTGGACAAAAGCGGAATGTTCAGACGTATGGACCGGGTGACATAGGTCCGCGTGTCCGCCATGGAGGGCAGAACCGAAGACGCCCCCGGCACAAGCAGCACATCGTCAAAGGTCAGGGCCTCGCGAATCTCCATTGCAGTTCTCCATGGACAGATCGTTTGGCGGCCACCCTATCGCACGGAGCGACACCCGAGAAAAGACCCCGCGCACCAAGCGGCCCAGATCGCCGCGCCTCACAGCCATCGCCGGCGCCCGCGCCACCGCGCGGCACGGCGCGTTCATGCGCCCTGCCCTCCGACAGCCAACCGCGGCACGCGCCCGCACCGTTCCGTGTACCGCCGCCGGCTTCCTTTCGCCCAAAATATCCCCGCCGGAGGCTCCCCCGGCCGCAACCCGGCGCGGCGCCACACTCTGCCGGGCACACCGGTCGCGGCAATTGCCGCGCAAGGGGTTTTCCGCTAGACCGCAGGCGCTACCTTCTGGGCAGCGATACAAACGAAAAGGCAGACGGCATGAGCAACGATCCTCTGGTGGTGTTCACACCTTCGGGCAAGCGGGGCCGCTTCCCGGTCGGCACCCCGGTTCTGACGGCGGCGCGGCAACTCGGGGTTGATCTCGATTCCGTCTGCGGCGGGCGCGGCATCTGCTCGAAATGCCAGATCACCCCCTCCTACGGCGAGTTCTCCAAACATGGCGTCACGGTTTCACAGGACGCCCTGTCAGAGTGGAACGCGGTCGAGGAGCGCTACAAGTCGAAACGCGGGCTGACCGAAGGCCGCCGTCTGGGCTGTCAGGCCACTGTGCAGCGCGATGTGGTCATCGACGTGCCGCCCGAAAGCCAGGTCCACAAACAGGTGGTACGCAAGCGCGCCGAAGCCCGCGAGATCGTGATGGATCCGTCGGTCAAGCTGTTCTACGTGGCCGTGGCCGAACCCGACATGCACGATCCCTCGGGCGATCTCGAGCGGTTGCGCGATGCGCTGGCCGCTCAATGGGACCTGCGCGACGTGCACGCCGATCTGGGCATCCTTCAGACCATGCAGCCGATCCTGCGCAAGGGCGCCTGGAAGGTCACATGCGCGGTCCATCTTGGCGATGCAGAGAACGCACCGCGGATCATGCAGATCTGGCCCGGCTACTACGAGGGTTCGATCTATGGCATGGCCGTCGATCTGGGCTCGACCACCATCGCCGGGCACCTGTGCGACCTGCAAACCGGCGAGGTTCTGGCATCATCGGGGCTGATGAACCCCCAGATCCGCTTTGGCGAGGATCTGATGAGCCGGGTCAGCTACTCGATGATGAACGCAAACGGCGCCGCCGAAATGACGCGCGCTGTCCGCGAGGGCATGAACACCCTCTTTGCGCAGATCGCGCAGGAGGCCGGGGTCGCGACCGACCTGATCGTCGACGCGGTGTTTGTCTGCAACCCGGTCATGCACCACCTGCTGCTGGGCATCGATCCGTTCGAACTGGGCCAGGCACCCTTTGCGCTGGCCACCAACGGCGCAATGCGGTTGCGTGCGGCGGATCTGGATCTGGCGGTGCATCCATCGGCGCGGGTGTACCTGCTGCCCTGCATCGCCGGGCATGTCGGCGCCGACGCCGCCGCCGTGGCGCTGTCCGAGGCGCCCGACAAATCCGCAGACCTGGTTCTGGTTGTCGACGTGGGCACGAATGCCGAAATCCTTCTGGGCAATACCGACAAGGTGCTGGCCTGTTCTTCGCCGACCGGGCCGGCCTTTGAAGGTGCCCAGATCAGCTCGGGCCAGCGCGCCGCCCCGGGCGCCATCGAGCGGGTCGAGATCGACCCGGTGACCAAGGAACCGCGGTTCCGCGTCATTGGCAGCGATCTGTGGTCTGACGCGCCCGGCTTCGAAGAGGCGCTGGGTGCCGGTGGCGTCACCGGGATCTGCGGTTCGGGTATCATCGAACTGGTGGCCGAGATGCGGCTGGCCGGTATCGTCGATGCACCCGGCCTGATCGGCGCGCCCGAACAGACCGGCACGGCCCGCTGCATCCGCGAGGGCCGCACCTATTCCTACCTGGTTTATGATGCCAGCGACCGTGGCGGGCCGCGCATCACAGTCACAAACCGCGACATCCGCGAGATCCAGATGGCCAAGGCCGCTCTCTATTCCGGGGCCCGGCTGCTGATGGACAAGTTCGGTGTCGACAAGGTGGACCGCGTCGTGCTGGCCGGCGCCTTCGGCGCGCATATCTCGCCCAAACACGCGATGGTGCTGGGTATGATCCCGGATGCGCCTCTCGACAAGGTGACATCGGCCGGCAATGCCGCGGGCACCGGCGCGCGCATCGCCCTGCTGAACCGCGCGGCGCGCGGAGAAATCGAACAGACGGTAAATGCGATCCACAAGATCGAGACCGCGATCGAGCCGCGGTTCCAGGAGCATTTCGTGAACGCCTCGGCGATTCCCAACGCGGTCGAGCCCTTCGAGATTCTCAATTCGATCGTGTCGCTGCCATCGGCGACCTTCAACACCGGCGGCGAAGGCGAAGGCGGCGGGCGCCGCAGACGCAAGCGGGCATGAGCCGCGCTGGCGGCAATTGCGGAGGGGGGCCTTCTGCCCCCCGCGCCCCAAGGGGCGCCCCCCCGAGGATATTTCCGGCAAAAGGAAGCGGCGATTGAGCACCACGGTTGCGCTTCATGTGGGGATCGTCGGTGCCGGTCTGATTGGTCAGAGCTGGGCCGCCCTGTGCCTGGCGCGGGGGCATCGGGTGACCCTGTGCGACCCACGGCCCGCAGCGCCGGCCGAGACGGCGGATTTCGTGGCGCGGGCCTGGCCGCACCTGGAGGCGTCGGGGCTGATCCGCGGGCATCAGGCAGCGCCCGGCGCGGCGCAGTTCGTGCAGGACGTGGCCGAGATGGGCACGGTGGATTATGTGCAGGAGAACGGGCCGGACCGGATCGACGCCAAGCGCGACATCATCGCCGCGCTGGAGCGTGTTGTGGACGCGCGTGTGGTCATCGCTTCGTCTACCTCGTCGTTGATGGCAAGCGATATAGCCGCCGGGGCCCGTCATCCGGGCCGGATCCTGGTGGCGCATCCAATGAACCCGCCGCATCTGGTGCCGATGGTCGAGCTGGTGGCCGGCCGCGCCACAACGCCGGATACGGTGGACAGGGCCGAAGCCTTCTACCGCGATCTCGAGCGGGTGCCGATCCGGGTGAAAAAGGAGGTGCCAGGGCATCTGGCCAACCGGCTGACGGCCGCGCTCTACCGCGAGGCGGTGCATATCGCCGCCGAAGGCATCGCGGATGTGGCGGCGATCGACCAGGCGATCAGCGCCGGGCCGGGTATGCGCTGGGCGTTGATGGGGCCACATCTGATCTATCACCTGGGTGGCGGTGCCGGTGGATATCGGCACTATCTCGAGCATCTGGGCCCCACGCAGGAGGCGCGGTGGCGCGAGCTGGGCCATCCGGTTCTGACCGAGGCGGTCAAGACCATGCTGATCGAAGGGGTGGAAGCCGAGATCGGATCGCAGGACACGGACGACCTTGTGCGCCGGCGCGATGCCGCGCTGGTGGCGATGGCGCGACTGAAGGCTGACAACGGATTCTGAGCCGCGCTAGAGATCGCTGCCCGACATCGCCGTCGCCGCCGCGAGGCCCAGTTCGTAGGACACGTTTCGGTAAAGTATGTCAAATCCGGAAAACAGGGCGCTGTTCAGCGCGGCACCGCCGGCGCTGCGCGAAAAGGCGATGTATTCATCGATGTCCGCGTCGCCCAGCGGCTGGTAGGCCATGAGAAGATAGCCGAACAGCCAGCTTTCGGTGGTTGCGCGGGTCTCGTCCTCGCGGGTCCAGACGTTGCTGAGGATTTCCGCCTCGCTCATGTCCAGGGCGCGCCCGTCGACCAGACCGCGGTAGAACTGAAGGTTGGCCCCAAGTGCCCCGGCGAGATTGAGTTCGACCAGATCGTTCGCCTCGACGAAGGAGGCGATCCGGGCGAGGCGCGGATCGTCCGAGCCGCGCAGCGCGTCATAGCTGGCACGGGCAATGTCCTCGACTTCGGGTTCGGCCATCGCCGCGCGCGCCGCCACCTCGTGAGACAGGATTCGGCGGCCGCGGGGGCTTTCGAAGAAGGTCAGAACCTCTGTGCGGTGCGCCTCTGTCAGGCCGCTGTCGAGCGCGGCGCCGACAATGGCCACGATGCGGTCGGCGTCGTAGATCGTGTCGGTCCGCCGCGCCCAGAAACCGCCACCGCCGCCGGGCAGCATCTGCGATTCGATGTCGGCCGCGTGGTCCAGGCCCTCGGCGCGCATCAGTTCGGCCAGTTCCGGCAGCCGCAGGGCCGCCAGCACATCGGCGATCGCCGGCGTCTGCGCGCGCAGTCCCGAAGGCGCCACGGCCAGCAGGGCAAAGCACGCCAGCAGAACGTTTCGCCGCAGCCAGCCCATGGGCTCAGATGTCCTGCGCCGGGCCGATACCGGCAAGCCGGCCGGCCAGCGCCTCGAACCGGTTGGCCATGATCTCGAATTGAACGGCGTTCATCAGTTGGTAAAGCATGTCCATCTTCGGATCCTCCAGCGCCTCGGCATAGATGAGCATTTCGGCGTCGGAGAAGGACGCGTAGGTCTGGGCGGCACCGGCCAGCGCCGAGGCGGCGATGGCGCGCCGCATTTCCCCCTCGCGGGCAGCAAGCGTTTCGCGCAGGGTCTGGATATCGACCTGAAGTTCGATCAGCCCCGAGGCGGAAGCGGCCATCAGGAACCGCACCTGGATCTCCTGAAGGGCGCGCAAGCTGACATCGGCGGTGTCGATCGCCGCGTTCATCCGTTTCAACAGTTCGAGACGCGGCGCGCCCCGCGCCACCATGTCGGCCACCAGCGCCTCGCCGGCGCGCTGCTTCGCTTCGTCATCCTCGGTCATATGCGCGGCGTTCTCCGCCGCCACCAGACGCTGGCCCAGATCGCTGGCATAGAAATCGGCGCCGTGGTTCAGAAGGTCATCCGAGAGCGTCTGTTCGAGGATGTCCAGCGCCATGTCGTGCATCAGCGCGGTATCGAATACATCGGCGACAAGGCCCGACCAGGCGATGCCGAAATCCTCGGACTGCAGCCCGATCATCGTCGGCGCCGCCGAGGCCGACAACCGGATGCTTTCCAGCGCCACGTCAAAACCGGTGACGTTGAGAAAAGCGGCCAGCCGCCCTCGATCGGCGGCCGCCGCGGGCAGCGCGACAAACGCGGCAAGGACGATGGCGCAAAACGCGGCAAGGAACGGACGGGGTGTGGCGATGCGGATGCTCATATGCAAAGCTTAGGTGATTTGGCCCCGCTGACAACGGTAAACCGGCGCCGCGAAACCCAGAAGCCGCGGAAAACCGCCCAGCGGCTGAAACCGCCCTCAGGGTCAGCGCGCGGATTCAAGAAAACCCGCGATGATTTCGGCCCAGGCCCGCCGGTCGGGTGGATCGTCAAGACCCGCACGCGCCACCGCAACGCCTTCAGCGCCCAGTCCATCGGCCATTTCATCCGTCAGCGCCAGAAAGAATTCCGTTGTCATTTCAGGATGGTACTGCGTGGTCATGATGTTGTCTTTCAACCTGAAACCGGCAATCGGGCATCCCGGTCCGCGCGCGATGGTCACCGCGCCGGGAGGCAGATCGTGCACCTGCTCGTTGTGCGAGGCAAAGGCGCGCAACCGCGTCGCCGGTTCGGCCAGATCCACATCCACCGCCGCCATGATCATGCCGTCGGGATTGCAACCGACGCGGCCGCCAAACGCCCGCGCCAGGATCTGATGCCCGAAGCAGGCGCCAAAGATCGGCAGACCGCGCGCCGCGATTTGCCGCAAGAGCGCCTCGAGAGGTGCGATCCAAGGGAGGTTGTCATGCACCGATGCCGGGCTGCCGGTGATCAATACGCCGTCAAAGGCGGCATCGGCATCGGGAAACCCGCCGTCCTTCACAGGATAGACCGTGCAGGTCCACTCCGGGCGCGCCAGATGCAACAGCGCGGCGAACTTCGCCCCGTCGCGCGGATGCCGCGCGGCAAATGGGCTTTCGTCGGTGTTTGTCATCAAAATGGCGATGTGCATCGAAAAACCCTTTGCGGACGGACCGTACCAGAATTATATTTACAGGAGGTCAAAATATATTGAAAGCCTCGCGATGACAGTCTGGACCCCCACCGACGATGGCCACGCCGACCTGACGAGCCACGATGCCTTCGTCGATGGCGTACCGCACAACACCTTTGCCCGCCTGCGCCGCGACGATCCTCTGCACTATACCGAATACAGCGCCGGGCGAAGCTTCTGGTCGGTGACGCGGCAGGCCGACATCCTGCGCCTGAACCGGCAGGCAGACCTGTTGTCTTCGGCGCAGGGCATCCGCATCGAAGACCAGACCGAAGAGGAATACCTGGCCCGCCGGACCTTTCAGGAAACCGATCCGCCCGAACACATGATGACCCGCATCAAGGTGGCGCGGGCGTTCTCGAAGGGGGTTGTCGCCGGGTTCGAACCGCAGATCCGCGATTTGTGCAACCAGATCCTGGACCGCGCCCTGGACTGCGGCAGTTTCGACGCCACCCGCGAGATCGCCCGCGAACTGCCGATGCGGATGCTTGGGATCATCATTGGCGTGCCTGCCTCGGACCTGCCCTGGCTGGTCGACAAGGGCGATGCGCTGATGGCCAACACCGATCCGGATTTCACCGATCATGTGCTGGACCGGATGACAACCGACGCCTACCGGCTGATGCCCTTCAATTCGCCTGCCGGCGCGGAACTCTACGATTATGCAAGTGCGCTGATGGCGCGCAAGGCGGCCGCAGGCGACACCGATGGCGTGCTGCACATGCTGCTCCGGCCCGGCCCCGACGGCAGCGTGATTTCGGATACCGAATTCCGCAATTTCTTCTGTCTGCTGGTGGCGGCCGGAAACGACACCACCCGCTATTCGATCGCCGCGGGTATCCAGGCGCTGTGCCATCAGCCGGAATTGCTGGGGCAGATGAAAGCCGGCGGAATCTGGGAAACGGCCCCCGACGAGATCATCCGCTGGGCCACGCCGGCGTTGCATTTCCGGCGCACCGCGACGCGGGATTTCCAAATGCACGGCAAGACGGTGCGCGCCGGCGACAAGGTGGTCTACTGGTTCGCGTCGGCCAACCGCGACGAAACGGTCTTCGACGATCCGTTCCGTGTCGATCTGGCGCGTCAGCCCAACGCGCATCTCTCCTTCGGTCAGGGCGGGCCGCACATCTGTCTGGGGATGTGGCTGGCCCGGCTTGAGGTGCGGATCCTGTTTCAGGAACTGGCGCGCCGCATCGCCGCCATCGAACCGGCCGGGCCGCACCGCTTTGTGCGATCGAATTTCATGGGCGGGATCAAAACCTTGCCCGTCACCGTCAAAGCAGCATGACAGGAGACAGGCAATGCAAGTGACATGGATACTGCCCGATGGCACCACCCGCAGCGCCGAGGTACAGCCCGGCCGGACCTTGATGGAAGCGGCCGTCGCCAACGGCATTCCCAATGTGCACGGCGAATGCGGCGGATCGCTGTCCTGCGCAACCTGCCATGTGGTCGTCGATCCCGAATGGATCGACCGCACCGGACCCTTGGGCGATTTCGAGGATGCCATGCTGGACGCAACCGAAACGGCGCGCGCCCCGACCAGCCGGCTGTCGTGCCAGATCGAGATGTCGGCTGATCTGGACGGGCTGCGCCTGGTCGTACCCGGAGGCTGACATGGCCGCGCACAGCGATGCGGTGGTGGCCGAAATCCTGCGCAGGGTAGACATCGGCACCCTGCGCCCCGGCGACGGGATCGACGAAGACGCCCTGGCGCGGCAGTTGGGCGTGTCGCGGACACCGGTGCGCGAAGCCTTGCTGAAGCTCGACGCGCAGGGCCTTGTGCGGCGCAACCCGCGCAAGGGCGCATCGGTCTACAAACCGTCGCTGCATGCCTTCCTGTCGATCCTAGAGGTACACGCCCGGCTGGAAGGTCAGGCGGCTGGGCTGGCCGCCCGGCGGCTGTCCGCCGCGCGTGGCCACCAGTTGCAGGCGGCGGTGGCCGCCTGTGCCGCCCATGCCGACACCCACGGCGACGGCGAACCGGACGGCTACTATCAATGCAATCTGGCCTTCCACCGGATCGTCGCCGAGGCTTCGGGCAACGATTGCTTGCTGGAGCTGATCAAGACCAACGCGCGCAAGCTGATGGCCTACTACCGTGCGCGCTATGGGTTTGCCGGGGTGATCGCCGCGTCGGTGGCGGATCACCGCGCCATCGCAACCGCCATTCTGGACCGCGATGCGGCACGCGCCGAAGACCTGATGGCCGATCACGTCCAGTTCGATCAGCCCACAGCGATGGATCTGCTGACCTTGCTGGGTTGAGGCGGGTCAGACGAAAGGCAGATAGAAGTTGCGCACCTCGTCGACGCTCTTGCCCTCCAGACGGGCGGCTTCGTCGCGCTTGAGAAACAGCAACGCATCGCAGATTTCCGTGCCCACCGCCTTGCGCAGCGCCGCATCGGCGTCCAGCGCGTCGAGCGCGCGCACCAGCGAAGATGGCACATGCCGGGTGGCGCGGGTGTTTTCGAGGCAATCCAGATCTTCGGCGGGTGGCAGCGGCATCTTCGCCGTCACCCCCGCCAGCGCGGCCTGCAACACGGCGGCCACCGCCAGATAGGGGTTTGCCGCGCAATCGGCCATGCGGTGTTCCAGCCGCGCGGATTTCACCGATGCGGTGCTGCTGCGCACGGTGACCAGACGGTGATCGCCGGCCCAGTTGGCCCAGTATCCCGCCAGGCTGCCGGGGGCCAGACGGTCATAGCTGTTGACAGTGCCCGCCAGCAGACCGGCCAGCGCCTCGTGGTGGTGGATCAGCCCGGCGATGCAGCCCTGCGCAACCTGCGACAGCGCCCCGTCGGGCGCCACGACATTCTGGCCCGCCGCATCGGCAAAACTGAAGTTGACATGCATCCCCGATCCGCCGCGTTCGGGGTTCGGTTTCGGCATGAAAGTCAGAAGCAGGCCCTTTTCGGCCGCGCGTTCGCGCGCCATCGTTCGGAACAGAAAAGCATCGTCGCAGGCGCGCAACGCATCGGCAAAGCCCAGTGTCAGTTCGAACTGGCCGTTGTCGTATTCGCCGTTCATCGATTCCACCGGCAGGTCGCAGGCATCGGCGGTCTGCCAGATCGCATCCATCAGCCCGGCCGGATCGTTCGCCGGGCCACATCCGTAGACAAAGGCGCCGGGCGTGTCATAGGGCACCCAGACGCCATCGGCATCCTGCTGGAAAACATAGGCTTCCAGTTCCAGACCGACCATCGGCACCAGGCCCAGCGCGCCCCAGCCGGCAACCGCGCGCTTCAGCGCGCCGCGCGGGCACAGGCCAAACGGTTGCCCGGCGGCGTGCAGATCGCCCAGCGCGATCTCGGTTCCCGGCTGCCAGCCCTTGCGCCGTTCGGGCTCCAGCATCAGTTCCATGTCGGGCAGACCGTCGAACATGCCGCAACCCGGCACCGGGATCAGGTCGCGGTCGAAGGTCACGCCGAAGACGCCGCGGGCAAAACCGATGGCGCCGCCGCGGGCCAGATGGGCGGGCACATATTTGCCCCGCGGCAGGTTCAGAAGATCGCAGAACGTGGCGCGGACGCGCGGATGGTCGGACATGGCGGGATGGCCTTTCGCAGCAGTGAAAACCGGGGGGCACGGAATCGCCCGCGCCCCCCGGCCGGGTTTGTCTCAGTCGTTCAGCATCGCGCCGAAGGCGGCCGCCGTCTCGCGGTCGGCGGCAATGCGTGCCAGGCTTTCGTCCATGCCCTGCCAATAGACGGCGGCGCCGGTTTCAGCCATCAGCGCCTGCGCGGCCTCACCGGCCATGGTGGCCGATGCGATCCCGGCGATGGTGTCGATCACCTCCTGCGGGGTGCCCTTTGGCACGAACAGCCCGTTCCAAAGCTCGAGCGGGGCAATACCGGCCTGCGCCGCGATCGTTTCGACACCGTCCAGCTTGGCAATGGGATCCTTGCCGATGTTGCCCAGGACGTTGATGTCGCCCAGGCAGGGTTCGATCAGCGCCAGCGTCGTGTTGATCACATCCGCGTCGCCCGACGACAGGGTGTTGCAATCCAGCATGTCAAAAGCGCTGTCATCGGCGAATTCGAAGCCCATCGTCTTGGCCGCGACAAAGCTGACCTGTGTGGGCGTGAGGCCGGCCCCGAAATGCCCCAGAACCACATCGTTGTCCTTGGCGTAGGCCGCCAGTTCGGCCATGTTGGAATAGGGCGCATCGCCCGCCGCGGCCAGCACGAAGGGATATGTCAGGAAGATCCCCACCGGCACGAAACTGTCCTCGGCGATGCCGATGTCGATCTTGGGTCCGACGACCGGAACGCCGATCACGAAAGACCCGATGACCGACCCGTCCGCCGGCGCCGCCAGCACCTCGAGCGCGCCGGGGAACGGCCCGTCGCCGCCGCCGGGACGGTTGACGACCGAAACCGCCTGGCCCGTGGCCTCGGCCATGTCGGCGGCGATCATCCGCGTCAGGATATCCTCGAAATCGCCCGGCGGCCAGGGCACGATCATTTGCACCGGCCCGGTGGGGTATTCCGCCATCGCGGCTGTGCCGGTCATCAAGGCGGCCGCACATGCGGCTGTTGTCAAAAGCTTTTTCATCTTGTGTATCTCCCTGTGGATTTAGCTTTCGGGTTACGGTTGATTGCGGTGCGGTCGGCGCAGCCGTGTGATCAGCACAACGCCCAGAACCAAGAGGATCACGGTGAACAGGGTTCCCGACACCGGCCGGTTGACCAGATCGGCCAGGGTCTTGATCTGGCTCGATCCCGCGGTCAGCTTCTCGATCATGATCGAGCCCAGCACCAGCCCCAGAACCACCGGCACCAGCGGCCAGTCGAGCCGCCGCAGGATAAACCCGAGATAGCCAAAGCCCGCGGCGAAGAGGCAATCTGCCAGGCTGTTGCGGATCGAGAAGACGCCGACAAAGCCGAGGATCAGGATGAAACAGCCCAGCAGCCGGTTCGGAATATGCACCACGCGGGCGATCCAGCGCGTGCTGCACAGCAGCGTCAGAACCACCAGCACGTTGATGATCAGCAGGGAAATGAACAGCGAAAACAGGAAATCGGGACTGTTTTCAAAGATATCCGGGCCGGGCTTGATGCCGGCGTCGAAGAACACCACCATCATCATCGCGGTCAGCGCCTCGCCCGGCACCCCCAGCGCCAGCAATGGGATCATCGCCGCCGCCGGCACCGCGTTGTTCGAGGTTTCCGAAGCGATCAACCCCTGCGGCGATCCGTGCCCGAACTGCGCCGGTGTCCGCGACATCGCGCGCGCCGTCGAATAGCTGAAGAACTGCGCGACAAACTCGCCGACGCCGGGGATGATGCCCATCACCGTGCCGTACCCCGCCGAGATCACCGCGATGGCCCGGTTGCGCCACAGCTCGGCCACTCCGCCGAACAACGATCCCCGCAAACGCGCCTGCGGCGCATCGGCGTCCTTGCCCGTCAGCAGAAACAGCGCCTGGCTGATGGCAAAGATGCCGACGATCACCACGATCAGGTTGAAGCCGGGATAAAGATACTCGATCCCGAAGGTGTAACGGTCGATGTCGCGCATCGACTGCCGGCCCACCATGGCGATCAGGAAGCCGAACCCGAACAGCAGCGCGGCAAGCCCCATGGTGCGCCTGTGCGCCGCGATCAGCAGCACCGCCCCCAGCGCGGCGGCCATGAAAATGTCGCGCTGGCCGAACAGCGCGCCGAGATCGCGCAGGTAGGGCCCGAAAACCATCAGCGCCACCAGCGCCAGCATGATGGAAAAGCACCCCCCGAAGAACGAGGCCGAATAGGCCAGGCTCAGCGCGCGGTTCGCTTCGCCGCGCCGGGTCATGGCATAACCGTCATAGGTGGTCAGCGCGTTGACCGGCGTGCCCGGCGTGTTGATCAGGATTGCCGGGATGGCCCCGCCGTACATGGACGAACCATAGACCCCAAGCAGCAGGACCAGGCTGATCAGATCGTCCAGGAAAACGGTGGCGGGCAGCAGGATGGCAATGGCGATGGCGGGGCCGATGCCCGGCACCGCACCGATGGCCAGCCCGCCCACCGATCCGATCACGATCGCAACCAGAACGCCGGGTTGCAGGATCTGATCGAGACCGGTCCAGAACGCATCCATCCGCCCGCCCCTTCAGAACCAGGTCTGCATGAAGCCTTCCGCGCGCGGCGGAAGCAGACCATAGAGCCAGATGTTGATCGGCGTCTTGATCTGAAGCGCAGTGCGGAACACCACGACGATGCAAAGGCTGGTGGCAAGGCAGATCCCGAACCACCGCCACGACCGGTAGCCCATGCGCCACGGCAGCAGCGTGCCCAGAAGCAGCGTCGACACCAGATAGCCAAGCACCGGCACCGCCAGCGTATAGACACCGAACCACCCGACGAATTCCAGCGCCCGCAACCAGACGGACAGTTCGTGGCGCAGGCCCGTCGGCTGGCGGAACCGCCGCCGCCACAGGTGCACCCGCAGCGAGGCACGCAGGTTCAGCGCCGCCGCCGGAACAAGGATCGCAAGGCAGGCCATCGGCGCGACCCACGACTGTTTCAGGATCCGCCCCAGCCGGGTCAGCCGGCCCTCGCCCTCGATCACGCCCAGCTGGCGCAAAAGGTACTGGCCCATGTCATCGGGCAGCTTGCGGCCCTCCCAGCCGGTCTGGGTCCAGAAGGCGGCCAGAAAACCCAGCGCCGCCAGAAAGGCCACCGCCGAAAACACCAGATCCCCGCGCCCGCGGCGAAAAGCCATCAGGTCGTCGATGCGAAACCGCGTATCGGGCGCGCATCGGGCCGAGAACCGGCGCGCCGTCACCGCCGAGCGCAGAGCGCGCGATGCGGCCGCGCTGCGCAGCGGGCGCGGCTCGACCGCCGATTTCATGCGCCGATCGCCTTCAGCCCGGCTTCGGTCGCTGTCAGGATGGTTTCGACGTCGGCCGCTTCCAGAACCAGCGGCGGTGAAAAGATGGCGTTGTTGCCCGAAACGCGGATCATCGCGCCCGCGTCATAGGCGGCCTTCTGGAACCGTGCCGCCACAGCAGAGGCCGCCGGTGTTCTGGCCGCGTGGTCGGACACGAACTCGATGGCACACATCAGCCCCTCGCCGCGCACATCGCCGATGATCTCATGGCGCGCGGCCAGCCGCGCAAGCCCGGCCTTCAGTTCGGCGCCGCGTGGCCCGGCGTTCTCCCACGGCCGGATGCGCCGGGTTTCGGTCAGACAGGCAATCGCCGCCGCCGCCCCCACCGGGTGCCCCGAATAGGTATAGCCGGTGTCGACAGAAGCCCGCGCGCCGCCGGTTTCGAAAACCTCGGCCACGCGGTCGTGGATCATCACCGCGCCAAAGGGAAAGTAGCCGTTGGTGATCGCCTTGGCGGTGCAGGCGAAATCCGGCTGAACGCCCCAGTGCCGGGCGCCGGTGGGCGATCCGAGGCGGCCAAAGGCGGTAATCACCTCGTCGGCGATCATCAGAACCCCGTGGCGGTCGCAGATCTCGCGCATCATCGGCATGAAATCGGGATGCGGCGCGATCACACCGCCCGCGCCCTGCACCGGCTCCATGATGAAGGCGGCGACGGTATCGGCGCCCTCGAAGGCAATCGCCTGTTCCAGGGCCTGCGCGCATTTGCCGGCAAGCGCGACGGATGTGGTCACGTCGAAGGGATTGCGGTAGAGATAGGGGCCGGGAATGTGAATGCATCCGGCCAGCAGCGGCTCGTAGGACTGGCGGAACTTGGCGTTGCCGTTCACGCTGGCGCCGCCGAAATGCGTGCCATGATAGCCTTTGTGCAGGCTGATGAACTTGCTGCGCCCGGCATCGCCCCGTATGCGGTGATACTGCCGCGCCAGCTTCAGCGCCACCTCAACGGAATCCGACCCGCCCGAGGTAAAGAACGACCGGCTCAGACCGTCGGGCCGGAAGAAGTCGCGCAGCATCTCCGAAAGTTCGATGGCCTTGTCGTTGGTGGTGCCGCGAAACGTGGAATAATAGGGCAGCGCCTGCATCTGAGCGCTGATCGCATCCTTGACCGGCTGGCACGAATACCCCAGGTTCACGTTCCACAACCCGCCCACCGCATCCACGACGCGTCGCCCGTCGATATCGACGATATGCACGCCTTCGCCTTCCGTCACGATCGTCGGAGGGTTGGCGATGCTTTCCGCCGGATGCGTCATCGGGTGCCAGACATGGCGTGCGTTGTGCTCCTTGAGGAAATTGATCTTGTTCATGGCAGCATCTCCGCTGGCTGAAGGTGTTCGGCCCATATCCGGCGCACCGCCGCCGGCGGGGTGCCGCCCAGGCGTTCGGTGATCGCGCCGCCATGGCGAAACAGCGCGGCGACACAGGCCCGCAACAGGCTGTCGGACCGCCGCGCGGTGGGAAAGGCGATGGAACAGGCGGCCACCGCGCGGGAATCGGCATCGAACAGCGGCACGCCCACCGAAGACACCCCGATCTCGAGCGTGTCGAAACTGCGCGCATAGCCCCGTGCCGCGGTCTGGCGCAGCTCGGGCAGAACAGCATCGGCTGTCGGCATCGGCGGCACACCGAAGGCGGCGTGCTGCTGGGCGATCATCGCCGCCTGGTCGGACACCGGGCGGAACGCCAGGATCGCCTTGCCCGACGAGGTGGTGAGCAGCGGCAGAACGATATCCGGTTCAAGCGAGACGCGCACCGCATATCCGCCAAGGTCGCTATGATAAAGCTGATGCAGTTCGGTGCCGACCAGACGGGTCACATGCACCAGTTCGCCAACCTCGCGCGAAATGCGGTCGACCAGCGGCGCGATGGTATCGGCCGCCTGCACCGTGCGCCGGCGCATTCCCGCAAGACGTTCCAGCGCATGGCCCAGCCGGTAGCGGCGGGTCGCGGGATCCTGCTCGACAAAGCCACATTCCTCCAGCGCCAGCAGATGGCGGTGCACCGTCGCCTTGTCGCGTCCCGAAAGGCGCTGCACCTGCGTCAGCCCCAGCGTGGGGCGCGCGTCGCTGAAATGCTCAAGCAGCGACAGGGCTTTGACGACGGTGTACATGGGCCGGCGATCTCCTCAGCGGTATGCCGACGTTGACACGTCGCACCCTGCGGCGCAATATATTTGCACCATTGGTTCAAATATTGAACCGCGCAATGCTGGAGCGCCTGAATTTGCAACAATCGGACATCGATGCGCTGCGCGCGCGGCCTATCCCCGCGCAACACCTCTGGATCGACGGGCGCGCCTGTGCCGCCGCCGATGGCGCCACAATGCCGGTTGCATCGCCGATTGACGGCGCCTGCCTGGGCCACATTCCGCTGGCCGGCGAAGCCGATGTGGCCCGCGCCACCGCGGCCGCCCGCCGCGCCTTCGACAGCGGGGTCTGGTCGCGCAGTGCCCCGGTCTTCCGCAAGCGGGTGCTGTTGCGGCTGGCCGATCTGATCGAGGCGGAAGCCCCGGCGCTGACGGTGCTGGGGGTGCGCGACAACGGCACGGAATTCGCGATGGCGTTGAAGGCCGAGGCCGGTTCGGCCGTGGCCAGCCTTCGGTATTACGCCGAAGCCATCGACAAGACCGGCGGCCAGATCGCCCCGTCGGATCCCGCGCGGCTGGCCTTGATCCACCGCGAACCCGTGGGCGTGGTCGGCGCGATCACGCCGTGGAATTTCCCGTTGATGATCGGCGCCTGGAAAATCGCGCCCGCGCTGGCGGCGGGCAACACGGTGGTGATGAAACCGCCCGAGACCGCATCGCTCAGCACGCTGCGGTTGGTCGAGCTGGCGCATGAGGCGGGGCTGCCGCCGGGGGTTCTGAACGTGGTCACGGGGCCGGGGCAGATCACCGGGCGGGCACTGGCGCTGTCGATGGATGTGGACGTTCTGGTATTCACCGGCGCCGGCGGCACCGGGCGCAAGCTGCTGGAATACGCCGCGCAATCGAACCTCAAGAGGGTGTATCTGGAACTGGGCGGCAAATCCGCCAACGTCGTCTTCGATGACGCACCGGATCTGGCGGTGGCCGCGCAGGCGGCAGCCGCGGCGATCTTCCGCAACGCCGGGCAGGTCTGCGTTGCCGGATCGCGGCTTTTGGTGCAGCGCAAGATCGCCGATGCCTTCACCGAGGCGCTGACCCGCGCCGCCGAAGCCTTGCGCGTGGGCGATCCGCTGGATCTGTCGCACGACATCGGCGCGGTGCACGGGCCCGAACGGCTGGCCTCCAATCTGGCGATGGTCGATGCCGCCCGCGCCGAGGGCGCGCGGCTGATCACCGGCGGCACCGCGCTGCACCAGGCCAGCGGCGGCAGCTACATGGCACCGACCGTTCTGGCCGATGTGGCCGCACACCACCGGCTGTTTCAGACCGAGGTCTTCGGCCCGGTGCTGGCTGTGACCGCGTTCGACACCGAGGCCGAGGCCGTCGCCCTGGCCAATGACAGCGCGCTGGCGCTGGCGGCGGGGGTCTGGACCGGATCGTTGTCCCGCGCGCACCGCATGGTGCAGGCGGTGCGCGCGGGCGTGGTGCATGTCAATTGCTACGGCGGCACCGACCTGACGGTGCCGATGGGCGGCCAGAAGCAATCCGGCAACGGCTACGACCGGTCGCTGCTGGCCCTGGAAAAGTTCACCAATCACAAGACCGCGTGGATACAGCTATGACCGCCAAGACCATCCTGATGATCGGAACATTCGACACCAAGTCGGACGAGCTGGCGTTCCTTCGCGACCGGATCGAGGCGCTGGGGGGCCGGGTTCTGGCGATGGACGTGGGCGTTCTGGGCGATCCGCAAACCGCCTGCGACATCTCGCGCCACGATGTCGCCGCCGCCGCAGGGCACAGCATCGACGAGGTGATCGCCCTGGGCGGCGAAAACCCGGCGTTTCAGGTGATGGCGCGCGGCGCCGCGGCGCTGACCGCGCAACTGGTGGGCGACGGGCGCGCCGATGCGATGATCGCGCTGGGCGGCACGATGGGCACCGATCTGGCGCTGGATTGTGCCCAGGCGCTGCCGCTGGGTGTGCCGAAGTACATCGTCTCGACGGTTGCCTTTTCGCCGCTGATCCCGCCGCACCGTCTGGCGGCCGATACCCAGATGATCCTGTGGGCCGGCGGACTTTACGGCATGAACGATCTGTGCCGGTCGTCGCTGGCGCAGGCGGCGGGGGCGGTGCACGGTGCCGCCCTGGCCGCCCAGCCGCCGGTTTTCGCGCGCCCGCAGATCGGGATGACGTCGCTGGGCAGTTCTTGCCTGAAATACATGAAGATCCTGAAACCGGCGCTGGAAGCGCGTGGCTACGACGTGTCGGTGTTTCATTCCACCGGCATGGGCGGCATGGCCTTCGAACGGCTGGCCGCGGCGGGCACGTTCGCCTGTGTGTTCGATCTTTGCATGCAGGAACTGGTGAACGAGGTCGCCGGATCTGCCGTCAGTTCCGGCAAGGACCGGCTCTGCGGCGCCGGCGCCGCCGGCACGCCACAGATCGTGGCGCCCGGCGCGCTCGACCTGCTGGATTTCGCCTGCTGGCAGGAAGTGCCCGCCGCCCACGCCGACAAACCCTTCCACCAGCACAACCGCCTGATCACATCGGCGGTGTTTTCCCCCGACGAACGCCGCGCCAATGTCCGCGCGATGGCCGACCGGCTGGCGCGGGCGCGCGGCCCGGTGCATGTGCTGATCCCCGCCGGCGGGGTGCAGGAATGGGACCGGCCCGGCGGCGACATCCACGATCCCGATGGCCTGGCCGCGATGCTGGACGAAATGCACCGCCAGGTGGTGCCGCACCATCCCAACACCGTGACACCGGCCCATATCAACGATCCGGCGTTCTGCGACGCCGCGCTGGCGGTGTTCGACGACTGGCGCGCGCGCGGCATCGTGCCCGACGCACCGCCGCGCGACATCTGACAGGCCCTTGATCGCGCCATCGTCCCGGCGCCGGGCCCGTTCAGCCCGCGCCACCTTCGAGTTCGCGCAGGTGCACACCCAGCAACACCAGCGCCGGCCACAGCATGTAGGCCTCGATTTCCAGGTTCTCGCCCATCGAAAGCAGGACGATCGTCATCAGGATGCCCAGAGGCAAACGTCCGCGCGGCCCGCGCGCGGCATCCGCCAGCACCAGCATGATGTGCCAGGTCAAAGGCACCAGCAACGCGAAGAACCCCACCAGGCCCTTGACGAACAACAGCCCGTACCAGGTGTGGTGGCTGCCGATGGGCATGTATTCGACAAGGTGCGGGCCGGGTTGCACCGTCCCGTGCCCGAACCATGGCGCTTCGCTGTGCCACCGCTCCCACGCGATGCGTTGCAGCGTCTCGCGCACCCGCGTGCTGTCGGCGCGGGCGCCGCGAAATCCGGCGATCGCCGCATCGACGCGCAGCGCCAGCCATCCGCCCACAACCGCCAGAGACGCCGCCAGACCGGCCCCCACCTGCCAGGCCCAGCCCCGCAGGATCAGCGGCATCAAGCGCGGCGCCACCGTGCAGGCCACCAGCCCGACAAGCCCCATCCGCGACTTCGACGCCAGGATCATCAGCACTCCGGCCGCAAGGCCGGCGGCCATCCAGCCGCGGTGCTTCTCCTCCAGCGCAAACAGCACCATCACCACCCCCAGAAGCGCCGCGAAGGGAGACCAGGGTGCATAGAACTGCCAGCGCGGCGTCCATGATGCCGGATCGAAGGTGTAGAAATACACCGAAAAATACTCCGGGCCCGGCCCGCCGATCGCCTTGAGCGGAGATGTGAATATCCGCTCGGGCAGCCCGATGTAAGGAGCCGCCAGCAACAGCGGCGCCAGCGCCAGCGTCCACAGACCGATAACGCACTGCCCACGCACCAGCACCGCGCGGCGGATCGGCAGCACCGCGCCGATCAGCGGAAACAGCGCCACCAGCGCCCAGCCCTTGGCCCAGCCGATCGAGGATTTGATGGTCTTGCCGGTGCCGAGGTTCCACCCCATGTGCCCCGCCCAAAGCGCGACAAGCATCACCAGCATTCCCAGGATCCACAGCCAGACAGCCGCCGGGATCGGCCCGGTCGGGCGCAGGTCGGCGCGCATCGCCGGCCCGAGGTAGAGCGCCAGAACCGCAAGGCCGCCCAACATCCAGGCCAGCACCGGCCCGACAACATAGAGCGCGCCCACCGCGTAGAACGGCCAGGTCAGAACCATCGCGCGCCAGATCAGCGCCTCGGCGGGGTTCAGTGTGCCGGGTCGCGCGGCGCGGATCATGGCTTCCGCTCGCTCGGCATCGTCAGCAGCCGGGTGATCAGCGCCAGCCGGATCCACCCCAGGCTCAGCCCCATCAGCATCATCAGCGTCCCCGCGATCCCCGCCGCCAGCGCCAGCTTGCGGTTGGGCGATGTGGGCCGGTCGGGCAGCGACGGGTTTTCCAGCACCTGCACAAGCGGATAACTGGCGTAGATGTCGGATTTGCTGGATTGCCGGCGTGCGATGGCCGAGGCAAAGACCGCTTCGGCCACGGCGAAATCGCGCTGCATGTCCTCAAGCCGTGCCGCCGCCGGCGCAAGCCGCGCCAGGCGCCCGGTTTCATTCGCCAGACGCGCCGACATCGCCGCATGTTCGATCCGGGTGCCGCGCCATGCCGCATCCTCGCGGACCAGTTGCGCCAGAAGATCCGCGCGTGCCCCCGGCGCCGCCAGGTCCAGTTGCCCGGCCGATGCAGCGTCCAGCCCGGTGATGCGCATGGCCAGCGCCTCGGCCGCCTTCTCGCCGGCGGCAACAGCCGCCCGCGCCGCAGTCACCTTGGGGTGGCGCGCGCCGAAATGGGCATCGGCCTCGGCCAGAAGCGCGGTCTGGGCGGCGATTTCATCCAGCATCGCGGTATAGTCCGCATCGGCATAAAGCTTCAGCGTCAGCGCCGCCTGCGCCGGCGCGATGCCCAGCGCCGCCGACAGCGCATCGACCGCCGCCGCGCGTTGCGCCACGGTAAAGGCCAGCGTCTCGACCCGCGCGCGCAGGGCATCGTTGGCGGCGACCAAGCGCTCGTACTGATCGAACGATACCAGTCCGGTCTCGCGTTGCAGGGCCGCGATGGTGTCGCGGGTTTGCGCCACCGACATTCGGTAATCCTCGATCGCATTCAGGCCGCCGGTCTCGCGCACATCGCGTTCGTCGGCGCGCAGCGCGTCGATTTCGGAAAAGAAGGCGCCCAGAACCGCCTCGGCGCGGGCGCGGGCGCCTTCCGGGCTGGGGCCGGTCATCTGCACCCGGATCAGCCCGGTCTGATCCACCAGATCAACCCGCGGCCGGCCCATGCCGCGCAGATCCTGGCCAAGGCTGTCGGCGGCGGCGGCCAGGATGCGATCCGCGCCTAGCAACCGCTTGTAGGTTTCCGTGGGGCTGATCGAATTGCTGGCAAAGGCCGAATTGGCATAGGACGACGCCTGCCCGATGTCGGCCAGGTTTACCGTTGCCGATGCCCCCGACCCCGGCAGGATCAGCGAAAGCTCGGACGTATAGCTGAGCGGCGCGGTCCCCAGGTAGCCGGTGATCGGTGCCCAGATGGCCGCGGCGCCCAAAGCCGCCGACGCGATATAGCGCGGCAGCCGCCCGGCATCGGCCAGTCTGCCACCGCCGAAAAGCCGGCGCAGGGTGATCTTGCGCAGCGGGGTGCGCCAAATGGCGGGACCGCGGCGCGGTTCGGGTGCTATCGCGGCGACGTGTGACATGGGCCGTCTCCTTCTGGTGTGGCGCACCCTACCCCCGCCAGCTGCCGGATGCCGCCGCGCGACGGGCCATGCCGGCGGCAATATCGTGCCCGCGCCTATCCGATGGGACAGGCCGGCAAACCCGAACGGCCCGCGCCGCGCGCCCCGGCATCCAGGCGGATAGCCGCGCTCGCCGGGCGTGGCGCGGCGCCACCTGATCGGAGGATCGCCCCGGCCATCCGCGCCGGGCACCCATCCCGCCGCCGCGTTGAACGGTGCACCGCGTTCCGCCAAACCTCGGCCAACGCAACACCTGATCCGGAAAGCACGATGAAACCTCTCAGCCTCACACACTTCGCCGACGCCGCCCCCATAGCCGCCACACCCTCGGCAGACATCCTGCGCAAGGCATCGCTGATGGGCGTCGATCTGATCGACGCGACCCAGACCGCCGCCATCGCCGCGCTGCTGGCACCGGGCCGCCGCCGGGTTGCTTTCCTGAATGCGCATTGCGCGAATGTCATGGCCCGCGACCCCGCCTACGCCCAGGCGCTGCGCAGCGCCGACATGGTTCTGCCCGACGGTATCGGTGTCGAACTGGGGCTGCGGATGACCGGCCGGCGCCTGACCGCCAATCTGAACGGCACCGACCTGGTGCCGCAGATGCTGCGCGAAGCGGCCCGCGACGGTCTTTCGGTGTTCCTGTTCGGCGGCACGCCGGGCACCGCTGAACGCGCCGCCAACCGGCTGTGGCACCTGGCACCGGGCCTGCGCATCGCCGGCACGCGCGACGGCTTCGACGGCGCCGCCGACACCGACGCGGCGATCGCCGCGATCAACGCCTCGGGCGCGGATATCGTTCTGGTGGCGATGGGTGTGCCGATGCAGGATCTGTGGCTGGCACAACATGGCGACCGGCTTGAGCCGCGTGTTCAGATGGGTGTGGGCGCGCTATTCGATTTTCTCGCCGGCAACGTGACACGCGCCCCCGCGATGCTGCGCCGCGCGAAATGCGAATGGATCTGGCGGCTGGCGATGGAACCGCGCCGCATGGCCAACCGCTACCTGGTGGGCAATTTCGTCTTCATGGCGCGCGCCGCGGCATATGCGGCACGCAACGGCGGCAGCGACGCGCTGGCCAAGCGGGCGATGGATGTGGTGCTGTCAGCGACGGCGCTGGTGTTGCTGATGCCCCTGCTGCTGGTCACGATGGCGGCGATCCGGCTGGACAGCCGCGGCCCGGTGTTCTTCCGCCAGACCCGCATCGGCAAGGACGGCGTGGCGTTCCGCGTGTTCAAGTTCCGGTCGATGTATCCCGATGCCGAAGCCCGCCGCGCGGCGCTTCTGGCGCAATCCGATCGCGCCGGGATCTGCTTCAAGGCGCGCAACGATCCGCGTGTCACCCCGGTGGGCCGGTTGCTGCGCCGCACCTCGCTGGACGAGCTGCCGCAGATCCTGAACGTTCTGGCCGGGCACATGTCGGTGGTCGGGCCGCGCCCGCCGCTGCCGCAGGAGGTGGCCGCCTATCCCGCGCGCGCCATGGGCCGGCTAACCGTCAAACCCGGCATCACCGGCCTGTGGCAGGTGTCTGGCCGCGCCGACATCGGATTTGACAAGATGGTCGACATGGATCTGGCCTATGCGGCATCGCGGTCGGTGCTTCTGGATGTGGTGCTGATCGCACTGACCTTCCGGGCCGTGGCATCGGGGCGCGGCGCATACTGATGCCGCGGGCGCGCCCCGATCAATCCAGCAGCACGAAGGCGCCCATCAGTCCCAGGATGCGGCCCACCTCGCCCAGGTTGGTGATGGCGCTGTCGTAACACGCGATGGCGTCTCCGGGCATCAGATAGGGATCGAAATCGTCGCGGTCCGCGCGGCGCAGCAGATCCTCGATGTCGCGTTCGATAACCGCCGAGACCCCGGTAACGGGATCGCGGCTGAACAGAACCGCCGAGCGATCCGCGCTGGTCGCGCGCGGCCCGCCCACACAATTGGTATCGATCACCGCCTGAAGATACCGCGTGCCCCAGGGCACCGCGCGCACTTCGCGGCCCACGGCCGATCCGGCGTTGTGCGTGGCCGGTTGCGTCAGGTTCGACAGGAACAGCGAAACACCCGGCGGGCTGACCGGGCCGGGCCGCATCAGATCCTCCTGGAAACAGCGCCGGCTGGGCACGCGGATCTCATCGCCCGATACCAGCATCACATCCACGATATCCGATCCCTGAAACACCCCGCGCATGTCGATCCGGTAGAGCCGCCCGCCCCGGCGCAGTTCAACCGACGAAAGATCCGCATCGGGGCGGATCCCCCCGGCCGCGCGGATCGCCGCCGACAGGTTGCGCGCTTCGGTCGAGGCGCCCAGCGCGACCTGGCGCAGCTGGTCGCGGTCAATGCCCCCGACGCCGCCGATCTCGACCTGGTGCGGTTCGAAGACGGCGCCCGTCACCCCGACACTGACCGATGCCAGATCCATCAGCCGCACCGATATGCGCGGCCTGTCATCATAGAACCCGTCGGCCAGAAGCGCATCGGCGATGGCATCCTCGATCCGGTCGGGCACCTGGCCCTGCGCCGGAATGGCCGCGAGGAACGGCAGCCGCAGCGTGCCGTCGCGCGACACCTCGTAGGCCGCGGTAAAGGTTTCGTCTTCGCCGACGCGAATGTCGAGCAGATCGCCCCGCGACAGCCGAACGCCCGCCAGCGACCTTGCGATCACGCCGCTGGCCTTGCCGTCGTCGCCCTGGCCAAAGGGCAGACACCGCTGGGCGTTGATCTCGGCCGAGCGTAGAAACGAGGCATCCGCGCGCCGCACGTCAGGGTCGCGCCACTGGGCCTGATAGCCGCCGCCGGCATTGACCGGCGCCAGATTGTCGGGCCGGTCGAAACCGGCACAACCGCCAAGGATCAACGCGGCCGCCAGCGCCGACGCCAACTGGGGTGGAATGATCACGTCTGCCCTCCGCCTCGGCGCTGCCCTTTGCCGCCGTTTCGCCCGTTCTAGGCGATCCTGGCGCGCCGGTCCATGTCCGCGCGCATCAGCGCCCCTATCCATCGGGATATGTGGCAGCCCGTGCGCGCCGCCGGTCTCTCCGCCCGCCCCCGCGACGGGCGGGGGCATCATGGCATATCAAGGCGGCAACCGACCCAGGGAGGCAACCGATGCCCCGACCGCAAGACACCCTTCGCCGTATCGCCCAAGGCCCCTTTGCCCGCAACCTCATCGCCTATGGCGCATCGGAAGTTGCCGCAAAGCTGTCGCGGCTGGCCGTTGTTGTGGCGGTGGCGCGCACCATGCAGGCCGAAGAGATCGGCGTGGCCGCCGCCGCGATGGCCGCCGCCGACATTCTGAAATCGCTGACTGAAACCGGCGTGGGCCAGCGCATCATCGCTGCACCCGAAGATCGGCTTCAGGCGGTATGCGCCACCGCGCGGCGCATTTTCGTGGCCTGGAGCCTTGGTCTCTGCGGGCTTCAGATCGCGCTGGCCGGGGCTATCTTGGCCTGCGGCGGCAGCATGGTTCTGGCCGGGCTGATCGCGCTGCTGGCACTGGAATACCTGTTCATGCCCACCGGTCTGGTGCAGGCCGCGCTGGCCATGCGCCAGGGCAAGATGCGCCAGACAGCCGCCATCGCCGGCGGCCAGGTCGTCGGGGCCAACCTTGCCGCGGCGCTGCTGGCTGTCGTTTGGCCCGGTCCGGCGGCATTGGTCCTGCCGAGGCTGCTGGCGGCACCGATCTGGCTGATCGCGATGCGCCGCCTTGCGCCCTGGCGGCCGGTGGCCGGCCAGCCCGGCGTGCCGCTGTCCCATTTCACGCGGTTCGGCGCGGCCGTTCTGGCCATCGAACTGACCAAGGCATTGCGGATGCAGGCCGACAAGGTGATCGTCGGCGCGCTGATGGGCCCCGAGGTTCTGGGGCTGTACTTCATGGCCTTCAACGCGGGGCTGGGGCTGGCGGGTTCGTTTTCGGCGGCGGTTTCGATTGTGGTCTATCCGCATCTGTGCGCCGCGCCCGACCGCGATGCAGCGCTGCGCCAGGGTATCCTGGTATCGTTGGGCGTGATCACGCCGGCGGTGATGATTCAGGCACTGCTGGCACCGGTCTATGTGCCGATCCTGTTCGGCGCCGACTGGGCCGGGCTGGCGCCGGTTGTGTCTATCCTGTGCCTGGCCGCGATCCCGGCAACGCTGTGGTCGGTGACCGCCGGCTGGCTGCGCGCCAGCGACCGCGCCGGCCACGAATTCCGCCTGACCGCCCTGCTGACGGCGGCGCTGATGCTCAGCACGGCGCTGATGGCGCCGCTGGGCCTGACCGCTCTGGCCTGGGGCACGCTGCTGACCTCGTGCACCGTGATGATCGGTGCCGCCCTTCCCGCAATTGCCGCCGCCTTCGGGCCGCGCCCCGTCCGGAGCTGAACCGATGCCCAGATTTTCCGTTGTGATCCCCTGCCACCAGGCCGCCGGCACCATCCCCGATACGCTGGCCGCGCTTCAGGCGCAAAGCCTGAGCGACTGGGAGGCGGTCTGCATCGACGACGGATCGCGCGACGACACCGCCCGGATCGTCACGGATTTCGCCCGGACCGATACCCGCATCCGCCTGCTGCGCAATCCCGGCCGGGGGCCTTCGGCGGCACGCAACGCAGGCGTCGCCGCCACCCTCGGCGCGGTGATCGCCTTCTGCGACGCCGACGACATCTGGAGCACCGACAAGCTGCGCCATCTCGCAGAGACGTTCGCCGATCCGGCCGTGGACGGCGTCTTTGGACGGGTGGCGTTCTTTGACCGGGTGATCGGCGACGCGCGGTCGCGGTCTTCGGTGCCGCAGGGGCCGCTGACGCTTTCGATGCTGCTGGGTGAAAACCCGGTGTGCACGATGTCGAACATCGCGGTGCGGCGCGGCGTTTTCATGCAGGCGGGCGGGCTGCGCCAGGACATGGTGCACAACGAAGACCTGGAGTGGCTGATCCGGCTGGTCGGCCAGGGCGCCCGGATTCAGCCGGTCGACGCTGTGCTGGTGCACTATCGCGCCAGCCCGACGGGCCTGTCGGCGGATCTGTCGGCGATGGCGCGCGGCCGCGCCGAGGCGCTGCGCACCGCCGCGCGGTTCGGCGCCCGCCCCGACGCCCGCGCCGAGGCCGTTCATTTGCGCTACCTCGCGCGGCGCGCCCTGCGTCTGGATCAACCGCCGGGCACGGCGCTGCGCCTTGCCGCGCAGGGCCTTGCCCGGTCGCCCAAGGGGTTCCTGCGCCCCTTCCGCCGTGGCGCGGGCACCGCCCTGGCCTGCGCGCTGGCGCCGGCCCTGCCGACCGCCCTGCGCCGGTCGCTGTTTTCACGCTAGGCCACAAGGAGCCCGCAATGCACACCGCCCCCACACCCGCCGCCACCATCGTGGTGCCTGCGTTCAACGTGGCCGCCACGCTGGCTGAAACCGTCAACAGCCTGCGCGGCCAGAGCTGGCGCGACTTTGAAATCGTCATCGTCGACGACGGATCCACAGATGACACCGCCGCGCTGGCCGAAGCTCTGCGCGCCGCGGATCCGCGCATCCGGCTGATCCGTCAGCCGAACCGCGGGCTGGCCGGGGCGCGCAACACCGGCATCGCCGCCGCGCGCGGCCGCCATGTGGGATTTTGCGACTCCGACGATCTCTGGGCGCCGGGCAAGCTGGCCGCGCATATGGCGCATCTGGATGAAAACCCGATGGTCGGGCTGTCGTATTCCGGGTCGGCGATGATCGATTCGGTCAGCCGCACCATGCGCGCGGCGCAAAAGCCGCGGCTGAATGGCATCGACGCGGCGCATGTGTTCCGGCGCAATCCCGTCGGCAATGGTTCGGCGGCGGTGATCCGGCGCGCCGCGCTGGACGCGATCGCCTGGCGCCCGGCCCATGAGACCGAACGCGATTGGGTGTTCGACGAAACCTTCCGCCAGTCGGAAGACATCGAATGCTGGCTGCGTCTTGCGCTGACAACCGATTGGGATCTGGCCGGCGTGCCCGGCCTGCTCACCTGCTACCGCATCGCGCGCGGCGGCCTTTCGGCGGCCACCGACCGTCAGTTCGAAGCCTGGGAGCGCATGGTCGCAAAGCTGACCCCACTGGCCCCGGACTTCTTCGCCCGCCACGCCCCGGCGGCGCGCGCCTATCAATTGCGGTACCTGGCGCGGCGCGCGATCAGCGATGCCGACGGGCCGCGCGCCCGCCGCCTTCTGCGCGCGATGCGCCATGCCTCGATGCGCCCATACTACGAAGAACCCCTGAAATCCTGCGTTACCCATGTCGCGGCGCACATCATCGACCGGCCCGCCGGCCGGGCGCTGCGCGCCATCGCCCGCGTCTGACGCCTCGCCTTTTCCGAACGGAGTATCCCATGTCCTTCCTTTCCCCCTCGCACGGCCAGTCCCGCCCCGTTGTCGTGCATCTGATCGACGACACCACCGCAGGCGGCGTGATGCGCGTTCTCGATTTTCTGACACAGGATCCGGTGCTGGGCGCCCATGCCCGCCATGTGCTGCGGCTGTGCCCGCGTGGCGCGCTGGGCAACGACAGGATCCGCGCCGATGTCATCGTTTCGCACCTGGCGATCAACTGGCGCGCGCTGCCTGGTCTGATAGGATTGCGCGCCCGCCACGCCGCCTGCCCGGTCATCCACGTCGAACACAGCTATACCGAGGCCTTCGCCGCATTGAACGTGCCGCACAAGCGCCGGTTTCACACCCTTCTGCGCACCGCCTATGCCCTGTTCGACCGGGTCGTTGCGGTCAGCGCGGCGCAGGGCGCATGGCTTTCGGGGCGAAACCTGGTGGCCGCGGAACGGCTGCGGGTCATCCGGTCGTGCGTCGATCTGGGCGAATTCACCGAAGTGCCCGCACCCGCACGCCCGCGGCGGGTGATCGGCGCGATTGGCCGGCTCAGCCCGCAAAAGGGCTTTGACCGGCTGATCGAGGCCTTCCGCAAACTGCCCGACAACGATGTCGAACTGCATGTGCATGGCGAGGGCAGCGAACGCGCCGCGCTGGAAGCGCTGGCCGAAGGCGATCCGCGGGTGCGTTTCATGGGCTTTGCGGGCGATCTGGCTGCGGTCTACGCCTCGGTCGACGCGGTGGCGATGCCGTCGCGGTGGGAGGCCTACGGCCTTGTCGCGCTCGAGGCGCGCGCCGCCGGTCGTCCGGTTCTGGTGGCGGATGTGGACGGGCTGCGCGATCACCGCGGGGCCGGCGTGCTGCTTCCAGGCCAGGGCGGGCGGGCCGACCTGACGGAAGGGCTGCGCGATCTGCTGGCGATGCCCGACACCGCCGCCGAAGGCCGCGCCAGCGCGGCGCGGGCGATGGCAGATTTCCGCACCGGCTGGGCCGCGCTGCTGAGCGAGGTCTGCGCCGCGCCGGCGGCATCGGTGGCGGCGGCCTGACGCCGATGCGCGCCGCTCGCGCATAAGTGACGGCGCGCACGACACCAGGGATGCTGACCGGCGGTGCCTTTTGGTGCTAGCACCCAAGGGTGCACAGATCGCAAAGGCCACCGCCATGCCCCCAGAGCCCCGCCCCGCCCCGCCCCGCCGCATCACGCGACGCGCGCTGCTGACCGGCACCGCGTCGGCCGCCGCGCTGGGCGGCGCGGGCGCCTACATCCTGCTGCTGGCCCCCGGAGCCGGCGGCGCGCCCGACGGTGTCGGCGCGCTCAGCGTGGCCGAAGCGCACAGCGCCGCACGTGCCGGCGACATCCTGCTGATCGACATCCGGCGCCCCGACGAATGGGCCCGCACGGGCGTGGGCGCCGGCGCGCGGCCGCTCGACATGCGGCGCGACGATTTCATCGCCGCCCTCGACAGGCTGGCCGAAGGCGACCGCACGCGCCCGGTCGCCCTGATCTGCGCGCGCGGGGTGCGCTCGGCCCGGCTGGCCGCGGCACTGCGCGCGGCGGGCTTCGAACGGATCGTCGATGTGCCCGAAGGCATGTCAGGCTCGCGGGCCGGGCCCGGCTGGCTGGCGGCGGGACTGCCGGTGGCACGGCCATGATGCGCCGGGCGCCGCTGCGCGCGGCCATCGCCACGGCCCTTGCCATCGGGATGAGCGCCGCGGCGCCGGCGGCGGCCGATTGCGGGCCCGCGCCCGGCGCCTGCACCCTTGCCGAAGGGCAATATCACCTGGTGCTGCCCCAGCGGCCCGAAAACGCCGGCATCGTGGTGTTTCTGCACGGAGCGGGAGGATCAGGCGCGGGCGTCGTGAAGAACGCGGCGCTGGTTTCGGCGATCGTGGCGCGCGGCTATGCCGTTCTCGCGCCCGACGCCGGCACCGTCGAAGGGCGCGACCTGCGCGGTCTGTGGAACTTCTATCCCGGCTGGCAGGGCCGGGACGAGGCCGCATTTCTGGGCGATGCCGTCGCCGATGCCGCCACAACCCATGGGCTGAACCGCGACCGGGTTCTTCTGGCCGGCTTTTCGGCCGGCGGCTTCATGGTGTCATACCTGGCCTGCGCCGAACCCGGCCGTTTTGCCGCCTATGCGCCGGTGGCGGGCGGCTTCTGGAGACCGCATCCCGCCGATTGCACCGGACCGGTGCGGCTGTTGCACACGCACGGATGGTCGGACACCACCGTGCCCATCGAGGGCCGGCCATTGCGCAACGGGCAGTTCGTTCAGGGCGATATCTTTGCCGGCCTTGAGATCTGGCGGCGCGCGAACAGCTGCGCCGACATGCGCCCCGACCGCATCAGCGCGACCGGCACGTTCTGGCGCCGCGCCTGGACCGACTGCGCCACCGGCAGCGCGCTGGAACTGGCTGTCTTCGCCGGCGGCCACAGGATACCGGCAGATTGGCCCGACATGGCAATCGACTGGTTCGAGAAAGCGACCGCCGGCGCGCCTTAGGCGGCCGCCGCGTCATTCCGCCGGTGCGATGCCTGTGTCGGCGTCCAGATGGCGGCGCAACACCGCGCGGTAGTGGCGCGCGGCCTGCACCACCGACGGTTCGCGAAACACCTCGGCCGTGCCCATCGTTGCCAGCCCCAGCCGCGCCAGGCTGAGTCCGCTGACCGCCGAAAGCGGTATCGCCGCCGCCAGGCTGATCGCAATCGGCAACAGCCACAGCGTGACCAACCCCGACACCAGACCGGCCAGAAGCGCCAGACCGCTGATCGTTTCGACAAAATGCGCCCGCGCCAGCGTACCGAGGCGATAACTGCCGCCCTCGCGGGCCTGCGCGTCCCATCCCTGTTGCAGGCCCATCAGCGCGCGCAGCACGGCGATCATCTGCTGCACCATGAGGATCGGCGCATAGGCGACCGAAAGCAGGATCTCGGTCAGCAGGGAAAACGCAAACCGCCACGGCCCGCCCAGGTCGCGATACCGCAGCCCGCTGAACGGCACCGCCAGCGCGCCCAGAAGTTTCGGCGCCAGAAGCACCGCGTACATCAGCACAAGAACAAGGACATGCCGGGTTTCGGTCATCTCGGGCCAGGTCGGCATCAGCGGGTTCGCATCGCTGAAATAGGTCAGAACCGATGCCTCGCGGCCATTGCCGATCAGCGCCCAGACCAGCAACAGCAGGAACCACAGCGGTGACAACAGATACCCCATCGCACCGTGAAACAGGTGAAACCGCGACACCGCGTGAAACCCGCGCGACCGCAGCAGCCCGAGGTGTTGCAGGTTGCCCTGGCACCAGCGCCTGTCGCGTTGGACGTGATCGATCAGCGTGGCCGGCGTTTCCTCGTAGGAACCGCGGATGCGCGGCAGGAACCGAACCCCCCAGCCGGCGCGCCGCATCAGGCCGGCCTCGACGAAATCGTGGCTCATGATCAGATCGGATCCGCCGCCGCGCCGCGCCAGCCGGGGCAGCCCGGCCGATGCGGCAAAGGCGCGGGTGCGCAGGATCGCGTTGTGGCCCCAGTAGTTGCCTTCGTGCCCGACCCAGTTGGCCAGACCCTCGGCCAGGGCCGCGCCGTATATGGCGTTGGCGAACTGCTGCGCGCGGGCAAAAACCGATTGCGCGCCGATCAGTTGCGGAAAGCTCTGGATCAGGCCGGCGCCGGGATCGCGCGCCAGCGCATCGGTCAACCGGGCGATGGCGCGGCCGGTCATCAGGCTGTCGGCGTCCAGCACCAGCATCGCCTCATGCGCGCCGCCCCAACCGCGCACCCAGTCGGCGATGTTGCCGACCTTTCGGTCGGTGTTCTGTGCGCGCCGGCGGTAGTGGATGCGCAGACCGGGCGAAACGGTGGCCCGCAAGGCCGCGATGCTGGCCCGCTCCTGCGCGGCAATCGCCGGATCGCGGGTGTCGGACAGGACATAGAGCGTATAGTCGTGCCCGCCGCCGCCATCGCGCAATTCTTCCAGCATCGCACAGGCGTTGCCCAGAACATACCAAGGCACCTCGTTGTAGATCGGCACCAGCAACGCCACCGAAACCGGCGCCGGGCGCGCCAGCCGCGCGGGACGGCCCTGCCCCATCATCGACACCAGCCCTGAAAGAGCCGTGCTGAGCGACAGGCAGATCCAGAAAAAATTGAAACAGATGAGAGCGGTAAGCCCGGCTTCAAGCGCGCTGGTGCCTTCGGCCGAAAACCATCCCCACATCACCCACAACAGCGCCGCCGTGCCCAGCAGCGCCGGGCCGAAGGCCAGCACGCGCCAGCGCAGCGTATCGCGCGCGGCAATTGGCGCGCCGGGGGCCGCGGCATCGCTGAACGGCCGGTCCAGCGCCTGCACCGGCATCGCCAGCGGAGAGCGCGGCGGCATCAGGGCGGAGTCGGTCACGCTGTCCAACGGTACAACCAGACCTCGCTGACCATGCGGCCCGACCGGCGCAACTGGGCGCGCAGTTCCACCAGCGCGGCGCCTTCGGGATCGAACCGGAAGGCCAGCCGCAGGCCGCCGGTTTCCGGGTTGCGCTGCAGGATGCCGGCACTGGTCTGCCCGGTGCTGGTGGCGATGTGCAGGGCGATCTCGTCCAGCGGCCCTTCGAAATCCGGGTGGGCCGCGAAATCGACCGCGACGATATGGCCCTCGGCGTCGATGGCGCGCCCGATCCGGGTTTGCAGAACCCGCGCCACCGGCTGCACCGGCGCGCGCGCCCCCCACGTCAGCCGATACGACAGATCGGTACGCACGCCCGGCGCAATGTCGCCGGCGGGCCGCCAATAGGCGACGATGTTGTCATAGATTTCCTTGTCGGTCGGAATTTCCACCAGCACGACAGAACCGCGGCCCCAATCGCCCTCGGGTGTAACCCACAGCCCCGGCCGACGGTGATAAAGCGCCTCGAGATCGCCGAAATCCGATTGCCGCCGGGCCCGTTGCATCAGGCCGAAACCCCGCGGGTTCTCGTCCTGAAACGCCGAAAACTGAAGCGTGGCGGGATTGGCCAGCGGCCGCCACAGCACCTCGCCGGCGCCATTGGCGATCATCAACCCGTCGCTGTCGTGTACCGCCGAGCGGAAATCGTCAAACCGGGTCCGGTTGGTTTCATCGAACAGAAACATCGACGTGAGCGGCGCGAAACCGATGTGCCCGATCCGGTCGCGCGCGAACAGCGTGGCCTGAACCTGCATTTCGCAATCGGCGCCGGGGGAAATGTCGAACCGGTAGGCGCCGGTCACGCTGGGCCCGTCCAGCAGGGCGTGCACCACGATGTTGCGCTGGCCCGGTGCCGGCGCCTCGATCCAGAACTCGGTGAAGTCGGGAAACTCCTCGCCCGAGGGATCGCCGGTTTTCAGCGCGATGCCGCGCGCCGACAGGCCGTAGATCTGGCCGGTGCCGATGGCCCGGAAATAGCTGGCGCCCTGGAACACGCAGAACTCGTTCTTGACGCCCGGCTGATCAAGTTCGGTGCGCAACCTGAACCCCGAATACCCCATCGCCGCGTTGCGCGACAGGGCCGGCACGTTGTCGGTGTGATCGAACAGGTCGTAATCGAAGGCGAACCGCGCGGCGACACCGTTCTCGACAGTGTGGATCTGCACCGCGCGCGGGAAGTACAGACCGGGATGAAAGAAATCCACCTCGTAGGGGCGGTCGCTGCCCGACCACAAGGCATCGGCGGTGCGGAACCAGATCTGGCGGTACATGTCATAGGTCAGGTCGCGCCAGTCCTGCGGAACCGTATCGCGGGCGCGAAAGCGTCGCGCCGCCATCGCCCGCGCGCGTTCGATCAACCGCGCGCGATCGAACGCCGCGGTCTCGGCGCGGGCACGGCCGGCAAAGACGATCGCCGTGGTGCCCGCCAGAAAGGCGCGACGCGAGATCATGCCGGTTTCCTCTTCCAGGGCGCCGACTTGAACCATGCGGCGGTATAGGCGACAGCGATCAGCAGGGCAAAACCGGCAAGGTTGACCGCCGAAACGACCCAGGGATCGCGCCCGATCTGATCCATTACAAAGCCCGATACCCGCCCCAGAACCATCGAAAACACGAAAACCGCCAGCGATTGCTGACCCACCTTCGTGATCTGCGCCAGAAGCCAGCGCCAGACCGCCGCGGCCGGGCCCCGCCCCGTGGCGATCAGCCGCCGCCCGCCCGCGCCGGCTGCGGCATATCCCAGATATGCCAGCGCCAGGAAGTGCAGATACCGCAGCGCGCCGAACTCTGTCTTGTCGCGCAGTTCGGAGATAGCCGGCCATGTGGCGTGAATGGCCGACCGCAGGTCGGGCGCCACGAGGCCGATCCAGTTGAGCACCTTCCACGATCCCCAGGGCGCCGAAAAGATCACCAGCCCCAGCGCCAACAGCGTCAGCGCGCGCGTGACCGGCGGCGCCGGAATCCATCCGCGCATGAAGGCGAACCCTGTGAAGAACAGCAGCTGCCACCCAAAGGGATCGAAGAACCATTGCCGGTCCGACCACGGCTCGGCCGGCAGTGGCAGAAGGCCCAGGTTGGCCAGCCCCCAGACCGTCAGCGAAGCCGACGCCGCCAGCGCCACATGCACCGAAGCCAGCGCCATCAGCACCGGCAACATCAGCAGGATGCCCAGGTACATCGGCAGGATGTCAAAATAATTCGGCACATATGTGAGCGTGAAAAGCCCGACGATCTGCGGCATCGGATCGCGAAAGAAGTGCCCCAGGTTCAACGAGTTGACGTAGTTTTTGGAGAAATCGCCGTAGGTGTCCAGCGCCGCCATCAGCATCGCTATGCAGAAAAACAGGCAGATGTGCGCCCAATAGACCTGCCAGCAGCGAAACAGCACCCGCGCGGTTCCCACCCACCAGCCGGCGCGCACGAACGATCCGCCAAAGGCGATGGCGCTGGCCATGCCCGAACAGAACACGAAGATCTCGGTCGCGTCGGAAAACCCGAAACGCGCGGGAATCCAGCTGTTCCACCAGTTGCCCGGCGTGTGCGCGATCAGGATGATGAACATCGCAATGCCGCGGTAGAAATCCAGCCGCGGGTCGCGGGCCGTGGCCAGCGCGGGCGCCGGCCGGCGTGCGGGGCCGGCGGTGAAATCGGCGTCAGGCGTGGTTGTCGCCATGGTCAGTCCTGTCCGTTACTGCGCGGGGATCGAATGATCCGGGCCGGCGCCCCGTGCCGCGGCGATCAGAGCGCGGCGCGCGGCGGTGTACCCGTCCTCGCGGCCCGCGCGGCGCGTCTGCCTGTCGTCCAGCATCGCCTCGGCTGCGCCGATGTGGCCCGCCCGCAGGCCCGCGTCAATCGTCAACCTTTCGAAAACATCGCGTTGCGCGTGGCTGCCGCCAGCGCGTTGCAACGTAGGGCGCGCAGATGCAAGCCGCGCGAAGGCCGTGGCATAATCGCCCGCTCCGAAGGCGCGCAAACCGGCCGCCGTGGCCTGCCCCGGATCGGCCATGCGTGCGGCCATGTCGGTGCCGCCGCGCCGCGCATCGCGTTCGATTCGCGCCAGAAGCCGCGCGGTGGCCGGCCCGCGATCGTCTCCGATCAGCGCCAGAAGATAGTGTAGATCGGCGAAGATCAGACAGCCGTCTTCGGTGCGCGCGCTGCTGATATCGGCCAGCTCCTGCCAGCGGTGGCCCACATCGATGCCTTCCAGTTCCAGCCGCGACAACAACGATGCCGCGTTCGAGATGTCGCGGTAATCGTCGCTGCGGTCGGCGCGGATTTCAGCATCATAGAGCGCGAAGACCGCATCGATCTGTCCCAGGTCCAGATGCATCAGCGCCTTGTGCCACCAGACATGGAACCGGAAGTTGTTGCACCGCGCCCAGGCCGGTTCGCGGCCTGTCAGCCAGTTCAGTCCGCCGCGCGCGTCGCCTGTCATGTCGTAGACATGCGCGACCGCATGAAGGCCCCAGGCATCGTCCGGCGCCAGCCACAGCGCCTGGCGCCCGGCGGTTTCGGCACGGCGGTATTCGCCCGCCTCCTCTAGCGCGAAGGCATGACACCCCAGCGCATAGCCGCGCGCGGGGTGGTCGTGGCCATAGGCCGGCAGCACCCGCTCGAGCGAGTGCAACATGCCCGCGCCATCGCCCAGAACAAACCGGATCGCATGGCCCAGCTTCATCGCCAGCGGATCTTGCGGGGTGTCGCGCAGCACTTGTTCCAGCGCGGCGACGGCAGCCGTCGGCATCTCGTCGGCCACCCAGGCCCGCAGCGCATCGACATAGCGCGCCTCGCGCCGGGTCGCGCCGCCGCCCCGCCGCGCGGCTTCGGCAAGGCGCAGCGCCTCGGCGGCGGTGGCGTATAGTTCGCGCCGGCCCAGCAACAGATAGAACAACCCCTTGACCGCCTGCCCCAGCGCGAATTCCGGCTCGGCCTGAAGCACCGCCGCAAGGTGCTGCGGCGTCGTCGCGCCATGCGCCAGGAAGGCCAACACCGTGGCGTTCCAGTCGGCCTCCGCTGCATCGGAATTCAGACTGACCGGCAAACCGAACTGATCTTCACGCATCCACATTCTCCGATTCTCTGGCGGGCCGGGTTGGCCCTGATCATCGATACCAAGCCCCAGCGGGCAAAAATATCGCAGCGCGGACGGGTCACGCGTTAGTGACGCGGCGTGTAGAGCATTGCGCGTCAAGCAGCGGAAAAACCGGCGGATTCCCCGCAAACCGAAACATTTTCCGGTGCATTATTCGTCAAACGGCCGGTCGCTTTGCAGGATCGTTTCAGTGTCGGCGCCAAATCGGGGCGGCGCCAGGCGGTAGCGCACCGGCGTGCGCGAAAACTTCAGCGGGTTGCCGATCAGACCGACCTTGCCGGGCGCGGCCTGCATTTCAATCTTCATCCCGCGCGCGGCAACCTGCGAGGATGCGAAAACCGCGTCGAGCTTCTGCACCGGCCCCGCCGGCACCCCCACCGCTTCGAGCGCCGCGATGATCCGCGCCACCGTCCGCCGCGCCAGCAAGGGGCGCAGTTCGCCATCCAGAGCGGCCCGGTTGCGCAGCCGCGCCGGGTTGCTGGCGAAACGCGGGTCGGCCGGCAGATCGGTGCGGTCGAGAACGGCGGCGAACCGCGCGAACTGGGCGTCGTTGCCCACCGCGACGATCACATGGCCGTCCGATCCCGCGTAGACATCGTAGGGCGCGATGTTGGGATGGGCGTTGCCGCGCCGTTCGGGCAGATCGCCCGATGTCAGATAGTTGACGCCTTCGTTGATCAGCCAGGCGATCTGCGCATCCACCAAAGCCAGTTCCACATGCTGGCCCTCGCCGGTCCGGTCGCGGTGGCGCAGCGCCGACAGAATGCCAACGGTGGCATACATGCCGCACATCACGTCGGCGATGCCCACACCCACCTTCATCGGCGGCCCATCGGGTGCGCCGGTCAGTGACATGATCCCGCCAAAGCCCTGCGCCATCAGATCATAGCCGGGCTTTTCACGGTTCGGGCCGGTTTGCCCGAAGCCCGATATCGAACAATAGATCAGGCCGGGCGCCCGCTGCGCCAGGCTGGCATAATCGAGACCGTAGCGCGCCAGCCCGCCGGGTTTGAAGTTCTCGATCAGAACATCCGCCTCCGCCGCCAGCCGCAGCACATGGGCCTGCCCTTCGGGCGATGCGATGTCCAGGGCCACCGAACGCTTGTTGCGGTTGGCCGCCATGAAATACGCGCTCAGATCTGTCGGGAGGCCCGCCGCATCGGCAACGAAGGGCGGCCCCCACTGGCGCGTGTCGTCGCCGCCGGTGGCGGGGTTTTCGATCTTGATCACCGAAGCTCCGAGATCGCCCAGAAGCTGCGTGCAGGTCGGCCCGGCGAGGATGCGGCTGAGATCGAGAACCTTGACCCCGGCGAGCGGCCCTTCAGAGCCGGCCATCATAGGCCTCGCGGTCGATCTCGGCGGCGATCACCGTGAAGCAGGATGCCTCGCGCGCGTCACGCAACGCGGCGCGCAATTCGGCGCGGCTGCGCACGGTGGCGCCGCGCCCGCCCATCGCACGGCCCAGCGCGGCAAAATCGTGGCGCGCGAAATCCACCCCGCGATTTGGCATCTGGCGCTGGCGCTGTTTCAGTTCGATCAGGGCCAGCGATGCATCGACGAACACCACGAAAACAGGGTTCTGCCCCAGTTCCGCGGCGGTGGCCAGTTCGCCGGCGACCATCAGGAAACCCGCATCCCCGGAAAACCCGACGACCGGGCGATCGGGCGCGGCATGTTTCATGCCGATGGCCAGCGGCACGGCACAGCCCATCGTGCACAGCGCCGAGGATTGCACCAGCGCGCGCGGCTCGGGGCAACGCCACATCTGGCTGAGCAGGATCCGGTGCGCGCCGCTGTCGGCGCTGGCCAGCGTGTCGGGGGGCATCGCGGCACGGGTTTCGGCGATGATCGCGGCGGGGCCCCAGGCCTCGTCGGCGGGAAAGGCCGCGTGAAGTTCGGCGCGCACCCGGTCCGGTGCGCCGTCGGGCCAGGTCGCTCGGCCCGAAAGCCCCTGCGCCAGCATTTCCAGCGTCGCGCCCGTATGCGCGACCACGTTCATCGTGGCCTGGTGCATGTAGTGATCGTTGGCGACGGCGGCGATGTCGATCACGTTCTGCGTGTCGGGATCCCAGACTTCGCGCCAGCCGGTGCGCATCTCGATGGGATCGTAACCCAGGCAGAGCACCAGATCGGCCGCGCGGAACAGCGGCAGGATCGCGCGATCGGCCAGCGGCGACAGGCCAGCCGCCCCCAGGCACAGCGGGTGATCCTCGTCGATGATGCCCTTGGCCTTGTAGGTGGTGACGAAGGGAATCGAGAAGTGCTCGACGAAGGCCTGGGCGATGGCGCCCGATCCTTCCTGCACCAGATCGAGACCCAGCACCGCAACCGGGCGCCGGGCCGCGCCCAGCCATGCGCGCGCCCGCGCCAGATCGGCAGCGGCCAGCGATGTGGCGCTGGCAGGGGTGTGCCGACGCCGGGGCTGCGGATCGGCGACCGGGGCGTCGGCGACGCCGATGGGCACGTCAATATGCACCGGCCCGTTGCGCGGCGCGGTGGCCAGCGCCAGCGCCTTGTCGGCGACCGTATCGGCGCCGCCGGCGGTCAGCGTGAAGCTGGCCTTGGTGATCGGCGCGAAAACCGCGCCGTGATCCAGCACCTGGTGGGTGTAGGTCAGCGCTTCGTCGGCATCGACGCAGCCGGTCAGCACGATCATCGGCACCCGGTCCTGGAAGGCGTTCGCCACGACATTGACACCGTTCATCGCCCCCGGACCCACCGTCGCCACCAGGATCGCGGGCGCATGGTCGCGGTGGTGCACACCTTCGGCAATGAAACCGGCGGCGTTTTCATGTTTGGCCAGGGTGAAGGCGATGCCCGCGCGTTCGAGCGCGTCGACCAGCGTCAGCACCTCGCCGCCGGGCATGCCAAAGGCGTGACGGCACCCGGCCGCGTGAAGGCGACGGGCCAGAAGATCGGCGGCGCGGAGCGGGGGTTGCGTCATGTCGGCGGGATCCTGCTGGCTGCTGCGGCTGTGCAAACCAGTATCGCCGGGTGCGGCGGCGCGGCAAGGGGGGTCACGCAGGCGTGACGGATGCGGAGGGGTGCCGCAACGCTGGCCTGTGCCGCGCGGATTGCGATGGCGGGAGCCTCCGGCGGGAGTTTATCCGGCAAGATGAAGCATCGCAGGGGGATGGCCTGGGAAGACCAGCGGCGCGCCGGGGCGCCGGGGTGGAACGGCGCGCGCCCGTTCAGGCGCGCGCGCGGATCACGATTGCGTCAGAAGAACGCCTGAAGCCCGGTCTGGGCGCGGCCCAGGATCAGGGCGTGCACGTCGTGGGTGCCTTCGTAGGTGTTTACGGTTTCGAGGTTCATCATGTGTCGAATCACCTGGAAATCGAGGCTGATGCCGTTGCCGCCGTGCATGTCGCGGGCCATGCGCGCGATATCGAGCGCCTTGCCGCAGTTGTTGCGTTTGACGATCGAGATCATTTCAGGCGCCGCGCGGGCGGAATCCATCAGGCGGCCCACCTGGAGCGAGCCCTGGAGCCCCAGCGCGATTTCGGTCTGCATATCGGCCAGCTTGCGTTGGAACAGCTGAGTCTGCGCGAGCGGCTTGTTGAACTGGTGGCGGTCAAGGCCGTATTGCCGCGCGCCGTGCCAGCAGGCTTCGGCGGCGCCCATGACGCCCCAGCTGATGCCGTAGCGCGCCCGGTTGAGGCAGCCGAACGGGCCTTTCAGCCCCTGCACATGCGGCAGCAGCGCATCTTCTCCGACCTCGACGCCGTCCATGACGATTTCACCCGTGACCGAGGCGCGCAGGCTCATCTTGTTCTGCACCTTGGGCGCGCTGAGGCCGGCCATGCCCTTTTCGAGGATAAAGCCCCGGATGCGTCCGCCGTGTTCCTCGGACTTGGCCCAGACCACGAAGACATCGGCGATGGGCGCGTTCGAGATCCACATCTTCGACCCGCTGATCCGGTAACCCGTTGCAGTTTTTTCGGCGCGCGTCTTCATGCCGGCGGGGTCTGACCCGGCGTCCGGTTCGGTCAGGCCGAAGCAGCCGATGAATTCGCCCGATGCCAGCTTGGGCAGGTACTTCTCGCGCTGCGCCTCGGAGCCGTAGGCGTAGATCGGGTACATCACGAGGCTGGACTGGACTGACATCATCGAACGATAGCCGCTGTCCACGCGCTCGATCTCGCGGGCGACCAGACCATAGCTGACGTATGAGCCGCCCAGTCCGCCGTATTGTTCGGGAACGGTGACGCCCAGCAGGCCCATGTCGCCCATTTCGCGGAAGATCGACGGATCGGTGGTTTCGTTGGCATAGGCTTCGGTGACGCGCGGCTGAAGCTTTTCCTGCGCGAAAGCGCGGGCGCTGTCGGCCATCATGCGTTCTTCGTCGCTGAGCTGATCGGCGAGCCGGAACGGATCGGCCCAGTCGAAACCGCCGAGGTCCGGCGCATCCTTGGCCTTGAGGGCGGGGGTGGGATGATCGGCGATGTTCATTGTCGGCTCCTCCTTTGGGATCTGGCTCGATCCTACCGCAAGATGGCGCGAAGAAACATCGAGACTTTGGCAATCATATATGACAGAAACTCATACATGATTGCCCCGCGTCGCCTCTTGCCTTCGATTGCTTCGCTGCGCGCGCTCGAGGCGCTGGACCGTCTGGGCAGCGCATCGGCCGCCGCCGGCGAACTTTCGTTGACGCAAAGCGCCGTGAGCCGCCAGTTGCAGGCCTTGGAGCGGCAGTTGGGCGCGGCGCTGATCATGCGCGACGGCAAGAGCCTGACCCTGACACCGGCGGCGCGCGATTATGCCGCCGAGGTGCGCGAAGCGCTGAACCGCATCGCACAGGCCGCTGTGCGGTTGCAGGTGAACCCGCCGGGAGGAACGCTGAACCTTGCGATCCTGCCGGCTTTCGGGATGCGCTGGCTGATGCCGCGGCTGCCGGATTTCGCCAAGCGCAACCCGGATGTGACGATCAACATGGCCACACGTCTGGAAAGGTTCAACTTTTACGCCGAACCCTTCGATGCCGCGCTGCATTTTGGCGAGGGTGACTGGCCCGACACGGACCGGCTGTTGCTGAAGACCGAGCGGGTTCTGCCGGTTTGCGCGCCGTCTCTGGTGCAGGGCCGCGCGCTGGGCGATCCGGCGGCGGTGCTGGACCTGCCGTTGTTGCATATCCAGACGCGGCCGCAGGCCTGGCGCGATTGGCTGGGACAGGCGGGCGTGCAGGCCAAAGACGCCCTGCCCGGCACGATGTATGATCAATTCGCAACGATCACACAGGCCGCGCTGCATGGTCTGGGCATGGCGCTGATGCCCGACTATCTGGTGGAGCAGGATCTGGCGGCGGGCCGGCTCATCGCGCCGCTGGGCCCGGCGATCGAGGCCCGCGGAGCCTATCACCTGGTATGGCCCAGATCGCGCAACCGGCATGCCGCGCTTGAGAAGTTCCGCGCGTGGCTGGCCGATCAGGCCGAACCCGAGGACCGGATCCCGCGCTGAACGCGGTATGGTTCAACCCAGCGCATAGCCCGCGCCGCGCACGGTGCGCACCGGATCGGCGCCGCCATGCTGGGTGAGCGCCTTGCGCAACCGTCCGATATGCACATCGACCGTGCGCGTATCGACATAGATGTCGCGGCCCCAGACCCGGTCAAGCAGTTGCTCGCGGCTCCAGACCCGGCCGGGTTTCTCCATGAAGGTGCTGAGCAGGCGGAATTCGGTCGGCCCCAGCTTCAGCAGCGTGTCCGAACGGCTGACCTTGTGGGTTTCGGCATCCAGCACGATATCGTCGAATTCGAGACGCAGCCCCACAGTCGACGGCCGCACCCGGCGCAGCTGGCTGCGGACGCGGGCCATCAGTTCGATCACCGAATAGGGTTTGACCACGTAGTCGTCGGCGCCGGTTTCGAGGCCCCGCACCTTGTCCACTTCTTCCGAGCGCGCCGAAAGCATGATGATCGGAATAGACCGGGTTTCGGCGCGCATTTTCAGGCGCCGGCAAACCTCGATGCCCGAAAGGTTGGGCATCATCCAGTCCAGAACGATGATGTCGGGCATGTCCTCGTCGACCAGAAGCAGCGCCTCGTCGCCGTTTTCCGCCCGCAAGACGCGAAACCCTTCCGCCTCGAGATTGTAGGCAAGCACCTCGCGTTGGGCCAGTTCGTCTTCCACAACCAGAACCGTTGGTTGATCCGCCGCCATCTTTCACGTGCCTCTTACTGCGCCACCGACGTGGTATCTGCCTTGGGACGCGCGTCTTCGGGATGATCGCCCGTGACAAGATAAACCACCTGTTCGGCAATCGATGTGACGTGATCGCCCATCCGTTCGATGTTCTTGGCGATGAAATGCAGATGCATGCAGGCTGTTATGTTGCGCGGATCTTCCATCATGAAGGTCAGGAATTCGCGGAACAGGGCGTTGTACATCTGGTCGACCTCGCGGTCGCGGCCGATGATGTCGGTGGCCAGTTCGGCGTCACGCTGGATGTAGGCATCCAGCGCATCCTTGAGCATCAGTTCGACCTCGCGCGCCATGCGGCGCAGCGCCGAAGTACTGTCGTCCACCGGGTTCATCTGGGCCAGAACGGTTGTGCGCTTGGCCATGTTCTTGGCATAGTCGCCGATCCGCTCGAGGTTCGCGCTGATCTTGATCACGCTCAGCACCAGGCGAAGATCGACCGCCGTGGGCGCACGCAGCGCGATGACGCGGGCCGCTTCCTCGTTGATCAGCTCTTCCAGCGCGTCGATTGCCGAATCGCCGCTGCGCACCGCATCGGCCAGTTCCTCGTCGCGGGTTTCAAGCGACCGGGCGCTGTCGCGGATCGCGGCTTCGACCAACCCGCCCATTTTCATGATCTGGGCCTGGATCGCTTCCAGATCCCGGTCAAACGCCGAAGCGATATGGGGTTCGTTCATTTGCGTGACTCCGCTCAGCCGATCCGGCCTGTGATGTAGCTTTCGGTGCGGGGATCTTCAGGATTGGTGAAAATCTGCCCGGTCTCGCCGAATTCGACGAGATTGCCGAGATGAAAGAAGGCTGTTTTCTGGCTGACCCGCGCGGCCTGCTGCATCGAATGGGTCACGATCACCACCGAATAATTCTGCCGCAGCTCGTCGATCAGTTCCTCGACCTGGGCGGTGGCGATGGGATCGAGCGCCGACCAGGGTTCGTCCATCAGCAGAACCTCGGGTTCGGTGGCAACGGCGCGCGCGATGCAAAGGCGTTGTTGCTGACCGCCCGAAAGGCCGGTGCCGGGCGACTGGAGGCGGTCCTTCACCTCGTCCCAGATCGCGCCCCGGCGCAGCGCGCGTTCCACGATATCGTCCAGATCCGCCTTGTTCTTGGCCAGGCCGTGGATACGCGGGCCATAGGCCACGTTGTCATAGATCGACTTGGGGAACGGGTTGGGCTTCTGGAACACCATCCCGACCTTGGCGCGCAGTTGCACCGGATCGACACGCTTGTCGTAGATGTCTTCGCCGTCGATCAGGATGTCGCCTTCGACACGGCAGACATCGATGGTGTCGTTCATGCGGTTCAGACAGCGCAGGAACGTCGACTTGCCGCATCCCGACGGGCCGATGAAGGCGGTCACTGTCTTGTCTTCTATGTTCACGTCCACGTCCTTTATGGCGTGGGTATCGCCATAGTAGACCTGAACATTGCGCGCGGCGATCTTGGTCTGGGTCAAATCGACCTCTCTTTGCGTCTGCGGTGCGTCGTACATGGGTATACCTTTCTTGGCCCGCGGCCGGATAGCGGCCTGTTACCAACGGCGCTCGAAACGGCGGCGCAGGATGATTGCGATGATGTTCATCGTCAGCAGGAAGATCAGCAGGATGATGATACCGCCCCAGGCCTTGTCGTAAAAGCTGGCGTCGGCGCGCGCGGCCCAGGTGTAGATCTGTGCCGGCATGGCCGAGTTCGGTTCGGTGAAGCCGGCGATGAAGCCGTCGGGATAGCCACGGGCGACGAAGCCGACCATGCCGATCAGCAACAGCGGCGCGGTTTCACCCAGCGCCTGTGCCAGACCGATGATCGTGCCGGTCAGGATGCCCGGCATCGCCAGCGGCAGAACGTGGTGGAACACCGCCTGCATCTTCGATGCCCCCACCCCCAGCGCCGCGTCGCGGATCGACGGCGGCACCGCCTTGAGCGACGCGCGGGTCGAGATGATGATTGTCGGCAGGGTCATCAGCGTCAGAACCAGCCCGCCCACCAGGGGCGCCGATTGCGGCAGATGCGCGAACTGGATGAAGACCGCCAGGCCCAGGATGCCGAAGACGATGGACGGAACCGCGGCCAGGTTCGAGATGTTCACCTCGATAAGGTCGGTAAAGCGGTTCTGCGGCGCGAATTCCTCAAGGTAGATCGAAGCGGCCACGCCGATCGGCAGCGACAGGAACAGAACCACCAGCATCATGAAGAACGATCCCACCACCGAAGCGCCGATTCCAGCACCGCCGGGGTTGTCCACGCCCGAATCCGCGCCGGTTATGAAGTTCCAGTTGAAGGTGCCGTGGATGATGCCCGCCTCGCTCAGCGCGTCCACCAGATCCAGATCGGCCAGCATCAGGAACCGGCTCTCTTGCAGGGTGTCGCGGCTGACGCGGCCGTTGAAATAGCCATCCACCCGCGAGGATGCCGGCAGTTCGAAGGTAACGGGCTGGCCCAGCTGATCGGGGTTGGCGCGGTAGAACTCGCGCAGCGTGCCGCCAACCTTGCCGGCCAGACGTTCTATCGCGGCCTCATCGAAGGGCACGGAGATCCCGCGCCGCTCAAGTTCGGCAGTGAGCGTGGCGTTGAAATATCCTGCATAAGCCTTGGTCTTGAACAGCTGTGCCTCGGCTTCGTCGAACTGCTGCTGGGTCAGGGTGATCTCGACATCCAGCACGGTGTGGGTGAAGGCCGGAACGCCCGACCTGATGATCGAAAAGGCCAGCACCACCAGAAAGAACACGCCCACGGCGATGGCCGCGATGCCGTATCCGCGAAACCGCGCCTCGGCGGCGTTGCGCTTGCGGGTGCGTTCGTCTTGCCGGTGCAGCGATCCCTTGCGGGCCGGTGCGGCAGAGGGGCTTTGAAGGCTCGCGTCGGACATCAGTCGTATTGCTCCCGATACTTGCGCACGATGTAGAGCGCGAAAACGTTCAGCCCCAGCGTCAGCACGAACAACGTCATGCCCAGCGCAAAGGCCACCAGTGCCTCGGGCGATGCGAAATCGGCATCGCCTGTCAGCTGGCTCACGATCTTGGCGGTAACCGTTGTCATCGCCTCGAACGGGTTCAGGTCCAGCCGCGCGGCCGCGCCGGCCCCCAGCACCACGATCATCGTCTCGCCGATGGCCCGCGATGCGGCCAGAAGGATCGCACCGACGATGCCCGGAAGGGCCGCGGGCAGAACCACCTGGCGGATGGTTTCGGATTTCGTGGCGCCCAACCCGTACGAGCCGTCGCGCATCGCCTGCGGCACCGCGTTGATGATGTCATCGGACAGCGACGAAACGAATGGGATCAGCATGATGCCCATGACCAGCCCGGCGGTCATCACCGCCGTACCCGCCTGCATCCAGCCCAGCCCTTCATCGCCGAACACCCGCATCAGCAGCGGACCGACCGTCAGCAGCGCAAAGAGACCATAGACGATGGTCGGGATGCCGGCGAGGATTTCCAGCAGCGGCTTGGCCACCGACCGCAGCCGCGACGTGGCGTATTCCGACAGGTAGATCGCTGAAAACAGACCCACGGGAACCGCCACCGAAAGCGCCACGATCGAGATATAGAAGGTGCCCCACAACAGCGGCACGACCCCGAGATCCGAACTGCCGCCCCGGCCCGAGAAGCTGGGCGCCCAGTTGGTGCCGAAGAAGAAGTCCTGCCAGCGATAAAGCGTGAAGAATTCATATGTGTTGAAGACCAGGGAAAACACGATGCCGATGGTGGTGAAGATCGCGATCGAGGCTGCCGCGATCAGCAGGACCATCACACCGCGTTCAACCACGTTGCGCGCGCGGAAATCCAGCTGGCTGTCGCGCAGGCCCCAGGCCAGCCCGCCCAGCGCCAGAAGAATGGCCACTCCGGCCATGATCATGCTGCCGGTGCTTTCCATCACCCGCAGCCGCTGCGCGCTGCGCAACACCGGCTGGGTGACATCCGATGTCACGATCTGGCCCGCGTCGCGCAGCCGTTGAGTGACATCCTGGAAATCGGCACGGGCGTTGCGGGCCTGGTTCTCGGTCATCAGGCCGGCGGCCACCGCATTGTCCAGACCGTCGGCCGCGCGGCGCACTTCGGCCATCACCAGCCCGCGAGAGGAATTGTCGGGGATCGCGCCGTCGGGCAGCATCCCCGAGACGACCGATGCAACATAGACCGGCTGGATCAGCAACCACAGCAGGATCACAAGGAAGGCCGGCACGAAGACCTTCAGCGCAACGTTGGACCCGTAGTACACAGGCAACGAATGCAGTTTGCGGCTGTCGCCGCCGGCGGACCGGATGGCGCGCGCGCGGCCCAGAACATAGCCACCCGCGGCCATTGCCAGCAAGATAACCAGTAGCCAGAAAAGTGGCATGTGCCCCCCGTCGCTTCTTTGGTCGTTTGGAACGTCGTCAAGTGCAGCGGCGGGACGGCCTTTAAGACCGTCCCGCCCAGATGTGTCCGGAGGTCCGGATTACATGCCTTCGCCCAGCGTCTTCTCGTTGGCGACGATGGCCTGAACCTGATCCAGTTCAGGATCCGAAACCAGGCCGTAGTTGGCCAGAGGACCGGTCGGGCCCGCCAGTTCGTCGGAGACGAAGAACATCGCGAATTCCTTCAGGCCGGGGATCACGCCGATGTGTGCCTTCTTGACGTAGAAGAACAGCGGACGCGACACCGGGTATTCGCCGGTTGCGATGGTTTCGGTCGAAGGTGCGATGCCCGACATGGTGGCGACCTTCAGCTTGTCCTGGTTGTTCTCGTAGAACGCCAGGCCGAAAACGCCGATGCCGTTGGGGTTGGCGTCGATCCGCGCGAGGGTTTCGGTGTAGTCGCCGTCGATGTCGACCGACTTGCCGTCCTGGCGCACGTCCAGAGATGCATCCTCGGCGTCGTCCTCGGACATGCCCGAAGCCATCATTGCTTCCATTGCGCCGGTGGCTTCGCAGCCTTCCAGCAGCACCTTGTCTTCAAACACTTCGCGGGTGCCGTGCTTGGTGCCGGGACTGAACATCGCGAGTTCGACCGCGGGCAGGTCACCGTTGAAATCCGCCCAGGTCTGGTGCGGGTTCTCGACGATCGCGCCGTCAACCAGAACCTGTGCGCCGATCGCATTGAAGATGTCGGCGGGCACGAAGGCGTTGAAGGCCGGGCCGGTCTGCTGCGACGCGAACACGATGCCGTCATAACCGATGCGCACTTCGACGATGTCGGTCACGCCGTTTTCGGCACAGGCCTTGATTTCCTTTTCGCGGATCTGGCGCGATGCGTTGGCGATGTCGATGGTGTTTTCGCCGACGCCTTCGCAGAAGCGCTTGAGACCGGCGGACGAACCACCCGATTCCACGACCGGTGTCGGGAAGTCGGTGTTTTCGCCAAAGGCTTCGGCGACGATCGACGCATAAGGCAGAACGGTGGACGAGCCTGCAACTTGCACGTTGTCACGGGCGGCAGCGGCCGTTGCGGACAGGGCTGCAATCGCCAGCGCGGAAGTTGTCAGTTTCACATAGGACATGTGAGTCTCCTGAATTTGGGTCACGTTTCGATCACCCCCATGATGATCCTGTCGCCCGTCTAGGCATTGGGTGTGTGCCTTTTGTGATGCTTTTGTAACGGCTTGATGACAGTTGGGGATTTGTCTAAAAACTTTTGGGCCACCGTTGCGTCACCCGGTTGCATCCGGCGGTTGCACCCCGTCCGCTTTTGGCAAAATCACTGTAAAAACAGATCCTTGCCCCAAGTCGCTTTCGACGCGCAAGCGCCCGCGATGCCGGTTGATGATATGCTTTACAATCGCCAGCCCAAGGCCGGTGCCGCCCAGTTGGCGGCTTCTGTGACTGTCGGCGCGATAGAATCTCTCGGTCAGGCGCGGCAGGTGCACCGGATCGATTCCCGGCCCGTTGTCGATCACCTGAACCCGCGCCGAGGCGGCGCGCACCGCCGGGTCGCGCGCCATCTCGGTCAGCACCACCCGCACCTCGCCGTCCTGATGGCCATACTTGATCGCGTTTTCCACGAGGTTCGTGAAAACCTGGCGGATCTGGTCGGCCTCGCCCATGATCCGCACCGGCGTTTCAGGCGCGACAAAGCGCAGCGTGACGCCCGCGCCCTCGGCCAGCGGCCGCAGCGAGCGCAGCGTCGAATCGATCTGCGCCACCAGGTCGATCTGGTCGCGCGGGCGCACGCGCTCCTGGCTTTCGACGCGGTTCAGCGACAGCAGATCCCCGACCAGCCGGTTCATCCGGTTGGCCTCGTCGGCCATGATGGTCAGGAACCTGTCGCGCGCGGCCGGGTCTTCGCGGGCCGGACCGCGCAGGGTTTCGATGAACCCCATCAACGCGGTCAGCGGCGTGCGCAGTTCATGGCTGACGTTGGCAACGAAATCGCGGCGCATCTGGCCCGCCGCTTCCAGATGGGTCACGTCCTCGAAGGTCAGGTGCAGCGCTCCGGCGTTCACCGTGCCGACGCCGGGGACATAACGGCAGGTCACGTCGAAGGTGGTGTCCTGCACACCGTCGTTGGCCAGATGGCGGGTGGTACGCCCGGTCCGGTTGCGCAGGCAGGCCTCGATCGCGTCCAGCATCTGCGGCTGGCGCAGGATGGTGGCGAAATGGCGGCCCTCGATCCGCTGGCCCAGAAGGGTGCGCGCGTCGGCGTTGCTGGCGATGATGCGTTCGGACTGATCAATCATCAACGCCGGCAGAGGCAGCGCCGCCAGCATGTCACGGATCAACGCGTCCGACATGGCACCGCTAGCCGCCCGCGACGGCGGCGTCGATCGCCTGGCTGAACACCGCACACAGCGTTTCGGGATCCTCCAGCCCGACGGATACGCGGAAGAACCCTTCGGACAGACCCAACGCCATGCGGTCTTCGGGGCTGAGCGCACGGTGCGACGACGAGGCCGGATGCGAAAGCGTGGTGCCGACATCACCCAACGTCGGCGCGAACGACAGGCCCTCGGCCGCGCGGGTAAAGGCATTGGCCGCCGCGCGCCCGCCCTCCAGTTCGAAGCTGACCATGTTGCACCCCTGCCCCTGCAAAAGCCGCGCCGCCAGCGCCTTGTCGGGATGATCGTCGCGGGTGGGATAGATCACCCGCCTGACCCCGGCCAGCCCGGCCAGATGATCGGCCAGCCGCACGGCCGTCGCCTGTGCCCGGTCGAAACGCAGATCGAACGACAGCATCCCGCGTTCGGCCAGCCAGCAATCGAAGGGGCTGGGGCTGAGCCCCAGCGTCACCGCGAAGACGCGCAGCCGCCGGGCAAGTTCCGGATCGCGCGCCGCGACATAGCCCAGCATCACATCGGAATGTCCCGACAGCAGCTTGGTCAGGGAATGGATCACGATATCCGCGCCCGCCTCGAATGGGCGGTAGGCGCGCGGCGTGGTGAAGGTGTTGTCCACCGCCAGCAGGATGTCGTGCGATTGCGCCAGCGCCGCCAGACCGGGCACATCGGCCACGCGCAGCCCCGGATTCGACACCACCTCGACCAGGATCATGCGGGTTTCGGGGCGGATCGCCGCGCGCACCGCCTCGACGTCGCCCGGATCGGCCAGCGACGTGGCGATCCCCAGCCTGGGCAGGTCTTCCGCCATCATCCGCAGCGAACGGCCATAGAGCTGGTTGCCACCGATCACATGATCACCCGCCCGCAAAAGCCCCAGAAGCGCCGCCGTAACGGCCGCCATGCCCGATCCGACAACCAGCCCGTCGCGCGCGCCTTCCATCGTATCGAGCCGCGCCGCGACCACGTCGGCGTTGGGGTGCCCCTCGCGGGCATAGGTATAGCCATGGGTGCGTCCTTCGTACTGATCGTCCAGCGCATCGGGCGTTTCCGAAGCATAGACCACCGAAGGCGACAGAGGTGTGACGACCGGCGTGCTGGCGCCCGTCGGCAGCGGGACGGGCCGGACCAGCGACCCCCTTGCGTTGCGCATCAGCCCACCACCTTCATGTTGTCGCGGAACCGCCGCATGTTCTGCTGATAATGCTGTGCCGACGATTCGAGCATGGCCAGTGCCTTGTCGTCGAGCGCGCGCACCACCTTGCCCGGCACGCCCATGACCAGGCTGCCGTCGGGGATCACCTTGTTCTCGGTGATCAGGGCGCCGGCGCCGATCAGGCAGTTTCGCCCGATGCGCGCACCGTTCAGCACCGTTGCACCCATCCCGATCAGCGTCGTGTCGCCGATGGTGCAGCCGTGCAGCATCACCTTGTGACCGATGGTGCAGTTGCGCCCGATGGTCAGCGGATAGCCTGCGTCGATGTGCATGACGCAGTTCTCCTGAACGTTGCTGCCGGCGCCTATGCGGATTTCCTCGTGGTCGGCGCGGATGGTGGTGCCGAACCAGACCGACGCCCCCTCCTCCAGCACCACCTGTCCGATCAGATTGGCATCGGGCGCCACCCATGTGTCGGCGTGGCAATGCGGCGCGCGGCCGTCCAGGGCATAGAGTGGCATGTCAGATATCCTCGAATTCGGTTTGCAGCTTGCGCACATGCGCGGTCAGGCCGGGCTGTTGGGTCCGGCGCTGGCGGGTGGCGGTGATGATCGTCTTCAGCTGATCCTCGGTGCGGTCCAGATCGTCGTTGATCAGCACGAAATCATAGGCATCCCAATGGCTGATCTCGTCCCAGCTTTTGGCCATGCGCCGGGCGATGGTTTCCGGGGCGTCCTGGGCACGGTTTTCCAGCCGGCGGCGCAGTTCGGTGATCGACGGCGGCAACAGGAAGATCGACAGCGTATGCGCCGCCAGGTTCGAATTCCGGATCTGCTGCGCGCCCTGCCAGTCGATGTCGAACAGCACGTCCCGGCCCGCGTCGATCGCGGCCTGCACCGGTGCCTTGGGCGATCCGTAGAAATTGCCGAAGACATGGGCATGTTCCAGCATACCGCCTTCTGCCACCTGCGCCTTGAACCCGGCCTGACCGATGAAATGATAATCCACGCCGTCCGTCTCGCCCGCGCGGGGCGCGCGGGTGGTGGCCGAAACCGAAAACACGATACGGTCGTCCCATGCCCGCAACCGCCGCGCCAGCGTCGATTTGCCGGCACCCGAGGGCGACGACAGGATGATCAAGAGCCCGCGTCTGTCTGCCATGCCCGGTTCCCCCTATTCGACGTTCTGAACCTGTTCGCGCATCTGGTCAATCACCGCCTTGAGCGCAAGCCCAACGGTGGTCAGCGCCGGCGATTGCGACTTCGAGCAAAGGGTATTGGCCTCGCGGTTGAACTCCTGCATCAGGAAATCCAGCTTGCGCCCCACGGTGCCGCCGGCGGCCAGCAAATCGCGCGCGGCGCCGACATGGGCGCGCAGCCTGTCGATTTCCTCGGTCACGTCGGTCTTGACGGCAATCATCGCCAGCTCCTGCGCGATGCGCTGCGGATCGGCGCCTTCGGCATTGTCCAGAACCCGCGCGAGGTTGGCGCGCAGCTGCGCCGCCATGTCGTCCTTGCGCGCCTCGGCCAGCGCCGCGGCCTCGTCGGTCAGCCCCGAGATCTGCTCGAGCTGCGCCGCCAGAACCGCCGCCAGCGCCGCGCCCTCTTCGGCGCGCATCCGCTGGAACGCCGCAAGCAGCGGTTCCAGATCGGCCACCAGCGCCTTCATCAGCGCGGCGGTGTCGGCATCGGTATCGCCGGCGGGCTGCGGCATATCCATGACACCGCGCAGCGCGATCACGTCCACTGCCGCCGATGGCGCCAGCGCGATGCCCTGGCGCAGGGCGCGCGCCTCGACCTCGGCAATCGCCGCCAGCGCGGCACCCAGCGCCGCATCGTTCAGGCCGGGCAGGCCCGCGGGGCCGTCGTGGCGCGTCACCCGCAGGCTCAGCGTGACATTGCCGCGCGCCACGGCCCGCGCCAGCGGCGGGCGCAAGGCCTGTTCCAGGCCGGCGATCCAGTCGGGCACCCGCAGCCGCAGGTCCGCGCCCCGCCCGTTCACCGCGCGCAGATCCCAGGCCCATTCATGCGGCCCCATCGCGCCCTTCGCGGTGGCAAAACCTGTCATCGATCTGATCATGTCATCTCTTTCCCTCGCGCGAACCCACGGGCCCGGACATATGCCGGCCCGGCGGGTCAGGGCAACCCCCGCCGCCAAGGCATCAACGGGTCGCGGGATTGGCGTCGGGGTTAACCAAACAGGCAGGATTTAGGAGAAATTTTCCTTTTCCTGTGTCATAGAAAGAATTGGGTAATGATTGTTGAATTAGTCTTAACCGGCGACCCTGACCCGATGCAGTTGCGTCGGCGCGGGTCGGGCCGGTGCCGGACAGGTGCTGAGGGCGATGACATGAACAAGGGGCCGGGCCGCAAGGGCGACGGAAAGATAGTAACGATGAACGGTTTCAGCACGGACAGACGCGCAACGCCGATCCGTCAGGTCGAGGCCTACTGGGCGGCGCTGCGTCCGGCGGGCGGCGTGCCACGGCGCGCGCAGGTCGATCCGCGCGGGTTGGAAAACCTGCTCAGCCATGCGTTCATCCTTGAACGGATCGCCCCCGGATTTGCCCGGTTCCGCATCGCCGGATCGCTGTTTACCGATCTCGCCGGCATGGAGGTGCGCGGCATGCCGCTGAGTTCGATGTTCACCGTCGAGGCACGGTCGGAAATCGGAAACGTGCTCGAGCATGTCTTCGCCACGCCCGCCATCGCCGAAATGCACATGCAGGCGCAGACCGGCTTCGGCAAACCCGCGCTGGAGGCGCAGATGATCTTCCTGCCACTGGAAAGCGATCTGGGCGACGTGAGCCGGATTCTCGGGGCGTTGGTGGTGCGCGGCAACGTCGGACGCAGCCCGCGAAAGTTCGATCTGACAGGGATAGATCTGCGCAATCTGGACGGCCGCGCGGCGCGCGCGCCCGAGGCCGTGCCGGACCGCGCCGGAACGGATGCGCAGCCCCAGCGCCAGACCGGGTTCGCCGAGGATCAGAGCCGCTTTGCGCCGCATCCGAAGGCACCGCACCTGCGCCTGGTCAAACCGACCGACGACTGACACACGGCAGCTGACGTTCCTGAAAACCTGTCGCCGCCGACTGCGCGCGCGGCTTTGAACAGCGTGCGCGGCGCCCGCGCAAGGGCCGGGGCAAAGCACTTGCCCCGGTCGCGTGGTGGTGGCGGGCCACCGGCCCGCCCGCGATCATCCGGCGGCGCGCGCCATCCGGTCGAGACGCAGCGCCGACAGTTCCTCGGCCACCAGAAACGCAAGTTCCAGCGCCTGGTCCGCGTTCAGACGCGGGTCGCAGGCGGTGTGATACCGATCGGACAGATCCTCTTCGGTGACGGCACGCACCCCGCCGGTGCATTCGGTCACGTCCTGGCCGGTCATCTCGAAATGCACGCCGCCCGGGACGGTGCCTTCGGCGCGGTGGATCGCAAAGAACTCACGCACCTCACGCAGCACCGAATCGAACGGCCGGGTCTTGTAGCCGCTGGCCGATTTGATGGTGTTTCCATGCATCGCGTCACAGGTCCAGACCACATTGGCCCCCTCCTCGCGGACCGCCTTGATCAGCCGCGGCAGGTGTTCGCCCACCTTGCCCGCGCCGAACCGCGCGATCAGCGTCAGGCGGCCCGCCTCGTTGGCGGGGTTCAGCGTTGCCATCAGCCGCTTCAGATCGTCTGCCGTGGTGGTCGGGCCGCATTTAAGACCGATGGGATTGAGAACGCCCCGCGCGAATTCGACGTGCGCCCCGTCTGGCTGGCGGGTGCGGTCACCGATCCAGATCATGTGGCCCGAGCCGGCCAGCCATTTGCCCGATGTCGTGTCGAGCCGTGTCAGTGCCTCTTCGTACTCCAGCAGAAGGCTTTCATGGCTGGTGTAGAACTCGACCGATTGCAGCGTGTGCGCGGTGTCCTGGTTGACCCCGGCGGCCGCCATGAAATCCAGCGTGTCGGTGATGCGCGCCGCAACCTCGCGGTAGCGCGCCGCCTTTTCGCCATCGGTAAAGCCCAGCGTCCAGGCATGGACCTGGTTCACATCGGCATAGCCGCCCGTCGAAAAGGCCCGGATCAGGTTCAGCGTGGCCGCCGACTGGGTATAGGCCTGAAGCATGTTGGCGGGATCGGGAATCCGCGCCTCGGGGGTGAACTCCAGCCGGTTGATGATGTCGCCGCGATAGCTGGGCAGTTCGACGCCGCCGACGGTTTCGGTGGCCGCGCTGCGCGGCTTGGCGAACTGGCCGGCCATGCGGCCCACCTTGATCACAGGCACCTTGGCGCCATAGGTCAGCACCATCGCCATCTGCAACATCACCTTGAAGGTGTCGCGGATACCATCGGCGCTGAACTGATCGAAGCTTTCGGCGCAATCGCCGCCCTGCAACAGGAACGCCTCGCCGCGCGCCGCCTTGGCAAGATGCGACCGCAGCCGCCGCGCCTCGCCGGCAAAGACCAGGGGCGGATACTTGGACAGCTTCGCCTCGGCATCGGCCAATGCCGCGGCATCGGTATAGTCGGGCATCTGAATCCGCGGCTTGCTGCGCCAATCGGTTTTTTTCCAGTCGCTCATGGTCATTCTCCGCCGTTCCATGCGTTGCGCGTTCTTCCCTATACAAAAGCGCCCCGCGCATGGCCATAGATCAATTGCGCCCACTTGACGTCGCTAATCGGCTCTGGTCATGCTCGAACCCTGCACAAGGGTGCCCGAACACAGCCAAGACAGGAATGGCGCAGATGAAAGAGCAACGGCAGGTTGTCGAACCGAAAAGCGGCAGGGCACCGACCCGCAGGTTCGTCTTTGTCCTGATGCCGAATTTCACGATGCTGTCCTTTGCCTCGGCGGTCGAGGCGCTGCGCATTGCCAACCGAATGTCGGGCCAGCCGCTGTATTCCTGGACGCTGATCGGCGAAGGCGGCGGGCATATCGCGTGCTCGGCGGGCACCGAGTTCAAGCTTGACAGCGACCTGATCGAACTGAACCGCGAGGACGTGATGATGCTGTGCGGCGGCATCGATGTGCAGGCCGCCACCACCAAGCGTCTGCTGAACTGGATGCGGCGCGAGGCGCGGCGCGGGCTGACCATCGCGGGGCTTTGTACCGCGTCGTGGTCGATGGCGCGCGCCGGTCTGATGGACGGGCGCAAGGCGACGATCCACTGGGAGAACCAGGACAGTTTCGCCGAGGAATTCGACGAGGTGAGCCTGACCAAATCGGTGTTCGTGGTGGACGGCACGCGCATTTCGACGGCCGGCGGCACCTCGTCCATCGACCTTATGCTGATGCTGATCGCCGAGGATCACGGCGAGGATCTGGCCAACGCGGTGGCCGATCAGCTGATCTATTCCTCGATCCGCACCGATCAGGACACCCAGCGGCTGAGCGTGCCGACCCGGATCGGCGTCCGCCACCCAAAGCTGAGCCAGGTGATCCAGATGATGGAGGCGCATATCGAAGAGCCGATAAGCCCTGCGATCCTGGCGCGCGACGTGGGCATGAGCACGCGACAGCTGGAACGGCTGTTCCGGCGCTATCTGAACCGCTCGCCCAAGCGCTATTACATGGAACTGCGGCTGCAAAAGGCGCGCAACCTGCTGATGCAGACCGACATGAGCGTGATCAACGTGGCGCTGGCCTGCGGCTTTGCATCGCCGTCGCATTTCTCCAAATGCTACCGCGCGCACTACGACACCACGCCTTACCGCGAACGTGGAAGCCATGCCGCCCGGCTGTCGATCTGAAACGCTGCGCACGCGCCGGCTGGTGCTGCGCGCGGCGCGGCGCGACGATCTGACGGCGCTGCACGAGGTGTTCAGCGATCCGCTGGCCATGCGCTATTGGGACCGGCCGCCGTTTTCGCGCGACGAGACGGCCGGGCTTCTCGACTACATGATGACGGCGCGCGGCGGGCATGAATTCATCGTCGAACGCGACGGCCGTGTGATCGGCAAGGCCGGGTGCTGGCAACTGCCCGAGGTGGGATACATCCTGCATCCGCGGTATTGGGGCCGGGGCTATGCAACCGAAGCGGTTGGCGCCGCGCTGGCCGACGTGTTCGCGGCCTACCCCGATCTCGACCGGATCACCGCCGACATCGACCCGCGCAACGGCGCATCGGCGCGGGTTCTGCACAAGCTGGGGTTCGTCGAAACCCACCGCGCGCGCGCCACCGTGCAGGTGGCCGGAACATGGTGCGATTCCATCTACTTCGCGCTGGCGCGCAACGCGCTGAAACCGCCGGGACCGTCAATCGCCGGTTGACTTGGTCACCGACACGCCGCCCTATTGCGGGCATCCGGCCCCGGCGCCGCGCCTATATTTTCAGGAGACCGCACGATGCCTCTGTTCGGCAATCAACAGGACTATTCGGTTGTAAGCATCCAGGGCCTGTTCCCGGCCGGCACATTCGAGAACTTGTTTTCCGATTCGAATTCCGTCAGCGGCGCGCAGTTTTCGGCGGATGCGCAGGGGTTCTATTTCCTCAACGACAGCAACGCCCGCCTCGGTCTCGAAACCTCTCTCTACAACCGTTTGCTGCGGGTCGACATGGGCACAGGCGCGATCACCGATCCGCTCGCCAACCTTGTAGTGACCCCCACCCGCGAGGATACCGGATCGCCGTTTTCGATCCAGGATTACGCGGTGTCCTCGGATGAAAGCCAGGTTCTGGTCAAGGCGGTCGATTTCGATACCTACTTCTTCCACGGGTTCTATTTCTATTTCTACGGCGACAACGGGATCTACCTTCAGGAGGGCGATCAAACCACCCTGCTGACGCCCAGCACCGCCGAGCGCATCCAGCTGGAACAAGGCGGCAACGACGTCAGCCGACTGTTCGGCGTCTTCGGGCCTGACGATACGATATTCTACGATTTCCGCGCCGAGGATCCCGAAGGTGTGACCCTGGCCGACAAGGAGCTGGCTCTGGCCGATGCTCAGTTTCTGCGCCGGCTGCCGGACGGCACGGTGCAAACCAGCGATCTGAATGCGCCCGAGGGCAATCCGGCATTGGGCCTTCAGGAGGTGACAGGCAACGGGCGGCAGGTTCTGCTTGCGCCGTTGGACACGGCGGCGGGCCGCACGCTGAGCCTGATCGACATCGCCACCGGCACGTCCGCCCCGGTGATCACCAATGCCGGCTACGAGGGTGCCAACGGACTGGTGGAACAGGGGTTCTATTCCACGGCGCGGGTGTCCGACGACGGGCTGTTCGTGCTGTTCGACAGCCTTGGACACGCTTCCGACAGCCATTCGGGCGGCGCCGAGGCGGATCTGGACAGCGATCTGTTCCTGCGCAACATGGCCACCGGCAGCATCGTCGAAATAACCCAGAGCACCCAGGACGGCACCCCGTCGGAAATCGCCGCGGGCGCGCGGAACGAATCGTATCAGCATTTCGACATGTCCGGCGATGGCCGTTTCATCGCCTTTGCCAGCCCGGTCAAGGGCCACCTGCCCGGCGATGCCGGCGGCGCGCACGACCTACTGGTGCGCGACATGCACAACGGCACGCTGCACCGCGCGGCCGTCGATCTGAACGGCGTCGCCTACAGCGGCAACCTGTCGATCCGCGATGTGGTGCTGTCTTCCGATGGCCGCTACCTGACATACAGCGGCGCCGTGCCCGGAACGACAGGCTGGTCCGTGGGGCTGGCAAAGCCGCTGGAGAACGCGCAATACAGCGAGCCGGCGCGCGACATCTTCGTGACCGATCTGCATGCGCTGGGCATCTGGTCGCCGCTGGTCGAACGCGCCGAAGCCGGCGCCACGTTGCAGGGTACGGTGTACGACGAAACCCTGATCGGCGATCACTCGGGCCAGCGTTTTGAAGCGACGCAGGGCGACGACAGCATTTTTGCCGGCGGGTTCGCCGCCGCCCATGCCATGCCACAGGCGCTCGAGGTTTATGCGCTCTATGGCGCGGCCTTCGGCCGGACGCCGGACGCCGCGGGTTTTCAGGACTGGACCCTGCGGATGTTCACCGGATCGCACGATGTGCACGACGTGGCCGCCGGCTTCACCGGCAGCGCGGAATTCCGCGCGCGCTATTCCGAAACCGATGCTTTCGGCTTTGTCGACCAGTTGTACCTGAACGTCCTGAACCGCCCCGCCGACGCCGGCGGTCGTGCCGCATGGGGCGAGGCGATCGGCAACGGCATGAGCTTTGCCAACGCCCTGCTGGGGTTTGCCCAGAGCGCCGAATACACCGCCAGGATCGCCACCGAAGCCACGGATTTCACGCTGCAACAAAACCCGCAGTGGAAGGCCGGCGACGTGTTCCGCCTGTATCAGGCAACGCTGGACCGCTTGCCCGACGTGGCGGGTTTTCTGGGCTGGTCCGATAGCCTGGCCAGCGGCACGCCCTACCTTCGCGCTGTCGAAGGGTTCGTGCTGAGCCCCGAATTCACCCAGACCTACGGCGCGCTCGAGGATGGCGCCCTGGTGGCGCAGCTTTACCGCAACGTGCTGAACCGCGAGGGCGAAGAGGCCGGCATCGCCGGATGGGTCGCCGCGCTGAACGACGGCCTGAGCCGCGCCGAACTGGTGCAGGGTTTCGCCCAGAGCCGCGAATTCATCCTGGCGCAGCGCCAACCGCTCGAGGACTGGATGCGCGCGCAGGGCGTGAACGACACGCTGAACGCCGGCGCGGGCGACAACATCCTGGCCGGCGGCAGCATGTCCGACCGTTTCGTCTTTGCGCCCGACCATGTGGGCAAGCACACCGTTCTCGAACTCGAACCCTGGGACGAACTGGATCTGACCGCCTTCAACTATGCGTCGGATGACGCCGCGCGGGCGCTTCTGACGCAACAGGGCACCAGCGTGGTTTTCGCCGACGGCAGCGTCGAGATCACCTTTCTCAACAGCGCCCTGGCCAGTTTCGACGACCAGATGCTGCTGACCTGACGCTAGCGCGGCGCCATGCGCCAGACCGCGCCATCGGCAGCCGAAACGAACCATATGGCGCCGTCCGAGGCTTCCGCGATGTCGCGCAGGCGTCCTGTCTGCGGGGCGCCGATCTGTTCGGCCTCGCGCATCGGATCACCTTCGAGCCGGCTGATATAGCCGAATTTCAGGCTGCCCACGAAGATATCGCCGCGCCATTCGGGCCAGAGCTTGCCGGAATAGACCAAAAGCCCCGAGGGCGCGATGGACGGATCCCAGTAGAACACCGGCTGCTCCATGCCCGGCGCCTCGGTGCCCTCACCGATCCTGGCGCCCGAATAGTGGCGCCCGTATGAGATGACCGGCCAGCCATAGTTGCGCCCGACGCGCGGCTGGTTCACCTCGTCGCCGCCGCGCGCGCCGTGTTCGGCGGTCCACAGGCGGCCATCCAGATCGAGCCCCGCACCCTGCGGATTGCGGTGGCCATAGGAGTAGATTTCGGGCAGGGCCCCGGCCACGCCGACGAAGGGATTGTCGGCCGGCACCCGGCCGTCGCGTGCGATCCGCACGATTTTGCCACTGTGCACCGAAAGATCCTGCGCCGAGGGCCGGTCGCCTCGGTCACCGATCGTCAGCAGCAGCGTGCCGTCGGCGGCTTCGACGACGCGGCTGCCGAAATGCCGGCCGCCGCTGCTGCCGGGCTTCATCTCGAACAGAACCCGCAGGTCGGTCAGACGGCGCGCGTCACGGCTGAGCCGGGCCGAGGCCAGCGCCGTGCCGGCCCCGCCGCCCGGCTGCGGCTTGGAATAGCTCAGCCAGATCTCGCGCGTCTGGTGAAAGTCGCGCGCCACCGTCACGTCCAGCAATCCGCCCTGCCCGCGCGCCGCCACCGGCGGCACGCCCGCCACATCGCGGGCCGCGCCATCCGCACCCACATGGACCAGGCGGCCGTCACGCTCGGTCACCAGAAAGCCGCCGTCGGGCAGGAGCCCGATCGCCCATGGCGTATCGAGCCCGTCGATCATCCGGCTGAGCCTCAGGGTGCCCGCCGAGGTTTCGACCGTCTGCGCCACCGCGCCCGCGGCAACTACCGCCACCGCCATGGCCGCCGCTGCTGCCGCCGCCAGAATCCGGCTTGCAATCCGCATGTCACATCCTCCAGTTTCGTCGGTGCATCAGATAACACGACAGCCGTATTTGCCCAGCCGGCGCGCAGTGCAGATGACGCGAACGTGTGCGCGCGGAACCGCATTGGATATTACTTTTCTTTTGTCTGGCCTTTGCATAGGCTCAGGCGCGAACGTTAAGTTCCAACATGGGAGTTGAAACATGAAAAAACTGCTTGCGGCCACCGCGGCCACGGCCTTGCTGAGCGGAACCGCCTTCGCCGGCGGCCACGCCACCGAAGTGAAACTGGGCATCATCCTGGGCTTTACCGGCCCGATTGAATCGCTCACGCCGTCGATGGCGGACGGTGCCGAACTGGCGATGAAGGAAGTGACCGACAGCGGGCTCTTGCTGGACGGTGCCACGGTCGTTCCGGTGCGCGCGGACAGCACCTGCATCGACGCGGGCGCGGCGACCGCCTGATCACCTCGGACGGTGTAAAGGGCATCATGGGCGCGGATTGCTCGGGTGTGACCGGCGCGATCCTGTCGAATGTCGCGGTGCCCAACGGGGTGGTGATGATTTCACCCTCGGCCACGTCGCCGGCGCTGTCGACCGCCGAAGACAACGGCCTGTTCTTCCGCACCGCCCCGTCGGACGCGCGCCAGGGCGTGGTGATGACCGAGGTGCTGATGGAAGAAGGCATCATGGAAGTCGCGGTGACCTACACCAACAACGACTACGGCAAGGGCCTTGCTGACAGCTTCCAGGCGGCCTTCGAAGCGGCCGGCGGCACCGTGACGATCAACGCGGCGCATGAAGACGGCAAGGCGGATTACTCGGCTGAAGTCGGCGCGCTGGCGGCAGCCGGTGGCGACCGCCTGGTGGTTGCGGGCTATGTGGACCAGGGCGGATCGGGCATCGTGCGCGCGGCGCTGGACACCGGCGCCTTCGATACCTTCCACTTCCCCGACGGCATGATCGGCGCCAAGCTGGAAGAGAACTTCGGCAGCGACATCGACGGATCGACCGGCCAGCACCCCGGCACCGACAGCGAAGGCGCACAGATGTACACCGACATGGTGGCCGGCGCCTTCGACGCGACATCGCCGTTCACCCCCGAAGCCTATGACGCCGCCGCGCTGATCATGCTGGCGATGCAGGCGGCCGGTTCGATGGAACCGGGCGACTACAAGGACCACATCATGGACGTGGCCAATGCCCCAGGCGAACAGATTTTCCCCGGCGAACTGGCCAAGGCGCTGCAGATCCTCAAGGACGGCGGTGAAGTCGATTATGTGGGCGCCACGGCGGTGGAACTGATCGGACCGGGCGAAAGCGCCGGCAACTATCGCCAGATCGTCGTCGAAGGCGGCAAGATCACCACGGCACAGTACCGCTGATCCGGTACTTCGCACCGGCAAAAGGCGACGGCCCGGGCGCGCATCGCGTCCGGGCCGTCGTGCAACCGTTCGCGGCACAAGATACCACGCAAGAGGAGCAGCGATGATCGTCGTCGAGGACGTGCACAAGCATTTTGGCGGGTTTCACGCGGTGGACGGGGCCAGCCTGCGCATTGAACCGGGTTCGATCACCGGTCTGATCGGACCGAACGGTGCCGGCAAGACCACGTTGTTCAACGTCATCGCCGGGGTGTTGAAGCCGACATCGGGCCGGGTGACGATGGCCGGCGAGGATATCACTGGCCTGCCACCGCACAGCCTGTTCCACAAGGGGCTGCTGCGCACCTTCCAGATCGCGCATGAATTCGGGTCGATGACCTGCCGAGAGAACCTGATGATGGTGCCGGGCGACCAGTCGGGCGAAACCCTGTGGAACACCTGGTTCGGACGTCGCCGCATTGCCGAGGAAGAGCGCGCATTGCGGGCCAAGGCCGACGAGGTGCTGGAATTCCTGACCATCGACCATCTGCGCGACGAACGCGCCGGCAACCTGTCGGGCGGGCAGAAAAAGCTGCTGGAGCTTGGGCGGACCATGATGGTGGACGCGCGCATCGTGTTTCTCGACGAGGTCGGCGCCGGGGTGAACCGGACGCTTCTGAACACCATCGGCGACGCGATCCTGCGGCTGAACAACGAGCGCGGCTATACCTTTGTGGTGATCGAGCACGACATGGATTTCATTGGCCGGCTGTGCGATCCGGTGATCTGCATGGCCGAAGGCCGGGTTCTGGCGACCGGCACCCTGGACGAGATCAAGGCCAACGAGCAGGTGATCGAGGCGTACCTGGGCACCGGTCTCAAGAACAAGGAAAAGGTGGGCGCATGAAGGCTTGTGTCGGAGGGGGGCCAGCCCCCCGCCCGTTGGGCTCCCCCCGGAGTTTTCCCGGCAAGATGAAGAGGCGTGTGGCGTGAGCGTGGCGGCGCCGCGCGCGGGCGAGGATGGCCCGTTTCTGATCGGTGAGGCGATGACCGGGGGTTATGGCAAGGGGCCGGATATTTTGCATGCTTGCACCATTGCCGTGAATCCGGGCGAAATTGCCGTGATCGTGGGGCCGAACGGCGCCGGCAAGTCGACGGCGATGAAGGCCGTTTTCGGGATGCTGGACGTGCGGTCGGGTTCGGTGCGTCTGGACGGTGAGGACATCACCGCGCTGAGCCCGCAGGCGCGGGTGGTGCGCGGCATGGGGTTCGTGCCGCAGACATCGAACATCTTCACTTCGCTGACGGTGGAAGAGAACCTGGAGATGGGTGCGTTCATCCGGCGCGACGATTTCCGGGGCACGATGGCGCAGGTCTATGACCTGTTTCCGATCCTCAAGGAGAAGCGCCACCAGGCGGCGGGCGACTTGTCGGGCGGGCAGCGCCAGCAGGTCGCCGTGGGGCGGGCATTGATGACACAGCCCAAGGTGCTGATGCTGGACGAGCCGACCGCCGGGGTGAGCCCGATCGTGATGGACGAATTGTTCGACAGGATCATCGAGGTGGCGCGCACCGGGATTCCCATCCTGATGGTCGAGCAGAACGCGCGGCAGGCGCTGGAGATCGCCGACCGCGGTTATGTTCTGGTGCAAGGGCGCAATGCATTCACCGGATCGGGGCGGGAGTTGCTGAACGATCCGGACGTACGCAAGAGTTTTCTGGGCGGATGACGGGGCCGGCGTTCGATCGGGGCGGCGACCTGTTGGCCTTTGCCACCACGCAAGGTGCGCCCGAAGCGCGGCTGCAGCCCCTGACAGACCCTCACCCCGCGGTGCGAAAGGAACACAGATGGACCTGTTGAACGCGATTGTCGCATTGTCGAATTTCGTTCTGGTGCCGGCGATCGCCTATGGCAGTCAGTTGGCGCTGGGCGCGCTGGGGGTCACGCTGATCTATGGGATCCTGCGGTTCTCGAACTTTGCCCATGGCGACACGATGGCCTTTGGCGCCATGGTGACGATCCTTGTCACCTGGTGGTTCCAGTCGATGGGCATCAGCCTGGGGCCCTTGCCGACCGCGTTGCTGGCCCTGCCCTTCGGGATTCTTGGGTGTGTAGCGCTGTTGTTGCTGACTGACAGGATGGTGTACCGGTTCTACCGCGCGCAAAAGGCGAAGCCTGTGATCCTCGTGATCGTTTCGATGGGCATCATGTTCATCATGAACGGCCTCGTGCGGTTCATCATCGGACCCAACGACCAGCGGTTTGCCGATGGCGAACGGTTCATCGTTTCGGCCCGGGAATTCAAGGCGATGACCGGGCTGCGCGAGGGTCTGGCGATCAAGACCAGCCAGGGCATCACCGTGGTGACAGCCGTTATCGTCGTGGCGCTTCTGTTCTGGTTTCTCAACCGCACGCGCACCGGGAAATCAATGCGCGCCTATTCCGACAACGAGGACCTGGCATTGCTTTCGGGTATCAACCCCGAGCGGGTGGTGATGTACACTTGGCTGATCGTTGCGGCGCTGGCGACGGTGGCGGGGGTGCTGTACGGACTGGACAAATCGTTCAAGCCCTTCACCTATTTCCAGTTGCTGCTGCCGATCTTCGCGGCGGCCATCGTCGGTGGGCTGGGCAATCCGCTGGGCGCGATCGCCGGCGGCTTCGTCATCGCCTTTTCCGAGGTGACGATCACCTATGCCTGGAAGAAGGTGGCGGGATATGTCCTGCCGGAAACGCTGGCGCCGGACGGGCTCGTGCAGCTGCTCAGCACCGACTACAAGCTGGCGGTGTCTTTTGTGATCCTGCTGATTGTGCTGCTGTTCCGACCCACCGGATTGTTCAAGGGGAAATCGGTATGACCGGCTCTGTCAAGAACGTCGCGCTGTTTGCGCTGGTTGCGGCGCTGATCGCGATCACCGGCTTCACCCAGAGCTGGAATTCGGCGCTCCTGATCCTGAACATGGGCCTGATCAGCGCGATCATGGCGCTGGGCGTGAACCTGCAATGGGGGTTTGCCGGGCTGTTCAACGTGGGGATCATGGGGTTCGTCGCGCTGGGCGGGCTGGCGACGGTGCTGGTTTCGATGCCGCCCGTGGGCGAAGCCTGGGCCGCGGGCGGGCTGGGCGTTCTGGCCGGGCTGGCGATGGGCGCGGCCACCATTGTGGCGGCGGCGCTGCTGATGAACCGGATGGCGCCGGGGCGGGCACGGTCGCTGGCGGTTCTGGTGCTGCTGGTGGCCGGGTTCTTCATCTATCGCGCCATCTTCGATCCGGGCGTTGCCGCTGTCGAGCGGGTCAATCCCGCGGGCACGGGATTTCTGGGCGGGCTTGGTCTGCCGGTGCTGCTGGCCTGGCCGGTGGGCGGGCTTCTGGCGGCGGGCGCGGCATGGATCATCGGCAAGACCGCCCTGGGCCTGCGGTCGGATTACCTGGCGATTGCGACGCTGGGCATCGCCGAGATCATCATCGCCATCCTCAAGAACGAGGACTGGCTGGCGCGCGGCGTGAAGAACGTGGTCGGTCTGCCGCGCCCGGTGCCCTACGAGGTTGACCTGCAGAACGATCCGGGTTTCGTGGAACGGGCGGCAGCGATGGGGTTCGATCCGGTCACCGCCTCAACGCTCTATGTCAAGGCGGGCTATGCGGTGCTGTTCGCCATCGTTCTGCTGATCCTGCTGTGGCTGGCGCAAAAGGCACTGAGCAGCCCCTGGGGCCGGATGATGCGCGCGATCCGCGACAACGAGGTGGCCGCCGAGGCGATGGGGAAGGATGTCACGCGCCGCCACTTGCAGGTGTTCATCCTCGGTTCGGCCATATGTGGCATCGCGGGCGCGATGATGACAACGCTGGACGGCCAGCTGACGCCCGGCACCTACCAGCCGCTGCGCTTTACGTTTCTGGTCTGGGTGATGGTGATCGTCGGTGGATCGGGCAACAATTTCGGCGCGGTCCTGGGCGGGTTCCTGATCTGGTTCCTTTGGGTTCAGGTCGAGCCGATGGGCCTGTTCGTGATCCAGACGCTGACCGCCGGACTGGCCGATGGCAGCGCCCTGAAGGAGCACCTTCTGGACAGCGCCGCGCATATGCGGCTGCTGACGATGGGTGTGATACTGCTGTTGGTGCTGCGGTTCAGCCCGCGCGGTCTGATCCCCGAGAAGTGACGGGCCGGCGCGTCCTCAGCGGCCCTTGAACAACCCGCCGAGGATGCCGCGCACCAGCCGACGCCCGGTGGTGCCGGTCAGTTCCTTCATCACCATCTTGCCCATGGCCGCGCCAAAACTGTCGTCGCCGCGTGTGGATCGCGCGGTCGAACGGGCGACACGCGTGCCCGAATACCGGCGCGCGGCGTTGAATTCGCGCGTGGCGGTGGCCGCCGCTTCGGCTTCGGCTTCGGCGGTTTCGGCCGCCGCGGCGGCGGCACTGGCGCGGGCGGCGAGGATCTCATAGGCCGAACTGCGGTCCAGCCGCAGATCGTATTTGCCCGCCATCGGCGATGCGGCCATGATCGCGCGCCGGTCTTCCGGCGTGATCGGGCCCAGCTGCGACGACGGCGGGCGGATCAGCGTGCGCTCGACCACGCCGGGCACGCCCTTTTTCATCAGCATCGACGTCACCGCCTCGCCCACGCCAACCTCGCGGATGGCCGTTTCCGTATCGAAGCGCGGGTTCTCGCGATAGGTTTCGGCGGCGAGACGCAGGTTCTTGCGATCCCGCGCGGTGAATGCACGCAACGCGTGCTGCACCCGGTTGCCCAGTTGCCCGAGGATATCTTCGGGCACGTCGGCGGGGTTCTGGGTGACAAAATACACGCCCACTCCCTTGGACCGGATCAGCCTGGCAACCTGTTCCACCTTGTCGACCAGCGCCTTTGGCGCGTCGTCGAACAGCAGGTGCGCCTCGTCGAAGAAAAACACAAGGCGGGGCTTTTCCGGGTCGCCCACCTCGGGCAGATCCTCGAACAGCTCCGACAGCAGCCACAACAGGAACGTCGCATAAAGCCCGGGTGCCGCCATCAGCTTGTCGGCGGCAAGGATGTTTATGGCGCCGCGCCCGTCCGGAGCCACGCGCATCATGTCCGCCAGGTCCAGCGCCGGTTCGCCGAAGATCTCGGCGCCGCCCTGGTTCTCGAGCACCAGCAGACGCCGCTGGATCGCACCGATCGACGCAACCGAGATATTGCCGTAGCGCAGCGAAATATCGGCGCGGTTTTCACCGGTCCAGACCAGAAGCGCCTGAAGATCCTTCAGGTCGAGCAACGGCAGACCCTGTTCATCGGCCAACCGGAAGGCGATGTTCAGGATCCCCTCCTGCGCTTCGGTCAGATCCAGCAGCCGCGCCAGCAAAAGCGGCCCCATCTCGGCCAGCGTGGTGCGCACCGGATGCCCCTGTTCGCCCAGAAGATCCCAGAAGGTGACCGGAAAACCGCAATAGGCGAAATCGTCGAACCCGATGGTGGCGGCCCGTTCCATGAAAGGCCCGTGCAGCTTGCGATCCGCGCGCCCGGCCAGGGCCAGGCCCGAAAGATCGCCCTTCACGTCGGACAGGAAAACCGGGACGCCGGCCTGCGAGAAACCTTCGGCCAGGATTTGCAGCGTCACCGTCTTGCCGGTGCCCGTCGCGCCCGCGATCAGGCCGTGGCGGTTGGCATAACCCAGCGCCAGACGCTGCGGCGTGCCATAGCCGGGGCCACCGCCGCCGATGAAAATACCGTTTTCGCCCACGATTGTGCCCCCGATGTATCATTCGGCGCGACCATACATTCTTAACCCTTGGCTGCCATAGTGTTTTTGTCCGATGCGCCGTGGTGGTGCACCGGGCTGACTTCCTCCCTGTCAGACTGGCCGCGCCTCCGGGTGCGGCCTTTTTTGCGCGCTCACGGCGCCAGACACGCGAAAACCCGAAAAAACCGCTGCAAAACCCGGATCCGCAGGGCGTTTGCAGTTGACCCGCCACAGCCCCTTTCGTAACGTTCCGGCAATAACTAAGTCGGCCAGTCCGACGGGGAGAACGCATCGTAAAAGGGGGCCGCACGCGGCCCCCTTTTGGTTTTGCTCCCTGCGTTTCAAAGCCACCGGCGGTGCGGCGCCCGCTGCGGCGAAAGCCACTGACACCCGCCGCACGCCATGCTAGACACCGCACATCGACGCCAACCAACCAACGAGAGCTTCATGTTCAGACATCTGACTTCCCTGTCCCTCGCCGCGCTAATGGGTCTGGCGACACCGCTGTCCGCCCAGACAGATACCGGCACCGCCACGGATACCGAAACATCCCAGCTCGATCTTGGCACGCCGGTGGATGGCGAACCGCAACTGGGCGAACGCTATGCCGCCCAATCGTTCGGCGATTGGGAACTGGCCTGCATCAAGACGCAGGCGGAAAAGGATCCCTGTTCGCTGTTGCAGATCCTGCGCGATGAGAACGACAACCCTCTGGCCGAGATTTCGCTGTTCCGGTTGGCCAATGCCGGGCAAGCGGTTGCCGGGGCCACCATCGTGGTGCCTCTCGAAACGCTGCTGACCGCCCAGATGACCATTGCGGTGGATGGCGGCAGCGCGAAACGCTACAACTATTCCTATTGCAGCCCCATCGGATGCGTCGCCCAGATCGGGCTGACCCAGGCCGATGTCGACAGCTTCAAGCGCGGCGCAGAGGGCGTTCTGACGATCGTGCCGGCGCCCGCCCCGGATCAGAAGGTGACGGCGCGCATATCGCTGAGCGGCTTCACCGCTGGCTACGACGCGGTTGACGTGATCTCGAACTGAAGGGCGCCGCGGGGGCGGTTGCCACGCTGCAAGACAAATGGGCGCGTGCCGGCAGGCGCGCGCCCTTGGTTTGCGCGCACCAGCGCCCCGCCGCACGCCACGGGAACAGATTTCCAAGGTCGCGCGTGACAGGCGGCCGGACCTGCTGCATCGTGGTTGCGAACGATCGCGACACCGCGCGTCAGACGCGGGCCGGCGTTTTGCAAACCTGACAACAACAGAGAGACAATACCATGTGCGATATCTGCGTGATGAACCGGGTAAAGGAAAAGATGCTGTCGCGGCGCGGCTTCTTCAAGGGTGCGGCGATGGCCGGCGCGGCCGCAGCCGTGTCCGGTGTGGCCGGAACCCCTGCGATGGCCGCCGGGCATGGTTCTGTCGAAGACATGACCCACACGTTGCATGAAGGATTTCCCACCTATTTCGGGGAATCGCAGTTCTCGCGTGAGCAGCTGTTCAACTTTGCCAAACATTCGTTCAACCTGTTGCGGCTGACAGTCAACGAACACACCGGCACGCATATCGACGCGCCGCTGCATTTCTCGGCCGACGGCCAATCGGTGGATGAAATCCCGGTGTCCAGCCTGATCGCCCCGCTTTGCGTGATCGACATCGCCGCGCGCGCCGCCGAAGACGCCGACGCCCAGGTTACGCCCGACGATCTGAAGGCCTGGATGGCCAGCCACGGCGACATTCCCGAAAATGCCTGTGTGGCGATGCATTCGGGCTGGGCCTCGAAGGTGGACGGCGACGGTTTCCGCAATTTCGATGGCACTGCACAGCACTATCCCGGCTTTCACGTCGAGGCCGCTCAGATGCTGGTGGAGGAAACCGGGGCGCAATCCATCGCGGTGGATACGCTATCGCTGGACCACGGGATATCGCAGGATTTCGCCGCCCACTACGCGTGGCTGCCGACCGGGCGTTTCGGCATCGAATGCCTTGCCAACCTCGACCGGGTGCCAGCCGCCGGCGCGACACTGGTGATCGGAGCGCCAAAGCACCGGGGCGGCACCGGCGGGCCGGCGCGCATTTTCGCCATGGTCTGAGGACGCGGCAATCAGTCGGCGGTGGCTGTGTCGTTCTCGTCGACATAGGCGATGCGGCCACCGCCCTTGCTCGAGGTGACGACGCCCAGCGATTTCAGCTTGCGGTGCAAGGCGCTGCGTTCCATGCCGACAAAGCTGGCGGTGCGGCTGATGTTGCCGCCGAACCGGTTGATCTGGGTCAGAAGGTATTCGCGCTCGAATGCCTCGCGTGCCTCGCGCAGCGGCAGCGTGGCCATCGCCCCCGACAAAACCACACGCCCCTCGCCGCCACCGCCTTCATCGTCGGCGGGCAATTCACGCGCTTCGATCGGCCCGGTGCCATCGCCCAGTATCAGAACCCGTTCGATCAGGTTCTTCAGTTGCCGCACGTTGCCCGGCCAGATCATCGTCTGCATCAACGCCACCGCCTCGTCGCTGACCGGGCGGATCGGCAGGCCCTGGGTGGCGTTGCAGGCCTTGATGAAATGGGTGGCCAGGGCCGGAATATCCTCGCGGCGGTCAGCCAGCGAAGGCACCTGAATCGGCACCACATTCAGCCGGTGATACAGTTCCTGGCGGAAGCGGCCGGCGCGGATCTCGGCCTCGAGATCGCGGTTGGTGGACGAAATCACCCGCAGATCCACGCGCACCCGCGCCGAGCCGCCGACCCGCTGAAACTGCTGGTCCACAAGCACACGCAGGATCTTGGATTGCGTGCCCTGCGGCATGTCGGCGACCTCATCGAAATAGACGACACCGCCGTGCGCCTCTTCGAGAAGGCCCTTTTCGATGCCGCGATCAGAGCTTTCACGGCCGAAAAGCACATCCTCCATGCGTTCGGGTTCGATGCTGGCGCAGTTGACGGTGACAAAGGGCGCGCTGGCCCGGTTCGACCGGGCGTGAATGTAACGCGCGGCCACCTCCTTGCCCGATCCCGCCGCCCCGGTCAGCATCACCCGGCCGTTGGATTTGGTGACCTTGTCCAATTGCCCAACGAGGGTGCGGAACGCCGCGGAAGATCCAACCATTTCCGCGCTGCCCGCGTCACGCCGGCGCAGCGTGGAGTTTTCGCGCCGCAGGCGCGAGGTTTCCATCGCCCGCCGGATCACCACCAGCAACTGGTCGATGTTGAAGGGCTTTTCGATGAAGTCATAGGCGCCCTGCTTGATGGCCGCGACGGCGATTTCGATGTTGCCATGCCCCGAGATGATGACCACCGGCACATCCGGGTATTCGCGTTTCACGGTCTTGAGGATATCGATTCCGTCCATCGCGCTGTCTTTCAGCCAGATGTCGAGGATCAGCAGCGCCGGCGGTTCGGTGCGGATTGCATCCATACATTCATCGGATTGGCCGGCCAGCCGCGTGGCATAGCCTTCGTCCTCGAGAATGTCGGACACCAGTTCGCGGATGTCCCGCTCGTCATCTACAATCAGAATGTCGCTCATGTTCAATCCTGTAGCTCTGTTTTACGGGAGGTGGTCGCCGGGGCGGGCTGCGCCATCGGCAGGCGGATCACGGCCATCGCACCGTGCCGTGTCTGGCCGGCAAACACCGGCGCATCCTCGAGATTCAGCGTGCCGCCATGTTCTTCGATGATCTTTCGGACGATCGGCAGCCCAAGGCCGGTGCCCTGGCTGCGGGTGGTCACATAGGGTTCGAACAGCCGTGCGCGATCTTCCGGCAGGCCGATGCCATTGTCGGCTATGGTGATCTCGATCTGGCCCGTGCCGCGCGTCAGCCGCACATGCACCTGCGGCACCAGATCTTCGGGTGGTGATTTTTCCAACAGTGTTTCAATGGCTTCACCGGCGTTCTTGATCAGGTTTGTCAGCGCCTGACCGATCATCGTCGCATCAAGTTCCAGGTTCAGAGGTGCCGGCGGCAGATCGGTTTCGAACCGCACGCCTGGCTGTCCTGTGCGTTGCAGCAACACGATATCGCGCACCAGCGTCACGATATCCTCGGTGCGGCGCTCGGGTTCGGGCATCCGCGCGAACTTCGAGAATTCGTCGACGATGCGGCGCAGATCGCCGGTCTGGCGGATGATCACGCCTGTCATCTGTTCCAGCTTCTCGGCGTCGTCGCCCAGACGCGGCGCGAACTTGCGCTTGATCCGCTCGGCGCTCAGCTGGATGGGTGTCAGCGGGTTCTTGATCTCATGGGCGATCCGGCGGGCCACGTCGCCCCAGGCCGCCATCCGCTGGGCGCTGACCAAATCGGTGACATCGTCGAACGCCACCACATAGCCCTCCAGATCGCCGTCGTCTCCCTCGCGGGTGGCCATGCGCACCAGAAGGTTTTCGGCCCTGCCCTGACGGGTGACCTTGATTTCGCCCTGGGCGATTTCCGCCGGACCGTGACGCAGGGTGTCGAACAGCGGGCCGAACTCGGGCACGGCGAACGCCAGCGCCAGCGCCTGTTCTCCACCCGACCAATCAAGCAGCCGCCGCGCTGAACGGTTCACGAAGGTGACACGTCCGTCGGGGTCCAGCCCGACAACCCCCGATGTGACCGACCCCAGAACCGAATCGAACAGCCTGCGGCGGCGTTCGATCTGATCGGTGTTTTCCAAAAGCGTGCCGCGTTGCGCCTTCAACTGGCGCGTCATCTGGTTGAAGTACCGCCCCAGCATGGCGATTTCGTCGTCACCCTCCTCTTCGACGACCTGCACGTCCAGATCCCCCGCGCCCACGCGCTGGGCCGCCCCGGTCAGCCGCCCGACAGGGCGCGACAGCCGTTCGGCAAACCACAATCCCAGCCAGATCGCCGCGAGGATCAGGATGACCGCGAAACCGAGATAGAGCAGGCCGAATTCGAACAGGACGCGGCCGCGTTCGTTTTCGAGCTGCTGGTAGAGCCGCACCGTCTCCTTGGTTTCATCGAGCAGGCTGAGAATTTCGCCGTCGACCTCGCGGCTGACATAGAGAAACCTGTCAACGAAGGCCTCCAGCCGCACCAGCGCGCGGAATTCGTTGTTGTCCCAATCCTCGATGATCAGCGGGGTGCCGGTGGTGGCCTGTTCGATCTGCGCGGCGCTGGGCTGTTCGAAATCGAAAAGGTACGAACGTTCGCCGCGGGTGCGGATTTCGCCGGTGCCGTCGATCACATAGGCTTCGCGCAGGCCGCGCTGGATCTGGCTCTGGCCCTGGCCCAGAACCTGCCGCACCTCGCCATCGGTCATGAAGAAGGTGGCGCGGCGGCTGCTGTCGAGAAACCGGGCGAGTGCGGCGGCATCGGCTGCCAGATCCTCGCGCTGTTCGGCTTCATAGGCTTCGGCGGCCGCCAGCGAACTGCCCACAACCTGCCGGACACGATCCGAAAACCAGCCTTCGAGGCCGATGTTCACCGTGAGGCCGGCGAAGATGGCCACCGTCACGGTGGGGATCAGCGCCAGCAGCGCGAAGGCCCCTGTCAGCCGCAGGTGCAGCCGCGAGCCGGCCGATTGCGCCCGGCGCGCCGCGACCAGGCGCGCCACCTGCCCCAAGACCAGCGTCGCCACCGCAAGCACATAGACCAGGTCGGCCAGCAGCACGAACCGCAGCGCCAGCGCCGAGGCGCCCTGGTCCAGCGGACCCAGCACCAGGAACGTCGCCAGCGCAAGAACCGGCCCCAGCATCACCAGGCCCAGCGTCGCAACATTCTGGGCCCGGCGGGTGCGCCGGAGATGCTGGAACCTGCGGGCCCAAATGCTTGCTTGTGACCGGGACGCCACTGCCTGCCCTCATCATGATGTGTCGCCAGAGCGACCGACCGCCATATCCCGGAGTCTGTTGCACGTGTGTGACACGCTCGCCCCGGTTCTGTGGCGTTTTTACATCAATTTGCGGCGGCGTGTCACCTGAATATCGAGTTCAGTGATTTTCTTGCGCAGCGTATTGCGGTTGATGCCCAGCAGATCCGCGCATTTCGCCTGATTCCCCCCGGTGGCGTCCAACGCGATCTCGATCAGCGGCGCCTCGACCTCACGCAGGATCCGCCCATACAATCCGGGTGGCGGCAGCATGTTGCCATGAAGATCGAAGTAACGGCGCAGATGCCGCGCCACCGAGCCCGACAGCTTCTCGCTGTCCTGCGCGCCCAGAACCGGCTCCATTTCCGGCTGGTTGCCCAGCACCACCTCGACCTCGCTCTTGGCGATTTCCTCGGCGCGGCTGGTCAGCACAAGCCGCCGGATCGCGTTTTCCAGTTGCCGCACGTTGCCGGGCCAGCTGTAGGCGCGGAACAGTTCGGCGGCATCCGCGCTCAGATCGCGCTTTGGGGCGCCTTCGCGTTCTGCCCGCGCGAGGAAGTGTTCGGCCAGCAGCGGGATGTCATCGACCCTCTCGCGCAGCGACGGCACATGCACCAGAGCGCCCGACAGCCGATAGTAGAGATCCTGGCGCATGCGGCCGCCATCCATAGCCGCGGAAAGGTCGCTCTGGGTGGTGGCCATGAAACGCGGCACATGATCGCCCGGCGCATCCATCATCCGCACGATGCGGGCCTGGATCTCTTCCTCGATGTCGCCGATTTCATCGATCAGAACGGTTCCGCCGCGCACCCGCGCCAAAACCCGCGCCGGGCCTTCCAGTTCGCGCAGATCGCTGGCCGTGACGGTAAGGAAAGGCAGCGACCGGCGGTCAGAGAAATCGTGAATCGCCTTGGCGATCAGCGACTTGCCGGTTCCGCTTTCGCCGGAAATCAACACCGGCAGATCGGTGTTCATGACCCGCGCCACCAGACGGTAAAGGGTTTGCATGACCTGCGTGCGCCCGACCAGCGGCAATTCGTCGGGGCGTTCGTTTTCCTCGGCGCGCGGCTCGCCGCGCGCGCGCCGCTTCAATTCCAGAGCCCGCGCCGTGCGTTTCATCAGGTCTGGCAGATCGAAAGGCTTGGGCAGATAATCATAGGCTTCCGCCTCGGCCGCCTGGATCGCCGTCATGATGGTGTTCTGCGCAGAAATCACGATCACCGGCAGACCGGGCCGATCCTGAGCGATTTTCGGCAGCATTTCCAGACCGTTACCATCCGGCATTACCACATCTGAAATCACCACGTCGCCCTTGCCCTCGCCGACCCAGCGCATCAGCGTCGTCAGCGAACTGGTGGCATGCACCTTGCAACCCGCGCGCGTCAGGGCCTGGGTCAGGACCGTGCGGATCGTGCGGTCGTCGTCGGCAACCAATACTGTACCGTCCATCAGGGCGTCTCCTTGGAAGATGTGGCAAGCTCGCGCGGGACGCGCGGCAGCGAAAGCCGGAACACGGTGCGGCCAGGCACGGAAGTCACCGAAATCCAGCCGTCGTGGTCCGAAATGATCTTGCTGACCAGTGCCAGCCCAAGGCCGGTGCCGTTCTCGCGCCCCGAAACGAAGGGATCGAAGACATCGGCCTTGATCTTTTCGGGCAGGCCCGGCCCGTCGTCGATGATTTCCACCTGCAATGGCAAAGACTGGCCGCTGCCATCCGAGCGGCGCAGCCGGAACGAGTGTTCGAAGAACGAATGGATTCGGATTGTTCCACCTTTTGAATCAGCAGCTTCCGATGCGTTCTTCAACAGGTTCAGCACGACCTGGAGCAATTGGTCGGGATCGCCATAGGCCAAAGGCAACGACGGATCGTAATCCTCGACGATGTTCATGTGCGCGCCAAAACCCAGCAATGCAGAGCGGCGCGCGCGGTCGAGAACGTCGTGGATGTTGACAGGTTTGAAATCCGGCGCCGAGAGGTTGCCGAATTGCTCGACTTGCTCGAGAAGCTTCACGATGCGCCGGCTTTCGGCGACGATCAGGTCGGTCAGTTCCAGATCGTCCTTCGACAGGTTCATGCTGAGCAATTGCGCCGCGCCGGTGATCCCGGCCAGCGGGTTCTTGATCTCGTGGGCCAGCATCTCGGCCATGCCGATCGCCGATTGCGCGGCGGATTTCACCGAATGGCTCTGGGTCATGCGGCCGGCCAGTTCGCGCGGCGAGATCATCAGGATCATCACCCCCGGATGCCCGACCAGCGGCGCGATCTGAAGCGCGCTCTGCAACGGGGCGCGCCCGCCCGATCCGACATCGACATCGTTGACGAACAGCGGCGTGCCGTTGCGCCGGGCGCGCTGGAACGCCTCTTCCAGAGGCGCGTCGACAGCGACCTGGTCCCAGACCGGCGCGCCCACCACCGCCCGCGCCGACGCGTTGAAAAAGCCTTCGGCGGCCGAGTTGATATCGATGATGCGATCGTCCGCGTCAATCAGCAGGGCGGGCACCGGCAGCGATGCCCAGATCGAACCGTCCGATTTCATGCGGCCACCTTCCTGTCGCGGATCAGAGCGTCCGGCAGCCGAAGGTGCACCGCGCGGGCGTCCGGCGCGGTCAGAACCGCCCGGCGCAGCGCCGGCGGCGTGCCGGCGTCATCCATGTACCACCCCAGATGCTTGCGCGCGCAACGCAGGCCGGTTTCGATACCGTAGAACCCGAGCAAGGCCTCGTGATGGCGGATCACCATGTCCACAAGCTCTGCGTCGCGCGGAATACGCGGCGCGGGCCTGCCAAAAACCCCATGCGCGATCTCGGCCAGCCGCCAGGGCCGGCCACGGGCGCCCCGCCCGATCATCACCCCCGCGGCGCCGGATGCGGCAAGCGCCGCCCGCGCCTCGGCCGCATCGGTGATGTCGCCGTTGGCGATCACCGGCACCGATACCGCATCGGTGATGGCGCGGATCGCCGCCCAGTCTGCCCGCCCCTTGTAGAACTGGCAGCGGGTGCGGCCGTGGATGGTGATCATGGCGATACCCGCCGCCTCGGCCCGGCGCGCCACGTCAACCGCGTTGCGGTTGGCATCGTCCCACCCCAGCCGCGTCTTCAGCGTGACCGGCACCGAAACCGCGCCCACCACCGCCTCGATCAGGCGCAACGCATGGTCCGGTGTCTTCAGCAACGCCGATCCCGATGCGCCGTTGGTCACCTTTTTCGCCGGGCAGCCCATGTTGATGTCGATGATCCGCGCGCCGCCGTCTTCCAGCCTGCGCGCCGCCTCGGCCATCCAGACCGCCTCGCAGCCGGCGATCTGCACCGCCGTGCCGGCCACGTCGGCGCCCAGTTCGGCGCGCGCACGGGTGCCTGGGCGCGCGTTGACCATGTCGGCGCTGGCGATCATTTCACTGACCACCAGCCCGGCCCCGAATTCCGCGACCAGATCGCGCGTCGGCCGGTCGGTGATCCCGGCCATGGGAGCCAGGAAAACCGGAGGGTCCAGAGCGATTTGCGCCAAATGAACAACCACCTGATTAAACCTTGTGCAGATGAAGGAGGGGTATCCTATTCCCAATAGGTTGCACAATCGTCAGCGCCGTCATCAAGGCGCGAAATCCGCCATGCGCCTATAAATTGGGCAATCGGGACGGGGTGATTGCGTCCCCCGGCGACACGTTCTAAACAACGGGTGTCACAGCAGAAAGCCGGAATTCATGACAATCGCCGCCATTATCGTTGCCGCCGGCAAGGGCTTGCGGGCGGGCGGCGGAGTGCCGAAGCAATGGCGCGACCTTGGCGGACGGGCCGTCGCCGAACACACGCTGGCGCGGATTGCGGCGGTGCCGCAGATCGAACGCGTCGTTCTGGTTCTCGATCCGGACGATGTCGCGCGGTGGGATGGCTTCGCCGCGACCGGGCGATACATCCTGGCGCCCGGCGGCGCCGACCGCGCCGCATCGGTGCGCAGCGGTTTGCAGGCGCTGGCCGGCCTGGGCGTGCGGCAGGTTCTGATTCACGACGTGGCCCGGCCCTGTGTCAGCCCGGCGCTGATCCAGCGGGTGATCGCGGCGCTGAAGGATGCGCCGGCCGCCGCGCCGGGCCTGCCGGTGACCGATGCGCTGTGGGTGGCCGACGATGGCCGCGTCAGCGGCACCCGCGACCGCAGCGCGCTGTTTGCCGCGCAGACGCCGCAGGGGTTCGACTATGACGCCATCGTCGCGGCCCATGACAGCGCCGCCGGAACACCCGCCGCCGACGATGTGGAAATCGCCCGCGCCGCCGGCCTGGCCGTCACCATCGTGCCCGGCGAGGCCGACAACCTGAAAATCACCACGCCCGAGGATTTTTCGCGCGCGGCCAGTATCCTGAGGAACGCCATGAATATACGGTTGGGGAACGGTTTCGACGTTCACAAATTCGGCCCCGGCGATCATGTAACCCTGTGCGGCGTGCATGTGCCGCATGACCGGGGGCTGATCGGCCACTCTGACGCCGATGTGGGCCTTCACGCGGTCACCGATGCGATCTATGGCGGGCTGGCCCGCGGCGACATCGGCCAGCATTTTCCGCCCTCGGATCCCAGGTGGAAGGGCGCGGCCAGCGATATCTTCCTGCGCCATGCCGTCGCGCTGGCGGCTGAAATGGGATATGTGCCGGGCAATGTCGATTGCACGCTGATCTGTGAAACCCCGAAAATCGGGCCTTTTGCGCCGCGCATGCGCGCGGTGATGGCCGATATCATGGGCATCGACGAAGACCGGGTTTCCGTCAAGGCGACCACCTCGGAACAACTGGGCTTTACCGGCCGCGGCGAAGGCATCGCCGCCATCGCGACGGCGACGCTGGTGCCGGCATGATGGTGCTGGCGCGGCTGATCGCGACCGTGGGCGGCACCGGCTATCTGCGCCCGGCGCCGGGCACCTGGGGATCGCTGGTGGCGCTTCCGCTGGGCTGGGGGCTGCATGTGCTGGGCGGGTTTCCCCTGTTGCTGGGCGCGGTGGTGGTGGCCTTTGCCACGGGGCTGTGGGCAACGCGGATGACGACGGCGGGCCAGAGCGATCACGATCCATCCGAGATCGTCATCGACGAGGTGGCCGGCCAGTGGGTTGCGCTGCTGGCGCTGTCGTTTCCGGCCTGGCGTTCGGGGCTGGATATCACGTTGCTCTGGCCGGGCTGGATCGCCGCCTTCGTGCTGTTTCGGCTGTTCGACATCACCAAGCCCGGCCCGGTCGGATGGGCCGACCGCCGCGCCGATCCCTTGGGGGTGATGCTGGACGACGTGATCGCCGGGGTTTTCGCCGCGCTTGGTGTCATCGTTCTGGCCGCGCTGGCGCATGGGGTCTTGTTGCTGTGACCGCGGTTGCCGACCTGATCGCGCGGGCGCGCGCCGCCGGGGTGATGATCGCCTGTGCCGAAAGCTGCACCGGTGGCATGGTCAGCGCGGCGCTGACCGACATCGCGGGATCCTCGGCGGTTGTCGAACGCGGGTTCGTCACCTACTCGAACGCGGCCAAGCAGCAGATGCTGGGCGTGGCAGAGCAGACACTGGAACGGCACGGCGCCGTATCGGAACCGGTGGCCGCCGAAATGGCGCGCGGCGCGCTCGACCGTTCGCTGGCGCAGCTTGCGGTTGCGATCACCGGTATTGCCGGGCCCGGCGGATCGGATGCGAAGCCCGAAGGCCGCGTGTGTTTCGCCCTTGCCCGCGCCGGCGCGCCCGTCGCCACGCAGACGGTGGAATTCGGTGCGTTGGGGCGCGACCGGGTGCGCATTGCCGCGCGGGACCATGCGCTGGCGCTTCTGGCCGGGGCGCTGCCACCCGAAGGCGCGGCCTGAGCGCGCAAGGCGCCGTTCAGCCGGCGATGAAGGCATCCAGTTCGGCCGCCAGGCCATTGCCGGCGATCAGATCGGCGGCGCGCGCGGCCCTGTCGGGGCCGATCAGGCGGATCGCCTTTTGCGTCACCCTGTCGTGCCGCGCCGCCAGATCCCGCGGCGCGTCAAGATCGTGAAACGCCGTCACGGTTTCGCCATCGCGACGCAGAACACGGATACGGGCCTGCATTTCGCTGAGATCTTCGTCACCGACCACCTGCACCTTTTCGCGCAGCGCGCGCAGATCCTGCCGGGTGCACAGCGCATCCGAAAAGCTTTCGATGCGGCCGGTGTCGACGCCCAGAAGCGCCATTGCCACCACGGTGGTATAGCTGAACTTGGCGCCCAGCCCGGTGTCGGGGGCGGGCTGATGGCACACGCTCAGCCATCGTGGATGGGTGTGCACGATCACTTCGGCCACTTCTGGCCCGGCAAGGCCGGTGTCGGCCATCGCCTCGAGCGTGGCGTGCAGGCCATGGCAACAGGCGTGAAACTTGTGGCTGACGGTTTCGAACAGCCAGTCGTCACCGATGCCTTCAAAGGCATCCCTATGGTCGGCGCCGCAATGGGTGGCCCCGAATCCCGAAGCCCCATCCATCGCCTCCGGGTTCGACACGAAACCCAGCGCCGCCAGCCGCGCGCATTGCACGCCGGTTTCAGCCGCAAGGCCGGCATTGTAGGGTTTGCCCATCGTGCCGAACTGCGATTTGAGCCCCGCCGCGCGGGTTGCGCAGAGCGCAAGCGCATGGGTCATCCGCGCCGCATCCAGCCCGATCAGACGGCCCGCCGCCGCCGTGGCACCAAAGGCACCGGCGGTTGCGGTCTGGTGAAAGCCGGTCTGGTAATGCCCGCGCCCCAGCCACAGACCGACCCGAACCGACAGTTCCATGCCGATCAGCGCCGCCTGCATCATCGCGGCCACATCCGCATGGCGCGACGCCGCCATCGCCAGCGCGGCGGGAAAAACCGCCACCGATGGATGCCCGATATGGGCGAAATGGGTGTCGTCGTAATCGAGCGCATGAGAAGCGGTGCCGTTGACCAGGGCCGCCGCGCGCGCGGGCAAAGCCTGTGTGGCACCGAAAACATGCGCTTCGCCGGTTCCGCCCTCGGACATCGCGAGATCGCGCACCAGCGTGGCAACCGGTTCATCCGCGCCCGCAAGCCCGCAGGCCAGCCAGTCGAGAGCCGAAAGCGCGGCCACTGCCCCGGCGGTTTCGGCGGGCCGCGCATCCAGTGCGGCAAAGCGGGCCAGTCGGGCGGCGAGAGGATCTGTCATGGCTTGGCTTTCGGTTGGCGGCGTCAGCCGTAGAGTTCCTTGGCGCGGGCTTCGAAGGCATGCACGATGCGGTGCATCGCCTCGTTGAAGACGACGCCGATGATACCCTGCAACACCCGGTTCTTGAACTCGAAATCGACATGAAACGACACCTCGCAACCGCCTTCGACGTCGCGAAAGCCCCAGTTCGAAATCATGTAGCGGAACGGGCCGTCGATGTATTCGGTATCGATCTTGCGCGCGGCGGGCCAGAGCGTGACGCGGCTGCCGAAGCGTTCGCGGAACACCTTGAAACTGATCACCAGATCCGCCGCCATCACCTCGGCCTCGCCGCGCGGCGTGACCGAGCGGATGCGCGCCGCGGCGCACCAGGGCAGAAACCGGGGATAATCCGCAACATCGGCCACCAGATCATACATTTGCTGTGCGCTGTATGGCAGTTTGCGGGTTTCGGCGTGTCTGGGCATGGGCGGCCTTGCATTTCCTTCGTGACGTGAGCGCCCGATGTCGTATGATCGGGCCGCGAAATCAAGGGGAAGCCATGCCAGAGCGTCCATATGTCATCGACGAGATGATCTCGGCCAAGGCCATCGCGGCGCGCATCGAAACGCTGTCACGCGAGATCGCGGCAGCCTTCGCGGACACCGACAAGCTGGTCGTGGTGGGCCTGCTGCGCGGCAGTTTCATCTTCATCGCCGATCTGGTGCGGGAACTGGACATGGCCATCGAGGTGGATTTCATCGAGGCATCCTCGTACGGCGACGGGATGCAGAGCAGCCGCGAGGTGCGCATCCTGAAGGATCTGCGCGGCGCCATCGAAGGGCGCGACGTTCTGGTTGTCGAGGATATCGTCGACACCGGCCACACGCTGAACCATGTGATGCGCCTGCTGCGCAGCCGCAAACCCGCGCGGCTGAAATCCATCGCCCTTCTGGACAAGCCCAGCCGCCGCGAGGTTGACTTCAGCGCCGACTGGACCGGTTTCGAGATCCCGGACGCCTTTGTTGTGGGCTATGGCATCGATTATGCGCAGCGCAACCGCAACCTGCCGCACATCGGCAAGGTGCGCTTCGTCGATCCGGCATGAGGCGGGCGGAGTGAACTTATACTGGCTGTTGCGGATGGCGCAATGGGCGCGCAACCCGCCGTCAGCGCGGCAGGTTCTTCTGGCTTTCGCGGTGATCGCGGTTTGCCTGGTGCTGTTCGGGCTGGAGCGTTTCGGCTACTGGCCCGACTGGGCGCAGACCCAGCCGATGCGCTGGCGTTGAGCGGTGGTCCGGGGGCGCTGCCCCCGGTGCCCGCCGGGCACCTCCCCCGGGATATCTGTGGCGAAAGGAAACGTGTCAGCGCGCGGCGAGACGTTTCATCCGGGCCTCGCGCAGGCGCTGGAAATCATCGCCGGCGTGGTAGGACGACCGCGTGAGCGGCGTTGCCGAGACCATTAGAAAGCCCTTGCCATATGCGGCCTGTTCGTAGGCGCGGAATTCCTCGGGGGGTACGAAGCGATCGACGTGGTGATGTTTCGGGGTGGGTTGCAGGTACTGGCCGATGGTCAGGAAATCGACATCCGCGGCGCGCATGTCGTCCATGACCTGGCGCACGGCCTGCCCGTCTTCGCCGAGGCCGACCATGATGCCGGATTTGGTGAAGATGGTCGGATCGATCTCCTTTACGCGCTGCAACAGGCGCAGCGAATGAAAGTAGCGCGCGCCCGGCCGCACCTGTGGATAAAGACCGGGTACGGTTTCGAGGTTGTGGTTGAACACGTCGGGACGGGCGGCCACCACGGTTTCGAGCACGGCCGGATCGCATTTGAGAAAGTCCGGGGTGAGGATTTCGATGGTCGTGGCCGGTGCGCGGTGCCGGATGGCGCGGATCGTCTGCGCGAAGTGATCGGCGCCGCCGTCTTCGATATCGTCACGGTCGACCGAGGTGATCACGACATGGTTCAGGCCCAGCTTTTCGACGGCATGCGCGACGCGCCCCGGCTCGAAGGCATCGAGCGCCTCGGGCGGCTTGCCGGTGGCGATGTTGCAGAACGTGCAGGCGCGGGTGCAGACCTCGCCCATGATCATCATTGTGGCATGGCCCTGCGACCAGCATTCGCCCACATTGGGGCAGCCGGCCTCTTCGCAGACGGTGACCAGGCGGTTTTCGCGCATGATGCGGGCGGTTTCGGCGTAGCCCTCGCCGGAGGGCGCCTTGACGCGGATCCATGCCGGTTTCCTGGGTTGCGCCGTTTCGGGGCGGCGGGCTTTTTCCGGGTGGCGTTGGGCGGGAATCTTCAAATCGCGCATATCGGGCTTTCGTTTCTGGCCGAACCGTTCGGGGCCGGGCTGGTCACGTTCTTATCATAGGACCGCGAAACCGGAACCGCCAGCGGCGCATGGCCGCGATGCGTGCATCGCACGGCGCCCGGCCAGGCGCCCCGGGCCGGATGGCGCGCGGTCAGGCGGCGGATTGCGCGGTGTTCCGGATGCGTTCTATCATCGCGCGCAATCCGTTCGACCGCTGCGCCGACAGATGATCGTTCAGACCCAGCCGCGCCATTTCGCCGCGCGCGTCCACCGCCGCCACCTGGGCCACCGGCAGACCGTTATAGAGCCGGCGCAGCACCGCGATCAGGCCGCGCACGATCATTGCGTCGCTTTCGCCGTCGAAGTTGAAAACCCCGTTCTCGATGGTGGGGTGCAGCCAGACCTGGCTGGCGCAACCTTCCACCCGGGTTGCCGGCACCTTGAGGGCCTCGGGCAGCGGCGCCATCGCCTTGCCCTGGTCGATCACATAGCGATAGCGGTCTTCCCAATCGTCGAGAAAGGCGAAATCCTCGACGATCTCCTCGAATGCGGGCTGGGCCATGATCTGCGTTCTCCCTTGCGGCTGTGGCAGACCTATGTCGCGTCCGCGGCCCTGTCCAGCCCCTGCCATGACGCTTTTCAACGGCGCGGATATGCGGTAGCAGATCGGCAAACCCCATGCGACGGCAGGTGCGCCATGTTCAAATCCCTCACCGCAATGGTTCTGATGACGGCCCTCGTGGCGGGATGCGGTCTGGGCCAGAGCCGGCTGAACCCCTTCAACTGGTTCGGCAGCGACAGCGCCGCGCCGGCCGAAAGCGACCGGCCGGTCAACCCGCTGCTGCCCGAACGCAGCCGGATGTTGCGGCGCGAGGATGAGATTTATGCCGGGACCGCGATCGGCACGGTGACCGAGGTGCGCGTGGAACGCACGCTGAGCGGCGCCATCATTCATGCCACCGGGGTGGCCGACCGGCAGGGCGGCTACGATCTGCGGCTGACCCCGCTGAGCGCGGATGAAACGCCGGTGGACGGAGTGCTGAGCTACAGCTTCGATGTGGTGATGCCGGTCAATCCGCGCCCCGTGGGGCCCGAGCGGTCGCGCCGTCTGACGGTGGCGCGCAGCCTGTCGCAGGGCCAGCTGGAAGGCGTGCGGGTGATCCGTGTCACCGGTGCGCGCAACGCCCGCGAGGTGCGGCGGCGCTGACCGGTGGGCATTCGCGGCGCTTGATGCGGATCAAGACACCGCCTGCCCGGGTGCGGTAGTCGTCGGGCAGATCCCGCAACCGTCCGGTCCCACAGATAGCCATGCCTTTCACCCGCCCTGACCACACGCCCGCAGGCCCGGTGCCGACGCAACGGCTGCGTCGGGCGCTGAACACCCCGCTTCTCACGCTCTATGGGCTGGGGGTTACGGTCGGGGCGGGCATCTATGTTCTGGTCGGCGCGACCGCCGCGCAGGCCGGCCCGCATGCGCCGGTGTCGTTTCTGATCGCGGCCTTCGTGGTGGCCTTCACCGCGTTTTCCTATGCCGAGCTTTCCACCCGCTACCCGGTCAGCGCCGGTGAGGCGGCCTATGTGGCCGCCGGGTTCGGCGACCGCGCCGCCTGGCTGACGGTGGCCGTCGGGCTGGCCGTGGCGCTTTCGGGAATGGTTTCGGCGGCGGCGGTGGCCATCGGCGCGGCCTCGTACCTGCACGATCTGACAGCGCTGCCGCGCGACCTGTTGATGCTCGGCGTGGTCGCGACGATGGGCGGCATCGCCTTGTGGGGTATCGCGCAATCGGTGGCCGTGGCCGCGGTGATCACGGTGATCGAGATTTCGGGCCTGCTTCTGGTGATCTTCTGGGGCCTGTTCGTGGCAGAGCACGCCGGTGTCGCTCTGGCCGATCTGCGCCCGCCGCCGATCGGGCCGCAATGGGTGGGAATCGGGGCTGCATCGCTATTGGCGTTCTTCGCCTTTGTCGGATTCGAGGACATGGCCAATGTCGCCGAAGAGGTGCGCGACCCCATTCGCGCCCTGCCCCGCGCCATCCTCTGGACGCTGGTCATGGCGACGGTTCTCTATGTCGGCACCACAGTTGCGGTCTTGCTGGCGGTGCCGCTGGCGCGGTTGTCGGGCTCGGCGGCGCCGCTGTTGCTGGTGTTCGAAACCGCGCCGCAGGGCCTGCGGCAGTCGTTTTCTGTGATCGCGGTGGTGGCGACGATCAATGGCGTGCTGATCCAGATGATCATGGCGTCGCGGGTGCTGTTCGGACTGGCCGACCGCGGGCATCTGCCGGCGCCCCTGGCGATGGTGTCCGAACGGACGCGCACGCCGGTCGTGGCAACGCTGACGGTGGTGGCGGCGATTGTCGGCCTGGCCTGGCTGTTGCCGATCGACGCGCTGGCCGAGCGGACATCGCAGATCGTGCTGACGGTGTTCGTCCTTGTGAATGCCGCGCTGATCCGGTTGAAACTGCGCGCGCCGCCGGTGGCGGAATGCTTCCGCGTTCCGCTGTTCGTGCCGGTGATGGGCATGGCGACCAGCGTGATGCTGTTCGGCTTTGCCTTTCTGTGACGTGGCGGCGGGTGCCGGCGTGCAACTGCGCGCTTGCGTCCGGCGCCGCATCCGTAGACGATGCCGGCTGCGGCACTTCTGATGATCGGCCAATGCCGCACCCGCCCTGCACCGCACCGCGCCCACCGGCGCCCCGGCGCGGCCCGCGCCGCACGCTCTTTACCCATCCCAAAGCACAAGGTCTGCCATGACGCTGCACATCGACACCGCCAGCTACAACAACCTCGACATCGAGGCCCAGACCGATGGCGTCTGGGTCGTGACCCTGAACCGCGCCGCCAAGCGCAACGCGCTCGACATCGACACCATCGAGGAGCTGGTGCGGTTTTTCTCGGATGCGCCGCGCGCGGGCGTGCGGGCGGTGGTTCTGGCCGGTGCGGGCGATCATTTCTGCGCCGGTCTGGACCTGATCGAACATCACGACGCCGACCGCAGCCCCGCCGATTTCATGCATGTCTGCCTGCGCTGGCACGAGGCCTTCAACAAGATGGAATACGGCGGCGTTCCGGTGATCGCGGCCTTGCAGGGCGCGGTTGTGGGCGGCGGGCTGGAACTGGCCAGCGCGGCGCACATCAGGGTGATGGACCACAGCGCCTATTTCGCCCTGCCCGAAGGCCAGCGCGGGCTGTTCACCGGCGGCGGCGCGACGATCCGGGTGGCCGATCTGGTGGGCAAGGCGCGGATGATCGACATGATGCTGACAGGCCGGGTGTACCAGGGCCAGCAGGCTGTCGATCTGGGCCTTGCGCAATACATCGTCGACGGCCCGGTTTTCGACGCCGCCCACGAGATCGCCCGCAAGACCGCGCAGAACCTGCCGCTGACCAATTTCGCGATCTGTTCGGCCATCAGCCACATGCAGAACATGTCGGCACTGGATGCGGCCTATGCCGAGGCGGTGGTTGCCGGCGTGGTCAACACCCAACCCGACGCGCGCGACCGGCTGGCCGCATTCGCCGACAAGAGCGCGGCCCGCGTGCGCCCCAACAGCTGACGCCGCCCGCCACGGATGGCAAGGCGCGTCGCGCGCCGCCGGCTGCGGCCGGTGGCGCCTTGGTGGCCGCTCCGAATCATCCTGAAAGGGCCAAAAACCGCGCTGGCAAGACTTGAACTGGGGCCGCATGGGGGTGCTAGGGTGCCGCGCACATGGGTCAAACCTCGCGAAAGGCCCCAGCATGACCGATCATCCGGCCCGTCTCGATCCCGCCACAGGAAGCCGCCAAACAACCGCGCTGCGCGTCGAGGACGGGCCCCTGACCCAGGTTCTGACGCTGTCGGACGGCACGCTGGCGATGCTCTATACGTCCGCCGATCCCAATGCGCGCGGCGTCTACATGCACCGGCTGGCGCCGGATCTGACACCGCTGGCCGCACCGGTCCGGCTGATCAACGCAACCGACGACCTGAAGCTGGTCGAGATGGCCGACGGGAACCTGCTGGCGGTTCACGGCAACTATAACGCCGCCCGGATATTCGCCCCCGACGGCACCGCCATCGGAGATCCGCTGGACCTTGGGCTGCAACCCCTTTTCGACAGATACGACGCGATCTACCGCTCGCATTCCGACAGCGGCCTGCAACTGGTCCGGCTGACCACCGGCGAGATCGCGATGGTCTGGGATCATTACCAGCAAAGCACCGCCGGGCATCGCAGCTTTGGCATCAACACCCTGATCCTGAGCGCGCAAGGCGCCAACATCACCGGGGCGCCGATCGCGGTGCAGGTGCTGGGCGAAGGCACCCTGGCCGGGGCGCGAAACACCCTGCAGACGGTGGATGCCGTGGCCGGGCCCGAAGGCGGCTTTGTCACCACCTGGCTGTCGATGAACTCAGCGCTGGCCGGACACGTCTTCGTCGGCCAGAAGCTCGATTCGCGCGGCCGCGCGGACGGGCCGCAGGTGCAACTGGATGCCGGCACCATCGCGACAGACCAGTCAGACACCGATCTCGCCTTCACCCCGCGCGCCGACGGCGGGTATCTGGCGATCTGGACCGAAGACATCGGCCCGGTCCACCTGGGCGAGGCCATCGTCAGGGGCCGGCTTCTGGACGCCGACCTGCAGGCACAGGGCGACCCGTTCGAAGTGACGCGCGCCGACGTCTCGTCGGTGCAGGCCACCGAAACGTCGGGCGGCGATCTGCTGATCTCATGGGAGGCGGACAACCTGCTCCGGGGGCGGCTGTTCGATGCGGCGGGCACCCCGCTGAGCGATGCCTTCGCCATCACCCCCGACAGCCTGCCGGTGCCCCGCGACGCACAGCTTTTGGCCCAGCCGGACGGCGGCGTGCTGGCGGCCTGGACGACCTTCCTTGCCGATACGGGCAGTATGGGGCATGTGCAGCGGCTGGTGGAAAACGGGCCCGCCACGGGAACCGTCGAAATCGCCGGGACCGCGCGCCAGGGCGAGGTTCTGCGCGCGCTGCGCAACGATATCGACGATCCGGAAGGCATCGCCGAACCCGGCAGCTATCAGTGGCTGCGCGGCGGCTCGGAGATCCCCGGCGCCACCTCGCCGACCTATCGGCCCACCCAGAGCGACGTGGGCCAGGATCTGGCCGTGGCCTGGCGCTTCACCGATGGTCTGGGCCGCACCGAAACCGTGACCAGCCCGGCGCAGACAATCGCCGATGTCAACGATCCGCCCGAAGGCACCTTCGAAATCACCGGCGGCCTGCGCCAGGGCGACCTGCTGAGCGCAACGCATTCAATCGTCGATCCCGACGGACTGGGGCAGATCTCGTACCAGTGGTTGTCGGAAGGCGCGGCCATCGCCGGCGCCACCGGGGCCGATTTCACCCCCGGCCAGGCGCAGGTGGGCCAGCGCATCGCCGCAAGGCTGGACTATACCGACGGTGCCGGCAACACCGAAGAGATGACCACCCCTGCCGTCACGATCACCAACCGGAACGATCCGCCCGCCGGCCTGCCCCGCTTCGACGGTGGCCCGACCGTCGGCAGCCTGCTGGTGGCCGACCTGACCGCACTGAGCGATGCCGACGGTCTGGGCCCGCCGGATTACCTGTGGCTGCGCGACGACCGCGCCATCCCCGGCGCCGAGGGCGATACCTATGCCGTCACCGCGCAGGACATCGGCGCGACGCTGCGGTTGCAGGTCTCGTACACCGACGGGTTTGGCACGCGCGAGGTGGTCCGATCGGACGGGATGCTGATGCAGAGCCCGGTCGAAGGCACGGTGCGGGTGTTCGGCACGCCGGCGCTCGACGGCGCGCTGCTGGCCGATGCCAATACGCTGCGCGATGCCGACGGCATCGCCGAAATCGCCTATCAATGGCTGCGCGGCGGCACGCCGATCCCCGGGGCCACGGCCGCGCGATACGATATCGGGCCGGACGATCTGGGCGCGACGCTGCGCGCCAACGTCACCGTGACCGACCGCTTCGGCGATGTCACCATCCGCAGCACCCCTGAAATCGGCCCTGTCCCCGCACCGGCCGACGATCGTTTCGTCGGTGGTGAAATCCAGGTCAGCCCTTCGGTCGTGGCCCCCACCTCGAATTCGTCGATCTATGGCTATGAACCGGCGGTCACGCATCTGGCCGATGGCGGGTTTGTGGTGATCTGGGAGCAGGGCTTTGGCGGGGGGCGGCGCGACTCGCAGTTGATGGCCCGCAGTTACGATGCGGACGGAACCGCGCGTGGCCCCGCCGCCGCCGTGTCCGACCTGGACGGTGCCGTGCGCCCCGACGTTGCCGCCGTCACGCTGGCCGACGGCGGTATCGCGCTGGCCTTTCTGGGGGGCGAAGGCGCCGCCGAGGTGCTGCACACGCAGGTTTTGCAGGCCGACCTGTCGCCGCGCGGCCCGGTGATCACGGCCGCGCCGCCAGCCTTCGAGGTGGCCGTTCACGACATCGTGGCGCTGCCGGGGGGCGGCTTCCTGGTCGGCTGGGCCCGGAATGACGGGGAATTCGGCAGGGACAAGGCGATCCTCGCCCGCAGCTTCGACGCCGAAGGCGAACCGGCCGGCGCTGCGATCCAGATCAGCGCAGCCCAGATCACCCCGCGCATCCTGAGCGACGGCACCGCGCTTGACGCGCCCGCCCCGGCCCCCGCCGGCCTGGCCATGGCCGCCAATGCCAGCGGCGCGCTGATTGCATGGCGCGACCACGACTTGCCCGACGCCGACGCGCTGCGGCACGAAGTGTTCAATTTCGCCCAGGCGTTTTCGCCCGACGGGACGCTGTCGGGCGGGCCCGTGCGTGGCAGCCTCGACGACGTGATATCGCGCGGCCCGGCCTCTCCGATGGTCGGTCTGGCCGATGGATCCTACCTGCAACTGCTCACGCCCGATCCGGCCAGCTTCGCGCTCACCACCGAATTCCAGGCGCGGGTTCTGCGCGCCGACGGCACCGCAACGGGCGAAACCCTTGTCGTCGCGATGCCCGCCGATGCGGCGGTTCGGCCCAACGATCTGGGCAGCTGGCAATCGCAGGTGGCCGCCCTGCCGGATGGCGGTTTTCTGTTGGTGCAGCAGTACTTCGATCCCAGCACCGAAAAAGGCCCCAGCGGCAACCTGCCCCGCCACGAGGTCTACGCCCGGCGGTTCGATGCCAGCGGCACCGCAGTGGATCCGCCTTTTCAGGTCAACACCTACGAAGGGGCGGATCAGGACAACCGTGATATCGCCGTTCTGGCCGATGGCAACGCGGTCGTCACCTGGCACAGCACCTGGACCGGCGCGACCGCCGATGTGGACTTCACGCCTTACGACGTGCGCGCGCAGGTTCTGGGCCTGCCCGCCCCCGATGACGGCAGCGGGCCCGGCCCCGGCGACGACCGGCTGACAGGCACCGACGGCCCGGACTGGATCGAAGGGCTGCACGGCGACGATGCGCTGGCCGGCGCGGGCGCTGCGGACGCGCTTTTTGGCGATGCCGGCGGCGACACTCTGGACGGTGGCGCGGGCGGCGATCTGCTTGCGGGCGGCGACGGCGACGATTTTCTCTATGGCGACGGGATCAAGGTGGCGCTGGTGGCGGATGTGCCGGGGCAGGTCTACC
>JANSXZ010000002.1 GCA_024742705.1 Paracoccaceae bacterium | reverse complement strand
GCCCCGGCGCTTCAGCGCTTCGTTATAGGCCCGCCAGTTCTTGATCTTGTAGGTCGGGGGTATCGGTCTGCTCATGCCATCCAGCTATCACGCTGGATTCACGGGGTGAATCCCCCAAGGGCTTTGTGCAACAGAGCCCATTTGTCCCGCAGTCGTCCGTTGAAGCTCTCGACCAGTCCGTTTTGCATCGGCTTTCCCGGCGCGATGTAGTGCCATTCCGCCTGGCGGTCTTCCTACCACTTGAGCATCGCGTTCGACGTCAGCTCGGTGCCGTTGTCGCTGACAACCATGCAAGGGTAGCTTCGCTCTTTCATGGCCCAGTCCACCGCTTTCCTCCTCGAACCGGGCCTCGGAAGTTTTTTCCAAGAATCTCTTTCAGCGTGGCCACATCCATCAACTGTTCGGCCAGCATCTTCTTGTGCTTCGCGTGTTCAGCCTCAAGCGCCTTCAGCCGCTTGGCGTCGGCGACCTCCATGCCGCCATACTTGCGCCGCCAATTTTAGAAGGTCGCATCGCTGATACCATGCTTCCGACACAAATCTGGCGCGCTCATGCCCGCCCGGTGTTCCTTCAGGATGCCAATGATCTGTGCTTCACTGAACCGGCTTCTCTTCATTGTCTGTCTCCTCGATTGGATAACAGGCTAAACTCAAATCGAGGACTTTTCAGGGGAGCAGGTCAGGCCGCATGAAAGAGCGCGCGAATGCGCGAGAGCTGTTTCGCCGAAGCGCAGATCATCCGTTACCCGGCAGGCGTCTTGTGAAACACAATCTGCCGAAAGGTGGGATCATAAAGAAGCGGAAAACCGGGACGCCGACGGCCAAGGTGTGCCGCAAGCGCGGCCTCTGAGCTGCTGCCCATCTCTTGGACAGGATCAGGTGCAATTCAAGCTACGCGTTGCACCCGCTGATCCGGTGGCTTGCCTTCGAGGGCTGAGTAGGTGCGCTGGTGGCTACCGGCTGCACATGGTTGGACGCGATCACGACAACGGTCCGGTCAGCTGGTGAAACCCGGCCCGGCCCGGTTGTGCTAACCCGTGAGCGCAAAAGCCGCGCCCGACGCGCATTGCTTTCCTGGCGGCCCTCACTCTTTGCTCCGGCACACCTGTTGTTAACCCTGTTCTTGTTATGCACGGACCATGACGAACTGGGGCGATTCATCATGAACTCATTGGACATCCGGGCGATCTTCAGCCCGACCGTTTTGCTGGCACTGGCGCTTATGGCGATCATCATCATGATGATCCTGCCCATGCCGGCCTGGGTTCTGGATGTCGGTCTGGCCGCCTCCTTTGCCCTTGCCATCCTGATCTTTACCGTCACGCTTTTTATCGACCGTCCGCTCGATTTCTCGGCGTTTCCCACGATACTGCTGGCCAGTCTCATGCTGCGTCTGTCGTTGAACGTATCTTCGACGAAGCTGATCATTGGCCAGGGGCACACGGGCACAGACGCTGCCGGTGACGTGATCCAGGGCTTCGCCAATTTCGTCATGGGGGGCAGCGTTTTTCTCGGGCTGGTGGTGTTCGGCGTCTTGCTGATCGTCAACTTCATGGTGATCACCAAGGGCGCCACGCGCATGGCCGAGGTTGGCGCGCGCTTTGCGCTCGACGGGATGCCTGGCAAACAGCTGGCCATCGATAGCGATATGTCCGCCGGCGCCATCAATCACACGCAGGCCAAGGAACGGCGCGAGCTGGAGCAGGCGGAAACCACTTTTTTCGGCTCGCTCGACGGTGCTTCAAAGTTTGTCAAGGGCGACGCCATCGCCGGGCTGCTGATCACGCTGCTCAATCTGGTCATGGGTTTGATCATGGGCGTTTTCGTGCATGACATGGCAATCGGCAGCGCATTCGAAACCTATGCAATCCTGACGGTTGGCGACGGGCTGGTGTCGCAGATACCGGCGGTGGTGATCTCGATTGCGTCGGCCCTGCTGTTGGCGCGCGGCGGCGCACGCGGATCGACCGACCTTGCGGTTCTGGCACAGATGGGCCGTCACCCCGCGGCTCTGGGAACGGTGGCGGTTCTCATGGTGCTGTTCGCGTTGATCCCCGGCCTGCCCTTCGTGCCGTTCATTGCCGGTGCGATCGTTCTGGGCCTGGCGGCATGGCGAATGTACAGCCGCGCCCGCAACGCAAAAGCCGCCGAGGAAGCCGACGCGCGGGCGCCCGTGGCCAAGGCCGACAAACCGATGGGCGATGTTCTGGATCTCGACGATGTGCACGTCGAGTTTTCCGCCGATCTTGTGAACATGGTGCTGGACCCGGGCACCGGCCTCGATGCGCGGATCGTCAACATGCGTATGCATGTGGCAACGGTGTTTGGCCTTATCCTGCCCGAAATCCGCCTGACCGACCGCGCCAGCCTGCCTTTGGGCACTTATGTGATCCGCATTCAGGGGGTCGAGCAGGTACGCGGGGTTTTGCACCCCGAACTGGTTCTGGCGCTGATGCCGGAGGAACGCGGCGCGGCGCTGCCCCGCGGTCGCGATGTGGTCGAACCGGTGTACGGCGCCCCGGCCCGGTGGATCAATCCGAAGGATCAGGAAGATGCCGCGCTGGCCGGCGTCACGATCGTTTCCCCCGCCGAAATCATGGCGACGCACCTTCTCGAGGTGATCAAGCGCAATTTCAGCCGCCTTCTGACCCTCAAGAGCTTGCGCCGCATCCTTGGCGAGATGGTCAACCTTTCGGAACCGCGCCGGTCCGAAGCCAATCGCAAGCTCCTGGACGAGCTGATCCCCGACAAGGTGCCCATCGACACGCTGCACGCGGTGCTGCGCCTGCTGCTCGACGAACAGGTGTCGATCCGCAACATGCCGTTGATCCTGGAAGCGGTCGCCGAGGCGCGGCTGGTGACAACGCAGCCCGATTCGATCTGCGAGCTTGTGCGGCAGCGGTTGGGTTTTCAGCTGGTTGGCGAGATGCGGCGTGAAGACGGAACCATTCCCCTGGTGCAGCTGGCGCCGGAATGGGAGGAAAAGTTCGCCACCTACCAGGTCGAGGCCGATCGCGGCGGGATCGACGTGGCCCTGCCACCCGATGAATTCAACCGACTGGCCAGGGCGATGTCCGAGCGGCTGACCGAAGCGGGCGACCGCGGGTTGTTTCCCGCCGTGGTCACTTCGATGCAGCGCCGCAGGTTTCTGCGCACGGTTCTGAGGTCCAAGGGGTTGGGCAACCCCGTGCTGTCCTTCGAGGAAATAGGGCTGGACGCGCGCCCCGCGCTTGTCGGGGTGGTGGCGGCATGATCGACGTTCCGCTTGCGGTGCTCAACCTTGCCACCGAGGCGATCTGGGTCTTTGCAATCGTTTTCCTGCGGGTCGGCGCGCTGGTTTCGGTTCTGCCGGCGTTCGGTGAACGCTCGGTGCCGACACGGATCAAGCTGATGCTGGCACTGGCCTTCGCGGCGGTGGTGGCGCCTGGCGTCGGGCCTCTGGAGACGCCCGACGATGTGGTGGGTCTGGGCATCTTCGCCCTGACCGAAACCACCGTGGGCCTGGCGTTGGGCATGGGATTGCGGCTGTTCGTTCTGGCGTTGCAGACGGCGGGATCGATCGCCGCGCAATCCACCTCGCTCTCGCAGATCCTGGGCGGGGCGGCGGTGGATCCGCTGCCTGCGATGGGATACATTCTGGTTCTGGCCGGGCTGGCGCTGGCGGTCATGTCCGGGCTGCATGTGCGCGCCGCTGAACTCTTGATTCTGTCCTATCAGCTGTTCCCGGCCGGGCGGTTTCCTGACGCGCAGGCGCTGTCGGGCTGGGGTCTCAATCAGGTATCGCGGGCCTTTGCGCTGGCCTTCACGCTGTCTGCGCCTTTCGTGATCGCGTCGGTCATTTACAACCTCGCGCTCGGCGCGATCAACCGCGCGATGCCACAGCTCATGGTGGCCTTTGTCGGCGCTCCGGTCATTACCATGGGTGGTCTGATGCTGCTGTTCGTGACCGCGCCCCTGATGCTGGGCGTCTGGCTGGATGCATTGATGAGTTTCGCGGACAACCCGATCGCGGTGCGCCCATGAGCGGACAGGAAGACGAAACCGACAAGTCGCACGAGGCGACACCGCAGAAGCTGCAAAAGGCGCGGGAAAAAGGCGAGGTTGCGAAATCGGCCGACCTCGCGGTGACTGCCAGCTATGCAGGTCTGGTTCTGGCGCTTTTCGCCACCGGGCCCTTCATGGTCGAGAAACTTGGAACCGGCATGGTGGTGATGCTGGACCAATCCGACAGCCTGTCCGCCGCCATGTTCGCCGGGGCGCCCAATCCGCTGATGGGCGGCATCCTGCGTAGCGTCGTCGACAGCACGCTCGCGCTTTTTGTAACCCCGGCGGTGGCCATCGTTGCGGCGGTGCTGGCGCAACGTGCCTTTGTCTTCGCCCCCGACAAGCTCGTGCCGAAACTTTCGCGCATTTCTCTGATCAGCAATGCGAAAAACAAGTTCGGGCGCGCCGGCCTGTTCGAGTTCTTCAAAAGCTTTGTCAAACTGGTGATCTACTCTGTCTGTCTGGGGTGGTTTCTGACAGCGCATTTGCCCGAGCTTTCGGCGACCATGACCACCGAGGCCGGCATCGCCACAACCTATATGGCCCGTCTTTGTCTGCAATTCCTGATGATCGTGCTGCTGGTATCACTGGTGATCGGCATCGCCGATGCGGTCTTTCAACAGGCCGAGCATATGCGCAAAAACCGCATGTCGCACAAGGAATTGCAGGATGAAACCAAGACCAACGAAGGCGATCCGCACATCAAGAACCAGCGCCGCCAGCGGGGATATCAGATTGCCGGCAACCGGATGATCGCGGATGTGGCGACAGCGGATGTGGTGATCGTCAACCCCACACACTATGCCGTTGCGCTGAAGTGGAGCAGGGCGCGCGGGGCCGCGCCGATCTGTGTGGCGAAGGGCGTGGATGAAATGGCTGCCGCGATCCGCGCAAAGGCGCAGGAGGCGGCGGTGCCCATCCATCACGACCCGCCGACCGCCCGCGCACTGCACGCCGCTGTTGAAATCGGCGCCGAGATACCCGAGGCGCAGTACCGGTCGGTGGCCGCCGCCATCCGTTTCGCAGAAGACATGCGCCGCCGCGCGAAGGGCCGCGCATGAAGATGGCCGAACTCAGGGCGCTGCAAACCATCGCCGACGCAAGATATCGCCACGAACATGCCGCGGTCGCGCCGCTACTGAACGAAGAGGCGCAGATTCGTGCCCGGCTGGCCCGGCTCGACACGCAGGTGGCCGAGGCCCGGCACCGGCCCGAGCAGACCGAACTGATGCGACCGTTCGGTGCGGATGTCGTCTGGATGGCCTGGGCGGATCAGGCGCGCCGCAAGCTGAACATGCAGTTGGCGCATGTTCTGGCCCGCAAGGAGCTGGCGATGGATCGGGTGCGCCGGGCCTTCGGCAAATCGATGGTCGCCGACGCACTGGTAGAACGCCACACCGACCATCGCCCGCGATCATAGCAGGCCGCGTTCCTCGAGAACCTTGCGCGCGACGCGAAAACACTCCAGCGCCTGCGGCACACCGCAATAGATCCCGATCACATGGATGATCGCGCGCAGTTCCTCCACGCTGACGCCGTTGTCGATGGCGCCGCGGCAGTGGATTTCCCATTCGGTCATCTTGCCCAGCGCACCGATCATCGAAAGGTTCATCATGCTGCGGGTCTTGGGATCAATGGCCGCGTCGCCCCATCCGAAGCCCCAGCACCACGCGGTCATCGCTTCCTGAAACGGGCGGCTGAAGGCGTCAGCCGCGTCGAGGTTTCCCTGAACATAGGCATCACCCAGCGTCGCCTTGCGCTGTGCCAGCCCCTTTTCAAACAGATCTTCGTCGAATGTGCTCATGTGCTCTCACTTTCAGCTTTGGCTTTGGTCCTTGCGGCGCGAAACAGCCGGCCGGGCGCGCCGGGATGCAACGGGCCACCGCTGCGGTCGAGCATGTGCCAGGCCAGCACCTGATTGCTGGTGAGAACCGGCAGGTTCAGCTCGGTCTCCAGGGTTTCCACAACCTCCAGCGCGCGCAGGTTGGTGCAGGACAGGAACAGCGCGTCGGCGGTGGATCCGCGCATCACCTGCAATGCCGCGTCGCGGATCGACGCGGGATCGATGCGAACGACAGCCGCCTCTTCGGCAATGTTGAAACTGCCGAAATCGGCGACCGTCACGCCCTGACCCGCCAGCGCGCCGTGCAGGCGGTCCGAAACCGACGCAACATAGGGCGACAAAACAGCGATGCGTTTCAGGTTCAGCGCGCCACAGGCGGCAACCAGCGCCGAAAGCGGTTCGGTTACCGCATCCGCGCGAACGCCGGCGCGGATCATACCCGCAACGACATCGGCACCGATCTGCGCTGTGCCAGAGGTGCAGCCATAGCCGATGCAATCGAACCGCAGCCCGAGCGGAAACAACGCCGCAGCGCCGGTCAGCGCGGTTTCCATTTGCGCCAGCGTATCCGATGTGACCTCGGGCGCCATCGGCACGCGGCTGACCATCCACTCGACCGTTTCGGGCAGCAACCGCCGCAGATCCCGTTCGATGGTTTCATCCGATTGCAGCGCGATCAGGCCCAGGCGCGGCCCCGGCGGTTCGGTCAGACGATAGGCAAGTGCCTGCGACATCACACAATCTCCATTTCCCGCCCGCGCGGTTGCGACAGCCAGCGCGCGCCTTCGGCTTCGATCACCACGTTTTCCTCGTGCACAAGGATGCGGCCCTGGCCCAGGTCGATACCCGGTTCGAGCGTCAGCACCATGCCGGGTTGCAGAACCGTCATATCCTGCGGGATCAGCGAAGGCGGTTCGGTCAGTTGCATGCCCAGCCCGTGCCCCAGCCGCCCGGCATCCGATCCACCCGCGCCGCCGGTGACGATCCGGTCCATCGCGTGAAAAAGATCGGAAGCCAGCGCGCCAGGGCGGGCGATGTCGAAAGCGGCCTGGGTCGCATCGATCAGCCGGGCGTGGGCCTTGGCCACATCCTGCGCCACATGGGCCACCGCGAAATTGCGGTCGAAGTCGCAGAAGTATCCGTCGCGCATAAGGCCGGTGTCCAGCATCAGCACATCGCCGGGCGCCAATGCCCGGTCAGAAGCCGGCGAAATCACGTCGCTGTAACCGCCCTGCGCCGCCGCCCCGGCCAGATAGGGCACGGCATCGGCACCCTCATCAAGGCACAGCATCTGGAACCTGCGGAACACCGTCGAAAGCGGCACGCCGGGCGCCGCGATTTCGCCCACGCGGGCAAAGGCCCGGTCGGCCACGCCACACGAGTCGGCGATCCGCTCGATCTCGGCCGCCGATTTGACCATCCGCAGATTGCGCGTGATGCCGGCATCACCGGTCAGACGGCGCCCACCCAATAGCGCCGGCAGCCTGTTCCAACTGTCCAGTGGCATCCGCACATGGGTTTCCAGACCGCTGGGCACGCCGATGGCACCATTGAGCCCCGAGAATTCGCAAAGCGCCGCCGCCAACAGGCCGATGCCATCGTCGGTATAGTCCGGCGCGCGCCAGCAACGGATGTCCTGCACCCATGTCTGGCCCATCAGCGCGGCCCCGATCGACGGAATCACCGCAACCGGATCACCCTGCGCCGGCACGATCACGAACCAGGGCCGGGTCGGGCTCTCCCAGAAACGGGTGAGAAACCCGGTGAAATATCGGACCTCCGGTTCAGTGGTCAGCAAAAGCGCGTCCAGCCCAGCTTCCGCCATCATCGCCTGTGCCCGCGCGGTGCGGTCGCGATATTCGGACCGGGGAAACCCGCGCGCGGGGCTCATGCCTCGGGCGCCTCGGACAGAATGGTCAGCACGCGCGCGCTGTCGGTCAGCGCAAGGCGTTCGCGCAACGGGCCGGAAGCCAGCGCCGCGGCCAGACCGGCCGCGCCCGACGGTGTCGAAGCAAAACCGGCGGCCTCGGCCGCCGCGGTCCCGGCGCGGGCTTCGGCCTCGGATATGGTCAGAAAACCATCGGCATCCCGTGCCAGACCCTTCAGCGCGATCAGCGAAGGCGCCTTGCAATCCAGCCGCCCCATGATCGAAACCGGGCCTGGTGTCTCGATTGGTGCGCCCGCCGCGATCGACGCCGTCAGCGCCGGTGCTGCCTCGGGTTCGACAACGAAAATCAGCGGGGCGTCGCCCCAGGCCGCGCGGGCATGGGCCGCACAGGCCGCCGCCAACCCGCCAACCCCCGCCTGCAACAGGATATGCGTGGGCGCGCGCGCCAAATCAGAGACCGCCTCGGCCATCAGAACCAGATAGCCTTCCATCAGGCGGTGGGGACGCCGGGTGTAGCCGGCCCAAGAACTGTCGGACAACAGCGCCAGCCCCTCGGATTCAGCGGCTTGCGCGGCGGCGGCCATGCTGTCTTCGTAGACGGTGCCCTCGCGCACCACTTCGGCGCCCAATCCACGCAACCGTTCGGCAAATCCTTCCGGCACGGTTTCGGCGATGTAGATGCGGGCGCGGGCACCAAAGGCCGCGGCGCCCGCCGCCACCGACAGGCCATGATTGCCGGCACTTGCCGTGACATATGTGCGCCCGGCGGCCACGCCATCGCGCGCGTCGCAGGCAATCACATAGGCCGCGCCCAGCGCCTTGAAACTGCCCATGCCCATGCGGGCGCGTTCATCCTTGATCGCCATATCCGCGACACCGGCCGCTTGCGCCAGTTCAGGCACATGCGCCAGCGGCGTGCGCCCGGCCCGTGGACAACGCTGCAGCAGCTCCAGTACCGGCGCCGCATCCGCCAGCGGCCAGGGAATGGCGTCCAGCTGGGGGTGTGACATGCCGGCGCCGCGATAAGGGTTGTGGGTGTAATCCATACCCTAGCAGTACATTGCACATCCGCCACGTCAACGCGTGCGGCCCCTGATTTTTCGCGGTCGGCACCGCCAAACGCAACGAGGCCGCCCCATGGGACGGCCTCGGATCGTATGCCGCGAAGGGGAAGCGCGTCAGGCGGTCCAGCCCGACACGGCCTTGATCTCGAGAAAATCCTCGATGCCATAGATGCCACCCTCGCGGCCATTGCCGGATTGCTTCATGCCGCCAAAAGGCGACCCGGCAGCCCGGCTGGTGCCGTTCATCTCGACCATCCCCGACCGCAAGACCCGCGCCATGCGATTGGCACGCGCGCCGTCCTGCGTCTGAACATAGTTGGTCAGGCCATAGGGTGTGTCGTTTGCAATCGCCACAGCCTCTTCCTCGGTCTCGAACTTCATGATCGACAGGACCGGTCCGAAGATTTCCTCGCGGGCGATCGTCATGTCGTTGGTGACATCGGCGAAAACCGTGGGTTTCACATAGAACCCCCGGTTGAGCCCGTCCGGCCGCCCCACGCCCCCGGCCACAAGCCGGGCGCCTTCGTCGATGCCCTTCTGAATCAGAGCCTGGATCTTGTTGAACTGCACCTCGTTCACCACGGGCCCGATATGGCGGCCATCCTCGCTGGCCGGCCCCACCGTGACCTTGGCCGCTGTTTCGGCGGCTGTCTCGACGGCCGCATCGTAGATCGACGACTGCACCAACATCCGGCTGGGCGCGTTGCAGCTCTGGCCGGTGTTGTTCATCATGTGCAGCACGCCACGTTTGACCGCCTTGTCGTCGGCATCGGCAAAGATCACGTTGGCGCCCTTGCCACCCAGCTCCAGATGCACCTTCTTCAGCGTCTCGGCGGCGCTTTTCGAAATCGCCGTGCCGGCGCGCGTCGATCCGGTAAAGCTCACCATGTCCACATCCGGATGCGCCGACAACTGGCTGCCAACGCCGGTGCCGTCACCATTCACCAGGTTGAACACACCCGCCGGGAACCCGGCCTCATGCATCAGTTCGGCAAAGATCATCGCGTTCAACGGGCTCTGCTCCGAAGGCTTCAGAACCATCGTACAGCCGGCAATCGCCGCCGCACCCACCTTCAGCGTGATCTGGTTCATCGGCCAGTTCCAGGGCGTGATCAGCGCCGCAACCCCGACGGCCTCGTAGATGATCCGATCGTTCGGCGCGTGGTCGCCCAGCGGACGATCGAATTCAAAGGCCTTTGCCGCGGCGACAAAGTTCTTCAGATGCCAGATCCCGGCACCCGATTGCTGTGTCTTGGCCATTGCGATGGGCGCACCCATCTCCAGGCTCATCGCCTCGGCCAGATCGTCGGCCCGCGCCTTGTAGACATCGATCAGTTTTTCCACCAGCGCGATCCGCTCGGCAACCGGCGTGGCCATCCAGCCGGGCAACGCCGCCTTGGCCGCGGCCACCGCCGCATCCGTATCGGCCTGGCCGCCCAGCGAGATCACCGCGCAAGGCTCTTCCGTCGATGGATCGATCACCTCGAAATCCGCGCCCGCCAGCGGCGAAACCCATCCTCCATTGATGTAGAATTCGCGTTTTTCCAACATGTCCGACTCCTCCGTTGATACACCCCGCGCAACTGCGGCGCGGGTTTCGGCGCACTCTGTCATCGCCACGCGGCAGGAGCAAGAGTCCCAGGTCGGAGACAGGGGGATGAAACGCACATCCGAAACCATTAGATATGCGCTCGAACACCCGTTCGAAGAATCGCACCGGAGGACATCATGGCTTTGCGCATCAACGACACCATCCCCGACCTGACCGTCGAAACCGATCAGGGCAACTTCCAACTCCACGACTGGATCGGCGACAGCTGGGCCATCCTCTTCTCCCACCCCAAGGATTTCACACCGGTCTGCACCACCGAATTCGGCGCGGTCGCGCAACTGGCCGACGAATGGGCGAAACGCGGCACAAAGGTCATTGGCGTCTCGGTGGATGGCGTCGAAGATCACAGGAAATGGAAAACCGATATCGAAACAGTCGGCGGCGCACCCGCGGGCTTCCCGATCATTGCCGACGCCGGCCTCGAAGTGTCCAAGGCCTTCGACATGCTGCCCGCCGAGGCCTACCTGCCCGATGGCCGCACCCCCGCCGACAGCGCGACGGTGCGTTCGGTTTTCATCATCGGCCCGGACAAGCAACTCAAGCTCTCGATGACCTACCCGATGACCGTGGGCCGCAACTTCGCCGAAGTCCTGCGCGCCCTCGACGGCCTGCAAACTTCCGCCGGAATGGGCGTCGCCACGCCGGCCAACTGGAACGTCGGCGATGATGTGATCATCCCCACCGCCGTCAGCGATGCCGACGCGCGGGCCAGGTTCGGCGATTTCACCACCGTTCTGCCCTACCTGCGCACCACGAAAATCCCCGGCTGACAAATCTCCGGGCGACACTGGCACGCGGCCGGGGCTCACCGCGCCCCGACCGCTTCATTGTTCTCGAAATACTCCCGCCGGAGGCAAACCTCAGAGATCGCGCGGCCGTTGCGGACGCAGCGCCACGGCACCCCTGTACCGGGCCCGCGCGATCTCGCGGATGATGCGCGATCCCGCCGGGCGACGCTGGATCGTCGATCCGCCCAAAGCCGCGGTCGCCTCGGCAACCGGGCAGGGCAGCACCGTCCAGACCGGTTGACCGGTCGCCCAATGCATCTGCATGAAGCTGTCCACAGGACGATCCAACCGGGTGCTCGCGGCCAACAGGCGCAGGGCCGCCTCGCGCCCGACGATCTGGCACACCGTCTGCAATCCGATCCGACGCGGCACCACCAGTTTCACGGCACCCGCCCGCGCAACCACGCGTGTGGCGCGCTCGCGCGGTTTTGCCGGCAGGCGGATGACACGGTCGGGCCGCATGTGCGTCTCGATCAGCGACATCGCGTCCGACCACAGCGGTTCGCGGACCTGCATGTCGTCCTCGGCGATCAACGCCCAATCGAGGTTGTCGTCCACGATCCTTTGCCAGCACGCGCGGTGGCTCAGGAAACAGCCGATCTCGCCCGCGCCCATGCGAAACGGATATTCCGGGCGCCACAGGTTTCCCGGCGCCGTGGGTATCGTGCCCGCCGCCATCGCCGCGGCGCCGTCCACAGCCGCGATCACCTCGGGCCGGGGCAAGTCACGCAGCAATTGCGCCACGTTGGGCGCCCTTCGGACATCGCCGGGCATATGAATGACAAAGGACCGCATGGCATTCGTCTATGTCAGCGCGCACCGGAACGAAAGAGGCCCCGGCGTTTCCACCGGGGCCAACTGATCGTCATCTCGCAGCCGGTCAGTCGGCGGTTTCTTCCTTGGTCATCTCTTCGCCGGTCTCCTGGTTGACCATCTTCATCGACAGCCGCACCTTGCCCCGGTCGTCAAAGCCCAGCAGCTTGACCTTGACCTCCTGACCTTCCTTCAGAACGTCCGAAGGATGGTTCAGGCGGCGGTTTTCGATCTGGCTGACATGCACCAGCCCGTCGCGCTTGCCGAAGAAATTCACGAAAGCGCCGAAATCGACGATCTTCACAACCTTCCCGGTATAGACCTTGCCTTCTTCCGGTTCGGCCACGATCGAATAGATCATGTCATAGGCTTTCTGGATCGATTCACCGTTGGGCGATGCGATCTTGATGATGCCATCGTCGTTGATATCGACCTTGGCACCAGACACTTCGACGATTTCACGGATCACCTTGCCGCCCGAACCGATCACTTCACGGATCTTGTCGGTGGGGACCTGCATCGTTTCGATGCGCGGCGCATGCACGCTGAACTCGGCGGCGCCGGTCAGCGCCTTGGCCATCTCGCCCAGAATATGGATACGGCCGTCCTTGGCCTGGGCCAATGCCTTCTCCATGATTTCCGGCGTGATGCCCGCCACCTTGATGTCCATTTGCAGCGAGGTGATGCCGTTTTCGGTGCCTGCCACCTTGAAATCCATGTCGCCCAGGTGGTCTTCGTCACCCAGGATGTCCGAAAGGATTGCATAGGATCCGTCGTCTTCAAGGATCAGGCCCATTGCAACGCCGGCCACCGGCGCCTTCAGCGGCACGCCCGCGTCCATCATCGAAAGCGACCCGCCGCAGACGGATGCCATTGAAGACGATCCGTTCGATTCGGTGATCTCGGACACCACGCGGATGGTATAGGGGAAATCCGTCGATGCCGGCAGAACCGCCTGCAACGCCCGCCAGGCCAGCTTGCCATGGCCGATCTCGCGCCGGCCCGGAGGGCCCACGCGCCCGACTTCGCCAACCGAATAGGGCGGGAAGTTGTAGTGCAGCAGGAAGTTGGATTTGAAATTGCCATGCAGCGCGTCGATGAACTGTTCGTCATCGCCGGTGCCCAGCGTGGTGATCACCAGACCCTGGGTTTCGCCACGGGTGAACAGGGCCGATCCGTGGGTACGCGGCAAGAGGCCGGTTTCGCAGACGATCGGACGGATGTCGGTGGTTGAACGTCCGTCGATCCGCTTGCCGGTCTTCACCACGTCGCCGCGCAGGATCGACGCTTCCAGCTTTTTCAGAGCCGATCCAAGGTTGGCGTCTTCGGCCTGCTCTTCGTTCAACGCGCCGACGATTGCCTCGCGCGCGGCGGCAACCGCCGATGTGCGCTCTTGCTTGTCGGTGATCGCGAAGGCGGCGCGCATCTGTTCCTCGCCCGCCGCGCGGACCGCGGCATAGAGATCCGAGTAATCGACCGGCTGGAAATCGAACGGCTCTTTCGCGGCGTCTTCGGCCAGGGCGATGATCAGGTCGATGACCGGCTGGATCGCTTCATGGGCGAATTTCACCGCGCCCAGCATCTCGGCCTCGGTCAGCTCGTAAGCTTCGGATTCGACCATCATCACCGCGTCCTTGGTGCCGGCAACAACCAGGTCCAGACGCTGTTCGGGGTTCAGCTTGAGGTCCTGCATGTCGTCGACGGTCGGGTTCAGAACGTATTCGCCATCCTCGAAACCGACGCGCGCGCCGGCGATCGGGCCCATAAAGGGCGCGCCGGAAATCGTCAGTGCGGCGCTGGCGGCGATCATCGCCACCATGTCGGGATCATTGACCAGGTCGTGGCTCAGAACCGTGCACATCACCAGAACTTCGTTCTTGAAGCCGGGCACGAACAGCGGGCGGATCGGCCGGTCGATCAGGCGCGCGGTCAGCGTTTCCTTTTCAGTCGGGCGCGCCTCGCGCTTGAAGAAACCGCCGGGCACCTTGCCCGCAGCATAATATTTTTCCTGGTAATGGACAGTCAGCGGGAAAAAGTCCTGACCCGGTTTCTGGGTCTTGGCGAAGGTGACGTTCGCCATCACCGAGGTTTCGCCCAGCGTGGCAATGACCGTACCATCGGCCTGACGGGCAACCTTGCCCGTTTCCAGTGTCAGCGTTTCTTCGCCCCACTGCATGGATTTTGTCGTTACGTTAAACATCTAGCGTATCCTGTAAGGGAGCGCTCCCGGCCCTCCGGGTCTCCCGTTTTGCTTGGCGGCCCCATTGCCGCCGACCCCAATCCTTTGCGCAGGCGCCGGGGTCCGGGCGCCACGTCTCAGATTTGCCAGCGCATACATCAGAATGGCGCATATGAAAAGCGGTTAGCCCGGCGCGGGCGTGGGTGTTTTGACGCGGAGCCTGGGTGGATTGCGTGGTTCGGGGTAGGCCAAAAACACAAAAGCGCGCCCGGGGGCGCGCTTTTTCGGCAATGGTTGCGAAATGGATCAGCGGCGCAGGCCGAGACGTTTGATCAGATCCTGATAGCGCGCTTCATCCTTGGCCTTGGTATAGTCCAGAAGCTTGCGGCGCTGGGCCACCATCTTCAGCAGACCGCGACGGCCATGGTTGTCTTTCTTGTGCGTCTTGAAATGCTCGGTCAGCGTGGCAATGCGCGAGCTGAGGATCGCAACCTGCACCTCGGGCGATCCGGTGTCGCCTTCGCCGGTTGCGAATTCTTTCATGATGCGCTGTTTTTCTTCTGCGGTGATCGACATCGGGGGCTCCTTCAGGGGTTAGAGGAATGGCGCAGGCCGGGATGTCGTCCAGCACAGGCCCATGGAGAGGTCCGGCCCCAGAAACTGTAGCACGGATGCGGGCGTATAGGCGCGAATCGCCGCGATAGCAAAGGGTTTATGACGCGCCCGGGCCGCACGAAGCGGTGTGCGGCGGTCAGGCCATCGGGCCCAGACCGAAGGCCGCAGCCTGTTCGCGCGAAAGAAGCCCGATGTCGGACAGGCCCAGGCCACCGGGGCTGTGGACCGTGGCCATGGCCGATCCGTCCACCAGAACTTCGAACACGTCCGGGCGTTCGGGATCGGGCCGGATCTCGACAAGAGGGGCTTCGGCTGCCGGGTCGGTATCCCAGACCATCATCAAACGGTCCTCACCGGGATCATAGTCAATGATTTCGATCTGATCGCCGCCGGCAACAATGCTGTCGGCGCCGGCGCCGGATGTCACGGTGTCGCCCTGCCCCGCGATCAGCGTATCGGCACCGCCGCCACCGTTCAGGTGGTCGCCATCAGGCGGGCCGCCTTCGATGCCTGTCAGCAGATCGTCGCCCCAACCCCCGAACAGGGTGTCGCGGCCGGCACCGCCGTCAAGCGTATCACCCCCCAGACCACCCGAAACCGCATCGTCGCCCTGGCCACCGCGCAGCATGTCGTCGCCCGCGCCGCCCTGCAACTGGTCGTCGCCATCGCCGCCATCCAGCAGATCGGCGCCGTTGTGACCGAACAGGTCGTCATTGCCGGCGCCGCCGGTCAGGCTGTCGCTGCCGTCCTGCCCGTGCAACCGGTCTGCGCCGTCATCGCCGGCGATATGGTCGGCTCCGCCGGCGCCAAACACCGTGTCGTCGCCGCCTGCGCCGCGCAGCAGGTCGCCGCCGTCATATCCGTTGATCTGGTCCGCGCCGGGCCCGCCGGTGATGACATCGGCGGTTGAATCGTCGCCACCCATGATCCGCCCCAGCAACGCGGCGTCCGCATCGGTCAGCGGGCCCAGCGGCGGATCCATGTATTCGGGCAAAGGTTCGGCCACAGGCGGCGGCGCGACGGTTTCCACCAGCCCCGGTTCCGCCTGACGCACCACCGGTGGCCCGCCCTGATCGGCCAGTGGCGCGCGGATCATGTCGAGCATATCCGGCAGCGCATCGTCGCCGGCGGTATCGGGAAAGGCTGCGCCTTCCCCGGTGTCGTCATCGACGTTGGTTTCATCACCGGCGAACACCGCCAGCGACGCGGCCCCGACCGTCATCAGACCCATCAACCCGGCCAGCCACAGCATCGCACGCTCCACCATACATCCGCCGCGAATAGGCCACAGCGGGTGGTGCGCGGTCAAAGCCTTTCGAATCAGATGGTTAACAGGTTGTCTCCACCCACTGACATGCAGGCAAACCGATCGGCAACGCTGCGGCGCGGGGAAATGGCAGAGCATTCGCGAAACTCAGACCAGCATGTGAAACCCATTGCCAAGGTTCACATCCATCCCGTCTTCAGGTTCGCGCGCGGTCCTTGCGGCCATCTGGTTGAGATCGCGCCCGTTGCTTGCACTGGTCATCATGCCTCCTCGCGCTTGCGGACTGTCGGCTTGTCGATCCGTTTCGCGTGCGCGCCCTGTAGAATCCGATGCACATGGAGGCCGGGCAGAAGGATGCTGTCGCGGTCGAGACTGCCGCTTGGCACGATTTCATCCACCTCGGCCACGCAAACCTTGCCGCACATCGCCATCGGCGGATTGAAGTTCCGCGCGGCCTTGCTGAAGATCAGGCTGGCGGTGTCATCGGCCTTTCATGCCTTGACGATGGCCAGATCGGCAATTCCGGGCTACCAACACGCGACGCGATCAGCATGCCGTCATGCAACAGGCCGTCGCGAGCACGACCGGCAGAAGCGTTGACCTTCTTCATTCCGCCTGTCCCTTCCTGGTATCGCCCGACTGGCGCAGGCCGAGAACGGCGCGCGCCTGCTGCCATCTGGGTTCCGGCCGGTCATTCTGTTCGCAAACCTCTTCGGCACGGCGCATCAGGTCGGCGTTGCCGGGGACCAGCGTGCCGCGGTCGAGGCGCAGGTTGTCTTCCAGACCCCTGCGCGCGTGTCGGCCTTTTTCGGCAAGCTGCCGGTTATGGCCACGCAGGTGATGCAGGGGGCGGTCATGATATCTTTCCGTTTCGGCGGGCCGACGGATCATCGCCGCGCCCTGGTCCAGGTTTGATCAGGGCGCCCCCACAGGGTTTTGCCGGGGTGTTTCGCACAGCCCGGTCAGGCGGCACCGACTGCCGCGCCGGGCATCTTCGCGAGCGCTTGCAGAAAGAACGGGCGGAAGCCTTCGGGGTGTTCGCTCATCGGGAAATGCCCAAGTTCGTCCATGACCGCCAGCGTTGCGCCGGGGATGGCCCTTGCGGTGCGCCCGGCATCTTCGGGGGTGCAGGTCAGATCATAGGCCCCGACGATAATGTGCACCGGCGTGTTGGCCGTGTTGATGGCCGGCAGCCGCGCGATCAGGCTGTCGTCCCTTGTGTAAAAGCTCAGATCGCCGCGGAACACGCCGGGACCGCTCTGCATGAACATCCACAGCGTGTTCCAGCGCTGTTCATTCGGGGCATGGGGCGAGATATTGGCGGAAACCAGAGCGGCACCCATTTCGCCGCCATGTGCATCGGGCCGGTGGAACCAATCGATGTCGTACCACGCGGGCTGGAAATCAGACGCTTCGATGGCGATGAACCCGCTGAACTTGTCGGGCTTCAAAGCCGCCAGTTGCAAGGCGATGCGCCCGCCCATCGAACATCCGGCCAGAACGGGCCGATCCAGGCCAAGCCCGTCGATCACCGCCAGAACCGTCTCAATATAGGCTTCCGTGGTCAGAAGGTATTCTTCGGTTTCAAAACCCTGTGGTGGCAGGGATTTCCCGTGCCACGGCATATCGAATGCGATCAGCCGGTTCGATGCGGTGATCGCGGTATCGTTCATCAAGTGGCGCCACTGGCGTGTGTCGGCTCCGGCGGTGTGCAGGCAGACGACAGGGCGCCCCTGGCCGGCTTCCTCGAAATAGATGCGGCGCGGGGCGCCTTCGATCGTGACTGTGAGATAGCGCCCCGTGATCGGTTCGATGCTCATGCCGCCGTCTCCTTGTTCGTGCGCGGCAGGGCCAGCACCTCCTTGAAGAACCGCAGGTTCTTCACCAGGCTCAGAATGTCGCCGTCGATCCGGCCGCGGCCGATCTTCACAAGGCCGAATATGTCATGAAAGCCGGGCGCGGGGCGTGCTTGCCAGAACATCGCAAGCGCTTCGGCATCGGTGCGCAGGGCAAAACGCCAGGGCGTCTTGCGGCTGGGGCCTTCGACAACCGAAGCAATGCGGCCTTTCTCGAACGACAGGTAGAATTCATGCCCGTCGACGTCGATCAGAACGGTTTCCGAGAACAGCCTCCCGAGGCGCAGCAGATGCGGCGTCGCCTCGAGGCGCGTTTGAATTTGGTTGAAGGTATCGATCACCCTGGGGCCTCCCGTGCGGCAATGTGTTGCGGCCTTGGTGCCAAACCGCGATGGTGCGCACCGGCGTTTCACCATCGCCTTCCTGGCAACTGCGCCTTGCGCCCATGCGGAAGCGGCCACCTTTCACGGTGACGAGACCCTCCGGGATCGAAGGTTCGGATCGTGAACCACATGCCACCCGGCGGTAAAACCCAAGGTATGCGCGTGCTAGGCCGCTGTCAGATCGCGCGCGCCGGATGCGGCAGCCGTGGCCGGCCAGGTGACCAGAAGGATCGCACAGCCGCGCACGGCCTCGTCGCGCAGGGTTTGTTCCAGACGCTCCAGCGGTGCCGCGATCAGGCGTTGCGATGGCTTGGACACATCCACCGCGATTTCGACAACCGTCTGCGCACCGAGGCCCCGCGCGATCAGCGCGCGCGCGATTCGCCCACCCTGCCGCGCCGACATGTAGAGAGCGGTTGTCGCGCCCGGGCCGGCAAACCGGGTGCAATCGGGCAGCGGATCTGCCTCGGCGCCGGTGCCGGTGGCCAGGACCAGCGTGTCGCTCTGGCCGCGTTCGGTCAGGCTGTGGCCCAGGGCGGCGGCCGCAGCCGATGCGGCGGTCACGCCGGGCACGATTTCGATGGGGATGCCAGCGGCACGGGCGGCGGCCAGCTCTTCGCCCGCGCGGCCAAAGACACCCGGATCGCCGGATTTCAGCCGCACGACGCGCCGCCCCTTGCGCGCTTCTGCCACGATCACAGCGTTGATGCGGGCCTGCGGCCAGGCATGGGCACCAACGTGTTTGCCAACGAACACCCGCTGCGCGTCACGGCGCGCCAGTTCCAGAACATCGGCATCCACCAGCCTGTCGTAGAAGATCACATCCGCCTCTTGCAGCCGCTCGACGGCACGCAACGTCAGCAGATCGCGCGCGCCGGGCCCGGCACCGACCAGAGCGATGGAGCCGGCGGTATCGGTGTCGGGCGCGCCGCGCGCCGCAATGGCGGCCTTGATCATGCCAGCCGCCTCGCGTTCGGCGCCACGGGTCCAGGCGGCGCGCGGCCCGGCGGCAAAAACCCAGGCCCAGAAGGCGCGGCGCATGTCGCGGGGCACCCTTGCCGCGACAGCACCCCGCAGCCGCCCGGACAGGGCCGCCAACCCGCCGATGTTGGCCGGCAGCATCTGTTCGATCCGGGTCTTGATCTGGCGGGCCAGAACCGGGGCGGTCCCTTCTGTGCCGATCGCCACGACCACCGGGTCGCGATCCACCAGCGACGGCGTGGTGATATCGCACAGCGCCGGCTGATCGACCACGTTCACCGGGCATCGCGCACGCCGCGCCAGATCGTGCAGACAGGCATCGGCGCCACGGCATCCGCTGGCCACAAAGGCCATGGCGGCCCCTTCGAACAGCTCTGTCCCGATGGCCCCCGCATGTCGCGCGGCGCGCCCGCCCTGAACCAGGGCGGCCAGTTCGTCATCCAGATCCGGCGCGGCCAGAACGATCGCCGCATCGGTCTTGAGCATCAGGCGGGCCTTTTGCGCGGCCTGTTCGCCGCCGCCGGCAATCACCACGCGGCGGCCGGTGGTACGGATGAACATGGGAAAGCTTTTCATGCCGCATGGTCCTTGTGATCGTGATCCGGCGGTGTGCGACCGGCCCACAGCCGCGCCGCGAGAGAGGCGGTATCCGCATGGCCCAGCGTGTTCAGCGCCAACGCGGCCGTGGCGACAACCACGGATTCCGCGAACCGGTCGGTCTGGGCGCCCGACCACAGCCCCGCCAGCGTGGTGGCCGGGTCGGGGCCGTCCGACAACCGCACCTGCCCGGGCAACAACGCAGGATCGGCAGTGTCATAGGCAACGCCACCGCGCAGCCCGAAGCCCGCCGCCGGTTTGCCGGGATGGCGTTCGAATTCTCCGCCGCCGCCCTTGATGACGCTCAGCGCCGGCAACCCCAGCAGCGCCGCCGCATCGCGTTGCAGCAATCGGTAGGATGGATGGAAAACGCCCTGCACGCTGGCACCCGCGCGCGCGGGGTTCAGCATCCGGCACACCGTGTTGACACAGGACCGCAGGCCCAGAACGCCGCGCAGGTCCAGCAGCCCGAACAGCGCCGGATGCAACCGTTCGAGCGGAAGATAGACGATGCCCGCCCGCTCCAGCGCGTCGCCGGCGGTGTCCGGCGACAGGGCACGCGGGATGCCGGCGGCGGCAAGCCCGTCGCGCACCGCGCTGTCGCCGCCGTTCCATCCGTGCATCACAACCCGGTGGCCAGCCGCCGCCACCAGACGCGCCGACAGAAGGAACCACGGCAACCCGCGGGTGCGCCCGGCGGCATAGCTGGGCCAGTCCAGATCCACCGCGGGCATCGGAGGCATGCGGGCCTGCGCCGCTTCGGCCAGCCCGGCGATCTCGGCGGCCGTTTCGCCTTTCATACGCAAGAGCATCAGCAAAGCCCCAACCGCCTCGGGTGCGGCGGCCCCCGACAACATGCAATCCATCGCGGCAGCGGCTTCGGCGCGGGTCAGGTCTCGCGATCGCCCCGGACCGCGGCCAAGCGTGCGCACATGCTGGGCAAGCCCGGTCATTCCGCTGCCTCGGGCCGCCGGGCCGCCGCCAGCAGCGCGGCGATTTCCGGCCGGCAAGAACCGCAGCTGGTGCCCGCCTGAAGGGCCGCCCCGATCTTGTCGACCGAAAACAGGGCCTGCGCCTCGATCGCCGCGGCGATGGTGTTGACGCCCACGCCGAAACACGCGCAGACCACCGGGCCGGGATCGGGATGGTCGCCCGGTGCGCGGCCGCTCAGCACATCGCGGACCTCGGTTCCAGGCACACCGGCCAGATAATCGCGCATCACCGCAACCGGCGCGGCGGCGATGAAAAGCGCCGCCTCGACGCGCCTGCCGCGCATCAGCGCCACCCGCGCGATGCCGCGCCCGGCATCCACAAACGACGACACCTCGGCGTTGGCGCAACCAAAGAGCCGCTGCGCCTCGGCAGGCCAATCGGCGACGGCGACAACATCGGCCAGTTCGGCGCGGTAGCCGGCCGGGGTGACGCTCTGGGCCCAGTACGCGCAATCCGGCCGCATTGCCCGGCGCGAAACGGCAAAGCCGTACCATGCGGCACCATACCGCCGTATCGATACCACGGCCGCCTTGCTTTCGGGCTGGCCGGAAACCGGATCGGTGTGGCCCGGGATCAACGCGTCGATGCGGCCGGAAGGCGCGGTTTGCGCGGTCCAGTGCATCGGCGCGAAGACCTGCCCGCGCCGCACCGTATCGGTCAGCCGGGCGCGCAGGATGGCACGGGCCAGCGGGCTGACCACCTCAACCAGATCCGAACGGCCGATACCCAGCGGTGCCGCGTCCTTGGGGTGGATGTCGATGAAGGGTTCTGCCAGGTGCGCCGACAACCGGGGCGAAAGCGCTGTGCGGGTCATGGTGTGCCATTGATCGCGCACCCGGCCGGTGTTCAGAACGAAAGGATAGCGCGGCCCGGTGCGCGCGGCGGGCGGGCGGTAGAGCACCGGAACCAACCGCGCCTTTGCGTCGGGATGATAGAACCGGCCATCGGCGAAGAAACGTCCGCCACTGCGCCGCGCCGACACCGGCCAGCGCGTCGGTGCGAGGGCGGCGTAGGCCACATCGTCCAGCCCGGCCAGCCCGGAAATGTCAAAGTCGCGGCCAAACCGCGCCGCAATGCCCGAAAGGCTGGCGTATTCGCGGAAGATCTCGGCCGGGGAACGATAATCGAAGGCGCGGTGCCAGCCCATGCGCCGCCCGACCTCGGCCAGAATGTCCCAGTCGGGACGGGCCGCGCCCGGCGCCGGCAGGACCGCGCGCTGTCGGCTGACGGTGCGATCCGAATTGGTGACGGTGCCTTCCTTTTCCGCCCAGGCCGTCGCCGGCAACAGCACATCGGCCAATTGCGCCGTATCGGTGGCGGCGGTGATGTCGCTGACCACGGTAAAGGGGCACCCGGCGATGGCCGCGCGCACCGCATCGGCATCCGGCATCGAAACCGCCGGGTTGGTGTGAATGACCCACAGCGCCTTGATCCGGCCATCCGCGACCGCGCGGAACATGTCGACCGCCTTGAGGCCCGGCGCGTCGGGCACCGCCGGCGCCTGCCAGAAATCCCGCACCGCCGCGCGATGATCGGCGTTTTCCAGATCCAGGTGGCACGCCAGCATGTTGGCCAGGCCACCCACCTCGCGGCCCCCCATCGCATTGGGCTGTCCGGTCACTGAAAACGGGCCACTGCCGGGCTTGCCGATCCGCCCCGTGGCAAGATGGCAATTGAGGATGGCATTCACCTTGTCCGACCCGGATGTGGATTGGTTCACCCCCTGGCTGAACACCGTCACCACCTTTTCGGTATCGATCCACAGCCGGCAGAACGCCGCCAGATCTTCAGCATCCAGACCGGTGACCGACACATCTTCGGTGAAGGCGGCCGCCAGCGTCTCGTCGAAACCGGCGGTGTGCCGCAGATAGGCCTGATCCACCATGCCGTCCTGCCAGATCCGGGCAAACAGATGATTGAAAAGCGCCACGTCGCTGCCGGGGTTCAGCGCCAGGTGCAGATCGGCCTGATCGCAACTGGCGGTGCGGCGCGGATCGATCACCACGATCCGCGTGCCCCGCGCGCGGCGGGCCGCGATCAGCCGCTGGTACAGAACAGGATGACACCATGCCAGATTCGATCCGACCAGCACGACCAGATCGGCCTCGTCCAGATCGTCATAGGTGCCGGGCACGGTGTCGGTGCCGAAGGCGCGTCTGTGCCCGGCCACTGTCGAGGCCATGCAAAGCCGCGAATTGGTGTCGATGTTGGCCGAACCGATGAACCCTTTCATCAACTTGTTGGCAACATAGTAGTCTTCCGTCAGCAACTGGCCCGACACATAGAAGGCCACGCTGTCGGGGCCATGATCGCGGATCGCGGCGGTGAACCTGTCGGCGACCAGTTGCAGGGTGTCGTCCCACCCGGCCGCGCGTCCATCGACCAGCGGTGTCAGCAGGCGGCCCGCCAGACCCACGGTTTCGCCCAGCGCCGCCCCCTTCGAACACAACCGCCCCCGGTTGGCCGGATGATCGGGATCGCCCCGCACATCCAGACCGCCCCGCCCGTCGCCACGCAGCAAGACCCCGCAACCGACACCGCAATAGGGGCAGGTCGACCGGATCTCGGGCAGGTCGGTGCCGTCCATCAGGCCGCGCTCCGCCGGGTCAGTGCGGCGGCGTCCATAAGGATGCGCCCGGCCTCGACACGCAGAGGGTATGTCGCCACATGGCCGGTGTCGGCGCCCTGGGCCGCGCCGGTCTTCAGATCGAACACCCAGTTGTGCAAGGGGCATGTCACCTTGTGGCCGTGCACGATGCCTTCGCTCAGCGGGCCGCCCCTGTGCGGGCAGGCATCCGAAACCGCGAAAACCTCGGCGGTGTCGGTGCGGAACACCGCCACACAACCCGCCTGTGTCTTCACCACGCGTGCGCCGCGCAACGGGATATCGTCGATGTGGCCGATGTCGATCCAGTTCATTCTGCCGCCTCCAGTGTCAGGTCGGCCAGCGGCGCATAGCCTTCGGCCCTTGTTTGCGCGTGTTCGGCCCATGGATCCCTGCGATAGACCGACTGCGACAATTCGAAGGCCGCAACCAGCCGCGCGCGTTCCGCCGGGTCGTCGACCACCCGCGCCTTGACCCAATCCAGCCCCACCTTGGCCACCCATTTGTAGGGGCGGTCCAGGTAGCGGGCGCTTTCGCGGTAAAGCTGGATGAACGCCACGGTCAGCGCGATGGCCTCGGCTTCGGTGGGCACATCCGCCAGGCGTTCGGTTTCCTTCACGTCCATGCCGGCGGCCCCCGCCACACCGACCTGATAGCCGCTGTCGACACAGACGATGCCCACGTCCTTGCAGGTTGCCTCGGCGCAATTGCGCGGGCAGCCCGACACCGCCAGCTTGACCTTGTGCGGTGTCCACGAGCCCCACAGCGTCTTCTCCAGCTTGACGCCAAGGCCGGTGCTGTCTTGTGTCCCGAAGCGGCAATGATCGGTGCCCACACAGGTTTTCACGGTGCGCAGCCCCTTGGAATAGGCGTGGCCCGATACCATGCCGGCGCGGTTCAGATCGGCCCAGATCGCCGGCAGATCGGCGCCCCGGACACCCAGAAGATCAATGCGCTGGCCCCCCGTGACCTTGACGGTGGGCACATCGTATTTCTCGGCCGCATCGGCAATGGCACGCAGTTCGGCCGGCGTGGTGATGCCGCCCCACATGCGCGGCACCACGGAAAACGTGCCGTCCTTCTGGATGTTGGCGTGTTTGCGTTCGTTCACGAAACGGCTCTGGGGATCGTCGCGATACTCGAGCGGCCAGTCAGCCAGCAGGTAGAAGTTCACCGCCGGGCGGCAGACATGACAGCCATTGCGGGTTTTCCATCCCAGCTCCTGCCAGACGGCCTCCTGGCTTTTCAGTTCCTGTGCCTTGATCAGGCGGCGCACGTCTTCATGGGCCAGATCGCAGCAGCCGCAGATCGGCTGTGCCGCTGGAATGCTGAAGGCATCGCCCAGCGTGACCTGCAACAGCTGTTCGACAAGCCCGGTGCAGGTGCCGCAGGATGCGCTGGCCTTGGTGGCCGCGCGCACGGCGCCCAGATCGGCGGCACCGCCGGCGATGGCGTCGGTGATGGTGGATTTGCAGATGCCGTTACAGCCACAGATTTCCGCCTCAGGCGGCAAGGCTGCAACGGCTGACAGAGGGTCCGCGGGGGTTCCCCCCTGAAACGCCGGGCCAAAGATCAGCGTGTCGCGCATCGGTTCGATGTCGGTGCCATCGCGGATCAGGCCGAAGAACCAGTTGCTGTCGGCCGTGTCGCCGTACATCACCGCGCCGACCAGCCGCGTGCCTTCGATCACCAGCCGTTTGTAGACGCCACGCGCGGGATCGCGGAACACGATATCCTCGCGGGTTTCGCCATCGCTGAAATCACCGGCGCTGAACAGGTCGCAGCCCGTCACCTTGAGCTTGGTCGAAAGCGATTTCTGCACGAAGGCGGCGTCGCGACCCATCAGCGTCTGGCCGGCGACGCGTGCCTGATCATAGAGCGGCGCCACAAGCCCGAAGACCGCACCGCGATGTTCGACACATTCGCCCACCGCAAGGATATCGGCGTCGGATGTGATCATGCGATCATCGACATGGATACCGCGCCCCACCGCCAGCCCGGCAGCCTGCGCCAGCGCCACGCTGGGCCGGATGCCCACGGCCATCACCAGAAGATCGCAGGGCAATTCGGTGCCGTCGTCCAGAAGCAGCGCCCGCACCTTGCCGTCGGCACCCAGGATTTCGCGCGAATTCGCCGTCAGACGGATCTGGATACCCTTGGATTCCAGCGACTTCTTCAGAAGATAGCCCGCCGCCTCGTCCAGTTGGCGTTCCATCAGATGGCCCATGATATGCACCACCGTAACCGACACACCGCGTGCCGCCATGCCCGCCGCCGCTTCCAGCCCCAGAAGGCCGCCGCCGATCACCACCGCGCGCTGTCCCGCGCCCAGGGCCATCATCCGTTCGGTATCTTCCAGGTCGCGGTAGGCGATCACCCCGTCCAGATCGCGCCCCGGAAGCGGGATCATGAAAGGATCGGACCCGGTGGCGACGATAAGCTTGTCATAGGGCACGGGGCCGTTTTCGCCCGCGACCGCCTTCATTTCCCGGTCGATGCCGATAACGCGCTCGCCGAACCGGCAGGTGACGCCGTGTTCGGCATACCAGGCATCGCTGTGCGTGACGATCTCGCCGTAGGTCTTGTCTCCGGCCAGGACCGGCGACAGCATGATGCGGTTGTAGTTGCCGCGCGGTTCGGCGTTGAACAGGGTGATGTCGTAGGCGCCGGGCGCCTGTTCCACAAGGTGTTCGATCACCCGCCCCGAGGCCATGCCGGCCCCGATGATCACGAGTTTCTGTGTCATTGCGCAACCTTTCCAGGGCCATAAGCCGCTTCTGTCATCACTTCCGAGATCAGGCCGTATGTGGCGATCCATGCGGCCCTTGTGTCCGGGGTGAACGTGTTGCCCAGACCCGCCGCCAGGGTGCGGATCAGCGATGCCCCGACACAGTCATAATCCGCGGCACGGACCCCATAGCCCACATGCCGCACCGCCAGTTCGCGGGCCACCGGCAGCATCCGGTCGGCATCGCGCAGCGCGCCCACGACAAAGGCCAGCGTGTCCATCAGCTTGACACCCTGTTCCGACATGTTCGCGGCGCCAAAGTAGGGCCGAACATGCGGTGCAGTCTGGAACAGGTCGTCGTAGAACATCCGGGCCACCCGCACACGCTGCGGCAGGATGGTGGAAAAGCTGTTCTCGACCAGAACGATGTCGGATTCCGTCATCGCCTTCATTCCGCGGCCATCGGCTTTGGGGCCGGCGAAACCGGGCGCGGCTTGGCGCCATGCTCGTATTCCTCGAGGAAATCCAGAACCTCCTGCCGGTAGGCATAGTAATCGGGATGCTCCAGCAGCGCCTTGCGGGTACGCGGACGCGGCAGATCCACCTTGGTGATCTTGCCGATGGTCGCCTGCGGCCCGTTTGTCATCATCACCACCCGATCGGCCAGCAGGATCGCCTCATCGACATCGTGGGTGACACAGATCGCCGTGACCTTGGTGCGCGACCAGACCTCCATCAGCACCTCCTGCAACTCCCAGCGCGTCAGGCTGTCGAGCATCCCGAAGGGTTCGTCCAGCAACAAAAGCTTTGGCGAAAGCGCAAAGGCACGGGCGATACCCACCCTCTGTTTCATCCCGTTCGACAGATCGGCGGCGGATTTGTGCATCGCGTCGGCCAGGCCGACCCTTTCGAGGTAGTATTCCACCACATCCTGCCGTTCCGCACGGCTGGCGGCGGGATAGACCTTGTCGACACCGATCGCGACATTCTCGCGCGCGGTCAGCCATGGAAACAGGTTGGGCGACTGGAAAACGACCGCGCGTTCCGGATCGGCACCTTCCACATGCCGCCCGTCCAGCTTGATCGCACCTTTCGAGATGCCGTTCAGGCCGGCGGCCATCGTCAGGACGGTGGATTTGCCGCAGCCCGAGTGGCCGATCAGGGAAACGAACTCGCCCTTGTCGATCTTCAGGTCGAAATCCTCGACCACGGTCAACGGCCCCTTGGGTGTGGGGTAGACCTTGTGCAACTGGCTGAAATCCAGAAACCGCGAGTCGATCAGACCTTCCTGCGCCTTGGCCACCGCCGCCGGAACGCCGTGGATCGGCGTGACGTCGGGCAGCTTGCGGGTGCCTTCCACGCGGGCCTCGATGCCCACATCCATCAGGTACTTGGTCACATCGGCGCGCAGTTTCTTGAACCCGGCGTCGGTGTTCATGGCGGTGCGTTCCCGCGGCCGCGGGATCGACACGCGGAATTCGGCGCCCAGCGTACCGTCGGGATTCAGCGCGACGATGCGGTCGGCCAGAATGATCGCCTCGTCCACATCGTTGGTGATCAGGACGCAGGTTTTCTTGTCGGCCTCCCAGATGCGTTCAATCTCATCCGCCAGGTTGGCGCGGGTCAGCGCATCGAGCGCCGAAAGCGGTTCGTCGAGCAACAGCATTTCCGGGCTCATCGCCAGCGCCCGCGCCACGTTCACCCGCTGGCGCATTCCACCCGACAATTCGGCCGGACGGCGCGACGCGGCATGGCTGAGGCCGACCATGCGCACATAATGCGCCACCTTTTCGGCCTTTTCGCGGGCCGGCATGCGGGGAAACACCGTATCCACCGCCAACCGCACATTGCCGGTGACCGTCAGCCAGGGCATCAGCGAATAGTTCTGGAAGATCACGCCGCGTTCCGGCCCCGGCCCGGTGATCGGCGCGCCGCGATAGGTGACGCGGCCCTGCGTTGGCCGGTCGAGACCGGCCATCAGGTTTATCAGCGTGGTCTTGCCGGTGCCCGAAAACCCGAGGATCACCAGGAATTCGCCTTCGGCCACGCTGAGGTTAATGTCGCGCAGCACATGCGTTGCATCGGTGCCCTGGCCATAGGACTGCGAGACGCCTTCGAAATTGAGGATACCCATGGCGCTCACCGGTTGTTCGTGAAGGTGAACAGCGACTGCAGCGCGTACATCACCCGATCGAGAAGGAAGCCGATGATCCCGATGGTGAAGACCGCCACCATGATCTTGGCCAGCGAACTGGACGATCCATTCTGGAATTCATCCCAGACGAACTTGCCCAGTCCGGGGTTCTGCGCCAGCATTTCAGCGGCGATCAGAACCATCCAACCCACCCCCAGCGACAGCCGCAGGCCGGTAAAGATCAGCGGCAGGGCAGACGGCAGAACCAGCTTTGTGATCTTGGTATAAGTGTTCATTTTCAGAACCTTGGACACATTCACCAGATCCTTGTCGATGGACGCGACGCCCAGCGCGGTGTTGATCAGCGTCGGCCACAGCGAACAAAGGGTCACCGTGATCGCCGAAATCAGGAAGGATTTCGCGAACCATCCGTCCTGGGTGACGTAGACCGCGCTGACAACCATCGTCACGATCGGCAGCCACGCCAGCGGCGACACCGGTTTGAAGATCTGGATGAGCGGGTTCAGCGCGGCATTGGCGGTGGGCGACAGGCCGGCGGCGATCCCCAGAGGCACGGCCACGACGGTGGCCACCAGGAACCCGAAGAACACCGTTTTGATGGAGGTCCAGATCTGCTGATAGTACGACAGCGCCCCGGTATAGGCGACCGACTTAACCTCGTCGGCGCGGCCTGCCTCGATCAGGCGCTGATTGCGCTTTTCCACCATCTGTTCGAACTTGGCGCGTTTTTCGGCCTTGGCCTGCGCGTCCTCGTGCAGGTTGACCGCCTCGGCCCAGACCTGCGCGGGGCCGGGCACCGCCCCCAGCGATGTCTGAACCTGCGGCGCAAGGGTGCCCCACATCAACAGGAACGCCAGGATGGCGATCAGCGGCACGGCCAGAAGCCGCCAGATCTCGCCCAGTTGACCACGCGGATTGTCGCCCGCGGCCGCCCGCAGCATCGGGGTGATCCAGGCAAGGCCCAGAACCTGAAACCATTTGTCGGCGGCGTTTATGCGGGTGAACAGACGCGCGCGGCGCGCGTCCCGATCGGCGGATTCGGTGAAATTCGGATCGACGGTTGTCATCTGTGGCGGTCCTCGTGGAATAGCAGAATGGGCGGGCGCACCGGCCGGCGCGCCCGCGCGTCACCGGGTCAGCCCTTGACTTCGGTGCCTTCGACCGTCTGATCGCCCTTCAGGCCGATCGGCAGGCTTTCGAGATAGGCGTTGGGCGCGCGCCCGTCATAGCCGATGCCGTCGATGATATCGGCGGGCGGGGTCGGCGCCTTGTAGCCATCGCTGTCCCAGGGGAAATCGGCCGCGTCGGCCATGCCTTCATCAACCAGCAACCGGGCGGCGGCCAGGTAGATATCGGGTTTGTAGACCTTGCGCGCGACCTCGTCGTACCACTGGTCCGTCTTGGGTTCGGCGATCTGGCCCCAACGGCGCATCTGCGTCAGATACCAGATCGCGTCGGAATAGAACGGGTAGGTCGCGTTGTAGCGGAAGAACACGTTGAAATCCGGGATGTCCCGCTTGTCGCCCTTTTCGAACTCGAAGAAGCCGGTCATCGAATTGGCGATCACCTCGTAATCGGCGCCCACATATTCCGGCCGGCTGAGGATTTCGACGGCAGCCGGGCGGTTGGCGTTGTCGTTTTCATCCAGCCACATCGCCGCGCGGATCAGCGCCTTGGTCACCGCCAGCGTCGTGTTGGGGTACTGTTCGGCGAACTCGGCGGTGATGCCGAACACCTTTTCAGGGTTATTCTTCCACAGCTGGTAATCTGTGATCACCGGCACGCCGATGCCCTTGAACACCGCCTGCTGGTTCCATGGCTCGCCCACGCAATAGCCATAGATCGTGCCCGCCTCGAGAGTGGCCGGCATCTGCGGCGGCGGCGTCACCGACAAGAACACATCGGCGCCGATCTGCCCCGATACGTTTTCCGGGCTGTAGTATCCCGGATGTAGCCCGCCGGCGGCCAGCCAATAGCGCAGTTCGTAGTTGTGGGTGGACACCGGAAACACCATGCCCATGTTGAACGGCTTGCCCTCGTTGCGGAACTCTTCGACCACGGGCGCAAGGGCTGTGGCGCTGATCGGATGCTGCGGGCGGCCGTCGTCCATCTTGGGGATATGCGGCAGCATCTTTTCCCAGACTTCATTGGAAACGGTGATGCCGTTGCCGTTCAGGTCCATCGAGAAGGGCGTGATGATATGCGCTTCGGTGCCAAACCCGATCGTCGCGGCCAGCGGCTGCCCGGCCAGCATATGCGCGCCGTCCAGCTGCCCGCCGATCACGCCATCCAGAAGCACCTTCCAGTTGGCCTGCGCCTCGAGCGTCACAAACAGCCCTTCATCCAGGAAATACCCCTGTTCGTAGGCCACCGCCAGCGGTGCCATATCTGTCAGCTTGATAAAGCCGAAGGTCAGTTCATCCTTTTCCAGAGCCAGCATTTCGGCAAACGCCGGGCTGACCAGCGCGGTTGAAGCGGCGAGGCCAATGAGAAGTTTCTTCATGGTTTTTCCTTTCGGAAGGCCCGCCGAGGCAGGCAGTAAAAACGCAAAAAAGCCGCACACCCATCCGCCAGAAACTGACGGAGAGTGAGCGGCCTCGCTCGGGGTATCCCGGACATTGGGAAAATTCGGTGTCGGATCACGCCATTGCGATCCGGTTAGGCATCTATGCGCGGGGTCGGGCACACCGAACAACCAAAAGATGCCGCACCGCGTCATTTTGAGGTGCCTTGCCGCCCGATCCGGCGGTTGGTGATGAAATTACGGTCACTTCTGGGCGTCCGGGTCGAAAAACTGGCCATCGAAGAAAGCATCGCGCATCAGGCTCAGCCGTCCTTTCTGCGATGCCACCGCCAGTGAATGCCGAATCGCCCCTTCCAGCTTTTCCGACGCACCAGGCAATTCCGCGTCGGTTCCGGCCATGTGGCGGCGATAGAGATCGCTGCGGAACACCGCGCCCGCCACGCGTTGGGCATCCGCCGACGAGAGGCCATTGGCGAGGCTGAGACGGTGCGCGATCCACTTGGCCTGGCTGCGCCACGGAAATGTCGCCGCGCCGTGATGGAAACAGACGAAATCCTGCACCTCGCGCTGTTCGGCACGCCCCGAAATCGTGAACCGCCCGGTCAGCGCCCGGTCGATCAGCTCGGGCGATACGCCCAGGTAGGCGGGCCGCGACAGGATCTCGGCGGCGGTCGTGCGGCTTTCGGGTTGCGCCAGCCAGCGCCCCGCCTTCCAGACCGCGCGCATCAGCCGCCCCAGCAGATGCGGTTCGGTTTCGGCCCAGTCGGTGCGCACGGCCAGAACCTTTTCTGGCGCGAAGGCCCAGATCGCGCTGCCCGGCAGCAACAGCGCACCGGCCCCCTGATCCACGGCGACCGATCCCCACGGCTCGCCCACGCAGAACGCATCCACATCGCCATCGGCCAGCGCACCGGCCATCAGCGGCGGCGGAATGGTGCGGATCTCGATGCTGGCATCGCGCAGATCGGTGGCCCCGAACCAGTAACGCAACAGTTCCACATGCATCGAGAACGGAAACGGCACGCCAAAAACCAGCGGCCCCCCGGCAACCCGCCGCAGCGCCTGCGCGGCCCGGCGCGCATCGGAAAAATCGAAATCATAGCCGATGCCGCGCAGCCGCTCTTCCAGCGCGCGGCCCACGCCAATCATGTCGCCATTCACCGAAAGCACAGAAACCGCCGAAAGCGGCGTGGTCACACCGCCAAGGCCCATCGCCATCGCCACCGGCACCGGCGACAGCAGGTGCGCCGCATCGACCCGGCCAAAGGCCAGCATGTCGCGCACCGATGACCACGACGGCGCGGCGATCAGATCGAGCGTGAGGCCCTCAGGTTCGGCAAAACCCATTTCCTGGGCAATGATCAGGGGCGCGGCATCCACCAGCGGCATGTACCCGGTGGGCAGGGTCACCGTCTTCATGACAACAGGCCCGATGCCGTCACCAGCGCTTCGGCCACTTCGGCGACACGGCGGCCCTGATCCATCGCGGTCTTGCGCAAAAGCGCATAGGCGGCATCTTCGTCGATGCGCTTGGCCTTCATCAGCAGACCCTTTGCACGGTCGATCACCTTGCGTTCTTCCAGCGCACGCCGTGTTTCGGCCAGTTCGGTGCGCATCTGGCGTACCATCCGAAAACGCGCAATGGCCGTATCCATCACCGGGCGCAGCCGCTCGGGGGTCAGGCCGTCGACAACATAGGCCGAAACCCCGGCTTCGATGGCCGCCTGCGCCAGACCGCCTGCGGCACCCGAAACGAACATGGCCACCGGCCGTTCAAGCGGGCCAGAGGCCAGTGTCAGTTCCTCGAGCATGTCGCGGGTGGGGTTATCAATGTCGATCAGAACCACATCGGGCGCATGGGCCGCGATCCGCCGCGCCAACCCCGACGCCGTGCCGATGACAAAGACATCGTGATCGCCGCTGTCCTTCAGCGCGTCGACGATTGCAATGGCGCGGTCGCGGTCTTCTTCAACGACAACAATGGTCAGCTTTGCGGTCATCTTCGTGGCGGTCTCCGGTTGCGGCCATAGACGCAAGGCCACAACGAAAGCGCCAGCGCAACCTTTGCAAGTGCAGCAAGATGTTGCACCTACTGCCGAAAATTTGTGCAACACCCCGGCGCCACCCGGCGTATGCTGCACCGCAAGGGCCCGCGTCGGGCGCGCCCTTCAGCCTGGCCGCGGAGATGCACAGACAATGACAGATCCCCGCGCCGGGCCCACGGGTTTCATCGCCTTCGTTCAGGGCAATGCCCCTTGGCTGGCGGCGGGTGCGTTGCTGACGTTTCTGTCGAGCTTCGGCCAGACATTCTTCATCTCGGTCTTTGCCGGCGAGATCCGCGCCGCCTTCGGTCTCAGCCACAGCGCCTGGGGTGGCATTTATGCGCTGGGCACCACGGCATCGGCGGTGGCGATGATCTGGGCCGGTGGCCTGACCGATCGGTTGCGCGTGCGCGTCCTGGGGCCGGCGGTTCTGATCGGGTTGGCATGTGCGTGCCTTTTCATGGCGTTGAATCCCGTTGTCTGGTTGCTGCCGGTGGTGATCTTTTCGCTGCGGCTGGGCGGGCAAGGCATGACCAGCCATATCGCGATGGTGGCCATGGCGCGGTGGTTCGTCGCCACACGCGGGCGGGCGCTGTCGCTGGCGACGCTGGGGTTTTCACTGGGCGAGGCGATTCTGCCGCTCTGTTTCGTCGCGCTCATGACGGTGCTCGACTGGCGCGTGCTCTGGGGCATCGCCGCGCTGATCGCGATTGCCGGCGCGCCGGTTCTGGCGCGACTGCTGCGCCACGAACGCACGCCGCAAAGCATGTCGCGGATCAACCAGGGGCTGGGCATGAACGGACGGTTCTGGACCCGCCATGAAGCGATGCGCCATCCGCTGTTCTGGTTCATGGTGCCCGCGCTTCTGGGGCCGGCCGCGTTCAATACCGCGTTCTTCTTCCAGCAGGTGCATTATGCCCGGATCAACGGCTGGGATCATGTGGATCTGGTGGCGATGTTCCCGCTGTATACGGCGGTGGCAACCGGGGTGATGGTGATGTCGGGGTGGCTTCTGGATCGGTGGGGCACCCCGCGGATCATGCCGTTCTATCAATTGCCGCTGGTCCTGGCCTTTGCCACGTTCGCCACCGCAGACGGACTGGGGGCGGTCATGGTGGGGCTGGTGTTTCTGGCAATGGCCCAGGGGTTCAATACCACGCTGCCCAATGCCTTCTGGGCCGAATTCTACGGCACGGCGCACATCGGATCGATCAAGGCGATGGCCGCGGCGATCATGGTACTGGGTTCGGCGATGGGGCCGGGAATCACCGGCGTTCTGATCGATGCCGGCATCGGGCTTGACCGGCAATACCTCGGGGTTGCCGCCTATTTCATTGCCGCGTCGGCCCTGATGGGCCTGGGCATACGCCGCGCCCGCAGTGCCCTGCCAGCCTAGCGAGCGCGGCGCAGGTAGACATAATAGGCACCGCCGCCGCCATGGCTGACATGCGCTTCGGAAATTTGCAGAACCGCCTGTGCCAGAGGCGGAGATCGCAGCCACATCGGCACCTGATGTTTCAGAATACCGCGCGGCACGGGAATCGGGCCATCCTGGGGCCGGTCGCGGCCCTTGCCCGTGATCACAAGCACCAGCCGCTTCCCCGACGCCTGCGCCGCCAGGATGAACCGGTTCAACGCAGGGTGCGCGCGATCCAGCGTCATGCCGTGCAGATCGATCCGCGACTCGGGCACCAGTTTGCCGCGTTTCATCCGCCCGAAAGCCTTGCGATCCATCTGCACCGGCGCGGCGGCCAGCCGATCGCCCAGCGGTGCCTGCAAGCGATGCGGCGGCGGTGTGCCGTTCGCGCCCATTTCAAACCGGTCAATCCGCGTCATCGCGAGCTTCGACGGTTTGACCGGCGGCACCGGCCTGTCGGATTTCTCCGGTTTGTCGGGGCGGCGCATTTCGGGGTGCAGGCGGCGTGTCTGGTTGGCGATCTGCTGCCACAGTTCGCGTTCTTCCGGGCTCAGCTTGCGGCGGGTCATGACGCGGTGGCAGGCAACAAAGCATAGGCCCGCTGAATCGGCATCAAAACCATCATCCGGCCGGGATCGCGCAGCCGGCCTGCCGCCATTCCCGCCGCGTCGCCGGTTCCGAAAAAGATATCCGCGCGCTGGGCGCCCTTGATCGCCGATCCGGTGTCCTGGGCGATCATCAGCCGCCGCAGCGGTGTCGCGCCGTCCTTTTCGATCCAGACCGGTGCGCCCAGCGGCACATGGGCCGGGTCAACCGCGACGCTGCGCATCCGCGTGATCGACCGGTTCATCGCGCCAAGGGGCCCGCGATCCGCCGGCACCTGGCTGACCTCGCGGAAAAACACATAGGAATCATTGTGGAACAACAACTCGCGCCCCGCCTCGGGATTGCGCCGAACCCAGTTGCGAATGACCTGCGCACTGACCTGATGCGGCGCATAGATCCCGCGACGCACCATTTCCTGACCGATCGAGCTGTAATCGTGACCGTTCGATCCGCCATAGCCGACGCGCAGCGCAGTACCGTTCTGCAACCGGATTCGCCCCGATCCCTGGATCTGGAGGAAGAACAGTTCCACCGGATCGTCCACCCACGCGATCTCGAGTCCGCGGTTGCGCATCACATTGGTTGTCAGGATCTCGCGCCGGGTCAGCCATGTACCGCCACGCGCTTCGGGCGGCATCCGGTAGACCGGGTGCCGGAACCGCGCGGTGGGAAAGCGCGACCCGTCCAGTTCCGGTTCGAAGTATCCGGTGAACAGCGCACCGGATCCATCCCGGATCAACACCGGGCGAAAGAACAGTTCAAAAAAGGCGCGGGCGTTTTCCGGGCGCTGATGCTGGGCCAGCGCGCACAGGCTGGCCCAATCCGGCGGTTCCATGTCCATGCAGGTGTTGAGGAACACGGCAAGCGCAGCGCGGTGATCGTCGGCGCCCCAACCGTCAAGTTCGTCGAACCGCAGCACCTCATAGCTCGGCTCGGCACAGGCGGTGGCCCCCGTCACAAGGGCCCCCGCAACCAATGCCGCCCGAAGCCCTGCTATCATGCGTCGGTGGCGACAAGCAGCCAGTTGGGATCGTCCGTGCCCATGCGGCGCGAGAACACCCAAGTATCTTTCTGGCGTTTCACCTCGGTCGGGCTGCCTTCGATGACTTCGCCCTCGACGTTGCGGACCACCGACGTCAGTTCTCCGACGAACCGCATGGTAATCTCGGCCGTGGCGGTTGCCGTGTCAAAGGTGGCGTTCTTCACAGTGGTCTCGCGGACGCCGACGAAATTCGCCTCGATCTTCAGGCCTTCATCTTCGCGGGCTGAAACCACATCGACAAAGGTTTCGAAAACATCTTCGGCCAGGAACGGCTGAATGTCGTTCAACGCGCCGCGTTCAAAGCCCATGACAATCATTTCATAAGCCGCGCGCGATCCATGGACGAAATCGCTGACCGAAAAGCTGGGCTCGGCACGCTTCATGTCGGCCAGAGCGGTTGCCGCATCGCTGCCTTCATCGACATAGTCGGTGATGTCGCGGTCGGGGCCGCCTTCGATCACTTCGAATTCCGGGCGCGGGCTGGGTGCGGCCGATTTCGGCACCGGCGGCTTTTCAAAACCCTCGCGGGTTCCCAGAACGCTCCGCAGGCGCAGGATCAGAAAAACCGCGATTCCGGCAAGCACCAGAAGCTGGATCATGGGAGAATTCATGGAGACCTCGTTTAGGGCGGTTTGTAAGGCGTGCTCAGGGCACTTATGTAGGTGAGCGGTGGGGTCAAGTCCACCATTCCGCAAGAAAGAAGGGTGTCGCCCCATGTATCTGTTTCTGGCCTTCCTCGCGGTTCCCATCGTGGAAATCGCCCTGTTCATTCAGGTTGGGGGCGTGATCGGCCTTTGGCCGACGCTGGCGATCGTGGTTCTGACGGCTGTTCTGGGTGCCTATCTTGTGCGCGCCCAGGGCCAGATCGCGCTGGGCCAGTTGCGCCAGTCGTTCTCGGAACTGCGCGATCCCACCGAATCCCTTGCCAATGGTGCGATGATCCTGCTGGCGGGCGCGGTTCTTCTGACGCCGGGGTTCTTTACCGATGCGGTGGGGTTTCTGCTGCTGGTGCCGGCGGTGCGCAAGGCGGTGTTCAGCTATTTGCGAACGCGCATCACCGTGGCACGGTTTGAAATGGGCGGACAGGCCGGGCGCCGGCAACCGGATGCGCCCGGCGATGTGATCGACGGCGATTACGAGGACGTGTCGCCCGACACGGCACGGCGCGACAAACCCTCGGGCTGGGTCCGCGACGACCGATCCAGCCATTGAGGCGACCCCGCCAAGCTGATAAGCAGCGCGCAAGCCAGATTTAAGGGAGATCATTCATGGCCGAAAACGCTGCACCCGAGGGCCAGGCCCCCGCCGCACAACCGCAACAGCCGCAGGTCCAGATGAAAATCCTGGGTCAGTTCATCCGCGACATGTCATTCGAAAACGTGATGGCCCAAAAGGGCGTGACCGGAGAGGTCCAGCCCGATGTCAGCGTCCAGGTCAACCTCGACGCGAAAAAGCGCCAGACCGAGAACCAGTTCGAGGTTTCAGTCAAGCTGGTGGTGAATTCCAAGGCAAAGCAGGGCGGCGAACAGCTGTTCCTGATGGAGCTGGACTATGCCGGCGTGTTCCTGATCACTGGCGTGCCCGAAGATCAGCTGCACCCCTTCCTGCTGATCGAATGCCCGCGGATGCTGTTCCCGTTCCTGCGCCGCATCGTCAGCGATGTCACCCGCGACGGAGGTTATCCGCCGCTGAACCTGGAGAACATCGATTTTCTCCAGATCTACCGCACCGAACTGGCGCGCCGTCAGCAGGCCCAGGCCGCCGAGGCCCAGCCCGCCACACCGAACGCCTGATCCTGCGCGGCGCGCCGGACCAGATCAGGCGCGCCGCCACAAGGCGTTTTCGCCCAGCGCGGCGACGAATTCATCATGCGCGGCCTGTTCGTCGGGCGTGATGCGCGACGGCAGTTTACGCGGACGTGGCGCGGGCCGCCAATCGGGGCTGTCGGCGGCGTCATCGCGGCGCCGGTGCGTGGCCAGCACCAGATCGGGCTGACGCCCGCCTATCAGCTCCAGATAGACTTCGGCCAGGATTTCACTGTCGAGAAGCGCGCCATGCAACGTGCGCGCCGAATTGTCGATGCCGAACCTGCGGCACAGCGCATCCAGTGACGCCGGCGATCCGGGAAATTTCTTGCGCGCGATGGCCAGCGTATCAATCGCCTGATCCCAGGGCAGCGTCGGCAGGCCCATCCACCCCAGTTCGGCGTTCAGGAACTTCATGTCGAAGGCGGCGTTGTGGATCACCAGCTTTGCATCACCCACGAAATCCAGAAAAGCCTGGCCGATCTGGGCAAACACTGGCTTGTCGCTCAGGAAAGCGTCTCCCAGTCCGTGCACCTGAAAGGCGTCTTCGGGCATCGCGCGTTCGGGATTGATGTATTGATGATAGGTTTTGCCTGTCGCGACATGGTTGCGCAGCTCAACCGCGCCAATTTCCACGATCCGGTCGCCCGTTTGCGGATCGAAACCGGTGGTTTCCGTGTCCAGAACGATTTCACGCATTGTTCAGATCTCTCCTGATCCCGGCAACGATGGCACGCACCTGTGCGCGCGCGTGCTCGGGTGTGTCGGTTATCACCACATGGTCGGCCAGCCCGCGCTTGTCGGCATCCGGCATCTGCTTCGCCTTGATCTGCTCGAACTGCGCCTCTGTCATCGTGCCGCGCGCCAGAACGCGCGCCTTTTGTTCCTGTTCTGGCGCCGACACGCAAACCGTGCCATCAACCCGGCTCTGGCCGCCGGTTTCGAACAGCAACGGAATGTCCAGAACCACGATATCAGCACTGGCGTCGGCCAGAAACGCGGCCCGGTCGGCCGCCACCAAAGGATGAACGATGGCTTCTATACGCCTCAGCGCCATCGCATCATCGGCGATGATCTGCTTGAGCCGCGCGCGCGACACCGCCCCGTTCTCGATCGCATCGGGGAAAACGCCCTGCATCGGCGCTACCGCGGCTCCGCCGGGCGCATAGAGCCGATGCACCGCGGCATCCGCGTCCCAGACCGCGCAGCCCTCGTCGGCGAACATCGCGGCGGTTGTGCTTTTGCCCATGCCGATCGAACCGGTCAGCCCCAATAGATAGGTCATCGCAGAAGCGCCGCGCGGGTCGCGTCGTTGACCTCGGGGCGTTTGCCGAACCAACGTTCGAAGCCAGGCACCGCCTGATGGATCAGCATTCCCAAACCGTCAACCACGGTGCAACCCGCCGCCGCCGCCTCCTGCAAAAGGCGAGTCTGCAAGGGCGCATAGACCAGATCGTTTACCACCGCATCGCGGTGCAACCCGTCCAGCGGTATCCGCAACTCCGGCTTGCCGTCCATCCCCAGCGACGTGGTGTTCACCACCAGCGCCGCATCTTCCAGCATGTTGCCCGCCTGCACCCAATCGACGACCCGCACGCGTTGTCCGAAATCGTCCTTCAGCTTTTCGGCCCGGATGCGGGTGCGGTTGGTCAGAAGGATCTCGGGCACGCCGCTGTCGGCCAGCGCGGCAACCACGGCCCGCGCGGCGCCACCGGCCCCCAGAACGGCGGCCGTTCCCGCGCGAGGATCCCAGTGCGGCGCGCCTTGCCTCAGGTTTTCGATGAACCCATAGCCATCGGTGTTATCCGCATGGATCTTGCCATCCTTGCGAAAGATCAATGTGTTGGCGGCCCCGATCAGCGTTGCCCGGTCAGTGATCTGATCGGCCAGATCAATCACCCGCTCCTTGTGCGGTATCGTGATGTTGACGCCGACAAACCCCATTTTCGGCAGGGTGCGGATGACATCGGCAAGATTCTCGGACGACACCTCCATCGGGATGTAATGGCCACGCAGACCATAGGTGCGCAGCCAGTGCCCGTGCAGGCGCGGCGATTTCGAATGGGCGATGGGATGGCCGATGACCCCCGCCAGTGGAATGGGTTCGCCGCTCATCCCGCGATCTCGCCGCGTGTTGTGAGATACCCCAGAAGCTCCAGCAACGGCATGCCCAGAACCGTAAAGTAATCGCCGTCGATCCGCGAAAAAAGCCGCACGCCTTCCTCCTCCAGTTTGTAGCCGCCGACACTGTGTCGGATGCTGTCCCAGTTGCGGGCGACGTATCCGGCAAGCCAGTCGTCGCCAAAATCACGCATTGTCAGGCGCACCGTACCGATTTGCCGCCAGATCGGTGCGTTATTTTCATAGATCACCACGGCAGAATGAAGCATGTGCCGACGGTTGCGCAGTTTTTGCAACTGTTCCATCGCTTCGGCCGGATCCTGCGGCTTTGAAATCAGCGCCCCATCCAGATCCAGAACCTGATCGCATCCCAGAACCAGAGCGCCGGGCCGTTTTCCTGAAACCCTGCGCGCCTTCATCTCGGCCAGAGCGTCGGCGATATCGCGCGCGGGCGCGCCATCGGCCACCATTGCATCCTTCACCGCGCCTTCATCCACCCGCGCGACAACCACCTCATGGGCGACAGCGGCATTGCGCAGCATCTGGGCGCGAATGGCCGAACCGGAGGCAAGAACGATGGGGACGGGCATGAGGATAAGTCGCTGACATCTGTGTGACGTGTGTGGAGCAACTTGTAAGAAATCCCGTGGTTTTTGCAAGAGAACCGGCCAGCGCGGGATCTCGGCGGTTTATGCGTCGTTTTGTCCGGGGAGGGAAAAGGATAACCTTCGCGATGTACAACATCGGCGTACCCTCCTTCGATCCACCGGTTTACGCCTTGCGCCCTGGCGAAAGGGAAACGCGCAAACATCTGATTGAAGGCGATATTCTGAAATCAGATCTTTTTATCCACAGAATGGGTGGCACCATTTCAACGATCAGACCGACATCGGGATAACTATTTGATCCACAGTTCCGGGCGGGCCTACATCATCAATCTTTCTTCTTTCTTTATATTTTATTAAGAGATGCGTGAACCTAGCGAGGCACGCATGTTTGACCTGTTCAGTGACGTCTATCTTTGGGTCAAGGCATTTCACATCATGGCGGTGATGTCGTGGATGGCTGGTCTGTTTTATCTGCCACGGCTTTACGTCCACCATGTAGAACGCGCCGAAACGGTGGATGGCATGGCACCGGTGTTCGAGATGATGGAAACCAAGCTGCTGCGGCTGATCATGAACCCGGCGATGATTGCAACATGGATTGCCGGCCTGGTTCTGGTGCTGACACCCGGCATTGTCGATTGGTCGCTTATCTGGCCCTGGACAAAGGCAGCGGCGGTTCTGGCGATGACGTGGTTTCACCACTGGCTGGGCCTGCGGCGCAAGGATCTGGCCGCGGGGCGCAACACCCTGACCGGACGCCAGTACAGGATGATGAACGAGGTTCCGACGGTTCTGATGGTCGTGATCGTCCTCTCTGTGGTGGTCAAGTTCTGAGGACGTTTGACTTGGGCGGCAAGTCGCTGTAAACGCCTGCGCACCGGGTCGTCCGATCCGTGAATTTCCCGACCTGACATACACAACCACGTCCGCCGCCCCGTTGTGCCGCGCAAAGGTATTTCCCGATGACATCCGATTCACTCAATCTGTCCGATCTGAAGGTGCAGACCCCCAAGAACCTCCTTGCCATGGCCGAGGAGCTTGAGATCGAGAACGCATCGACCATGCGAAAGGGCGAGATGATGTTCCAGATCCTGCGCGAACGCGCGGACGAGGGATGGGTGATCTGCGGCGATGGCGTGCTTGAGGTCTTGCAGGACGGTTTCGGTTTTCTGCGGTCGCCCGAGGCGAACTATCTTCCGGGCCCCGACGACATCTATGTTTCGCCCGACATGATCCGCCAATACTCGCTGCGCACAGGCGACACCATCGACGGGGTGATATCGGCACCCGGCGAAAACGAACGCTATTTCGTTCTGACCCAGCCGAACCAGATCAACTTCGAAGATCCCGAGCGCGCGCGCCACAAGATCGCCTTCGACAACCTGACCCCGCTTTATCCCGACGAACGGTTCAAGCTGGAAGTCGATGATCCGACTGTCAAGGATCGCACTGCGCGCATCATCGATCTGGTCGCGCCCATCGGCAAGGGCCAGCGGTCTCTGATCGTCGCGCCGCCGCGTACGGGTAAAACCGTAATCCTGCAAAACATCGCGAACTCGATCGAGAAGAACCACCCCGAGTGTTACCTGATTGTCCTGCTGATCGACGAACGCCCCGAAGAGGTGACGGACATGCAAAGGTCGGTCAAGGGCGAGGTGGTGTCATCGACATTCGATGAACCGGCCACACGACATGTTGCAGTGGCGGAAATGGTGATCGAAAAAGCCAAACGTCTTGTGGAACACAAACGAGATGTTGTTATCCTTCTGGACTCGATAACAAGACTTGGTAGAGCTTTCAACACCGTGGTGCCGTCTTCCGGCAAGGTTCTGACAGGTGGTGTGGATGCGAACGCGCTGCAGCGGCCGAAACGGTTCTTTGGTGCGGCGCGGAACATCGAGGAGGGCGGATCGCTGACCATCATCGCGACGGCGCTGATCGACACAGGCAGCCGTATGGACGAAGTGATCTTCGAAGAATTCAAGGGCACCGGCAACTCGGAACTGGTGCTGGACCGCAAGATCGCCGACAAGCGCGTGTTCCCGGCCATCGACATCCTCAAATCGGGCACCCGCAAGGAAGATCTGCTGGTCGACAAGGTCGATCTGCAAAAGACATTCGTCCTGCGCCGGATCCTGAATCCGATGGGCACGACGGATGCCGTGGAATTCCTGATTTCGAAGCTGAAGCAAACCAAGAACAACGCGGAATTTTTTGATTCGATGAACACCTGACCGGTGGGATAACGGCGTATGGATACGATTTTTGCCTTGGCAACGGCGCAGGGTAAGGCCGGCGTTGCGGTTGTGCGTGTATCCGGGCCCGGATCGTGGGATGCGGGGCGCGCGATGGCCGGGGTGTTGCCGCCGGTGCGGTCTGTCGGTCTTCGGCAGCTGTCGGATGCTTCGGGCGCGCATCTGGACGACGCTCTGGTTCTTCCGTTTGCCGGGCCGCACAGTTTTACCGGCGAGGACAGCGTCGAATTGCACCTGCATGGCAGCGTCGCGGTGGTGGGCGCGGTGCTGCGGCGGCTGTCAGAATTTCCAGGGTTGCGGATGGCGGAACCCGGGGAATTCACCCGTCGCGCCCTGGAGAACAACCGCCTGGACCTCACACAGGTCGAAGGCCTGGCCGATCTGATCGACGCCGAAACCGAAGCGCAGCGCAAACAGGCGCAGCTGAGCCTGGCCGGCGCGTTGGGTTCATGCGCTGAATCCTGGCGCGCTTCGTTGATCCGGGCGGCGGCTTTGATCGAGGCGACGCTGGATTTCGCCGATGAAGATGTGCCGGTGGATGTCACGCCCGAGGTGCGCGCGCTGCTGGACGGCGTTCAGGACGATCTGCGGCAACAGGTGGATGGCACGGCCATAGCCGAACGTATCCGAAGCGGTTTCGAAGTGGCGATCGTCGGGCCTCCGAATGTTGGGAAGTCCACGCTTTTGAACGCTTTGGCCGGGCGCGATGCGGCGATCACCTCGGAAACCGCCGGCACCACCCGCGATATCATCGAGGTTCGCATGGACATCGCCGGACTTCCCGTCACGCTTCTGGATACAGCGGGTCTGCGCGAATCTCTGGATGAGGTTGAGCGTATCGGCATGGATCGCGCCAGACAGCGCGCGGCAGCCGCGGATCTGCGGATCTTTCTGACAGAAGGTGCCGATCCCGAAGGCGTGGTGGTGCAGCCCGGCGATATCCGACGCCAACCCAAAAGCGATCTGAACCCGGATGTGCCTCTGGGTGTTTCCGGGCTGACGGGGCAGGGGATCGACGCGCTTGTGGCTGAGATTGGATCGGTTCTGCGTGAACGGACAGGTTCGGCGGGTTTGGCCACCCGCGAACGGCACCGAGCGGCGATGCAAAACGCGATTGGCGCGCTGGAGGCCGCAAAGGCCATGTTGGAACACGGCCCGGAGTGCTATGATATCGTGGCGGAAGAGCTGCGAAGCGGGGTTCGCGCTCTGGAATCACTGGTCGGGCGGATCGGCGTGGAAAACCTTCTGGACGAAATCTTTGCCAGTTTTTGCCTGGGTAAATGAGGATTGTTTCACATGAAACATTTTGACGTCATCGTAATCGGAGGCGGACACGCCGGAACCGAAGCCGCACACGCCGCCGCACGCTGTGGTGCGCGGACCGCTTTGGTAACGCTGTCCCGCGATGGAATCGGCGTCATGTCCTGCAACCCGGCGATTGGCGGGCTGGGCAAAGGCCATCTGGTCCGCGAAATCGATGCGATGGATGGTGTCATGGGCCGGGTCGCAGACAAGGCCGGAATCCAGTTCCGCCTTCTGAACCGTCGCAAGGGCCCGGCGGTCCAAGGCCCGCGTGCGCAGGCCGACAGGCGCATCTACCGAACCGAGATGCTGCATGAAATGGAAGCGCATCCCAACATTCATATCGTGATCGGCGAAGTAACCGATCTGTGGATGTCCGGGAACCGGGTTGCCGGTGTTGTTCTGGGCGATGGTCAGCAGATCGCGGCTGCATCGGTGATTCTGACCACGGGTACGTTCCTGCGCGGCGTTATCCACATAGGCGATGTTTCCAGGCCAGGTGGCCGCATGGGCGACAAACCCTCTGTCGCCCTGGCTGAGCGGATCGATTCGTTTGGCTTGCCCATGGGCCGGTTGAAAACCGGCACACCGCCACGGCTTGATGGTCGCACCATTCGCTGGGACATTCTTGAAACCCAGCCCGGCGATGACGAACCGACGTTGTTTTCCTTCATGTCCCAAGGTGTAAGCGCCCGGCAGATCAGTTGTGGAATCACGCACACCAATGAGACGACGCACCAGATCATACGCGACAACCTTGGGCGTTCCGCTATGTACGGAGGGCATATTGACGGCGTTGGCCCCCGGTACTGCCCGTCCATCGAGGACAAGATCGTGCGCTTTGCCGATAAATCCTCGCATCAGATATTTCTCGAACCCGAAGGTGTCGACGATCATACGGTTTATCCGAACGGCATTTCGACGTCGCTGCCCGAGGATGTGCAGGTGGATTATGTCCGCTCGATCCGTGGGTTGGAAAACGCGGAGATTCTGCAACCGGGATACGCCATCGAATACGACTATGTTGATCCACGTGCGTTGACCACCGAGCTCGCGGTGAAGTCGGTACCGGGCCTTTACCTTGCGGGCCAGATCAACGGCACGACGGGCTATGAAGAAGCGGCGGCGCAGGGCCTGGTGGCGGGGCTGAACGCCGCGCTGTCCGCGCAATCGCGGCCCGCGCTGACATTCAGCCGTTCCAACAGTTATATCGGCGTGATGATCGACGATCTTACGACTCGCGGTGTGACCGAGCCTTACCGCATGTTCACGTCACGCGCTGAGTTTCGCCTGTCATTGCGAGCCGACAATGCCGATCAGCGCCTGACTCCGATCGCTCTGGAATGTGGTATTGTCGGAGAAGCGAGGGCCGAAGCCTTCGCGCAGAAAAGAACGGCTTTGGCCAACGCGCGGCGCCTTCTGGAAGGGTTCAGCGCAACGCCCAGAACCCTGCGTGAAGCGGGCATTTCGGTGAACCAGGATGGAAACCGGCGCAGCGCTTTCGAGGTTTTGGCATTTCCCAATGTCGCTTTCGAAGACCTTCTACCACTTGAGCCGCAGTTTGCCGAAGTTGATGATGTAAGCCGCCGTCAACTTGAGCGTGACGCGCTTTATGCCAACTACATTGAGCGCCAGCAGCGCGACGTTGAGTCTCTGCGCAGGGACGAAGCACAGATTATCCCGGAAGACTTTGATTTCGAACAGATCTCTGGGCTTTCGAATGAACTGCGGTCGAAACTTGCAGCGGTGCGCCCCGCCACGCTGGCCCATGCGGCGCAAATCGACGGGATGACTCCGGCGGCGCTTGCCTTGCTTCTGGTCAGGTTGAAACGCGGCGGTGCCAGGAAATCAGCGTGAACGTACCCTCTTGTTCGGACCTGAATGTTTCACATGAAACATTCCAGCGCCTCGCTATCTATGTGCAGCTCATCGAGAAATGGACGCCGCGGATAAACCTTGTCTCGCGGCGTTCGGTTCCCGAGATCTGGAAACGTCACATCGCAGATTCTCTGCAACTCTGGGATGCCGCGCCAGAATTCAGGCTGTGGGCCGATCTGGGCAGCGGTGGTGGGCTACCCGCGATGGTGGTTGCGATTCAGGCGGCAGAGCGAGCGCCCGATGCATCCGTTGTCATGGTTGAAAGCGATCAGCGAAAGGCCGTGTTTCTGCGGACGGCGATTCGTGAGACGGGCGTGAATGCACGGGTGGAAACGGCCCGCGCCGAAGTTCTGGCGCCCTTGAACGCAGATGTCGTTTCGGCCCGTGCGCTGGCAGACCTGGGCGTGCTTTGTTCGCTGACTGCCCGCCATTTGGCCAATGGTGGAACCGCCTTGTTCCCGAAAGGCGGAACATGGGAAAACGAGGTGTCGACCGCACGTCGGGAATGGCAATTCGATTGCGAAAGCCTTACAAGTAAAACCGAACCCCAAGCCGCAATTTTGAGAATCCAAGGAGTCTCGCGTGTCTGAAATGTCGCGCCCGGAAGGGCCCCGGATCATTGCCGTTGCCAACCAGAAAGGCGGTGTCGGAAAGACGACGACCGCGATCAACCTTGCCGCGGCACTGGTTGAAGAAGGCGCGCGGGTGCTGCTTGTCGATCTTGATCCGCAGGGCAATGCTTCGACGGGATTGGGCATTGAAACGACCGATCGCATTGTCACCTCGTATGATCTGCTGGTTGACAACGCCCCATTGGGCGAGGCGATCCGGCCCACATCTATTGAAGGCCTTGGACTGATCCCCGCGAATGTCGATCTCAGTTCGGCGGACATCGCCTTGATCGACAACGCAAAACGCAGCTTTCTTCTGCACGACGCATTGCGCCAGCCAGGCATGGCGGCGTTTCGTTGGGATTATATTCTGATAGATTGCCCGCCCTCGCTTAGTTTGCTGACGGTGAATGCCATGGTGGCTGCGCACTCCGTTCTGGTCCCGTTGCAGAGCGAGTTTTTTGCGCTGGAAGGGCTTTCGCAACTCATGATTTCGATTCGCGAAGTACGCCAGACCGCCAACCCCGACCTGCGCATCGAAGGTGTGCTCATGACGATGAGCGACCGCCGCAACAACCTGTCGCAGCAGGTTGAGCAAGACGCACGCGACAACCTTGGCGAACTGGTGTTTACCACGGTGATACCGCGCAACGTACGGGTGAGCGAGGCCCCGTCTTTCGCCATGCCGGTTCTGTCGTATGACAGCACATCGCAGGGGGCGCGGGCTTATCGGGCGCTCGCTCAGGAATTGATGGGCAAACACAGTATGGTTGCCGCCTAGACGCAGGATACAAGATATGGCCGATCCCAAACCAAAACCCCGTGGGCTGGGGCGTGGCTTGTCCGCGCTGATGGCCGATGTCGCGCCGGTTGCGCCCCGATCCGATGACGATACGGCGCCGCGGCGCGACACGACCGTTCCGATTGAAAAGTTGTTTGCAAACCCGAACCAGCCGCGCCGCAGGTTCGGCCAGGACGATCTGAACGATCTGGCCGCGTCGATTGCGGCCAAGGGTGTCATTCAGCCGCTGATCGTGCGCCCGCGGGAGGGTGGCACCTATGAAATCGTCGCCGGGGAGCGCAGGTGGCGCGCGGCGCAGCAGGCCCAGCTGCATGAACTGCCGGTCTTGATCCGCGATTTCACCGACACCGAGGTGCTGGAAGTTGCGATTATCGAAAACATCCAGCGGGCAGATCTGAACCCGGTCGAGGAAGCGGCCGGCTATCGCCAGCTGATGGACAAGTTCGGGCATACGCAAGAGAAAATGGCCGAAGCCCTGGGCAAGAGCCGCAGCCATATCGCCAACCTTCTACGGCTTCTGAACCTGCCAGGCGACGTTCAGGAGCATCTGCGCGAGGGACGGCTGAGCGCGGGCCACGCGCGTGCACTGGTGGTTGTCGAAAATCCGTCCACCCTCGCGGCCGAGGTGATCAAGGGCGGGCTGTCGGTGCGGGCCACCGAACAGCTTGCCAAGCGTCAGGGCACACAGAAGACATCACGCCGCAAAAGCGGTGCGGGAAAACCGGCGAAGGATGCCGATACGCAGGCGCTTGAGGCGGACTTGTCCGCCGCTCTGGGTCTGCCGGTGGAAATTCTGCACACGCCCGATCAGGAAGCGGGCGAGCTTCGGATCAAATACGCCACGCTTGAAGATCTGGATACCCTGTGCCGACTGCTGAGCGGGTCCTGATCACGTCAGAAGCGCGGCCACGACGGCGTTTAGCACCATGAACCCCTGCGGCGTCGCGCAGACCCGGTTTTGATCACGGTAGAGCATCCCCATGTCCACAAGTTCGGCGATGCGGTCGGGGGGCAGGGGGGTGCCGGCAATACGTTGAAATCTCGCTGGATCAATACCTTGCCGAACGCGCAGGCCCATCATCACGAACTCCTGCGCCTGCTCTGCGCTGTCCAATGCTTGTCTGGGCAACTCACCTGATCCGCGATCCACGGCATCCAACCATTGGATCGGCGCCTTGGGGCACTCGGTTGCGTATCTCTGCCCGCCCAACGTGATACGCCCATGCGCGCCAGGACCGATCCCGACATAGTCGCCATAGCGCCAATAGATCAGGTTATGCCGAGATTCCGCGCCTGGAACCGCATGATTTGATACTTCATATGCGGGCATCCCCGCCGTGCCGCATATATCTTGTGTCATGGCGTACATGTCGGCGGAAAGGTCTTCATTTGGCATACCGCGCAGTTTTCCCAGGGCATAGCGATCACCAAAAGCGGTCCCGTCTTCCACCGTCAGCTGGTACAGCGACAGGTGGTCCACCGACATGGCCAGGGCTTCGTTCAGTTCGGCGCGCCATTGGTCCAGCGTCTGGTCCTGCCGCGCATAGATCAGATCGAAGCTGACCCTTTCAAAGGTGTCGCGGGCGATATCGAACGCGCCGCGGGCTTCGGCCACCGTATGAATCCGCCCCAGACGCCGCAGATCGGTATCGTTGAGCGCCTGTACACCCATCGAAATCCGGGTGACGCCAGCAGCGCGGAAGGCGGCGAAACGGTCCGCCTCGACCGAACCGGGGTTCGCCTCAAGCGTGATTTCCATATCGTTCGCCACCGGCCACAGACGTCGGGCGGCCGCGATGATCCCGGCGACGGTTTCCGGCTCCATAAGGCTGGGGGTGCCGCCGCCGAAAAAGATGCTGTGCAGAACACGGCCGGGGGTTTCACTGGCGGAGCGGGCCAGTTCGGCGGCATAGGCCCGGCGCCAGCGCGGGTGGTCGATAAAGCGGGCGACGTGGCTGTTGAAGTCGCAATAGGGGCATTTGGCGGCGCAATAGGGCCAATGCACATAGAGCCCAAAGCCGCCTTCGGCCCAGTCCTCAGCCAAAGCAGCCTGCGACGAACTTGGCAAAGGCATCGGCACGGTGGCTGATGCGGTTTTTCTCCCAGCGGTCCATTTCCCCGAAGGTTATGTCGTGGCCGTCGGGAATGAAGATCGGGTCATATCCGTGGCCCTGATCGCCACGCATGGGCCAGACCACCCGACCGGGCATTTCCCCGGCAAAGACCGCATCGGTTCCATCGGGCCAGGCCAGAACCAGTGTACAGCAGAATTGTGCCCGATGCGGTTGTGGCGCCGCTGAATCAAGAAGCGCGCGATGCAGCCGCTCCATCGCCATGGTGAAATCGCGCCCCTTCGGGGTTTCAGCCCAATCGGCTGTGTAGACGCCGGGCGCCCCGTTCAACGCATCGACAGCCAGGCCTGAATCGTCGGCCAGCGCGGGCAGACCGGTTGCGCGCGCCGCCGCGTGGGCCTTGATCCGCGCATTGCCGGCGAATGTTGTCTCGGTCTCCTCGGGCTCGGGCAGGTTCAATTCCGCGGCACCGACGACCGACACCGAAAACGGTGCCAGCAGCGCCGCGATTTCTTCCAGCTTGCCTGCGTTGTGGGTGGCGACCAGCAGTTTGTCGCCGGTGAAACGTCGTGTCATATGGCCGCCTTTTGCGCGGCGACCAATTCGCCCACGCCCTTTTGCGCCAGGTCCAGAAGGTCATCCATCTGGGCGCGGCTGAAGGTGGCGCCTTCGGCCGACATCTGCACTTCGATCAGGCGGCCCGATCCAGTCAGGATGAAATTGCCATCGACGCCGGCTTCGCTGTCTTCGGGATAGTCCAGATCCAGAACCGCCTGACCGGCATAGATACCGCAGCTGACCGCCGCAACCGGATCGACCAGCGGATCGCTGATGACATCGCCGGCCTTCATCAGCTTGTTGACCGCCAAGCGCAGCGCGACCCAGCCGCCGGTGATCGAAGCGCAGCGGGTGCCGCCATCGGCCTGGAGAACATCGCAATCCACAGTGATCTGGCGTTCGCCCAGCGCCGACCGGTCCACGCCTGCGCGCAGCGCACGGCCGATCAGACGCTGGATTTCGACGGTGCGGCCGCCCTGTTTGCCGGTCGCGGCCTCGCGGCGCATGCGCGTGTTGGTGGCGCGCGGCAGCATCCCGTATTCGGCGGTGACCCAGCCCAGCCCCGATCCCTTGATGAACGGCGGTACCCGGTCTTCTATGGTGGCGGTGCACAGGACATGAGTGTCGCCCATGCGGATCAGGCATGACCCCTCGGCGTGCTTGGTGAATCCGGTTTCCATTGAAACCTGGCGCATTTCGCTTAGCTGACGTCCGGAGGGCCGCATTGTAAAATCCTTTGTTGATCTGGCCGAGGGATAGACCCGTCCAACGCCATGACGCAAGCCCGATTGACCTTTGTGTTCCGTGATCTTTAATGGGCGCGAAGCAGGTGAAAGTCAGATATGTCCGAAGCATCGAAGATTCTGGCCGATATGAACGACCGCTCGCGTGAGGTTTTCCGCCGCGTCGTCGAAACCTATCTGGAAAGCGGCGATCCGGTGGGCAGCCGCACCCTGACGCGCACCCTCAGCGAAAAGGTCAGTGCTGCGACGATCCGCAACGTGATGCAGGATCTCGAGTTTCTCGGACTGCTGGGCAGCCCGCACATAAGCGCCGGCCGGGTGCCGACGCAGATGGGACTGCGGATGTTTGTCGACGGTCTTCTCGAGGTGGGCGATCTGGACGCCAACGACCGCGAAAAGATCGACGCGACCATGGAATCCAACACTTCGGACGTGGGCGGCATGCTGGATCGCATCGGTTCGGCGCTTTCGGGGGTTACACGCGGTGCTTCGCTGGTGCTGACGCCGAAACACGATGCCGAGATCAGGCACATCGAATTCGTCGCCCTTGGCCATGACCGTGCCCTGGTGGTTCTGGTGTTTTCGGATGGCCATGTGGAAAACCGGCTGTTTCACCCGCCGCCGGGACAGACCCCAAGTTCGATGCGCGAGGCGGCGAATTTCCTCAATGCGCTGATCGAAGGCCGCACGCTGAGCGATGCACGCACCCTGATCGAACAGGAGATCGTGCGCCGGCGTCAGGAGATCGACGTGCTGAGCCAGGAACTGGTGAAAAGCGGCCTGGCCGTCTGGGAGGCACAGGGCAGCGATTCGGAACGCCTGATCGTGCGCGGCCGCGCGAACCTTCTGGGCGAATCCGGCGAAGAGGCGGAACTGGAACGCATCAGATCGCTGTTCGACGATCTGGAACGCAAGCGCGACATCGCCGACTTCCTGGAACTGACCGAAGAGGGCGAGGGCGTGCGCATTTTTATCGGCTCGGAGAACAAACTTTTCTCACTTTCGGGTTCCTCTTTGGTGGTTTCCCCATATATGAACGCGGACCGTAAGATCATCGGCGCGGTGGGGGTCATCGGGCCCACACGTCTGAATTACGGACGGATCGTGCCGATTGTGGATTATACGGCGCAGCTGGTCGGACGAATGATTTCCGACCGGAGTTAGAGGTGAATGATGGCAGAGCCGAAGAACGACGATTTTCTTGATGACATCGAAGCCGCGGAAGCGGACGAATACGCGGAAGAAATGGGCGAGATCGACCCTGAGGCGCTGGAACTGGAAGAGCTGCGCGCCGAACGCGATGCTCTGAAGGACCGGTTCATGCGCGCTCTGGCGGAAGCGGAAAATGCGCGCAAACGATCCGACAAGCACCGGCGCGAGGCCGAGCAATACGGCGGTTCGAAACTGTCGCGCGACATGCTGCCGGTCTACGACAACCTCAAGCGCGCGCTTGACACCGTGACCGAAGAACAGCGCGCGGCGGCATCGGCCCTGATCGAGGGGATCGAGCTGACGATGCGTGAGCTGCTGAACGTGTTCAAGCGCCATGGCATCGAGGTGATCGTGCCGCAAGTGGGCGACAAGTTCGATCCGCAGGTGCATGAGGCGATGTTCGAGGCGCCGCTTCCGGGGACCATCGCGGGCGAGATCATCCAGGTGTCGGCTGAAGGGTTCATGCTGCACGACCGGCTCTTGCGGCCCGCCCAGGTGGGCGTTTCGTCGATGCCCGCCGCCTGAGGGGCAGGCCGGGGCGCCGCGGCGCGTTCGGGAGCCTCCGGCGGGAGTTTACCCGGCAAGATGAAGGACCCTGTCACGCCTCGAGGGCGGCCTTGAGGCGATAGACCAGATCGAGCGCCTCGCGCGCGGTCAGGTCGTCGGGCTGCACTTCGGCCAGCATGTCGCGCAGCGGAGAGGCCGCCGGGGCCGGAGCGGCGGCGGCGGCCGAGAACAGGGGCAGATCGTCGATCACCCGTGGCCGCCGCGCGGTGGCATCGCGATCTCCTGCCTCGAGCTGTTGAAGTACGCTGCGCGCGCGATCGACGACGGATTTCGGCAGCCCCGCGAGCTGCGCCACCTGGACGCCGTAGGACCGATCGGCGGCGCCCTTGCGTACCTCGTGCAGGAAGATCACCTCGCCCTGCCATTCCTTGACGCTGACGGTGGCGTTTTCGACGCCTTCGAGTTTGGCCGCGAGGCCGGTGAGTTCGTGATAGTGGGTGGCAAACAGAGCGCGGCTGCGATTGACCGCGTGAAGGTGTTCCAGCGTCGCCCATGCGATGGACAGACCGTCGTAGGTGGCGGTGCCGCGGCCGATTTCGTCAAGTATGACCAACGCGCGGTCGTCCGCCTGATTGAGGATCGCGGCGGTTTCGACCATTTCGACCATGAAGGTCGACCGGCCCCGTGCCAGATCGTCGGAGGCGCCGACGCGGCTGAAGATCTGGCTGACCAGCCCGATGTGGGCATTGCTGGCGGGAACGTAGCTGCCGATCTGTGCGAGTATCGCGATCAGCGCGTTCTGGCGCAGGAAAGTGGATTTGCCGGCCATATTGGGCCCGGTCAGCAGCCAGATGGCGGCGGAATCGGTGGCGCTGAGATCGCAGGTATTGGCGATGAAGGGATCGCCCGATTGCCGGCGCATTGCGTCTTCGACCACAGGGTGGCGACCGTTTTCCACAAGAAAGGCGCGCGATCCGTCGACTTTCGGGCGGCACCAATCTTCGCCGCGGGCCAGATCGGCGAGGGCGAAGGTCAGGTCGATTTCGGCCAGAGCGCGCGCTGCGGCGGCCACGGGACCTGCCCTGACCATAACCCGCGCGCGCAGATCCTCGTAGAGCGCCTTCTCGCGGTCCTGGGCCAGGTTGCCGGCGTTGAGGATGCGGGTTTCCAGATCCGAGAGTTCGACGGTGGAGAAGCGGACCTGATTTGCGGTGGTCTGACGATGTATGAAACGTTCGGACAGCGGTGGCGACAGCATCTTTTCCGCGTGGGTGGCCGTGGTTTCGATGAAGTACCCCAGCACGTTGTTGTGTTTGATCCGCAGTCCGCCGATCCCGGTGTCTTCGGCGTATCTGCGTTGCAGACCGGCGATGACGCCACGGCCTTCGTCGCGCAGGTGGCGCGCGTTGTCGAGATCGCTGTCATGGCCGGCGGCGATGAAGCCGCCGTCGCGGACCGCGAGCGGCGGGTCGGCGACCAAGGCGTTGTCGAGCAGATCCACCAGATCGTCCTGGCCGGTCAGGTCGCGGGCGGCATCCGCCAGAATGCGTGGCGGATCTGCTGCCGTCAGCAGATCGTGGATCAGCGCACCCTGGGCCAGCGCGTTGCGCACCGCCGCGAGGTCACGCGGTCCGGCCCGGTCGAGCGACAGCCGGGACAGGGCGCGTTCGAGATCGGGGGCGCGTTTCAGCGCGGCGACCGCATCGACGGCGAGCTGGGGCCGGTCCATGGCGAAACCGATGGCATCGAGCCTGTGGGTGATCGTTTCGGCGTCGCGCAGCGGGCTGGACAGGCGCTGTTCCAGAAGCCGCGCGCCGCCGGCCGTTGCGCTGCGGTCGATGACCGAAAGAAGCGATCCGGCGCGTCCGCCATCCGCGCCGCGCGTCAGTTCCAGGTTGCGCCGGGTGGCTGCATCGATGCGCACCACGCGGTCGGCGGTTTCGCGACGGGGCGGTTTCAGCAGCGGCAGTTTGCCTTTCTGGGTGATCTCGAGGTAGGCGACCAGCGCGCCCAGCGCCGCGATTTCGGCCCGGCTGAAGCTGCCGAACGCATCAAGCGACCGCACCTGGAAGATCTGCAACAGGCGCTTTTCGGCGCCGGCGCTGTCAAAGGCCGAAGCGCCGAGGGGTGCGGTGGGAATACCCAGATCTGCAAAGACAGCCAGGTTTTCCTGGGCCAGCGCATCGTTCACCACCAGTTCGGCGGGGGCGAGCCGCGCCAGTTCCGGGCCCAGACGGCCGGGGCCGGTGCCCAGCACATGCAGATCGCCGGTAGAGATATCGGCCCATGCCAGCGCGCCCTGATCGCGCACCGCGGCATAGGCGGCCAGGAAATTGTGGCTGCGTGCGCTCAGCAGCGCATCTTCGGTGAGCGTTCCGGGCGTGACCAGCCGCACGACCTCACGCCGGACAACGGATTTGTGGCCGCGTTTGCGGGCTTCTGCCGGGCTCTCCATCTGTTCGCAGATGGCAACGCGGAACCCCTTGCGGATCAGCGTCAGGAAATAGCCTTCGGCGGCGTGATGCGGCACCCCGCACATGGGGATTTCGCCGTTGTCGTGTTTGCCGCGCCGGGTCAGTGTGATGTCCAGCGCCTGCGACGCGGCCACGGCATCGTCGAAGAACATCTCGTAGAAATCGCCCATCCGGTAGAACAGAAGCGCATCGGGATGTGCGGCCTTGATCTCTAGATACTGCGCCATCATCGGCGTTGTATTGCCCACGGTTCACCCCCCGGTATCGTGCCGCTGCGATAGTACAAACCGCCGCCGGGGCATGAAAGGCTAAACCTGTCATTGAGACGCGCCCGAGGCTGCGCTAAGACGCTCCGACCGCCGACAGGGAGAGACAGGCCATGGCCAACACGAAGATCACCGACGAGGAGGCGCTGGCGTTCCACCTCGAGCCCACACCGGGCAAGTTCGAGATCACGGCAACCGTGCCGATGACCACGCAGCGGGATCTGTCTCTGGCTTATTCGCCTGGTGTCGCGGTGCCCTGCATGGCGATTTCGGAGAACCCCGAAACCGCTTACGACTATACCAACAAGGGCAACCTTGTGGCGGTGATTTCGAACGGCACCGCGGTTCTGGGGCTGGGCAACCTGGGCGCGCTGGGATCAAAGCCGGTGATGGAAGGCAAGGCGGTTCTGTTCAAGCGGTTCGCGGATGTCAATTCCATCGACATCGAGCTGGACACCGAGGACCCCGACGCCTTTTGCAACGCTGTCAAGCTGATGGGGCCGACATTTGGCGGCATCAACCTCGAAGACATCAAGGCGCCCGAATGTTTCATCATCGAACAGCGCCTGAAAGAGGAAATGGACATTCCGGTCTTTCACGACGATCAGCATGGCACGGCGGTGATCTGTGCGGCGGGGTTGATCAATGCGCTGCACCTGTCGCGCAAGAAGATCGAAGACGTGCGGATCGTTCTGAACGGGGCCGGGGCCGCCGGCATCGCCTGCCTTGAGCTCCTCAAATCCATGGGGGCGCGGCATGAAAACTGCATCATGTGCGATACCAAGGGCGTGATCTATCAGGGCCGCACCGAGGGGATGAACCAATGGAAGTCGGCCCATGCGGTCAAGACCGATCTGCGTGACCTCGCCGAGGCCATGGTGGGCGCCGACGTGTTCCTTGGCGTGTCGGTCAAGGGGGCGGTGACGCCGGAAATGGTGGCCAGCATGGCCGATAACCCGGTGATCTTCGCGATGGCCAATCCCGATCCCGAAATCACCCCCGAAGAGGCGCATGCGGTGCGTGTGGATGCAATCGTGGCCACCGGGCGCAGCGATTATCCCAATCAGGTCAACAATGTCCTTGGATTCCCCTATTTGTTTCGCGGGGCACTGGATATCCACGCCCGTGCCATCAACGATGAAATGAAAATCGCCTGTGCCGAAGCGCTGGCCGCTCTGGCGCGTGAGGACGTGCCCGACGAGGTCGCGCTGGCCTACGGGCGCAACCTGACCTTCGGGCGCGATTACATCATCCCGACGCCGTTCGATCCGCGCCTGATCTGGCGGATTCCGCCGGCGGTGGCCAAGGCCGGAATCGACACCGGCGCGGCGCGGCGGCCGATCATCGACATGGAAGCCTATGAGGCAAACCTGAAATCGCGCATGGATCCCACCGCCAGCATCCTGCGTGGGCTGAACGCCCGCGCGCGCGCGGCGCAGGGCCGCATGATCTTCGCCGAAGGCGACGATGCGCGCGTTCTGCGCGCGGCGGTGATGTATCAGCGGTCGGGCATGGGCAAGGCGCTGGTGGTGGGCCGCGACGACGACGTTCGCAAGCGGCTTGAAACAGCGGGACTGGGCGATGCGGTGCGTGAGATCGAGGTGGTGAACGCGGCCAACACACCGCATCTGGATCAGTACAAGCAGTTCCTCTACGACCGCTTGCAACGGCGCGGGTTCGATCAGCAGGACGTACACCGCCTGGCCGCGCGCGACCGGCATGTGTTTTCCGCGCTGATGCTGGCGCATGGCCACGGCGACGGGCTGATCACCGGCGCAACCCGCAAGTCGGCGCATGTGTTGCAGGCGATCAACCACGTCTTCGATGCTGACGCCCGCAATGGCGCGGCGGGCATCACCGCGCTGATCCTGAAAGGCCGGATCGTTCTGATCGCCGACACGCTGGTGCACGAATGGCCCGATGCGGAAGATCTGGCCAACATCGCGGAACGCGCGGCCACGGTTGCGCGCGACATGGGCCTTGAGCCGCGGGTCGCCTTTGTCAGTTTTTCCACATTCGGCAGCCCCGTATCGGAACGCGCGGAAAAGATGCAACAGGCGCCCAAGGTGCTGGAGCGGCGCGGCGTCAGCTTCGAGTACGAGGGCGAAATGACCGTGGATGTCGCGCTGAACACCCGCGCACAGGCGCAGTATCCGTTCCAGAGGCTGACCGGACCGGCCAACATCCTGGTGGTGCCGGCGCGCCATTCCGCCAGCATTTCGGTGAAGCTGATGCAGGAAATGGGCGGTGCCACCGTGATCGGCCCGATTCTCAGCGGTGTCGACCGGCCGATCCAGGTCTGTTCGACGGGGGCGACGGCCAGCGACATTCTGAACATGGCGGTTCTGGCCGCCTGCGAAATCGGCTGATCGGCATGGCGATCTGGAACCTCGGGTCGATCAACGCGGATCTGATCTATGACGTGCCGCATCTGCCGGGGCGGGGTGAAACCATCGCGGCGACGCAGGTTCTGAGATGTCTCGGCGGCAAGGGGGCCAATATGTCGGTGGCGGCGGCCCGCGCGGCGGCGCATGTGCACCACATCGGCGCGGTTGGCGCGGACGGGCGCTGGGCCGCAGAGCGGTTGCTGGAATACGGTGTCGACACCCGACATATCGCCGAAGTCGCGGATCCGACCGGCCACGCGATCATAGCTGTCGATGCCGGGGGCGAAAACCTGATCGTGCTGTTTGCCGGTGCGAACCACGCGATCTCGGACGACCGGATCGGCCTGGCGCTGACCCAGGCCCATGCCGGCGACATCCTGGTGCTGCAAAACGAAACCAACGGCCAGGTACTGGCGGCTGAAACCGGCGCGCGGATGGGGCTGCGCGTTTGCTATGCGGCGGCGCCCTTCGATGCCGGGGCGGTGCGCGCGGTGTTGCCCTACCTTGATCTTCTGGTGTTGAACGCGGTCGAGGCATCGCAGCTGGAAACAGCGACCGGCATGGCGCCAGGCGCTTTGCCGGTGGCGCATGTGATCGTGACGCTGGGTGCCCAGGGCAGCCTGTGGATCGAAACCGCAACGGGCCACGAACACCGTTGTCCGGCGGTTCCTGTCACGCCGGTTGATACCACCGGGGCGGGCGACACGTTCACCGGTTACGTTCTGGCCGGACTGGACAGGGGCATGCCGATGGCCCAGGCCATTGCCCTGGCCAGCCAGGCGGCGGCCTTGATGGTGACAAGGCGTGGCACCGCCGACGTGATCCCCGACCTGCGCGAGGTTCAGGACATGCGCCTGGGCTGATCAGCTGCCCGCAAAGGGCGCCGCATCGCCCCAAAGCTGGCGCACCCGCTGATCGCGGCCGCAGGCATCGCGGTAGGCCTTGTAGGCATTCGCCTGCGACTTGGGGCCGAAGCGTGTCAGCACCAGTTTTGTGCCTTTGTAATAGTCCTGATGATAGGCCTCGGCGGGATAGAACGCGGTGCGCGGCAGGATCGGGGTTACGACGGTCTGGCCCAATGCGCCCTGCGCGTCGGACTTGGCGCGCGCGGCCAAAGCCATTTCGCCCTTTCCGCTGACAAAGACGGCAGTGCGGTATGGCGCGCCCCGGTCGCAGAACTGGCCGCCGTCATCGGTGGGGTCGATCGACCGGAAAAACGCGTTCAGAAGTGTCGCGCGGGAAACGCGGGCCGGATCGAATGTGATCTCGACCGCCTCGAAATGGCCGGTCCCGCCCTTCACCACCTGTTTGTAGGTGGGGTTTTCAACCGTTCCGCCGATGAACCCCGATACTGCTTCGGTCACGCCCGGAAGGCTTTCGAAATCCGCCTCGACGCACCAGAAGCAACCGCCGGCCACGATCAGCGTTTCCTCGCTGGCCGCATGTGCCTTGTGGCCCTGCACAAGCATCCCGACCACGATAAACAGCGCCAGTGCGGCGGATTTCAGCATTTCCTTGAAGAACATGGAACACCCTCCTGTTGCGCCACAATAGTGTGCCCGCCGGGCCGGGCCGCGCAATCCCATGTCGTTCATTGTCACGGGTTGGTGACCACAGTTTACCACTTGGCACGTGCCGACCGCCGGCCTAGCGTCTGGACAAACGCGAGGATCCGATGACCGAAGCCCAGACCACCCACCAGGCGCAGGAAGATGCGCGCAACGAAAACCTTCTGATCTGGGTCGATGGCCGGCTGGTGCCACGCGCTCAGGCGACTGTCAGCGTGTATGACAGCGGTTTCATGCTGGGAGACGGAATCTGGGAGGGTATGCGGCTCTATGATGGGGTTTGGGCCTTTCTCGACGATCATCTGGACCGACTGTTCGAAGCCGCCCGCGCCATTGATCTGGATCCGGGGCGGGACCGGGCGGCCATCGTCGCCGCGCTGTGCGACACGCAGGCCGCCAACGGAATGACAACAGATGCACATGCCCGCCTGATGGTGACGCGCGGTGTGAAGCATCGGCCGTTCCAGCATCCGTCGCTGTCGCGGTCGGGTCCGACGATGGTGATCATCATGGAACATTCCACCCCCAACATCCCGCGTCCCATCCGCCTCGCCACCGTACCGCATATGCGCGGGCTGCCGATGACGCAGGATCCCAAGCTGAATTCGCATTCCAAGCTGAACTGCATCCTGGCCTGTATCGCTGCCGAAAAGGCGGGTGCGGACGAAGCCTTGATGTTGGATGTGCATGGCTTTGTGAACACCACCAACGCTTGCAACTTCTTCATTGTGCGCCGGGGCGCGGTGTGGACCAGTACGGGCGATTACTGCATGAACGGAATCACCCGGCAGAAGGTGATCGACCTGTGCCGCGCCGATGGCATCCCGGTGTTCGAGCGCAACTTCAGCCTGGTGGACACCTATGGCGCCGACGAGGCGTTCCTGACAGGTACGTTCGGCGCTCAGACGCCGGTGGGCGAAATCGATGGCAGGGTGATCGGCACCGGGCAGATCGGCCCGATGACAGAAAGGATCCGTGCGTTGTACAAGGATCTGATCGCGCGGGAGTGCGCCTGATGCGGATCGCCATGTGGTCGGGGCCGCGCAACCTGTCGACGGCGTTGATGTACAGCTTTGGCGCGCGCGCGGATTGTGCCGTGGTGGACGAGCCGTTCTATGCCAGCTACCTGGCCGATACCGGGCTGGATCATCCGATGCGCGAGGCGATCCTGGCGTCGCAGGCGCAGGATCCCACGATGGTGGCGCACGACCTGGTTTCGGCGATACCAGACGGTGTGCCGCATCTGTACATGAAACTGATGACCCATCACATGGGCCGGGTGATGCCGCGCATGTGGATGCGTGATGTCACCAATGTGTTTCTGATCCGCCACCCGGCGCGGGTGATCGCCAGCTATGCCGCCAAACGCGAGGCGCCGACGCTGGACGATCTGGGATTCCGGCAACAGGCCGAGCTGTTCGATCTGGCACATGCGCTGGGGCAGGCGCCTGTTGTCATCGACAGCACGGACATCCGCGCCGATCCCGCCGCCATGTTGCGAAAGCTGTGCGCGGCCATCGACCTGGATTTTGATCCGGCGATGTTGCGGTGGCCCGCCGGGGGCCATCCCGCAGATGGTGTGTGGGCGGCCCATTGGTACGGCGCGGTGCACCGTTCCACAGGTTTCGCAGGGCCCGAAGGCCCGCTGCCCGAGGTGCCCGAAGCCAGCCGCGATCTTCTGGACCGGGCGATGCCGATCTACGATCACATGCGCGGCGCCGCCCTGACGCTGGGCTGACCGATCAGCCGCGCAGCCGCCTGTCGCGTGCCGCGATCAGTTTCAGGCGCAGCGCGTTCAACTGGATGAAACCGGCTGCGTCTTTCTGATCATAGGCGCCCGCGTCGTCTTCGAAGGTGACATGCGCTTCGGAATACAGCGAATGATCCGACCACCGCCCAACGGTGCGCACATGTCCCTTGTAAAGTTTCAGACGAACGGTGCCGGTTACATGGGTCTGGCTGGCGTCGATGGCGGCCTGCAACATTTCACGTTCCGGCGAGAACCAGAAACCGTTGTAGATCAGTTCGGCATAGCGCGGCATCAGTTCGTCCTTGAGATGCATCGCCCCGCGATCCAGCGTGATGGATTCGATGGCGCGGTGCGCTTCGAGAAGCAGCGTGCCGCCCGGCGTTTCGTAGATGCCGCGCGACTTCATCCCGACAAAGCGGCCTTCGACCAGGTCCAGACGTCCGCAGCCGTGCTTGCCGCCCAGTTCGTTCAGCCGGGTCAGAATCGCGGCGGGCGACATCGCTTCGCCATTGATGCTGACCGCATCGCCCTTTTCGAACCCGACCTCGACGTATTCGGGCGTGTCGGGCGCATCTTCGGGGTTGACCGTGCGCTGATAGACGTAGTCGGGCGCGTCAACGGCCGGGTCTTCCAGAACCTTGCCCTCGGACGAGGTGTGCAGCAGGTTCGCATCCACCGAAAACGGCGCTTCGCCGCGCTTGTCCTTGGCAATCGGGATCTGGTTCTTCTCGGCAAAGTCGATCAGCCGGGTGCGGCTGGTCAGATCCCATTCGCGCCAGGGCGCGATGACCTTGATCGAAGGGTTCAGCGCATAGGCCGCCAGTTCGAACCGCACCTGGTCGTTGCCCTTGCCGGTGGCTCCGTGGGCGACCGCATCGGCGCCTTCGGCTTCGGCGATCTCGACCAGACGTTTGGAAATCAGCGGCCGCGCAATGGATGTGCCCAGAAGATACAGGCCCTCGTAAACGGCGTTGGCGCGGAACATGGGAAACACGAAATCGCGGACGAATTCCTCGCGCAGGTCTTCGATGTAGATCGCGCTGGCGCCCATCATCTCGGCCTTGGCGCGCGCCGGTTCCAGTTCTTCGCCCTGGCCCAGATCGGCGGTGAATGTCACCACCTCGCAGCCATATTCGGTTTGCAACCATTTCAGGATGATCGAGGTATCAAGACCGCCGGAATAGGCGAGCACGACTTTCTTGGGCGCGGACATGGGGCGTTTCCTTCGGAATTTGCTGGGCTGCGCGATACCCGGTTTTGCCGGCCTGGGCAAGGCGGCGCGCTTGTAACCGGGCCCGGCATGGGGCAAATCAGGCGGATGGACGATTTTCAGAACAAGGCCCGGGCGGCCACGGCGGCGATGCGCGATGTTTTCGGGCCCACGCCGTTGCAGCGCAACGTGCATCTATCCGACCGCTACGGCGCCGACATATGGCTGAAACGCGAGGATCTCAGCCCGGTGCGGTCGTACAAGCTGCGCGGGGCGTTCAATGCGATGCGCAAGCAGCCGGGGCGCGAGTTGTTCGTTTGCGCCAGCGCCGGCAATCACGCACAGGGCGTGGCCTTCATGTGCCGGCATTTCGGGGTGCGCGGCGTGATCTTCATGCCGGTGACAACGCCGCAGCAGAAGATCCAGAAAACCCGGATGTTCGGGGGCGACCGGGTCGAGATTTTTCTGACCGGGGACTACTTCGATACCACCCTTGCCGAGGCGCGTAGCTATTGCAGCAGCCACGGCGGGCATTTCCTGTCGCCGTTCGACGATGCGGATGTGATCGAGGGGCAGGCGTCGGTCGCTGTCGAGATCGAACAGGAACTGGGGCGCGCGCCCGATCACATCCTGCTGCCGGTGGGCGGCGGCGGCATGTCTTCGGGGGTGGCCACCTATTTCGGCAAGGCGACGCATCCGTGGTTCATCGAACCGCGTGGCGGCGCCTGCCTGCGGGCGGCGCTGGCGGCGGGGCATCCGGTCAGCCTCGGCAAGGTCGATACCTTTGTGGATGGCGCGGCGGTGGGGCGGATCGGCGACCTGACGTTCGATCTGCTCAAGGACACGCCTCTGAGCGACGTGCTGGTGTTGTCCGAAGATCGCATCTGCACCACGATCATCGAAATGCTCAACGTCGAGGGCATCGTGCTGGAACCTGCGGGCGCGCTGGCGGTCGAGGCGCTGGGCGATGTGGCGCAGGCGGTGCGCGGCCAGACCGTGGTCTGTGTGACGTCAGGCGGCAACTTCGATTTCGAACGGCTGCCCGAGGTGAAGGAGCGCGCCCAGAAGTATTCCGGTGTGAAGAAGTACTTCATCCTGCGTTTGCCGCAGCGCCCCGGCGCGCTGCGCGAGTTTCTGGGTATTCTCGGACCCAATGACGATATCGCGCGGTTCGAGTACCTGAAGAAATCCGCGCGCAACTTCGGATCGGTCCTGATCGGTATCGAAACCGGGAAACCCGAGGATTTCACCCGCCTGTTCGCCCGGCTGGATGACGCCGGGTTTACCTATACCGACATCACCAACGATGAAACACTGGCACAGTTCGTGATCTGACGGGGGGCAAGAAGATGGATGTTTCGGGCAAGGGCGTGGTGGTGACCGGCGGCGCCAGCGGTATCGGTGCCGCGCTGGTGCGGCAGTTGGTCGACGCGGGTGCGCAGGTTCTGATCGCCGACCGCGACGTGGATGCCGCCCGGCATCTGGCGGAAACCTTGGGCTGTCATGCGGTGGCCTGTGATGTCACCCGCGAAGATCAGATCGCCGCCGCCGTGGCCGAGGCCGAAACGCGGTTCGGCCAGGTCGATATCTTCGTGTCGAACGCCGGGCTGGGATTCGGCGAACCGGATCACGCTGCATCGGCAACCGATGCGGTCTGGCAGGTCAACTGGCAGGTGCATGTGATGGCGCATGTCTATGCGGCGCGCGCCTGCCTGCCGGGCATGATCGCGCGGGGCGACGGGTATCTTGTGAACATGGCATCGGCCGCGGGCCTTCTGAACCAGGTCGGCGATGCGGCCTACAGCGCCACCAAACACGCCGCCGTCAGCTTTGCGGAATCGCTGGCCATCGCGCACGGCGCCGACGGTCTGAAGGTTTCTGTGATCTGCCCACAGTATGTGACGACGCCGCTGATCGGGCTGACAGATTCCGATGCGGGCCAGCGCGACCATTTGATGACGGCGCATGCGGCGGCCGCGGCGATCATGGAAGGGATGGCCGAAGAACGGTTCCTGATCCTGACGCATCCGCAGGTTGCCGAATACGTCGCCCTGCGCGCGACCGATCACGCCAGGTGGCTGAAGGGAATGCAGATGCTGCGCGCGCGCGCCGTGGCGGATCTGGGGGCGATCCGCCCCGAGGCCTTCTACAAGACGCTCTAGCGATCAGGCCGATTTGCGCATGGTCATGTTGGCCAGGAACGCGGTTTTCGATTCGGCATAGCAATGGATGATCGCGCTGACATCGATTTGGTCCGCGCGGCCGGCGCGGCACAGGGTTTCGCCCTGCTGGCACAGGGCGGCCACCGCCTGAAACCCGAGGTTCAGCGCGCTGCCTTTCAGGCAGTGCAGTGCCGCGCCCAGATCGGTTGCGCCGGGCAGGCTGGCGGTGGTGTCGTCGACCTCTTCCAGGAAAAGGATGACAACCTCGCCGAAGGCATCGTCGCCGATTTCATCGTGCAGTTCCGCGATTCGCGACCAGCAGATCATGTCACAGCCTCTCACTCTGATGCCCCCAACGGTCAATCTGCGCCGCAAAAGTGGAGAATCTGCGAGCGATTCATGGCGGAAACAAGGCGGGGGCCGGCGTTCACCCAAAGTTAAGCGCGTTGTGCCAGTGTTCGCTGCAAGGCCGGGTTCATTGGTTAACAACGGGGTATCGCGTGGCGGCACCGGAAATGCAAAACGCTGGCATCGCCCAGTCTGTCCTGTCGATCGAACGGGTTCTTGTGGTCGAGGACAGCGCCCTGCAACGGCGGGTGCTGGTCGCTTATCTGCAAGGGTGGGGTTTCGAGGTGCTCGAAGCAGCCGATGGCGCGAGCGCACTGGAAATCTGCCGCCGTGCGATGCCGGATCTTGTGATCAGCGACTGGATGATGCCCGGCATGGATGGCCTGACGTTCTGCGGCGCCTTCCGGGCGCTGCAACCGGATCGCTACGGCTATTTCATCCTGCTGACCGCCAAGAGCGACAAGGTGGAAATCGCCCGTGGACTGGATGCGGGGGCCGATGATTTCCTGATCAAGCCTGTCAATGCGGGGGAATTGCGTGCCCGCATCCGTGCTGGCGACCGAATCCTGAGGATGCAACGCGAACTGTCGCATCAGAATCGTATCGTTTCCGACATGCTCGACAAATTGCAGGACGCCTATAACGTGATCGACGGCGATCTGATGCAGGCCAAGAAGATTCAGGAATCGCTGGTGCCGGATCTGGTGGCCGAATACGGGCCGTCACGGGTCAGCCTGCTTTTGAAACCCAGCGGCCATGTGGGCGGCGATCTGGTGGGCATGTTCTCGCCCGGCCCGGCCCGCGTGGGTTTCTACAACATCGATGTGTCCGGGCACGGCATCACCTCGGCGATGATGACCGCGCGATTGGGCGGCTATCTCAGCAACACCTATTTCGATCAGAACGTCGCTGTGGAAAAGCGGTTCAACCGGTTCTATGCGCTGCGCCAGCCACGCGAGGTCGCGACGCTGCTGAACAACCGTCTGGTGGCGGATGCCGGCGTGGATCAGTACTTCACGATGGCTTATGGCATCATCGACCTCAACAACGGTCTGACCCGCATCGTTCAGGCCGGCCACCCGCACCCGCTGCTGATCCGCGCCAATGGCCGGTGCGAATTCGTCGGAACCGGGGGGATGCCCATCGGGCTGTTGCCCGACGCCAAGTTCGGACAGTTCACACTGCATCTGGCGGTCGGCGACCGTCTGCTGCTCTATTCCGATGGTTTCACCGAATGTCCGCTGCGCGGCGGCGGGATGCTTGAGGAAGAAGGCCTCTTGCGATTGGTGCAAGCCTCGTCCAGGGCCACCGACGGGCGCGAGTTTCTCGACGATCTGTTCTGGCGGCTGACCGAACAGATGGCCACCGAAGGCGGAATGCAGGACGACGTTTCCGCCACGCTGCTGGAATTCAACGGCTTCTGAGCGAGGCGCGAAGCGCCTGCGCGGTGAACCAACGATCGCCGGGATTGCCCAGCGCGCGCAAGGCAGAGGCCGGCGACATCCAGGCCACCTCGTGATCCGCCTCGGATGGCGGGCCGCGCCGCACGACCGGACGGGCCATGTAGATGGTGCAGATCTTCTCCGCCCAGAGATCGTACTCGGGCATGTAGACGAACCGGCGGAAAGCGCCCAGACGGCGCGGCGTGCCGATCAGCCACCCGGTTTCCTCGAACACCTCGCGGTGCAGCGCACTGACCGGGGATTCTCCGGTGTCGATTCCGCCGCCGGGCAACTGCACTTCGACTTCGGGCACCATTTGCCGGGTCAACAACAGCGCGCCGTCTCGCGGCAGGATCGCATAGGCGCCGGGCCGCATCCGGTAGCGCCGGTCGCCCAGCGGAGCCGAGCCAAAACGCCTGATCATAGCTGCATTGCCTTTTCGCTTTGGTTGAAGTCCCTATATAGGCGCGATATGCCAATCTTCGGCAGCGAAGGAAACCCCATGAACCTCGGATCGAAAATCGCGTGGGACGACACGGTCCTGCCGTTTCAGCTCGACGCATCTGACATACGCGGGCGTGTTGCGCGCCTCGACGGAGCGCTGGGCGGTATCCTGAAACAGCACAGCTACCCCGATCAGGTCGAGGCGTTGGTCGCCGAAATGGCGCTGTTGACAGCACTGATCGGCCAGACTGTGAAACTGCGCTGGAAGCTGTCCCTGCAGGTGCAATCGAAAGGCGCGGTGCGGATGATCGCAACCGATTACTACGCGCCCGGCGTCGAAGGCGAACCGGCGCGGATCCGCGCCTATGCCAGCTATGATGCCGATCGCCTGACCGATGGCGCGCCCTTCGACCAAATTGGTGAGGGTTACTTTGCGATCCTGATCGATCAAGGCGAAGGGACCACGCCTTACCAGGGCATCACCCCGCTGACCGGCGGATCGCTGCGCGCCTGCGCCGAATCGTATTTTGCCCAGTCCGAACAGCTTCCGACGCGGTTTTCGCTCAGTTTCGGGCGGTCGTCGGCGCCGGGCATCGAGGAACACTGGCGCGCGGGTGGCATCATGTTGCAGCATATGCCCAAGGCCTCGCCCTTCGTGGCGCAGGGTGAAGGCAGCGGCGATCTGCTGGGCGCCGACGATCTGGTCGATGGCGACGAAGCCGAGAACTGGGGCCGGGTGAACCTGCTTCTGGACACGGTCGAGGATCTGGAACTGATCGGCCCGTCGCTGCCGCCCACGGATCTGCTGGTGCGCCTGTTTCACGAAGAGCGCCCGCGTGTGTTCGATGCCCAGCCGGTGCGCTTTGGCTGTACCTGCTCGGAAGAGCGCGTGCGTCAGAGCATGTCGATCTATTCGGCGCGTGATATCGCCCACATGACCACGGAAGACGGGCGTGTCACCGCCGATTGCCAGTTCTGCGGCGCGCATTATGATCTGGATCCTGCGACGCTGGGGTTCGAAGCCACCGACAGCGCACAGGATGATTGACGATGTGGCAACCCGGCTGGCCGACGCGCTGGCGCGGCCGGGCGACGCTTCGTCGGACTTCGATCTGAATCCCGAAACGGTGCTGCCGGCAGGTCGCAAGCTGCGGCCCGCCGGCGTGCTGGTGGGCGTGACGCTTTATGGCTCTGAACCGCAGGTGATCCTGACAAAACGGTCTTCGGCGCTGAAGCATCACCCCGGCCAGATCGCCTTTCCGGGCGGCAAACAGGATCCCGGCGATGCGGATGTGATCGCGGCGGCGCTGCGCGAGGCGCATGAGGAAATCGGGCTGCCGCACGGCGCGGCCCGGGTTCTCGGAACGATGCCCGAACACGAAACGGTCACCGGGTTCCGGGTGACGCCGGTGATCGGCCTGATCGCTGCGCGTTTTGACGTGGTGGCGGAAGCCGGCGAAGTCGAAGAGGTGTTCCAGGTGCCCCTGTCGCATGTCCTGGGCCTCGACAATTACACGGTTCAGGGCCGTCGCTGGAAGGGCCGCATGCGGTACTACTATGCGGTGCCGTTCGGGCCCTATTATGTCTGGGGCGCGACGGCGCGGATGCTGCGGGCGCTGGCGCTTCGCATGGCGCAATGACACGGGTCGGCGGTGACTGGCTTGACCGTCCGGCGACGCAGGCCGTCTGCACCGCGCTGACCGGATCGGGCGCGCGGGCGCTGTTTGTCGGCGGGTGCGTGCGCAACGCCCTGATCGGAGCGCCTGTGCGCGACATAGACATCGCCACCGATGCCACACCCGACACCGTCATGCGCATCGCGGCAGATGCCGGTCTGCGCCCTGTCGCCACCGGTGCCGACCATGGCACCGTGACCGTGGTATCGGATGGTGTGCCACACGAGGTGACAACCTTCCGCCGTGATGTGCGCACCGATGGGCGCCATGCCGTGGTGGCGTTTTCGCGCGATATGGCCGAAGATGCGGCGCGGCGCGATTTTACCATGAACGCGCTTTATGCCACGCCCGACGGCGATGTGCTCGATCCTCTGGGCGGGCTGGCCGATCTGGCCGCGCGCCGCGTCCGGTTCATCGGCGACGCCAACGCCCGCATCCGCGAGGATTACCTGCGCAGCCTGCGGTTCTTCCGCTTTCATGCCTGGTACGGCAACGCTGCCGCGGGGATGGACGCCGAGGCCCTCGCCGCCATCGCCGGTCAGCTTGACGGCCTCGACCAGCTGTCGCGCGAAAGGGTCGGGGCCGAACTGCTGCGCCTTCTGGCGGCGCCCGATCCCGCACCTGCGGTCGCGGCGATGCGCCAGACCGGCGTGTTGATGCAGGTGCTGCCCGGCGTCGACGACAGGGCATTGGCGCCGTTGATCGACATCGAAGCCCGTTACGGCATGAATCCCGATCCCCTGCGCCGGCTCGCGGCGCTGGGCGACGCGGGTGCTGGCCTGCGCCTTGCGCGTGCGCAGGTCCGGCATCTGGAATTGCTGCGCAGGCTGGTGCAATCCACGCAGCCGGCGCCCGAACTGGGATTCCGGCACGGGGCGCAGACGGCGCATGACGTTCTGGCCCTGCGCGCCGCGCTGCTGGAACAGCCGCCCGATCCGGCGGCTTTGGCGCAGGCATCCGAGGCCGCCGGGAAGGTGTTTCCGGTTTCGGCCCCGGATCTGATGCCGCGTTGGCAGGGCCCCGCCCTGGGCGCCCGGCTGGAGCATTTGCGGTCGCTCTGGATCGCCTCGGGGTTTGTCCTGTCGCGCGGCGATCTTCTGAATGCCCCCGACTGACCTGTGGCAGCCGGCCTTCAATCCGGGAAAGGGGGGTGACAAACCGGGTGTCGTGGGCTATTTCCCGATCATCCACTGATCGGAGGGATGCGCAATGTATTACGGGATTTGGTACAGCCACGGCTGACACACCCGTATTTTCGGGTGATTTCATTGCAATCGCCCTAAGTGCATTTGCGTACATACATCGCTTTTCAAGGCGTATCCGACATGTTCAGATTTTTTGAAAACCTCGTCGATCCCTATGTGGATTATCCGCAGGAAGACCGTCCGCCCACCCGTCTGTGGCCGTTTCTTCGGGCCTATGCCGAACCCTTCCGCCCGGTTCTGGCGATCACCTTCGCGCTTTCGATCTGCGTCGCCGCCATCGAGATCCTGATGATCTACTACATGGGGCGGGTCGTCGATCTTTTGTCGGGCACCCCGGCCGAGGTCTGGGCGCGGCACGGCACCGAACTGATCATTCTGGCGCTTTTCGTCGTGTTCCTGCGGCCCCTGGTGCAAGGGCTGAACGTGTTGTTCCTGAACAACGCAATCATGCCCAATTTCGGCACGTTGATCCGCTGGCGTGCGCACCGGCATGTGCTGCGCCAGTCGGTCGGCTGGTTCGAGAACGATTTCGCCGGGCGCATCGCCAACCGCATCATGCAGACCCCGCCCGCCGCCGGCGAGGTGATGTTTCAGGTCTTTGACGCGATCTCGTATTCGGTTGCCTATATCGTCGGCGCTGCGATCCTGTTGTCGGTGTCGGATCCGATCCTTCTGGTGCCGCTGGCCGGTTGGCTGGTGTTCTATGCGTTGCTGATCCGCTGGACGGTGACGCGCGTGGGCCCCGCATCCGAGGCGGCTTCGGACGCGCGGTCGACGGTGACGGGCCGCGTCGTCGACAGCTATACCAACATCCATTCGGTAAAGATGTTCGCCCATCACGACCGCGAACTGTCCTACGCCAAGGAAGCCATAGACGAAACCCGCCGCACCTTCATTGCCGAAATGCGGATATTCACGACGATGGACATCCTGCTGACCGCGCTGAACGGGCTGTTGATGGTGGCGCTGGTGGGCTGGGCGATATGGTTGTGGATGCAGGGCGTGACATCCGTGGGTGGCGTGGCGGCGGCCACAGCCCTGGTGCTGCGGCTGAACGGGATGACTGGATGGATCATGTGGGCGCTGACCACGTTCTTCCGGCAGCTTGGCGTGGTTGCCGAAGGTATGCGCACCATTGCCCAGCCGATCGACCTGTTGGATGCGCCGGACGCCACGCCGCTGCGTCTGACCGAGGGCCGGATCGAACTGAAGGCGCTGACGCATCACTATGGCCGGGCCGGCGGCGGCCTCGATCATATCGATCTTGTGGTCGAGCCGGGCCAGAAGATCGGCCTGATCGGGCGGTCGGGTGCCGGCAAATCCACGCTGGTCAAGCTGCTGTTGCGGTTCTATGACGCCGAAAGCGGCCGTATCCTGATCGATGGTCAGGACATCGCGAAGGTGCAGCAGGACAGCCTGCGGGGCCACATCGGCATGGTTCAGCAAGACAGCGCGCTGTTGCACCGTTCGGTGCGCGACAACATCCTTTATGGCCGCCCCAACGCCACCGAGGCCGAGGTGATCGCCGCCGCGCGGCAGGCCGAGGCGCATGATTTCATCCTCGATCTGACAGATCCCGAAGGCCGCGCCGGCTATGACGCGCAGGTTGGCGAACGCGGTGTCAAGTTGTCAGGCGGGCAGAGACAGCGGATCACGCTGGCGCGGGTGATCCTGAAGGACGCGCCGATCCTGGTGCTCGACGAAGCGACGAGCGCGCTGGACAGCGAGGTGGAAGCGGCGATTCAGGGCACGCTCTATGGAATGATGGAGGGCAAGACCGTCATCGCCATCGCGCACCGGCTCAGCACGATTGCCCAGATGGATCGGATTCTGGTCATGGATCAGGGGCGTATCGTCGAAGACGGTTCGCATTCCGCGCTTTTGGCGCAGGGTGGGCTATATGCTTCGTTCTGGGCGCGTCAATCCGGCGGGTTCCTGAATCCCGAGGCCGCCGAATGAAGACCGCAGCAGAAGACATGATCGATCCGTTCCGCCCCGCCGAGGGGCCGCCGCCGCAACAGCTGGGGCCGTTCATGAAATGGTGCCTGTCGGGGGCGTGGCCGGCGCTGTGGCTGGCGGCGATCCTGTCGGCGCTGGCCGGCGCCATGGAGGCGGGCACCGCTCTGATCCTGGGGTTGGTGATCGACAGCGCGGTCAGCACCGGCCCCGACGGTTTCTACACCGAAAACCTGGGGATGATCGTTGCCGCGGTCGCGTTTTTCCTGATTGCGCGGCCCTTGCTGTTTGGCCTGTCGGCATCGGCCAACGCGATCATCGTGCAGCCCAACGTGAACCCCCTGGTGTTGTCACGTTTGCACCGCTGGACGCTGGGGCAGGCGATCGGGTTTTTCGATGACGATTTCGCCGGGCGCATCGCACAAAAGCAGATGCAGGCGGCGCGCGCGGTCACCGATGTGGCCGCCGAAGTGATCAACGTGGTTGCCTTTGCGCTGGCATCGCTTCTGGGGTCGGTCCTGCTGTTGATCACGATCGATGGCCGCATGGCGGCGGTGTTCTTTCTGTGGCTGATCGCCTATTTCGGCATGATCAAATGGTTTCTGCCGCGCATCCGCCAGCGCAGCGCCGGGCGTGCCGGGGCGCGAGCGATGGTTTCGGGCCAGGTTGTCGACACGATCACCAACATCAAGACCGTCAAGCTGTTTGCCCATGCCGATCACGAAGACCGTGCCGCGCTGGGCGCCATGGGCACATTCCGGCAACGCGCGCTTGAATTCGGGTATCTGGCGGCGGGCTTCCGGTTTTGCCTGATGACTCTGGCCGGGGTTCTTCCGGTGCTCTTGATCGGCGGCACGCTGTGGCTGTGGCAGGGCGGCATGGCGACCGAAGGCGATATCGTGGCCGCGGGCGCGGTTTCGATACGCATCGCGCAGATGACCGGCTGGGTCAGCTTCACGTTGATGGCGATCTATTCCAACGTCGGCGAGATCGAGGACGGGATGCGCACCCTGACGCCGCGCACCCGGCTGGACGATCCGCCCGAGGCGGGCGCGCTGCACGTGCCGGATGGCGAAATCTCGTTCGATGGCATCAGCTTTGCTTATGGCCGTCAGTCGGGCGGGATCGAGGCGATCGACCTGACGGTCGCGCCGGGTGAAAAGCTGGGCATCGTCGGGGCGTCGGGTGCGGGGAAATCGACACTGGTTTCGCTGTTGCTGCGGCTCTACCAGGGCGAAGCCGGCGAAATCCGCATCGATGGGCAGAACATCGCGGATATCACTCAGGAGAGCCTGCGCCGCAACATCGGCATGGTCACCCAGGAAACGGCGATGTTCAACCGGTCGGCGCGCGACAATATCCTTTATGGCCGCCCCGATGCCACCGAGGCCGAGGTGATCGCCGCCGCCCGCAAGGCCGAGGCGCATGATTTCATCGAAGAACTCGAGGATCACAAGGGCCGGCGCGGCTATGCTGCGCATCTGGGTGAACGCGGTGTCAAACTGTCGGGCGGGCAACGCCAACGCATCGCGCTGGCGCGGGCGATCCTGAAGGATGCGCCGATCCTTGTGCTGGACGAGGCGACCAGCGCACTGGACAGCGAGGTCGAGGCCGCGATCCAGAGCGCGCTTGACCGGGTGATGGAGGGCAAGACCGTTCTGGCCATCGCGCACCGCCTGTCGACGCTGTCGGAAATGGATCGCATCGTGGTGATGGACCGGGGCCGCATCGTCGAAGTGGGCGGCCATTCGGCGCTGTTGGCCAAGGGCGGCCTGTATGCGCAATACTGGAACCGCCAGTCGGGCGGGTTCATCCGGACCGAAGCGGCGGAATAGCCCCTTTTGCCGCCGCGCCGGACAGGCTAGACGCTGCGGTCATGGCTTCTTCTCATCTCATTACCCGGCTCAGTCATCAGGCCGACGGCATTGCCGACGGCCCGATCTATGTTCCGCGCTGTCTGCCGGGCGAAACCGTGTCGGGGCACGTCGACGGCACACGTCTGACCGATGTTCGGATCGAAACCCCGTCGCCGGCCAGGGTGAGCGCGCCATGCCGGCATTACAGAAGCTGTGGCGGATGCCAGTTGCAGCATGCGGCGGACGATTTCGTCGCCGGCTGGAAAGTTGACATGGTGCGCCACGCGCTTGCCGCCCAGGGCATCGAGACAGACCTGCGCGCGCCGTTGACTTCGCCGGGCCGGTCGCGCCGGCGCGCGGTGCTGGCGGCGCGGCGCACCAAGAAGGGCGCCCTGGTGGGGTTCTATGGCCGCGCCAGCGATGCCATTACCGAAATCGAGGATTGCCATGTGCTGTCGCCCGCGCTGATGGCGGCAGTGCCGGCGGTACGGGCGCTGGCCGAAGCGGGGGCCAGCCGCAAGCAGCCGCTTTCCGTGACGGTGACAGAATCGCCCGAAGGCCCCGACATCGCGGTGCGCGGCGGCAAGCCGCTTGACGATGCCATGCGCGCGGCGCTGGGGCCGATGGCCGAACGGCACGGGATGGCCCGCCTGGCCTGGGACGACGAGGTGGTTGCCCTGCGCGCCCCGCCCGCGCAGATCTTTGGCGCGGCGCGCGTTGTGCCGCCTCCGGGTGCGTTCTTGCAGGCCACGCGCCACGGTGAAGCCGCCCTGTTGCAGGCCATCCGCGAGGCGACGGGCCCGGTCGGGCGGGTGATCGACCTGTTTGCCGGTTGCGGCACTTTCAGCCTGCCGATGGCGCGCGACGCCGAAGTTCTGGCCGTCGAGGGCGATGCGGCCATGATCGCCGCGCTTGACCGGGGATGGCGGCAGGCGACCGGGCTGAAAAAGGTCACGACACAGACGCGCGATCTCTTTCGACGGCCGCTGATGGCCGACGAACTGCGTGCCGATGCGGTGGTTCTGGACCCGCCCCGCGCCGGAGCCGAAGCCCAGATCGCTGAAATCGCAGGCGCGGGCGTGCTGCGCATCGCCTATGTCTCGTGCAACCCGGTGACCTTCGCGCGCGATGCCCGCATATTGCTGGGGGCGGGGTATGGCCTGTCGTGGGTGCAGGTGGTGGACCAATTCCGCTGGTCCGCGCACACCGAACTTGCTGCGGCTTTTGCGCTGCCCCATATGCGACAGGATTGAGGGAAAGGTACCGAGAATGGAGTTTCGCAAAGGCCTGGCGCGGTGGCTGGAACAGGCATGGGTCAGCAATGTGATCGTGGGCGTCATCATGATCAACGCGGTTCTACTGGGCCTTGAAACCTCGCCACGGGCGATGGCGGCCGCCGGCGATCTGATCGTGACGCTGGACAGCGTGTGCCTTGCGGTCTTTGTAACCGAAATCGTGCTGAAGCTTGTCGCTTATGGGCACCGGTTCTTCCGCAACGGATGGAACATCTTCGATTTCGTCGTGGTCGGCATTGCGCTGGTGCCGGCGGCGCAGGGCCTCTCGGTGCTGCGGGCAATGCGGATCCTGCGGGTGTTGCGGGTGATATCCGTGGCGCCCAGCCTGCGCCGCGTGGTCGAAGGCTTTGTGACCGCCCTGCCGGGCATGGGCAGCGTGTTCCTTTTGATGGCGATCATCTTCTATATCGGCGCGGTGATGGCGACCAAGCTGTTCAGCGCCAGCTTTCCGGAATGGTTCGGCGATCTGGGCCGTTCGGCCTATACGCTGTTCCAGATCATGACACTGGAAAGCTGGTCGATGGGCATCGTCCGCCCGGTCATGGAGGTGTACCCCTACGCCTGGATGTTCTTTGTGCCGTTCATCATGGTGACGACCTTCGCGGTGGTGAACCTTCTGGTCGGTCTGATCGTCAATTCGATGCAAGATGCCCACAGCGCCGAGGACGGCGAGCGCACCGATGCCTACCGCGACGAGGTTCTTGCCCGTCTTCAGGCCATCGAGGATCGTTTGAGCAAAGATCGCTAACCCTGCTGTCGTTTTTGTTTTGCCGTGCTTCGCCTGTGGTGTACCCCATAGGCAAAAAACGAAACGAGGCATGGCAATGAAACGCAGAGAATTCGGCACCCTCGCGGCGGCGGCCCTGGCGCTGGGCGCGTGCAGTTCCGGTGGTGTATTTCAGTATAACGGCCCGCGCATCACCTCGGTGGTGGTGAACAAGGCACCGCGGCGCATGTATCTCCTGCATCAGGAGGATATCGTCGCGAAGTACAATTTCGATCTGGGGTTCGAACCAGAGGGTCACAAGCGGTTCGAAGGCGACGGCAAGACCCCCGAAGGCACCTATGTGATCGACCGGCGCAATCCAAACAGCCGTTTTCACCTGTCGCTGGGCATATCCTATCCCAATTGGCATGACCGGGCCTTTGCCGCGGCCCACGGCAAGGATCCGGGCGGCGATATCTTCATCCACGGCCATCCAAACGGTAAAACCATGAAAAAGCCGGACTGGACGTTGGGCTGCATCGCCGTGCACAATCACGAGATGGAGCAGATCTGGGCGATGGTCGAAACCGGCACCCTGATCACCATACGCGCCTGAACCCCGGACTGCCCGCGCCGGTCAGCTTCCCAGAATCATCGTCCACCAGATCTTGCCGTTGGATTCCTGAAACCACGCAAACCCCATGTTCACCGCGCGCGGGTCAAGTATCACCTGGCGGCTGCCCGGCGTGTCCATCCAAGCGGCAAGGGTTTCCAGTTCGGTCTCGTAGGTTTCCGAGATCACCTCGCCCAGCATCTCGCCGGTGTATCCCACCCGCCGCACCCGATCGATTGGCGAGGATCCGTCGGACCCGAAGTGCCAGGGCCGGTTCTGCACAGACATATCGCGCGAATGGGTGGCGGCGGCGGCGTTCAGGCGGGGATCGAGCTGCACCGCCGCGCCTCCCGAAGCCTGGCGCAGGGCGTTGACCGAATCCAGCATGCGGAACTGAAGTTTGGCCGTATCCGCCGGGCGGATGCGGTAAAGCTGGGGCAGAGGGCGGCCATCGGCGCCCAACTGCCGCGTCGGCGCAGGGGCGGTACAGGCCGCAAGGACCAGCAACAGAACCGATAGCATCGACAAAATGCGCATGATGGAAGCACCTTAGTTAACGTTTAACGCTCATACCGCGCCAGGCGATGCGTTTCAAACCCACAAACCCGAAGATGCGCGCCAAAACGCCGGTTTGATTTGCGACTGCGGCTTTGCCACCATACTGTGCGACCGTAAAACCGACGATCTTTGTGCGCAGGAGGCGATCACATGGCACATTTTTCCGGCAAACCCCCGTCGCGGCGGGCTTTTCTGGCGACAGGGGCGGCTTTTATCGGCACTCCCGCCCTGGCCCGCGATCCATCGCCCTTTGGTGAGGTCCAGACCGAGCGCGACACGGAAGAAGCGGCGGTGCGCCGGAATATCTCAAGCTTTCGGTCAAAGGACTGGAAACCCTATTTCAATTCGCTGCGCAACGGTGCGATTCTGGTCGATGTCACGTCGCGGGCGCTGCATTTCTGGGCAGATGACGGTGAATATCTGCTGTATCCGTCCAGCGTGCCGTTGACCGAAGAGATGACGCGGCGCGGACGCACCCGCGTCGTCCGCAAGGTGGAAGGCCCAAGCTGGAGCCCGACCCCGCGTATGCTGGAACGGAACCCCGAATGGCCTGCCTATGTGGGTCCGGGGCCGGACAATCCGCTTGGAACGCACGCATTGTATCTGAGTTGGAAATATTATCGCATCCACGGAACCCACGATACGCGCAAGATCGGGCGGCAATCTTCGAACGGTTGCATCGGCCTTTACAACGAACACATCGCCGAACTGTTCGCACGCACACGGGTTGGCACTCAGGTGTTGCTAATTTGACGACATTGCGGCGGGCGCGCGGCCCGATCCGAAAACAAGCGTTTGCAATTTACCCTGATTGCAGCATATCAAAAATTCACGAGGAAAGTCTTGGGTGCGTGGTCCGTGCTCCGGTCCGCGCGAATTCTGGAGGTTAACATGAAGAAACTCGTTCTCGCCGCTGCCCTGGCTGGCGCTGCTTCGACTGCATATGCCGGCAACCTGGCAGAGCCGATCGTTGAAGCACCTGTGATCGTTGAAGAAGCAACCGGCTCGTCCGCAGGTATCCTGCTGCCGCTGCTGCTGCTCGTCATCGTGGCTGCTGCTGTCGCTTCCGACTGATTTTTCGGTCGGTCCGTCAGGACAAAAAAGAAAGACGGTGGCAAAACCACCGTCTTTTTTTTGTGCCCGAGTATCGCCGCGTATCGCGAAATCAGTCGATCCAGCCGCGCAGGTTCGTTTCGATCACCGCGCCCAGCGCCTTGATGTGGGCATCGTCGTCGTTGAGGCAGGGAATGTAGGTGAAGGTTTCGCCGCCGGCTTCCTCGAAGCTCTCCTTGATCTCTTCGTTGATCTCTTCCAGCGTTTCGATGCAGTCCGCCGAAAACGCCGGTGCGCAGACGGCGATGTTTTTCTTGCCGGCTCCGGCCAACCGCGCCACCTCTTCCACGGTGTAGGGTTTCAGCCACTCCTCGGGTCCGAACTTCGACTGGAAGGTGGTCACGATTTCGGTATCGGCCCAACCCAGACGTTCCTTCAGCAGGCGCGTGGTTTTCTGACATTGGCAATGATAGGGGTCGCCCTCCATCAGATAGCGGATCGGCACACCGTGATAGGAACACACCAGAATGTCGGGCCGCTTGTCCAGCCCGGCATAGGCACGTTCGATGGACTGGGCCAGCGCCTCGATGTATAGCGGATGTTCGAAGTAGGGTTCGACGGTGCGCGTCGTCGGCTGCCATTTTTCCTGCATCAGTGCGCGAAAGAACTGATCGTTGGCGGTGGCCGAAGTGGCGCCGGCGTAATGCGGATATAGCGGGAAGAACAGGATCTTCTGGCAACCGGCCTCGACCATCGCGCGCACCTTCGATTGTGTCGAAGGGTTGCCGTAGCGCATGCAGAAATCCACCATCACCTGATCGCCATAACGATTCGCCATCGTCTGGGTCAGCTTGGCCGCCTGCTGTTTCGTGATGGTCATCAGAGGGCTTTCATCGGCCTCTTCGTTCCAGATGGATTTATACGCCGCACCCGAGCTGAAGGGCCGTTTGGACAGGATGATAAGCTGCAAAAGCGGCTGCCAGACCCAGGCAGAGTAGTCGATAACCCGTTTATCCGACAGGAATTCGTTCAGGTATCGGCGCATCGACCAATAGTCGTAGTTGTCAGGCGTGCCGAGATTGGCCAGCAGAATGCCAACCTTCTGACCAGGCACCGGCGGATGATCTTCCGGAGCATGAACAGGGCATGTGGCTTTCTTTGTGGTATCCAGCATCATTGCTTCCCGATTTTACATGATTTGGGCTGAGATAAACGGATTTCCGTTCAGGTCAATCTTGCAAGCGGGATTCTTGTGTCGCCAGCGCGTCGGCCAGGCGTTGCTGCGCCGAACCTGGCCGCAGCGGCCGGGGCTGTGAATCGGCTGGTGCCCAACCTGTCAGGGTGACGATTTCAAAGCTGGCGGGAAGGGTGCCGCGGGGTGTGCGGAACCCGGCATCATAGAGCGCCGCGGCCCGTGCGATCACCGCGCGGCGGGTGGGCCGGCGCAGCCGTTCGCTGAGAGCGTTGGTTTCTCCCATCGCGCGCAGGTCGCGCATCAGGTGCAGCAGGTCGTGGTATTCCGCCGTGATCACCACGCTGTCGGCCACCGGCAACGCCAGCCCGGCGCGCTGCAAAAGCCCGCCGAGGTCGCGGATTTCGCCCATTGGCGCAATGCGCGGTGACAGCCCGCCGGTTTCCGCGATTTCCGCCTGCGATAGCGCCTGCCGCAACTCCGTCAGGGTCTGGCCGCCCAGACATATGGCCAGCAAAAGGCCATCGGGCCGCAGCGCGCGGCAGCATTGAATAAGTTGGCCAACCGGATCGTTGGCCCAGTGCAGCGCCATCGCATGCACCACCAGATCGTGTTCACCGACGCCAAGCCCGAGGGTTTCATCGTCGGGCACGCAGACGGCATCGGCAAAGCGCGAGGTCCAAAGGCCGGCGAAGGGCGTGACCACGGCCATCGACGTAAACGTCCTGTTAACCATTGTCAGACGATCCTCGACCTCGTCCACCGCAAGCCGGTGCAGAAAAGGGTCGTGCCCGGCGCGGGCACGGTTGCGGGACAGGGCCGAACGGTCAAACAGGGCGGGGGCGGCGTTCATGCCACGTAGATAGGTCAATGGGCTTCAGGTTTCAAACGCTTGTGCAGTTGTTGTACCCGCCCCAGTGCCTCGGGTGCCGCGCGCTGGTCGAGACCGACTTCGGGCTGTGCGGCACCTGCTGGGCTCAGACTCCTTTCATCGGGGGATTGGTCTGCGACGCCTGCGGCGTGCCGTTGATCGGTGAGCCCGACGGCCACCGGATCGAATGTGACGACTGCATGGCCCGCCCGCGCCCCTGGCGACAGGGCCGGGCCGCGCTGACATATGAGGGCCAGGCGCGGCGGCTGGTGCTGGCGCTGAAACATGGTGACCGGGCCGATATCGCGCGTCCGGCCGGTCTCTGGATGGCACGCGCCGGGGCGCCTTTTTTGCGCGATGACATGCTGATCGCGCCGGTTCCGCTGCACTGGACGCGGTTGATCCGCCGCAGATACAACCAATCGGCGCTTCTGGCGCAATCGGTGGCCCGCGAGACCGGCCTGGCCTGTTGTCCCGACCTTTTGCAGAGGGTGCGGATGACGCCGACGCTGGAAGGGCGCAACACCGCCGCGAGGGCCCTGGCGCTGGACGGCGCGATCCGGGCGCATCCCGCGCGGCGCGCCGCGATGGCCGGACGCGCCGTGGTTCTGGTGGACGATGTCCTGACCACGGGCGCCACGCTGAGCGCCTGTACCGCCGCCTGCCAGGCCGCCGGTGCGGCTGACGTTTTCGTGCTGGCACTGGCGCGCGTTGCAAAGCCGGCCTAAATCCACGACAAACGTGGAACGAAAGGAGCCTGCCATGCAACAGGTCGAAATCTATACATCGCCGCTCTGCGGTTTTTGCCATGCGGCCAAGCGGCTGTTGTCGCAAAAGGGCGTCGGGTTCTCCGAGGTCGACATCTGGGCCGAACCGGGGCGCAAGCCCGAGATGATCCAGCGCGCCAACGGCGGCCGCACCGTTCCGCAGATTTTCATCGGCGGCACCCACGTGGGGGGCTGCGACGATCTTTATGCGCTGGAACGGGCGGGCAAGCTGGATGCGCTGCTGTCGGCGGAATGAAAACCGCACTGATCCAGTTATGTTCGGGTGACGATCCGGCGGTTAACCTGCCGGTGACGCAAAACCTGATCGCCGAAGCGGCGGCGCGGGGCGCCGGTTTCGTTCTGACGCCCGAGGTGACCAACTGCGTATCGACCAGCCGCAGCCGGCAACAGGCGGTGTTGCAGCACGAGGCGGATGACATCACCCTTGCGGCGCTGCGCGCCCAGGCCGCCGACCTGGGCCTCTGGCTGTTGATCGGCTCGCTTGCGTTGAAAACAGATGACGCCGATGGGCGGTTCGCCAACCGGTCGTTCCTGATCGGGCCGGACGGGGCGATCGTGGCCTGGTATGACAAGATCCATATGTTCGACGTGGCGGTGACACCGGAAGAAACGTTCCGAGAATCCGACGGATATCGGCCGGGCGCCCGCGCGGTTCTGGCATCGGCCGGCTTTGCCCGGATCGGCATGACGGTTTGCTATGATGTGCGGTTCGCGCATCTCTACCACCGGCTGGCGCGGGCGGGGGCGGATGTACTGACAGTTCCGGCGGCGTTTTCGCCGGTGACGGGTGCAGCGCATTGGGCAACGCTGTTGCGGGCGCGGGCGATCGAGACCGGCTGCTTTGTTCTGGCGCCGGCGCAATGCGGCACGCACCCCCGCGAGGATGGCGGCCGGCCACGCCGTACCTATGGCCATTCGATGGCGATTGCGCCCTGGGGTGAAGTGCTGACCGAAGCCGGAACAGATCCGGGGATACACATTTTCGATCTGGACGCTAGTTTGGTTGGAGAGGCGCGGGCGCGGGTGCCCGCGCTGAGCCACACAAGGGATTTCGACGGGCCCTGAATGACGGATGAAGCCGGCGCGTTGGCCGTCACACTTTTTTCGGAGATACTGACGGCGGATCAACTGGTCCGGAACCGTCTTTCGCGGGTGTTGCCCAAGGGGATGGAGATTTCGCATTTTTCGGTGCTGAACGCGCTGGCGTTCACCGGGGAAGAGCGGACCCCGGCGCAGTTGGCCAAGACCTTTCATGTCACGCGGGGGGCGATGAGCAACACCCTGGCCAAGCTGGAGTGGGCGGGATACATCCACGTCAGGCCCGATTGGGACGACGCCCGCCGCAAGCTGGTTTCGATCAGCCCGGCGGGGCGGCAGGCGCGGGACCGGGCCATCCTGTCGATCACACCGATGATCCGCCAGGTTGTCGGCGCGCTGGGCGACGAGGCGGTGCGCGCCGCCCTGCCGATCCTGCGCGATCTGCGCCGGCGGCTGGAAGCCGACGACTAGGGCGGCGCCGGCCCGCCGGTGGCGGTTTCGGGAGCCTCCGGCGGGAGTTTGTCCGGCAAGATGAAGGTGGCGATCAGGCCGGCCGCAGGCTGGCGGTGACGTAGTTGACGCTGAGGTCGCGGGAGGACAGGCGCCAGCTCCAGGTGAGGGGGTTGAAGACAAAGCCCTTGCGGTCGACCGGATCGAGACCCGCGCCGCGCAGCAGTTCGAAGAGTTCGTCGGGTGTTATGAACTTGGACCATTCGTGGGTGCCGCGCGGCAGCCAGCGCATCACCTGTTCGGCGCCGACGATGGCCATGGCGTAGCTTTTGGGATTCCGGTTGATCGTGGAACAGATGTGGAGCCCGCCGGGGCGCAGAAGGTCGTGGCAGGCGGAGAGGTAGGCGGGCGGATCGGCGACGTGTTCGACAACTTCCATGTTGAGAACCACGTCGAAGGTTTCGCTGGCGGTGGCCAGTGCTTCGGCGGTGGTGTGGCGATAGTCGATGGCGAGGCCGGAACGGTCGGCGTGAACGCGGGCGACGGGGATGTTGCGCTCGGCCGCATCCGCGCCCACCACATCGGCGCCCAGGCGTGCCATGGGTTCGGCCAGCAGGCCGCCGCCGCAACCGATATCGAGAATGCGCAGCCCGGCGAAAGGGGCGGCGGTTTTCAGGTCGCGGTCGAATTCCCCGGCGATCTGGTTCGTGATATAGTCGAGACGGCAGGGGTTGAGCATGTGCAGGGGTTTGAATTTGCCCTTGGGATCCCACCATTCGGTGGCCATCGCTTCGAATTTGGCGATTTCGCCGGGGTCGACGGTGTTTTGATGCGTTTGCATTCCGGCCTCCATGTGTTTTGTTGGCTGCTGCGGTCTATATAGGACGGACATGGACAAATTCTCGGATCAAAAGCGCGCAGTTCAGTATCTTTACCCGCCGATCGACCCTTTCGATCAGCGGATGCTGGATGTCGGGCAGAGCCATCAGATTTACGTTGAACAATGCGGCAATCCCAATGGGATACCCGTTGTGGTTCTGCATGGCGGGCCCGGCGGAGGGTGCAGCCCGGCGATGCGGCGGTATTTCGATCCGCGTGTTTACCGGGTGATTCTGTTCGATCAGCGCGGGTGCGGCCGGTCGCGGCCCCATGCGACGGTGGCCAACAACACAACCTGGCATCTGGTCGAGGATATCGAACGGATCCGCAAGCTTCTGGAGATCGATGCCTGGCATGTCTTTGGCGGCAGTTGGGGCGCCACCCTGTCGCTGGTGTATGCCCAGACCCATCCGGACCGGGTGACGCAGCTGATCCTGCGCGGCGTGTTCCTGATGACGAAGGAAGAGCTGGACTGGTTCTATGGCGGCGGCGCGGGCAAGTTCTGGCCTGAGACCTGGGGGCGTTTCGTTTCGCTGATTCCGCAGGACGAGCGGGAGGACATGATCGCGGCCTATCACCGGCGGTTGTTCAGTGGCGATCTGAGCATGGAAATCCGCTATGGCCGGGCGTGGTCGGCATGGGAGAACGCCCTGGCATCGATCCATTCCAGCGGCGCTTCGGGCGAGAGCCCGGGCGAGTATGCGCGCGCCTTTGCGCGGATCGAGAACCATTACTTCATCAACCGCGGATTCCTTGAATTCGACGGTCAGATCCTGGCGCATATGGGGCGCATCGCACATATTCCGGGTGTGATCGTGCAGGGGCGCTATGACATGATCTGTCCGCCGGTATCGGCCTGGCGGCTAGCCGAGAACTGGCCCGCCAGCGAACTGAAGATGATTCGCAACGCTGGCCATGCGCTGTCCGAGCCGGGTATCAGCGCCGAGCTGGTGCGGGTCATGGACCAGCTGGCAGAGGCCGCGGCCTGAGATGGCGCGGCTGGACCGGCGCGCGCTGATCGCTTCGGGTGCGGCCTCGGCCTTGCTGGCGGCTTCGGGTGTGGCGCTGGCCGCGCCGCCGCGCCATGGCGGGCACCTGCGCATTGCGGTCGCGCGGCCGGGTGACGGATCGGTGCCGGGATTGCAGGGCGCCGCCTTCGAAACACTGACCGAGATCGCCCCCAACGGCGTTTTGCGCGATGCCCTGGCGACCGATTGGCATGTTGATGCCGACGCGTGCCGGTGGCGTTTCGATCTGCGCGACGATGTGCGGTTTCACGATGGGCGTGGTTTCGGGCCGCGAGATGCGGTTGCATCGCTGCGGCGTGCCGGGCTGGATGCGCGTGTGGCCGGGGCGCACCGCGTCGAAGTGCGCCTGGAGCGCGCCGATCCCGACCTTGCGATCCGGCTGGCCGACCCAGCGCACGGAATGTTGCCTGCGGATGGCCTTGACGCCGCTCTGGCACAGGGCATGGGCACCGGCATGTACCGGGTGACCGCCCTGCGGCCCGGCCGTTTCATGCGCGCCGAACGGGTGCAGTTGCACCACAAGGCCGGGCGCGCAGGCTGGGCCGACCGGATCGAGGTGCTGGTGATTCCCGATGCGCGGATCCGGGCCGAGGCGTTGCGCGACGGTTTTGTCGATGTGTCCGAGGCCCCCGACGCCGAGACGTTGCGCGCGGCGGGGCGGTTTCTGTGTCATCCCGGCCCACGCGACATGGCGCTGGCCGCGCACCCCCGTGTGGGCATGCCTGCGGTGATCGGTGCGCGGCACCCGCTGGACGATGGGCGTATCGCCGAACGCTGGTGGATCGCCGGCTGAATCCGAAGCCTCTTGCGGAATGGCGATGCCGGGCGTATATGCAGCATAACAGCGGCGCGCCGGGGTCCACACCCGATGCCCACCGAACCAGTGACGGGCCGCGCGCCCGTTTTTTTGTGTCCGCTTGCCAGCGGCCTCCGACATGCCCGGCCCCAGCCGCCTGGCCCCAACCGCATGGACCGTTCCGTGAATGATCTGATTGCAAAAGCCGCGATGGACCGCCGGATGGCGGAAATCCTGACGCCCGTGATCGAGGACATGGGTTTCGAACTGGTGCGTGTGCGCCTGATGTCCGGCAAGGTTGCGACCTTGCAGATCATGGCCGACCGGCCCGATGGCGGCATCGAGGTGGACGATTGCGCGCAGATATCGAACGCGGTCAGCGCGGTTCTGGATGTCGAGGATCCGATCCTGGACCAATACACGCTGGAGGTGTCGAGCCCGGGAATCGACCGGCCCTTGACCCGGCTCAAGGACTTTGACGCCTTCGAGGGCTATGAGGCCAAGATCGAAACCGCCGAGCTGATCGACGGGCGGCGGCGGTTCAAGGGCGAACTGGCCGGTGTGGACGGCGACGAGGTTCTGATCAACATAGAAGAAGGCACCATCGGTCTGAAATTCGAATGGCTGAGCGACGCCAAGCTGGTGCTGACCGACGACCTGATCAAGGAAATGCTGCGTCAGCGCAAGGCGGCGGGCGCACTGAACGAAGATGCATTTGACACGATAGAGACCGAAGGGTCCGACGAGGAGAACACCTGATGGCGATTACATCCGCGAACCAGCTTGAGTTGCTGCAAACCGCCGAGGCCGTGGCCCGTGAAAAGATGATCGACCCCGGCCTGGTCGTCGAGGCGATGGAGGAATCGCTGGCCCGCGCCGCCAAGAGCCGCTACGGCAGCGAAATGGACATTCGCGTGTCGATCGACCGCAAGACCGGACGCGCCACCTTTACCCGTGTGCGCACCGTGGTCGAGGAAGATGAGCTGGAAAATTACCAGGCCGAATTCACCGTGGAACAGGCGCGCCAGTACATGGCCGATCCCAAGGTGGGCGATACCTTCGTGGAAGAGGTTCCGCCGGTTGAAATGGGCCGTATCGCGGCGCAGTCGGCCAAGCAGGTGATCCTGCAAAAGGTGCGCGAGGCCGAGCGTGACCGCCAGTACGAGGAATTCAAGGATCGCGCCGGCACCATCATCAACGGTCTGGTCAAGCGCGAGGAGTACGGCAACGTCATCGTCGATGTGGGCGCTGGCGAAGCGATCCTGCGCCGCAACGAGAAGATCGGCCGCGAGGTGTACCGCCCCAACGACCGCATCCGCGTCTATATCAAGGACGTGCGCCGCGAACAGCGCGGGCCGCAGATATTCCTGTCGCGGACAGCGCCCGAATTCATGGCCGAACTGTTCAAGATGGAAGTTCCCGAAATCTACGACGGCATCATCGAAATCAAGGCCGTGGCCCGCGATCCGGGCAGCCGCGCGAAAATCGCGGTGATCTCGTATGACAATTCGATCGATCCGGTGGGCGCCTGTGTCGGGATGCGCGGCAGCCGGGTACAGGCCGTGGTGAACGAACTGCAAGGCGAAAAGATCGACATCATTCCGTGGAACGAGGACCAGCCAACGTTCCTTGTGAACGCGTTGCAACCCGCGGAAGTGACCAAGGTGGTTCTGGACGAGGAAGCCGAGCGAATCGAGGTGGTGGTGCCCGAGGAACAGCTGAGCCTTGCCATCGGCCGTCGCGGCCAGAACGTGCGGCTTGCGTCGCAGCTGACCGGTCTGGACATCGACATCATGACCGAGGAGCAGGAAAGCGCGCGCCGCCAGAAGGAATTCGAAGAGCGCACGCGGCTGTTCATGGACACGCTGGATCTGGATGAATTCTTTGCCCAGCTTCTGGTGTCGGAAGGCTTCACCAATCTGGAAGAAGTCGCCTATGTCGAACAGGACGAGCTTCTGGTGATCGACGGCGTCGACGAGGACACCGCCGCCGAACTTCAGGCGCGTGCGCAGGACTATCTGGAGGCGGTGAACAAGGCCGCCCTGGAAAACGCCCGCAGCCTGGGTGTCGAGGACAGCCTGGTTGACTTTGACGGCCTGACACCCCAGATGATCGAAGCGCTGGCCAAGGACGGGGTCAAGACGCTGGAAGATTTCGCGACCTGCGCCGATTGGGAACTGGCCGGAGGCTGGACCACCGAAGGCGGCGAAAGGGTCAAGGACGATGGCCTTCTGGAACCCTTCGACATGTCGTTGGAAGAAGCGCAGCAGCTGATCATGACGGCGCGCATCCTTCTGGGCTGGGTCGATCCCAGCGAACTCGAGGCGGATGGAGACGCCGAGGCCGACGAAGAAACCGAAGAGACCAGCGCCTGAAGCGCGGCACCCCGGGAGGATGGACATGGGGCGCGGAGGTGCCGAAAAGGATCGGACCGGGGGGCCAGAGCGCAAATGCCTTGCCACTGGCGAGGTCGCGCCCAAATGCGGCCTCGTGCGGTTCGTTCTGGGCCCCGATGGCCAGGTGGTGCCGGATGTGCTGGGCAAATTGCCCGGACGTGGTGTATACGTCTCGTCACAACGTGAGGCGCTGGACAAGGCGGTCGCCAAGCGGCTGTTCGCGCGCGGTTTTAAGTCGCAGGTTGTCGTCCCCGAGGGGCTGGTCGCCGAGGTCGAGCGACAACTGTCGCGTCGCGTGGTGGATCTGATCAGCCTCGCGCGCAAATCCGGTCTGGCCGTGGCCGGCTATGAAAAGGTCAAGGACTGGCTGGAGAAAGAAGAAGCATCGGTTCTGATTCAGGCGTCTGATGGATCCGGTCGTGGGAAGTCGAAACTGAGTACACCGCACTTCGGGCGCTATATCGGGTGGCTGACGTCGGACGAGCTGGGCATGGCATTCGGGCGGCAAACTGTGATACATGCCGCGCTCGGCTCTGGTGGACTCACGAAACGTGTTGTAGAGGAAGCCCAAAGACTGCAGGGCCTGCGGGAAAAGGACGGCGTCAACGGGCGTCGGGAAGGATAAAAAGCTTTATGAGCGATACTGACGGCAAAAAGACACTGGGTCTGCGCGGCGGAGGTTCCCGTCCGGGGAACGTGAAACAGAGTTTCAGCCACGGGCGCACCAAGAATGTCGTGGTGGAAACCAAGCGCAAGCGCGTCGTGGTCCCCAAGCCGGGCGCAGGCAAGGCCAACACGGCCACGGGCGTCATCCAGGGCGACCCGTCGCGTCGTCCTGCCGGCATAACCGATGCCGAAATGGAACGCCGTCTGAAGGCGGTTCAGGCCGCCAAGGCACGCGAGTCCGAAGAAGCCGCAGCCCGCGCCGCCGAAGAAAAGGCCCGTGCCGAAGATCGTGAACGCCGCCGTGCCGAGGCCGAGGCCAAGGAACGCGAAGAGCGCGAGCGCGAAGAGGCGCTGAAAGCCAAGGCCGCCGAGGAAGAGCGTGCGCGCAAGGAGGCCGAAGATGCCGCCAAACGTGCCGCCGCACCCGCCGCGCAACCCGATGCAGCCGCCACGGCCGAGCCGCGCAGCGCGCCCAACCGTGGCCCGGCGCCCGCATCGACGCCGCGCAAGGCCGAGCGTGAACGCGAACAGCAGCGGCCGAATCGCGGCAAGGGCGGCGATGACAACCGCCGCTCGGGCAAGCTTACGCTGAACCAGGCGCTGGCCGGTGGCGAAGGTGGCCGTCAGCGTTCAATGGCGGCGATGAAGCGCAAACAGGAACGCGCGCGGCAGAAGGCCATGGGCCAAAACGTCGAACGCGAAAAGATCGTGCGCGACGTGCAGGTGCCCGAGGCCATCGTTGTCAGCGAACTGGCGAACCGCATGGCCGAACGTGTCGGCGAAGTGGTCAAGGCGCTGATGAACAATGGCATGATGGTCACCCAGAACCAGACCATCGACGCCGACACCGCCGAACTGATTGTCGAGGAATTCGGCCATCGCATCGTACGGGTGTCGGATGCCGATGTGGAACAGGTGATCGCCCAGGTCGAAGACGACGACGACGCGCTGACACCGCGCCCGCCGGTCATCACCGTCATGGGCCACGTCGACCACGGCAAGACATCGCTTCTGGACGCAATCCGCAACGCCAAGGTCGTTGCCGGCGAAGCGGGTGGCATCACCCAGCATATCGGTGCGTACCAGGTGAACACCACGGACGGGCAGCTTCTGACCTTCCTCGATACGCCGGGCCACGCTGCCTTTACATCGATGCGGTCGCGCGGTGCGCAGGTGACGGATATCGTCGTGCTGGTGGTGGCCGCCGACGATGCGGTGATGCCGCAGACCGTCGAGGCGATCAAACATGCGCAAGCGGCGAAGGTGCCGATGATCGTGGCGATCAACAAGATCGACAAGCACGACGCGAACCCCGACAAGGTGCGCACCGATCTGTTGCAGCACGAAGTCGTTGTCGAAAAGATGTCCGGCGACGTGCAGGATGTCGAGGTTTCGGCCATCACCGGCCAGGGCCTGGACGAGCTTCTTGAGGCGATCGCGCTTCAGGCGGAAATCCTGGAACTGAAGGCCAACCCCGAGCGCGCCGCGCAGGGTGCGGTTATCGAGGCGCAACTCGACGTGGGCCGTGGCCCTGTTGCCACCGTTCTGGTGCAGACCGGCACCTTGAAGCAGGGCGATATCTTTGTCGTCGGCGAACAATGGGGCAAGGTGCGTGCGATGGAAAACGACAAGGGCGCGCGGGTGAAGACCGCTGGCCCGTCGGTGCCTGTCGAGGTTCTGGGCCTGAACGGCACGCCCGAAGCCGGCGATGTGCTGAACGTGGTGGCCACCGAGGCGCAGGCGCGTGAAATCGCCGAATACCGCGCCAACGCCGCCAAGGACAAGCGCGCCGCCGCGGGCGCGGCCACGACGCTGGAACAGCTGATGGCCAACGCCAAGGCCGACGAAAACGTCAGCGAGCTTCCGATCCTGGTAAAGGCCGATGTGCAAGGCTCGGCCGAGGCGATTGTTCAGGCAATGGAAAAGATCGGCAACGACGAAGTGCGGGTGCGTGTTCTGCATTACGGCGTCGGTGCGATCACCGAAACCGATGTGGGCCTGGCCGAAGCCAGCCGCGCGCCGATCATGGGCTTCAATGTGCGGGCCAATGCCTCGGCGCGCAACACGGCCAACCAGAAGGGTGTCGAGATCCGTTATTATTCGGTGATCTACGATCTTGTGGATGACGTGAAGGCCGCTGCTTCGGGTTTGCTGAGCAACGAAATCCGCGAGAACTTCATCGGCTATGCGGAAATCAAGGATGTGTTCAAGGTTTCCAACGTTGGCAAGGTTGCCGGCTGTCTGGTGACAGAAGGCATAGCGCGCCGTTCGGCGGGTGTGCGCCTGCTGCGCGACAACGTCGTGATCCACGAAGGCACGCTGAAGACGCTCAAGCGGTTCAAGGACGAAGTGTCGGAAGTGCAGTCGGGCCAGGAATGTGGCATGGCGTTCGACAACTACGAAGATATCCGCCCCGGCGATGTCATTGAGATCTTCGAGCGCGAGGAAGTAACCCGCACCCTGTCGTGATGCGACACCCGACCTGAACGACAAAAGGGACAGGCGACCCGCCCGTCCCTTTTGTCATTTTGCAAGATCGGCGGGTGTCAGGCCGCGCGATTGACCGGATTTCCGGTGTATTCCGTATTTCCGACGCGCACCTGAATGCGGCCATCTGGAAGGTCTTTTACATAGATGCCCTGAATGGACACGCAAGTCCCGAGAGTGATCGTGCGAAGCATTGTGAAGTCTCCCCAAAAGATTTCAAGAAGGGTTATACACCGAAAGTCCCTTCAAGGTCTTTCACAAAAGAGACACAATTGAGCGGAAAATATGGAATTATGCTGTTTTTGTCGGCGATTTGGAAACAATCCTGCGTCGGCGAACGGCCCGCCGCGCGCGTTGCGTCACAATAGATCGCGCAGAATCGGAATCAGCGGTATGTCGGCGGGTGGCATCGGATAGTTTCTGAGATCGCGGGCATGCACCCAGGCGAGGGTCTGGCCCTCGCGCGGGCGGGCGACCCCCTGCCACTTGCGGCACACGAACAACGGCATGAGCAGGTGGAAATCATCGTAGGCGTGGCTGGCGAAGGTCAGTGGCGCCAGACACGATTGCCACGTGTCGATACCCAGTTCCTCGTGCAACTCGCGGATCAGAGCGACCTCCGGGGTTTCGCCCGGCTCAACCTTGCCGCCCGGAAACTCCCAGAGGCCGGCCATGGATTTGCCCTCGGGCCGCTGCGCCAGCAGGATGCGCCCGTCGACATCGACAAGCGCGACAGCAGCCACCAGAATCACCCGAGTCATGACCGGTAGTCGGCGTTAATGTCGATGTAACCATGCGTCAGATCGCAGGTCCATGCGGTGAAGGCACCTGTTTCCAGACCCAGGTCCACGGATATCGTCAGCGTGTCGCCTTTCATGTAAGCGGCGGCGTCGGCTTCACTGTAGTCTGGGCTGACCCAGCCGTTCTCGGCCACCAGGATCGTTCCGAAACGGATGCTCAGAAGGTCGCGGTCGGCTTCGGCGCCGGATTTTCCGATGGCCATGACGATCCGCCCCCAGTTGGGATCTTCGCCTGCGATAGCGGTCTTGACCAGCGGCGAATTGGCAATTGCCATCGCATGGACACGGGCGTCAGAATCGTTCCGGGCACCGGTCACACGGATCTCGACCAGCTTTGTCGCGCCTTCGCCATCGCGCACGACCTGTAGCGCGAGATCGTGCATGACGTGATGCAGTGCATCCGCAAACCCCCGGTCGCCGGTAGCATCGACACCCGCCGCGCCGGTTGCGCAGACCATCAGACTGTCGGATGTCGATGTGTCGCTGTCCACGGTAATGGCGTTGAACGTGGGCCCGGTAAGGTTGGACACCAGCGTCTGCAACGCTGTCTGCTCGACCCGCGCGTCGGTGAAGATGTACACCAGCATCGTCGCCATGTCGGGCGCTATCATGCCCGAACCCTTGGCGATGCCGGCGATGCGCACGGGCGTGCCGTCTACATCCACCGACACGAAGGCGCCCTTGGCGAAGGTGTCGGTGGTCATGATCGCACCGGCTGCCGCCCGAATGGCGTCGCTTGCGAGGGTGTCCCTGAGATCGGCCAGCCGGGCGACGATGCGGTCGTGTGGCAAGGGTTCGCCGATCACCCCGGTTGACGCGGTGAACACCCGTTCGGGCGCGACCTCCAGGCATTCAGCCACCGCTGCGGTAATCTCGGCAACCGACGTCTGCCCGAAATGGCCGGTGAAGGCATTGGAATTGCCCGCATTCACCAGGATCGCGGCTGCGCCCGTTGCATCGCCGCCCAGCTTGGCCTGGCAATCGCGCACCGGTGCCGACCGCGTGGCCGACCGCGTGAACACACCCGCCACCGCCGTGCCCGGCGCCAGCCGCGCCAGCATCACATCGGTCCTGCCGGCATAGCGCACGCCGGCCTGGACCACCGCGAATTCAACACCGCCGATCGGCGGTATATCGGGAAATGCCGCGGGAGCCAGCGGCGAAACCTTGGTGATCTTGGCCAAATCAATTCTCCAGCAATGACATGCTGCGCAGGATTTCGGGTGCCAGTCCGCTCAGATCGGGGCGCTGGACATCGGCGCTTTCGGCTGCGGCGTTGATGAAGTTGGTCGCGGCTTGCTGGCGAATCCCGTTGGCGATTTCCTCGCGCACGTCTTCCAGCGCCGGCGCTGCCTTTACCCGCGTTTCGTTCAGCAGGATCACATGCCAGCCGAACTGCGTCTGGACCGGGGCGGACACTTCGCCGGGGCTGAGCGCGATGACCGCGGCCTCGAAATCGGGAACCATCATGCCGGTTCCAAACCAACCCAACGCACCGCCGCCCGGCCCCGACGGACCGGTCGATTTCTCGCGTGCGGTTTCCGCGAAATCCGCGCCGGCATCAAGATCGGCCTTGATCTGACGGGCCGCTTCTTCGGTTTCCACCAGGATATGCGACGCGTTGTATTCCTCGCCCATATCGCCATTGGCATAGGTTTCGGCATAGGCGGCGGCGATTTCATCGTCGCTGGCGGCGTCGCGCATGATGTCTTCGACAACCTCGGCGGCCAGAAGCGACCGTTCCTCGTTTTCCAGCGAAAGCGTGACCCGCGACGGCAGATCGCCGCTGAACGACTGCGCCAGCGCGCTTTGCTGGATCAATTGTTCCAAAATACCGTCAAACAGCACGTTGGCCGGCAATTGGCGGTACTGTTCGGGCAGCGTGGCATGGGCGATGATCATATGGCCCAGCGTGATCTCCTGACCGTTGACCGTGGCCACCACCGTTTCGGCGGTTGGGGTTTCCTGGGCGCCGAGTGGCAGCGCCAGCACCCCCGCCAGAGCGAGAGCGGGCAAAAAAGTGAGACCTTTCGGCATAGAATCATCCTATTGCAGAGCCGTGACGGGGCACGGCGTTGACACTGTATGACGCGCCCCTTACATCGCCTCATGGCTTGGCGCAGGGCCGTCTTCACCAACGTATCTACGGGCTGCGTGCGGGGCGGGCAAGGCTTCGCCGGGCACGATTAGGTCAGAGCCGCTGGAGTGAGCATGCTGGGTATCGGAACTATCGCCAAAAAGGTCTTCGGAACGCCGAACGACCGCAAGGTCAAGGCTACGCGCCCGCTGGTCGAACGGATCAACGCGCTCGAGCCCGAATTCGAGGCCCTGAGCGATGCCGGCCTGATCGAAAAGACCGAAGCTTTCCGTCAGCGCGTGGCCGCAGGCGAAAGCCTCGACGACATTCTGCCCGAAGCTTTCGCCAATTGCCGCGAGGCCGCGCGCCGTGCATTGGGGTTGCGCGCGTTCGATGTGCAGCTGCTGGGCGGGATCTTCATGCATCAGGGCAACATCGCCGAAATGAAGACCGGCGAAGGCAAGACCCTGGTGGCCACCTTTCCGGCCTATTTGAACGCGCTGGTCGGCAAAAGCGTGCATATCGTCACCGTCAACGATTACCTCGCCAAACGCGACAGCGAGTGGATGGGCAAAGTTTACGCCGCATTGGGGATGACCACGGGGCATGTGTATTCCAACATGCCCAACGACGAGAAGAAGGCCGCTTATGCCTGCGACGTGACCTACGCAACCAACAACGAACTGGGCTTTGACTATCTGCGCGACAACATGAAATCGGAACTGTCCGAAATGTTCCAGCGCGACCATCATTTCGCGATCGTCGACGAGGTCGACAGCATCCTGATCGACGAAGCGCGCACCCCGCTGATCATTTCCGGCCCCTCGCAGGACCGCTCTGACCTGTACGTCGCGATTGACGCGGTGATCCCGCTGCTGACGCCCGACCACTACGAGATAGATGAAAAGACGCGGTCGGTCACGTTCACCGAGGATGGCAACGAATACCTCGAACAACAGCTTCAGGCACGGGGTCTGCTGAACGCGGATCAGTCGCTGTACGATCCCGAAAGCACGACGATCGTGCATCATGTCAATCAGGGTCTGCGCGCGCATCACATGTTTCAGCGCGACAAGGACTATATCGTTCGTGACGGCGATGTGGTTCTGATCGACGAATTCACCGGCCGCATGATGGCCGGCAGGCGGCTGTCGGAAGGGCTGCACCAGGCCATAGAGGCCAAGGAGGGCGTCAAGATCCAGCCCGAGAACGTGACACTGGCCAGCGTGACGTTCCAGAATTTCTTCCGGCTGTATGACAAACTGGCGGGGATGACCGGCACGGCAGCGACCGAAGCCGAGGAATTTCAGGAGATCTATGGCCTCGGCGTTGTCGAGGTGCCCACGAACAAGCCGGTTGCGCGCGAGGACGAAGACGACAAGGTGTATCGCACGGCGGCGGAAAAGTACCAGGCGATGATCGACGAGATCAAGCGCGCCAACGAAAAGGGCCAGCCGGTTCTGGTGGGCACGACGTCGATCGAGAAATCGGAAATGCTCAGCCAGATGCTGACGGCGCAGCAGGTGCGGCACAACGTTCTGAACGCCCGGCAGCATGAACAGGAAGCGCAGATCGTCGCCGATGCGGGCAAGCTGGGCGCCGTCACCATCGCGACCAACATGGCCGGGCGCGGCACCGACATCCAGTTGGGCGGAAACGTCGAGATGAAGGTTCTCGAGGCGCTGGTGGCCGATCCCGACGCCGATGTCGATGCGTTGCGCGCGCGGATCGAAGCCGAACACGCCGACGAGAAGGCGAAGGTGATCGCCGCTGGCGGTCTGTATGTGCTGGCGTCCGAACGCCACGAAAGCCGTCGGATCGACAACCAGCTGCGCGGCCGCTCGGGCCGGCAGGGCGATCCGGGGCGGTCGGCCTTCTACCTGTCGCTCGAGGACGATCTGATGCGGATCTTCGGGTCAGAGCGGCTCGACAAGGTATTGCGGACACTGGGGATGAAGGAAGGCGAGGCGATCATTCACCCCTGGGTGAACAAATCGCTCGAGCGGGCGCAGGCCAAGGTCGAAGGCCGCAACTTTGACATGCGCAAACAGGTTCTGAAGTTCGACGACGTGATGAACGATCAGCGCAAGGTGATCTTTGGCCAGCGTCTGGAAATCATGGCCGCCGCGGACCTGTCGGAGATCACCAGCGACATGCGCCACCAGGTCATCGAAGATCTGGTCGATGAATTCATGCCGCCCAAAACCTACGCCGACCAGTGGAACACCCAGGGTCTCTATGCCGCGTCGATCGAAAAGCTGGGCCTTGATGTGCCGGTGATCGAATGGGCCGAGGAAGACGGTGTGGACGACGAGCAGATCATCGAACGGCTGAGCAAGGCCAGCGATGAACTGATGGCGCGCAAGGCCGCCGGCTTTGGCCCGGAAACGATGCGTATGATCGAAAAGCAGGTTCTTCTGCAAACCATCGATTCAAAGTGGCGCGAGCATCTGTTGACGCTGGAACACCTGCGATCGGTGGTCGGGTTTCGCGGATATGCCAACCGCGACCCGCTGAACGAATACAAGAGCGAGGCGTTCCAGCTGTTCGAAGGGCTGCTGGACGGTCTGCGCAGCACCGTGGCTCAGCAACTGGCCCATGTGCGCCCCATCAGCGAAGAAGAACAGCGCCAGATGATCGAGCAGATGGCGGCGCAACAGGCCGACATGCTGCGCGCGGCCGAAACCAATGCCCCCACCACGGCCCCGGCGGAGGCTGCGGGCGGCTTCGATGAAAACGATCCGGCGACTTGGGGCAATCCGGGCCGCAATGATGCCTGCCCCTGCGGTTCGGGCAAGAAGTTCAAACACTGCCACGGTCGCCTCGTGTGATCCGGCCGGCGGCGGTGCCGCAATGACTCCGCCGCGGTGCCACATCTTGGCCCCGTTTTGTTAACATATTTTGTCCAACCTTTTGAGGGATGGAGTATGTCATGCAACGACTGCGTCAATTCGGCTTGACCGGCGGAACCATAGCGGTGGCGTTGGGCATCGGCTATGTGATGCAGATGGATGCCACCCCGCAAAGCCTGGGCTACGGGCCCGATGTGCAGGCCGGCGTGCTGGTCGCCATGAATCTTGACGATGACAACACGACGCTTGATGTGTCGGGCATCGCGCTGACAGCAGCCGAACATGAGGCAGAGCTGCGCACCGTGGCGCAAAACGTGGTGCCGAAGCTGCCCGATACGGCGCCGGCGGTGGCGGCCTCCTGCGCGGTCGAGGCCGATGCGGAAACGCTGCCGGGCGCCATGGTGGATCTGCGTGTGCAGGCGCCATGCATGGCAAACGAACGCCTGACTGTGCATCACAATGGAATGATGTTCACGGATACAACCGACTCTGCGGGCGAAATTCGGGTGCGAGTGCCTGCGCTGGCCCCTGTTGCGGTGATGATCGTCGAATTCGCGAACGGCAATGGCGCGGTGGCGACGACACAGGTGCCTTCGCTCGCGTTTTATGACCGGGTGGTGCTGCAATGGGCGGGTGATACCGGTTTCGAATTGCACGCGCGCGAGTTCGGCGCAGGCTATGGCGAGGCGGGGCACGTTTGGCATGGGGCCCCGCGCGCACCGGATGCCGCAGCCATGGGCAATCAGGGCTTTCTGACCCGTCTGGGCGATGCCGATGCGCCGTCACCTCTGATCGCCGACATCTACACCTTTCCGCGGGCCACGGCCTCGCAGGATGGTGTGATCGCACTGAGCATCGAAACCGAAGTGACAGCGCGCAACTGTGGCCGCGAGATCGAGGCGCAAACCCTTGAACTGCGCGACGACGGAGTGTTGCGCACAAGCGACGTTGGAATGTCCGTTCCGGGCTGCGCCGCTGTCGGGAACTTTCTGGTGTTGAATAATCTGGTCGATGACCTGACAGTCGCCGGAAAGTGATACCCATCCGAAGGCTGTGCCATGAAAAGGATCTGTGCGGTGGTTTTCGCCGCACTTTTTGCATTGCTGATCGCAGGCCCCGGCGTTGCACAGGATGTGACGCTGACATCGCCTGACGGCGCGGTCGAAATCAATGGCACCCTTCTGGGGTTCGATGGCGAATTCTACCGCGTCGAAACGGTTTATGGCGAACTGACGGTGGATGGATCCGGTGTGTCGTGTGACGGCCCAGGTTGTCCCAACCTCTCGGACTATGTGGCCGAGTTGTTCTTTTCCGGTTCGGCAACGATGGGCGATGCGCTGTTGCCGGGGTTGATCGAAGGATTCGCGCAGCGCAACGGCTTTTCGGTGGCGCAAACACCGCTGTCGGACACCCGCTTCGAATACCACCTGTCCGACCGCACCACTGGCAAGCTGCGCGCCATATTCGGATTTCGTGTAACCACGACCGATGAAGGATTTGCCGATCTTTTGGCCAATGAGGCGGATATCGTCATGGCCCTGCGCGAGATACGGCCGGGCGAACGTGCCCGCGCCCGCGAGGCCGGGTTGGGCGATCTGACCGAGGCGAACAGAAGCCGCGTTCTGGCGCTGGATGCGCTGGTGCCGGTCGTGTCGCCCGGCAATCCGGTGCGTCAGATCTCGACCCCGGATCTGGCCGCGGTGTTTTCGGGCCAGATCGACAACTGGGTTCAGTTGGGCGGGCCCGATGCACCGATAGCGTTGCATTTGCCCCTGGCCGGCTCGGGCCTGGCGCAGGCGGTTGAAGATGGCCTGATGGCGCCCGTCCGGCTGACGCTGGCGGGCGATGTGCAGCGCCACGCGCGTGGGGCGCATTTGGCCGAAGCCGTGGTGCGCGATCCCTTCGCCATCGGCCTGACCAGTTTCGCCGAGTTGGGAAGCGCACGAATGCTGACTCTCACAGGAGTTTGTGGATATGCGCTCGCCGCGACGCGGCGGACGGTCAAGACCGAAGACTATCCGCTGACCTCTCCGATGTTTCTCTATTTCCCGGCCCGGCGGTTCCCGAAGATCGCGCGGGATTTTCTGGCCTTTGCCCGCGGCCCAGCGGCGCAGGTTGTGATCCGGCGGGTCGGTCTCGTCGATCAGGCACCTGAAGAAATCGCCTGGAACGCGCAGGGCGATCGGTTGGTTAACGCGATATCTTCGGCCGGACCAGAGATCGGTCTGGATGTGCTCCAGGATCTTGTGCGCACCTTGCGACCTCTGGCGCGCCTCACCACGTCTTTTCGATTTGAAACCGGATCCAGCCGCCTCGATGCGCAATCGCGGTCCAATGTGGCCCAGTTGGCCGCGGCGCTGGATGCGGGCACCTATGACGCCCGCCGCCTGGTGTTCGTGGGTTTCAGCGACGGAGTCGGCGCGGCCTCGGGCAACCTTGTAATTGCACGCCAAAGGGCGCGTGCAGTCCGCGATGCCGTGGCTACGGCGACCACAGGTGGCACGGACCGGGTGACGCTGGAAGTGGCGGCTTTTGGCGAGGCGATGCCGATGGCCTGCGATGACAGCGATTGGGGCCGGCAGGTGAACCGGCGGGTCGAAGTCTGGGTGCGGTAGGTGGCGGGCATCACAGGTACCCTTCCGAGCGAAAGCTGAGTTCCGTCGATTTTCCGATGATGATGTGATCGTGCAACGTGAGCCCAAGTGCATCGCATGCGGCCTGGATTTGAGCCGTCATCCCGATATCGGCCTGCGACGGGGTCGGATCACCCGAGGGGTGATTGTGGACCACGATAATCGCCGAAGCGTTCAGTTCCAGCGCGCGCTTGGCCACTTCGCGTGGGTAGACGGGTACGTGATCGACGGTGCCGCGGGCCTGTTCCTCGTCGGCGATCAGAGTGTTCTTCCGATCGAGGTAGAACACGCGAAACTGTTCGGTTTCACGATGTGCCATCGTCGTATGGCAATAATCGAGCAGAGCGCCCCAACCCGATATGACGTGACGTTGGATTATGCGGGCGCGGGCCATACGGTGCGCGGCGGCTTCGACGATCTTCAGATCGGTCACGGTTGCCGGTCCTACGCCCCTGATTTCCTGCAGCCTTTCGGGTGGCGCGGTCAGCACGCGATTGAAATCGCCGAAACGTTCGATCAGGCAACGCGCGAGGGGTTTCACATCCTGGCGGGGGATGGACCTGAACAGCAGCAATTCGAGCAGTTCATAGTCAGGGATGGCCTGAGCGCCACCGACGGCAAACCGGTCGCGCAGCCGGGCCCGATGATCGGCGATATAGGATGGCAGGCGTCCCTTTGCCAGCGGCACGGGCAAGGCTTCGTCGCTGTCGAAAAGCGGCAAGGGGGCTTCTGAAAAGGCAGAATCGCGGACCATGTACCATTGAAAGCACGGATACGGTTACCGCCAGGTTAACAGCGAAGTGCCCACGAGAAAAACAAAAGGCGAACAACTCTGTCCGCCTTCAGGAAGTCTTAACCAGAGGGGTCTATCCCTTCATTCCGTCCCAAAAGCCCTTCACCGAGGAGAAGAACGATTTCGATTCAGGGTTGTTATCTTCGCTCAGTTTGTCGAACTCTTCGAGAAGTTCCTTTTGCCGGGCCGTCAGGTTCACCGGCGTTTCGACGGCCAGTTCGATGAACATATCGCCCGTTCCCCCACCGCGCAGCGCGGGCATACCCTTGCTGCGCAGGCGCATCTGCCGGCCGGATTGGGAACCGGCAGGTATCTGCACCCGCCCGCGCCCTCCGTCGATCGTGGGCACTTCGATGGATCCGCCCAGAGCGGCCTTCGACATGGAAACCGGCACACGGCAATAGAGGTTCACACCATCGCGTTCGAACAGATCATGCTTGGTGACCTCGACAAAAATGTAGAGGTCGCCCGGAGGGCCGCCGCGCATACCTGCTTCGCCTTCACCGGCAAGCCGGATGCGGGTTCCGGTTTCAACACCAGCGGGTATGTTGACGTTCAGTGCGCGGTCCTTTTCCACCCGACCGGCACCGCCGCAGGATTTACAGGGGTTCTTGATGATCTGGCCGATCCCGGAACACGTCGGGCAGGTGCGTTCGACCGTAAAGAACCCCTGCTGCGCACGGACCTTGCCCATACCGGAGCAGGTGGGGCATGTCGAAGGTTCGCCACCGCCTTCGGCGCCCGACCCATCGCAGGATTCGCACATGATCGCGGTGGGCACCTTGATGGTCTTTTGCAGACCGGCAAACGCCTCGTCGAGGTTGATCCTGAGGTTATAGCGCAGGTCCGAGCCGCGCGCCGCGCGCCGCCCGCCACCACGCTGTCCGCCCATGAAATCGCCGAACAGATCGTCGAAGACATCGGAGAACGCGCTCGAGAAGTCGGCCTGGCCGCCAAAACCACGGCCACCGCTGCGTTGTCCGCCACCGCCCATGCCACCTTCGAAGGCGGCGTGGCCAAACCGATCATAGGCCGCTTTCTTGTCCGCGTCCTTGAGAACCTCGTAGGCCTCGTTGGCTTCCTTGAACTGGGCCTCGGCGTTCGGATTGTCGGCGTTCCGGTCGGGGTGGAATTCCTTGGCCTTCTGGCGGTAGGCCTTCTTTATTTCATCGGCCGAAGCGCCCTTGGATACGCCCAGCACATCATAGAAGTCTTTTTTCGACATCGTGAATGTCCTCTCTCACGGAACGAAATGGGGCCGGCCCGTACGTCGGACCGGCCCAAAAACGCCCCGGATCTATGCCTCAGGCACGCTTGTTGTCGTCCAGATCTTCGAACTCTGCATCGACGATGTCGTCATCCGCCGGGCCGTCAGCGGGCGCGGGGCCGTCATCTTCGGCCCCTTCCTGGCTGGCCTTGTAGATCGCTTCGCCCAGTTTCATCGCCGCTTCGGTCACGTTCTGGATGCCCGACTTGATCTTGTCGGCATTGTCTTTTTCCAGTTCGTCCTTCAGCGCGGCGATGGCCAGTTCGATGGCTTCGATGGTCGAAGGATCCACCTTGTCCGCGTGTTCTTCCATCGACTTTTCTGTCGAGTGGATCAGGCTTTCGGCCTGGTTCTTGGATTCGATCAGCTCGCGACGCGCCTTGTCGGCTTCCGCGTTCTCTTCGGCATCCTTGACCATTTTCTCGATGTCGTCATCCGACAGACCACCCGACGCCTGGATCGTGATCTTCTGCTCCTTGCCGGTGCCCTTGTCCATCGCGCCGACCGAAACGATGCCGTTGGCGTCAATATCGAAGGTCACCTCGATCTGGGGCATTCCGCGCGGTGCGGGCGGGATGTTTTCCAGATTGAACTGGCCCAGGATCTTGTTATCGGCGGCCATCTCGCGTTCGCCCTGGAACACCCGGATCGTCACGGCGTTCTGGTTGTCTTCGGCGGTCGAGAAGATCTGCGATTTCTTCGTCGGTATCGTGGTGTTGCGGTCGATCAGGCGGGTGAACACGCCACCCAGCGTTTCAATCCCCAGGCTGAGAGGGGTAACGTCCAGCAGCACAACGTCCTTGACATCGCCCTGCAGAACGCCGGCTTGAATGGCCGCGCCCATCGCGACCACCTCATCGGGGTTCACACCCTTGTGCGGCTCTTTGCCGAAGAACTTGGTGACTTCCTCGACCACCTTGGGCATCCGCGTCATGCCGCCGACCAGCACCACTTCGTCGATATCCGAGGCGCTGATGCCGGCATCCTTCAAGGCTGCCTGGCATGGCTTCATCGACGCCTTGATCAGATCGCCCACCAGGCTTTCCAGCTTGGCGCGGGTCAGCTTCATCACCATGTGAAGCGGCTGCCCGTTCGATCCCATCGAGATGAACGGCTGGTTAATTTCCGTCTGCGAGGATGAGGAGAGTTCGATCTTGGCCTTTTCCGCCGCTTCCTTGAGGCGTTGCAGGGCCATTTTGTCCTTCGTCAGATCGACCTGATGTTCCTTGCGGAATTCATCGGCCAGATAGTTGACGATCCGCATGTCGAAATCTTCACCGCCAAGGAAGGTGTCGCCGTTGGTCGACTTCACCTCGAAGAGACCGTCGTCGATTTCCAGGATGGTCACGTCGAACGTGCCTCCACCGAGGTCATAGACGGCGATCGTCTGGGTGTTTTCCTTGTCCAGACCATAGGCAAGGGCCGCTGCTGTCGGTTCGTTGATGATCCGCAGCACCTCGAGCCCGGCGATCTTGCCGGCGTCCTTGGTGGCTTGCCGCTGGGCATCGTTGAAATACGCGGGCACGGTGATGACGGCCTGCGTCACTTCCTCGCCCAGATAGCTTTCGGCGGTTTCCTTCATCTTGCCCAGGATGAACGCGCTGATCTGGCTGGGCGAATACTTCTCGCCGCGCGCCTCGACCCATGCATCGCCATTGCCGCCATCGATCACGTTGAACGGCAGGTTTTTCTTGTCCTTGGCCAGATCCGCATCGTCGTTGCGGCGGCCGATCAGGCGCTTGACACCGAAAATCGTGTTGTCCGCGTTGGTCACGGCCTGCCGTTTGGCCGGCTGCCCGACAAGGCGTTCGCTTTCGGTGAAGGCCACGATGGACGGGGTTGTCCGGGTGCCTTCGGCGTTTTCAATCACCCGCGGGTGCGATCCATCCATGATCGCAACGCAGCTGTTGGTGGTCCCGAGGTCGATACCAATAACTTTGGCCATTTTTTGATCCCTTCTAAACTCAAGGCGATGTCACGAAACGCGAACCCGTTGCGGCGCTCTGTTCCGATCTGTTGTGGCAAAGGTGCTGCACCTTCGCGTCCCGGCGTATATAAGGAGAGCGTTCGGGGGCTTCAACCGTTCTGTCGGGGCGGGCGGGCCAATTCGGTGCAGATTTTCCGACATTTTGCGAAGGTGCGAAGGGGGTTAGACGATGGTCCGTCTGGACGTGCGGGACGTGGCTGTGCACAAGGGGTATCTGGATGCGGCGGCGCAGGCCGGGCTGATCGAGGCGCTGCGCCCGGTTCTGAAGGCCGCGCCACTGTTTTCGCCGGTCACGCCGCAGGGCAAACCGATGTCGGTGCGCATGACATCGGCGGGGCGCTATGGGTGGGTGTCGGACAGCGCGGGTTATCGCTATGCCACGCAGCACCCGGCCGGCGGCGCATGGCCTGCAATCCCCGACGCGGTCCTGCGGATCTGGTCGCAACTGACCGGCGAAACCCGGCCACCCGATTGCTGCCTGATCAACTACTATGGCGAAGGTGCCCGCATGGGTCTGCATCAGGACAAGGACGAGGCCGACTTTGGCTATCCCGTCGTGTCGGTTTCGCTGGGGGACGACGGCCTTTTCCGCATCGGCAACACCACCCGCGGGGGCAAGACCGAATCGGTCTGGCTGAGTTCGGGCGATGCGGTGGTGATGGGGGGGGCCGCGCGGCTGATCTTCCACGGGGTCGACCGGATCCGCTTCCGGTCATCGCGCCTTCTGCCGCGTGGCGGACGCCTGAACCTGACGCTGCGCGTGGTGGATTAGCGGCGGGCGTACCAGCTGGCCGAGGTGTTCCGGCGGGTGTAGAATTCGCCCATCATGCCGATCACCACCAGAACGACGCCGACCAGAAGCGCATATTCCCAATCGCTGTAGCGCGGATTGTAGTTGATGAACGAAAAGCCGCGGGCCTGGTCGATCACATGAAACAGCGGGTTCCAGTCGAACATGGCCAGCATGAAGCCCGGCAGCGAATTCGCCACGAACATCTTGCCCGAGGCGATCATGTTGGCGCGCTGATAGATCTGGGTGAACACGTTCACGCCGGTCGGAAACCACGGCTTCAACGCCAGCAGCACCAGCCCCAGCGCCAGCCCGGTGAACCAGGCAATCATCACCATTCCGAAAGCGCCGACCGGGTCGTCGATCTCGACGGGGGTGAAGGCGACATGGTAGCCGAACAGGATCACGAACAGCGACAGCACCTGGATGTAAAGCGCGCCCAGCGCCGCCGAGGCGATGGCGATGATGGTGTTCATCGGTGCGTGTTTCATCATCGGACTGGACGGACCTTCCGACCCGGCGACCGCCGACAACGTCTTGACGTGCGTCATGTACAGGAAGATGCCGGTCATGATGTAGATCAGGAAATCGCCGCGCACCGCCGCCCCGCGCAGCCCCAGAACCGAGAACATCACATAGAAGGCAAGGACGAAAATGATCACCTGAAGCATGTTCGTGCCGATCGCCATGAAGGCGTTTCCGTGCGATTTGCGCACGCTGCGCACGATCGAATGATAGATCAGTTCGAACAGCGCCAGCGCGGTGGCGAAGCCGGACTTTGGCCTTGCGGTCTGAAACATGGGCGCGGTGTTCCGTGTGTTCCGAATAGGGTGGCCAGCGTGGCACGGGCGGCTTGATGTTCGGTCGACGCTCAACCATAGTCGCGGGCGCTGACGATTTCAACAAACATCAGAAAACAGGCGATTTCGTGACATATGACCATTTAATTCCGGTGATACGCAAGCTGGCCATCGAGGCGGGCGCGCGGATCATGGAGATTTACAATTCCGACGATTTCGGCGTGAAGGTGAAGTCTGACGAAAGCCCGGTAACAGCCGCCGACGAAGCCGCCGACGCGCTGATTTCGCGCGGGCTGCGCGCGGCCTTTCCCGATGTGATGCTGGTGACCGAAGAGCAGGCTGAAAGCCACGCCGCCACGGGCGATACATTTCTGATCGTCGATCCGCTGGACGGAACCAAGGAGTTCATAAATCGCCGGGGCGATTTCACCGTCAACATCGCGCTTGTGGAAAAGGGTGTTCCGACGCGCGGCGTGGTCTATGCGCCCGCGCGCAACCGGATGTTCTGGACCCGCCCCGATGGAACCACCGTCGAGGAAACCGGCGATTTCGATCTTGAAACGCCCGGACCCACCCAGCCGATCGCGGTGTCGCAGCCCGACAATGCCGCCTTGATGGTGGTGGCCAGCAAGTCGCACCGTGATCAGGCCACCGATGACTATATCGCCCGATACGCCGTGCGCGACATGACCAGCGCGGGATCGTCTCTCAAGTTCTGCCTGATCGCCACCGGCGAGGCGGATCTGTATCCGCGCCTGGGCCGGACGATGGAATGGGACACGGCGGCAGGCCACGCGGTGCTGATCGGGGCCGGCGGCCGGGTGGTGCGGTTCGACGATCTGACCCCGCTGGCCTACGGCAAACCGGGCTATGCCAACCCGTTCTTCATCGCCTGCGCGCCGGGCGTCGATCTGAAACCCGCCTGACAGGCGATGCAGCCCCCTTCGGTCAGCGTGATCGTCGTCAGCCGGGGCAGGCCCGACCGTCTGACGACGTGTCTGGCCGGGATTGCACGGGTCGCCTATGCCCCTTTCGAGATCGTGGTGGTCGCCGATCCGCAAGGCTGCGCGGCGGTCGGGCGCCTGGCCTTCGCCGACGAGATCAAGCTGGTGCCCTTCGATCAGCCCAACATCTCGGCGGCGCGCAATGCCGGCGTGGCGCGGGCCGCCGGTGAAATCATTGCCTTCATCGACGATGACGCGGTGCCCGAACCGACCTGGCTGAGCCACCTTGCCGCGCCTTTCGCCGAGGCCGACGTGGCCTGCGCCGGGGGGCATGTTCTTGGCCGCAACGGGTTTTCGCTGCAATGGGGTGCGCGGTGGGTGGGCCGCGACGGCCAGGCGCATGGGCTGAAGCTGGTCTCGGATGCGCCCGTAGTTCTGACCCCGACGCCCGACCGCGCGATCAAGACTGAAGGCACCAACATGGCGGTGCGCCGTACGATTCTGGCCGAGATGGGCGGATTCGATCTCAATTTCCATTACTTCCATGACGAAACCGATCTGAACCTGCGGCTGGCCGATGCCGGGTGCAAGACCGCCCTGGTGCCGCGTGCCATGGTGCACCACGGATATGCCGCCAGCGCCACGCGCACCGCGCGCCGGGTGCCGCGCGACCTGTTCCAGATCGGTGCCAGCTGGGCGGTGTTCCTGCGCAAGCATTGCCCGGCCGACCGGCGCGATGCGGCGATGCAGGCTGTCACGCAATCCGAAAGGCGCAGGGCGCTGGGCCATATGATCGCCGGGCGGCTCGAGCCGCGCGACGTGCGCCGGCTGATGGCATCGCTGCGCGAGGGGCACGCCGCCGGTCTGGCGCGCTCGGCATCGCTGATGCCGGCGCTGACGCGCGCCGCCGAGGGGCTGCGGCCGATGCCGCTGCGCAGCCGCGCGCCGCATCGTGTTCTGGCTGGCCGCATCTGGTCGCGCGATCGTCTGCGCGCGCAGGCCCGCGACCTGACGGCAAAGGGCCATGTTGTCACGGTGTTGCTGTTTTCACCGGATACCCGGTATCATATCCGCGTGTTTCAGCCCGAAGGCTTCTGGGTGCAACGCGGCGGCCTGTTTGGTAAAAGCCTGCGCACCGATCCCCTTGTGCGATTCTGGCGGTTTGCCAGCCGGGTCCGTCGCGAAACCATGCTGACGTCGGAATTGCGCGAAATCCCGCCGATCCCGAGGGGCGGGCCTGAATGAAAGATGAATCCCGCGTGATAAGCAGGTCAAGTTCCAAAACTGACCATGCATTCGTCACTTTTTATGGGTAGGGACATGCACAGGATAGCAACCAAGAGAACTTTGATCGGAGAATACGATGCGTAAGAAGGTCACCAAGGCAATTTTCCCGGTAGCGGGCCTCGGTACACGCTTTCTTCCGGCAACGAAATCGGTGCCAAAGGAAATCATGACCCTGGTTGACCGGCCCTTGGTGCAATACGCCATCGACGAGGCGCGTGCCGCCGGCATCAAGGAATTCATTTTCGTGACATCGCGCGGCAAGGGCGCTCTCGAGGATTATTTTGACCACGCGCCGACGCTTGAGGCAGAACTCGAGGCGAAGGGCAAGACCGACCTCCTGAACGTCCTCAAGGATACCTACATGGAAAGCGGCGCGATTGCCTACATCCGTCAGCACAAGGCTTTGGGCCTGGGCCATGCGGTGTGGTGCGCGCGGCGTCTGATCGGCAACGAACCCTTTGCCGTCATGCTGCCCGACGATGTGATCGCGGCCGAAACGCCTTGCCTGCAACAGATGGTCGAAGCCTACGAGGAAACCGGCGGCAGCATGGTTGCCGCGATGGAGGTTCTGCCCGAGAAATCATCGTCCTACGGGATGCTGGACGTGTCGCGCGACATGGGCTCGATCGTCGAGGTCAAGGACATGGTCGAAAAGCCCAAGCCCGACGAATCGCCTTCCAACCTGGCGGTGATCGGGCGCTACATCCTGAATCCCTCTGTGCTGAACAACCTGAACCACAAGAAGAAAGGCGCCGGCGGTGAAATCCAGCTGACAGATGCCATCGCCGAGGAAATCGGCAAGGAAGGGCGCGGCGTCTTCGGCTATCGTTTCCGGGGGCAGCGTTTCGATTGCGGATCAAAGGCGGGGTTCCTTCAGGCAACCGTCGCCTTTGCGCTGGCACGCGACGATCTGCGGGACGACCTGTCGCGCTATCTCAGCGAGATCAAGCATATCGACAAGGCGGCGCAATAGGTCGAAGGGCATAATGGTGCGGAACATTCTGGTTACGGGTGGCGCGGGATACATCGGGTCGCACGCATGCAAGGCATTGAAGGCAGAGGGTTTCGTACCCGTCACATATGACAATTTCGCCACCGGCTGGAAGGACGCCGTGAAATTCGGCCCCGCGGAAGAGGGCGATCTGCTGGACCGCGCGCGGCTGGACGCGGTTTTCGAAGCCTATCGCCCGGTCGCGGTAATGCATTTCGCCGCGCTCAGCCAGGTGGGCGAGGCGATGACCGAGCCGGGGCGATACTGGCGCAACAATGTCACCGGATCGCTGAACCTGATCGAGGCGGCGGTTAACGCCGGTTGTTTGCAGTTCGTCTTTTCCTCCACCTGCGCAACCTACGGCGATCAGGACAACGTAGTTCTGGACGAACACAGCGTCCAGGCACCTCTGAATTCATACGGCGCGTCAAAGCGCGCGATCGAGGACATGCTGCGCGACTTCGAGTACGCGGCGGGCCTGCAATCGGTGATCTTTCGCTATTTCAACGTGGCCGGTGCCGATCCCGACGGTGAGGTGGGTGAATTCCACCGCCCCGAGACACACCTGGTTCCGCTGATGCTGGACGCGATCGAAGGCAAGCGCGAGGCGCTGACGGTGTTCGGCACCGATTACGACACGCCCGACGGCACCTGCATCCGCGATTATGTGCATGTCTGCGATCTGGTCGATGCGCATGTTCTGGGCCTGCTCTGGTTGCAGGAGGGCAAGGGCAGCCGGGTTTTCAACCTTGGCACCGGCAGCGGGTTTTCCGTGCGCGAGGTGATCGACCATTCGCGCAGCGTCACCAACCGCGAGGTGCCCTTTCAGATCGGGCCACGCCGCGCCGGCGATTGCACGAAGCTGGTTTCGGGATCGGTGCGCGCCGCGGAAGAACTGGGGTGGCGCCCCACCCGGTCGGATCTGGGCACAATGATCGCAGATGCATGGCGGTGGCACCAAACTGGACATTACGACAAATAATCCGCTCCCGCCGCGGCTGTTGGATCTGACCCGCCTGGTCAGCCGCGCGGGCCGTGTGGCCACCGGTGTCGACCGTGTCGAACAGGCCTATCTGACGCATCTTCTGGACCATCCGAACCCGGTCTTTGGCCTTGTGCGGACATCGCTGGGGTATCTTCTGATCGATCGGGAGGGGTTGCAGGCGGTGCGCCCGCAGCTGACCGGCGCCGCCGCGTGGGGCCCTGCGGGCCTGCTGTCGCGTCTGTCCCGGCGCAAATCGCCCATGCAGGCGCGCGCAGAGACCGATCTGCGGCGTGCGGCGCGGGCCAGGTGCCTGCCGCGCGGTCTGGCGCGCATGTTGCGGGCACATCTCGGGCCAGGGTTCTGGTATCTCAACACCGGGCACAGCAACCTGACGGACCAGACCCTGATCGCCATCAAATCCGCCGGAGGCCGGATCGCGGTTCTGGTGCACGATGTGATCCCTCTGGACTATCCCCAGTTCCAGCGCCCCGGCACGCCCCGGGTTTTCGCCGCGCGGATGCAGCGCGTGGGCCGCCGGGCCGATCTGGTGATCTACAACTCGGAACATTCGCGGCAGACCGCGCAGCGCCATTTCGACCGATGGGGCCGCCGCCCCGACGGTATCGTCGCGCATCTGGGTGTGGATGTCGCGGTGCCGGGCCCATTGCCTGCCGGTTTGGCGATCCCGCGGCCCTATTTCATGGCCATCGGCACCATCGAGCCGCGCAAGAACCACGCGCTTTTGCTGGATCTTTGGGAAGACATGGCGCGCAGTCACAGCGCCGAAACCATGCCCCGGCTGGTGATCTGCGGCGCGCGGGGCTGGTCAAACGCGGCGGTGTTCGCGCGGCTGGATGCCTTGCCCTCCGGCGGCCCGGTGCATGAGTTCAACGATCTCGACGATGCCACGCTGGCCGCGCTTCTGGCCGGGTCGGCCGGCCTGCTGTTTCCCAGCATCGCCGAAGGCTTTGGCCTGCCGCCGGTAGAGGCGGCGGCGCTGGGCGTTCCGGTTGTCGCAACGCCACTGCCCGCGCTGCGCGAGGTTCTGGGTGACATTCCCGTTTACGCATCAGAAACAGACCGTTATCAATGGCGCAACAGTATCGAGCGGCTGACACATGCCGCCAGGTCCGGGCAGGATCCACAAACCAGCCGTGATTTCGCCGCGCCCGCGTGGCAGGATCATTTTAACACCGTCTTGAGCCGGGTCTGATAACGGCCAGGTCGCGATTACAGGAAGGGGCCGGTATTTGGGCGTTTGGCAGTCGTATCGCCTGAGGCTTCAGCGCAAGCGCTTTCGTCTGCGCGCCTGGAGAAAAAGGCGCGAACTGCGCCTGCTGCGCGACCGAACGGCGCAGATCGGCGCGGGCGACATCCTGTTGTTTTCCACTCTTCGCAACGAAAGGGTGCGGCTGCCGTTTTTTCTGGATTACTACCGCCGGATGGGTGTCGCGCATTTCCTGATCGTCGACAACGACAGCGACGATGGCGGGCGGGAATACCTTGAGGTTCAGCCCGATGTATCGGTCTGGCACACAGCGCACAGCTACAAGCGCGCCCGCTACGGTGTCGATTGGCTGAACGGATTGCAGAACACATATGCTCACGGCCACTGGGCGCTGGTGGTCGACCCGGATGAATTCCTGGTCTATCCGTTTTGCGATACCCGGCCGTTGCCGGCGTTGACCGATTGGCTGGACGCGTCGTCGATCAAAAGCTTCGGGGCCATGCTTCTGGACATGTACCCCAAGGGCCGCATCGGCGCGCAGCCCTATACCGAAGGCCAGGATCCGTTCGAGATCGCGCGGTGGTTCGACAGCGGCAACTACACGATCAAGCGCAACAAGCGGTTCGGCAATCTGTGGATACAGGGCGGGCCGCGCGCGCGGGTGTTCTTTCCCGACCGGCCCGCGCTTGCGCCGGCGCTGAACAAGGTGCCTTTGGTGAAATGGCATCGCCGCTATGCCTATGTCAGTTCCACGCATACGGTTCTGCCACGCGGTCTGAACCTTGTGTACGACGAGTGGGGCGGCGAAAAGGCGTCGGGCGTCTTGTTGCACGCCAAGTTTCTCAGCACCTTCCGTGCGAAGGCCGCCGAAGAACTGAGCCGGGGCCAGCACTATGCGGCTTCGGTGGAATACCGCGCCTATGCCGATCGGATGGATGACGATCCCGACCTGTGGTGCCGGTGGTCGGAAAGCTATATCAATTGGCGTCAGCTCGAGATCCTGGGCCTGATGTCGAAAGGCAACTGGGCATGACGGTTGGCGTCATCATGCTGGTGCACACCGATCTGGACCGTGCGGCGCAGGTTGCGCGGCACTGGGCGGCACAGGATTGCCCGGTTGTCATGCATGTGGATCGCAACGTCGGCCGGCAGGCGATGCGCGATCTGCGCGAAACGTTGGCCGATCTGGCGCAGGTCCGGTTCAGCCGCCGGCACAGGTGCGACTGGGGCGGTTGGGGCATCGTCGCCGCCACTCTGGACGCCGCCGCCGACATGCTGGGCCAGTTCGCCCATGTGCGCCATGTCTATCTGGCGTCGGGCACCTGTCTGCCACTGCGTCCGGTGGCGCAACTGCGGGCCTATCTGGCCGAAAGGCCCGACACCGATTTCATCGAATCCGCCACCACCGCCGAAGTGCCCTGGCCGGTGGGTGGGCTGGATGCCGAACGGTTCACCATGTGGTTTCCGTTTTCATGGCGGCGGCGCCGGATGCTGTTTGATCTGGCCGTCGGGGTGCAACGCCGCCTGGGGGTGCGCCGCCGGAGTCCCGCCGGCCTCGTGCCGCATATGGGCAGCCAGTGGTGGTGTCTGACGCGCGACACGCTGAACGCTATCCTGACCGACCCGGACAGGGCCGAGAACGACCGTTTTTTCCGCCATGTCTGGATTCCCGACGAAAGCTATTTCCAGACCCTCGCGCGGCGCCATGCCCGGCGAATCGAAAGCCGGTCGCTGACCTTGTCCAAGTTCGATTTCCAGGGCAAGCCGCATATATTCTACGACGATCACCTGCAATTGCTGCGCCGTTCGGATTGCTTCGTGGCGCGCAAGATCTGGCCACGGGCCGACAGGCTCTATGCCGCGTTCCTGGGTGCGGCCGAACAGGGCGCCGGCGCAACCGAACCCGCGCCGGGCAAGATCGACAGGGCCTTTGCCCGCGCGGTGCAGCGCCGGACGCGGGGCCGCGCGGGTCTCTACATGCAGAGCAGGTTTCCAAACAAGCACTGGGAGAACGGGATCACCGCCGCGCCCTATTCCGTGTTTCAGGGGTTTGATGAAATCCACCGCGATTTCATGCCGTGGCTGGCGCGTACCACCGCCGCGCAGGTGCACGGGCACCTGTTCGCGCCACTGCGCGCCGAGTTTGCCGAAGGCCAGAGCGTCGTGCAGGGGGCTTTGCCCGACAGCGCCGCGCGCCGCGACTATGCACCGCGTGATTTCCTGACATCGCTGATCTGGAACACCCGCGGCACGCACCAATGCTTTCAATTCGGCCCCGGCGATGTTCAGGACATCGCGTGGGCCCTGGCCGAAGACCGCAACGCGCAGATCTCGGTGGTTTCGGGGGCCTGGGCGGTGCCGCTGTTTCGCGCCGGCGGCGATTTTGCCGATCTGCGGATCCGCGCGGCGCGGTTGCAAGGCATCGAAAGCGCGCATCTGAATATTTTGCGCTCTCCGCATGTGCGCGCAAGGGTGCGGATCTGGACACTGGCCGAATACCTCGAATCCCCCTCCGAGGCACTGCGGCCGATCCTGGCCGAACTGGGTGTGCCCGAACCGGCCACCGTGCCGGCCCTTGTCGATCTGACGGGCTTTGGCGGATTTCTCCAGAAACTCAAGAACGAGGGTATGCATCCTTTCCTAATGGGCGATTTCCCCCCAGAAGAGCGCCAACCCCCGGCCGCCGTGCCCCGGCCCCGCGCCTATGTGGCGAGATAGATCATGCGGTTCGAAAGCTTCGTGATCTTCGCCGAGATGCGCACAGGATCGAATTTCCTGGAAAGCAATCTGAACGCGCTGGCCGGTGTCGCCTGCCACGGCGAGGCGTTCAATCCACATTTCATCGGTTATCCGACAACCGAAACCCTTCTGGGGTTCACCCGACAGATGCGCGAAAACGATCCCGCCGCCCTGCTGGCGACGCTTCGGTCGGCCGGCGGGCTGAACGGGTTCCGTTACTTTCACGACCACGATCCGCGGATTCTCGATGCGGTGCTGGACGATCCGCACTGCGCCAAGATCATGCTCTCGCGCAATCCGCTGGACAGTTATGTATCGTGGAAGATCGCGCAGGAAACCGGGCAATGGAAGCTGACCGACGTGCAGCGGCGCAAGGATGCCCGCGTTACCTTCGATGGCGATGAATTCGCCGCGCAGCTGGACGCGGTACAGGGGTTTCAGGCCACGGTGCTGCGCCGGTTGCAGGTTTCCGGACAGTCGCCGTTTCATCTGGAGTACGAAGATCTGCAAAGCGTCGAAGTGATGAACGGGCTGGCCGCCTGGCTGGGGATCGCAGCGCGGCTGACGGCGCTGCAAGCCAAGCTCAAGCGTCAGAACCCCGAACCGACGCTGGCCAAGGTGACAAACCCCGAAGCCGTGCGCGGCGCGGTCGCAGAGATGGATCCCTTCGGTCTTTCGCGGGTGCCCAGCCTGGAGCCGCGGCGCCCGCCGGCGGTGCCCAGCTATGTGACCGCCGCGCAGAGCCCTTTGATCTTCATGCCGATCCTTGGCGGGCCCGAAATGCGGATCGAACGCTGGCTTGCGGATCTCGACGGTGTCGGCACCGATGCGCTGGGCCGTGACCGGTCGCAGCGCGGGCTGCGGCAATGGAAATCAGCGCATCCCGGCCACCGCAGCTTTGCCGTGCTCAGCCACCCGCTGACGCGTGCGCACCGGGTGTTCTGCCAGAAGATCCTTGCGCCGGACGGGTTTCGCCGCCTGCGCGAGACCCTGCGACGCAAGTACAGGTTGCCGGTACCCGCCGCCGGCCCCGACGATCCAGGCTATGATCTGGCCGCGCACCGCGCCGCCTTCGGGGCGTTTCTGGTGTTTCTCAAGGCCAATCTGAACGGCCAGACGTCGATCCGTGTCGATAACCGCTGGGCCAGCCAATCGGCCGTTCTGCGCGGTTTCGCCGAATTCGTTCTGCCGGACATGATACTGCGCGAGGCCGATTTGCCCGCGTCGCTGGCCGATCTGGCAAGGCGGGTGGGCCGGCGGCCGCCGGTGTTGCACGCCGATCCGGGGGACCGCCCGTTCGATCTGTCACAGGTGCACGATCCGGCGCTGGATCTTCTGGCGCGCGACATCTATCCGCGCGACTATCAGATGTTCGGGTTTGGCGACTGGCCGGATCAGGCGGCCTGAACCGACTGTCCCGATGTCAACAGCGCATAAAGCGCCACGGGATCGTTGTTTGCGCGCAGCTTGTCGCAAAGCGCGGCGTCCCGCAGGGTGCGCGACACCAGCGCCAGTGCCTTCAGGTGATCGACACCGGCGTCTTCCGGCGCAAAGAGCGCAAAGGCGATGTCCACGGGCTGCCTGTCGACGGCGCCGAAGTCGATCGGTTTGTCCAGCAGAACGAAAACACCGACCACCTGGCTCAGCGCGGCCATCCGCGCGTGGGGCAGCGCAACGCCGTGGCCCACCCCGGTGGACCCGAGGCTTTCGCGTTCCATCAGGGCGTTCGCCGTCTGGCCGGCGGGCAGATCGTGCACCTGCTCGGTCAGCTCGGAAATGCCGTGGAACAGGCGCTTCTTGCTGGAAGCGCCTGAAAGAACCTTAACCGCCTCTGGCCTGAGAATCTTGGTCAGTAGCATGCGTTTCCTTGCATAAGTCGGCGGCGCGCGGCCCCGGTTTTCTAGGCGTTCTGGGGATCGATCCAGCCTATGTTGCCGTCATCCCGGCGATAGACCACGTTCAGCCCCTTTTTCGATTCGTTCCGGAACACCAGCACCGGCGCCCCCGCAAGTTCCATCTGCATGACGGCCTCGCCGACCGAAAGAGAAGGAATCTTCGATTCCATCTCGGCAACGATGATCGGCTGAAGCGTATCGGGTTCCGCGTCTTCCGCCGATTCTTCCGCCGCGAGGATATAGGATGATGCCCCGAAGAGTTCAACCGGCTGGGACCGGTCGCGGTGATGATCCTTGAGCCGCCGTTTGTAGCGGCGCAGCTGTTTCTCCATCTTGTCGGCGCAGCTATCGAACGCCGCGTAGATCTCGGTGGAATGCGCCTTGGCCGTGGCGGTCAGTCCGGTGGACAGATGTACCGTGGCCTCGCACACATATTCGTGCGCCGAGCGGGAAAAGACGATGTTGGCATCGGTCGGGCGTTCGGCGTACTTCGACACCACCGACCCCAGTTCGGTCTGGACGTGCTGTTGCAGCGCCATACCGATGTCTATCTGTTTTCCGCTGATTTGATAACGCATGTGCTCTCCTTTTTATTGTCATCCGCCGCAGGGCACCGCGACGCACGCGTTACGGTATGCGGGCGGATGATGAAGTCTGGACCGATGCAAAGACGCCGGTGCGACCTCCGGGACCGGTAGAGCGGGCGTTCCGACGTTTCGGTTTGCAGCAGTCCATGGTTCATTTGAGGCGAGTGCGGGGGTATCTGTCAATCGAAACAGTGTTAACGCCCGCCGAATGCGGCGTCGGCGTCAGAAGATCCGGAAGTTCTCGCCGAGGTAGACGCGGCGGACGTTTTCGTTTTCAACCACCTCGGCGGGCGATCCGGACATCAGCACCTGACCGTCGTGCAGGATATAGGCGCGATCGACGATCTCCAGTGTTTCGCGGACGTTGTGATCGGTGATCAGAACGCCGATGCCCCGGGTCTTCAGATCGGCGACAAGGTGCCGGATATCGCCCACCGAAATCGGATCGACCCCGGCAAAGGGTTCATCCAGCAAAAGGTAATTGGGATCGGCCGCCAGACAGCGCGCGATTTCGACCCGGCGCCTTTCGCCGCCCGACAGTGCAAGCGCAGGCGCGCGCCGCAGGTGTTCGATCGAGAAGTCCGACAACAGCTCTTCCAGCCGCTCGCGGCGTTTGCGGCGCGGTTTGCGGGACACCTCGAGAATGGCCGATATGTTGTCTTCGACGCTGAGCCCGCGGAAGATCGACATTTCCTGCGGCAGATAGCCGATGCCCATTTGCGCGCGGCGGTACATCGGCAGCGTGGTCGCGTCTTGCCCGTCGATGGTGACGCGCCCGGCTTCGGGAAAGATCAGGCCTGCAATGGCATAGAAACTGGTAGTTTTTCCCGATCCGTTGGGGCCCAGCAAGGCCACCACCTCGCCGCGGTTCAATGTCAGGCTGACATCGCGGATCACGGTACGGCGGCGGAACGATTTACGCAGATGTTCCACACGCAGCCCGGCGGCGCCCCTGGTGACCGTAAGGTTCGGCGCCTTCATGTCAGTCGCCGGTTTCCAGGATCGTCTTGACCCGCCCGGTCATCTGCGCGGTGCCAGTGGTCAGATTCACTGTCATCATGTCCGACGAAAGCGTTGACGGCCCCTGCGCCAACAGAACGCGGCCGCGCATCACGATCTGGCCGCTGTCGATCGCGTAATCGGCGGTTTCGGATTGCGCGGCATCGGTGCCGTTCACAAGGGTCACGCCGCCGCTCGCCTCGAGCCGCTCGATGCCGGTGGCATCGGCGCGGTAGCGCACCACCACCTGTTGCGCCGACAACCGCATTTCGCCCTGGCCGATCAGGACGTTGCCGCTGAAAGTGGCCGATCCGTCCTCCTGGTTCACGTCCAGCTGATCTGCCGTCACCTCGACGGGTTGCGCGGGATCGGATTTGAACGCGCCGAACGAGATGTTGGTGCCCTGTGCCCAGACCGCCGGCGCCGCGATCAGCAGGGCGATGAAGGTCAGCAATACGCGCAGATGATACACTTGTTATCTTTCTCTGGGTTTGGGATCATATATCAGCTTGACACCCTCGTTGAAAAGCAAATGGACGTCCGCACTTCCGGTTTTTGATCGCAGACGCATTTTCCCCGCGTCCAGCCGGCCGAACAGCCCGGTCCCGGTAACCGCGCCCTCGGTTTCCACGTCGATCGCGTTCAGCGCGCTGCTCAGCCGTTCGGTGCGCAGATCGAAGCCGCGTGTGCTTTTGATCGTCACCGCGCCGTCAAAGGTGGCGCGATCGTCTTCGGGGTGCAGCGTGCCCGTTGCGGCGCGCAGGGTGATGCGGGTGCCTCCGGGCAGATCGATTCGGCCGGTCATGTCGTCGGTACGCGCGGCGGCGCCGGCCGATGCCGGCTTTGCCTTGGCCGCGGTGATCATGATCGCGTCGCCGCGGGCGGTGGTGCCCGAAAAGAACGGTGCCGTCACCTGTTGGTCGCGCAGGCGTTCGGCAATGTCGGCATCCGAGAAGGGGATCGTTGCATCGGGATCGGTGCCGCGCGACAGCAGGAACAGCGTCGACAAGAGCGCCAGCGCCGCCAGAGGCAACGCCACCTTCAGCAGGGCAACAGTGCGCGAATAGCGATCCAAACGGCCGGGTCTCCGATCAGGAATGCGCGAAGATGTCCGTCTCGGGCCAACCCGCCAGATCCAGCTGCGCGCGCATCGGCAGGAAATCGAAACAGGCCTGCGCCATCTCCATCCGCCCTTCGCGCAGCAGCCTGATGTTCAGCGCGTCACGCAGCCGGTGCAGGTACAGAACGTCGGAAGCCGCGTAATCCAGTTGCGCTGCGGTCAGATCGGGGGCGCCCCAGTCGCTCATCTGCTGCTGCTTTGAGATATCCACGCCCAGCAACTCCTGGGTCAGGTTCTTCAACCCGTGGCGGTCGGTGTAGGTGCGGATCAGGCGGCTGGCGATCTTGGTGCAATAGACCGGCGCCGCCACCGCGCCGAAGGCATTGTACATGGCGGCGATATCGAAGCGCCCGAAATGGAACAGCTTCAACACCGCGGGGTCTTCCAGCATCGCCGCCAGGTTCGGCGCGGCGGTCTGGCCGCGCGCGACCTGAACGATATGGGTGTTGCCGTCGCCGCCCGACATCTGCACCAGGCACAGCCTGTCCCGGTGCGGGTTCAGCCCCATGGTTTCACAGTCGATCGCAACGACGGGGCCCATGTTCAGCCCGTCGGGCAGATCGTTTTGATAAAGATGGTTGGCCATGACACTGCGTCCCTGTTGCCTGATCGGATCAGGCGTAAGGGCTTTGGCGGACGAACTCAACCACGGGGGATGACGAAGGTGTTGCCTGAACAGGTGCAAGGCGCTACCCAATGGTGGGTATTCACACCCGTGGGCAAGCCCGACTATAAGGGAAAGTGGTAAAGAAATATTACCAGCGCTCGGATGTGAGTTGCGAAAACTGGGAGGAAGACATGACAAAACGAATTCTGGTGGCCGGTCTGGCCGCCTCGCTGGGCTTTGCGGGTGCCGCAACGGCGCAGGAAGCCTTCGAAATGACATCGGCATTTGGCAAGAACCTGCCGATTCTCGGGACGGCGGCCGTGAACTTCACCGAAAAGGTCAACTCGATCTCGACAGAGGTCGAATTCGAACAGTTCGATCCGGGTGAACTGGTTCCCGCGCTCGAGGCTCTCGATGCGGTATCGAACGGTTCGGTCGACGCGGCCTACACCACATCGGGCTACTGGCAGGGCAAGATCCCGGCCGCATCGCTGTTTGCGGCGGTTCCCTTCGGCCCCGAAGCAGGCGAATTCCTGGGCTGGATGTTCTATGACGACGGCGCAGAGCTGTTCCAGCGGATGTACGACGAAAACGGCTATAACGTCCATGTGATCCCTTGTGGCATCATTGCGCCGGAAACCTCGGGCTGGTTCAAGAACGAGATCAACTCGGTGGACGACCTGTCGGGACTGAACATGCGCTTCTTCGGACTGGGCGCGCAGGTCATGCAGCGGCTGGGCGTGTCGACATCGCTTCTGGCCGGTGGCGACATCTTCCCGGCGCTGGAGCGCGGCGCGATTGACGCGACCGAATTCTCGATGCCGCGGATCGATTCGCGGCTGGGCTTCCACAACATCGCCAAGTTCAACTACTTCCCCGGCTGGCACCAGCCCGCGACTATGTTCGAACTGCTGATCAACAAGGATCGTTGGGAAGATCTGGACGAGATTGCCCAGAACCAGATCGAAATCGCCTGCATGGCCAACATCACCGACAACTATGCCGAGGGTGAAGCCACCAACTATGCGGCGATGGTCGACAACGTCGAAAACAATGGCGTGACCATCAAGCAGTGGTCGCCGGAAATGCTCGCCACCTTTGAAGCGGCCTGGAACGAGGTTGCCGGTGAACTGGCGGCCAGCGATGCGTTCTTCAAAGAAGTCTGGGAAGACCTGGCCGAGTATCGCGCGGGCTACAAGGTTTGGGCGAACAACATCTATCTGCCGCGCCCACGCGATTGATGATCTGATCTGACAGAATAGGAACCGGGGCGGTAATCCGCCCCGGTTCTTTTGTCGCGCGTTTGCACCCGGAGGAGGGGCCGTTTCATGAAGAGCATTGACGAGGTTGTGACAGCCGACGAGATCGTGGCGATCTCGGATCCCGGCGAAGTGGGCCGTGACGAGCACAATCGGGGCGATCGCTTCGTCGTCCGGGTGTCAAATGTCTTTGCATGGCTGTTTCCGTTTCTCATGCTCGCGATCTGTTCCCAGGTCGTGCTGCGCTATGTCGGCATGAACCAGGCCTGGCTGGACGATTTTCAGTGGTGGCTGTACGGCGCGGCGGTGCTGATCGGCATCGCCTATGCCGTGACCACCAACAGCCATGTCCGCGTTGACATCTTTTACGACCGGTTCCCGCGCGAAAAGCAGACCCGTATCGAGGTTGTGGCGCTGGGGTGGCTGTTCCTGCCGTTCATCATCCTGTGCTGGGACGTGACGCTTGGATATGCGATTTCGTCGATCACCGCATGGGAGGGCTCGGACAGTCCCAATGGCCTGCACAACCTGTGGATACTCAAGACCTTCATGAACGTCAGCTTTCTGTTCATCGGCGTGGCGGTATGGTCGGCCTATGTGCGGTACCTGTCGCGGCTGACCGAACCGCGGCTGTGGAAGCAGATGCTTTTCGCGTTTCCGTCAACCATGTTCTTGGTCAACCTCGCCGTTTACTATGTGCTCTGGTGGGCGGTCTGGCTGACCAGCCCCGAGGGCACCAACAACCGACAGGTTGGCCGTCACGCCATCTTCGATGAATTCGAGGTCGGCAACTATGACATCAAGTACACAATCATCATCACGCTGGTCGCCACCATTGCCGTGATCGTGGCCGCGCGGGCGCTCGACCGTTCCGCCGCAAGCAAAGGGTAGGGCCGGGGCCATGTTTTCCTTCGTCGGACAATTTCTCACGCTGAATGAAATCGCCGTCATGGCGATGTTCGGCACGTTCATCTGGATGCTGTTTCGCGGGATTCCCGTGGCGATGGCTCTGGTCGGGGTCAGCCTGGTGTTTGTGCTGATCGCAGAATTCTTTCTGGATCCGTTCCGCGGAAGCTTTCGCGATGTGATCGATTTTGACCGGACCGGGATCGAGTATCAGAAGCTTCAGGCCCTGTCGGGCCGGCTGTTCGGGAACATCGTCAAGAACCCGGTTCTGGTCGCGCTTCCGATGTTCATCTTCATGGGCCTGATGCTGGACCAATCCGGCGTGGCGCAGCGGATGATGCATTCGATGCAGAAACTGTTCGGATCTCTGCGCGGAGGGCTGTCGCTGACGGTGCTTCTGATCGGGATCATCCTCGCGGCTTCGACAGGTGTGATCGGTGCGTCGGTAACCTTGCTGGGGGTGATGGCCCTGCCCGCCATGATGGCGCAGAACTATTCCAAACCTATTGCAACAGGCACAATCGCTTCTGCGGGTACTTTGGGGATTCTCATACCGCCTTCCATCATGCTCGTTATCATGTCGGATCAGTTGGCGATTTCCCTTGGCGATCTTTTCATGGGCGCCTTGTTTCCCGGCCTGATCCTCGGGGCGCTCTACATCGTGTTCATCGTTGTCTACGGTTTGCTCAATCCCTCGGCGATGCCACCTCCTGACAAGACCGAAACGATCGGTTGGCCTGTGGTGCGCGAGGTGCTTCTGGCCGTGGTGCCGCCGATGTTCCTGATCCTTCTGGTGCTCGGATCCATTTTTGCGGGGATCGCAACCCCCACAGAGGCCTCGGGCCTCGGGGCGCTGGGTGCGACGGCACTCGCGTTGATGAACGGCAAGCTGAGCTATACCGTTCTCAAGGAGGTCAGCCGTTCGACGCTCAATACGTCGGGGTACATCGTCGGGATCTTCCTCGCCGCCAACTTTTTTGCCTTTGTCTTGCGGCGCTACGGCGGCGACGAAATCGTCCAACACATGGTTTTGTCCACCTTCAGTGACCCCTACATGATCGTGCTGTTCATCCTTTTCATCGTCTTTCTCCTAGGGTTCCTGCTGGACTGGATCGAGATCACGATCATCATCATGCCGCTGATGCTGCCGATTATCCTCGGGTTGGAACTGGCGATCCCCGGCTTTGATCAGGTGCGAGATCCTTCCGTGGTCTGGTTTGCGATTCTTGTTGCCGTAACACTGCAGACCTCGTTTCTGACGCCGCCGGTTGGCTTTGCCCTCTTCTATCTCAAGGGTGTGTGCCCGCCGGGCGTTTCGTTGGGGCATATCTATCGAGGCATTATCCCCTTCGTCGGACTGCAGTTGCTTGGCCTCTTTATCGTGTTCGAGTTCCCGCAACTTGTGACCTGGCTACCTTCGGTCGCTTACGGCGACTGAACCGGCCCTGTCTCACCACGATCCCGGTGCCGAGTGAAGCGCCGGGATCGTGGTGATCCGAAGGCTCAGAAATCCTGCCATCCGCCGTCCAGGCTTGCGGGTGGCGCGATATCCGAGCCGTTCACCACCCTCTTCAGGCGCATTTCGGTTGCAGGTGGTTCGTTCAAGGCAGCAGCTGTCTGCGGTGCTTCCATCGTTTCTGCTTCGCCCAAATGAAACCGCGCCAAAGCCTGCGTCAACCGCTCCGCTTCGCTGTTGAGTTGTTCGCTCGACGCGGTTGCTTCTTCGACAACCGCCGCGTTCTGCTGCGTCACCTGGTCCAGTTCATTCACGCCCGTATTGATCTCCTGCAAGCCGGTGGCCTGTTCCTTGGCGGAAACGGCAATGTCCGATACCAGCGATGACACCAACGCAAACCGTCCAACGATTTCTTCAAGGGCGACGCCGGTCTTTCCGACCAGTTGACCGCCCTCCTCGACCTGAGCGGCGCTTTTTGAGATCAGATCCTTGATCTCCCGCGCGGATTCCGAGGCGCGCTGGGCAAGGGCGCGAACTTCCGAGGCAACTACTGCAAAGCCACGTCCTGCCTCGCCCGCCCGTGCGGCTTCGACACCCGCATTCAACGCCAGAAGGTTGGTCTGAAATGCGATGTCATCGATAACGCTGATGATCTGCGTGATCTGCGACGACGACTCCTGAATATGCTCCATGGCGAGAACGGCTTCGCGGACGACCTCTCCGCTCGCTTCGGCCTGGGCGCGGTTTTCAGAAACCGCCCTGTCGGCCTCGGCGGCCTTTTCAGCCGCTGACCGGACGCTGCTGGTCAGTTGATCCAACGCTGCGGCGGATTGTTCAAGCGTTGCGGCCTGAGTTTCGGTTCGTTTTGATAGATCGGTGGCCACCTGCGAGATTTCACCAGCCCCGGACTTAACCGAAGCGCTGCCTGCGCGTACGGCGGCCATGACTTCCACGAGAGATTGCGACAGACGGTTGAAATCTTCGCTGACCTTTGTGTCAGCGCTTTCCAGGCCAGGAAAGCGATCCGCGTCCAGCTTCTGCGACAGATCGCCTTCGGACAGGCTCTTGAGTCCATCGCTCAGTGCCGTGAAGAAAGCGCTGCGCTCTTCACTGAGCTTGCGCTCGACCTCGGCCAGTTTATCGGCCTCGGCAAGCTTGTCGCGCATCGCCAGAAGGCTTTTCCCGATTGCGCCGATCTCGTCCTTGCGGTCAAGGCCGGTGATTTCGGTATCGTACTGACGTTCCGCAACAGCATTGATCGCGCGCGTCAGCCCTTCGATGGGCCGGCTCAGACCGCGGCCCAGAAAGAACGCGGCGCATAGCGCAAGGAGTACCGCGGCAACGGCAAGAGCGATTTGAATGCGTTCCGCGTTGATGATCTCATGCAACGCGGAGGACTGGACAGCTTCCGACTGCTGAGCGAGGTCGTATTGTATCGCGTTCAAAGCGTCTTCTGTCTGTGTGAGCAGAGGCAGCATTTCCTCCTGAAACATGCGGATCTGAACAATGGCATTCGCCGATTCCATTTGCTCGAACACGGTGGCGAAGCCGTTGATCGCTGCTATCGTTTCCATCAGGCGCGTCACCTGCACGTCAGTGGCCGGTTCGGCGTAACGCGTATTGGTGAAAACATCCGGAATTCGCTGTGAATCAGCCCTGATTTCCTCGATGTTGCTCATCACGACAGCGCCCAGACCGGTTTCACCATTGCGAAACCGCAGGGCAGCAATCGCGGCCTGATCGAAATCTTCCCAGATCAAGTTCACCAGATTCAAGCGCTGGCCTATCTCGCGACTGACCTTGTTCTGGTGGCCGATACTCGACAGCGTCAGCACTGCTATTGCCGAAAGCCCAACAAGCAAGAAGACCAGACCGCCGGCCAGAGCGAAGATCTGGGTCCGGATATTGAAGTTTTTCATGGCATGACCCTCCTGCGGTCACATGCTGTTACAGGCGCCGGAGGACGCGTTGACGGCAATATCTGAGCGGCCAACGCAGCCGGTATGGCGCCAACCATGCCGACGGGCGGGTTAATTCAGAGTGAATGCGGATCGGTTTTCAGACACCGCCGCGGGATTTTTTTCGATGGCTGTTCAGGAAATCTTCATCGCTGGGCGCCACTGATGTCGCAAAGAGGCGGCGAACAGGTGACATGATGGGACATGGCTCGGGCGATGCGTTGTCGGATGTCTTGCAACGATTGGCCGGCGCATTGCGCGAACAGGCGGAAACGGCGCATGAACTGGACAGTGCGATCGCAACTTTGCCGGATACCTCCGGCCATGGTGCCGGCCTGCAACGCATCGATCTGTTGCGCCAGTCGCTGGAGGATCTTGCGCGCTATACCTGCGTTCTCTCCGACAGCGTTCCGCCCGACTGGGCGACTGACACGGGCCCTGCCGCCGAGGTGCTGAAGCTGGGTGCGATGGTGCGCCAGATGACCGCGGGCCAATCCGGCACCTGCGAGGGCCGCGGCGATGTTCAGTTGTTCTAGCGACGTTACATCCGCCAAACTGCGGCGTCAGTCTGTGGACCCGCGCCAGAAATCCGCCAGATGCATCGCGATACGCGCCGCGGTTTCGGTTTCCATATGCGCATGGTGATGGCCGTCCAGTTCCACAACTTCGAAGCGGGCCAACCGCGCCCGTGCACGGCTTTGCAAATCGTCTGCCCAGGCCTGTTTGCCCTGCCCTTTCCGGCAGGAAAACCAGATCGCCGGCATCGAGAGCGCATCCAGAAATGCTTCGATCTGGCCGATGCTCAGTTTCAGCGCCGATGCACCATAGAGCCGCGGGTCTCCCAGAAGCCGACGAGCGCCGTCCGCGCGTCCCAGCCCCCGCCGTGCGATGGTCTCCGCCACGGCGCGCGTGTTGCCATTCTGGACGCGCCGTTCGATGTAGGCCTCGGCGCTGCCGAACGTCCGAGGGGTGCGTTTGGTTCGATCTGCCAGAAACTTGCGGAACTGTGGCACCACCTGCGCGTCCGCCATCGGCGGTGGCAGCATCCAGTCCAGCAAGATCAGGCCATGCACCCGATCTGCAAGGGCAGCCGCGGTCAGCGTGGCCACCACGGCGCCGCGGGAGTGGCCCATCATCGTAAATCGTTCCCAACCGAGTTCGGCCAGAACTCCGGCGATTTGGGGCACATCGTCCCAGATCTGATAGGTCGCATCGGCAGACCGCCAGGCGCTGCGCCCGTGCCCTGTCAGATCCAGCGCCACAATCCGGCACTGAGGCAGATGCCCCGCCAGCATCTCGAAGCTCAGCGCGTTGTCCAGCCAGCCGTGCAGCGCCAGAACCGGATGTCCGTCCTCGGGCCCCCAAGCCAGCCCGCGAAGGGTCAGGCCGTCAACCTGCCATTGCATCTCCTGCCCGCTCATCGCGGGTTCTCTCCCGGCCTGCATGTCCGATCCGCTCATCGCGCCACTGCCAGACCTACCGCAGCGGCCTGTCCAGGATCGCGCGCGCCTCCTGCCATGTCGCCACCGGGCGGCCATACCTCTCGCAAAGTTCCGCGGTCCGCGCGACCAGGGCAGCGTTTGACGGCGCAAGGGTGTCGCGATCCAGGCGCACGTTGTCTTCCAGCCCGGTCCGGGTATGACCGCCATTGGCGATACACCATTCGTTCACCGTGATCTGCCCTGCTCCGATACCCGCCGCACACCAGATCGCTTCGGGCGCCAGGCGTTTCACCGTCTTGATGTAGTAGTGGAATGTGTCCTCATCGACCGGCATGGCGTTCTTCACGCCCATCACGAACTGAATGTACAGTTTTCCTCCAAGGCGCCCGTCCCGGTGCATGCGCACCGCCTGGTGGATATGCGACAGGTCGAACGCCTCGATCTCCGGCATCACGTCATATGCCTGCATCTCACCGGCCAGCCAATCTACCAGATCGGGCGGGTTCTCATACACGCGCGTCGGAAAGTTGTTCGATCCAACGGTCAACGATGCCATGTCAGGACGCAACGGCAACATGCCGCCGCGCGCCTTGCCCGCCCCCGACCGACCGCCGGTGGAAAACTGGATGATCATGCCGGGGCAGTGTTTCTCCAGGCCTTCCTGCAGCAGCGCAAACTTTTCCGGATCCGAACTCGGTGTCTCGTCGGGGTTGCGCACATGAGCATGACATATGCTCGCGCCCGCCTCGAAAGCCGCATGGGTGGATTCCACCTGTTCCGAAATTGAAATCGGCACCGCCGGGTTCGCCGCCTTGGTCGGCACCGACCCGGTGATGGCGACACAGATGATACAAGGCGAAGGCGCGGTCATGGGATATTCCGGTCTGTTTTTCAATTGCCGCCACTATGTGCTGCAAACCGATGTCAATGCAATGCCCCGGACCCCGGCGCCCCATGTCGTCTTCCACTCGCCAGAAGTATCCCGGGGGAGGCGCCGCAAGGCGACGGGGGCAGCGCCCCCGATTGCACCGGCGCGGTCAGTACTCCGACCATCCATCGGTCGCCCAATCCGCAGCATTCCCGGGAAACAGGTCCTCCAGTCTTGCATAGGCTTCTGCCACCTCTTGCGGCGTCGCAACCAGATCTACAACCGGCGCGGCGCGCTCATAGGCCGACGCGCCGGTGGTGAAGGTCGTTTCAACGCTGACAATCCGCATCTGCCGGAACCGCCCCAGACGCTCGAACACCGCGCGATAAACCTCGGGATCATACCTTCGGTCGCGCGCATCGTCGTCTGCAATGCCGTTCCAGTGGTTGAAGATGCGCCGCGCGGCCAGCCAGTCGGCTTCGACGATATGCGGCGGCGCGTCGCGCGCTTCCTGGGCATGCCGTGGATTTGCGATCGTTGCGGCGCGGATGGCTTCGATCCGGGCGCGCAGTTCGACGCTCGGCACCGGCACAAGAAACAGCGCTTCGGGCGAGCCGAGAAACCGTTCGGCCGGATCTTGCCCAGGCTGCAAGAGTTCCACGAAACGCCCCGCCACCACCGGCAGTTCGACGATCAGAACGGCGTCGCCGCGATGCTCGGCCCTGCTCCATCGCAAAACCGCCCCGCGCACCCACAACCCCACCGCCTTGCGGATCGCGGGATGCGTGATTTTGTCGATCTCGGGGAAACGGTCCAGTGCGTCGGGCGTTTCAAAGGCCTGCCGCGCCTTGTCCCACTGCAGGGTATGAACGTCGCGGCCCGCTTCTTCGGCCAGGATAGCAAGCTGTTGCACCAAAAGGCTTTTGCCAGAGCTGGGCAGGCCCGCCACAAGGATCGCGCGATGTGCGCCCACGGCCTTGCGCAGGCTCTGCCCCAGGTCGGTGTTGGCGGGGATGATCGAACGCGACATGGCGGGGCTACCTGAACTGATCGACGCTGGGCATGTGATCGAAGGGGATCTCGATCACCGTCGGCACGTCGGTGGTGGCAAAGCCCCGCTGCATGGCCTGCCTCAGGGCCTCGGGCGTTGTGGCCCGCAGGCCCTGAGCGCCAAAGCTCTCGGTGAGCCGGACGAAATCGGGATTGTGCAGGTCGGTGGCGATCACCCGACCGCCATAGTCGTTGATTTGCATCTGCTGCACGTTGCCGTAGCGGTTGTTGTTGAACACCAGCACCACCAGCGGGATCCGGTGCTGGACCGCTGTGGCCAGTTCGGGCATGCCGAACATGAAACCGCCATCTCCGGTCACTGAAACCACCGGCACCTCGGGGCGCGCCACCTTCACCCCCAGCGCGGTCGGAAACCCGTAGCCAAGTGTGCCCTGATACCCGGTCGAGATATAGGTGCGGGGGTGATAGACCGGATAGGCAATTCGGCTGGCAAACCCCACCTGCGTCAGTTCGTCGACAAAGATGCCGTCTTCGCCCAGTTCCTGCCGGATCACCGAAAGATAGCTCAGCTGCGGTTCCAGAACCGCAACCCGCGCGGCCCAGTCTGCCTTGGCCTGCAGCAGCCTGTCGCGCGCCGGTTCGCGGTGCCGGTTGTGGCGTGCCAACCGGTCGATCAGGGCCGGCAGCGCGCGTTCGGCCCGCGCCGTGACGGCCACGTCCGGCGCGCCAAACAGCCTGTGGCTTTCCGGATCGACGTCGATCCGCACGATCCGGGGGCGGTGTTGCCCGGCCCATTTGCCGGCCGCCGCACGCATGTTCGTGCCCACCGCCAGAACCGCATCCGCGCGATCCCAAAGCGGTCTGGCCGCCGGCTGGTGCAACGAATACGGCGATCGCGCATCGGCCACGCCCATGCCGGTGCGATACCCCACCACCGGCGCCTGAAGCATTTCGGCAAGCGCCCCGATTGCCGCGCTCGCCTCCTGCGCGCCGCTGCCGACGAAGATCATCGGGAATTCCGCCCCGCCCAGCAGCCGTGCGGCGTCTTCGATGGCGTCGTCGTCCAGTTCCGGCTCGCCGGCATCGAAGCGGGCGGCGGTGAGATCAACCGGCGCACGCGCGGCCAGCACATCCATCGGCACCTCGACGGCCACGGGCCTTGGTCTGCCCGACATCATCTGCCCGAAGCCGTCGCCGATTGTTCCGGGAACCGCGGCCGGGCTTTCGGCGCGCCGTGCCCATTTCGTCAGCCCGCGCAACACGCCCAGCTGGTCGGGAATCTCGTGCAGCACACCCCGGCCCTGTCCGATGGATTTCGACGGAATCTGCCCGGCCAGGCACATGACCCGGGCATTCAGACCATAGGCCGTGGCCAGGGCCGCCGACGCGTTCAGAACGCCGGGCCCGGGCACGACGTTGAACACCGCCGGAGCGCCCGTCGCAAGGGCATGCCCCAGCGCCATGTAGGCCGCGCCCTGTTCGTGCCGGGTGTGGACGATGCGGAATTTTTCACGGTGGTCGTAGAATGCGTTGTAAAGCCAATCGTTCTGGACACCGGGCAAGCCGTACACCGTCCGCGCGCCGAGCGCATGCAGGCTCAGAACCGCGGCCTCGCCGCCGGTCATTTCCGTGGTCATGGCCGGGCCTCTGACAGCGCGGCGATCAACCGGTCGTTCTCGGCGGGCAACCCGACGGTGGCGCGGATGTGATGCGGCAGATCAAAAGCGGGGCGCACCTGAACCTGATGCCTGGCCAGCCTGTCGCACAGGGTGCGGGCGTCATCCGGACCGGGGCAGGCGAACATCACGAAGTTCCCCTGCGATGGCGTAACGCGCAGACCCAGCGTTGTCAGCGCCCGGGTCAGCCGGGCGCGTTCGGCGGTGTTGTTCGCCACCGTGCGCGCCAGATGCCCGGTATCGGTCAGCGCCGCCTTGGCCCCTGCAAGCGCCGCGCCGTTCAGGTGAAAGCTGCGCTTGCGGCGGGCGATCCGGTCAATCAGGTCGGGCCGGGCCATGCCGTATCCGATGCGCATTCCGGCAAGGCCATATCCCTTGGAAAAACTGTGCACAGCAACGACATTCCGCCCGGCCACGATTTCGACGCAGGCATCGGGCACGGGATCATGGGTGGCGAAATGCCAGTAGACCGAATCATAGATCACCGTGACATTTTCGGGCAGCCCGTCCAGCACCGCGTTCAGCACGTCCTGGCCGAACCAGGTGCCGGTGGGGTTGTTGGGGTTGCAAAGGTAGACGAGGCGCGTTTCGTCGGTGATGGCGGCGTGTATGCCGGCCACATCCACGGTGTAATCCGCGCCTTTCAGCGGAACCGGATCGACGGCCACGCCCTTGGCGCCCAGCGATGCGCCATAGGGGCCGAAACATGGCGGGCAGATCACCGCGCGTTCACCCGGACGGATCATGGCGTCTTCGATCAGCGACAGAACCTCGACCCCGCCATTGGCCGAAAACAGGTGGTCGGGCGTGATGCCCCGGCCCCAATGGGCCGCCAGCGCGGCGCGCAGGTCTGCATCGGTCTGTGCCGGATAGCGGCCCGCATCGGCCAGCGCGGCCTGTGCCGCCCGCAGCGCGACAGGCGATGCGCCAAACGGGTTTTCGTTGGCGGCCAGCCGCGCGGGCTGTTCCGTGATGGTGGGTGTTTCGGCGTGCATCATTGATTCTCTTCTTTGGCCGGGGCCTCAGTATCACTGTTTGGCGCCGCGGTCTTTCTTTCGCCCCCGTGCGCTGCCCCCGTGCGCTGCCCCCGTGTGCCGCCCCCGTGCGCTGCCCCGGCGGGCACAGCCATTGATCTGGACTGAAAAGGCTGTAAAATCTGGCCCTAACGCGCGCTGCGCATTGGCCGCAATAAGGGGCCTGTCGTGCCGGCGGCAAGCGGCGCAGAAACTGTTCAACCGACAAGGATCCGACGATGAAGATGACCACCGAAGAAGCATTCATCAAAGTGCTGCAAATGCATGGCATCGAACATGCCTTTGGGATCATCGGGTCGGCGATGATGCCGGTTTCGGATCTGTTTCCGCAGGCTGGCATCACCTTCTGGGACTGCGCGCACGAGTGCAACGCGGGGATGAGCGCCGACGGCTATACCCGCGCAACCGGCAAGATGAGCATGGCCATCGCCCAGAACGGTCCGGGCATCACCAACTTCGTCACCCCGATCATGACCGCCTACTGGAACCACACGCCGCTGCTTCTGGTGACGCCGCAGGCGGCAAACAAGACGATCGGCCAGGGCGGTTTCCAGGAAATGCAGCAGATGAACCTGTTTGCCGATTGCGTCTGCTACCAAGAAGAGGTGCGTGACCCCAGCCGCATCGCCGAGGTGCTGAACCGCGTCATTCTGAAGGCGTTCCGCGGATCGGCCCCGGCCCAGATCAACGTGCCGCGCGACTACTGGACCCAGGTCATCGATATCGAACTGCCGCAGATCGTGCGCATCGAACATCCGTCGGGCGATCCCGAAGCGGTGAAGGCGGCGGCCGATCTGCTTTCGAAGGCGTCGTTCCCGGTGATCCTGAACGGTGCGGGCGTTGTTCTTGCGGGCGGCATCGACGCTTCGGTGCGCCTGGCCGAACGGCTTTCGGCGCCGGCCTGCTGCAACTATCAGCACAACGATGCCTTTCCCGGTGGCCACCCACTGTTCTGCGGGCCGTTGGGATACAACGGGTCCAAGGCGGGAATGGAGATGATCTCGCGCGCGGATGTCGTTCTGGCGCTGGGCACCCGTCTGAACCCGTTTTCGTCGCTGCCCGCCTACCAGACGGAATACTGGCCGGCGAATGCCAAGCTGATCCAGGTCGATATCAACGCTGATCGCATCGGCCTGACCAAGAAGGTGGATGTCGGCATTCAGGGCGACGCGCGCAAGGTGGCCGAACAGCTTCTGACGCATCTTGCGGATACCGCCGGCGATACCGGGCGCAAGGATCGTGAAAACGCCATCGCGCTGGCGAAATCCACCTGGGCGCAACAGCTGTCGGCGATGGATCACGAAGACGACGATCCCGGCATCACCTGGAACGAACGCGCCCGCCAGCGCGACCCCGACCGGATGAGCCCGCGCATGGCCTGGCGCGCGATTCAGTCGGCGCTGCCCGAAGATGCGATCATCAGCAGCGACATCGGCAACAACTGTGCCATCGGCAACGCATATCCTTCGTTTCCGGCAGGCCGCAAATACCTGGCGCCCGGCCTGTTCGGCCCCTGTGGCTATGGCCTTCCGTCCATCCTGGGGGCCAAGATCGGGTGCCCGGACGTGCCGGTCGTCGGTTTTGCCGGAGATGGCGCCTTTGGCATCTCGATGAATGAAATGACAGCCTGCGGTCGCAACGACTGGCCCCCGATCACGATGGTGATTTTCCGCAACTACCAATGGGGCGCGGAAAAGCGCAACACAACCCTGTGGTTCGACGACAACTTCGTCGGGACCGAACTGAATCTGGGTGTCAATTACGCCGAAGTCGCGCGGGCCTGTGGCCTCAAGGGCGTGCAGGTGCGCGGCATGGACGAGCTGACCCAGGCGCTGCGCACCGCGGTCAAGGAGCAGATGGAAGACGGCGTGACCACCTTCCTCGAGGTGATCCTGAACCAGGAGCTGGGCGAACCGTTCCGCCGCGATGCGATGAAGGCGCCGGTGTCGGTGGCCGGCGTGTCGCGCGGGGATTTCGTGCCGCAAACCCCGCGCGTCTGAAGCAACGGCGGCCGGGGTGGGCGATATACTGGTTCTCAACGCCGGGTCGTCGTCGGTCAAATTCGCGCTGTTCGGCGCGGACGGTTCCGAGATCACATCGGGCGCGGCCGCCGAGATCGGATCGGAGGCCGCAAGCCTGCGCATCGGAGATACCACGCTCTGCCCGGCCCTGCCCGACCACCGCGCGGCGATGGGCGCCATTCTCGCGGCGCTGGCGGCGCGGGGCGTCCAGGTCTCTGACCTGTCGGCAGCTGCACACCGCGTCGTGCATGGTGGCCCCGATCTGACGCGCCCGTCGCGGGTGACGCCGGCAACTCTGTCGCGCATCGCGGCCTGTTCGCCGCTGGCGCCGCTTCACAACCCGCACAACCTTGCCGCGATCATGGCGGTGGCCGCCGTCGCGCCCGGACTGCCGCAGACGGTGTCGTTCGATACCGCGTTTCACGCCACCGCCCCCGACGAGGCGCAGCGCTATGCCTTGCCGCCCGAGGCCGAGACGCTGGGCCTGCGGCGCTACGGGTTTCACGGAATCTCGTATTCGGGCCTGGTGCGCGATCTGCCGGCGCTGTCCGGCAGGCCGCTGCCGCGCCGGTTGCTGGCCTGTCATCTGGGCAACGGCGCAAGTCTCTGCGCGATTGTCGACGGGTGTTCGGTCGCCACCACGATGGGATATTCCCCGCTGGACGGGCTGACAATGGGCACCCGCGCCGGCGGCATAGACGGCAACGCGGTTCTGCGCCTGGCGGGCGAGGTGGGCATCGACAGGGCATCGCGGATCCTCAATCACGAATCGGGCCTGCTGGGCCTGTCGGGCATCGGGTCGGACATGCGCGCGCTGGATGCCAGCGACGCGCCGGAAGCGGCCTTTGCCATCCGGCATTTCTGCTATTGGACGCTGCGCCATGCGGGATCCATGATTTCGGCGATGCAGGGCATCGATTCGATTGCTTTTACCGGCGGGATCGGTGAAAACTCGGCAAATGTACGGGCTTACATCCTGCGCGGCCTGGGCTGGACCGGGTTGTCGGCGGACATGGCCGCGAACGATCGCAACGCGCTTGCGCTGCATCGCGACGGGTCGGATGTCACCGCCTGGGTGGTGCCGGCGCGCGAAGAAGCCACGATAGCCCGGGAGGCGCGCCGCGTTCTGGTGCATTCGGACCCGGAGGAGGAGACGGACCCATGAGCCAGAGCGAACCCAAGGTGGCGCTGAACGATCCGGTCGGCGACGAGATGAAGCAGACCACCTGCTATATGTGCGCCTGCCGATGTGGCATCAACGTGCACCTGCGCGACGGCAAGGTGCGATACATCGAGGGCAACCGCGATCACCCGGTCAACAAGGGCGTGCTGTGTGGCAAGGGCAGCGCCGGAATCATGCAGCATTATTCACCGGCCCGTCTGACCGCGCCGATGAAGCGCGTGGGTCCGCGCGGATCGGGACAGTTCGAGAAGATCAGCTGGGACGAGGCGCTGGAGATCGCCGGCGGCTGGCTGGGCGAAGTGCGTAAGCGCGACCCGAAAAAGCTGGCGTTTTTCACCGGACGCGACCAGAGCCAGTCGCTGACCGGGCTGTGGGCGATGCAGTTCGGCACCCCGAATTTCGCGGCGCATGGCGGGTTTTGTTCGGTGAACATGGCCGCCGGCGGCCTTTACACCTTTGGTGGCGCATTCTGGGAGTTCGGCGATCCCGATTGGGACCGGACAAAGTATTTCATCCTGTTCGGCGTTGCCGAGGATCACGCCAGCAACCCGATCAAGATCGGCATCGGCAAACTCAAGAACCGCGGAGCGAAGGTGGTGTCGGTCAATCCGGTGCGCACGGGATACAATGCCGTCGCCGACGAATGGGTGGGCATCCGGCCGGGCACCGACGGCCTGTTCGTCGGGGCGCTGATCCACGAGCTGTTCCGGACCCGGCAGATCGATCTGGACTATCTGATCCGCTACACCAACGCGCCCTGGCTGGTCATTGACGACCCCGGTGCGGCGGATGACGGATTGTTCGCGCGCGACGGCGACGGCAACCCCTATGTCTGGGACACCACCACAGACCGTCTGGGCAACGGGGCCAGTGTGGCGCCTTCGCCCGCGCTGAGCGGAACCCGGACGCTGCCCGACGGCCGCAAGGCGCGGCCGGTGTTCGAATTGATGGCGGAACGATATCTGGGCACGGAGTATGCGCCCGAAACCGTTGCCGCGCAGACCGGCGTGCCGGCCGAGCAGGTGCGGCGGCTGGCGGCGGAAATCGCGCATGTGGCGTTCAAGGAAGAAATCGTGCTGGACCAGCCCTGGACCGACTGGGCCGGGCGCCGGCACGAAAAGATGATCGGCCGCCCGGTTTCGATGCATGCGATGCGCGGCATCAGCGCCCATTCCAATGGGTTTCAGACCTGCCGGATGATCCATATTCTTCAAATCCTTTTGGGCACCATCGATTGCCCCGGCGGTTTTCGGTACAAGCCGCCCTATCCCAAGCAGACACCGCCCAACCTGTTGCCGCATGGCGCGTTGCAGGACATCAAGCCCGAGATGCCTCTGGGCGGGCCGCACCTGGGATTTCCGCACGGTCCGCATCATCTGTTGCTGGACGGTGACGGCAACCCGTCGCGTCTGGACAAGGGTTTTTCGTGGGACGCGCCGATGTCGGCGCACGGATTGATGCATATGGTCATCAACAACGCGGCCAAGAAGGACCCCTACGGAATCGACGTGTTGTTCATGTACATGGCCAATATGGCGTGGAATTCGTCGATGAATGTCGGGGGCACCTTGGATGCGCTGACGGCGACGGACGAGAGCGGCGAATATGTGATCCCAAAGATCATCTATTCGGACGCATATTATTCGGAAACCGTTCCTTTCGCCGACCTGATCCTGCCGGATACCACCTATCTGGAGCGGTACGACTGCATATCGCTGCTGGATCGCCCGATTTCCGAGCCGGACATGGTGGCCGACAGCATCCGGCATCCGGTGGTCCAGCCCGACCGTGACGTGCGCGGGTTTCAGGAGGTTCTGATCGACCTGGGCGCGCGGCTGAAGTTTCCCGCCTTTTGCAATGCGGACGGCAGCCCGAAGTTTCCCGGCGGCTATGCGGACTACATCGTCAACCACCAGCGCAAGCCCGGCATCGGACCGCTGGCGGGATGGCGTGGCCCCGACGGCGATCAGGTGGGCGTGGGCGCGCCCAACCCCGAACAGCTGGACCGTTACATCGAGAACGGCGCGTTCTTCGGGCATCACATCGCGCCCGAACATGCCTATTTCAAACATGCCAACCGAGGCTATCTGGATTGGGCAATCGAACGTGGCATCCGCCTTTCGCCCGACCCGACGGTGTTTCAGCTGTATTGCGAGCCGGTCCAGAGGTTCCGGCTGGCCGCGCAGGGCCACGGCGACAGGTGCCCGCCCGAACGTGCGCGCGACCGGATCCTGCGGGCCTTCGATCCGCTTCCGATGTGGTATCCGCCATTTGAAGGCACGATGATCGACGAGACGGCCTTTCCGCTGCACGCGATCACCCAGCGCCCGATGCACATGTATCATTCTTGGGGATCGCAGAACGCATGGCTGCGCCAGATCACTGCCGAAAACCGCCTGTACATTCACCGTGACCTGGGCGAAAGCGCCGGCGTCGCGGATGACGATTGGGTGTGGCTGTCGTCGCACCTGGGTCGCGTCAAATGCCAGGTGCGGCTGATGGACGGTGTCAACCGCGATACGGTCTGGACATGGAACGCCATCGGCAAGCGCCGCGGCGCCTGGGGTCTGGATGACGACGCCCCCGAGAGCAATCGGGGGTTCCTGCTGAACCACCTGATCTCGGAACTGCTGCCAAAGGGCGGCGGCGGCTACCGGTATTCGAACTCGGACCCAATCACCGGGCAGGCCGCGTGGTTCGATCTTCGGGTCGCCATCGCCAAGGCCGACGGCGCCGGCGCGACAGAACCGTTCTTTGAACCGCTGGGCACCGGCGGGCAGGCGCCGTCCCCGACCCGCCTGGCCTATGGCACGGACTTCCGGAGGCCCGCGCGATGACCGCCGCGCGACCCGACCGCACCAGACCGCAAAGCCGCGCAACAACGGAGAATGCCCGATGACCAGCCTGCCACAACCGTCCGATGTCAAGCTTGGGTTGGTGATCGATCTGGACATCTGCGTGGGCTGCCAGGCCTGCGCGACCAGTTGCAAGGAATGGAACACCGGCGGCTATTCGGCGCCCCTGTCGGATCATGATCCCTATGGCGCGGATCCGTCCGGTGCCTGGCTGAACCGGATCCACGCCTATGAGGTGACGACCGATACCGCGTCGAAGACCGTGCATTTTCCCCGCTCGTGCCTGCATTGCGAAAAGCCCGACTGCGTCACCGTTTGCCCGACAGGCGCCAGCTACAAGCGGGCCGAGGACGGCATCGTTCTGGTCAATCCCGACACCTGCATAGGCTGCAAGCTGTGTTCATGGGCCTGCCCCTATGGCGCGCGCGAATACGACCACGACGACGGCGTCATGAAGAAATGCACCCTGTGTGTCGACCGGATCTACAACGAAACCATCCCCGAGGAAGATCGCGTGCCGGCCTGCGTCAAGGCCTGCCCGACAGGTGCGCGCGCCTTTGGCGATCTGGGCGATCCCGACAGCGCGGTGTCGCGCAATGTGGCGGCCCGCGACGGGTTCAACCTGCTCGACGAATTCGGCTATGAGCCGGTCAACAAGTATCTGCCGCCCCGGTTCAACAGCGTCACGCCCGATCAGGTGCTCCCGGCACCATCCGAGCCGGTGCCGGCATCGAACGGATCGGCCATCGAAAACCTGTTCGCCTGGGTCGACCGGGCGCTGAGCGCGAAAGGCTGAGCCATGCACCCCGCGTATTCCGTGATTCTGTTCACCACCGCGTCGGGCGCGGGCTATGGCCTGTTGTTCTGGATCGGGCTGGCCGAAGCCTTTGGTGCCATGCCGGGCGGGCGCTGGATCGGTTTTGCAATGCTGACCGTGGCGCTGGCGTTGATCACCGTGGGGCTGTTGGCCTCGACGCTGCACCTGGGACACCCCGAGCGCGCGCTTGGCGCTTTCTCGCAATGGCGGTCGTCGTGGCTGTCGCGCGAAGCGGTGGCGGCGGTTGTCACCTATATTCCGGCTGGGCTTTTGTGGCTGGTATGGCTGGCCGGGGTTGATTCTGGCGCCACACCGGCGCTGGGCGTCGCCGCCGCCGCCGGCGCCGGGGTGACGGTGTATTGCACCGGGATGATTTATGCCGCGCTGCGCACCATTCGCCAGTGGCACCGCCCGGTGGTGCCGGTGATCTATCTTGCGCTGGCCTCGGGCACCGGTGCCCTGCTTTTGGGCCTGATGATGGCGCTGGCCGGATTTGCCGTGGTCTGGACGCTGTTTGCAGCCCTGGTCAGCCTGACCGCGGCGGGCCTTCTGAAGCTGAGCTATTGGCAGCAGAACGATGGCGATCCGGGCCGCTACACGGCCGAAATGGCCACCGGGCTTGGCCATCTGGGAACCGTGCGCCCGCTGGACCCGCCGCACAGCATGCCGAATTTCGTGATGCGTGAAATGGGGTTCTCGGTGGCGCGCAAGCACGCGCTGACGTTGCGCCGGACGGTTCTGATCTGTCTGTTCGGCGGTCCGCTGGGGTTGATCGTGTTGTCGATGTTCACCCCCTACGACGCCGGGTTCATGGCGATTGCGGTGCTGGCCGCTGGGATCGGCGTGATCACCGAACGCTGGCTGTTCTTCGCCGAGGCCGAACATGTCAGTATGCTGTACTACGGGGCGGCGCGTGCCTGACACGGCCGCAGCGCCCGGAATACCGTTGACAACCGCCTGTGGCGGGCCGCACCCTCGGGGGTGAAACCACGCCGCGAACGGGGGCCCGGTCTTTGGGGTATCACGCGCCATACCGTCTGAACGACGCGCTGACCGTTCTGGCCGGCGGCGGCCCTGTGGCGGTGGTTGCCGGCGGCACCGATCACTACCCCGCCCTCGGCGATGCGCCGGAACCGGCGGTCGTTCTGGATCTGACGCGCATAGAAGGCCTGCGCGGGATCACGCGCGCCGCCGACGGCGGCTGGCGTATCGGTGCCACCACCACCTGGACGGATATCGCCGTGGCGGACCTGCCGCCAGCCTTCGCGGGCTTGCAACAGGCCGCGCGGATGATCGGCGGTGTGCAGATCCAGAACGCCGGAACCATTGGCGGCAACCTCTGCAATGCCTCGCCCGCGGCCGACGGGGTGCCGCCGCTGCTGGCGCTGGATGCCCGCGTTACGTTGGCCGGGCCGGACGGAACGCGCGACGTGCCGTTGGCCGGGTTCGTGACCGGCGCGCGACAGACCGCGCGGCGGCCCGGCGAACTGGTCACGCAGATCGCGCTGCCCGCCCCCCCGAACGACCTTCGCGGCGCCTTCTGCAAACTGGGTGCGCGGCGGTATCTGGTGATTTCGATAGCGATGGTCGCGGCCTGCATCGCCCGAGATGCCCATGGCCGCATCACCGACGCGCGGGTTGCCGTCGGTGCCTGTTCGGCGGTTGCGCAGCGGCTGACCGCGCTGGAACAGGCGTTGATCGGACAGCATGCCGGTGCGCCCGAGATGCCCGCCCATGCCTTCGACGGGCTTGCGCCGATCGATGACATCCGTGCCGACGCCGCCTATCGCCGGGCGGCGGTGGCCGAGGCATGTGGCCGTGCCATCCGTGCCGCCGGTTCGGCATGATGGATCGCCCCGCGACCTCGCCGGCCACCGGCTTCATGCTGAACGGTGTCGCCGTGCAGGCCGCGCCGCGCCCTGGCGAAAGGCTGTCGGAAACGCTGCGCGGGCGGATGCTGTCGACCGATGTCAAGATCGGTTGCAACGCGGGCGATTGCGGGATCTGCACCGTGCTTGTCGATGGCGATCCGGTCTGCGCCTGCCTGATGCCGGCGCATCGGGTGCAGGGCCGGGCCGTTGAAACGCCGGCGGGTCTGGCACGGGTCGATCCCTGGGCCCGGCGGCTGGCCCGCAGCTTTCAGGCCGAGGGCGCCGCGCAATGTGGCATCTGCATTCCAGGCATGATCGTCTCGGCGGTGGCGCTTCTGCGGGCCGATCCCCGCCCCGACGAACCCCGTGTGATGGATGCGCTGGGCGGGGTGCTGTGCCGCTGCACCGGCTATCGCAAGATCGTCGACGCGGTGATGCGCGCGCATCTCCACGAGGATCACGGCGGGCCCCTGGCCGAGGGCGACGGACACACCGGCGCGGCCATCGAACGGCTGGACGGCGCCGCCAAGGTGATGGCCACCGAGCGCTTTGGAGACGATGTGGCGCCGCCCGATGCGTTGGCGATGCGGGTGATCCGGTCGCCGCACGATCACGCGGCATTCGAATTCGGTGATCTCGAGGGGTTTGTTGCCGTGCATCCGGGCATCGAAACGGTTCTGACGGCGCGCGACATTCCCGGCGAAAACAGCGTCGGGGTCATTCCCGGTTTTCTGGATCAGCCGGTCCTTGCGGAAACGGTGGCGCGGTTCCGGGGCGAAGCTGTCGCCGCGCTGATCGGAACGGCCGATGCGCTGCGCGATGCGGTTCTGCCGGTGATCTGGACGCCCCGCGCGGCGGTGACGACGCCGCGCGCCGCGATGGCGCCCGACGCACCGCAACTGCATCCCGACCGCCCCGGCAACGTGATGTGCCGCGGGTACGTCAGCTGTGGCGATGCCGAAGCCGCTCTGGCCCGCGCCGATGTGGTGGTCGAAGGGCGGTTCTCGACCGCCTGCGTGGAACACGCCTATCTCGAACCCGAGGCTGGCTATGCACGCGCCGTCGGCGACCGGATCGAATTGCGCAACAGCACCCAGGCGCCCGGCATGGATCGCGAGATGATCGCGCGGGTCACCGGCCTGCCGCTGGACCGGGTGCGGGTGCAGCCCACCGCCGTGGGTGGCGGCTTTGGGTCGAAACTGGACGTGACCATCGAACCGCTGCTGGCTCTGGCTGTGCAAAAGACCGGCAAGACCGTGCGCGGCGTGTTCGAGCGGACGGAATCGATGCAATCGACATCGAAACGCCATCCGTCCGACATCACGATGCGCATCGGGGCCAAAGCTGACGGCCGGCTGTGCGGTTTCGTCTTTGACGGAACCTTCAACACCGGCGCCTACTCCAGTTGGGGCCCGACAGTGGCCACGCGCGCGCCGATCCATGCCTCGGGGCCCTATGCGGTGGCCGACTACACCGCCCGGTCGGTTGGAGTGTTCACCAACGGGCCCAATGCCGGCGCGTTCCGCGGTTTCGGCGTGCCCCAGACGGCTATCGCCCAGGAGGCGCTGTTCGACACCCTGGCCGATCGGCTGGGACACGACCGGCTGGCGTTCCGCATCCTGAACGCCCTTGAAAACGGGGTGCCCACGGTGACCGGGCAGGTGTTTTCACAGGGTGTCGGGATTCGCCGCTGTCTGACCGCGCTGCAACCGGCATGGGACCGGCTGCGCGCGCAGACACGCGACTTCAACGCCGCTCACGACCGGGTGAAACGCGGTGTCGGGGTTGCTTCATGCTGGTATGGCTGCGGCAACACGGCGCTTTCCAACCCGTCGACGTTTCGCGCCGGCATCCGGGCAGACGGGCGTGTGGTGCTGCATCAGGGTGCGATGGACATTGGCCAGGGTGCCAACACCGTGATCGCCCAGATTTTCGCGCGTGCGCTGGGGGTGCCGGTTTCCACGATCGAACTGGTCGGTCCCGATACCGATGTGACACCCGATGCGGGCAAGACTTCGGCCTCGCGGCAGACCTTCATTTCCGGCAACGCCGCGCGGATCGCCGGCGAAACCCTGCGCCGCCGCGTTCTGGCGCGAATGAACGCCGGCCCTGACACCAGGCTCAGGTTTGGCGACGGCGCGGTCCACGGCAGTGAAGGCGCCCTGGCGCATCGCATCGCGCTGGACGATCTGCCTGCTGGCGCCCTGGGCTATGTCTTCGAGGCGGTTGCCACCTACGACCCCCCGACAACCCCGCTGGATGAAAACGGTCAGGGTGCGGCCTATGCGCAGTTCGGCTATGCGGCGCAGCTGGCGATGGTCGAGGTGGATCTCGCGCTGGCGACGACGCGGGTTCTGCATGTCACGGCGGCGCATGACGTGGGCCATGCGATCAACCCGCTGCTGGTCGAAGGCCAGGTGCACGGCGGTGTGGCCCAGGGATTGGGCATGGCCCTGATGGAGGAATATGTCCCGCACCGCACCGAAAACCTGCATGATTACCTGATCCCCACCATCGGCGACGTGCCGCCCATCGACGTGCTGCTGATCGAAGAGCCCGACGCGCACGGCCCCTATGGTGCCAAGGGTCTGGGCGAACATGCGCTGATCCCCACGGCGCCGGCGATCCTGAACGCGATCCACGATGCCTGTGGCGCGCGGGTGACCCAGACACCGGCCACGCCCGCGCGCCTGCGGGCTGCCTTGGCGGGGGGTGCCGATGGCTGAACCGGGCGGCAAGATCCGGTGCGATGCCTGTCCGGTCATGTGCTACATCGCCGAAGGCCGCGTCGGCGCCTGCGACCGGTACGCCAATCACGCCGGCGATCTGGTGCGGCTCGATCCCCTGACGGTCATGGAAACCGCCCCCGACCGGGTGGTGCCGTTTCTCGACCCGGAAGGGTGGGATGGCGATATCGTGCAAGGGCACAGGCCGTTTGTCACCGCGATCGGTGCCGGCACCACCTATCCCGATTACAAGCCGGCCCCGTTCATCGTGAGCCAGCAGATCGACGGTGTGGATATGGTGACAGTGGTCACTGAAGGCATCTTCTCCTACTGCGGCGTCAAGGTGAAGATCGACACCGACCGTCATATCGGCGCCGAACGCGATCCCGTGCGCGTGGATGGAGAAACGATCGGCCATGTCACGACCACCGAATACGGGTCGCGGATGCTTTCACTGGGTGGTGTCGATCATCTGACCGGCGGTTCGAAACGCGAAGGCCGCACAACCTGCGACGCGCTGCTGGCGTTGTGCAACCGCGAGGCGGTGACGCTGCGGATCGGCGATAGCGGACCCGAGATCGAGGTGCAGGCCGGACAGCCGCCGATGATCGACGGGGTGCGCGAACGGCTGATGCGCGTCGGCTGCGGATCGGCTTCGATCGGCATGTTCGCGCCACAATGGCACGGCCATACCGACGAGGTCGTGGTGGTTGACGATCACATCACCGGTGTTCTGTCCGAGCATCAGGCCGGAAAGCTTCTGGGTATTCCGCCCACCGGGATCCGCATAAAGGGCCGGCGATCGACGCCGGGGCGCTATTTTCAGGTGGCGGGGCCGGGCACCGGATGGGGCGGCACCGACATCTCCGATCCGTTGTCGATCCTCGGGCCGTTCAACCCGCGCGTCGCCTGGGCCGGCCTGAGAATGCTGATGGTTTCCACCACTGGAGAGCAGTCCGCCTATTTCGTTCTGGACAACGATCTCATCCCTGTACCGGCGACGATGCCGGAGGCGCTGCGCGCTTCAGCCGACCGGATTGCCGAGAATTGCGAGCCTTCGGTCTGTTCCGTGCTGTTCATGGGCGGCGCGGGCGGATCGTTGCGCGCCGGGGTCACGGAAAACCCTGTCGGCCTCACCCGGTCGGTGAAATCCGCGCTGACCTCGGTGACCTGCGGCGGCGCCGACAGCTACATCTGGCCGGGCGGCGGCATCACCCTGATGGTCGATGTGATGGATATGCCGGCCGGCGCTTTCGGCTATGTGCCCACGCCGGCGCTGGTTGCTCCGATCGAATTCACCATGCGCGCTGACGATTACGCCTCCCTCGGTGGCTACACCGATCGCATCCGGCCGGTGCACGAGGTGTTGAACAGTACGGTCCGCCGCATCGACGCGGGCGGCGCGCGCCCATTGAACCCGGCGCGCTTTGCCTGGGGCCGCAAGCCGTGACAGGCGCGGCGGCGCAGCTGGCCCGCGATGGCACCCGTCTGCACCTGCATCACGGTCCCATCGATCTGATCATCGGCGCAGACGGGGAAAGCGATGCGCGAGGGCTGGCGTTCCGCACGGCCCGTTTGCGGTTTGGCACGCTGCTGGAAGAACTGATGCAGGAGTATGACGCGCTGTGCCAGCCATGCCATCAGATCGCGGAACCGTGCGGCACCGTGGCACGCCGCATGTGGCAGGCCACGCGCTCTTGCGGCGACGCCACGCTGACCCCTATGGCGGCGGTCGCCGGGGCAGTCGCCGATGAGATTTTGGCTGTGATGCGCGGCGCCACCCCGCTGCGGCGTGCCTTTGTGAACAACGGCGGCGATATCGCCATACATCTGCGCGATCCGGCTGGATTCCGCATCGCCATGCAGTCGGGTAGGGCCGATCCCCTGGGGCAGGTGCATTTGCAACCCGGTGACGGCATTGGCGGCCTTGCGACATCCGGGAAGGGCGGGCGCAGCCTCAGTCTTGGGATCGCCGACAGCGTGACGGTGCTGGCGCGGGATGCGGCCACGGCCGATGCGGCCGCCACCGTCGTTGCAAACGCGGTGGATCTGCCCGGCCATCCGGCGATCACGCGCATGCCGGCGATCCACATTCGCCCTGAAAGCGATCTGGGTCACAGACCGGTGGTGGCGGGTTGTGGTCGCTTGTCCGGGAAGGAGGTAGCCGCCGCGCTGGAGGCTGGCCGCCTGCGCGCCCGCCATCTGCAACAAAGCGGCACGATTGCCGCCGCCGCGCTTTTCCTGCGTGGGCAAACCGCCAGCATCGGGGCCGCAGCCTTTTGCCTGGCGGATCAATCCATTGCCGAGAGGTGACGAAGCGTACCCGCCTGTCGATTGTGCCGACGGGCCACGGTGATGCACGGCATGTGTTGCGGCGTTCCTGCGGTTCCCGTGATCACTGGTTCCTGCTGCCCGGTCCTTGATCGCGACAGGCCGCCACAGGCTGCGCATCTTGTAGAAACTACGCCGCAGCGCATGAAGCAGGGCTTGTAGCATCAAAAAAAGACGGTGTCCGTATCGGCCTTCGGTTGCCGCGGTTCCGGGTGCAGGACCGCCGCCTCCTGCGCCAGAAGCGGGGCGGTGTCAGACATGAACATCTGCTGCGCCCTACCGCTGTGGGGCCAGAACCGAACCTTTCTGCCCCGTGTACCGCCAACGTTCTGCCCGGTGACGGGAATGCCTTCATTGCGCAGGAACCACAGCGCGAAATCTGCATTGTTGGATCCGATTCTGCCTGACGTCGCATTCATTTTTGCGCCTCCGAAAAGTTTTGCCTGAAGCTGCCGTCTGTCTGCACCGCGTTTCAGCAGCGAATTGATCAGCAGTTCCATGGCGTAGGCGCCATATCGCAATCCGCGGTTCTTCTCGCCCGCTTCGCCTGGCAGCAGAAAATGGTTCATGCCGCCAACGCCTGCCTCGCTATCGTAGAGACAGGCCGCAACGCACGACCCCAGCAGAGTGGTCAACATGTCTTCGGGCCGGTCGGAGATATGATATTCGCCTTGAACCACCAGAACGGTGCGGGCCATCGATGTGTCATGCGCTGTCATGTGCAACTCCGCTTTGCATGCTTCTGGCGAGGCGCAAGAGCTTGGGACCGATGCGTGGCAGGGGCAGCGTGAATTCGGCGGCCCCGATTTCGACAGCCGCCCGAGGCATGCCAAAGACCACCGATGTTGTGGCATCCTGCGCGAGCGTATGGCCACCGGCAGCGCGGATCGCCCCCAGACCCTCTGCGCCGTCCCGGCCCATACCTGTCAGCAAGGCGGCCACAACGTGCAGGTCAGAAGCCGCCGCCGAATGAAACAGCACATCGACCGACGGGCGATGGCCGGACCGCTTTGGACCCGCGATCAGCACACACCGAGGAAGGGCGCCACCTTTTATCGCGAGGTGCCTGTCATCGCCGGGCGCAATGATCACCTGTCCGCGCGAAAGCCGCTGCGCGTCGCGCGCTTCACTGACCGTCGCACCGCAAGCGCGGTTCAGGCGTCTGGCAAGCGAGCCGGAAAACTCACCCAGGATGTGCTGCACGATCAGCGTCGGGGGACAGTCGTGCGTGAACCCGGCCAGGACTTTCTCCAGCGCCTCAACCCCGCCCGTCGATGCGCCGATGCAGATGATCGACCCGTTCAAAGCGGCCCCGTCACACGGGTTATGCAGGCCTTCATGTCGGCCGGGGAAAACGGTTTCTTCAGATAGTTGTTCATGCCCAGTTGCCGGCCCATGTCCAGCAGTTCCTTGTCGGCACGTCCGGTGACGAGAATGAAACCAATGCGCTGGGTAGACCGGTTTTCCCGCAACGCCTTGAGCAGTTGCAACCCGTCCATTCGGGGCATGTTGTAATCCGAAATGACCATGTGAACGGGTTTGGCGGCCAGCTTTTGCAGTGCGGCGGCGCCGTCGTTCTCGGTGGTGTAGTTTCGAATCCCGATTTCATCCATGGCTTGAGTGATCAAACCACGGCTCGTCGCCATGTCATCGACAATCATGACGTGCAATGTATCTTTCAGGCTCATGCGACCTCCTTTTTGGCGCGGGATCAGCGGACCCGAGAAACCGTCGCCTGGCTTGATGCGATTTTCTTGTAGCTTGTGATTCCGGTGGGTTCGAAGAACGTCATCGCGGATGGCGACAACCGCTCGGAATGCCCGATAAAAAGCCGGCCGCCGGATGCCAGCACCTCGGCGAACCTCGGCCAGAGTTCTGTCTGGGTCGACTGTTCGAAGTAGATGACCACGTTGCGGCAGAAGATCACATCGAAAGGCCCGGAAAAGGGCCATCGGTGCAACAGGTTGAGGACGCGAAAGCTGATCAGCGCTCTGACGGGTTCTGCCACGGTCAGGTCTCTGGTGTCGGATGTCCCGGCCGAAAAAAAACGTCCGCGCAGTCCCTCGGGGATCTGGCTGGCTCGGTCGGGGCTGTAGATCCCCCTGGCCGCTTTCTGCACGACCTGAGGATCGAGGTCGCTGGCGAGGATGCGAATGTCGAGGCGGTGGGCGTCCGGACACAGGTCGAGCAGGGTCAACGCCATGCTACAAGGTTCCTCGCCTGTCGAACATCCCGCCGACCAGAGCCGAACCCTGCCGCCCTGGCGCGCCCTTTCAATCAGGTCGGGCAGAACCACCGTGCGCAGTTCGTCAAAATGCTGGTTCTCCCGGAAGAAGCGAGTCACGTTGGTGGTAAGACAGGACACCATATGGGCCATTTCGCTTTCGTCCTGTTCGACAAGACGGCGGTATCCGCTGAAATCGGCGAGGCCATGCACCCGCAGCCGTCGCGCCAGGCGTGACTGCATCAGCGTGCGTTTTTGAGGTGGCATGTGTATGCCTGTCTCTCGTCGGATCATCGCAGCCAACACTGCAAAGTCGCTTTCTGACAGAACGGTCTTTTCGGTTTCGGATTGCGAAACCGAGGTTTGTGCACGCATCAGAAACCCCCGGTCTCGCGGGCAAAGACCTGATGTATGTCCATGACCCTGATCAGACTGTCCTCGATCATATAGACGCCCTCCACGAAATCGCGTGAGGACGTGGACGCCAGATCGGGCGTAGGTTTCAGCTCATCTGCAGGCACACTCATGATATCGGATACGGCTTCGACCAACAATCCGACGGTCTTGTCACCAAGCACCGTGATAACGATCACATGGCGCTCGGTCGGTTCGGTCGGTCCCAGCCCCAGCCGATGCGACAGGTCCATGACGGGAATCACGTTGCCGCGCAGGTTCATCACGCCTTTGACGTAATCGGGTGTGTGTGGCAGTATCGTGGTCGGGCTCCAGCCCCGGATCTCCCTGACATAGCCGATATCGATACTGAAATCCTTTCCGCTGACGCGAAAGGAAACGATTTCTCTTTGATTGGTTTGTTCGAGTTCCGCTACGTTTTGCATTTATCCAACTCCATGCGCGGTCAGCGACGCTGCTTCGTCTTGCCCGCCAAGCCCATTGCCAGCCACCTGGTCGATGTCGATGATCAGGGCAATCCGGCCGTTGCCAAGGATCGTGGCCGCCGCGATTCCCCGCACATGCCCATAGTTTTCCGCCAGCCCCTTGATGACGACCTCGCGCTGATGGATGATCTTGTCGGCGGTCAGCGCCACGAGGCGCCCGGCCGCCGATTCCACCAGCAACAGCGGCAATCCGGACACGCTGGCCGGCATCTGGCGAAAACCGAGGCTTTCGCCCAGGTCGATGATCGGGATCAGCGCACCGCGAATGGCCAGAACGGGTTCTCCTGCGCCGAGACGGTGGACCATTGCCCCTTCCGCCCGCATGGTTTCTCGCAGGGCCGTGGAGGGGATGACCAGTGTTTCGCCGGCAACCTCGACGAGCATACCTTCGACGACGGCAAGGGTGAGCGGCAAGCTGATGGTAAGTGTGGTGCCAGCACCGCGCACCGAAGCGATATTCACGCGTCCGCCCAGAGCCTGGATTTCACTGCGCACGACATCCATTCCCACGCCACGGCCGGAAAGGCTCGAGACCTGCTCGGCAGTGGAAAATCCGGCCTCGAAGAGCAAATGAAAAATCTCCTGTTCCGATAGCTCTGCATCGGCCGAAACCAGCCCCCGCTCGATAGCCTTTGCAAGCACGCGGTCGCTGTCGATGCCGGCGCCGTCGTCTTCGATCTCGATTATCACCTGACCTGACCGGTGCGCGGCGAGCAGGCGCACCGTGCCGTGCGCCGGTTTGCCGGCGGCTTGACGTGCTTCGGCGGATTCGATCCCGTGATCGACGGCATTGCGCAGGATATGCGTCAGAGGATCGGCAAGTTTTTCGATGACGGTTTTGTCGACCTCGGTGCTTTCGCCTTCGGTGATCAGCCGCACTTCGCGATCCGTGGCATGGGCCGCTTCGCGCACGATCCGCGACATCCGCTGAAACAGCGCTTTGACAGATTGCGCGCGGATCGCCATGATCCGCTCCTGCAATTCGGTGGAAAGCTGTTTCAGCCGCGCCAAGGCAGTTTCGATGTCAGTGTTCTGAACCAGGCCATCCTGGGTTATGGATTGCGTCAGCATTGCCTCGCTGATCACCAGTTCGCCCACGAGGTTGATCAACCGATCGACTCTTTCCAGATCCACGCGGATCGACTGACGCGCGTTGCTGCTGCCTGAAGGGTTCGATTTTCCCGGATCGGAAGTGCGGGCCTCGCTGACCTGAAGCACCTGGGCCGGCGGTGGTTCCTCTGTTTCCAGGGGCGCGGTTGGCATATCCTCCGCGACAGCCGCCGGCAGATCCTCAAACGAAATAGCCGCGTCTGATGAAACGAATTCAAAGACGTCCATGATGTCCGGCACGGGCAACTCAGTGGCAAGACTGAGGGTCCAGACAATGTGTGACTCCTCCCAATCCAATGCGCCTAGGGGAGGCACTGCCGAGATGTCGGCGGACACCGAGAGGCCGCCGAGATCGCTCAGAGCCGAGAACAGGGCCACCGGGTCATTGCCAGAGGCATAGAGCGATTTGTGGGGCGCAAAGCGGATAATGTGGGTGTGAAGTGCGGCTTCCACATCGCTCAGGCCGAGGTCGGGGCCGAAGGCCAGGGTCGTCGGGACGAAGTCCGCCTCGGGATCCGATTGCTCGCTGTCCGCAGCGGGTGACGCGGCGCAAGCAGTGGCGAGCTGGGCCAGCAGGGCATCGTATTCCTCGGCGTCTTGCGCGCGCCCAAGGGGATCGCGACCTGAACGTTCCGCTTCGACAACGTCGAACAACCGGTCACTGGCCCGGAACAGCAACTGGATCACGCTGCTTTCGGGGCGCACCGCGCCACGGCGCAGATCGTCCAGAAGGTTCTCGAAGGAATGTGCGAAATTGACCAGAACGTTCAGGCCGAATGCCCCTGCACCTCCCTTGATCGAGTGAACCGCCCGGAAGACCGCATTGACCACTTCCGCGTCGTTTTCACCCCGCTCCATCTCGGACAAACCGTCCGACATGGTTTCCAGCAGGTCTTCGCATTCCTGGAAAAAGCCTTCCTTTAGTGTTTCGCGCGCGCTCATCTCACGCCACCCTCGGCGCAACGCGCCTGATCGCGGCGATCAGCTTGCTTTCGTCGAAGGGTTTGACGATCCATCCGGTCGCCCCGGCTTTTCGCGCCTTGTCCTTCAAGGTTTCTGCGCTTTCGGTTGTCAGGACCAGGATCGGCATGTCGCGGCGGGCGCCATCCGCGCGCACCGCGTCGATGAACCCGAATCCGTCCATCCGTGGCATGTTTATGTCGGTGATCACCACGTCGGGGTCCACCGCGCCAAGTCGTTCAAGGCCATGTACGCCGTCCTCGGCCAGCTCCACCGCAAAGCCGGCCTCGGTCAGTGCGACCTCGAGCATGCTGCGCATTGTGCGCGAATCGTCTATCGCCAGAACCTTGATGGTCATTCACCGGTCTCCGTCACGTTCAGGTGGTCCGAAAGCCCCAGAAGGCCCAGCGTGCCCGTCAACCGCGTGGACGGGCTTTCGATTGAAAGGGTTTCCCCGTCGGCCTGCCATTGCCTTTGCGCGCTCACGAGCAGTTGCAGGCACAGCGCACCGGCCTGATCCACGGCGCGCGCATCCAGAACGAGAGGGCGATGCCGCAAGCCTTGAAGGATGCTTGCCAATTCTTCCGCCGCGTTTGAGTCGAGCCGCGCAGGCAGGTCCAGCCGGCGCACCTGCGCCGGATCCGGGGCCGCACTGGCGGCGCTGAGTTCGGGATTCGAAAGCAATTTGCCCTCCGCTCATTCGGTGATCGGTCTCCTTGGGCTAATGGCTAATGCTTGACACAATCTGAACGGCGCCGATTTTTCTTTGCCCCCGGTTGGGCGGGAATGATCGCAGGCCCGTTCATGGATTGTTCAGGGTTCTCTGGCACCACGACATACAGGTCGGGATCGGGCAGGAGATGCATTGTGGACGGATCGCAATTGGAAAACGCCATGTCAGGCGATCGGGTCGTCTCGGGGCGGGACGTCATGATCTGCATGACGGATACGGCCGGCAAGTTCACTGCTGTCGGTGACAGTTTTGCCGCCCAGTGCGGCCATGACAGTGCCGATATGATCGGACGCCCGGCGGCGATGCTGCGCGACCCCGACGCAAACGGCGCTGTTTTCTGCGCGCTTTGGGAGCGCCTGCAATCTGATCGGCCTGCTGCTTTCTACCTTCGGAACACCGGGTCCGACGGACGCTGCTTTCTGGTTTTTGCAGTGTTTTTGCCGTTTCCGGGAGGGGTAATTTCACTTCAGTTTCGGCCCAATATACCCGAGGCACCGAACCTTCTGTTGCAGTTTCCCGGCTGTCTTGCGGTCAACTCCTGTGACCAACAGCTGCCGGGCCGGCAGGAAATGGTGGATACGCTCGGGGTTTCGCACATGTCGCGCATGCTGCTGGAAGAAACGGCGGCGCGCACGCAGGGCGCAGGGTCGGCTGCGGCGGTGGCACAGGCAAGAAAGATGACCGCGCTGATTGCATCGGCCCAAGGCCAGGTGGCGCGAATCGCCACCCTTTTCGAAGACATTCAGAATGTGCCTACGAACATCCGCATCCTTGCTGCGCAGATCGAACGCGGCAGCGGTCCGATCGGCGTGATCTCGACGAATCACACGACGCTGAGCCAGGAAATGCTGTCTGGGGTTCAGGCGTTCCGCCAAAGTGTCTCGAACACCGGTGAAGCGATTGATGATGCGGTTTTTCCGGCCTGTGCAACGGCCTTGATCGCCGAGGCGGCCAAAGTCAGGCACGATCCGCGGATCGACGACCGACTGACCCGCTTGCAAGCAGGCCTGTCGCGGGATTCCGATGCCACGACCACGCGCATTGCCGCAGAAGCGCGCCGCTTCGCCGAGGTCACGACCGACCTCAAACGCCATGTTGCCGGGCTCGATGTGACCCGAATCATGTGCAAGATCGAAAATGCCCGCTTCAAGGATCGCAGCAGTGGCCTGACCGAGATCATTTCGAACCTCGAGGATGTCCAGACCGAGATATCCGATCAGATCTTCGAGATCGAAAAGGCGAGCCACCGTATCGCAACGATGACGAGGCGGTTGAAGGGCGGGACATCGGTGATCTGACAAAAAACTTGTGTCGCGCATGGCTTCGTCCAAGACTGCCCTCATGACCTGCCGGCAACGGGCGGGCGCCATTCTCGGGGAGACGAACATGAAATCCTGGACCAGAAACCTTGCCGCATCGGGTGCGCTTGCCCTGATCGCGGCCGCCGGACATGCCCAGACTGATATAACTGTCGCATTGCAACTGGAGCCGCCACACCTCGATCCGACCAGCGCCGCCGCCGGGGCGATAGATCAGGTGCTCTATTCGAATGTCTTCGAGGGATTGACGCGATTCACCGGTGATGGCGCGATCGTTCCGGGCCTCGCCGAGAGTTGGGAGATTTCGGACGACGGGCTGACCTATACCTTCAAGCTGCGAACGGGTGTGATATTTCATGACGGTACGGCAATGGACGCCGAGGACGTGAAGTTTTCGCTCGACCGGGCCCGCGCCGACGACAGCACGAACGCGCAGAAGGCGCTCTATGCGGGAATCGCGGATGTCCGCGTTGTCGACACCGGCACTGTTGCGCTCGATCTGGCCGAACCGAACGGCAACATGCTGTTCAACCTCGCCTGGGGCGATGCGGTGATCGTTGCGCCGGAAAGCATCGAGACGATCAAGCAGGCGCCGGTGGGAACCGGGGCTTTCAAGTTCGTGCAATGGGTGCAGGGGGACCGGATCGAGCTGGAACGCAACCCCGACTATTGGGGGCCGCCCGCCAGCCTGGAATCCGCCACTTTCAAGTTCATCTCGGATCCGACGGCCGCCTTCGCCGCGATGATGGCCGAGGATGTCGATGTTTTCGCGGGGTTCCCCGCGCCCGAAAACCTGCCGCAGTTCGAGGCAGATCCCCGGTTTCAGGTTCTCGTCGGTTCGACCGAAGGCGAGACGATCCTGAGCACGAACAACAAGATGCCGCCCTTCGACAATGCCAAGGTCCGCGCGGCAGTCGCCCATGCCATCGATCGCCAGGCAATTATAGATGGTGCCATGTTCGGCTACGGCACACCGATCGGTACGCATTTTGCGCCGCACCACCCGGCATATGTCGATCTGACCGGCCTGTCGCCCCATGATCCCGCGAAGGCGCGCGCACTTCTGGCCGAGGCGGGGCTGCCCGACGGGTTTGAAACCACCCTGCATCTGCCGCCGCCATCCTATGCCCGCCGCGGTGGCGAGATCATCGCAGCGCAGTTGGCCGAGGTCGGTATCCGCGCCGAGATAATCAATGTCGAATGGGCACAGTGGCTGGAAACCGTGTTTCGCGGGAAGGACTTCGGCCTGACGATCGTGTCGCACACCGAACCGATGGACATCGGCATCTATGCGCGGCCAGACTATTATTTCCAGTATGATAACAAGACGTTCCAGGATCTCATGGGCACCCTGAACTCGACCACCGATCCCGCCGCGCGCACCGACAACATGCAGGCCGCACAACGTATCATCGCCGAGGACTATGTCAACGGCTACCTGTTCCAGCTGGCGGCCATGTCGGTTGCCAAGGCCGGTGTCAGGGGGCTTTGGGCCAACGCACCCACCCAGGCGGTCGATCTTACGGCCGTCAGTTGGGAGTAAGCCCGACGCGGGGCGGCGCAACGGAAGCCGCCCCACCGTCGCGCGCATGTGATGCGGGCCCGTGTTGGACTCTGCGTCAATCTGACGTACCTAAAGCGGACAACCTGCAATGTGAGCGAGAGATATGAGCGAAAATTCAGAATACGTTCCGCCGAAAGTCTGGACATGGGACGCCGAAAGCGGCGGAAAGTTTGCCAGCATCAACCGCCCCATTTCGGGCGCGACCCACGACAAGGATTTGCCGGTGGGCCGCCATCCCTTGCAGTTGTATTCGCTGGCCACGCCAAATGGTGTCAAGGTGACGGTCATGCTGGAGGAACTTCTGGCACTGGGTCACAGCGGCGCCGAGTATGACGCATGGCTTGTCAAGATCGGCGATGGCGATCAGTTCGGCAGCGGCTTCGTGGCGGCAAACCCCAATTCGAAAATCCCCGCGCTGATGGATCATTCGACATCCACGCCGACACGTGTGTTCGAATCCGGCTCGATCCTGATGTATCTGGCCGAAAAATTCGGGGCCTTCCTGCCAAGCGACCCGGTGAAACGGACCGAAACGATGAATTGGCTGTTCTGGCAAATGGGCAGTGCGCCCTATCTGGGCGGCGGATTTGGCCATTTCTACGCTTATGCGCCGTTCAAACAGGAGTATCCGATCAACCGCTTCGCCATGGAGGTCAAGCGCCAGATGGATGTTCTGGATCGTCACCTGGCCGAGAACGAGTACATGGCCGGAGACGAATACACCATCGCCGACATGGCGATTGCACCGTGGTACGGAACCCTGGCCCTGGGCAAGATTTATGACGCGGGCACGTTTCTGGACGTTGCATCTTACGTCAATGTGGTGCGTTGGGCCGAACGGTTCTTCGACCGGCCAGCGGTGATCCGCGGCCGCATGGTGAACCGCGTGTTCGGCGAACCATCCGAGCAATTGCACGAACGGCACGAGGCCAGCGATTTCGATACCATGACCCAGGACAAGATCGAAGCCGCGGAATGACAACGGCGCTGATCGTTGGGGCCGGCGCGGGGTTGTCCGCCGCGCTGGCCCGCAAGCTGGCCGCGCGCGGGCACCGGCTGGTGCTGGCTGCGCGCGAAACCGCAGATCTGGCCGAACTGGCACGCGAAACCGGGGCGACATGCGTGTCGTGCAATGCCCGCGATCGCGACGATATGGCCCGTCTGTTCGAGGCCGTCGATGAAATCGGCGCCCCGCTCGACATCGCGATCTACAATCCCAGCGCGCGGTTGCGCGGCGGTATCGCCTCGCTGGATCCCGAAGGCGTTGAGAACGCGCTTCTGGTTTCGGCCTATGGAGCGTTTCTGATGGCGCATCACGCGGCGCGCCGAATGGAACCGCGCGGCTCTGGCGCGATGCTGTTCACCGGGGCGTCGGCGGGTGTGAAAGGCTTCGCAAACTCGTCGGTTTTTGCCATGGGGAAATTCGCATTGCGCGGTCTCTGTCAATCGTTGGCGCGCGAATTGCACCCCAAGGGCATCCATGTCGGCCATTTCGTCATTGATGGTGGGATCGCACCGCCAGGCAAACCCAATCCTGATGCGGGGCAACTTGACGCGAATGCTATCGCCGACAGCTATCTGCACGTTCTTGACCAGCCGCGGTCGGCATGGTCATGGGAAATCGAACTGCGCCCCTGGGTCGAACGGTTCTGAGCTTGCCCCGCGTCGGGTCGTCGGCGCGGCCACAGCAAGAGCGAGGCGAAATGGTCCAACACGGCAATGTACTGGGGATCGACTTTGGCACGTCGAATTCGGCGGCCGGGCATCTGTACCGGGGCGAGGTGCGGCGGATCGAATGGGCGCCGGGCCAGACCACGATTCCGACCACTTTCTTTTTCGATTATGAAACCCGTGAAACCCTGATCGGCGAACCGGCCAATGCCGCGCTGCTGCATGGGCGCGACGGCCGGTTCATGCGAGCGTTGAAACGGGTGCTTGGCACCGGACTGATGCATGAACAGCGCCAGATCCTGAATGCTCGGGTCACCTTCGTGGATATCGTCGCGCGGTTCTTGCGGCATCTCAAGGCCAGGGCCGAGGCGCAAACCGGCCTGACCTTCGATCGCGCCCTGTCGGGGCGGCCGGTGGTGTTTCATGCGGCCGGCGATCCGCGCGAGGCGCAGGCCGAAAACGATCTGCGCGCCTGTTATATGGCGGCGGGGTTTCGCGATGTGGCCTTCATGCCCGAGCCGCAGGCCGCCGCCATCGCCAGCAAGGCGACCGAACGCCCCGGTGAAATCGGTCTGATCGTCGATATCGGCGGTGGCACGTCGGATTTTTCGCTGTTCCGCGCCGAGCGCGACGGCATAGCCGTTCTGGCCAACCATGGCTTGCGCCTGGGCGGCACGGATTTCGATCGTGCGATCAGCCTGGGGCAGGTCATGCCGTTGCTGGGCAAGGGCACGTCACTGCGCAAGGCGATCGGGCCGGGGCTTACTCCGGCGCCTGTGGCGATCTTCAACGATCTGGCAACATGGGAGAAAATCCCGTTTCTCTACACTGCCCAGAACCGGCGCATGGCCGCCGAGATGACGCGCCAGGCCGAGCGGCCTGACCGGATGGCGCGGCTGTCCGAGGTTCTGGAAAACGAATTGGGGCACGAGGTGGCCTTTGCGGTCGAGCGTGGCAAGATCGCCGCCAATGCGGATCGTCTGGATGCGGTCATCGACCTGGCCGAGGTCGAGCCGGGACTGAGTGTGCCGCTGCCGGGCGCTGCGCTGGGCGCGGGCCTGGCGCCGTTCGGCTCTGCCCTTGCCGACGGCGCGCGCGAGACGTTGCGCCGGGGCGGCATTGATGGCGCCGACGTGGGCCGGGTGATCTATGTCGGCGGGTCCAGCCTGATGCAGATCGTATCGGCTTCGGTCCGGCCGGTCACTCCACGCGCCGCGCATGTTTTCTCGGAGGTTTTCACCGCTGTGACAGATGGCCTGATCCTGGCATCGCAATCCGGTGGCTGGCAGACGGCGCGGCCTTGAAACGGGTGCTATACAAACCCGCCGCGCGGCCCTAGCGTCGGCGCATGTCCTCTGATGCCCTTCACGATGGCCCTTATTCCTGGCTGCGTCTGCTGATCACACTGGCCATCGCCTGCGTGGCGAACGTGGGCATATGGGCCATTGTCGTGGTGCTGCCGGCGATCGAGCGGGATTTCGATGCGGGCCGGGCTGAAGCGTCTTTGCCCTACATGCTGACGATGATCGGCTTTGCCCTGGGCAACATGCTGATCGGGCGCGTGGTCGACAGGTTCGGTGTGACGCTGGCGCTGAACGGGGCCGCCCTGACCATTCTTGCGGGCTTTGGTCTGTCGGCAATGGCGCCTTCGATGCTGACGCTTTCCGCGGCGCACCTTGTTCTGGGGTTGGGCACGGCGGTGGGGTTTGGCCCTCTGATCGCGGATATCTCGCATTGGTTCCTGCGGCGGCGGGGTATTGCCGTGGCGCTGGTGGCCAGCGGCAACTATCTTTCGGGGGCCATATGGCCCACGTTGCTCACCGATATGCTGGCAGAGACAGGGTGGCGACAGGTGTATCTCACGCTGGCGGTTCTGGTGCCGGCGGTCATGGTGCCTTTGTCGCTGCTGTTGCGGCGCAAACTGCCGGAAACGGCGCATGGCGTCGCCGATGCCGCGACCCTGCTGCGCGCCCAATCCGCCGGGATCTCGCCGCGTGTGCTGCAGTATCTGCTGGGCCTTGCGGGGATCGGGTGCTGCGTTGCGATGGCCATGCCGCAGGTGCATATCGTGGCCTATTGCGTGGGCCTGGGATACGGGCCGGCGGTGGGCGCCGAGATGCTTTCGCTGATGTTGCTGGGCGGTGTCGTCAGCCGGGTGATTTCAGGGCTGGTCGCGGATCGCCTGGGCGGGGTGCGTACCCTTCTGATCGGGTCGGTTCTGCAGTGTCTTGCGCTGTTCCTGTACCTGCCGTTCGACGCGATGGTGCCGCTTTACGTGGTCAGCCTTGTGTTTGGGCTCAGCCAGGGGGGGATCGTGCCGTCCTACGCTCTGGTCGTGCGCGAGTACATGCCCGCGAAGGAGGCCGGGGCGCGTGTGGGCTTTGTCATGATGATGACGATAATGGGCATGGCGCTGGGCGGCTGGATGTCGGGGTGGATCTACGATGTCACCGGCAGCTACCAGTGGGCGTTTCTCAACGGGATCGTCTGGAACGGGCTGAACATCGCGATCATGCTGATGCTGTTGCTGCGCAGCCGCCCGCGGGCGCCATTGGCGGCGCCGGCCTGATCATCCCGCCCGTTCGCGGGCCAGCGCCATCTGTTTCTGACGTTCGCGAAACCGCGCCTTGTCGGCGTCGGTGGTTTCATCGATGCAGCGATGGCACGATACGCCCGCTTCGTAGGCCGGGTTTTTCATGTCTTCCGGCAGAATCGGGCGGCGGCAGCCATGGCACAACCGGTGCGGACCTTGCCGCAGGCCATGCCCGACGCTGACCCGGTTGTCGAAAACGAAACACGAGCCCTGCCAGGTGCTTTCGTCTTCCGGCACCTCTTCGAGATACTTCAGGATCCCGCCCTTCAGATGAAACACCTCGTTCACGCCCTGACCCAGCAGGAAGTTGGTGGATTTCTCGCAGCGGATGCCGCCGGTACAGAACATGGCGATGCGTTTGCCGCGCAGCGCGTCACGGTTGGCGGCCCACCAGGCCGGAAACTGGCCAAAGGATTCGGTGCCCGGATTGATTGCGCCCTCAAAGGTGCCGATCGCCACCTCATAGTCGTTTCTCGTGTCGATCACGGCGACATCGGGGTCGCGGATCAGCGCGTTCCAGTCGTGCGGCGCAACATAATGGCCGGTGCGTGCGGCCGGATCGACATCGGGCTGACCCATTGTGACGATCTCGCGTTTCAGGCGCACCTTCATGCGGCCGAACGGCGGGCTGTCGGATGTGCTTTCCTTCCACTCGAGGCCGGCACAACCGGGCAGATTGCGCAAATGGTCCAGAACTGCGTCGATGCCGGCGCGAGGGCCGGCTATGGTTCCGTTTACGCCCTCGCGCGCCAGAAGCAGCGTGCCGGTCACGCCCTGATCCCGGCACAGCGCCAGAAGCGGCGGCTTCAGGGCGGCGGGATCGTCGAAACGGGTGAAATGATAGAGCGCGGCAATGGTGTACATGGCCCGGTTTCCTAAGCCCTGGCCCGGCGCGGCGCAAGCATTTGCATTGCGGCGCGCGGGGCGGCATCCTGTCAGGGCAACCGCAACCGAGGAACGCCCATGTCCCACGCCCTGATCGTGATCGACGTCCAGAACGATTTCTGCCCCGGCGGTGCGCTGGCGGTTCCCGATGGCGACGCCGTGGTGCCCGCGATCAATGCGATGATCGGCGATTTCCGCATCGTCGTCCTCACCCAGGACTGGCACCCTGCCGGCCATTCGTCGTTCGCCACCAGCCATCCGGGTCGCGCGCCCTACGATATGATCGACATGCCCTATGGCCCGCAGGTGCTGTGGCCCGATCATTGCGTGCAGGGCAGCGACGGCGCGGCGTTTCATGACGCGCTGGATACCACGCCGGCAAACCTTGTGATCCGCAAGGGCTGCAATCCGGCGATCGACAGCTATTCGGCGCTGTTCGAGAACGACCACACAACGCCCACCGGGCTTGAGGGGTATCTGCGCGGTCTGGGTGTCGACCGTCTGACGCTGGTTGGTCTGGCCACGGATTTCTGCGTGCGTTATTCGGCGGTCGACGCAGCGCGGCGCGGTTTCGACGTGGCGGTGCACCTGCCCGCCTGCCGTGGCATCGATCTGAACGGTTCGATGGCCGAGGCGCTGTCCGACATGCGCGGCGCGGGTGTCGCGCTGCGCTGACCTGAATTCGGTGGCCCCGGCCGGTGGGCTGGCGTACACCGCAATGGCTGCAAGGACATGAGGCCCGTTTTGGATATTGCGACCCGCGTTTGGAACCACAAGTGGAAGATCGACCCGATCGTGCGGTCGCTGATCGATACGGATTTCTACAAGCTTCTGATGTGCCAGTCGGTGTTCCGCAACAGGCCCGACACGCAGGTGACGTTTTCGCTGATCAACCGGTCGCAGGACGTGCCGCTGGCGCGGCTGATCGACGAAGGCGAACTGCGCGAGCAGCTGGATCATATCCGGTCGCTGTCTCTGACCCGCGGTGAAAGCACATGGCTGCGTGGCAATACGTTCTACGGCAAACGGCAGATGTTTCGCCCGGATTTCATGGAGTGGTTCGAAGGTCTGCGCCTGCCGGCCTATCATCTCGAGCGTGTCGAGGATCAGTACGAGCTGACATTCGAAGGCGCCTGGCCCGAGGTCATGATGTGGGAGATCCCCGCGCTGGCCGTGCTGATGGAATTGCGTGGCCGCGCGGTTCTCAAACAGATGGGTAAATTCGAACTTCAGGTGCTTTATGCCCGCGCGATGACGCAGCTCTGGCAAAAGGTCGAACGGTTGCGCGGTGTCGAAGGGCTGCGGATCGCCGATTTCGGCACCCGCAGGCGCCATTCGTACCTTTGGCAGGATTGGTGCGTGCAGGCCATGCTGGAAGGCCTTGGCGGGGCGTTCGTGGGAACGTCGAACTGCCATATCGCGATGAAACGCGACATCGAGGCGATCGGCACCAACGCCCATGAACTGCCGATGGTCTACGCCGCGTTGGCCGAAACCGATGCGGCGCTGGCCCACGCGCCCTATGACGTTCTGGCCGACTGGCACGAAGAGCACGACGGCAATCTGCGCATCATCCTGCCCGATACCTACGGCACCCAGGGGTTTCTGGACCGCGCGCCCGATTGGCTGGCCGGTTGGACCGGCATCCGCATCGACAGCGGCGATCCCGCCGCCGGCGCCGAAATCGCGATCCGCTGGTGGCGTGCGCGTGGTGAGGATCCGCGCCAGAAACTGGTGATCTTCTCCGACGGTCTGGACGTGGAAAAGATTGTCGAATTGCAGGCCCAGTTCGCCGGCCGTGTGCGCGTGTCATTTGGCTGGGGCACCCTGCTGACCAACGATTTCCGCGGCCTGACAACCGATGACCGGCTGGCGCCTTTCAGCCTGGTCTGCAAGGCGGTTTCGGCGGATGGCCGCCCGACGGTCAAACTGTCGGACAACCCGAACAAGGCGATGGGCCCCGCATCCGAGATCGACCGCTACAAGCGTGTCTTCGGGGTGGGTGCGCAGGACGCGCTGGAGGTTGTGGTCTGATCCAGCCGCCTGCGGCGCAAATGGCGTTCGCGAAACACGATCAACAGCCCGCCGCCGGCAATCAGCAGCGCACCGGGAAACAGATCGCCCCAGGGCGCTTCGTCAAAGAACAGCCATCCCAGGACAAACGCGATGGGAATTCCGAAATAGTTGAACGGGGCCAGGTTGCTTTGTTCGGTCATGCGGTAGGAAATCACCAGGCACAGAACCGCCGTGCCGCCGAAACACCCCATCGCCAGAATCCACCCCAGATCGGAAATGTCGCGCAGCGGCGAAAATCCTACGGTCGCGATGGTCAGGGCGCCGGCGCCCACCACGCTGATCGCGGTGGAATAGATGTTCAGCAGCGCGCTGGGCACGTCGTCGTCGATCATTTTCGACATGACCCCGCTCAGCGCATAGAAGAACGCCGCGCCAAGCGGCAGCAGCGCGTCGCGGTTGAAGGTTTCGGGGTTTGGCCCGATCACCATGACGACACCGGCAAATCCCACGGCGACGGCGCTCCAGCGCAGCGCGCCCACCTTTTCGCCCAGCAAGGGCACCGCCAGCGCGGTCATGATGAAGGCGTTTGTGTAGGTGATCGTGCCCGCCGTCGCAAAGGCCAGCCGCCCCAACGAAAGGTAGAACATGATCTGCGCCGCGGTGGTGAAAACCCCGCGCCACAGCGCCAGTTGCCATTGCCGCAACCGGACCGGACGGCCCTTGGAGTGCCAGTCGGCCGACAGCCACAGCGCAATGCCGCTGGGCAGCAATCCGACGATGTTGCGATACGCCGAAAGTTCGATTGCCGCGTAATCCGACGACAACAGTTTGATTACCAGCCCCATGAGATCGAACAGCAGGATGGCCAGAAGGCTCAGCGCGATGGCAAGGCCGGTGGAAGGCAGCAGCCTATTCATCGCCGTCCACCTTGCCGCGCAACGCCTTCACCTCTCCACGTACTTTCTTTTGCTTCAGCCGCCGTTTCTTCGATCCCAGCGTCGGCCGGGTCGCCACGCGCGGTTTGGGCCGTTTCAGCGCCGCACGGATCAGATCGGCCAGCCTTTCGCGCGCGATCTCGCGGTTGCGCGCCTGGCTGCGGGTTTCGTCACACTGGATCACGATCGCGCCCTCCTTGGTCCAACGGCGCCCGGCCAGGCGGCGCAGGCGAGCCTTTACCGGGGCGGGCAGGGCGGGTGACCGATCCGCTTCGAACCGCAGTTCGACCGCGGTTGCCACCTTGTTGACATTCTGGCCGCCGGGACCGGATGCGCGCATGAACTGTTCGGTCAGTTCCCAATCGGCAATTTCGATCTGATCGTTGATGCGCAGGGGCAAGGTGGCCTCGGATTGTCTTGGTCTGGTTCCGCGAAAGCGGTCAAAAAGGGCCGCCCGATTGCCCGGACGGCCCTTTCGAAAGTTTCAGGAGGTGGGTCGGTCAGATCGCCGATCCACTTGGGCGGCCGACGCCGCGCGGGGCTGCCCTAGCAGGCGGCCTCCCAAGCTGTTCCGACACCTCTCTCCAATACCTTTCTCGACACTGGATCACCTCCTTCCGTTTTGTTGAACCTGCAATCAGGATGGCACGGCGCGCTGCAATGTCCAAACGATTTTTTCAGGCCAGCGTACCGCTGCGATCGACGCGCGCAACAATCAGGCGGAACGGCACCAGCGCGATCAGCGCCAGCGTCAGCTTGACGCCCCAATCGGCCACCGCCAGCGAAACCCAGAGCGGCGCGGCCGGACCGAAGCCCAGCAGGGGCAGAACCTCGTTTGCCCAGGTCACGTCGCCCGCGGGATCGAGAAAGCTGAACTGGGCCGCGAAGGCGATCGAGAAGAACAGCGCGGTATCCACCGACGATCCCACCAACGTCGAGGCCAAAGGCGCCTTCCACCACACACCACGGCGCAGCGCACTGAAAATACCCACATCCAGAAGTTGCGCCGTCAGAAAGGCGATGCCCGATCCGATGGCGATCCGGAAGGTGACGAGCGGCCCGAATTCGCCCATGATCTGGGTGCCGACCAGAGAGCAGAAAACGCCGACGATAAACCCGGTGAAAACCACGGTCCGCGCCGGCCCGGCGCCATAGATCCGGTTCATCAGGTCGGTGACCAGAAAGGCGAGTGGATAGGTGAACGCACCCCAGGTCAGCCATTGACCAAAGAGATGCTGCACCAGGATGTTGGAAGCGACGACAATGGCCGCCATGGCCAGAATGCCGGGAAGATGTGCGCGTGTCATGTGTTCATGCCCGTTTTTGCAAGGTTGCGGCGACTTGGCCGGGATCGTCCCGGCAGCGCCCGCATACTCAGTTGCGACAATATGCGCAAGTCACTCGGGCAGGATAAACTCGACCAGTTCGGTCTGTTGCAGACGGCGGTAATTGTCGTCCGACACCATCAGCGCGCGCAACCGGCCCTGCGGGTCGCGCCAGACCGACAGGCCCTCGAGGTTGTCGAAAGTGCCCGGCCCGCTGGCAAACAGCACGGTCTCGCCGCTTGGGATGCCTTCGGTGATGTCCCAGCGGCGCAGGCGCGACTGGAACCCCAGCACCGAAAACTTCCGTTCCAGCAGGTAAAACCGCCCGTCCGGCCCGATATCGGCGCTGGTGCTGTCATAGCCGTTGCGCTTGGGCAAGACAAAGGCCCGCGACCAGCCGTTGGCATCGCGGCGATGCACCACAAATCCGGTGCCGCGCGACAGCGGCCTTTCGCCCAGCGTATAGAGCCGCCCGTATTCGTCCGAAGCCAGAGCCTCGAGCGATTTGTTGACGTGGAAATGCGCAAATATCTCGGGGGTCGGCACCGGCTGGCCCCGCCGCGAACCGGGCGCGTATGATCGCAACAGCGCGCCGTTTTCAAATGACACCCAAAGGGTTCCATCCGGTGTCACCGCCTGGCCTTCGGCATCGCGTTCGTCGCTGTCCAGCGCCGTGCCGTCGGGATGCAGCAACAGGGCCGAACGTGTGATGCGCACCCCTGTTATCCGCCCCTGGTCGCGGGTGATGCGGGCCTCGGAGAGGCGGCCCATGTCGGACAGGGCCCGCAGCGCGGTGCCATCCGCGCCCAGCGTGATCGACGACAGGCCACCGAACCAATCGGCGGATTCAGTCCAGACGACATGCGCGTCCAGCGTGGCGTCCGACCGGTGGACCGGCGAAGTGGAACACCCGGCCAGCGCGGCAAACGCTACTGCGCGCGCAAGACCGAGGCGCATTGTCGGGGCAGGTCGGCCAGCACATATTCGCGCCGGGGTCTGGGTTTCGGCGCGTTCGGATCGGGCGGCGGCGGGTTCAGGATATCGTCCACCCATTTTTGCGCATCCGCGCATCCGTCGCCGCGCGGCGGTGGGGCCTGATCCTCGCAGCCGTTGGCGCCGCGCGGACAATTCAGCCGCACATGAAAATGATAGTGATGGCCCCACCACGGCCGGATCTTGCGCAGCCACGCGCGGTTGCCGGTTTCATCCTGGCACATCCGCACCTTGGCGCCGGGAAACACGAAGATCCGCGCCACGCGGCTGTCGCGCGCCGCGGCCTTCAGGATCTGATGGTGGGCCGCGCTCCAGTTGTCGTTGACGAAGGCGCCATTGGCCCGTCGCAGCGACACCGACGAGATATTCTCGCGTTGGTTCCGGCTGAGCGTCAGGCGGTCGGCCGGCAGCATCCAGATATCGATGTCGAGCCCGGTCTGGTGGCTGCGGTGCCCCGACAGCATCGGCCCGCCGCGCGGCTGGCTTATGTCGCCCACATAAAGCCCGTTCCAACCGGGTTGCCGCGCTGCGAAGGCGCTGAGATCGCGGATGAAATCAATGGCGTCCGGATGGCCCCAATTGCGGTTGCGCGACAGCCGCATCGCCTGCCACGTTGGCCCGGTTTCAGGCAATTGCTCGGCACCCGCGACGCAGCCCCTGGCATAGCCGCCGTAGGGTGCGGGGCGCTGTGGCGACGCATCGTTCTGGGCACCGAACAGCTGTTTGGCCAGCGGTTCGGCCTGCGCGCCGCCGGCCAGGGCCCAGCCCAGAACCAGAGCCAGAACGGCGATCAGGGCGCGGGAATTTCGGTTGCCGACCATTGTTTGCGATCTCCCTCCGGGTGCACCCAGCGTAGCAACAAAAGACCGACAAGGAAAAGCAGGATCACCGGGATGTAGCCCAATTGCGCCGATCCGCTCAGCGCGGTGACAAGGCCGATCGAGAACGGCGCAAGAAACGATGTCGCCTTGCCCGACAGTGCGAACAGGCCGAAGGCTTCGGTGGGGCGTTCGGGGTGGGTGTGGCGCACCATCATCGACCGCGATGCGGAATAGAGCGCGCCGCCCGCGCCGCCGATCGATGCGCCGCACAGATAGAACACGATGTCGGGCACGCCCGATCCGGGCGCAAAGGCGATCAGGCCGAACAGGCTTTCGCGGGACATGCCGACGATGATCAGGCTGACCGCGATCAGAACCCAGACACAGGCCCGGATCACCGGCCGCGGGCCAAAACGGCTGTCGAACATTCCGCCCACCTGCGTGACGATTGCCGCCGTGACCGCCCCGACGATGCCGAAAACACCGATCTGGATAATGCTCCAGCCCAGAACCAGCGTGGCATAAACCCCGCCCGCCGAATAAAGCGCGTTCAGCGCGTCACGGTAGAACATCGACGACAGCAGGAAATTGAACAGCGATTTGCGCCGGTATGCGCCGCGCAGCGACTGTTTCAGATCGCCGATGGCCTGGCCGATCCCGCCCTGCCGGTTCGGCACCGGTTTTTCGCGCACCCAGGCAAAGAACGGGATCATGAACACCACGAACCACAGCGCGATGAACGGCCCGACCGATCGGGTGCCCTCGCGGGCATCGGCGTCAAGGCCGAACAGCGGGTCCATGCCCGCCAGCGTCTTGCCGCTTTCGTTTTCGGCCAGCAGCAGCAGCATCAGGAACAGCGACAGCACCCCGCCCCAATACCCCAACGCCGCCCCGGTGCCGGATATGCGCCCGATTTCGTCCTGATTGCCCAGCGACGGCAGGATCGCGTTGACGAAGATCAAAAGAAATTCCGCCGCGATCAGCGCCAGATTGAACGAAATCAGCACAAGTATCAGCGTCGAGGCATCGGGATAGAGATACCAGATCGCCCAGGAAAACAGCACATACACCAAGGAAAACGCCCAGATCCAGGGCATTCGTCGGCCTGTGCTGTCGGCATAGGCGCCGATCAGCGGCGCGGTGAAGGCGATGAACAGTCCCGAAAGCGTCTGGCCCCAGAACCAAAGCGATTGCGACGCGGCCCGCGCGGCATCCTGATCGGGATCGAGTTCAAGGAAGTAAGCCAATGAAACGGCGGCAAAATACGGACCGAATACAAATGTCAGCCCGAGGGTGTAGAACGGCTGGGTCGCCCAATCGAAAAAGTACCATCCCCAAATCCGCTTGCGCTGCGCGTCGGCCATCTCTGTCCCCTTGGATTTTGCGCGATAGAACAGGGGAAAACGCCGCGGAGCAAGGCCCGTGCCGCGGTTTCCTCAGGGGATTGGCGCGCGCTCTTGCTCTTTGGTGCGGTGCACCTTAGGTCACGGCATGGGCCACGAAAGGGGAAAGTCATGGTTTCGCTGTTTCAAATTCTGATGCTTGTCCTGGACGTGGTGTGGTTTTTCATCATCGCCCATGTCATCCTCAGCTGGCTGATCAACTTTCAGGTCATCAACCTGCACCAGCCGCTGGTGGCGCAGATCTGGTCCGGGCTGAACCGCCTTCTGGAACCGATCTACAGCCGCATCCGCCGTGTTCTGCCGGCGATCCAGGGGATCGACCTGGCGCCGCTGGTGGCGCTGATCGGCGTCTATGCGCTGCGGATCATTCTGGCCAACAATATCTCGGCGTTTTACTGAGCCGCGGGACTTGTCCGCGAATCGCCTGTGTGCGACGGTCACGCCTCACGAAACGTCATGAAACCGACAGGGTCAGGTGATGTCCGGCGCACCCCCGCTTTTGCGAGATGTCTTTGGATTCGATGCCTTTCGCCCCGGCCAGGCCGAGATCGTCGAGGCGGTTGCCGGCGGCGAAAACGTTCTGGCGATCATGCCGACGGGTGGCGGAAAATCGCTTTGCTTTCAACTGCCGGCGCTGATGCGCGACGGTGTGACCGTGGTGATATCGCCGCTGATCGCGTTGATGCGCGATCAGGTTCGCGCCCTGCAGGAGGCCGGCGTCGAGGCCGGGGCCCTGACATCGGGCAACACCCAGGAGGAAACCGACGCGGTTTTCGCAGCCTTGAACGACGGGCGGCTGAAGCTGCTTTACATGGCGCCGGAACGTCTGGCCTCGGGGGCCGCGGCCGGGCTTTTGCGTCGCGCCGGCGTGTCGATGATCGCGGTGGACGAAGCCCATTGCGTCAGCCAGTGGGGCCATGACTTCCGGCCCGATTACCTGCGCATAGGCGCCTTGCGGCGGGCGCTGGATGTTCCCCTTGCCGCCTTTACCGCCACCGCCGACGCCGAGACCCAGGAAGAGATTGTCGAAAAGCTGTTCGACGGGGCCGCGCCGCGGCGGTTTCTGCACGGGTTCGACAGGCCCAACCTGCACCTGGCCTTTGCCGCCAAGAACGCGCCGCGCCGGCAGATCCTCGATTTCGCATCGGCCCGGCGCGGGCAGTCCGGCATCGTCTATTGCGGCACCCGCGCAAAGACCGAAACCCTGGCGCGCGCGCTGGCGGAAAGCGGCCACAGCGCCACCTTCTACCACGGCGGGATGGATCCCGATGACCGGCGCACCACCGAACGGCGGTTTCAGCAGGAAGACGGGTTGATCGTGGTGGCCACCGTTGCCTTTGGCATGGGTGTGGACAAGCCCGATATAAGGTGGGTCGCCCACGCCGACCTGCCGAAATCCATCGAAGCCTATTATCAGGAGATCGGCCGCGCCGGGCGCGACGGCGCCCCCGCCGAAACGCTGACGCTGTTCGGCCCCGACGACATCCGCCTGCGCCGCTCGCAGATCGACGAAGGGCTGGCGCCGCCCGAGAGGCGGGCCGCCGATCATGCCCGGCTGAACGCGCTGCTGGGCCTCGCCGAGGCGCTGGAATGTCGGCGCAAGACGCTGCTGGGCTATTTCGGCGAAGCCGGCGGCACCTGCGGGCGTTGCGATCTGTGCGACACCCCGCCCGAGGTCTTCGATGCCACCACCGCGGTGCGCAAGGCGCTTTCGGCGATCCTGCGGACCGAGGAATGGTTCGGCGCCGGGCATCTGATTGACATCCTGACCGGCACGGAAACCGACAAGATCAAGGCGCGGCGGCACGATACGCTGCCGACATTCGGTGTGGGCACGGAATTCACGCGGGTGCAATGGCAGGCGGTGTTCCGGCAGATGATGGGCCACGACCTGGTCCGCCCCAACCCCGAACGGCACGGCGCGCTGACGATGACAGACGCCGCCCGCCCGATCCTGCGCGGCGAGGCGAACATCGTTTTGCGGCGGGATTCGATCCGCACCGCCGACCGGCGGCCGGCGGTGAAGGCTCTGGTCGGGGATGAAGACGCGCCGCTCTTGTCCGCGCTCAAGGCCAAACGCCGCGCGCTGGCCGAATCCGCGCGGGTGCCCGCCTATGTCATCTTCACCGACCGCACCCTGGTGGAAATGGCGCAGTTGCGCCCCGACAGCATCGACGCGATGGCGCGCATCGGCGGGGTTGGAGCGAAGAAACTGGAACGCTACGGCGACACCTTTCTGGCAGTGATCAACGGTGCGGCCGATCCGGTGCACCCGACACGGCGCAAACTGGCGGGCCAGGCGTCGGGCGCGCTCTATGATCGGTTGATCGATATCCAGAACACCCTGTCGCGCGGCACGGACGGCACCCAGAAATATCTCAGTTGCACCCATTCCACCTTGCGCGCCATCGCCGAACGCCGGCCGGCTTCTCTGGAAGACATGGGCCGCCTGCCGGGCATGGGGGCGCAAAAGCTGGATCGCTTCGGCGCTGCGTTTCTGGACGTTCTGCGCGACGCGGGCTAGATGACGGCCAAAGCATCGATGGGGGACGCTATGCTAGTGGTGATTTCGCCGGCCAAGCGGCTGGATTGGTCCGAACGTCAGATCGAGGTGTCGGCGCCGGACTTTCAGGACGACGCGATGCGCCTGGCCCGCACCGCGCGCAACCTCACCCTTGGCGATCTGCAAAAACTGATGGATATCAGCGCGGATCTCGCCCGGCTGAACCGTGACCGGTTCCGCGCCTTTCAGCCCGAGCCGGACGCTACAACGACCCGGCCCGCCGCGCTGGCGTTCGCGGGCGACACCTATCAGGGGCTCGAGGCGGCGTCGCTGGACAGTGGCGAGATGGATTGGGCGCAGGATCACCTTCGCATCCTTTCGGGGCTCTATGGCGTGTTGCGCCCGCTGGACGCGATCCAGCCCTACCGCCTGGAAATGGGCAGCCGGCTGAAGACCCGGCGCGGTGCCTCGCTCTATGCCTATTGGGGCGACAGGATCGCCCGCGCGCTGAACGCGCAGGCCGAGGCGACAGGCGCGGGCTGTCTGGTGAATTGTGCCAGCCAGGAGTATTTCGGCGCCGTGGACGCCGACGCGCTGAAGCTGCCGGTGATCACGCCGGTGTTCATGGAGGACAAGCCCGGCGGCCCCAAGGTTGTCAGTTTCTTCGCCAAACGCGCACGCGGAGCGATGGCCCGGTTCATCGTTCAGCGCCGCCTGACCGATCCCGCCGCGCTGGCCGATTTCGATACCGGCGGCTATGTCCACCATCCCGATCTGTCCCGCCCCGACGCGCCGGTGTTCATCCGGCCGGCCGAACTGCAAAAGGCGGGCTGATCCGCGTCATGCACTGCGCGCCTGTTCCGGCTGTGCGGACCGGGGGCGATGGGTTTCGATCCGGGCGGCGATTTCGGCCTTTCTAAGCGGTTTTGTCAGATAGTCGTCGAGGCCCGCGGCGAGGATCTCGTCGCGGTCGCCGGCCATCGCATGGGCGGTCATGGCGACAATCGGTACATGCCCGCCGGTCTGGATTTCGGCCTCGCGGATCCTGCGGGTTGCCTCGCGGCCATCCATTCCGGGCATCGAGATATCCATGAAGATCAGATCGGGGCGCAGGGTGGCGAAGGCTTCGACAGCTTCCAGCCCGTTGGTGGCGAAATGCAGGTCGATGTCCAGACCGGCCACCATCTTTTCGAAGACGATGCGGTTGGTCTTGTTGTCTTCTGCCGCCAGAACGCACATCTGCCGCGTCCCGGTGACCGGTCGGCGCGAGGCGAAGCGATCCGGCGCCGGGGCGGCGGGCACATCGGGCTGCGGCGCCGATCCGCCCAGTTGCGCCCGAAGATCGCGCCGCCGCGCCGGCGTGTGCAATACCGGCAGGCGGTCGCCATCGGGGCCTGTGGCGCCGTCCTGGCCCTGTCCCGCCGAAAGCAGCAGGACGCGCGTGGCCGCGCCGGCATCGCGCAGCGCGCGGGCCAGATCGGGGCCGGTCATGTCGGGCAGGTGCTCCTGCACCAGCATCAATTCGGTGTCCACACCGCCATCGCCCAGCGCGGCGGCGCCGGTTTCCGCCGTGGCGACCTTCAGACCCAGCGATTCCAGTTGCCGCGCCAGCGTTTCGCGCGCGGTGGGATGCGAATCGACAACCATCACCCGGACCAGATCGGCGGGCAACTCGGGGCAGGTTTGCCCGGCAGCGCCCGACAACGGCAATGTCAGATCGAAGCGGAAGGCCGAGCCCACGCCCGGTTCGGATTCGACATGCATTGTACCGCCCATCATCTGCACCAGTTGCCGCGTGATCGCCAGGCCCAGCCCGGTGCCGTCGAATTGCCGGGTGCTGTCGTTCTCGATCTGGTTGAATTCGCCGAAGACATCGCCGATGCGGGCGGCGGGGATGCCTATGCCGGTGTCTTCGACGTTCACCGAGATGTCGCAGGTGCCGCGTTCGGATGCGACCGTGCCGCGCACCTGGATCAGAACGTGGCCCGCCGGGGTGAATTTCAATGCGTTGCCGACAAGGTTCGTCAGAACCTGCCGGATGCGGCCCGGATCGCCGACAAATCCCGAAGGCAGGGCCATGTCGTAATCGATGAGAACCGTCAGGTTCTTGTCGCGCGCGTTGGGTTGCAGCAGCATCACCACATCGTGCAGGCAATCCTCAAGATCGAAGGGGGTGCTCTGGAGGACCAGTCGCTCGGCCTCGATCTTGGAGTAATCCAGCACGTCGTTGATGATCACCAGAAGCGCCTCGCCGCTTTTCTTGATCGTGCTGGCGAACAACCACTGATCATCGGTCAGCGGGGTTTCCATCAACAGGTCGGCCATGCCGACGACCCCGTTCATCGGGGTGCGGATCTCGTGGCTCATGTTGGCGAGAAATGCGGATTTCGCCCGATTGGCGGCCTCGGCGCGGGCGCGCGCGGCCTTCAGTTCGGCCTCGTATCGCACGGTGGAGGTGATGTTCAGCGCCAGGCTGACGACATCGCCGCTGTTGCCGCGCTGATCGACCAGCTTGATGTACTGATCGTTCCACAGCCGGATCACCACCGGCGCCGGCTGCGGTTCGTTCCAGCGGTCGGCCATCATCCTGCGCCAGTCCGCCGGGCTGCGGTCCTCGACGTTGACGATGCCTTCATCTGTCAGGATCTGCAGCAGCCGCATGTACGAGATGCCTGGCCCGACCTCTTCGAGATCCTCGAACACGCTCAGATAGGATGTATTGGCGCCGATCATGTGGCTGTCGGCATCGAAAAAGGCAAATCCGTCCTGGATTGTCTGGATCGAGTGCCACAGCCGCCGTTCTGCGATCTCGATCTTTTCGTTGGCCTGCGTGAGGTCGGATTTCACCCGCTCGTTTTCGGTGCGCACAAAGGCCACTTCGCTGCGTACGGTCGCAACCTCGGCCTGGGTTTCACCGATCTGCCGGGTCAGCGCCAGCGCGTGCTTGCCCAGTTTGCGGTTCGCGGCATGCAGTTCCGCCTGCTTGAGTTCCAACAGGCGTTCGGCGGCGAGGCGCGCGCGCCGCTCTTCAGCGAGTTTGTTGGCAAGGCTCATCGCGTTCCGGTCCCTCGGCGCATGGGTTTGGGTGGCAGTTTCGGTGCTCATGGTGAACAACTGCTTAAGCACTTGCATTTCGCTGCCATACCCGTGCCCGGACTTGCCAAAACCGGACAGCGCGTGCCACGCTTTGCCCGGTAGATGCCGGAGGCCGATATGCGAACGATCCTGAAACCCCTTGCGATCTGGTTCATGGCCGCCACCGCCTCATGGGCGCAGCAGGCGGTGCCGGATGCGCGATTCGTCGTGACGCCCGATACCGATTTCTACGGCGCCGATCTGCAACCGCTGTTCGATACCGATCTGCGGTCCTGCATCCGGGTGTGTTCAGGCGATGTGTCCTGCGCGGCCTTCACCTTCAATACCCGGTCGAACGCCTGTTTTCCCAAAAGCGGCGTTGAAACCGAAACCGCCTATGCAGGGGCGGTTTCGGCGCGCAAGGTGGCGACCGCGCCCGACAGCCTGTCGCGGGCGGCGGGCCTGGCCGCGCGGCTGGAGTTTCTGAATGATCAGGACATGGCGCGCGCCCTCCGGCAGGGTGCCGAACTGGGGTTCCGGCACCGGGCCGGCGGGCTGGACGCCCAGACCGCGACCGACGCCGCCGCCGAACGGCGCGCCGCCGGCGATACCGAGGCCGCGATGCGCTGGACCGGGGCGGCGGTGTCGCTGACCGACAGGGGCGATCTTTGGGCTGAATACGCGCGGCTGCTGCTGGCGATCGGTGAAACCGACGACGGGCGGCGGCGCGCTCTGGCCGACCGCGCGGCGCTGGCGGCGATCAACGGGTATCTGCGCGGTGCCTCGGGACCGGCGCGGGCGCTGGCGCTCGAACGTCTGGCGCAGGCTTTGGAACGGGTCGGGCGCGGCCGCGACGCGATCCCGGCGCTGCGGCTGGCGCTGTCCGAGGCCCCGCGTGACGATCTGGCATCGGCGCTTGACCGCGCGATCGGGCAATACGGATTCCGCGTCACCGACATCACCGTCGAAAGCGATGCCGCCGCGCCGCGCATCTGCGCCGAGTTCTCCGAACCGCTGATCCGCGCCGGCACCGATTATGATCCCTTCGTGCGCCGGTCTGATGCGCGTCTGGCGGTGCAGGTCAGCGACCGCACCCTTTGTCTGGACGGCGTGGAACACGGCGCGCGCCATGTCTTCACGCTGCGCCGGGGCCTGCCCGCGGCCAGCGGCGAAACCCTGCACCGCGATGTCGAGATCGCGCAATATGTGCGCGACCGTTCCGCTGCGGTGCGTTTTGCCGGCCGCGCCTATGTGTTGCCCAGAACCGCCGGCGCCTTTCTTCCGGTCGAGACCGTCAACGTTGAGACGCTGGACCTGACGCTGCGCCGTGTCAGCGACCGCAACCTGCTGCGCGCAATGCAGGACGGATTCTTCGGCCGGCCGCTGTCGTACTACGACGAGCAGACCTTCGCCACAGATCTGGCCGAGCAAATCTGGACCGGCACCGCCAGAGTACAATCGGATCTCAACCGCGACATGACCACCCGCCTGCCGATGGGCGATGTGATCGGCGATCTGCCCGCGGGCATCTACGCGCTGAGCGCGCGGGTTCCCGGCGGTGAAGACTACGACGCGCCCCGCGCGACGCAATGGTTCGTGCTGTCTGATCTGGGCATCAGCACGGCGCAGGGCTCTGACGGGTTGCATGTCTGGGTGCGGGGCCTTTCGGATGCCGGTCCGCGCGGCGAGGTTCGGGTGACGCTGGTATCGCGGGCCAATGCGGTTCTGGCACAGGCCGAAACCGATGCGGCGGGGTTCGTCAGCCTGCCGCCGGGGCTGCTGCGCGGCACCGGAGGTGCGGCGCCTGCGCTGTTGCTGGCCGAGCAGGGCACCGGCGACCTGGGGTTCGTGGCGCTGACCGATCCTGGCTTTGATCTGTCCGACCGCGGTGTGGAAGGTCGCCCGCCCGCGGGGCCGGTGGATGTGTTCCTGACCACCGACCGCGGCGCCTACCGCGCCGGCGAGCGGATCCATGCAACCGTTCTGGCGCGCGACGATGCCGCCGCCGCGCTGACGGGTGTGCCGCTGACAGCGGTTCTGACCCGGCCCGACGGTGTCGAGCACCTGCGCCTTGTGTCCGGCGACGGCACGGCGGGCGGGCATGTGTTCGCGATGGATCTGGGGCCGACGGTGCCGCGCGGCACCTGGCGCCTTGAGATCCGCACCGATCCGCAGGGCGAGGCGCTGGCCCGCCAGACCGTTCTGGTTGAGGATTTTCTGCCCGAACGCATTGATTTCGATCTGTCGTTGCCCGGCACGGGCTTGCGCGCGGGCGATACGATTCCGCTGGGCGTGCAGGCGGATTACCTGTTCGGCGCACCGGGTGCCGATCTGCCGGTTGAAGGCACCGTATCGCTGCGCCCGGCACAGACGGTCGACGGCTGGCCCGGCTTCCGGTTCGGGCGGCACGATGCCGAAAACACCCCGGTCAGCGCCTACTTTGGCGATGTCCGCACCGATGCGTCCGGTGGCGCGCAGGTGCCGGTGACGTTGCCGCGCGGGCCGGTCGAAGGCCAGATGACCGAGGCGCGCTTTACCGTCCGTGTGGCCGAAGGCACGGGGCGGCCCGTCGAACGCGAGGTTGTCGCGCCCGTCGCGCCGGATACGCCGGTGATCGGGCTGCGGCCGATCTTTCGCGATGTGGTGCCCGAAGGCGGCTCGGCCAGCTTCGAGGTTGTCGCGCTGGCGCCCGATCTGACACCGCTTGCCATGCCGGTGCGCTGGACGCTGAACCGTGTCGAAACCCGGTACGAGTGGTATCAGCTTTATGGCGAATGGAACTGGGAACCGACAACCCGGCGCACCCGCGTTGCCACCGGCGAAACGCGGCTGGGCGCGGCCCCGGTGGTGGTGTCCGCGCCGGTCGATTGGGGCCGGTATGAAATGGTCGTGGAACGTCTGGGCGGGGAATACACCGCCGCATCGCGGGATTTTCACGCCGGCTGGCATGCGCCGGCCGCCGGATCGCCCACCCCGGACCGGCTGGAGGTGGCGCTGGACCGCGCCGATTACGCCCTCGGCGATGTCGCGCAGTTGCGCATTGTGGCCCGCACCGCCGGCACGGTTCTGGTGTCGGTGATGTCCAACCGACTGATCGCACGGCAGACCGTCGCGGTGGACGCCGGTGAAACCCGCGTGCCTCTCGATGTGACCGACGATTGGGGCAGCGGCGCCTATGTGACCGCGACGTTGATCCGCCCGATGGATGCCGCGTCCGGCCAGAACCCGGCGCGGGCGCTGGGGCTGGCCCATGCGCGTGTGCGCCCCGGCGAAAGGGCCCTGGGCGTCGCCATCGAGACGCCCGATCTGGTACGCCCGCGCGGCACGTTGCGCGCGCGGGTCGCGGTGGAAGGAATCGCACCCGGCGAAACCGCCCACCTGACGCTGGCGGCCGTCGATGTCGGGATTTTGAACATGACGGGATTTGCCGCACCGGATCCGGCCGGGCACTATTTCGGCCAGCGGCGGCTGGGCATGGAGTTGCGCGATGTCTACGGACGGTTGATCGACGGGCTGAACGGCGCCATGGGCACGGTGCGTTCGGGTGGCGACAGCAATGCGGCGCGGATGCAATCGCCACCGCCGACACAGGACCTGATGGCGGTGTTCAGCGGGCTGGTGACGGTGGATGCCAACGGCATGGCCGAGGTGCCGCTGGAATTGCCCGATTTCAACGGCACGCTTCGGCTGATGGCGGTGGTCTGGAGCGGCAGTGCCGTGGGCCAGGCGTCACGCGATGTTCTGGTGCGCGATCCGGTCGTGGTGACGGCGGGCCTGCCGCGGTTCCTGGCGCCGGGCGATACCAGCCGCGTGCGGCTGGAGATCGTCCATGCCGACGGCCCGGCAGGCGCGATGCAGATCGATCTGACGTCAACGCCGGGTCTTACGCTGGGCCAGGGCCGCACCGCCTTCGATCTGCTGGGCGGCGGGTCGCATGTGGCGGTGGTGCCGGTCACGGCCGGGGCGGTACCGGGCGATCACCAGATGACCATCGCACTGACCCTGCCGGATGGCCAGGTGCTTCGCCAGATCCTGCGATTGGCGGTGCGCGCCAACGATCCGCAGGTCGCAGCGACGCGGCGGTTCACGCTGGACGCCGGCGACAGCTTTACCCTTACCCATGACGTTCTGACGGATTACATACCCGGATCCGGCACTGCCTTGGTGTCGGCGGGCGCGCTGGGCCGGTTCGATGCACCGGGCCTTCTGGGACAACTCGATCGCTATCCCTATGGCTGCACCGAACAGGTGGCCAGCCAGGCGATGCCGCTGCTGTACCTGGGCGCGGTGGCGCGGGCGGTCGGGCTGGGCGATGGTCCGGCTGTCGATGCGCGGATCGCCTCGGCGATCGAACGGGTTCTGACGCGGCAATCCGCCAACGGAGCCTTTGGCCTCTGGCGTGCGCAGTCCGGCGAGTTCTGGCTCGATGCCTATGTCACCGATTTTCTCGGGCGGGCGCGCGCGCTGGGCCATGCGGTGCCCGACCGTGCCTTTGCCCTGGCGATGGACAATCTGCGCAACCGGCTGGCTTATGCGCCGGATTTCGACAGCGGTGGCGAGGATATCGCCTATGCGCTGATGGTGCTGGCGCGTGAAGGGGCCGCGGCGATGGGCGACCTGCGGTACTACGCCGACGTGAAGGCCGATGCGCTGGCCACGCCTCTGGCGGTGGCGCAACTGGGCGCGGCGCTGGCGGCCTACGGCGACCAGCTGCGCGCTGATGCACTGTTTGGCCGGGCGATGCGGATGATCGATGTACAACCGGACGAAGCCCCGGTGTGGCGCGGCGATTATGGCACGGGGCTGCGCGATGCCGCCGGGGTGCTGACACTGGCCGCCGAGGCGGGCAGCACGGCCGTCGATCTTGCGGCCCTGACACGCCGCGTCGGCACCGGCGCCGGCAGCCAGCGGTCGACGCAAGAGGCGGCGTGGTCGCTTCTCGCGGCGCAGGCGCTGATCGCTTCGGACGGCGCGGCGGCGCTGCGCGTGAACGGCACGCCTGTTTCTGGCCCGTTCGTGCGCATGGTCGACAGCGCGATGCGCGACACGAGCTATGCGCTGACCGCCGCGGACCGCACCGAGATCACGCTGACCACCATCGGTGTGCCGCTTGTGGCGCCGCCCGCCGGCGGCACCGGCTACACGATCGCCCGTGACCACTATACGCTGGACGGGCAGAGCCTCGACCCGGCGAGAATGCGGCTGGGCGACAGGTTCGTCACGGTTCTGACAGTCGTGCCCACCGCAGGGGCGGCCGGGCGACTGATGATCGACGATCCGCTGCCCGCCGGAATCGAGATCGACAACCCCAACCTGATCCGCGCCGGCGATTTGCGCGATCTGCAATGGCTGGAACCGTCCTTTGCCGAACATGCCGAATTCCGCACCGATCGCTTCCTGGCGGCGGTCGATTCAATCGCTGCGGGGCAAATCACCCTGGCCTATGTCGCGCGGGCGGTCAGCCCCGGCACGTTCCATCATCCGGCGGCCTCGGTCGAAGACATGTACCGGCCGGCCTTTCGGGCCCGCACCGCGACCGGGCGCGTGGTGATCGCCGAATGATCCACCGGCTGCTTCTGGCGCTGGTTCTGGTGCTGGGGGCCGGTGCGGGGCTGCGCGACGCGGGCCAACGCTGGATCGCGGCCACGCAGGTGCCGGCGATCCTGTCGCAGACGGGCACCGAACTGCGCGACCGCAACGGCGCGCTGTTGCGGGTGTACCCGGTTGAAAACGGCCGCTGGCGTCTTGATTTGCGACCAGACGCGGTTGATCCTGATTTCATCGCTGCGCTGCTGCGCTATGAAGACAAGCGGTTCTTGCAGCATCGCGGTGTCGATCCGCGCGCAATGCTGCGCGCGATGGCGCAGATGCTGTGGCACGGGCGGCGGGTTTCGGGCGGTTCTACCCTGACGATGCAGGTTGCGCGGCTGCTCGAGAATTCGGGAACCGGACAATGGCGCGGCAAGCTGCGGCAGATCCGCGTGGCGCTGGCGCTGGAACAGCGGCTGGAGAAAACCGATATCCTGCGGCTCTACCTGTTGCACGCGCCTTATGGCGGCAACCTGGAAGGCCTGCGCGCGGCGTCCCTGGGATGGTTCGGAAAGCCGCCCGCCCGGCTGACCGCCGCGGAAATCGCGATGCTGGTGGCGCTTCCGCAGGCGCCCGAAGCGCGGCGGCCCGATCGCCATCCCGATGCCGCCGCGACGGCGCGGACGCGGGTTCTGGCGCGGCTGCGCGCGGCGGGCCTGATCGACGCCGAAACCGAGGCCGAGGCCATGGCGGCGGAACTGCCCGACACCATGCGACCGTTCGTACGCCTGGCACCGCATCTGACCGATCGTGTCGTGGCCGCCACCCCCGACGCCTCCCGCCACGACCTGACGCTGGATGCGGGCCTTCAGGCGCGGATCGAGACACTGGCCCGCGATGCGGTGCACGGCGGGGTCGCGCGGTTGTCAGCGGCCATTCTGGTTGCCGATCACCAGAGCGGGGCGATCCTTGCCTCGGCCGGATCGCCCGATTACGCGCCGGGGCCGCGGCAGGGGTTTGTCGACATGACGCAGGCCTTGCGCTCGCCGGGATCGACGCTGAAGCCGTTGGTCTACGCTCTGGCCTTCGACCTTGGGCTGGTACACCCGGAAACGCTGATAAACGACGGGCCGGTGCAGTTTGGCCGCTATGCGCCGCGCAACTTCGATGGCGTGTTCCGGGGCGATGTGCCGGTGCGCCTGGCGTTGCAGCAATCGCTGAACATCCCGGTCGTGCGCTTGGCGGATGCCATCGGGCCGGCGCGGATCATGGATGCCCTGCGCCGTTCGGGTGCCGCGCCGGCCCTCGCGGGCCGGGCGCCGGGCCTCGCGGTGTCGCTGGGCGGCGTCGGGCTGTCGCTGCACGATCTGGTTCAGCTTTACGCGGCCCTGGCGCGGGGCGGTGAGGAAATCGCTCTGCATCATCATTCGGCAGCGTCGGACAAGGCGGTGGCCGAGCGGCACCGCCGGGTGGTGTCGGAGGTGGCCGCATGGCAGGTCGGGCATATCCTTGCCGGGTTGCCGCCGCCTCCGGGGGCACCGGCGGGCGCGCTGGCCTACAAGACCGGCACATCCTATGGCCACCGCGATGCCTGGGCCATCGGTTGGGATGGCCGCCATGTCATCGGCGTGTGGATCGGGCGTGCCGATGGCACGCCGGTGCCCGGCGCATTCGGAGGCGACCTGGCGGCGCCGGTGCTGTTCGAGGCCTTTGGCCGGCTGAAACCCGCCTTCGATCCGCTGGCCGCGCCGCCCCGCGCCACGCTGGGGCCGGGCCCGGTGACGTTGCCCGCGCGGTTGCAGAGATACCGCCCGCCGGCGGCGGCCTTCGAGATCGCCGGCGCCCGCGCGCCCCGGATCGTGTTTCCGCCCGATGGTGCGCGGCTGGGCGCGGGGGACGGGCCGATCACGGTAAAGGGCCGGGGCGGTCAGCCACCCTATGCGCTTCTCGCCAACGGGCGGGTCGTGGCCTCGGGGTTGCGGGGCGGCGAATGGCATATTCCCCGGCCGGGGGCGGGGTTTTCCACGCTTGTGCTTCTGGACGCGCGGGGCAATGCCGCGCGGGTGCGTGTGCGTATCGACTGAGCCTGCCGGGCGTGGTCCGTTGCGCCGGGTCGGGGCCGGTCAGCGGCGGCCTTCGCGCAGCCAGCCGCCGACGATCAGCGCGCTGGCCAGAAGCAGCACCAGCCAGGCCGGCAGCAACGGCAACTGGGTCACGTCGCGGGTTTCGTAGGCGTTGCGCGGTGTCAGCCCGATCCACCCCCGGCCCGCGGCGGGCCGGCCTTCGCGCACATCGCGCAATGTCGGGATGCCCTGTTCGAGCCGCAGGATGCCTCCGCGCAGCGGCGCGATAAGCGGCGCCAGCAGATCCCCGGTGGCGATGGTCTGTTCGAATTCGCGCGGCGCGGCCGGCCCGAGGCCGATCACAGCCTCCCGGTCGCCTTGCGACAACCGGTAAAGCCCGATGTCGGGACCATCGTACAACGTTTCGAAACGTCCCGGGCTGACCTCCTGCAAGGTCAGTTCGGCGGTGGTGCCGTCGGGGTTGGTCACGGTCACGGGGCCCACGGTTTCATCGAGGCTGCGGCGGATAATGCGCATGGTCTGCCCGGTGGGCTCGGCCCAGAGGGCTTCCTCCTCCAGGTCGGGTTCCTTCATCATCCAGTGGGCGAGGCGGCGCAAAAGCTCCATCTGCGGACCGCCGCCTTCATAGCCGCGGTTCCATAACCAGGCGTGGTCTGACGCAAGCAGGGCCACGCGGCCTTCGCCGACCCGATCGAGCACCAGAAGCGGGCGGTCGCCGCTGCCGGACATGACGACATTGCCACGCTGCGGCGTGACGTCGATCTGGCGCATCCAGGCGCCCCATGTATCGCCGCCGGTCAGGTCGGCGGTGACAGGGTGCCGCTGGCCCAGGTCGGTGACACGGGGGCGATAGCGTTCCTCGATCACGCGGGCGCTGGGTTCGGCGGGCAGGACCGGCGCCAGAGGCGACCGGTAGATGCTGTCGGCGCCGGCGAAATCCGGACCGGCGGCAACCAGAACCGCGCCACCGTCGTTGACATAACGGGCCACGTTATCAAGGTAGATCGCCGGCAGGATGCCGCGCCGCTTGTAACGGTCGAAGATGATCAGATCGAAATCGTCGATCTTTTCCAGAAACAGCTCGCGGGTGGGGAAGGCGATCAGCGACAGTTCGCTGACCGGCACGCCATCCTGCTTTTCCGGCGGCCGCAGGATGGTGAAATGCACCAGATCCACCGAGCTGTCGGATTTCAGAAGGTTGCGCCATGTCCGCCCGCCCTGATGCGGTTCGCCCGATACCAGAAGGACACGCAGCCGGTCGCGCACGCCGTTCATCTGGATCAGCGCCGTGTTGTTGCGGTCGGTCAGCTCGCCTTCGGCTTCGGGCACGGTGAACTGCAGCACATTGCGCCCGCCGTGCGGCAGGGTGACCGGCAGGTCAATGTCCTGGCCGATCGGCACCTGGAACCGTTCGGGCGGGGCGCCATCCACCGAAATCTCCAGCGGTGCGAGGCCGCCGGGCGCCGGTGCGGCACCGGTGTCCTCGATCCGCAGGGTCAGCGTGACCGGTTCGCCGATGATCGCGAACGCCGGGGCGTTGCGCACCACAAGGCGCCTGTCCCAATCGTCGTCCCGTCCGGTCAGCAGCAGATGCAGCGGCGCGGGCAGATCGGGGGCCCTTTCCAGATCGTGCAACCGCCCGTCGCTGAGGGCGACGATCCCGGCAATCCGCGCCAGTGGCTCTTCGGCCAGAACGTCCGACAGGGCGCGCATCAGTTCGGTGCCCGCGTCGCCGGCGCCATCGGGCACGACGACCCGGCGCACTTCGGTGTTCTCGCGGTTGGCCAGCCGGGATTCCAGCGTATCGGCGGCGCTTGCGGTCTGATCCGGCCGGTCGGAAAGATCCTGGCTGGCGCTGCGGTCCTCCAGCAGCACGACGATATCCGCCAGCGGCGCGCGGTCCTCGCGCTGGTAGACGGGGCCGGTGAGCGCGGCGATCAGCACCACGGCGGCCAGCCCGCGCAGGGCCCAGCCCGACAGGCCGCGCCACAGCGCCAGCCCGACACCGGCCAACGCCAGCATGGCCACCGCGGCAATCGCGGGCCAGGGAATCAGGGGATCGAAGAGGATCGTTGCGTTCATTGGCCCAACCTGTCGAGCAGGGCGGGAACATGCACCTGATCGGATTTGTAGTTGCCGGTCAGCACATGCATGACCAGATTGACGCCGAAACGATAGGCCAGCTCGCGCTGGCGTTCGCCGGAAAACCCGCGGCCCACAGGCAACAGCGGGCGGCCGTTGTCATCGACGGCCCATGCCGCGGCCCAGTCGTTGCCGCCGACGACGATCGGTGTTACGCCGTCGTTGAGATTGCGGAATGGCATGCCTTCGATCTGTTCGGCATCGGGCGGCGCGGCCTCGACCCATATGTCGCGGCTGTTGTGGCGGCCCGGAAAGTCCTGAAGCAGATAGAAGGTGCGCGTCAGAACGTGATCCTCGGGCAGCGGCTCGAGCGGGGGGATATCGAGAGGTGCGGCCAGCCGTTGCAGTTTGCGTCCGTTCGCGCTCGCCGTGCCGAAACCCGAGATATCGGCGTCGCGGGTATCGAACAGGATCATCCCGCCCGAGCGCAGATAGGCGTTCAGCTTGCCATAGGCGATGTCCGACGGGATCGGTTGTTCGGGTGTGATCGGCCAGTAGAGCACCGGAAAGAACGCCAGTTCGTCCAGTTCCAGATCGACGCCAATGGGGTCTTCGGGTTCGACCGACGTGCGGAAGAACAGCGTTTCGGAAAGCCCGGTCAGACCAGCGCGGGCCAGCGCGTCCAGATCGGCATCGCCGGTCAGCACATGCGCCAGAACCACCTCGGCCGTGGCCGCGCGGGCCAGTGTGTCATCGTCGCTCTGGGCCGCTGCCGGGGGGGCGTGGGCCACCCCAAGAAGCGTGACGGCCACCAGTGCCGCGGCCATCCGTCGGGCGCTGCCCAGCCGTCCCGAAAGCGCCAGAGACGCGATCACATCGGCCAGCAACAGCGCCACCGCCAGGCTGAGCAGCAGACCGCCCAGAGGCACTTCGGCGCGCAGCGTCAGACCCTCGACAGGGATCCGCGCGGGCCACAGAGCGGGCGCCAGCGTGGCATCGGAGCCCAGGACGTTGCGGGCCAGCCGCCGGTCGTCGGACTGGTAGACACCGGGCAGCAGATCGGGGCCGACAGGTGCCTCGGCCAGGCGCGGGCCGTCCACGCCCGGCAGGTTCGCGGCATCCACCACGGTTCCATACCCGTCGAGAACCGCAATTGGCCGCCATGTGGTGCCGGCCAGATCCCCGGCGCTGGGTGCGCGCAGCGCCGAAGACACCGCCAGCCGTTCCAGCATCTCGACGAACAGTCCCGACAAGGGAAGGCTGGACCACTCCGCATTGGCGGTCACATGAAACAGAACAACCTGGCCCTGGCCGATTGCCTTGCGCGTAACCAGAGGCGTGCCGTCGCTGAGCGCGGCGATCACCCGGTCTGCCAGTGTCGGATCGGGCTGTGCCATGACCTGGGCGGTCACGGTGACATCCTCGGGCACCGCCAGGCCGAAGAAAGGCGTGCCGTCGGCGAAAGGGGCCAGCGCCTTGGGTTCGCCCCAGCTCATGGCGCCGCCGACGCTGCGGCCACCGGCCCGCAGGCGCACCGGCATCAGCGGATCCTCGGCGTCGCGGCTGACATCGCTGGCCGCGAGGCGCGGGCCGGCAAAGCGCAGCAACATGCCGCCGTTTTCGATCCATTCGGTCAGAGCGGCCTGTTCCGCCGCCGCCAGGGTGGCGACATCCGCCAGGATCATCACATCGGGATTTGCCGGCAAGATGTCCAGAATGGCCCCGTCCAGCAAATCGGCGGTGGGGGCCAGCGCCTGTTCCAGGTAATGCAGCGGCGACAGCAGTTCCAGCCCCTCGCGATCCTCGCGGCCGGCGATCAGGGCGACCTCGCGCCGGCGCAGGCTGTCATCGGTCAGCGTGGTTGCGCCGGCAGATCTTTCGCCCTGAATTTCGAACCGGGTGATGCGGGCGCGCAGTTCGGCCGGCAGCACCATCTCGGCGGCGGCCGTGTCGCTGTCTGCGGCAAAGGCGGCCGTGGCCACGGCCAGCGCGCGTTCGGTGCCCGCGGGGTCGCGCCCCTGCGCCACGATCGCCACGTCGCGTGCCGCGCCACCTGCCGAACGCCGCACCGTCAGCGCGATGGCGCCGTCTTCGAAGCGCGCGGGCAACAGCCCCTGTACCGCGCCGCCGGTCTGGAACACCCGGACGGCGCCGCGCGTCTCCAGCGCGGACAGCAGATCGTTGCGCCCGTCATGGTCCAGCCCATCGCTGAACCAGTGTGTGTCGAACCGGGGTTCGCCTTCGATGGCTTCGATCATCCGGGCAATCTGATCGGGGCCGGGTTGCCAGGGCGCGGGGTTGAGCCCCGGCAGCCGGCTGCGCCAGGCTTCGGCGGTCTGGAACACCGGGGGTTCGCCGCGCGACAGGATGCTGATGGCAACCGGACGTCCGGCGCGCCCGGCGTCGGCCAACTGCGCATCCAGCAGATCCATCTTGGCCGGCCAACGGGTCGCGCCGGCCCAACTGCCGTCGATCAGAACCAGAAGAGGGCCCGAGCCGGCCCGGTCGTCCTGCGGGTTCAGCACCGGTCCGGCCAGCCCGACGATCACCGCGGCAACCGCCAGCATCCGCAACAGCAACAGCCACCAGGGCGTGCGGTCGGACACGCTTTCGTCGTCGCGCAGGCCCAGCAAAAGCGCCACGCCGGGAAAACGGCGGCGTATCGGCGCTGGCGGGACCGCGCGCAGGATCAGCCACAGAACCGGCAGCGCGGCCAGCGCGGCCAAAAGCCAAGGCGCGGCGAAACCAATGCCCAGAATTGTCATTTCGCGCTCCCGTCGAGGGCCCGGTAAAGCCACAGCAGGGCCGATTGCGCGCTGTCGCCGGTATGATGCAGCCCCAGGTGCCAGCCGGTTGCCCGGGTCAGCCGCCGCAGGTGTGCCTTGCGTTCTTCAAGCCGGGCCAGGTATCGCTCGCGCAGGTCGCTGGCCTTCAGCGTCTCGTGGCTGAGAGTGCCGCCCACGCTTTCAAAGATCGTGCGGCCCTGAAACGGGAACAGCTCTTCTATCGGGTCGAGAACCTGCAACAGCACGCCCCGCACGCCCCTGTCGGCGGCCTTGGTCAGGGCCAGTTCCACATCCGCCATGTCGCCGAGAAAATCGGAAATGAAAACCGCGCGTGCGTGCGGGATCATCGCCCGGTGTTCGGGCGGCGAATAGTCTTCGGGCTGATCGGTCGAGAACGATGTGGCAAGCCGCATGATCTGTGCGTTGCCGCGGCGCGGGGGCAGGGTGGTGCCGGTCAGGCCCACCCTTTCGCCGCCGCGCACCAGAAGGATCGCGGTGGCAAGGCCAAGAACCCGCGCGCGGTCGATCTTGGTGCTCAGGTCGTCGCGCGAGGCAAAGCGCATCGATGCGCCCTGATCTATCCACATCATCACCGACTGGGCAATCTGCCATTCGCGTTCGCGCACGAACTGCTGGTCGCCGCGCGCGGAACGGCGGTGATCTATCATGCGCTTGCTGTCGCCCTGGCGGACCGGACGATACTGCCAGAAGTCGTCGCCCAGGCCGGCACGGCGGCGCCCGTGATCGCCCAGCAGAACGGTTCCGGCCAGATGTTCGGCCCGCGCCAGAAGCGGCGGCAGGCGGCTGGCTTCGGCTTCCGATCTTGCGCGCAGGCTTTGGGGTGTTGTCACGCCGCGGCCTCGGTGCGGGTCAGCGCGGCGGCGGTGGTTTCAATCAGGTCCGACAGGCTGTCGCCGCGGGCGCGGGCGGCGAAGTTCAGCGCCATGCGGTGCGTCAGAACCGGGCGGGCCATGTCGATCACATCTTCGGCCGACGGCGCCAGGCGCCCCTGCAACAGCGCCCGTGCGCGCACCGTCAGCATCAGCGCCTGCGCCGCACGCGGGCCGGGCCCCCAGGCGACGGTGTCGCGCACCCGGTCCGAGGCATCGGGTTCGTCGGGGCGGAAGGCGCGCACCAGATCCAGGATCATTTCGACCACGCTGTCGCCCACAGGCATCCGCCGCAAAAGCGTCTGCGCCGACAGCAGTTCGGCCTGGGTGAAGACCTCGGTGGCCTGCTCGTCGGTCACGCCGGTGGTGGCCAGAAGGATATCGCGTTCGGTCTTGCGATCGGGGTAGGCCACGTCGATCTGCACCAGAAAACGGTCCAGCTGGGCCTCGGGCAGAGGATAGGTGCCCTCCTGCTCGATCGGGTTCTGGGTGGCGAGCACATGGAACGGGATGCCAAGGGGGCGGTTTTCGCCGGCCACCGTCACGGTTTTCTCCTGCATGGCCTGCAACAGGGCGGATTGGGTGCGCGGGCTGGCGCGGTTGATTTCATCGGCCATCAGCAGTTGGCAGAAGATCGGGCCGGGCACGAAGCGGAAGGCACGGGTGCCGTCTGCGGCCTTGTCCAGAACCTCGGACCCGAGGATGTCGGCGGGCATCAGATCGGGCGTGAACTGGATGCGGTTGCCATGCAGGCCCATCACCGTGCTCAGCGTTTCGACCAGCCGCGTCTTGCCCAGCCCCGGCAGGCCGATCAACAATGCGTGACCGCCGCACAAAAGCGCGGTCAGAGTCAGATCGACCACCCTTTCCTGACCGATGAAGCGCTTGGTGATCGACGCCCTGGCGTCGGCCAGTTTGCCCTCCAGCGCCTCAATCTCGGCGATCAGATCAGTTGCATCGGACATGACATTCCTTTCGGGGGTTTTATATAGGCGTCAGGATGAGTGTATCTCGCGAAACGGAAATGGCAAAAGCAATGAGCGGACAAAAAGCTGTTACTCCATCTGCCGAGGGGCTGGCTGCATCCGTCAGGGCAGCCAAACCGCGCGGATTGCCGCCGGTCGAAAAATGGGATCCGCCGTTCTGTGGCGATCTGGACATCCGCATCGATCGCGATGGCCGCTGGACCTACCTTGGGTCGGCTTTCGGGCGGCCGGAACTGGTGCGTATGTTCGCATCGATTCTGAAACGCGAGGGCGACAGGTATTACCTGGTCACGCCCGTCGAGAAGGTGGGGATCACGGTCGAGGACGTGCCGTTCATCGCCGTGGATTTCGATGCCGAGGGCGCGGCGGAAACCCAGGCGCTGACCTTCATGACCAATGTGGGCGATGCGGTGCCCGCCGGCGCCGACCTGCCGATCCGGGTTGAACGTGACGCCGAAACCGGCGAGCCGGCGCCCTATGTCCGCGTGCGCCGGAACCTTGAGGCGCGGATCGACCGCAAAAGCTTTTACCGCATGGTCGAACTGTGCAGCCACCACGACGGGTGGTTTGGCGTCTGGTCGCGCGGGGTCTTCTTTCCCGTGATCCCCTCGGAGGATCTCGATCCGGCTTGATCGCCGCCGCCCGCGGCTGCGGATTTGGCGATTCGGCGCATCTTGTGTAAGATTTCGCCTGTGGATGCCGTGGCGAAAACACGTCCTGGCCGGTTCCGTGGCCAGAACGCCTGCGGTGAAAGCGGGGGCTTTCTGGCTCTCAACATTCAAAGGCCCAAATATGATGAAATTTGCGGCAAATCTGGATTTTCTTTTCGCCGAGCTGCCTTTTGCCGAACGGTTCGCCGCGGCCGCCGAGGCGGGGTTCGCCGGTGTCGAGGTGAACGACCCCTATCATCTTTCCGCGCAGGATCTGCGCCACCATCTGGTTCGGACGGGTCACAAGATGGTGGTGATGGACGCACCGCCGCCGAATTACACTGGCGGCATGCCGGGGTTTGCGGCCTTGCCCGAAGGCCGAGCCCGTTTTCAATCGGATGTGCGGCGGGTGCTGCGCTATGCGTCCATTCTGAAGCCCGCCCATATTCATCTGACCTGCGGGGCCGCATCGGGCGACGCCGCCCATGACGCGCTTGTCGACAACCTGAAGTGGGCCGCCGATTTCGCCCCGAACCAGAGCTTTGTCATCGCCCCAAAGGCCCCGGCAGAGGTGCCGGGATACTTCCTGACGGATTTTCCCCTGGCCGATCGCGTGCTCGCGGCGGTCGACAGGGCCAATGTCGGGCTGCAATACGACAGTGCCCATGCCCGGCAGACCGGGGGCGACGCGGTTGCCGTCTGGGCCGAACACGCGTCGCGGGTGGCACATGTGCGCGTGGCCCAGTCGCCTGACCGAAGCGAACCGGCAGATGGCGGCGATATCGATTTCGCCGCGCTCAGGACGGCGTTTCACGACAGCGGCTATGACGGCTGGATCGCGGCGGCCTATGTGCCCCGCACGACCACGAAGGCGGGGCTGGAATGGTTGTCGCGGTGGGCGGCAGCGGGCTGAAACCGCGCCCCTTCAAACGGCAACCGCGGTCAGTGCGCTTCGGCCCAGTTCGCGCCGCGACCGGCATCCACGATCAACGGCACATCCAGCCGTACCACCGGATCCGACGCCCTTTGCATCACGTCGCGGGCCACGTCGATCACCTGGTCGGCCGCCGCTTCGTCGACTTCGAACAGCAGTTCGTCGTGGACCTGCAACAGCATCCGGGCGGGCAGGCCGGCGATGGCATCCGGCATCCGCACCATCGCGCGGCGGATCACATCGGCGGCGGTGCCCTGAATGGGCGCGTTGATCGCCGCGCGCTGGGCAAAGCCCGCGCGCGGGCCGCGGGCGTTGATTTCGGGCGTGTGGATCTTGCGCCCGAACAGCGTCTGGACATAGCCGTGTTCCTTCGCGAAGGCCTTGGTGTCGTCCATGTAGGTGCGGATGCCGGGAAACCGTTCGAAATAGCGGTCGATGAAGCCCTGCGCCTCGGCGCGCGGAATCCGCAGGTTGCGCGCCAGCCCGAAACCCGAAATGCCGTAGATCACACCGAAATTGATCGCCTTGGCCCGGCGGCGGATTTCCGGTGTCATCTGGTCGAGGGGAACATCGAACATCTCGGACGCGGTCAGCGCGTGGATGTCCAGCCCGTCGGCAAAGGCTTGCTGCAATTGCGGGATCCTGGCGATATGCGCCAGGATGCGCAATTCGATCTGGCTATAGTCCAGCGCGATCAGCGTCTTGCCGGGTTCGGCGACAAAGGCTTCGCGGATGCGGCGGCCTTCCTCGGTCCGGATCGGGATGTTTTGCAGGTTCGGATCGGTCGAGGCAAGCCGCCCGGTCGATGCGCCGGCAATGGAATACGACGTGTGCACCCGCCCGGTTTCCGGGTTGATATGGTCCTGAAGCGCATCGGTATACGTCGACTTCAATTTCGAAATCTGCCGCCAGTCGAGAACCCGCGCCGGCAGTTCATGTTCCGTCGCCAGATCTTCAAGCACGTCGGCGCCGGTGGCATAGGCCCCGGTCTTGCCGCGCTTGCCACCCTCGAGCCCCATTTCGTCGAACAGGATCTCGCCCAGTTGCTTGGGCGATCCGACGTTGAAGGCGCGCCCGGCCAGTTCGTGGATCTCGTGTTCGAGACCGGCCATCTTCTGGGCAAAGGCGTTCGACATCCGGCTGAGCGTGTCACGATCCACCTTGATGCCGGTCATTTCCATATCCGCCAGAACCGCGACCATCGGCCGTTCCAGCGTTTCATAGACCGTGGTCACCCGCGCGCCATGCAGCGCCGGTTTGAACTGTTGCCACAACCGCAATGTGATCTCGGCATCTTCGGCGGCATAGGGCACCGCCTTGTCCAGCGGCACACGATCGAAGGTGATCGCGGATTTCCCGCCGCCCAGAAGGGGTTTGATGGGAATCGGCGTATGCCCCAGATAGCGCTCCGACAGGGTGTCCATGCCATGGCCGTGCAGACCGCCATGCATCGCGTAGGACATCAGCATCGTGTCGTCGACAGGTGCTACGCGGATGCCATGGCGGGCCAGGATCTTGGCGTCGTACTTCATGTTCTGGCCGATTTTCAGAACCGCCGGATCTTCCAGCATCGGGCGCAGAAGGTCCAGCACCTCGGTCAGGTCCAGTTGTCCCTCGGCCAGCGTCGCATCGCTGAACAGATCGTCGCCACCGGCGCCAGCCTTGTGCGTCAGGGGAATATAGCAGGCATGACCGGGCTGAACGCACAACGATATGCCCACCAGTTCGGCGGTCATTTCGTTCAGGGCCGTGGTTTCGGTATCCACCGCGACGTGGCCGGTTTCGTGGATCCGGGCGATCCATGCCTTGAGCGTTTCGATGTCGGTCACCGCCTCGTGACGGCTTTCCGAGAGCGGCGCGGCCTGCGGGCCGTCGGGCGCCGCGGGGGCTTCGGGTTCGGGCACGGCCGGCGCATCGACACCCAGTTGCGTCGCGATGCGCCGGGTCAGGGTGCGGAACTCCATATCGGCCAGGAAACCCATCAGCCTGTCGGGGTCGGGGTCGCGCACCTCGAGATCTTCCAGCGTGAAATCCAGCGTCATCTCGCAATCCAGCTGCACCAGCCGCTTGGACAGTTCGATCATCTCGCGATGTTCGATCAGCGTCTGGCGGCGTTTGGGCTGACGGATTTCCTCGGCGCGCTCCAGCAACGCCTCGAGCGAGCCGAATTCGTTGATCAGCAGGGCGGCGGTCTTGATGCCGATCCCCGGCGCGCCGGGCACGTTGTCCACCGAATCGCCGGCCAGTGCCTGCACATCCACAACCCGGTCGGGTCCGACGCCAAACTTTTCGATGACGCCGTCCCGGTCGATCCTGCGGTTCTTCATGGCGTCCAGCATTTCCACACCGTCGCCGACAAGCTGCATCAGATCCTTGTCCGAACTGATGATCGTGACCCGCCCGCCGGCGTCGCGGGCGCGGCATGTCAGGGTGGCGATGATGTCGTCGGCCTCGTAACCCTCCAGTTCCTTGCAGGCGATGTTGAACGCCTCGGTCGCCTGCCGGGTCAGCGGGATCTGCGGGCGCAGATCCTCGGGCATCGCTTCGCGGTTGGCCTTGTACTGGTCATAAAGATCGTTGCGGAACGTGTGGCTGCCCTTGTCGAACACGACGGCCACATGGGTGGGCGCATCGGGGCCGTGGTTGCCTTCGACATAGCGGTGCAGCATGTTGCAGAAGCCCGAGACCGCGCCGATCGGCAGGCCGTCGGATTTGCGCGTCAGCGGCGGCAGCGCGTGGTAGGCGCGGAAGATGAACGCCGATCCGTCGATCAGATGCAGGTGGTGCCCCTTGCCGAATGCCATGCCTGTCTCCTTGCTGCGCCGGATGCCTGTTCATGGCGCGCCGGCGGCGCCATGTCCAGAACCCGCGCTGCCGTGGCCGGGCCGATTTTCCGGCCGCCTGTCAGCTGCCGGAGGTTCCGGCGAAATCCTTGTGGATGAACTTGCAGTCGCAATAGCCGCATTCGACCCAGCCGCGGGTTTGCGGTATCTGCAACCAGACGCGGGGGTGGCCCAACGCGCCTTCACCACCGTCGCAAGCGATCCGGAACGACTCGACGATCTTGGTTTCAGGGGCCTCAATGGTCATCGGCTGCGCAATCCTTCTGGTTGTCGCCCCGGCGGGCATGGGTTACCTGCGTTTATGAGCCAAGCACAATGCGGGGGCAAGGGGCGCAAATGGGCGAAGATGCAATCCGTCTGACCGGACTGACCAAGACCTATCGCGGCAGCGGCCGCAGCCCGGCCAAAACCGCGCTGCACGGTGTCGATCTGGCGATTCCGCGTGGGTCGGTCTTTGGCCTTCTGGGTCCGAACGGCGCCGGCAAATCGACGCTGATCAACATCCTGGCGGGTCTGGTCACCAAGACATCCGGCAAGGTCGAGATCTGGGGCTTTGATCAGGACCGCAATCCACGTCAGAGCCGCGCGGCCATCGGCGTGATGCCGCAGGAGCTGAACCTCGATCCCTTCTTTACGCCACGCGACGCGCTCGAGGTTCAGGCGGGGCTGTACGGGGTGCCCGCAGCGCAACGCCGCAGCGACGAGATCCTCGCGATGATCGGCCTGAGCGACAAGGCCGGTGCCTATGCGCGCACCCTGTCCGGGGGGATGCGGCGACGGCTGTTGCTGGGCAAGGCGCTGGTGCACCGGCCGCATGTCCTGGTTCTGGACGAACCCACCGCCGGGGTGGATATCGAATTGCGGCAGATGCTGTGGGAGAACATCCGCAAGCTGAACGCCAGGGGCATGACGATCATCCTGACCACGCATTATCTGGAAGAGGCCGAGGAGATGTGCGACCGCATCGCCATCATCGACCAGGGCCGCAAAGTGGCGCAGGACAGCACCGCCAACCTTCTGGGACGGCTGGACATGAAGACGATGGTGATCCAACCGGTGGCGCCGGTTGCGGAATTGCCCGGGGCCGATGGCATCCGGGCATCATGGCGCGGCGACGGCGCGATCGCGCTGGAGTATCGCACCGGCCAGACCACCGCCGACGACGTTCTGAACATGGTTCGGGCGGCGGGCATCGGTATTCGCGACGTCAAGACCGAAGAGCCCGATCTTGAGGATGTGTTCCTGTCGCTGACCGGCAGCGCCGCGCGCAACGCGGGCTGATGCCGCGCGGCCGGGCCGGTGGCTTCGGCTAGGCGGATGCCCGGCGCAGCAGATGCGCGACGCGCTGCCGCAACTGATCGCCCAGCGGTCCGGGGCGAGGGGCATCGCGCAGCGTGGTGAACCAGTGATCCGGCGGATTGCGCCCCCGGCTGTTGCCATCGAAACGCAGCGCGCGCAGGACGGTTTCGGCTTCGGCGGGCAGACGGTCGGGGATTTCGTGGCCCTGAAGTGTCGCCCAGACCCCTGTCCAGAGCCGCCCGACCGACCAGGGGTTGTAGCCGCCGCCGCCCAGCACCAGGAACCGCGGCGCCAGCGGCCGCAGCGCCGCAACCACCGCCCAATGGGCATTGTTGGACAGCGCCAGATGCGCCTGCGGATCCTCGAGAACCGCATCCGCCCCGCATTGCAGCACCACGGCATCGGGGCGGAAGGATTCCACCAGCGGTCCGATCAGGACGTCGCGGACAAAGGCCATTTCGCTGTCGTTCATGCCGGGCGCGACAGGCAGGTTGAAGGCATTGCCGCCGGCGTCGTCCCCGAGCGCGCCGGTGCGCGGCCAGAGCCCGTCTTCGTGCACCGAGATCATCAGGCAATCGGGATCGCCGGCAAACCCGACCTCGACGCCATCGGGATGATGCGCGTCGATGTCGACATAGGCGATGCGGCGCACGCCGCGCGCGCGCAACGACAGCATCGCCAGCACCGGATCGTTGAGATAGCAAAACCCGTTGGCGCGGTCGGGCATCCCGTGATGCGTTCCGCCGGCGGGATTGTATATGACGCCCGGCGCGGCGAGCAGTTCGCCGGCGAGGATCGAGCCGCCCGCCGCGGTCGCGGGGCGACGGAACACCTCGGGGTAGACCGGATTCGACACGGTGCCTATGGCGAAACGGGCGCGTTCCGCATCGCTTACGGTCTGGCGGCGTTCGGCGCGTTGCAGTGCCGCGATATAGGCGGGCGTGTGCCAGTGATGCAGCGCCTTCGGGCGGGCGCGCGGCGACGCAATGAACTGCGCGCGCGGCAACCAGCCGAGCGCGCGGCTGAGATCCATCACCGTGGAAACGCGGGGCACGCGCAGCGGGTGCCAGCGGCCATAAGTGGAATGGCGATAGATTTCGGATCCGATGAAGCGCGGGATGTCGGCCATGGCGCGAAGGTAATGCGGCGTGCCGGCGGCGCCAGGGCCGCAGTGTCGCGGCGGTGGCGGTCGAGGGAGCCTCCGGCGGGAGTTTATCCGGCAAGATGAAGTGGCGCGGCGGTCGCGCAAGAGTTCTGGACGCGGCCGCGCACCGCCCATAGGGTTCTGGGATGATCGGCTATGTTCTCAGACGTCTAGTGTCGCTTGCGGTGAGCCTGGTGGTGGCCAGCATGGCGATATTCATGGTGGTCGAGGTGGCGCCCGGCGACCCGGCTTCGTTCATGCTGGGGGTCAACGCGCAGCCGGACACGGTGGCGGCGCTGCGCGCAGAACTTGGGCTGGATGTGCCGCAATGGGAGCGCTACCTGGCTTGGGTGTCGGGGATGCTGACCGGGGATTTCGGCACCTCGTATACCTACCGCACGCCGGTGTCGCAGATGATCGCGGACCGGCTGTGGGTGTCGCTTCCGCTGGCGCTCTATGCGTTGGTGCTGAGCACGGCGATCGCCTTTCCCGCGGGCATCTATGCGGCGGCGCGGCGTGGGCGGGCGGGCGACGTGGCGGTGATGGGTGCCACGCAGCTGGGTGTGGCGGTGCCGAACTTCTGGTTTGCGATGATGATGGTTGTGATCTTTGCGATCAATCTGCGGTGGTTCAACGCCGGCGGATTTGCCGGTTGGGACGACGGACCCTGGGTGGGGCTTCATTCGCTGACCTTGCCGGCGGTGTCGCTGGCGCTGCCGCAGGCGGCGATCCTGGCGCGGGTGATGCGATCGTCGCTTCTGGACATTCTGGGCGAGGATTTCATGCGCAGCGCGCGTGCCAAGGGGCTGAGCCGGCGCCAGGCGTTGTGGCGCCATGCGTTGCGCAATGCGATGATCCCGGTGCTGACGATCATCGGTTTGCAGTTTTCGTTTCTTCTGGCGGGGTCGATCATCATCGAGCAGGTGTTTTATCTGCCGGGACTGGGGCGGCTGGTGTTCCAGGCGATTTCGGCGCGCGACCTGATTGTCGTCGAGTCGGTTGTGATGCTTCTGGTGTTCGCGGTGATCATGGTGAACTTTCTGGTCGATCTGGCCTATGCCGCCGTCGATCCGCGTCTGAGGTCGCGGACATGAACCGCAACCTGGTCCTGGGCGGTGTGTTGTCGGGGGCGTTCCTTGCGGCGGCTCTGGTGTCGTTTGTCTGGACGCCGCATGATCCCGGCGCGCTGAACATTCCCGGCCGTCTGCAGACGCCGGGGGCCGGGCACCTTCTGGGGACCGATCATTTCGGACGCGACATCCTGAGCATGATCATGGTTGGCGCGCGCACGTCGATTGCCGTGGCCCTGGTGGCGGTGAGCATCGGAATGGTGCTGGGGGTGCCGCTGGGGCTGGCGGCGGCGGCGCGGCGCGGCAGCCTTCTGGACGAGACGATCATGCGCGGCAACGATCTGATCTTCGCCTTTCCGTCGCTGGTGATCGCCATTCTGATCACCGCCGTTTTCGGGCCCGGCGCTGTGAATGCCATCGTGGCCATCGGCATCTTCAACATTCCGGTCTTCGCGCGGATCTCGCGCGGGGCGGCGATGGCGTTGTGGCAGCGCGAGTTCATCATGGCGGCGCGGGTCTGTGGCAAGTCGGCGGCGCGGATATCGGCCGAGCATATCCTGCCCAACATCGCCAACCTGCTGATCGTCCAGGGCACCATTCAGTTCAGCCTGGGCATCCTTGCGGAAGCGGGTCTGAGCTATGTCGGGCTGGGCGCCCAGCCGCCCCTGCCCAGCTGGGGCCGAATGCTGGCCGATGCCCAGACCATGGTTGCGCTCGCGCCGCATCTGGCGCTGGTGCCGGGCTGTGCCATCGTTCTGACGGTGCTGGGCCTGAACCTCATGGGGGACGGTCTGCGCGACTGGCTGGATCCGCGGCTGCGGGTGGCGCGCGCATGAGCCTGCTGGACATCGACGGCCTGAGTGTGGCGATCCACGGCACGCCGATCCTGCGCGATGTGACCCTGCGGGTGGCGCAGGGCGAAACCGTGGCCGTGACCGGCGAAAGCGGATCGGGAAAATCCATGACCGCACTGGCGACGATGGGCCTGTTGCCGCAGGGCGCAACGGTGAGCGGGGCGTTGCGGCTGGGCGGGCGCGACCTGCTGCGCCTGACCGAACCGCAGATGTGCGGTGTGCGCGGCAAGGACATCGGCATGGTTTTCCAGGAGCCGATGACGGCGCTGAACCCGGTCAAGCCCATCGGCGCGCAGGTTGCCGAAACGATCCTGATCCACCGGGCGATGGATCGGGCGGGCGCTATGGCGGCGGCACGCGCCATGCTGGAGAGGGTGGGGCTGCCGGCTGAACGGTTTCCGCCCGGCCGCTATCCGCACGAGCTTTCGGGGGGGCAGCGCCAGCGCGTCGTCATCGCGATGGCGATTGCCCTGCGGCCGCGGCTTCTGATCGCCGATGAGCCGACGACCGCCCTTGATGTCACCACGCAGGCGCAGATCCTGAAGCTGCTGAAGGGGCTGGCGGCCGAATTCGGCATGGGCCTTCTGATGATCACGCACGACCTGGCTGTCGTGGCCGAGATGGCCGACCGGATTGCCGTTATGCGCAAGGGCGAGATTGTCGAGCAAGGGCCGACGTCCGACCTTATCGCAAACATGCGTCACCCCTACACGCGGATGCTGTTCGCGGCCTCGGCGCATCGGGTGGATCTGCCGCCGCCGCCGCCGCCGGTCCCGCTTCTGGAGTTGCGCGGGGTCTGGCGCAGCTATCCCTTGCCGCGTCGCGGGCCGTTTCGCAAACCCGGCCGGTTCGATGCGGTGCGTGGTGTCAACCTGGTGCTGAACAAGGGCGAGCGGCTGGGCCTGGTGGGCGAATCGGGCTGTGGCAAGTCCACGCTCACCCGCGCGATCCTCGGGCTGGAACCGGTACAGGCCGGGACGATCACGCTGGGCGGGGCGCCGGTGTTCGCGGGCACGCGCCCCGATCTGGCGGTGCGTCGCCGGATGCAGGTGGTGTTCCAGGATCCGTTTGGCAGCTTCAACCCCCGCCACCGGGTCGACCGGCTGATCACCGAACCCTACCACCTGTTGCCCGATCCGCCGCGCGGCGCGGCGCGCGCCGAAGCGGTGGCCGCGGCGCTGACGGCGGTGGGCCTGACGCCGGCGGACGCGGGGAAATACATTCACGAATTCTCGGGCGGGCAACGCCAGCGCATCGCCATCGCACGGGCCTTGATCGTGCGGCCCGATCTGATCGTGCTGGACGAGGCGGTCAGCGCGCTGGATGTTTCGGTGCGCGCGCAGATCCTGGATCTGCTGGCCGCTTTGTGCCGTCAGTACGATCTGAGCTATTTGTTTATCAGTCACGACCTGTCGGTGGTTCGGTCGGTCACCGACAGGGTGCTGGTGATGCAGGCCGGCGAGATCGTCGAAGAAGGCCCGACGGAAAGGGTTTTCGCCGAACCGCGCCATGCCTATACCAAAAGCCTGATCGCGGCGGCCCCTCGGCTGCCGGATCCGGCGCAATTCAAGAGGTCCGAGAATGTCTGATATCCTGTGGTTCGATCCCGGTCTGTGCCTTATCGGGGGCGATTGGGTGCCGGCCCGGGATGGCGGGACGCTGCCGCTGACCGATCCTTCCGACGGATCGCACCTGGCGCGGATCGCGCGCGGCCGGGGTGCCGACATCGATGCGGCTGTGGGTGCCGCGCAGGCCGCGATGGACGGGCCCTGGGGGCGGATGACCGCGCTGGAACGCGGCCGCATCCTCACGCGGATCGGGCAGGCGGTGCTGGAGCGGGCCGATGCGCTGGCGGCGATCGAGGCGCGCGACGTGGGCAAACCGCTGAGCCAGGCGCGCGCCGATGCCGTCGCCCTGGCGCGGTACATGGAGTTCTACGGTGGCGCCGCCGACAAGCTGCACGGTGAAACCATCCCCTACCTGGAGGGCTATACCGTTTACACCTTGCGCGAACCGCACGGGGTGACCGGCCATATCGTGCCCTGGAACTATCCGATGCAGATTATCGGCCGGTCGGTGGGCGCCGCGCTTGCGATGGGCAACGCCGCGGTTCTGAAACCCGCCGAAGAGGCCTGTCTGACTGCGCTTGCCTTTGCGCATATCGCGGTTGGGGCGGGGCTGCCGGCGGGGGCGCTGAACGTGGTGCCGGGCTTGGGCGCGGAAGCGGGCGCGGCACTGACGGCGCATCCCGGCGTGCATCACATCAGCTTTACCGGATCGGTGCGCACCGGCGCGCTGGTGCAGGCGGCAGCGGCGGCCAATGTGGTGCCGGTGACGCTGGAACTGGGGGGCAAGTCGCCGCAACTGGTGTTCGACGATGCCGATCTGGAGGCGGCGCTGCCGTTTCTGGTGAACGCCGGCGTGCAGAACGCCGGCCAGACCTGTTCGGCCTCGTCGCGGATCCTGGTGCAACGCGGGATCTACGACAGGGTGCGCGCGGGCATGGCCGACGCCTACGCGGATCTGACTGTTGGCCCGGCCATTGCCGACATGCGGCTGGGGCCGCTGATCTCGGCCCGCCAGAAGGCCATTGTCGAAGGATTTCTGACGCAGGGCGCGGATCTGACGGTGGCCGCCACCGGGCGGCTGATGCCCGACGCGCCCGAAACCGGTGCCTATGTGCTGCCCACGCTGTTTGCCGATGTGCCGCATGACCATGTGCTGGCGCGTGACGAGATCTTCGGCCCGGTGCAGGTGCTGATCCCCTTCGACGACGAGGCCGATGCCCTGCGCATCGCCAATGGTACGGACTACGGCCTTGTGGCCAGCGTCTGGACCCGCGACGGCGCGCGCCAGATGCGGCTGGCGCGGGCGCTGAAGTCGGGGCAGGTGTTCATCAACAACTATGGCGCGGGCGGCGGTGTGGAGCTGCCCTTTGGCGGGGTCGGAAAATCCGGCCATGGCCGCGAAAAGGGTTTCGAGGCGCTGTACGGATTTTCCACGCTAAAGACCGTGGCGGCCTTTCACGGTTGACCGCTTGCGGGGCTTGCCAGTTGGCCGTGCATCGCGTCAACTGTGGCGCACCCAGGGCCGGATGTGGCCGGCCCGCAAACCGCAAAGGCAAGGAGCGCGGCCATGAGACTGACAGGCAAGACGGCCATCGTCACCGGGGGGGCGTCGGGATTCGGCGCGGGGATCGTACGGCGTTTCACCGCCAATGGCGCGCGTGTCATGATTGCCGATGTCAACGGGACCGGGGCGCGTGACCTGGCCGATCAGATGGGCGATCACGCCATCTCGCGGCAGGTGGATGTCAGCGACAAGGCGCAGGTAGACGCGATGGCGCAGGCCGCCATCGAGGCCTGGGGACATGTCGACATCATGGTGAACAATGCAGGTATCACCCATATGCCGGCGCCGTTGGAAGATGTGGACGACGCCGATTTCGACCGTGTGTTCAATGTCAACATGCGGTCGGTCTACCTGACCGCGCGGGCGTTGGTGCCACATATGAAACAGCGCGGTACCGGCGCGTTCCTGAACATCGCGTCGACGGCGGGCGTTTCCCCGCGCCCGCGCCTGAACTGGTACAACGCGTCGAAGGGATGGATGATCACCGCCACCCGCACGATGGCCGTCGAACTGGCCCCGTCAGGCATCCGGGTGAACGCGGTAAACCCGGTGGCGGGCGAAACGCCGTTGCTGAAATCTTTCATGGGCGAAGACACGCCGGAAATGCGCGCCAGGTTCTTGTCCACGATCCCGCTGGGCCGGTTCTCGCAACCCGACGACATCGGCAACGCGGCCCTGTACCTGTGCTCGGACGAGGCCAGCATGGTCACCGGTGTCTGCATGGAAGTCGACGGCGGGCGCTGCATCTGATGATGATGCCGGGGCCGCGCAACCTGATCACCGACGTTCCGGGGCTGTTGGTTGGCAATGCCGCCGATGGCGATCTGAAATCCGGCGTCACGGTTCTGACCGCGCCGGAACGGTTTACCGCCGCAGTGCATGTCATGGGCGGGGCACCGGGCACCCGCGAGACGGACCTTCTGGCGCCCGACAAGTCGGTCGCGCAGGTCGATGCCCTGGTGCTGGCGGGCGGATCGGCCTACGGCCTCGACGCTTGTTCGGGCGTTGTCGACGGGCTGCGCGCGGAAGGGCGGGGATTTCGCATCGGGCCCGCGGTGATCCCGCTGGTGCCGGGCGCCATCGTCTTCGATCTGCTGAACGGCGGGCGCAAGGACTGGGACGAGAATCCCTATCGCGCGCTGGGCCGCGGCGCGCTGGCGGCGGCGGGCACGGATTTCGCGCTGGGCAGTGCGGGTGCCGGCACCGGTGCGCTGACCGCGATGCTGAAGGGCGGCCTGGGGTCGGCCTCGCTGCGGTTGCCCGGCGGCGCCACGGTGGGCGCGCTGGTGGCCGCGAACCCGATGGGCAGCGCCACAACACCCGGCGAAAGGCATTTCTGGGCCGCGCCCTTCGAAATCGATGCCGAATTCGGCGGGCTGGGCCCTGATCCGGCCAGCGGTCTGGGCCGAACGCTGGCCAGCCGCAAGGCCGCCGCGATGCACGGCGCCTCGGAAAGGGCCAATACCACCATCGCCATCGTCGCCACCGATGCGCCGCTGAGCAAGGCCCAGTGTCAGCGCGTGGCGATGGCGGCGCACGACGGGATCGGGCGCGCGGTCGTGCCGGCGCACGGGCCGGGCGATGGCGATCTGGTCTTTGCGGTGTCGACAGGCACGGCGGCACAGGGCGACGATCGCCTGTTGGCCGAGATCGGCCATGCCGCGTCGCTGTGCCTGGCGCGGGCGATTGCGCGGGCGGTCTTTCTGGCCCGGCCGGCACCGGGCGACATCCTGCCCTGCTGGAACGCCGGCTGATGCCCCGTCTGGCGCTGCGCGACGGCGTGACGATGCATTACGAGACCGACGGCACCGGCCCGCCGCTGGTGATGATCGCCGGGATGTGCAGCGACAGCGCAAGCTGGGCGCCGCTTTTGCCACTGGTCGGCGGTTTCAGGGTGATCCGCCCCGACAATCGGGCCACGGGCCGAACGGTGCCGTGGAACGCCCCGCTGAGCGTGCCGGTCTGTGCGGCAGATATCCTTGCGCTGCTGGACGATCTGAACCTGGCGCAGGCGCATGTGCTGGGCCATTCGCTGGGCGGGCTGATCGCGCTGCACCTGGCGCGCACCGCGCCCGAGCGGGTTGCGGGCGTCACGCTTCTGGCGGCGGCCCCGCTGCGTCTGGCGCGCAACGTCGCGCTGTTCGAGGCGCTGGTCGCGATTCGCGAAAGCGACGCGCCGCCGGATCTGTGGCTGCGCAGTTTCTTTCCGTGGCTTTTCGCGCCCGAGGTTTATGACCGGCCCGGCGCAATCGAGGCGGCGCTGACGGGGGCGATGCACTACCCCCATGCGCAATCCGCAGAGGCGATGCGCCATCAGCTGGGCGCGCTGACCGGATATGATCCGCCGCGCGGCCCGGTGCGGCCCCCAGTGCGGGCGATCCTGGGTGCCGACGATTTGATCCTGCCCGAGGCGCTGGCGCGCAACGCGTTGGCCGGTTTGGGCGATGTCGATGTGCTGACGGTGCCGGGCGCCGGCCACTCGGTGCATTGGGATGCACCGCAGGCGGTGGCCGCGCAGTTGCCTGAACCCGGTGCCTGAAGCCGCAGCAGGCCCATAAACCGTTATCCAGACACAGAACGGCGCAGGCCGCGGGGGCCTGCGCCGATCAGATTGCTTGAACCGATGGGCCGAAGCTTACGGGTTGGGCGTGGTCGTCGTGCTGTCCGATCCGCCACCGGCGGCCACGGCCAGAGCGGCGAATGCCAGAGCAGCAGCAGCGCCACCGCCACCGGCCAGCGCGCCCCCGAAGAGGCCAGCACCCGATGCGTCGGGCACAGCCACGACAACTTCATCATCGTCCTCAACTTCTTCCGTGTTGCCAGCGTAGGCGGCTGTCGAAACGGACAGGCCCATAACCAGGACGGACAGCAGTGCGGTCGCTTTCTTCATGTCGGAAATCCTTGTTGCATAGTCTAGAGGAGACATAACGTGCCGCCCCGACCTTCGCAACAACCTGTTTCGACGATCTGTATCTATCGGAACATTTTTGCCACTCATGCGGGCAAAAGCTACAATTTCAATCGCCGCAGCTGCAAATGGCCGACAGTGGGGCCCGCCCACTGGCGCGATTGCCAGATCACCGGGCGGTCCGAATCAATCCAGTATTCATTGACGAACCGCCCCTGTGGCCCGCTGCACGTTTCGCGCAGACGCTCTGTGCGACGGGCACGTTCGACGATTGTCAGCGTCTCGCGGCCAAGGCTTTCGATTGTGCAGGCGCTGGCGATGCGGCGCAGCTTGTTGTCGTCGTCCAATACGAACTGAACGCGCTGGCCGGCACCGCCGCGCGCGTGCAGGGCGGCGATCACCGGTTCAACGGCGCTGGATTGCAGATCCTCGCCCAGTCCGTGGGTGCCAATCAACACATCGTCGCGCAGCGACAGCGTGGCACCGCCGGGCACCCGCCAAACGGCGATCTCTGATCCGCCCGCCGCGTCGCGCCGCACGATCCGCTGCAACACGGCGAAATCGCCGGTGGTTTCGCGCAGCGCTTCCAGCACCGGTTCGTCGACCGTATCCAGAAGCGCGCGGGTGACCTGCGGGCGCGGCGCGGGGGCGCCACGGTTGGCAATGGCGGTGCGGGCGTTGCCGATCGCTGTCAGCAAAAGCGGGCCGGGCCGCTCCTGCACCGTGCCGCCGCTGCATCCGGCGACAACCGCCACAACCACCAACGCCGCTGCGAGACGGCGGATCATTCCCAGACCCTGGCCCATTGGTCCTCCAGTGCGGCGCGGTGCGCATCGCGGATTTGTTCGTAAAGCCGTCCGGGCACCCGCAGCCGCGCGCCGCCGTCACGCTGAACCGGACGGATCGTTGCCGATACCGATTGCTGCGATGGCTTGCCGAGGAACCAGTTGACCGGAATGGTGAAGCGAATCCCCTTGTCGAACGAGCCTTCCCCGAATTCCGCCGCCGAGACATCGGTGAGCGTGAAGAAGCCGCCGACGCTCCAGCCGTTGTCGAATTCACGGTCCACCGTCAGCGTCGCGCCCAGATCGCCGGCCAGATACCGGCCCACGTCCAGCTGCGCATGAAATCCCTGGCCGATGTCGTAATAGGCCGAGACATGGCCCGTGGCGACAGAATAGTCGCGCAGGCCGAAACGCTGATCATAGGCGCGCTGGCGCACATAATTGGCCTCGACCCCAAGGGCAAAATCGGTCGAGGCCGGTTTCCACAGCAGTTCGGTCGACAGACCGGCGAACATCTTCTCCAGATAGCCAAAACTGACACGCGCATAGAGATCGCTGGCCGGTTTCCACTGGCGTGCGATGTACAGTTCTTCCAGCGATGTGTCGGTGGCCTGCGCATAGCGCAGGGCGTCCGTGCGCACCCGCGGCAGCACCGAATTGGAAAACCGGGTGGCGTCGGTGATGTTGCCTGCCAGCCTGTGCCGCACCCGGCCGGCGGCAATCCAGCCCGGCGCAAAGCGGTAGCTTGCCGCGAATTCCACACCGGCATCGGCGCGGACCGGGCTGTCGGGGTCGAAATACGAGGGGGCGACAAAAGGCGAGATCGACCAGAAGAATTCAGGATAGAGCGTCGTGTCTGTTGCCGCATCGGCGGCCGGATCGGGCGTGGCATCGCCGATGCCGGTGACGGCAAGAAGCGCTGCGGCGGCTTCGGCGTCGAACTCGAGCGCCTCGAGATCCGATCGCCGGATGACGATTTCGGACAGCGCGAGACCGCCGCGCATCGGCACCAGGCGGAAGGTTTCGACCGATGCGGGCAGCACCAGCGCCATCGCCCTTGCGGCCCGGCCCAGCCCCAGCGCCTGCGACATGTAGCGCGCGTTGCGATAGCGCAGTTCGGCACTGTGCGCATCCACGCGCAGCGCCTCGATCAGCAGGCCGTCGCCGGCCATGACCCGGCTTAGCGCATCGCGCAGCGCGGCGGGGGCCGCGGCGTTGCCCGCCCAGGCCGTGCTCCAGGCGGCCGGATCGGCGGTGGCGTCGGGGCGCACCGGCACCGGCACGGGGCCGGGAATCGCGAAGGGCGTGACCGGATCCTGCGGGTTCAGCTGAAATTGCAGGCTCACCCCGGCTTCGGCGCCATAGAGATAGTACCCGCCCAGGCGCACGCGCCGCGACACTTCGTATTCGGCGCCGAAGTTGATCCGCGACCGGCGATCAAAGACATTGCGGGTGGCGGTTTCGGCGGTGTAGGCGTCCGAGGAATATTCGAGTTTCAGCCCGAGGCGGTCGGTGGGTTGCCATTCGATGCCGCCAAAGGGCGCTGCCGGGCCGCGAAACCACTGATCATAAGACACCTGCCCGCCGGTGCTGTTGGGATCGAACACCGGCCGGTTCGCCCCGAATGGTGAACCGATCGACCCGGATGATCCCAGCCGCCCCCAGCCAAGGCCAGCCGTCACCTTGACCCGTCCGGGCAGCACCAGGCTGCCGATGCCGGGGTTCATGAAGGTTTTGGTGGCCGCCACATATTCGCCGGCATAGATGCCCGTGCCGACAAAATCCTGAAGCCCGACCGTTACCGCGGGCAAGCGGCGGGTTTCCGGCAGAACCAGGAAGCGCACATCGAAGCTGCGGTCGTAGTAGGTGTCGAATCCGTTGCTGTTCCAGTCCTGAATACCGGCATAGCGGAAGCTGGCCGAAATGCGCGGCGTTGCCTGAAAGCTGAGCGTGGTGCGGGTGATTCCGGCGAAATTCGATACGGAAAAGGTAAACTGACCGTCGGGCGCGGCTTCGCCCGAAGGCATGTCGATCAGCCCCGGCGCGCCGTAGAAGTTCAGCGATGGTTGTGGCAGCGGGGTGAACCCCGACACATCGGCCTGTTGCGCGCGGGCCGTCTGCACCTGCACGGCGCAGGCCAGTAAGGCAACGGCCACAATTGATCTAGATCCTTGGCGCAACCCGGTATGCCCCCATCCCAGTTCCGTCAGCTAAAGCATCTTTGCGGGGCGGGATGCAAGCGGTTCATCGGTGCCGCGGGCGGCTGGCCGCCGCTTGTCAGTTGACCTGGCGTTCGGCCGCTGTCGGAGAATGATACCCCGCGACCCACCGCTTGACGACTTCGCGGGCTTGATCCTCGTCGCCGGCGGCAAGGGCGTGGCGCAGACCGCGCAAAACCGATGCTACTTCGATTTCGGACAGTTTTTCATCGGGCGTGGAAAACACCTTCTGATGGGTGGTGCCGATCAGCTCGCCGGAAATCGTCAGCTCCTCGGACATCTTTTCGCCTGGGCGCAGGCCCGTGAAGGTGATTTCGATATCGCCATCGGGGTTGTCTTCGTCGCGGACTGTGTAACCACCGCTTTCGATCACCTGCCGCGCCAGTTTGGCGATCGACACCGGGTTGCCCATGTCCAGAACGAAGATTTCGCCGCCCTTGGCCATGGCGCCGGCCTTCAGCACCAGCTTCACCGCCTCTTGCACGGTCATGAAGTACCGCGTGACGTTGGGATGGGTGACAGTGACGGGGCCGCCACGGCGGATCTGCTCCTGAAACAGCGGCACAACCGATCCCGACGATCCCAGAACATTGCCGAAGCGGACGATGGAATAGATCGGGCCTTCGCCGGCCGGCACCCGCACCGCCAGATCCTGCATCACCAGTTCGGCCAGCCGTTTCGACGCGCCCATGATATTGGCCGGGCGCACGGCCTTGTCGGACGACACGAGGATGATCCTCTCGACCCCGGCATCGGCGGCTTCGCGCGCAAGGGTCTGGGTTCCGAAGACGTTGTTGGCCAGACCGGCCAAAGGGTTTTCCTCGACCAGCGGCACATGCTTGTAGGCCGCCGCGTGCAGCACGACCTGCACGTCGTGGCGGGCAAAGACCTGTCGCACCTGGCGCGGATCCGTGACCGACCCCAGAACCGGCACGATCGCTATGTCGGTGCCTTCGGCGGACTGACGCAGTTCCATGTCGACATTGTACAAGGCGAATTCGCTGAGTTCGTAAAGCACCAGCTTCTTCGGCCTGCATTCCAGAACCTGACGGCACAGTTCCGACCCGATGGTGCCGCCTGCGCCCGAGATCAGAACGACCCGGCCCGCATAACAATCGCTGCCATCGCCCAGCGGCGACTGAACCTCGGAGCGGTTGAGAAATCGTTTCGGCTGAACCGTGGTAAGCTTGGAAATCAGAGGCTCCTCGCCGATCAGCTGCGAGAACGACGGCAGGGTCTGCACCTCGAGTCCCATCTTCTGAAGCTTGCGGGCGATCTGCGCCTGTTTTGGCGGGCTGAGCGAAGGCACGGCCAACAACACGCGGTCGATCTTGCGCTCTTCCACGATGTCGGCGATGCGCAGCGGCGAATAGACCGGAAGGCCCAGAACGTCGATGCCCTGAATCGCCGGATTGTCATCGACGAAGGCGACCGGAAAGATCGATTCATGCGCGCGGAAGGCCGATACAAGCTGGGCGCCGGTGGTGCCCGCGCCATAGATCAGAACCCGGCAAGGCGGCGTGGACCGGCGGTAGATCGCCAGGACCACCTGAAGCATCACCGCGCGGCTGACTGTCGAAAAGACAAAGAAACTGATCCCGAAAAGCACCTGCGCGGATGCCGAAAGATCCAGTTCGGCCAGAGACGACAGCACCGACGATGCCGACGCGAGGATGATCGCGAAAATCGCGGTGAGGCCGACCGCGCTGCCGTCGTAGGCGTTCAGTTGCAGCGAACAGATGCCCAACCAGACCGACAGGCCGATCGTCAGCAATATGATGTAAGGCAGGATCGCCAGATAGTCGAACATCATTGGCACGACCTGATCCTGCGCCAACGACACCGAAAACGTGAAGAACAGCGCCAGCGGAACGATCATCACATCCACGGCCAGCATGATCGTGCGCTTTTGCGAGCGTGACATCGTTTTCACGAGATTGAGCAACACGTTCTCACACTCCTGTCGGACCCGTTACCCGCAGAGTCCGTATTCCAAAATCGTCAAGACAGCGTTTGCGTTTTCCCGACACCCGAAACCGATAAAATATGAAGAATTCGTAAACGATCAGTAGCCACGAGCGTTACCACGAGAAAAACGTCAAAGAAAGGGATCTGCTCAAAAAACGGACTATCCTACCAATTTTCGCCGCCCTGACGCCGAAAGCCTCAGCTTAGCCCCGTCCGCCCCGGCGGAACAGGTTGCCGATGGTTTGAAAAACGATCTCGAAGTCGTAGCACATGTTCTGGTGGCGCTGATAGATCAGGTCCAGACGGGCCTTGCGCGGAACGCAGGTGCGGCAATACACCCGGTCGGTCTCTTCCGGGGTGGTGCACCGGTCGAGAAGCGCGGTTTCATGCTTGTGGTACAAAATCGTCGCAAGGCCGGTGACGCCGGGGCGCGATTTCAGAACCTCTCCATAAATCTCGGGAAACCTCTCGACATACTCGCGCAGCGGCGGGCGCGGTCCGACGAAGCTCAGATCGCCGCGCAGGATGTTCCACAGTTGCGGAAACTCGTCCAGACGCTTGCGCCGCAGCCATGCGCCGGCCGGGGTGATCCGCGCGGCCTTGTCCTGCCCGGTGACGCCGCGATCGCCTTCCACCACTGTCATGGTGCGCAGTTTCCACAGGGCGAAGGGCCGGTCAGGGCCCTTCATCCGCTCGGCGACATAAAACAGCGGCCTGCCCTGACGCACCCAGAGCCAGATCAGCAACCCGATCAGGATCGGCCCCAGGATCACCACCAGAAGGCTGGCGAAGAACAGATCGTATATGCGCTTGGACCAGGTCATATCCCGCCTTTATGCCATTGCCTGAAAATCGCGGAATTGCGCGGCCAGCCCCTCGGGGCTGCTGTCGGCGGGGGCGAACCGCACATGACGGGCCAGGCGCCGTGTGCTCAGCTCGACCTCGGCGATGACACCGGGCCCGGCCTCGCGCGGCTGCCAGGCCAGGCCGGCGGCATCCAGAAGCGCGCCCATTTCCACCGCGCCCGGCGCGCTCAGGTTGATGACGCCGGGCAAGTCCGCCGTCCGGCAGATCAGCGCACCCAGGGCCCGCGCGAAACAGGCCGGCCCGATATAGCTGCGCCGCGGCGTGCGCCCGTCGGACAAACGGTCGATCTGCATACCGGCACGCCAGCCGCCCAGGATCGCATCCGCGCCGGCCACGTTGCCGATCCGCAAGGCGGTCACGCCGACGCCCATGCGCCGGCCCAGCGCGCGGGCCTCATGCTCCATGCGCAGCTTCGCGCGGCCATAGTCGGACACCGGGTGGCAGTCGCCGGTTTCGGCCAGAACCCCGCCCGCCGCGCCGTAGACTGCCGCCGACGAGGCCAGAAACACGTGATCGGCGCCCATGCCCGCCGCCATCCGAACCGCCTGCAGCGCCAGATCCACATTCAGATCCATCGCGCAGCCCGTCGCGGCGGCGGTCGCCGGTGTCACCCCCGCAAGACAGACCACAACCTGCGCCGAAAGCGCGGAAGCGTCGGCGTCGGGATCGAGGCACAGAAAACCCGGCCGCGGATGCCGCGCCTGCCAGATCACCGGGAACCGATCCTGCCAGGCGGCGCGCAACATTCCGCCCAACCGTCCGGTGGCACCCAGAACGATGGTCGGCGGAAACCCGTGTGTCGGCATTGTTGGCGTTGACGTCATGATCACAGGAAGTATCTTGCCCGCCGGGGGATTCCAATGGCGGAGTCGTTGCGTGCGGGGCAAAGCCACTTGGCCCGTCAAATCCGCGGGGCTGCAAGACAAGAATGAAAAACACGATCATAAGGCTGGCCTGTTTCGGCTGTGCTATCCTGCTGGCCGCCTGTGCATCGCTTCCGCGCGGGGCCGGCATGCAATCCGAAGTGGTGCGCGGTGCCGACACGCCCGAAGCTGAATTCGCGCTCTACACCGTCAGCCGCGCCTTTCTTCCCACGGTATCGCAATGGCCGGTGGCCGGGGAAGACCGGCTGAACTGGATCGGCACCAGCAGCGGCGCCACCAGCCAACTGATCCGCCCGGGCGATCAGCTGAGCATCCAGATCTGGGACAGCGGTGGGAATTCGCTTCTGACCAGCCCCAACCAGAGGGTCGTCAAGATGGACCCGATGACCGTTTCTTCGGCCGGGACCGTCTTTTTGCCCTATGTCGGCGAGGTCCGCGTCGCCGGCCGGTCGTCGGGCAGCGCCCGCGAGCAGATCCAGCGCGATCTCGAGTCGATCATCCCCTCGGCCCAGGTGCAGCTGTCCTATGCCGCGGGACGGGCCAATTCCGTCGATCTGATCGGCGGCGTCGCCCGCCCCGGCCCCTACGCCATGCCGGATGGCAATTTCTCGGTTCTTTCGCTTATTTCGGCCGGTGGCGGAATCGCCGGCGGGCTGAACAATCCGCAGATCCGCCTGCTGCGCGGCGGCCAGATTTTCGGCACCTCGATCCAGAGGCTCTATGCCAACCCGGCGCTCGACACGCGGCTGCGCGGCGGCGACCGGGTTCTCGTCGAGGCCGATCGGCGTTACTTCCTGTCGTTGGGCGCGGCCGGTCGCGAGGCGCTCCATCCCTTTCCCAAGGACGAGGTCTCGGCCATGGATGCCGCGGCGATCATCGGCGGGGTGAACGATGCCCGCGCCAATCCCAAGGGCGTGCTGATCCTTCGCGAATACCCAGCCAGCGCCGTGCGCCCCGGGGTCCGCGGCCCGCGCGAGACGCGGGTGATCTTCGCGCTGGACCTCACCACATCCGACGGGCTGTTCTCGGCGCGCAACTTCGCGATCAACGCCAACGACCTCGTCTATATCTCCGAAAGCCCGGTGACCAACACCCAGACGATCTTTGCGCTGGTGGGTAGCGTGTTCGGCTTGGTGACCATCGCCACCAACAACTGATCTCAGCCCCAGCTTGGCGGTGTCGGAATGGCCTTGTCGGCGGGGACAAGGCTGTTGATGCGCGCGATGTGTTCGGGCAGGCAACGGGTCAGGAAATCGTACTCGGATACCACATGCGCCCGCGCATTGGGGCCAAGGTGGGCGTGGCGTTCGGGATGGGCCAGCACCTCGACCACCTGCGCCGCCAGCGCCTCGTGATCGAAGAAATCCACCAAAAGCCCGGTTTCGCCATGCCGCACGACCTCGCGCACCGATGCGACATCCGATGCCACGATGGTGGCCTGCATCGCCATCGATTCCAGCAACGACCAAGACAGGACGAAAGGCATCGACAGATAGACATGGCAGCGGCTGACCTGGATCAGCTGGGTAAAGGCGGAATAGGGCACCCGGCCGACAAAATGTACCCGGCTCCAGTCCAGCCGGTCGCCGATCTCGGCTTCCATCTCGCCACGCAAACCGCCGGGGTGGCCGCTCTTCTTGCCATAAGACACCTCGTTGCCACCCACCATGATCACCCGTGCCTCGGGGCGCGCTTCCAGGATATGGGGCAGGGCCCGCATCATCTTGTGAAAACCGCGGGTCCGCTCCATGTTGCGCGCGACATATGTCAGAACCTCGTCCTGGCGGGTCAGCGGGCGCGGATAGCGCGACAGCCGCACGGAAACGTTCGGATCGGGCGACAGAAGGTCGGTACGGATCCCGTCATGACAGACATACATCTTGTCCTGAAATCCCGGCGGAAAACAGTCTTGCTGCCACCGCGTCGGACATTGCGCCAGATCGACGGTCTGGATGTTGGCGCAAGGCACCGCATTGCGCGCCTGCAACAGGAATTCCGAAAACTCCGACGCAGGTTCCTCGGGGTCGAAGTTCACCGGTCCGCCGTGGTTGCGATAGTAGTACTCGAAAAACCCGATGATCGGCACATCCGGCCAGACCTGCTTGAAAAACGTCAATTCGCCCCAGCCGACATGGCCCACCACGATGTCCGGCACGAAGCCGCGATCGTCCTGAAGCCTGCGCGCGGCCTGTGCCGCGCCAAACCCGACGCCCGCCGCCTCTTCCCAGACCCGCGACAACCCGTAGGTGCCCTTGGGTGGAACATGATGCGCCTTGTAGACCACCGAAGTCACCCCCGGCAGTTCGATCCCCTTGCGCTGGGTGATGAAGTAGATCTCGTGCCCGCCCTGCTGCACGAGCCATTTGATCAACTCGCGGTACTGGCCCGGCATGTTCTGGTGCACAAACAGTATTTTCATGCCGGCACCTAAGCCGACCGCCGTCTCCCGCGCAAGCCCGAGTTTCCCGCGCCCCGGGCTGCCGGGCGCGCGGCCCACCTTCCACTTGCGTCAAATATCCCCGCCGGAGGCATCGGGCGCCCGGAACGGGCGGCCGATCACAGGGTGCCGCCAGGCGCGTCGCCCGTTTCAGCGCGCCGCGATGACGAGGTCCGGGCCGAAAATCGTATCGGCATAGTCGCGCAAATAAATCTTCAGCCAGGGCGTATAGCGGTCGGGGTACCGCGCCACTTCCGCCAGCAAGTCATGATAATCGATCCAGCGGGTTTCCATAACCTCGTCCGGATTGGGCGCCAGCCGCAGGCGCGGCGCGGCGCGGGCCAGGAACACATCGACCACCTCGTGTTCGATCAGCCCGTTGCCCACGTCTGCCCGGTATTCCAGCCTGTGCCGGAATTCGGGAAACAGGCCGCGGATGCCCAGCTCTTCTTCCAGCCGCCGGACCGCGCAGCGCTCGGGTGCTTCGTCCCAATCGGGATGCGTGCAACAGGTGTTCGCCCAAAGGCCGGGGGTATGGTACTTGCCCAGGGCGCGCCGCTGCAACAGCACGTCGCGACCGCTGATCACAAAGACCGAAACCGCCTTGTGCCGCAGCCCCTTCTTGTGCGCTTCCAGTTTCTCGACCGGGGTCAGCGCGCCATCGACCCAGGCCGGTATCATGATGTTCATATGTGTTCCGCCCGAACCAGCCCCGTCAGATGCGCAAGGTTCTTGATACCGATCTTCAGGTGCGCCATCGGGCGCGCCTTGACCAGCCTCTTGTTCATGTAGGCTTCGAAGGTCAACCGCTGCACATCGATGTCGTGACACAATGACACAAAGCGCTCGCGGCGGTCGTCGCTGCGGTAATAGGCGTTCTGCATTGATGCCAGCACGCGAAACACGGTCTTGTGCTCTTTCATGAACAGACGCCGGGCCAGTTGCAGATCGCGCGCGCGGCCCGATGCCAGGGCCGCCGCACAGGCTGTTGCGGCGACGCGTCCGCCGACCATCGCATAATAGATGCCTTCGCCCGATGACGGCGCCACCACGCCGGCGGCGTCGCCGGCCAGCACCACGTCGCTGCCATTGTCCCAGCGGTCCAGCGGTTTCAGCGGGATCGGCGCGCCTTCGCGGCGCAGGGTCTCGCATTCGCTCAGGCCCGATGCGGCCCGCAAGGCGGCAGTGGCGGCCTTCAGGTCCACGCTGGCCACCTCGGTCCCCATGCCGACGCTGGCGCTGTCGCCATGCGGAAAGATCCAGCCGTAGAAGTCGGGTGAAATCACCCCGTCATAGATGACGTCGCAGCGCTCGGGGTCGTAGATCGCGGTCTTTTCCGGGGCCTTGATGATCTCGTGATAGGCCAGCACATAGGGGATCTTGTCGCCGCCCGGCACTTCGGCGCGCCCGACGCGGCTGCGGGCGCCATCCGCGCCGATCACCAGCCGGCAGGGCAGGGCACGTTCTTCGCCGCTGTCCTTGTCGCGGTAGATCACGCGCGTTCCGGCGTCGCGTTCGATGCGCAGGAACGTGCCGGTCAGCAGATCGGCCCCGGCAAGCGCCGCGCGCTGGCGCAAGAACGGATCGAAATCCTTGCGGTCGACCATGCCGACAAAGCCGTTTTCGATCGGGATGTCCACATGCCGCCCGGTGGGCGATATCATGCGCGCGGTGTTCACCTTGGCCACAAGTTGCGCGTCGGTGATGTGGAAATCCTGCATCAGGCGCGGCGGTATCGCGCCGCCACAGGGTTTGATCCGCCCGTCCCGGTCCAGCAGCGCGACGCTGTGGCCCGACCGCACCAGATCTTCTGCGGCAGTGGCGCCGGATGGCCCACCGCCCACGACGACGACATCATACATGGCTCATTCTCCCGGAACCAGAGTGGAGGTGGAGCGCGCCGGGCCGCGGGACATCACCCGCATCGCCATCAGCGCCGAGGCGACGAACAGCCCCGCCTCCACAAGAAAAACAGTGCCGAAGGCGCTGGCATCGCTGAGCGCCAAAGGGCGCATCACATCGACAGCCGCGGCCCCGGCCAACCCGCCAAAGCCGGCGGCCATCGCCTGGGCCGCGCCCCACAGGCCCATCCGCGTGCCTTCGCGGGCACTGCGGCCTTCGCCGGCCAGCGCCATCATGGATCCGATCGCCGCCACCGCGAACATGCCGTTGAAAACGCCCAGCCCGGCCACCGCGGGCACCAGCGGCGCGCCCGGCCCCAGAGGCCCGAGCGCCGCGATCACGCCCAGCATCAGCGCCGATCCAAGGCAGCCGGCCACCACCCAGGCGCGCAACGAACCGCGCCCCAGGCCGGTTGCCACGATACCTACCATCAACATACCCAGAAAGACGCCCCCGTTCTGCGCGCCGGAAAGCGATGTCGACTGTCCCGGCGTAAAGCCGAAGACAAGCCCGGCGTAGGGCTCCAGTATCAGTTCCTGCATGAAGTAGGCGGTCATCGAAAGGAACACGAAAACCGTGAAGTTGCGGGCCTTGCGCTCGGCCCATATCTCGCGCAGGCCGTGCCGGAACGGCATGTCCTCGGGCGTCGGCGAGGCATCGACCGACCGTTCGATCCCCCAGACCGCAAGCACCGTCAGAGCCACGGCGCCACCGGTCACGATGCCGACGATCCGCAGCAGAAGCGCAGGTGTATAGGGATCGAGAAACGCACCCACTGTGGCCGCGGTCACGGCGATGCCGGCGATCATCATAAGCCAGGTTATGGTGGCGGCGGCCGCGCGCCGGCGCGGGTGCGTGGCGGTGGCCAGCAGGGCCAGCAGCGAGGTGCCGGCGGCGCCGACGCCCAGCCCGATCAGCGCATAGGCCAGAACCGAAACCGCCAGACCCGCTGCAAAGCTGCGTTCCATGATCTGCACGCCCAGCGCCGCCAGAACACCGCCCGCGGCCAGAACGGCCATGCCCCCGATGATCCACCGCGTCCGGTTGCCGCCGGTGTCGGACAGGAAGCCCCAGTTCGGGCGGGTGATCTGGATGCCATAGTGCAGCGCGACCAGAAGCCCCGGAAGCACGGCCGGCAGGGCCAGTTCGACCACCATCAGCCGGTTCAGCGTCGACGTTGTCAGCACGACGATGGCCCCGAGGCACATCTGCACCACGCCCAGCCGTACGATCGACAGCCACCCCAGTGTCATGCGCCCATCCCCCGCAAGGCGAAGGCGGCAATCATCATGCCTGCGACATAGAGAAGTACCCCTGTGCCGTTGTACCAGGGCGCCTTGCCCTTGGGATCGCGGAACATCACCGTCATTGCCCAGAATTGCAGGGCCAGAACCGCGGCAACGCCCAGGGCGTGCAACGGCCGGTCCCAGAGCGCCAGCAGCACCGCAACAGCGACCTGTGGCACCGACATGACCAGGCAGGCCACCCGCGCCGCGCGGTCGGGGCCCAGCGTCACCGGCAGGGAGTTGACCCCCATCTGCCGGTCGCCCTCGAGCGCCTTGAAATCGTTCAGAGTCATGATGCCATGCGCGCCCAGACCATAAAGCAAGGCGACGACCAGAACCGGCGCTGCCGGGGCGCCCGCGCTCAGAACCGCGGCGCCGGTGATCCAGGGCAGGGTCTCATAGCTGAGCCCGACCAGACCGGGCCCCCACCAGCCGGAACGCTTCAGCCGCACCGGTTCGGCGGAATAGGCCCATGCGGCCAGCACGCCCAGCACCGTCGCGGCAAAGCCCCAGGGCCCCAGAAGCCAGCCGATGGCCAGCGAAAGCAGGGTCATCGCCAATGCGATCCACAGCCCCCAGCGCCCGGGGATCCGGCCCGAAGGAATTGGCCTGTCGGGTTCGTTGATGGCGTCTACGTGGCGGTCGCACCAGTCGTTGGCGGCCTGGCTCATGCCGCAAACGACCGGGCCGGCAAGGACCACGCCCAGCAGCACCAGCGCCCATTGCGAAAACGGCGCGGCGCCCGATGAGATCACGCCGCAGACATAGGCCCACATCGGCGGAAACCAGGTGATCGGCTTGATCAGCCTGAGCATCGCTGCCGGTTCCGGCCATTTTCGGCTTTGATTGATTACATTGACAGTCATAGTGTCAACTATGACTGACACCCCGAGTCGGCGCAAGAAAAACCACGCGCGCCTGCCTGCGGCAATCCGGAGCGGTTCAGTCGTCCTTGTCCTTGCTGAGAAGGCCGTATTTGCGCAGCTTCACATAGAGGCTCTGGCGCGATAGGCCCAGCATCTCGGCGGCGGCCACGCGGTTGTTTCGCGTCAGGTTCACCGCCGTTTCGATGCACATCTTCTCGACCACGTCTGTAGTCTCGGAGACGATTTCCTTGAGCGTCGCCGACCCCACCAGTTCCATGACGTTGCGGCTGGAATCATCGGCCGAGGCGCTTCCGCTGGTGCGCACCGCCTCAACCCGGCTGGCATCGCGGATCACGAAGGCAATCACCGGCACCGCACCGTCGTTTATGAAGGTGGCCGAAATCTCGGCGGACAACCGCGAGCCATAGTCATTCACAAGCTTGGTGGAATAGATCCGCATCTGGCCGGATCGGCGCGAATTGTCGATCAGCATCGAAAGGTCGATCTGTCCGCGGCTGAGGAAATCGCCCAGGCTGCGGCCCTTGACGTCGGACACATGCGCCGCGTCGACCAGATCGAGAAAGGCATCGTTGGCCGAGGCGATTTCGCCCTTGCCGTCGGCGAACACGATCGCATCGCTGCCGTCGCGGAACAGGGCACCGAGATTGAGCGCCATCTGTGAATCGAGCGCCTGCGTGACGCTTTCCATCTCCATGCGGCAGATCATGATGCGTTCGCCGGCGGCCCGGAACACCGAAGGCGTGATGCGGATTTCCCGCCGCCCCTGCCGCGCCTGCACAACCACCGAACCGTTCTTGTCGGCCATGCTGGCGTTCATCAGGCTTTCGATCAACTCGCCCGACGCGCGATCCTTGAAGGCTTGCGAAAACAGCCCTCCGGCCAGGGAATCGCGCGGGGTGCCCAAAAGCGTCGCCGCCGGTTCGTTCAGATCCTTGACCCGTCCGTCGCGCACCGCGACAAAAGCGACGGCGTCGCGCGTGTGACTGAGCAGCACGCGGTAGCGGGCATCATATTCGCGCCGCGCCTCATAGCCTTTTTCCAGCGCCAGCTGCGCATGGACCAACTGTTGCTGGGTCTCGGCGATTGGCCGCAGGTCGCGGCCCAGCATCAGAACCGCGCCCTCCTTGCCGAAGGCGTGGAAGGTGTAACGGATCGGAAACTCCCAGTTCTCGTCTTCGCTGTGGTTCAGTTCCAGTTGCCGCCGCGACTGCCCGCCTTTCACAAAGGCCGCATGTGCCGTCAGAAACTTGGGCACGCTTTCAGAGGTCAGAACCTCCGACATCAATTGCCCTTCCCAGTGCGAAAGATCACCGTATGTCGCGTCTTCCCGGTTCAGGAGCACCGAAAGAATGCGCTGATCCGCAGCCACCACCAGCGCGATATCGGACGCCGCCGAAATGATGCTGCTGAGAAACTCCGGCTCGATCAGGGGAATCGAGCCGCTCGTCCAGAAAGAAGATCCGCCTGAGTTCATCCCGGCGCCTTGCCCGAGACCCGCTTCGCACGGTCGTGGCAAAACCCAAGAACCGACCCAACGTCGCTTGCCACGATATCCACCTCGGTCACCTGTTGCGCGTTCGCTGCTTCATTCAGGACGATTCCACCCAGGGCGAATACCGGCGCGTCTGTCATATTCCTCTTTACCTCTTGAACCACCCGGCCGGCGGATTCAAGAGAGCGCGGGCGCGAGCATGAAAACATCACCGCATCGAATCCGCCTTCGCAGATCTGCGCGACGATGTCTTCTTCGGGCGCGTTGCATATCACCTCGACGCTGGCGCTCCGGCGCCGCAACTGCGCGGCGGCCACGAAACCGCCCAGGCTGTGCTGATCGCCCTCGCAGATCACCATGAGCGCATGGATCGCCGTCGGCATCATCATGTCGTTCATCGGCCTGCAATAGGCCACCTCGGTCAGCAAGCTCTGAAGCCGCACCGACGCGATTGTGACATCGGCAAAGCTCATCTCGTTGTTGACCCAAAGCTGGCCGATCTCGCGCGCGACCACGGGAATGTAATTGTCGATGATCGCATCGTCAGACAATCGGAACGACCGCAATTCAGACAGCAGGGCGGCGGAGTCGAAATCGCCCCGACAGGTGACACGGTCGCGGACAATATCGGTAAGGTAGGCGCGCACCGCGCCTTTCTGGATCTCGGCCTGCCTGTCGTTCAACACGGAAACGACCTCCAGTGCAAAGCTGCCGACAGCCGCGGATTTCCCACCGCCGCCGCGCATTGTCATGCGTTGATCATCGTGTGCCATCAAGAAACATCCCGTTCTTATGCGCGGTGGCACCCGCTCCCGACCGACTGATTCATCGCGCGCAGCCACAGTGTCAACTTTGCTGGCCAGAATGTCAAAGAAAATTGACATCTTAGATCTGTCAGAGCCGTTTCTCTCGTGTATCTCCCTATACTGAAGTAATTTTCCCCAGAAAATAAAGGGGAAACGAGCGTAATCAGTGTTGGACGCCTGTCATTCCCCACCGCCCGATCAAGTGTAAGTTTTAGTTGACACTTAATTCAATCGGGCGGTAACTTGCTCAGCAGGATCGCCGAAACAAAGGGGGAGTCGGTCATGCCAGGACAACGCAGAACTGTCTCGCTTTACACACCCGAACAGCGCGCGCGCCGTGATGCCACCGTCTGGACGCTGATCCAGGGCGTGCTTGCGCCGCTCCAGTTTCTGGTCTTCGCGGTCTCGCTTGTGCTGGTGCTTCGCTACCTGGCCACGGATGCCGGGTACAACGCGGCAACCTGGTCGATCGTGATCAAGACCGGCGTTCTCTACACGATCATGGTCACCGGCGCGATTTGGGAGAAAGTCGTGTTCGGCCAGTATCTTCTGGCGCCGGCCTTCTTCTGGGAAGATGTGTTTTCCTTTGTCGTGATCGCCCTGCACACCGCCTATCTCTGGGCACTCTGGACCGGCGCGCTGGCGCCCGCGCAGCTCATGCTGCTCGCGCTCGCGGCCTATGCCGCCTACGTCGTGAACGCCGGCCAGTTCCTTCTCAAATTGCGTGCGGCCCGGCTCCAGGCTGCCGCATCCGCACAACAGATCGAGGCCGCCGCATGACCCAACTGCCCCGCCTGCCCGGCGACTCCGGCGGATGCCGCGACACGCCGATTCTCAAACAGCGCGGCCAGCGTGAGGTGTTCTGCGGCCTGACCGGAATCATCTGGCTTCACCGCAAGATGCAGGACGCCTTCTTCCTGGTCGTCGGCAGCCGCACCTGCGCCCATCTGCTGCAATCGGCCGCCGGAGTGATGATCTTCGCCGAACCGCGCTTCGGCACCGCCATTCTCGAGGAAACCGACCTTGCCGGGCTGGCCGATGCACAGGACGAACTCGACCGCGAGGTAGACCGCCTGCTCGCGCGCCGCACCGACATCAAACAGCTGTTTCTGGTCGGATCCTGCCCGTCCGAAGTGATCAAGCTGGATCTGCAGCGCGCCGCCGAACGTCTGACCGAACGCTATGCGCCTTCGGTGCGGGTGCTCAACTACTCGGGCTCGGGCATCGAAACGACCTTCACACAAGGCGAAGACGCCTGCCTCGCGTCCATGGTGCCGGTCCTGCCCGCCACCGAGGCCCGCGAACTGATGCTGGTTGGCGCATTGCCCGATGTGGTCGAAGAGCAGGCGGTCTCGCTGCTCGTGCAAATGGGCATCGGTCCGGTGCGGGTTCTGCCTGCGCCGCGCCGCGACACCGAACTGGCCGTCGGCCAGAACACCGTCTTCGCGCTGACCCAGCCGTTCCTCGGCGACACCCACGCTGCCCTCGAACGCCGCGGCGCGCGCCACATCCCGGCGCCCTTTCCCTTCGGCGAAGAAGGCACCACCGCATGGCTGCGCGCCATCGCCGACGAATTCGGGGTACCCGACGCGGTGTTCGAATCGGTCACCGCCGCGCCCCGCGCCCGCGCCCGCCGCGCGGTCGCCCAGGCCGCCGAGGCACTGCGTGGAAAATCCGTCTTCTTCTTCCCCGACAGCCAGCTTGAAATCCCCCTGGCGCGCTTTCTCACCCGTGAATGCGGCATGGATGCCATCGAAGTCGGCGCCCCTTTCATCCACAAGGGCATCGTCGGTCCCGATCTCGATATGATGTCCCGCGGTCCGGTCTTCTCCGAAGGTCAGGACGTCGATCTGCAACTCGATCGCTGCCGCGCGGCCCGGCCCGACCTGACAGTCTGCGGCCTCGGGCTCGCCAACCCGCTGGAAGCCGAAGGCCTGGCCACCAAATGGGCCATCGAACTCGTGTTCACCCCGGTCCATTTCTACGAACAGGCAGGTGACCTCGCGGGCCTCTTCTCCCGCCCGATCCGCCGCCGCGACGCGCTGCGCCTGGAGGCGGCGGAATGACGCTTCATTGTTCTGAAAATACTCGAATCCCGGAGGCCGCAAAATGAAACTGACGGTCTGGACATACGAAGGCCCGCCGCATGTGGGTGCCATGCGCGTCGCCACCGGCATGCGCGGCATGCACTATGTGCTGCACGCGCCGCAGGGCGATACCTACGCCGACCTGTTGTTCACCATGATCGAGCGGCGCGACCACCGCCCGCCGGTCACCTACACAACCTTCCAGGCGCGCGATCTCGGCTCGGACACTGCCGACCTGTTCAAGACCGCCTGCCAGGATGCTTTTGACAGGTTCCGCCCCGAAGCCATCATCGTGGGGGCCTCCTGTACCGCCGAACTGATCCAGGACGACCCCGGTGGCATGGCCGAAACCATGAACCTGCCGGTGCCCGTCATCCCGCTGGAACTGCCCAGCTATCAACGCAAGGAAAACTACGGCGCCGACGAGACGTTCTTTCAGATCGTGCGGGCGCTGGCCCGGCCCGTGGCGCGCAGCGCCCGGGTGACATGCAACCTGATCGGCCCCACCGCGCTGGGCTTTCGCCACCGCGACGACATCGAAGAACTGACCGGCCTCCTGTCGGACCTCGGGGTTTCCGTGAACGTGGTCGCGCCGATGACGGCGACGCCGGGCGACATCGCCAGGCTGGGCGCCGCGCATTTCAATGTTCTGATGTATCCCGAAACGGGCGAAGCCGCCTGCCGCTGGATGGAGCGCGAACTCGACCTGCCCTACACCCGGACTGTACCCATCGGTGTCGGTGCAACCCGCGATTTCATTTTCGAGGTCTGCGAACTGACCGGCATGGCGCCGCGGATCGACGAAAGCCGTCTGCGGCTGCCCTGGTATTCGCGATCGGTCGACAGCACCTACCTGACCGGCAAGCGGGGCTTTGTGTTCGGCGACGGCACTCATGTGCGCGCCGCCGCGCGGATCGCGCGGGATGAAATGGGTTTTGAGGTGGTTGGCATGGGCTGTTACAACCGCGAGATGGCCCGCGACATCCGCGCTCTGGCCAAGGATTATGGCCTGACCGCGCTGATTACCGACGACTACCTGGAAGTCGAGGCGGCGATCGAGGCACTGCAACCCGAGATGATCCTGGGCACCCAGATGGAGCGCCACATCGGCAAGCGCCTGGGTATCCCCTGCGCGGTGATCTCGGCGCCGGTGCATGTGCAGGATTTCCCGGCCCGCTATTCGCCGCAGATGGGTTTCGAGGGCGCGAACGTGATCTTCGACACCTGGGTGCATCCTTTGGTGATGGGGCTGGAGGAACATCTGCTGCACATGTTCCGCGACGATTTCGAATTCAACGACGCGGCCGGCCCCAGCCATCACGGCGGGCATGCTGTCCGCGCCGAAGCGCCGGTCGCCGAGGTGGAAGGGGGGCCAGCCCCCCATCGGCCAGAGGCCGATTCCCCCCGGGATACTTCCGGCGAAAGGAAGGTCGGGGCCGAGGTCATATGGCTCGATGCCGCCGAGCGCGAGTTGAAGAAGATACCGTTCTTCGTTCGGGGGAAGGCGCGCCGCAACACCGAGACTTTCGCTGCTGAGCGCGGTGTCTGGGAGATCAGTGTGGATACGCTTTACGAGGCAAAGGCCCACTATGCGCGATGAAACCTCGATAGATGGGCGTATGCCGGGCTACCGCGTCGTTATCGTGACGCTGGACAGCCATGCCGCCGGACCCGCGCAGCGGGCGATGCACAAGCTGGGCCAGGATTATCCGGGCCTGTCGCTGAGCATCCACGCGGCGGCCGAATGGGGCGAGACGCCGGGCGCGTTCGAGGCGGCCGAGGCGGCGGTGATGGGCGCGGACATCGTGATTGCCAACCTGCTGTTTCTGGAAGAGCATGTGGCGCGGATCCTGCCGGCGCTGCGGGCGCGGCGCGACGGGTGCGATGCGATGATCGGCGTGGTGGCGGATGCGGCCATCGTGAAGCTGACGCGGATGGGCAGCCTGGACATGATGGCGCCGGCTTCGGGTGCCATGAAGCTGATGAAGAAGCTGCGCGGTTCATCCAAGCCTTCGAGCAATTCGGGCCAGAAGAACATGGCGCTGTTGCGTCGGCTGCCGAAGATCCTGCGTTACATTCCCGGCAAGAGCCAGGATTTGCGGGCCTGGTTTCTGGTCATGCAGTATTGGTTGGGCGGTTCGGACGACAATGTCGAGCAGATGGTCCGGTTTCTGCTGAACCGCTATGCGAAAGACGCCGGCTGGCGGGCTGCGCCCGAGGCGGCCCAGCCGGTCGAGTATCCCGAGGTGGGGTTGTATCACCCGGATCTGCCCGGCCGCATCACCACCGACCCGTCGGCGTTGCCGCAGCTGTCCGAGCCGGTGGCGACGATCGGTTTGCTGATGATGCGGTCGTATGTCCTGAGTTCGGATACCGCCCATTATGACGGCGTGATCCGGGCCTTCGAGGCGCGCGGCATCCGGGTGTTGCCGGCTTTTGCCGGCGGTCTGGACGGGCGCCCGGCCATCGAGGCGTACTTCCGGTCTCGGGAAGGCGCGAAGGTGGACGCACTGGTGTCGCTGACGGGTTTCAGCCTGGTTGGCGGGCCGGCATACAACGACAGCGCTGCGGCGGTCGATGTCTTGCTGGGGCTGGATGTGCCCTATCTGGCGGCGCATCCACTGGAGTTTCAGACGCTGGGACAGTGGTCGGCCAGTGCTTCGGGGCTGGGGCCGATCGAGACGACGATGCTGGTGGCCCTGCCCGAGCTGGACGGCGCTACAAATCCGACCGTCTTTGCCGGGCGCCATGGCATCGAGGGCTGTCACGGGTGCGGGTATTCCTGCATTGCCTCGTGCGAGCCGAAGGCGATGGCGCCTTGTCCGGAGCGGATCGAAAAGCTGGTACTGCGTGCCGAGAAGCTGGCCCGGCTGCGCCGCTCGCAGGTGGCGAAGCGGCGTCTGGCCATCGTTCTTTTCGGATTTCCGCCCAATGCGGGTGCCGCTGGCACAGCCGCCTACCTGAGCGTTTTCGAAAGCCTTTTCAACACTTTGCACATGCTGAAGGCGCAGGGTTACGACCTGGAGCCGCCCGAAACGGTAGAGGCGCTGCGCGCCACCGTCCTGCAAGGCAGCGCGCGGCAGTACGGCCAGGAGGCCAACGTTGCCGCCCATGTGAGCGCCGATGAGATCGTCGCCCAGACGCCCTGGCTGGACGAGATCGAGGCGCAGTGGGGTCCGGCGCCGGGACGCGTGCAATCGGACGGGCGCGGTGTCTTCGTGCTGGGCGCGCAGTTCGGAAATGTCTTTGTCGGGCTGCAACCGGGGTTCGGCTATGAGGGCGATCCGATGCGGCTGTTGTTCGAAAAGGGTTTTGCGCCGACGCATGCCTTTGCCAGCTTTTACCTGTGGCTGAAGAATGCGTTCCGCGCCGATGTTCTGCTGCATTTCGGGATGCATGGCGCGTTGGAGTTCATGCCGGGCAAGCAGGCCGGGCCATCGGGCGCCGACTGGCCCGACCGGCTGATCGGGGACATGCCCAATGTGTATCTCTATGCCTCGAACAATCCCAGCGAGGCGACGCTTGCCAAGCGCCGCAGCAACGCGGTGACGATCACGCATCTGACGCCGCCGCTGGCAGCTTCGGGGCTGTACAAGGGGCTGGCAGAACTGAAGGACAGTCTGACCCGCTGGCGTGCGCTGAGCCCGGATGCCGGCGAACGCGCCGAACTGGAGGCGTTGATCGCCGAGCAGGCCGAGGCGGTGGACCTGGGCGGCACCGCGCCGCAGGCGCTGTGGCTGAAGCTTCTGGAAACGGAAGACGCGCTGATCCCCGAGGGGCTGCATGTGGTCGGCAAGCCGCTGAGCGATGCCGCGCGGGCAGAATACATGCGCATCCTGCCGGAAACCGACGGTGAGACCCGCGCCCGCGTGGCACATCTGTTGACCCAGGAGACCGAGCTGGACGCGCTGCGGCGCGCGCTGGGCGGGCACTATATCGCGCCAGTTCCCGGTGGCGATCTGATCCGCAATGCGCATGTGTTGCCCACCGGGCGCAACATCCACGCCTTCGATCCGTTCCGGATGCCGACCGAATACGCCTGCCGCGATGGCGCGAAACAGGCGCAGCTGCTTCTGGAGACCCATCCAGAGCTGCCGCGGTCGGTTGCGTTGGTTCTGTGGGGATCGGACAACATCAAGTCTGACGGTGGGCCGATCGCGCAGGCGCTGGCCCTGATGGGATGTGTGCCGCGGTTCGACAGTTTCGGCCGTCTTGCCGGGGCCGACCTGGTGCCGCTGGAAGATCTGGGACGGCCGCGGATCGATGTGATCATGACGCTGTCGGGTATTTTCCGCGACCTCCTGCCGTTGCAGACGCGGATGCTGGCCGAGGCGGCGCTGAAATGCGCCGAGGCGGACGAGCCCGAGGAGATGAATTTCGTGCGGGCCCATGCGCTGGCCTATGCGCGGCAGTCGGGATGCAGCCTGGCCGAGGCGGCGCTGCGGGTGTTTTCGAATGCGGAAGGGGCCTATGGATCGAACGTCAACGTCCTGGTCGACAGTTCGGCCTTTGGCGACGAGGACGAACTGGCCGATGCCTACGAGGCCCGCAAGAGTTTCGCCTATGGCGTCGATGGCAAGGCGGCGGCCAACCCAAGGCTGTTGCAGGCGGCTCTTGCCGAAGTCGATGTGGCCTATCAGAACCTCGAATCGGTCGAACTGGGCGTAACCACCGTGGATCACTATTTCGACACGCTGGGCGGCATCGCCCGCGCGGTCAAGCGTGCCCGCGGCAGCGATGCGGCGATCTATATCAGCGACCAGACCCGTGGTGCCGGCCGGATGCGCACCCTGCGCGACCAGGTGGCCCTGGAAACCCGGTCGCGGCAGTTGAACCCGAAGTTCTTCGAGGGGCTGCTGAAGCATGGGGCCGAGGGTGTGCGCCAGATCGAAGCCTGCGTGACCAACACGATGGGTTGGTCGGCCACCACCGGGCAGGTCGACGACTGGGTGTACCAGAGAATTTCTGAAACCTTCGTGCTGGACGATGCCATGCGGCGCCGTCTGGCCGAACTGAACCCCGTAGCATCCAGCCGGATGGCCAACCGACTGCTGGAGGCCAACGACCGCAACTACTGGTCGCCCGACGCGGCCACGCTGGCGGCTTTGCAGGATGCGGCGGATGCGCTGGAAGATCAGCTGGAAGGGGTGGCGGCGGAATGAACCGGTTGCCGAGAGATATCCTGACCGGGACAGGGGGGGCCTGCCCCCCCTCGGCCTTTGGCCTCACCCCCCCGGAGTATTTGGGGAACAATGAAAGCGGCGGTCTGCCAAGCCGTCGCGCGACAGGATCTGGATGCAGAGGTTGCTCTCTGCCGGAAAGGAAGCCGATATGAGCCCGCTTGACAGAAACCCGCCGCGGTTGCGCGGACAGGACGGAGAAGGTTCGGTGCAGGTGCACCAGGACGAACAGTTCAAGATCGACGGCGCCAAGGTGTTTTCGGTTTATGGCAAGGGTGGGATCGGGAAATCCACCACGTCTTCGAACCTGAGCGCCGCGTTTTCGATGCTGGGAAAGCGGGTGTTGCAGATCGGGTGCGACCCCAAGCATGACAGCACCTTCACGCTGACCGGGAGCCTGGTGCCGACGGTGATCGATATTCTAAAGGAGGTGGATTTTCACCCCGAGGAGCTGCGGCCCGAGGATTTCGTGTTCGAGGGTTTCAACGGTGTGAAATGCGTTGAAGCCGGCGGGCCTCCGGCCGGGACCGGCTGTGGCGGGTATGTCGTGGGGCAGACTGTGAAGCTGCTGAAGCAACATCATATGCTGGAAGATACCGATGTGGTGATCTTCGACGTTCTGGGCGATGTTGTATGTGGCGGTTTTGCTGCTCCGTTGCAGCACGCGGACCGCGCGTTGATCGTGACCGCGAACGATTTCGACAGCATTTATGCGATGAACCGGATCATCGCGGCGGTGCAGGCCAAGTCGAACAATTACAAGGTCCGGCTGGCCGGATGCGTGGCCAACCGCAGCCGCGAAACCGACGAGGTGGATCGGTATTGCAAGACCGTAGGGTTCAACCGGATTGCGCATATGCCCGATCTGGACGCGATCCGGCGGTCGCGATTGAAGAAGAAGACGCTGTTCGAAATGCCGGACGATGAAGAGATCGTGCAGGTGCGCCGCGAGTACATCCGGCTGGCGGAAACATTGTGGAACGGGACCGAGCCTCTGGCACCGGCGCCCTTGCCCGATCGCGAAATCTTCGAGCTGCTGGGGTTTGATTGATGCGCGGCGAAGCCTCCATGGGTGAAAGCGGCGACCGCCTGGGCGGCCAGGCTGCCTATGGCGCGACCCGCGACCGGGTGGAGACCTATTTCGACAGCACAGCCACCCGCGTGTGGGAGCGGCTGACCAGCGATGCGCCGGTGTCGCGGGTGCGCGAGACCGTGCGGGCGGGGCGTGACCGGATGCGCGCGGCCATGCTGGCGCGGTTGCCTGGGGATCTGCGCGGCGCGCGGGTTCTGGATGCTGGCTGCGGCGCCGGGCAGATGACCGCCGAACTGGCGTTGCGTGGCGCGCATGTGGTTGCTGTCGATCTGTCGCCCTCGCTGGTGGCCATCGCCGAAAAGCGGCTGGCCTCGGATTTGCGCGGCCGGGTGACGTTTGCCGCCGGCGACATGCTGGATGCCGGGCTGGGCGGGTTCGACGCGGTGGTCGCGATGGACAGCCTGATTTACTACACCGGCCGCGACATCGGCATCGCGCTGGCCCGGCTGGAGCATCGCACCAGCGGCCCGATCGTCTTTACGGTCGCGCCGCGGACGCCGGCGCTGATGGCGATGTGGTATGCCGGCAAACTGTTTCCGCGCACGGATCGTTCGCCGGTGATGATACCGCACGACCTGCGCGAACTGACCCGCGCGGCCCTTGCCCAGGGGGTCGAGGGCCGGCTTGCCGCGGTCGAGCGGGTCACGTCGGGGTTCTATATCAGCCAGTTGATGGAGCTTGCGAGATGAGCAGGTTGCGCCAGATTTCCATGCAGTACATGCCCTTCGCGGATGCCGCGTCGGAGACCTTGCCGATGGGGCAGCTTTTGCGGCTGTCGCTGTTCCAGGTCTCGGTGGGGATGGCTTCGGTCATGCTGTTGGGAACTCTGAACCGCGTGATGATCGTCGAGCTTTCGGTGCCGGCGATGATCGTTGCGGTGATGATCGCGCTTCCGGTTCTGATCGCGCCGTTCCGCGCGCTGCTCGGGTTCCGGTCCGATACGCACCGCTCGGCGATCGGCTGGAAGCGGGTGCCCTACATCTGGTTCGGCAGCCTGTGGCAGTTCGGTGGGCTGGCGGTGATGCCCTTTGCCCTGCTGGTGCTGGGCGGCGACGTGGTGCATCAGATACCCTTTGCCGGCGAGGTGCTGGCCGGGCTGGCCTTTGTGATGACCGGGCTGGGGATGCACATGACCCAGACCGCCGGTCTGGCGCTGGCGGCGGATCGCGCGACCGATGAAACCCGTCCGCGGGTGGTTGCGCTGTTGTATGTCATGTTCCTGGTCGGCATGGGTATTTCGGCGGTGATCATCGGAGCGCTGCTGACGGATTACACATCGCTGCGGCTGATCCGTGTGGTGCAGGGCGCGGCCGTCGTGGGGATCGCGCTGAACCTGCTGGCGCTCTGGAAGCAAGAGCAGGTGCGCCCGATGTCGCGTGAAGAACGCGCCGCGCCACGCCCGCGCTTTGGCGATGCCTGGGCCGATTTCGTCTCTGGGGGGCGGGCCGGACGGCTGCTGGTCTGTGTTTTCGTCGGGACGATGGCCTTCAATATGCAGGACGTTCTGCTCGAGCCTTATGGCGGCGAGATACTGGGGCTGTCGGTTTCGTCGACGACCCTGCTGACGGCGATGTGGGCGATTGGCGCGCTGGGCGGTTTTGCCCTTGCCGGGCGGCAACTGGTTCGCGGATCGAACGCCTACCGCCTTGCGGGTCTGGGCGTTCTGGCCGGGGTGCTGGCGTTTTCGGTTGTCATCTTCGCGGCGCCGATGAATTCATCGGCGATGTTTTTCGCAGGCGCCGGGCTGATCGGGTTCGGGGGCGGGCTGTTTGCCGTCGCCACGCTGACCGCGGCCATGACCATGCCGGCACAGGGTGCGGCGGGCCGCGGCCTGGCCCTTGGCGCATGGGGCGCCGCGCAGGCAACGGCCGCCGGCATTTCGATCGCGCTGGGCGGTGGCCTGAGCGACTGGATCGGCGCGCTGGCGATGTCGGGCGCCCTGGGCGAGGGCCTGATGACGCCCTCGGCCGGCTATTCGTTCGTCTACCACACCGAAATCGCCTTGCTGTTCGTTACCCTCGTCGTGCTGGGGCCGCTCGTGCGGACCCTGCCACAGTCTTCTTCCAATTTGCATCCCTCGGAATCCGCCAGACTGGGCCTTGCGGATTTCCCAACATGATCCCGTCCATAAGGAGGACAACCCATGACTGAAACATTCTTTGGAGAGTTCGATCTGGCCAGCCTGACGCTGTGGCTGTTCTACGGCTTCTTCGCGCTGCTGATCTTCTACATCCAGCGCGAGAACATGCGCGAGGGTTATCCCCTGGAGGATGACGAAGGCAACGCATCGTCGAACGAAGGGCTGTTCCCGCTGCCGCAGGACAAGACCTTCAAGCTGCCGCATGGCCGGGGCGAAGTGACCGTGCCCAGCGGGCAGAACCCCGAACGCGCCGATATCGCGCTGAAGCGGACCGGGCCGGGCAATGGCTTCCCGCTCGAGCCGACAGGCGATCCGATGCTCGACGGTGTCGGTCCGGCGTCGTGGGCGCCGCGCCGCGATGTGCCCGAACTGGATGGCCACGGCCACCCCAAGCTGGTCGCGATGTCGAAGAAAGAGGTATTCGCGGTGTCGGCGGGCAAGGATCCGCGCGGATTGCCCGTGGTGTCCGGTGACGGCGAGATCGTCGGCGAAGTCACCGACATGTGGATCGACGAACCCGAACAACTGGTGCGCTATCTCGAATACCGGCTGGATTCCAAATGGGGCAGCGGCACCCGGATCGTTCCGCTGACGCTGGCCCGGATCTGGTCGAACCAGGTCAAGGTGAAATCGATCTACGCCAAGCATTTCGCAACCGTTCCGGTGCAGGCGTCATCCGATCAGATCACCATGCTCGAGGAAGAGAAGATCAGCGCCTACTACGGCGGCGGCCACCTCTATGCCGATGCGGCGCGGCAGGAACCGCAGATCTGAAGCCGCGCAAACGACAGACAAACCGAACCCTGAAAGGAGATACTCGCCATGTCTCATGATGACTTTGAAATCGAGCCCGTTGAGGGGCTCCCCGAAGCCCCCCCCGAGGGCGAGGAAATTCTCTGGCAGGGCCGCCCCGATTGGTGGGCCCTGTCCAGAGCCGCGCTTTCGGTGTGGTGGGTCGCCGGGTATTTCGGCATCCTGAGCGCGTGGCGGTTCATCTCCGTCGTCGACCTGATGCCGCTTGCCCAGGCGGTCGGGGCCACTGTGCCGCTGGTCATCCTGGGGGGAATCGTCTGTCTGATGCTGATGGCGGTGGCCTGGGTTCAGGCGCGGGCCACCATGTACACCATCACCAACCGGCGGGTCGTCATGCGGATCGGTGCCGCGCTGACGCTCACGCTGAACCTGCCCTACAAACAGGTCGCCAACGCCATGCTCGACCTGCGCCGGGACGGGACCGGGACCATCGCGCTGGAAACCATGGGCAAGACCCGCCTGAGCTATCTCATGGTCTGGCCGCATGTCCGGCCCTGGTACATGAGCCAGACCCAGCCGGCGCTGCGGTGTATCCCCGATGCCGAACGGGTTGCGCATCTCTTGTCCGAGGCCGCTGAACAGCGCGTGTCGGAACCTGTCGTCGCCCGTACCGCCGTTTCGGCGGCGGTCGCAGCGGAGTAGGCGCCATGTCCGATACGATTTCCCCGCGCATCCGGTCCAGCCACGACGAACTGGTGCCACGCGTCCTGGTCCGGGCGGTCTTTGCCCTGGTGGTGACCTGCCTTGTTCTGGTTGCGGCGGCGCGGATCACCGGCCGCCCGCTGGAAAGCACGCCGGTCGCCGCGCCGGTGATCGCCGAACGGGCGATCTTTCTCGGCGGCGACATGTCCGGCGCCGCCCGCGTTCTGGATGCCGACGGCACGATCATCGCCGATCTGGGCCCGGAACAGGGCGGTTTCATCTCGGGTGTGCGCCGGGTTCTCGACCGCGAACGCGGCAAGCACGGGGTTGCCCTGGACGGGCCGGTCCTGCTGCAGCTGAAAGAGGGCAACCGGCTGTCCCTGCTCGATCCGTCCACCGGGTGGAGCGCTGAACTCATGGGGTTCGGCATCACCAATTCCCGCGCCTTCGCCAGGCTGCTGGATCAACCCTGAACCAAACATAAGGAAGCCACTTATGGGACTGCTGACAAAAGATGTGGAACGCCACCCCTGCACGGTGGAGATCAGCCACCGCTTCGAAAGCCTGCACGCACACCTGAAGTTCAACGACGGCACCGTGGTGCACCCCGGTGACGAGGTGATCGTGAACGGCCCGGAAATCATGGCGCCCTACGGTGAAGTGGTCACCGAGGACCGCATCGCCACCATCTTCCGGGCATCGCGGCTGGAACGGCTGTGGACCCGGATGACCGGCGACTTCGAATTCATGGAACTGTGCGAATTTTCGTTCTCCGAGGAGGTGACGCTGTGAACATGCAATCCCCCACCCCCGCCACACATTCGGCCGATGCAACCACCGTCGAGGAAGGCCTGAAGATCCAGGAGGATCTGGCGCGTTTCGACAGCGAGGCAGCCACCGCCGTCGCGATGCAGAACACCCTTCTGACACCGCGCTTCTACACCACCGATTTCGATGAGCTTGACGCGATCGACGTCAGCCCCGTGCGTGAGGATTGGGACAAGCTGATCGGCCAGATGGTGTCGGATCCCAACCGTGGCCATTTCAAGAAGAACGAGAACTGGGACACCGTCGATTGGGAAGGTATGGAGCCGGGCCTGAAGAAGGAGTTCATGGACTTCCTGATTTCCTCATGCACGGCCGAGTTTTCGGGCTGTGTACTCTACAAGGAAATGAAGCGGCGCGGCAACAACAAGGACATCACGCAGCTGTTCCAGCTGATGGCCCGCGACGAGGCCCGCCACGCCGGGTTCATCAACGACGCGCTGCGCGAGGCCGGGGTTGCCGTCAATCTCGGGTTTCTGACCCAGAAGAAGAAGTACACCTACTTCCGGCCCAAGTTCATCTACTACGCGACCTACCTGTCGGAAAAGATCGGTTACGCGCGGTACATCACGATCTTCCGCCACCTCGAAGCACACCCCGAACACCGGTTCCACCCGATCTTCAAATGGTTCGAAGAGTGGTGCAACGACGAGTTCAGCCACGGCGAGGCCTTTGCGCTGCTGATGAAAACCGATCCCAAGCTGACCTCGGGGATCAACGTCTACTGGATCAAGTTCTTCCTGACGGCGGTCTATTCCACGATGTATGTCCGCGACCACCAGCGGCCCAGGTTCCATGCCGCGCTGGGCGTCGATCCGGATTGGTATGCGCATGAGGTGTTCACCAAGACCTCGGCGCTGAGCAAACAGATCTTCCCGATCACACTGGATATCGAACACCCCCGCTGGCAGCGCGGTCTGGTGCGTCTGCAAAAGGCAAACGCCGATCTGGCCGAGGCCAGGGCACAAAGCGGCATCGGCGCAAGGCTGCGGACTTTGGGTGCGCAGGCGCGGGCCGGGCTGGCCTTTGTCAACCTGCTGACGATTCCCGCTGTTTCGCACAAGGTGCCGGCGCAAACCCGGATGGAGCCCGCGTACTGATGACACGCTTTGCCGCCCCTCGCGCACAGGTCTGGCCGCCGGTTGCCGGCGCGTCCGGAGCTGCGCGTGGCTCGGCCCTGCGACGGGCGTTGCGGGCAGCCGCGGGGGTATGCCCATGACCCCCTGGCTGGCCGCGCTTCTGGCGCTCTTCGTTTGGTGGTTCTCGACCGGCATCATCCTGATGGCGGTGAAGCACGCCGACCGCCGCGGCCTGCAGGCACGGCGCGGCGCGGTTCTGGCCGGCCTGCCGTTGCTTGTGGTCGGGATCTGGGGCTTTGAGGTATCTCTCGGCGGCACCACGGCGACAGCGGCCTGCATCGGGTTCCTGTCGGCGCTGGCGATCTGGGGCTGGATCGAACTGGCCTTCCTGACGGGCGTGATCTCGGGGCCGATCCAGAAGGCCTGTCCGCCGGACATCGCCGAATGGGAGCGTTTTCTGCGCGCCTGGGGCACGGTCGCCTTTCACGAGATGCTGTTGACCGGCGCGCTGATCTGCGTGCTGATCAGCGGCTGGGACCAGCCCAACAGCATCGGCGTCTGGACCTTCGTCGTGCTCTATTTCGCGCGCATCAGCGCAAAGTTGAACCTGTTTTTCGGTGTGCCCAAGATCAACACCGAATTCCTGCCGACCGCGCTGGCGCATCTGCCCAGCCATTTCCGCATACGGCGGCTGAACTGGGTGTTTCCGGTTTCCGTCACCGCACTGACATTTGCCGTCGCCTGCTGGCTGGAACGCCTGCATGCGGCCCAAACCGAAGGGCAGGCCATCGGCTTTGCCCTTCTCACGGCCATCACCGCGCTTGCCCTGCTTGAGCACTGGTTGATGGTTTTGCCGCTCCCTGACGAACGGCTCTGGCGCTGGATGCTGCCTGAACCCACCGGGCAAGCGCCCAAAATCAAAGCAATAACATCACGACACGAGGACGCCCATGGACTTTGATGCACTGTTTCAGTCACAACTGGACACCCTGAAAGAAGAAGGCAATTACCGCATCTTCGCCGAACTTGAACGCAAGTCGGGGCAGTTTCCACGCGCCAAATGCCACGATGCCGACGCGCCGGATCAGGTGACAGTCTGGTGTTCCAACGACTATCTGGGCATGGGCCAGCATCCCACGGTGACCGGGGCCATGAAGGCCGCGATCGACAATTGCGGCGCCGGTGCCGGCGGCACCCGGAACATTTCGGGCACCAATCACAATCACAAGTTGCTCGAGGCCGAGTTGGCCGATCTGCACGGCAAGGACAGCGCGTTGTTGTTCACGTCGGGCTATGTGTCGAACTGGGCCGCGCTCAGCACGCTGGGCGCGCGGGTGCCCGACGCCGTGATCCTGTCGGACGAACTGAACCATGCGTCGATGATCGAAGGCATCCGTCACAGCCGCGCCAACAAGGTACTGTGGAAGCACAACGATCCCGAGGATCTGGACCGCAAGCTGTCGGCGCTGCCGGCCAATGCACCCAAGATCGTGGCGTTTGAATCGGTTTATTCGATGGATGGCGATATCTGCCCGATGCAGGAAATCGTCGAAGTGGCCGAAAAACACGGCGCGATGACCTATCTCGACGAGGTGCACGCCGTCGGGCTTTACGGCGCGCGTGGCGGCGGCATCTCCGAGCGTGAGGGACTGGCCCACCGCATCGACCTGATCGAAGGCACGCTGGGCAAGGCATATGGCGTGGTCGGCGGATACATCACCGGATCGGAGGCGCTGTGCGATTTCATCCGGTCGTTCGCGTCGGGCTTCATCTTCACCACCGCGCTGCCCCCGGCCGTTGCCGCCGCGGCGCAGGCATCGATCGCCCATCTCAAACAGTCCGACATCGAACGCAAATTGCAGCGCGAGCGCGTGGATTACCTGCGGGCGCGGCTGGATCAGGAGGGGATTCCGCATCTTCAGAACCCCAGCCACATCATCCCGGTGATGATCAAGGATCCGGTGAAATGCCGCATGATCGCCGACTACCTGATGCAGGAGTACGGGATCTATGTGCAGCCGATCAACTATCCCACCGTTCCCAAGGGCACCGAGCGTTTGCGGTTCACCCCGTCGCCGCTGCACAGTGTGGATGACATCGAACATCTGGTTCTGGCGCTGAGAACACTCTGGAAGCAATGCGCGATCTCTCACGCGGTTGCCTGAGCCGGAAACCGGTCGGACTTGCGGCGCAAACCCGCCCGGCAGGGCAGGTGCGGGCGATGAAGACCGGTTGACTCTCCGTTCCAGACGCTAAGTATTGGCGTAAGTAAAATTCAGGAGGGTTACTACCATGAATCGTATCGTTGCAACCGTGGTTGCCGGCATGTTCGCAATCCCGGCCTTCGCCGACGGTCACAGCATCGGTGACGCCGAGGCAGGCGAAAAGGGCTTCAACAAGTGCAAGGCCTGCCACATGATCTCGACCCCGGCGGGCGAGGACATCGTCAAGGGCGGCCGGACCGGGCCGAACCTGTACAACATCATCGGGCGTCAGGCGGGCGTGGTCGAAGGGTTCCGCTATGGTGACGATCTGGTCGCCGCCGGCGAGGCCGGGCTTGTCTGGGACGCGGCGAACTTCGTCGAATACGTTCAGGATCCGCGCGCGTTCCTGCGCACCTACCTCGATGACAGCAAGGCCAAATCGAAGATGGCGTTCAAGCTGAACAAGGGCGGCGAAGACGTCTACGCCTACCTCGTCAGCGTCGTGAAGGATGAGGACAAGCCCGAAAGCTGATCGCCACGGGTCTTCCTGAGATGCAAGGGCCACAGCCAGCGCTGTGGCCCTTTTTGATTGGTGCGCTCAACTCAGGGCTTGGCCAAGGTTCCGGCCATGAAAGCGCGGATCCGGTCGGCGCATATGTCGGGCGCCTCCTCATGGGCCAGGTGGCCCAGTTTCGGCAGGGTTTCGACGCGCGCGTCCCGCATCCGCGCGGCGGCGGCCATGGCCACGGCAGGGGCCACTGTGGCGTCCCGTTCGCCAACGAGAAACAGCGCCGAAACCTCTAGATCCGGCAGGTCGGCGAGAAGCGAATCCAGGTTCCATTGCGCCATCATCAACAGCGTCCCGTCGACATGGCCGGCGTCGGCCACCAGCCTGCGGTATAGCGCTTGCCCTTCGGGGCCGATGTCGGAACCGGTGCTGTCGATCAGCGATCTGATGCGGGCGGGGGTGGCGGTGGTGCGCGAAAACAATGCCGCGGTAAAGGGCGTCACCGCCAGCAGCCGCGCCAGCGCCGGAAACAGCGCGCCGGCCAGGCCGTCGAAGCGGGCCAGCGCCGGGTTTATCCCGACCACGCGCGGCACCGGATCGAACAGCCCCGCCAGGCGCAGCGCCACGGCGGCACCGGCGGAATGGCCGATCACCAGCGCCGGACGCCATCCCTGCCGGGCGCAGAGCGCGGCGATATCCGCCGCCGTCGGCTCCAGCCCGCAGCGGTGGCGCGCGCCCAGCTGCGTAAATCCCTGTCCCGGCAGATCGAGCGCGATCACATGGTGATCGCGCGCCAGAAGCGGGATCAGCGCCCGGAACGAATGGGTAGAACCGCCGGCGCCGTGCAGGCAGATCACTGTCGGCCCGGTGCCGGTCTCCTGCACATGCCAGCGATGCGGCCGGCAGTAGATCTTGCGCGAGATCGCGGCCAGAGGCCAGTCGTGCGGAGGTGGCCAGCGCATCGCGATCACCCGGTGCCCAGCGCGTCCGTCACCGATTGGCTGACGCGGCGCGCATCGGCGCGGGGCAAGGGCAGATAAGGCGCGCCCAGTTCCTGCGCCAGCGTGTCCAGCGCCGGTTGCGGGCGGTTCGACATGTCGATCAGAAGCCCACCGAGGCCGCGTGCGCGCATCGACCGGGCCAGCGTCGCGCTGTCTTCGGCGGCGCGGGGACGATCGGCGCTGCCGTCCAGCGCGATATTGGCGCGGCCATCGGTCATCAGAACCACGGTCGGCGTAAGGCCCCGCGCGCGGCTTTGAACGGCCAGTTCCGCGGCGGCCCGCAGCCCGGCGGCCAGCGGTGTGCCGCCGCCGCCCGGCAGCGCCGCCAGCCGCCGCTTGGTCTGGACCAGGGACCGTGTCGGCGGCAGAAGCAGCTCGGCGCCAGTGCCCCGAAACGCGATCAGCGCAACATGATCGCGCCGCGCATAAGCTTCGCCCAGCAGAAGTTCGACCGCGCCCTTCGCTTCGTTCAGCCGTGACACAGCGGCCGACCCGGATGCATCCACGGTAAAGATCAGCAGCCGGTCCGAGGTTTCCTCGTAACGGCGCAGGCGGATATCCGACGCGCGGATCAGAAGGCCGGGGCGGTTGGGCTGGCTTTTGCGACGCAAGGGTTGCCAGGGTGCCGCCGCGCGCAGGGTGGCCACCAGATCGATGCGGGCGCGGCCGTCCATCCGGCCGGGCCGCGAGGGCAGGGGCCGTCCGCGCCGGTTGCCCTTGCGCTTCTGGCCGGCGCCCGATCCCGTCGCGGCACGCGCAGCGCCACCGGCGAGCTGGTCCAGAAGGCCGGCGGGCAACATCGCCTTGACCGCCTCGATCAGCATGTCACCGCTGATTTCGGGGCCGTGGGCGTCGTCTTCGCCGTCGGGCCTGTCTTCGGGCCGGTCGTCTGGCTGTGGCGGTTCGGGCGGTGTCTCGTCCTGTTCCGGCGGATCTTCGGGGATCATCGTCGCGCGCGACGGATAGACCAGGCCGGCGGCGGCGGCGATGTCGGCCTCGCTGGCGATGGCGCGGCCGAACAGCGCCGCATGGGCCCGTGCGCAGCGCATGGCCAGAAGCGGCGCGCGCAGGTCGTCGATGCCGAACCGGGCGGCCAGCGCGGTCAGCGCCGCCGCCGCGCCTTCGGGCAGATCTGCGCCCGGCGCGCCGGGGGCGGGCGGCGTGGGCAGGTCGGGGGTGGCCAGTGCGCCGACAGGAAGACCGTCGAGATCCAGGTGGAACGCAATGCGCCGGGTCAGGATGCCGGGGGCCGCCTCGTCGGGGTCGGCGCCTTCGTCGAGCACGATCATCGGCGAGGGATGCGGGCCGTCGAGATGCTGCGCCAGCTTGGCGGCCAGGCCTGCGTCGCAGCGTTCGGCCATGGCCAGCACCAGAAGCCCGGCGCGCGACAACACGCCTGAGGTCCGCACCACTTGCCCCGCCGAAAGCGTGGCGGCGATGTCGACGCCACCGAACAACTGATCGTCCGCGATGCCGGGATGGATGCGGCTCTGGCCCGGTGGCAAATGCGCCAGCAGCCGGTCGCGCGCCGGTCCAGAGCGCGCGCGCACCACCGCGCCGCCCAGCCCGTGCGGATCAATGGCGAGACACGCCAGCGCCAGATGCGCCAGACGCCAGCGTTCGCCGGGGTCGCTCACCCCAGCACGCTGTCGGCGATGCGCAGCACGCGGGTGCCCGATCCGGCCTCGTCCAGCGGGTCGCGTCGCAACCGGTGCGACAGCGACATCGCCGCCACCGCGCGCAAGTGATCGCGTGTCACCGCCGCATCGCCGCGATAGGCCGCCAATGCCCGCGCCGTGCGCAACAGGGTCAGTTCGCCGCGCAACCCGTCCGAACCAAGCGCGATGCACAGTTCGGCACAGTCGCGCAGGATCGCATCGTCGGTGCGCAGCGCGCCCAACGCCGCGCGCGCCGCCAGGATCGCGTCGCGGATGGTGGCATCCACGGCCTGCCAGACCGCCATGAAGGCCGTCCTGTCGTTTTCAAATGCATCGCGGCGGCGGATCACCTCGATCCGCTGTTCGATATCCGTGGGCGAGCGGACCTCGACCGACAGGCCGAAACGGTCCAGAAGCTGGGGCCGCAGTTCGCCCTCTTCGGGATTGCCGGATCCGACCAGAACGAAGCGCGCCGGATGCCGTATCGACAGCCCCTCGCGCTCAACCACGTTTTCGCCCGATTGCGCCACGTCCAGCAACAGATCGACGATGTGATCCTCAAGCAGGTTGACCTCGTCGATGTAAAGATACCCGCGGTTCGCCCGGGCCAGCAGGCCGGGTTCGAACGCCTTCTCGCCGCGTGTCAGCGCGCGCTCGATGTCGAGCGCGCCCACCACGCGATCCTCGGTCGCGCCCAGCGGCAGATCGATCACCGGCGTCGGGCGGGTGACGATGGCGTGCGACCCGATTTCGGCCCAGTCGGGGCAATCCTCGGGGCGCGCGGCGTTCACCGGACAGCCTTCGACCTGTTCGATCGGGGGCAACAGCGCGGCCAGCGCACGCACCGCGGTGGATTTCCCGGTGCCCCGGTCGCCGAACACCAGAACCCCGCCAATGCCGGGATCTATGGCGGTGAGGATCATCGCCTGTTTCATCTCGGATTGACCGACGATGGCGGAAAACGGAAACGGAGCGGTCATGCGGATCTTTCTGAAACGGGGGGGCGGAAGGCGGCCAGCGGGCTGACGCCGCCCCATGTGCCCGATTCGCCGGTGACGGCAAAGCGTGCATAAAGCTCTTCACGGAACCACAGCCCCTGACGCACCGCGTCGATCGCACTGGCGTGCGGCCCTGCGGGGTTGCGGGCGAAATCCGCCATCGCCGCGGAATCCGGCCAGATCGAAAAGGTGATCTGCTGCAGCAGCGGCACCTCGCCGATGCCGATCTTGAACAATACGTTGGGGTCGCGGCCGATCACGTCGGAAATCGCCGGCACCTTGCGCCAGAATTTCAGCGCCACCGAGGGTTTCACGGTAGCGCGCGTCAATGCGGCCAGCGGGCCCTTGGGCGCATCCCGTGCGGTGGCGACAAAGGGAGACTGGCCCGACCAGGAGCCGCGCGCCGACGTGGGGCAGAGAAACACGGTCCAGTCCTCGGTCGCGCGGGCACGATACCACCGCCAGGGCCGCGCCGTGCCGATCCGGACGCGCGCGGTTTCGGGATCGGGCCAGGTGGCCAGAATCGCATAGACGGCGGTATTGGGCACCGGGGTAAAGCCTTCGCCGGTGCCCGATCCGCAGAGTTTCCAGAAGCCGATATCGGGCACCCGCGGCAGCACGAATCGCGCGCCGCCCATCATCGACAGGGCCCACAGGCGCGCCAGTGGCGTCTGGAACCGGAAAAAGCTGATCGTGACAGTCTGCATCTGAGGGCGGCTAAAGCTCGGGTGGCTGCGACAAATGTGTCAACTTAGTCTGACAGAAGCCGATCCGGGTGAAAAGTCGAAACTGAGCAATTGTAAATTAAACTAGACAGAGCTAGCGTAAACCCATCATGACTCGTCTCGAACACATCCCGCCTCATGCCGATATGCCCAGGGTTCGCGGACCCGGTGGGCCCCATGCCATTGTCATCGGTGCCGGCCTCGGCGGTCTGGCCGGGGCGATGCGGCTGGGCGCCAAGGGATACCGCGTTACGGTGATAGATCGTCTCGATGTTCCCGGCGGGCGCGGATCGTCAATCACGCGCGACGGGCACCGGTTCGATCTGGGGCCAACCATCGTGACGGTGCCGCAGGTGTTCAAGGAACTCTGGGCCGCCTGCGGCCGCGATTTTCACGCCGAGGTGGACCTGCGCCAGATGGATCCCTTCTATGAGATCCGCTGGCCCGATGGCTCTACCTTCACCGCGCGCCAGGACACCGATGCGATGCGCGCCGAAGTGGCCCGCCTGTCGCCCGGCGATCTGAAGGGCTATGACAAATTCCTGCGCGACGCCGAAACGCGCTATTGGTTCGGCTTCGAGGATCTGGGCCGCCGGTCGATGCACCGGCTGTGGGATCTGGTCAAGGTGCTGCCGACATTCGCGTGGCTGCGTGCCGACCGGTCGGTCTATGCCCATGCAGCGCGGCGTGTCAGGGACGAACGCCTGCGCATGGCGCTGAGCTTTCATCCGCTGTTCATCGGTGGAGATCCGTTTCACGTTACATCCATGTACGCGCTGGTCAGCCATCTCGAGAAGGAATTCGGCGTGCATTACGCAATGGGCGGCGTGGCCGCGATGGCGGATGCGATGTCCGGGGTGATCGAGGACCAGGGCGGCGCCATGATGATGCAGACCGAAGTGGACGAAATCCTGATCAAGGACAATGTGGCGCGGGGCGTGCGCCTGGCCGGCGGGCGCGTTCTGAACGCTGATGTCGTGGTGTCGAACGCGGATGCCGGCCACACCTATGACCGGTTGCTGCGCAATCATCCGCGGCGTCGCTGGACCGCCGCGCGGCTGCGGCGCAAGCGGTGGTCGATGGGATTGTTCGTGTGGTACTTCGGCACCGCCGGGACCGCCGACAAATGGGCCGGCGTCGGGCATCACACCATTCTCAACGGTCCGCGATACAAGGGGCTGGTCAAGGATATCTTCATCAAGGGCCGGCTGGCCGACGACATGAGCCTTTACGTCCACCGGCCCAGTGTCACCGACCCGTCGGTGGCGCCTGAAGGCGGCGATACGTTCTATGCGCTCAGCCCGGTGCCGCATCTGGGCGTGGACAACCCCGTTGACTGGCAGGCCGAAGCCGAACCCTATCGCCGCAAGGTGCAGGCGGTTCTGGAACGCGAGCTGTTGCCGGGGCTGGGCGATCACCTGACCGCATCCGAAGTGTTCACCCCGGAAACCTTCCGCGACAGATACCTGTCGCCGCATGGCGCGGGATTTTCGATCGAACCGCGTATCCTGCAAAGCGCGTGGTTCCGGCCGCACAACGTCAGCGAAGAGGCACGCGGCCTGTTCCTGGTCGGGGCAGGCACGCATCCGGGGGCCGGCCTGCCGGGCGTGATTTCCAGCGCCGAGGTTCTGGCTCAGCTTGTGCCCGAACCGGTGATGTCATGATCGCCGCCGCCGACATGGATGCCTGCCGTGAGGCGATCCGCCACGGATCGTTGTCGTTCTATGCCGCTTCGCGGCTGTTGCCGGCGCGGGTGCGCGACCCGGCGCTGGCACTTTATGCGTTTTGCCGGCTGGCCGACGATGCCGTCGATCTTCAGGTGGAAAAGGCCGACGCGGTGCTGCGCCTGCGCGACCGTCTGGATCTGGTCTATGCCGGGCGGCCGCGCGATGCCGCCGCCGATCGGGCCTTTGCTTCGGTTGTCGAAACCTTTGAAATGCCGCGCGCCCTGCCCGATGCGTTGCTGGAGGGGCTGGCATGGGATGCCGCCGGCCGCCGTTATGCCACGCTGAACGATCTGCACGCCTATTCGGCGCGTGTCGCTTCGGCGGTGGGCGTGATGATGTGCGTTCTGATGCGGGTGCGCGATTCCCATGCGCTGGCGCGGGCCTGCGATCTGGGCGTGGCGATGCAGCTTACCAACATCGCCCGCGATGTGGGCGAGGACGCGCGCGAAGGCCGGCTGTATCTGCCGACCGACTGGCTGGCCGAGGCGGGCATGACGCCCGAAGCGTTCCTGGCTGATCCGCAACCCACAAAGGCGCTGCGCCAGATGGTGCGGCGGCTGGTGATGCAGGCGAACCGGCTGTACTATCGCTCCGAGGCCGGATTGGGCGCCTTGCCCGCTGCGACCCGGCCAGGAATGTACGCGGCGCGCTTCATCTATGCCGGCATCGGCGGGCGGTTGACCGCGATGGACTATGATTCGATCGGCGCCCGCGCGCGCACGTCGCGGGGGCAGAAGATCGGCTGGCTGGGCACGGCGGTGCTGCGGTCGGGGCTGAGCATGGTCATGCCACGATCGGCCGTGCTCTATGCTCGACCGCTGCCCGAGGTCGATTTCCTGGTTGAGGCGGCGGCAACTTCGCGTCCGGTCAACCAGCGCAGCGATGCGCTGATCGATGCTCTGGCCGCGTTGGAGCACCGCCGCAGGGAACAGCGAGCGGCCTTGATCGGAAATGGCATGCAGCTAGGTTGACCGTCATGTTCTGGGTCATCTTCGCGGTATTTTTCGGTGCCTGTGTTGGTGCAGGTGCGACGGGCGGCCTGTTCCCGCCGGGCGCGTGGTACCGTGCGTTGAAAAAACCCGTCTGGACACCGCCTGACTGGGTTTTCCCTGTCACCTGGATGGTGCTCTACATCTGCATGGCGCTGGCCGGAGCCCGTGCCGCGGTACAGCCCGACAATGCGCTGGCCATGGCGTTCTGGGCCCTGCAGATCGCGTTCAACGGATTGTGGACACCTGTGTTCTTCGGGCTTCGCCAGATCCGCCTGGGCATGGCGGTTGTGTCGGCGCTGTGGTTGTCGGTGTTCGGGGCCATGCTGGCGCTTTGGCAGGTCGACTGGATCGCCGGCGCGCTTTTCGTGCCCTACCTGACCTGGGTGACCATCGCTGCCGCGCTGAACGCCACGGTCTGGCGCCTGAACCCCGCCGAGGCCGCGCGCCCGGCATGATCCGCGCGCCGTTGCGTCAGACGATGATCATGTCGTCGGTGATCTGCGACAACTGGGTGTCCAGGATCTGGACCACCACACCGCGCGCGGCGAACACCACATCGGTGTCGACCTGTTGCATTTCCGCCCGCGCCGCGGCGGCATCGCCATATCCGAAGCCCTGAAACACCAGCCAGTCCCAGGCTTCCAGATCGTGTACACGGTGCAGGCTGTCGCGGTCGGCCTCGAAGACGAACCGGTCGGCCATATCTCCGCCGATCAGATCGTTCGCGCCGCCGCCGCCGTTCAGGGTGTCGCCGCCGGGTTGCGACCGCATCCAGGCCACGAGATCCGGAGCGGTATTTCGGATGAATTCCTGACTGTTCGAAAACCCCAGAAGCACCTGCGCCGTGGATCGTCCGGCATCCATCAGATCGACCCACGCCTGCCGTTCGTCCGCGCTGCTGTCGCGGTTCAGCACGTTGCGATACAGCAGTTCGACATATTGGCCGGGGGTAAGTTCGCCATAGGTGTCGATGAACTCGGCGCTGTCACCGAACCGGCGCGCGGTCTCCTCGATGTCCGTTCCGTCGGCCAGAAACGTGATCCATCCGGCAAACCCGGTCAGGTCCGGTTCACGGTCGAGGCTGGCGCGATACAGCCGGTAGACATCGCCCGACCATGTGGCGGGATCCAGAGCATCCAGGGCGAGGGCCATTGCCCCGGCGCTGTCGATGATGAATTCGCGCGATTCCGAGAACCCCAGCAGCACGTCGACCCGCGACCAGCCGTTGGCCATGTTCGCCAGCCATGCGGCGGTTTCTGCGGGGGACGGATCGCGATCAAGAACGTTGCTGTACAGCAGTTCGACATAGCCGGTGTTGTCCAGCGTGCCGAAGCGGGTCTGGAATTCGGCGCTCTGGGTGAAGCCCGCGGCGACGCCGGGCAAGGCGACGGTGCCATCCAGAAGATGTGTGACCCAGTCGTTGATCCCGGCCCGGTCGGGGCCGCGTCCCAGCGCGGCGAGATACAGCCGAAACACCGAACCAAAAATCGCCTCTGCGAAACCGCCGGAAAAACCGTCGCCGAACAGCGTGTCGTCGCCGTCGCCGCCATCGATCCGGTCGCCACCGCCGCCGCCGGCGATCCGGTCTGCCGACGCGCCACCGATCAAGATCTCGGTTCCGTTGGTGCCGGTGCCGATGCCGTCCACCGCAATCGGCTCGGCCAGCATCGCAAGGCTGCCGGTGGCCACCGCGCGCCCGATGTTGAAGGCAAAGCTGTCCTCGAAGACATCCGCCGACAAGGCGTCGATATCGCCGGCGACGCGCAGCACCGGGCCGAAGTTCAGCGCGCTGTCCAGCCTGATATCAGGTATGTCGACGTCGGGTATGTAGTCATCCAGCGGCACGTTCAGGACCAGTTCGGCCATGACCTGCAACAGGTCCAGCTGATACCCCAGGCTCAGACCGATCTGGGTGTCGTTGAAGAAGGTGGACGAGGGCGCGACTTCGACCCGGTAATCCAGCACACCGTTGCCATTGGTGTCTTGCAGGCCGGATGCACCTTCGAAGACAGCCTTCTCGCCCGGCGCGAATCCGATCGCGGTTCCGTCTTCGAGCCGCAGGGTATAGGCCAGATCATCGAGCGAGAGCGCGAACTTCTGGCTGAAGTTGATGCCGGCGCTGGCGTCGAGGTCCAGCAGGTCGAGGCCGATGTTCACATCGACGAGGTCCGAGGCTTCCGATTGTCCCGGTCTGGGCGGGGCCGAGGTTTGCAGATCGAAAAGGTCGATTTCGAACGACAGTGGGTTGACCGTGGAAGCCGGCGAATTGCCGAGTAGCACATTGATGGCGGTGGCGATCAGCTGGTCGATGTCCACCGAAACGCGCAATACGTCGTTGCTCTGTTGCTGGGCGTAGAAAAACCCGTAGCGCCCAACCGATTCCAGATCCGCCGGTGGATTGTCGGCGATCGTGTTCAGATGGATCAGACCGTTGACCCCGGTGTCTGCGCCATCCACCAGGAACAGCGGTACCACCCCGTCGCCGTCGGTGTCGCCTTGCCCCGCGATGGTATCCAGCAATGCGCCGGCCACCAGAGAAACCGCCTCGCCCAGCGCGCGGTCGTCCAGCGCCTGCACCGCGCCACGCTCTTGCAGCAGGGCGCGGAACTCGGGGCTGAAATCCAGCCGAAGGTTGGCCAGGTCCACCAGCAGGGCCGCTATCTCGTCGATGTTGAAGAACGTCGGATCGGTGAACATCTCGGGGCGCGGGGTGGCGGCGGTGCCTTCGGCCTCGATCACCGGCGCGGCAACCTCGATGGTCAGGATGTCGGTGATCCAGTCGGCGCCCACCGGCAGATTGAAGGAATACGACAGGTCAGAGCTGTCCATGTCGACAATGTCGATCCAGCCGGCGGTTTCGATCCGGTCGACGCTGCGCAGCACGTCTTCGGGGAACAGTTCGAAGCCGACCAGTTCCACAATCGCCTGTAGCGCGGATTCCACCGTGATATCAAAATTGTGGACGAAGCCGGCATAGAGATTGAAGCTGGGCCCTGTGGTGTCGAATGCCACGCTTTGGCCGGTGGTGGCGTTCACGGCGTCGACTTCGAAGGTGAGCGTGTCGGTGGCGATGTCGTGAACGCCTGTGGTGGTCAGGCGCAGATCGATGTTGGCATCGACCGATCCGGCGTCGAGTTCGAAATCGACCTGAAGCCCAAGCTGGGCGGCAATCTCGGCGGTTTGTTGCAGATCAACGGCGATCTGGGTGTCGTCGAGGGCCAGTTCGATGGTTTGCCGTGCCGCTTCCAGCGCGGCACGTTCCACCTCTCTCGCGGCGAATTCGCTGCCGATCGCGGCTTGGCGGGCGGTGATATCGGCGATTTCAAGACCGATCCGGGCCGCTTCGTTCAGGATGCGATCCTCGCTTGCCGGGCCGATCTGCGCGGTGATCTCGTCGCGTGCGTTGTCGCGCTGACCTTCGGCGGCTGTCAGTTCTCTTTGCGTGGCATCACGGGCGAACCGAAGCGAATCGAGAGTTCGTCCGCCCAGGGCGGCGGTGTATTCATCGAAGCGTTGCCCGCTCAGTGTGATCGCCGATTGCAGCACATCGATAAGCCGAAGCAATTCTGCATCAGCTGCCGCAAAGGCGCTTTGCGCATCCTCTTCGGCATCTTCCAGACCGGGAATCTCGATTTCCAGGCGCGCCTCTTCGGAAATTGCGTTCTGGTAGCGGTCGGTCACGCCAAAGAACGACAAGGCCGCGCTGAGCGGCAGCAGAGGGTTGTTCAGAAGGAAGGGCAGCACCAGGTCGCTGATCTCCTGGATGACATTCTGCGCCTCTCTCAGAAGGTCAAAGGCAAAGCTGGTCGCGGTTCTGGCCGCCGTCAGAACCTGATCGGCTGCCTCGAAGGTTTGCAATGCGGCTGCCAGGGCCGTATCGGCGGCCAATTTGCCCACTTCGGCCCTTTGATAGGCTGAAAAAGCGTCATTTGCCGTGGTGTAGGCGCCATTGGCGGTTTCGAAGGCCGCCAGCAGAGGCAGGACAGATGCCTGCGCCTCGGCATAGCGGCCGTAGGGCGCAAGACGTTCGGTGGCCTGTTGCAGATCCGACTGGGCGTTGCTGTAGTCAGACCCGAGCTGGTTCAGCTGGTCATTTACACGGTCCAGTGCTGCATTCACCTCGCTGGTGGCCGCATCTGCCACGTCGCGTGTATCGAACCCGACATCGATGATGGTGACGCTGTCAAAGACATGCGGATCGGCGAGGATCGTCGCGGCATCGGCGGCGGCAAAGCTGAGCGCGCCGCCCGAGCCGATCCCGGTGGCAGGGATCGCAAAGCCGGTGCCGACGGTGAGGCCGCGCGCCTCGATCTCGACCGTCCGCCCCAGCCGGGTGCCGTCTGCGCCGACCAGCGTGTAGGCCACTGTGATCGCGCGGGTTTCTCCCGCGGGCAAGGACGCATAGGCGCCTTCCGGGTCATAGGTGATGCGTTCGCCATCCAGCGTCACCCGGCCTTCACCCTGGGTGATCCGCAGATCGTCCACCCCGAAATACAGACGGTCTCCGCCGATCAGCGGAAAATATTCGCTCCAACGGATCTGTTCGGCGGCGCCGTTGTTCCAGATGCTCTGGTCGCGCGGGGCAAAGCGCAAGGATTGCTGGGATTGGACCACTGTATCGACCAATTCGCCGGTTCCTTCAATGGGATGCCGAAAGCGGCAGCGACGCGGTGGTTATCGCTAGCACGAATCGGGCAGACTGTCGCGCTTGCCTTTACTCTGCCGCCAGCGGCATCCGATCCACGTCGATTGCGGTGATTTCCGCTATGACGCCGCGCAGCAGATCGCGAAACGCGTCGAAGTCTGCATTCCGCCGGACGCGCGCCTCGTCCATGTAGAGCGCGCGATCAATCTCGACCTGGATGGCGTGCTGGCCGCGCGACGGCCGCCCATAGGCCTGCGCAACATAGGCTCCGGCGAAGGGCGCGTTGCGCGTAACCACCAGCCCGGCCGCGGCAAAGGCGGCCTCGACGCGGTCCACCAACGCGCCATCCGCCGCCGCGCCGAAACGATCGCCCAGAACGATCTGCGGGCGCTGGATGGCGCTGCGGGCCACCCCGTCCATCGCCTCGTGCGGCATCGAATGGCAATCGATCAGGATCGCCTGGCCAAACCGGTCGTGCGCCTCGTCCAGCAGGCCCTGCAACGCCGTGTGATAGGGATGCCAGAACCGCGTGATGCGGTCGTCGGCTTCGGCGCGTGTCAGTTTGCCGTGATAGATCGCGCGGCCGTTCGCGACCACGCGCGGGATCACCCCCAGCCCGGACGCGACACGCGGGTTATGGGCGATGCGGCGCACGCCTTCTATCACCGCGGGATCGAATTCGTCCGAACTTCGGTTCAGATCGACAAAGGCGCGCGGCGCCGTGGCCGTCAGAAGCGGTGCGCCGAAGGCGGGGGCGTCGGCAAACAGTTCGTCGACGAAAGCGTCTTCGGAAGACCGGATTTCCAACGGGTCGAGAACCGACCGTGCGAGGAAATCGGGCGCGTAGAAACGGCCGCTGTGTGGCGAGGCGAACACAACGGGTGACCGCAAGCGGTCCGGGCGTTTGACCGTGAACGTGCTGGCTGTCATGCGCTCTCCCTACATCGAAGATCATAGCGCGTAAAATGTGCGTGTCGAAACCCCTTGATCCCCTTTGCGACTCCTTTTATAGACCCCGCTACCGGCGCGGAATTCCGCGCCCCTTTTGTTGAGGGGCTTGGACGATGGGCCGGTATTCATGGGCGCTTAGCTCAGCGGTAGAGCACTTCGTTGACATCGAAGGGGTCACTGGTTCGATCCCAGTAGTGCCCACCATGAATTCACTGGTCCGGCCCGCCGGACCGCCCGCAACGCCAGGCGCTGGCCCGCGCCGCAGGATCAGGAGAAAGACCATGAAGGTCAGAAATTCGCTCCGCTCGCTGAAGAACCGGCACCGCGACTGCCGTGTCGTGCGCCGCAAAGGCCGCGTTTACGTGATCAACAAGACACAGCGTCGGTTCAAGGCCCGTCAGGGCTAAGCAAGCCGCAGACCACACGAACAAAGGCCGCGCCCCTCATGGGACGCGGCCTTTTTTCCTGTGCCGGACATGCCCGCGCGCGGCCGTCAGACGCGTTCGATCGCGATGGCCGTGCCCTCGCCGCCGCCGATGCAGATCGCGGCGACCCCGCGCTTCAGGCCGCGCGTTTCCAGCGCGTTCAGCAGTGTCACGATGATCCGCGCGCCGGATGCGCCGATGGGATGGCCCAGGGCACAGGCGCCGCCGTTCACGTTGACGATGTCGCGGGGCAGGCCCATTTCGTGCATGAAGGCCATCGGCACCACGGCAAATGCCTCGTTCACCTCCCACAGATCCACGTCGGCCGCGCGCCAGCCGATGCGGTCCAGCAGTTTGCGGGCGGCGGGCACCGGCGCGGTGGTGAACAGGCCCGGTGCCTGGGCATGGCTGGCATGGCCCAGTATCCGCGCCCGCACCGTCAGACCTTCGGCATCGGCGGCGTTGCCCGATGCCAGAACCAGCGCCGCGGCACCGTCCGAGATCGAGGATGCATTGGCCGCCGTCACTGTACCGTCCTTGCGAAACGCGGGCTTCAGCTGCGGGATCTTGTCGGGGCGGGCCGATGCGGGTTGCTCGTCGGCTTCGACCACAACGTTGCCCTTGCGCCCGGCGACGGTATAGGCGGCGATTTCATCCTTGAACGCCCCGGATGACTGGGCGGCCAGCGCGTTCGACAGCGACCCCAGCGCATAGTCGTCCTGCGCCTCGCGGGTGAACTGAAACGCTTCGGCGCAATCTTCCGCAAAGGTGCCCATCAGCCGGCCCTTGTCATAGGCATCCTCGAGCCCGTCGAGGAACATGTGATCGATCACGGCGCTGTGCCCGATCCGCGCGCCGCCGCGCATCTTGGGCAGCAGGTAAGGCGCGTTCGACATGCTTTCCATGCCGCCGGTCACCATCTTCGCGGTGTGGCCCAGCGCAATCTGATCGAAGCCGATCATCGCCGCCTTCATCCCCGATCCACACATCTTGTTCAGCGTCGTCGCGGGTACGTCTTCGGACAGGCCGGCGGCAAAGGCCGCCTGTCGCGCCGGCGCCTGACCCTGCCCGGCCGGCAGGACGCAGCCCATCAGAACCTCGTTGACGGTCTGTGCGCCGGCGCCGGCCAGCGCCGCGCGAATCGCCGCTCCACCCAGATCGGCGGCGGGAACGCCGTCGAAAACGCCCTGAAAACCGCCCATAGGCGTACGGGCCGCGCCCGCGATGAATACTTCTGCCATGAAAGTCCCAAGCTCCTGTCGGATGTCCACCGGATGGTAACGATTAGCACCTAAGCCTGTCCGGGATCAACGCGACACGGATTTTCCCATGCCTCTTGCCTCGCGCGATGCCGGCGACACCCGCATCGTCACCGTTAATGCCGACCGGATCGACGCCGCACTGGCCATCCGGTTCAAGGATGAAATGCGCGGCCTCACCCAGGAGGGACCGTGCCGCATCGTGCTGAACCTGACGCATGTCGATTTCGTCGATTCCAGCGGCCTGGGTGCCATCGTGGCAGCCATGAAACAACTCGGCCCGGACCGGCGTCTGGAACTGGCCGGGCTGAACGCCGCTGTGCACAAGGTGTTTCGACTCACCCGGATGGACACGGTGTTTGCATTGCATCACACGCTCGATGAAGCGCTCGATCCCGAACGTGGATAGAATCGGCGCTGCATCCGCCGGGTCGCGCGATCCGAAAGGATGCGCAACCCGGTGGGATCTGAAATGCCCGGCGACTCAGCTGGGCGTGCGCGGGGCGATGCATGCAATCGGGTTGCAGATGTCTGGCGTGCTGACCGATGCCGAAGCCTGCATCGCCCTGGAAATCGCGGTATCCGAGGCGCTGAACAACATCGTCGAACATGCCTATGCCGGGCGGCCGCCCGGGGTGATCTCGATCAGCCTGTTGCATACCGCGCCGGACCTTGTGGTCGATATCCTCGACGGCGGTGCCGCCTTCCCCGGCGGTGTTCTGCCCGAGGGCAGGCCGGTGGACGTGTCGGGCGCGCACGAAACCCTGCCGGAAGGCGGGTTCGGCTGGCACCTTATCCGCAGCCTTACCGCGCATCTGGAATACACCCGCACCGACAACCGCAACCACCTGCGGCTTTCGTTCGATTTCACAAGCCATCCATGACGCGCCCAAAGGATCTGCGGCGAAAGTGGAATTTCGGCTGTGTCAACCTTGGTGCGCTCCGGGCGGTGTCTTCGGACGGGCAGTGGCCTCATTTCGTGAACAATTTCGTAAAATTGCGGCCACTTGCGCCAAAAACCGCAAAGAAGCCAGATTCGTTTCGCAAAGCCGCCGCTTTGAAACGTCATACCTTCGGATGTAGCTGCATATGGCTTCCCTCGGCGTCGCGTTTTCTAGCCCCCACCCAGTGCGCGGCGCCGAGGCACTTCTTTCCCCCCGCCTTTGCCCCTGTTCGAAACCGTTGCCATCGCTTGGCATTTGCGGTCGGTCGGCATAATCTGCGCGTCACTTCAACAGGGGGTCCACTCAGTCATGCGTGATTTTCATCTGCCCGGCCGCTCGGCGGTTCTGGCGACAAACGGGATGTGCGCCACGTCGCATCCCCTGGCCGCACAGACCGCCATTGATATTCTTGGCCGCGGCGGCAATGCCATGGATGCCGCGATCGCCGGCGCGGTTCTGCTGGGCATCTGCGAGCCGCAGATGACCGGGATTGGCGGCGATTGCTTTGTACTGTTCTCGCCCGCCGGAAGCGATGCGGTTCAGGCGCTGAACGGATCGGGCCGGGCGCCCGCCGGGGCGGATCCGGCGGCGCTGCGGGCCCAGGGCCACGACACGATACCGGTGAACAGCCCACATGCCGTGACCGTTCCGGGCGCTATCGATGCCTTCTGCCATTTGTCGGAAACCTACGGCAAGATCGGGCTGGATGCGCTTCTGGCGCCCACTATCCACTATGCCGAAGCAGGCATTCCCGTGGCACCCCGCGTCGCGCGCGACTGGTCCAAGGATGAACCGGCGTTGCAGGGCGCGGCGCGGCGCCACTATCTGATCGACGGCAAGGTGCCGCGCGTCGGCCAGATCTTTGCCGCGCCCGGCCAGGCCGAAGTGCTGCGCCGTGTCGCGCGCGATGGCCGCGATGCCTTTTACACCGGCGAGGTGGCCGAGGACATGTGCAAGGCGCTGGCCGATCTGGGCGGCCTGCACGACATGGCCGATTTTGCCGCCGCCGCCTGCACCGATGCCGACCCGATCAGCGATATCTACAAGGGCACCGAACTGTGCGAGCATCCGCCAAACGGCCAGGGCGCGACCGCGCTGTTGATGCTGAAGATCCTCGCGCATTTCGATATTGCCGGGATGGATCCCCTGGGCAGTCAGCGGCTTCATATCGAAGCCGAGGCGAGCAAGCTGGCCTATGATGCGCGCAACCGCTTTATCGCCGATCCCGATCACACCAGCCGCCTCGGGCATATGCTGTCGGACGAGACCGCCGCGGCGCTGGCCGCGCTGATCAATCCAAAGGCGGCGATGCCGGCGGCGGCGCCGCTGTCGGAAGCGGTGCACAAGGACACGATCTATATCACCGTGGTCGACAAGGACCGGATGGCGGTATCGCTGATCTATTCGGTTTTCCACGGCTTCGGGTCGGGAATCGCATCGGACAAATTCGGAATCCTGCTGCAGAACCGCGGCGCGGGCTTCACGCTGGAACCGGGCCATGCCAACGAGTTGGGCGGCGGAAAACGCCCGATGCACACGATCATACCCGGCATGTTGCGCCGCGACGGGCGGGTGACGATGCCCTTCGGTGTAATGGGCGGCGCCTATCAGCCCTGCGGCCACGCGCGGGTCGTGTCGAACATGGTGGATTTCGGGATGGATCCCCAGGCCGCGCTGGACGCGCCGCGCGGCTTCAGCGACGCTGGCGTGATGAACATCGAACGCGGTTACAGCGATGCGGTGCGCCAGGAGATGGCCGACCTGGGCCACAGTGTCCAGATCCCCGACACCGCCATCGGCGGGGCACAGGCGATCGCGATTCACGACAGCGGAGTGCTGGAAGGCGCCAGCGATCCACGCAAGGACGGCTGTGCGCTGGGATATTGATGTGGCTGCGGGGGCGCGCAAGCCGCGCGCCCCTGTTCAGTTCAGTTGGAAATGCAAGGGATATGCGCCGTCCTGGAACGGCCCGAACATGTCATCGATGTCCGGGTGGTCCACCGGTTCGCCCGAATAATCGGCCACCAGGTTCTGTTCCGACACATACGCCACGTAATAGCTTTGATCGTTTTCCGCCAGGAGGTGGTAAAACGGCTGGTTCTTCACGGGTCTGCTGTCCTCGGGGATGGCCTGATACCATTCCTCGGTGTTGGAAAACTGAGGATCCACATCAAAGACAACGCCCCGAAAGGGGTGCTTCTTGTGGCGGACGACCTGACCCAGGTAGTATTTTGCACGAGCTTTCATCATGTTCCTTCGCCTCTTGTGGCAACTTTTAGACGACTTTTGCGCGTGATGTCCAACAATTGCCACATATTTGGCGGAAACAGTCTGTGAACCAGATTCCGACAGTACCGTTTCAGGTGTGCAGCACAACCAATTGATGTCCTCGCGGCGCAAAGGCTGTTTTCACATGCGGGACGATCGGGTACGCTGGAAAAAACAAGATAAAAGCGAGAGGCAGATGAGCAGAACTCTTCGCGCAATGGCTTTGTTGCTGATTCTGGCAGCCTGTGGGGGCGGATACAATTCGCCGCCCCGCAATCTGGATAACGCATGCAGCATCGTCAGTGAGCGCCCGTCCTACCTGAAGGCCTTCCGGGCGACCGAGCGTCGCTGGGGCGTGCCCGTGCATGTGCAGATGGCCACCATTCACCAGGAAAGCAAATTCATCGGCAACGCCCGCACGCCCTATCGGTTCGCCATGGGCGTGATCCCGATGGGCCGGCAAAGCAGCGCATTCGGCTATGCCCAGGCTCTGGATGGCACATGGGATGAATACCGCCGCGAGACCGGAAAACGGTCGGCCAAACGCGACCGGATCCGTGATGCGACCGATTTCATGGGCTGGTACATGGCCAAGACCCGCGAACGCAACGGCATCGCCCTGCACGACGCGCGCAACCAGTATCTGGCCTATCATGAAGGCCATACCGGCTTTGCCCGCGGATCGTACAACCGCAAGAGCTGGCTGGTACGGGTGTCAGGCGAGGTGCAGCAGCGCGCGAACATGTACCAGGTGCAACTGGCGACCTGCAAACGCCGCGGGCGCAGCTAGGCGTCAGCGTTCGATACGGTCGCCCACCAGCGTCGTGTTGAACAGGTTGTTGCCCAGGCGTTTCGATGTGTCGAGCGGGCCCAGATCGACCATCGTGCGCCCCCCGGCGCCGTCATTCACAACCCAACGGTCCAGCGTCAGCGGTGCGTGACCGAAGAACAGATCGATGCTGCCGTATTCCGGGTTTTCGGGATCCTGCGCGCGGATGATCGTATGGGTGCCGTCGAACACATGGCCGACGACCATATCCGCCGCTTCCAGATCGACAACCCCTTCGAGAATCAGCCCCAGAGGTGTGCGTTTCAGCGGGTAGGTTTCCGCCGGCTGGTTCGATTTGCCGTCGAAAATCACGACGGCCCCACCGCCGGCCACGACCAGCGCGGCCTCGGGCGGGTCATATTCAAAACGCATCCGCCCGGGGCGCTTCAGATAGAAGCGGCCTGTCGATTCGCTGCCGTCGTCATTGAACTGCCGGAATGGCGCCTGGGCGTCCTCGATGCCGGTCAGATAGCGTGAAAGATCGGCCAGTGGCACCTGCTCGGCTGTGGCGGCGGGTGCGATGGCAAGGCAGAAGACGGCGGCGATGATGTGTTTCATATACACAATCTAACCACGGTCGGGCGCGATACCAGATCTCTGTTCCGGCATTTTGCACCCGCACGGCGCCCGCCCGCCGCTATTGCTGTTCGGGCACCAGGATTTCGCGTTTGCCGACGTGGTTGGCCGGCGACACAAGGCCTTCGTCCTCCATCTGTTCGACAAGCCGGGCGGCCTTGTTGTAGCCGATTGCCAGCTTGCGCTGGATGTAGGATGTCGAGCATTTGCGGTCCTTGATGACGATCTGTACCGCGGTGTCGTACAGCGCGTCCTCGCCATCGGTGTTGCCACCCAGTCCCAGCACCGCGTCGATGTCGCTTTCGCGGTCTTCGCTGGGGCCGTCGAGAACCGTACCCACATATGAGGGCGGCCCGAACGCCTTGAGGTGGTTGACGATCTCCTCAACTTCCTGGTCGCTGACAAAGGGGCCGTGACAGCGCATGATCTTGGATCCCCCGGCCATGTACAGCATGTCGCCCATGCCCAGAAGCTGTTCGGCGCCCATTTCGCCCAGAATGGTCCGGCTGTCGATCTTCGACGTCACCTGAAACGAGATGCGGGTGGGAAAGTTGGCCTTGATCGTGCCGGTGATCACATCCACCGACGGCCGCTGCGTGGCCATGATAAGATGGATGCCGCTGGCGCGCGCCATCTGTGCCAGACGCTGGATGCAGGCTTCGATTTCCTTGCCGGCGACCATCATCAGATCGGCCATTTCATCCACGATCACAACGATGAAGGGCAGGATCTCGGGGGTGGATTCCTCGGTTTCGAACAGCGGTTCGCCGGTGTCTTCGTCAAACCCTGTCTGCACCGTGCGGCTGAACAGCTCGCCTTTTTCCAGCGCCTCGCGCACGCGGCCGTTGTAGCCTTCGATGTTGCGCACGCCCATCTTGGACATCTTGCGATAGCGTTCCTCCATCTCTCCAACGACCCATTTCAATGCCACGACGGCCTTCTTGGGGTCGGTCACGACCGGCGACAGAAGATGCGGGATGCCGTCATAGACGCTCAGTTCCAGCATCTTGGGGTCGATCATGATCAGACGGCATTCATCCGGGGTGAGTTTGTAGAGAAGGCTGAGGATCATGGTGTTGATCGCCACGGATTTGCCCGATCCGGTGGTGCCGGCGATCAGAAGATGCGGCATCTTGGCAAGGTTGGCGACAACGCTGCCGCCGCCGATGTCCTTGCCCAGAGCCAACGGCAGACGCATCGTGCTGTCGCCGAAATCGCGCGAGGCCAGGATTTCGCGCAGCATCACCTTTTCGATATCGTTGTTTGGCAGTTCGATCCCGATGACCGACCGGCCCGGCACTGTCGAAACCCGCGCCGAAAGCGCCGACATCGAGCGCGCGATATCATCTGCCAGACCGATCACGCGGCTCGCCTTGAGGCCCGGCGCCGGTTCCAGTTCGTACATCGTCACGACCGGACCGGGGCGGACACTGACGATTTCGCCCTTGACGCCATAGTCGTCCAGAACGTTTTCAAGCATCCGTGCGTTTTCGGCCAGCGCGTCGTCGGAAAGGTGATGCCGCTCGGTCAGATCGGGGCTGGCCAGCAGGCCCAGAGGCGGCAGTTCGTAGCCCGACATCTCATCGTCGAAGGCCAGCGCGGGCTGGGCTTCGGCCTGGGCGCGCCGCGACGGGGCGGCGGGCTTGCGGATCGGGTTCTGTACAACGTTGCGCGGCATGACCGCCGCGGCGGCCGCTTCGGTGGCGCGCGGAGGCACCGCCATGCGGGCCATGACCTGGCTGATCACCGTATCGGGTTCCTGCGCGTCTTCGACCATCGGCGCGGCCTTGGGTACAACAGGATCGGTGCCTGACTGTACAACGACGGTGGGCTGCGGCTGCACCGCGCGCGGCGCCGGATTGGGCGCGGCGTTCTGCACAGCATGCGCGGCCGGGGCCGGGCCACGCGACCGCGCGGTGGCCGGTTGGGATGTGGTGGGCGCCAGCGGCGGGAAAGCATCCGCCGCGCGTTTCGCGGTGACCGGCGGTTCCGGCGGCAGACCGCTGCGCGGCGTGGTGTCCAGCACAAGGGGATCGGGCCTGCGCCCGCGGCCCTTGGTCAGCGGCAGATCCTGCGCAACGGAATTCTGCCGCACGCGCTGTTTGATGACATCCGCGATCTTGGCGCGAATACGCTCTTCGCCGGGCATCTCGTCGATCTGCGTCCTGGGTTGCGGTTCGATCAGTTCGGGTTCGGGCATCGGCTCGGGGCGTTTGATAAAGGCAGGCATCCGCGCCAGCAGGCTGGGTTTGGGCACCACCGGCTCGGCCACGGTCTGTGCGTTCAGGTGCTGGATCACCTCGGGCTCGATGATCAGCTGTTCGGCATCCAGCCGCGCGCGTTCGGTGCGTTCCGCGCGCCGCGCCCTGACCTCCTGCGACATGGCCATCACGCCGACCGCGCCCTGACCGGCGGCGCGGGTGACATGGGCATAGGTCATGATCACACCGACCACACCAAACCAGAAAAGCCGCTTCATTTCCGGCCAGGTAAAGCCCAGCACAAAGCACAACGTCGCGGTCATCGCCACGCCCAGACCCAGCGAAGACAGTTTGACGGCGGTATGCGATGTCATCGGGGCCGCGGTCAGAACCGCACCCATGACCGTATCGCCGAACAGACCGCCCAGCCCGAAGCTGTGCGTCGCGGTCCAGCCATCGCCGGGCACCAGCGTCGCGGCGTAGATCGCAGAAAGCACCACGGCGATCGGTGCAAAGATCAACCTCCCCAACGCGCGGTCTTCGCCCTGATGCAGCGCAAGCCGGAGGCCCCAGGCCAGCAGGATCAGGGGAATCGACCAAGCCCCCCAGCCGACGATCATGAAAAGCGGCGCGGCGATGGATGCACCGATCCGGCCCATCCAGTTCTGCACCGGCGCATCCGTCGACACCATCCAGTTCGGATCTTCCGGCGTGTACGATGCGATCATGGCCGCCGCCATCAATCCCATGGCGATCAGCATGACACCGATCAGCTCCTTGCCACGTCTTTCGATGGCCGCCTGCATGGAACTGTCCAGCAACGGGTCGCGGCTGCGATAATCATACGCCATGCGTCTTCCTCAGTCTTTGCCGTACAAACAATCACGGAGCCGTGTCAGCCCGTCCTGCATTTCATTTCTTGGGGCGACCATGGCCACCCTGATGTATCCCGCGCCGGGGTTCTGTCCGTCCACATCGCGCCCAAGGTAGGCGCCGGGCAGAACCCTGACCCCGGTTTCGCGCCATGCCCGCAAGGTTGCCGCTTCGCCGTCTGCAACAGGCAACCACAGGAAAAACCCGGCCTCGGGGCTGTGATAGCCCGGCACATCCGCCATGATTTCGTCGGCGATCCGGTATTTTTCGGCATAGAGAGCCCGATTCTCGATCACGTGGGCCTCATCCTGCCAGACCTTTGTGGCAGCAGCTTGCAACGGAAGCGGCAAGGGCGTGCCGGCATAGGCCCGCAATTGCCGCGCGGCGGCGATGGTTTCGGGGCCGCCGGCGATAAACCCCGATCTCAGGCCCGGCAGGTTCGACCGCTTTGACAGCGAATGAAAGGCCAATACCCTTTCTGGATCGGCGCCCATCTCCTGAACCACCTGCAAGGCGCCCACTGGCGGCGCATCGCGGTAGATCTCGGAATAGCATTCATCCGCGAAAATGCGGAAATCGTAGGTTTCGGCCATTTCGATCAGGTTGCGCCAATAATCGGCGCTGGCCACCGCGCCCTGTGGATTGGCGGGCGAACAGATGTAAACGATGGCGGTGCGGCGCAGGATCTCTTCGGGCAGGGCGCCATAGTCGGGCAGGTGGCCCGATTGCCCGGTGGCCGGCACGAAAACCGGCTCGGCGCCGACCGACAGCGCGGCGATCATATAGACCTGGTAGAACGGGTTGGGCATGAGAACCGCGGGCACCGCGCCGTCCTTGCGTTCCGGACAAAGCGCCATCGCGGCATTGTAGAGCCCCTCGCGGGTGCCGTTCAGCGCCATCACATTCACATCGGGGTCCAGCGTGACGCCGTAGCGCCGGGCAACCCACTGCGTGATCGCCGTGCGTAGCGCGGCGCTGCCTTCGTTCGGCGGGTAGGCGTTGAAACCGCCCGAGTTGGCGACGATTTCATCGGTTACCCATGCGGGGAACGGATGTGTCGGTTCGCCGATCGTCATATGCACCACGGGCCCGCCGGGCGCATGCCCGTCCAGCAATGCGCGCAGGCGCGGGAACGCGTACGCCGGTAGGTTCGAAAACCGCTCGGGGAAAACCATCTCTACTGCCTCTAAACCGGGGTCGTGAGCGCCCCGTTTTCAGGCAAATTACATGGCCCCCCCGCTTGCGTCCAGAAAAAGGACACCGTTCTCAGGCAATTGTGGTTTTTAGGACAATGCCGCCTCGGCCGCCGCACCCAGCCGCAGCAGGCGTTCCTCGCTGCCCGGCGCTGTCATCAGCATTACACCGCAGCCCGGCGTCCCGCTGGGCAGTGTCAGCGCGGCAAGCCCCATCAGGTTGCCGATCCGGGTGTTTCGCAACGTCAGAAGGTTCTCGGTGACATAGTAGGCGTGATCGCTGTTCAGCCGCTCGAGGTTCGGCGGCAGGTTCGCGGCGGTCGGGCAGATCACCGCGTCATAGCCTCGGGTCGCGGCGTGATACTCTGCGCGGCACTTTTCCAGCTCGTGCCATCCGGCCACATAATCCGGTGCAGAAAACGCCCGCCCGCCGCGGAACCGTTCCAGGATCTGCGGGTACATCAGATCCGGGCTGGCCTCGATCTTGTCGCGCCACAGGCCGTAGGCTTCGGTTGCATAAAGCACCGCGGTCAGGTCCATTGCCCGCTGCACCACCGGCAGGTCGATCGGTTCGATCACTGCGCCGGCGGCGGTCAGGCGCGCCACAGCGTCCTCGTAGGCCTTGCGCGGGCCATCGCGCAGATCGTCCATCGCCACTGTCTGCAAGGCGGCAAACCGCCGCCCGCGCGGTTGTGCGCCGCGCAGATCCGGGCCCTTGCGCCCTTCCAGTATACCCAGCATCGCCGCGGCGTCCTCGACCGACCGGGCCAGCGGGCCGATGGTGTCGAATTTCAGGCACAGCGGCACCACGCCGTCCAGGCCGATGCGCCCCGCCGTGGTCTTCAGCCCGACCAGATCGTTCCAGGCGGCGGGTATCCGCACCGAACCGCCGGTGTCGGATCCGATGCCGCAGGCCGCCAGCCCGAAAGCCACGGATGCCGCCGCCCCCGACGACGAACCGCCCGGCACCGCATCCGGGTCGTTCACGCAAGGTGGGGTCTGGGTCACCGGATTGTAGCCCAGCCCGGAAAACGCAAGCTCGCTCATGTGCGTCTTGCCCAGACAGACGGTGCCCAGCGCGGTGGCATTGCGCAGCACCTGCGCGTCGCGCGAAGGCACCCGATCCTTCAACAGGGCAGATCCGGCCTCGGTGGCGATGCCGGCGGTGTCAAACAGGTCCTTCCAGCTGATCGGTACACCGTCGAGAGGCGAAAGGCGTTGCCCGGCGGCGGCACGGGCCTGCGCGGCGCGGGCTTCGTGCAGCGCCCTGTCGGCGGTCACGCGGGCATAGATCCGGTCGCGCAACGGATGCGCGTCGATCGCATCGAGATAGCATTGCGTCAAAGCCACCGGATCGATCCCGCCCGCGGCGATTCCCCGGCCCAGATCGGATGCCGTCATAGTCAGCCAGTCCTGCATTGCCCGTCCCTTTTTTACTGGTGTCGCGCAAACGGTAGCGACAGCAATGCACATGGACAATCCCCGCCGCCCGACCATATTGCCGGACATGACCTTTGACGCTGATATCGTGATCGTGGGCGGCGGGCTGAACGGATCGGTTCTGGCCCTCGCGCTGGCGCAGAGCGGTCACCGGGTGACGGTGATCGACGCGCTGACCGAAACCATTCGCGGATCGGACGCCTTTGACGGGCGGTCCTATGCGCTGGCGCTGGGGGCGCAGCGGATGCTGGCCACGCTGGGGCTTTGGCCCGACCTCGCCGCTGACGCCCAGCCCATGCTTGAGATCAAGGTGGGCGATGGGCGCGTCGGCACCGGGCCTTCGGCGTTTTTCATGCATTTCGACCATGCCGAGATCGAGGAAGGCCCGATGGGTCACATGATCGAAGACCGCCATCTGCGCCGCGCTCTGTTGCGCCATATGGCCGAAACGCCCGGCCTTTCACGGATCGGCGGTACGGCGGTTGTCGATCAGAAGGTCACGCCCTCGGGCGCGACGGTCACGCTGGCCGATGGCCGTGAGATAACGGCGCGTGTGCTGGTCGGATCGGACGGGCGCGACAGCGGCACCGCCCGCCGGGCCGGCATCCGCCGGATCGGGTGGCGCTATGGCCAGACCGCTCTGGTCTGCGCGATCGAGCACGCGCTGCCCCATGGCGGCGTGGCGCATCAGTTCTTCATGCCGGCGGGGCCGCTGGCGATCCTGCCGCTGACCGGCAACCGCAGTTCCATCGTCTGGAGCGAAACCGACGCCGCCGCACGCCGCATCGCCCGGTTGCCCGAAGCCGATTATCTTGAGGTGCTGCGCCCCCGGTTCGGCGATTTCCTGGGCGATATCGCCTTGGCCGGCAAACGGTTCAGCTATCCTCTGGAGCTGTCGCTGGCGCGGACCATGATCGGCGACCGGCTGGCGTTGATCGGGGACGCAGCGCATGGTGTGCATCCCATCGCGGGCCAGGGCCTGAACGCCGGTCTGCGCGATGTCGCGGCGCTGGCGCAGACGCTGACAGAAGCGGCGCGGCGCGGTGAGGACATCGGCGCGGTGCAGGTGCTTGAGCGCTATCAGCAATGGCGGCGGTTCGATGTCGCCACGCTGGCGCTGGCGACAGATACATTCAACCGTTTGTTTTCAAACGATAACCCTTTGCTGCGCCTGGGGCGTGACATGGGAATGGGTGCGGTTAACGCCATGCCTTGGCTGCGGCGCGGTTTCATCCGCGAAGCGGCGGGCCTGACCGGGGATTTGCCGCTGTTGTTGCAGGGACGGCAGATCTGACGGCGGATCAGTCCAGCGTGCGGGCCTCATCGACCAACATCACGGGGATGCCGTTGCGGATGGGAAAGGCCAGATTGGCCGCCGCCGATACCAGTTCTTGCGCGGCGCGGTCGTATTCCAGTGTGCCGTGGGTAACCGGGCAGATCAGCGCCTCGAGCATCCTGCGATCGAATTCCTGGGTTTCGGTCTGTTCGGTCATTGCAGCATTTCCTCGCTGTTGCCGCCGCGCAGGGTGTATTCGATCAGCGTGACAAGCGTTTCGCGCCGCGTTGACAGCGATGGCGCCTCCAGCAGGGCCTGCTTGTCCTCGGGTTCGAAATCCAGAAGCATCGAAAGCGAGTTGATCAGAAGTTCGTTTTCGGCGTCTTTCAGGCTGTCCCAATCGGTGGAAAGCTGGCGTGCTTCGAAGTAGCGCCCCAGCAGATCCAGAAACGACGGCCGGTCGAACCCGGCATCGTCCTCGGCCGCGCCCAGATCGCGTTCGAACCCTGTCCATGCCACCTCGCACCGGCGATATGGCGAAAAACCCGCCACTTCCTTCACGACGCGAAACCGCGATATCCCGGAGAGCGTGATCAGATAGCGCCCGTCCTCGGTTTCGGAAAACTGGGTGATCCGCCCGGCGCAGCCGATGCGATGCAGCGCATTCTTGTCGCGTCCGGCTATGGCATTGGGCTGAACCATGCCGATCAGACGGGTGGGCGATTTCAGGCTGTCCTCGAACATCTGCAGGTAGCGCGGTTCGAAAAGATGCAGGGGCAACCTTGCCCGGGGCAGCAAAAGCGCGCCGGGCAGGGGAAATACAGGAATGGTCTCGGGCAGGTCAGCGGGCTTTATCATACAGCGGACCTAGCACTGGGTTGCGGTTAGGCAAATATCATCGAGCTGAGTTTCCGGCGACCGTTCAGAACAATCGGGTCGTTCGGTTTCAGGGCATCGAAGATCTGGAACAGTTGCGTTTTGGCCGCGCCTTCGTTCCATTCGCGATCGCGCCGGAACAGATCCAGCAATTGCGCCACCGCCTCGTCGACCTTGCCGTTGGCGTGCAGCGCCAGGGCCAGATCGAACCGCGCCTGATGATTGCCGGGATCGTCCTCGACCTGCTGCATCAGTTCGGCAACCGGGCCTGCGTCGGCTGCCTGCCGCGCCAGCGCCAACTGGGCGTGCGCCGCGTCCAGTTCGGGCGACCGCGAGATTTCGGCCGGCGCGCCGTTCAGAACCGCCTCGGCCTGATCCAGATCGCCCAGCGCGATATGCGCCCGCACGAGGCCGCCATAAGCCGGCGCGTTGGCCGGTTCTTCTCCCAGGATGGCCGCAAAGGTCTGCGCGGCATCCACCGCGGCACCTTCGGCCAGCATCGACTCGGCGGCTTCGATTGCCTCGGCAAGGCCATCGTCGCCAGCTTCGCCGCCCGATGCGGCGATAACCCGCGCCACGAAGGCGTCAATCTCCGAGCCGGGCACCGCGCCCTGAAACCCGTCAATCGGCTGTCCGTTGAAAAAGGCATAGACCGTGGGGATCGACTGAATTCGCAGCTGGCCCGCGATCATCTGTGCCTCGTCCACGTTGATCTTGACCATCTTCACCGCGCCCTTGGCGGCGGTCACGGCCTTTTCCAGCATCGGGCCGAGCGTCTTGCAGGGGCCGCACCACGGCGCCCAGAAATCCACGATCACCGGAACCGTTTTCGATTCCTCGACCACATCCTGCATGAATGTCGCCTCGGATCCGTCCTTGATCAGATCGCCCGCGGGCGGTGCCGCCGAAAGTCCCAAGTCAACCATGTCATTTGTCCCCTTCTGTGCGATTTGCCCCTATATGCGACCGCCGCGCGTGGAATCAAAGGTCAAATGTCGCAAAAACCGGTGCGTGGTCGCTGGGTTTTTCCCAGCCGCGGGCGTCGCGCAGAATCCGGCTGGAATGTGCCGCGGACGCGATGTCGCCGGTGGCCCAGACATGATCGAGGCGCCGGCCCTTGTTTGCGATGTCCCATTCGCGGGCACGGTACGACCACCAGCTGAACAGCGGCCCGTCGGGAATGTCCTGGCGTGTTATGTCGATCCAGCCCCCCGCCGCCTGGGTATCGGCCAGGTGTTCCACCTCGACAGGGGTGTGGCTGACCACCTTCAAAAGCTTCTTGTGGTCCCACACGTCGTCCTCACGGGGGGCGATGTTCAGATCGCCAACCAGGATCGCCTTCTGCGGCGGTTCGGCGTGGAACCAATCGCGCATGTCGGTCAGGTAATCCAGCTTCTGGCCGAATTTCTCGTTTCTGGTGCGGTCGGCCTCGTCGCCGCCGGCGGGAACGTAGAAGTTGTGCACCGTCACGCCGTTTTCCAGCCGCCCTGCCACATGGCGCGCATGGCCGAGCCCGGCAAAATCGCGGTCGCCCAGATCTTCGATCGGCATCTTCGAAAGGATCGCCACGCCGTTATAGCCCTTTTGGCCGCGTGCGATCATGTGGCCGTAGCCCAGCGCGCGGAATCCTTCGGTGGGGATCTTTTCCACCGGCGATTTGCATTCCTGAAGGCACAGCACGTCAGGCGCCTGTTCGCGCAGCAGGCGCAGCACGATCTCTTCGCGCAGGCGGACAGAGTTGATGTTCCAGGTGGCGAGTGTAAACGGCATTCGGGCGCTTTCATGAGTATTGCGTCAGGTCGCGACCCTATCGCGGCCACTGCGCGATGGCCATTCGGATCGGCCCGCTTGCCACCCTGCCCGGCGCAAAAAAAGGCCGGGCACCATGGCCCGGCCCAGTCCAACAGGGAGGTTGCAGGCCATAACCCCGGCCTACGAGGGATAAGGTTACCTTAGTATTCTGGCGAAATCACGACTTTGACCTGCATCAATTCGCACAAAATTATGCAACCAGCCGATAACCGCCCGATTCGGTGACAAGAAGCCGCGCATTCGACGGATCGGGTTCGATTTTCTGGCGCAGACGATAGATGTGCGTTTCCAGAGTATGAGTCGTCACCCCGGCATTGTAGCCCCAGACCTCGTGCAGCAGCACGTCGCGCGCAACCACACCGTCGGTGGACCGGTACAGAAACTTCAGGATGTTGGTCTCTTTTTCGGTAAGCCGGATCTTGCGATCATCTTCTGTGATCAACAGCTTCATGGACGGCCGGAAGGTGTATGGCCCCAGGGTAAACACCGCATCTTCGGATTGTTCATGCTGGCGCAACTGGGCGCGAATACGGGCCAGAAGCACCGGGAACTTGAACGGTTTGGTCACATAATCGTTCGCGCCGGCATCCAGCCCCAGAATCGTGTCTGCGTCGCTGTCGTGGCCGGTCAGCATGAGGATCGGGGCCTTGACGCCCTGTTTGCGCATCAGCCGGCACAGCTCGCGCCCGTCGGTGTCGGGCAGGCCGACATCGAGGATGATCAGATCGTACAGCGCCTCTTTCGCCCGCTCCATCGCGGATTGGCCGCTGCCGGCTTCGAAAACGTCGAAGTCTTCTGTCATCACCAACTGTTCGCTGAGCGCCTCGCGCAGGTCCTCGTCGTCGTCCACCAGAAGGATTTTCTTCAACTGAGCCATGATCGGTCCTTCACGCTTGTTTGAATGGTAAATGCGGCGGGGCCGGCACCCGGACAAGATTTGCTGCACCGGTTTCACGCTGACGTGTTTTGCGCGGGGTAATTGTTTCATATTCCGGCAAAACGCTTTACCTCGGGCGCAGTTACGCGAGGCACCGCACATGAGTCTGACACCAGATACCGCCGAAACACTGGCCCGCGCGCGCGCCGATCTGCGCATGGGGCTGCCGGTGGTGATCGAAGCGCCGGGCATGGCGGTTCTGGCGCTTGCTGTCGAAACGATGCAGGCCGCGCGGTTGGCCGATCTGCGCGCGCTGGGGGAAGGGGCAACGGTGGCCATAACCGCCCGGCGGGCGCAAACGCTGAAGGCGCGGGCCTATGACGGCGATCTCGCGCGGGTCGCGCTTCCGTCACACGCGGATCTGCAATGGGTGCGGGCGGTGGCCGACCCGGCGAACGATCTGGCTTCACCGATGAAGGGGCCACTGCAATCGTCGCGCAGCGGCGACGCCAGGCTGCACCGTATCGCGCTGCACCTGACCAAGAGCGCCCGCCTGCTGCCCGCGGCTGTCGTCGTACCGCTGGGCGATCCGGCAGGGTTCGCCGCCGCGCACCAGTTGCTGCGGATCGATGCCGCGCGCGCCGTGCCCCATCTGCAACACGCCAGCCCGCTGCACGCGGTGGTCAGCGCCCGCCTGCCGATGGCGGTTTCCGATGTCGGGCGGCTGCATGTGTTCCGGCCCGACGACGGCGGCGAAGAGCATTATGCCATCGAGATCGGCCGCCCGGACCGCGCCCGGCCGGTTCTGGCGCGGCTGCATTCCGCCTGTTTCACCGGCGATCTGATGGGCAGTCTGAAGTGCGATTGCGGCCCGCAGTTGCGCGGCGCGATGGCCCAGATGGGTGCCGAAGGCGCAGGCGTTCTGTTGTATCTCAACCAGGAGGGGCGTGGCATTGGCCTGGCCAACAAGATGCGCGCCTACAGTCTTCAGGATCAGGGGTTCGATACCGTCGAAGCGAACCATCGCCTGGGTTTCGAGGACGATGAACGCGATTTCCGGCTGGGCGCGCAGATCCTGAAAACGATGGGTTTCGGTGCCGTGCGTCTGATGACAAACAATCCCGCCAAGATCGAGATGATGACGCGCGCGGGCGTGCATGTGGCCCAGCGCGTGCCCTTGATCGTCGGACACACCGCCGAGAACGAAGGCTATCTGGCGACCAAGGCGGCCAAGTCGGGGCACCTTCTGTGAAACCCGGCGATATGGTTCTGACCCCGCGCGGCCTGCGGTTTCACGGTGTGACCTATCCCTGCACGGTCGGACGATCGGGGGTGCGCGGGCGCAAACGCGAGGGCGACGGCGCAACCCCGCGCGGCGACCACAGGATCGTGGGCCTGCTGTATCGTCCCGACAGGATGAAACGCCCCACCGACTGGGCACTGCCGATCCGGCCCGGCGATCTGTGGTCGGACGATCCGCGCGATCCGGATTACAACACGCTGGTGCACGCGCCGCATGGCTATGGCCACGAGCGGTTGCGGCGGGCCGATCCGCTGTACGATCTGATCATCCTGACCGACTGGAACTGGCCCGAGGCGATACCGGGCCGCGGGTCGGCCATATTTTTGCACCGTTGGCGACGGCGCGGTTACCCGACCGAAGGCTGTATCGCGATGGCGCCCGCAGATCTGTGGCGCGTCGCACGGAAGATCGACTTTCAGACCCGCCTGATCGTATGAACGACCCGCGGCGGCGGATCAGCCCGCTTCGCGCGCGCCGAAGATCGCAGATCCGACACGCACATGGGTGGCGCCCAACGCGATGGCGGTTTCGAAATCGCCGCTCATCCCCATCGACAAACCATCAAGCCCGTTGCGCGACGCGATCTGTGCCAGCAGGGCGAAATGCAGCGCGGGTTCTTCATCGGCCGGCGGGATGCACATGAGGCCGCGCACAGGCAGATCCATCGCGCGACATTCGGCGACAAAACCGTCGGCGTCGGTGGGCAAGACACCAGCCTTCTGCGTTTCCTCGCCGGTGTTGACCTGGATGAAAAGCGCCGGACAAGTGCCGGTTTCCTGTGCCAGCCTTGCAATGGTGGTGGCCAGTTTCGGCCGGTCGACCGAATGGATCGCATCGCACAGCGCCATCGCCTGCCGCGCCTTGTTGGTTTGCAGCGGGCCGATCAGGTGCAGATCGATTTCATCGTAGCGCGCGCGGAACCCTGGCCATTTGCCGGCTGCCTCCTGCACCCGGTTCTCGCCAAAGATCCGGTGGCCCTGCTGCAACACGGCCTCGACCCGTTCGTCGGGCTGCACCTTGGACACGGCGATCAGCTGTACCGACCCGGCCGGGCGGCCAGCGTTGCGTTCGGCGGCGGCGATGCGGGTGTTGATTTCGCTCAGGGACAAAAGGCTGCTCCGCATTTCAGGGGGGTCCGCGCCCGCACAAAACACGATGCCGCGCAAAAAGAAAAGGGCGGGTCCGTTGGACCCGCCCGAATTCACGCCAAGCGTGGTACGTTCAGCTTAGAAGCTGAAGTACACACCTGCCTGAACGGTGGTGTTGTCGCTCGAGTTTTCGCGCGCACCGGCTTCCAGCGAAACGCCGCCACCCAGGTCATGCGACACGTGGATACCGTAGCCGGTTCCGTCGGTCACCAGGCCGGGGCTGTCTTCGCTGGTCACATAAACCACCAGCGAGGTTGCTGCGCCGACGTCGAAGGTGCCGTACAGGCCCAGCTTGCTCGAGTCGCCGCCGACTGCTGCGGTGTTGTCCATGGTTGCGTAAACCAGACGGACACCGGCAAAGCCCAGGTCGCCCGAAACGCCGACCATCAGCAGATCGTTGTCGGTGCCGGCTGCAACGCCGCTTTCGTCGTTGTACGCGATCGACGCAGTCCAGTCACCGAAGGTGTAGTACGCGCTGATTGCGGTGTTGGTTTCAGCAAACGCACCGGGTGCCTGAGTGTTCAGGGCATCGTCCGAGTACGACAGGTGAGCACCGAATGCGCCTGCGCTGTAGATCACTTCGATGCCGTTCGCGCCTGCGCCGCCGGACGAGTACGCGTCCCAGTCGAACGAGTTGCCGGCCATGTTCGGTGCCAGCGAGTCGAAGCCGGCGCCGTCGATGCCAACACCAGCGGTGCGGGTTTCGAGGTACAGGTTCGTTGCGCCTTCGAATGCGCCGATGATGTTGCCAACGCCCAGGGTGAAGCCGCCGGAGGTCACGTAGAAGCGTGCGCCGTTGAAGGTCGCGCCACCGGGAACGTTGTCACGGCTTTCGGCCTGTGCACGGAAACGTGCACCGAAGGTCACGCCACCGTCGGTTTCGGTCGACATGTCCACCTGCAGACGCAGACGGCTGGTGATGCTGGTCGTGCCCAGGTTGGTGTTGTCGTTGGCTTCGTTGTAGTCCAGGCCGAAACGGCCATAACCGCCCAGACGCACTTCAGCAGCTGCCATGCCTGCGGTGGCGATCAGCGCTGTGGTTGCGAAGAGAACCTTTTTCATAGTTTTTCCCTCGGTTTTCTAATCATAAGCCCAAACCGGAGAATCCGATGAGGGTACGAGAGGGGTTTCGCTTTTTCCGATGCTGCGGGCAAGTCTTGCCAAAGCGGCCGCCTCAAAGTCGTGGCGTATGGTGCAGCTTTGCCACAGTCCCGCCACATAGCCCGGTTCGCCGTCCGATCCCGGCCGCCCGCGGGGGCCATGGCCGGCGTTGCCCGGATGTGCGAAAAACACTAACCTCTTGCCGTCGCACCCCAGCTTGATTAGGACATTCCATCAGATGAGCAAGGCCAGGACACTGATATGAAACCGGCGAAATTGGGCAATCTGACGGCGATGTTGGTGTGTTGCACCGCTCTGGCGGCCTGCGGCGGTCGCGGGTTGGGCCCGGTGACGGTGGGCGGCAACAGCGAAGCGCCCGCAACCATCACCGACAGCCCCCGTGAAACCGGCAATGTCGAAGGCGGGTCTTCGATCTGGGATCTGTTCGGGCCGGACACCGCGGAACAGACGGTGGCCGTCAACAAGTATATATGGAACGCATCGCTGGATGTGCTCAATTTCCTGCCGCTGGAAATGGTCGATCCCTTCACCGGGGTGATTTCCACCGGATATGGCACCCCGCCCGGCGGCGGGCGCGCCTACCGCGCGACGATCCACATCAAGGATCCCGCCCTGGAGGCGCGGTCGCTGCGCATCGCGTTGCAGACCCGCGGCGGCCCGGTGTCCGCGGGCACCACCCGCGCGATCGAGGATGCGATCCTGTCGCGCGCGCGCCAGTTGCGCATCGCCGACAACAAGTTCTAGAACCGGCGGGCGAACCGCCCTATCCTGCGCCGGGCCCTTCGTGCCCGGCGTTCGCATGCACAAGGATCGTTCCCATCATGGCCCCCCGTTACGTTCCCGCCGACATAGAAGCCAAGTGGCAGGCCGCCTGGGATGCGGCGGGCGTGTTCTCGGCGACGCGCAGCGACGACAAGCCAAAGTATTATGTGCTCGAGATGTTTCCCTATCCTTCGGGGCGCATCCACATCGGGCATGTGCGCAATTACACAATGGGCGACGTGATCGCCCGGCACCGCATCGCCACCGGGCACAACGTGTTGCACCCCATGGGGTGGGACGCCTTCGGAATGCCGGCCGAGAACGCCGCGATGGCCAGCGGCGGGCACCCCAAGGACTGGACCTATTCCAACATCGCCGACATGCGCGCGCAGATGAAACCGCTGGGTCTGAGCATCGACTGGAGCCGCGAATTCGCCACCTGCGATCCTGAATACTATGGCCAGCAGCAATCGCTGTTTCTCGACATGCTGGGGGCGGGGCTGGTTTACCGCAAGAACGCCGTGGTCAACTGGGATCCGGTCGACATGACGGTTCTGGCCAACGAACAGGTGATCGACGGCAAAGGCTGGCGGTCGGGCGCGGACGTGGAACGCCGCGAGCTGACGCAATGGTTCTTCGATATTTCGTCCATGGCCGAGGATCTTCTGGATGCGCTGGACCGGCTGGAAAGCTGGCCCGCCAAGGTGCGGCTGATGCAGGAGAACTGGATCGGCCGGTCGCGCGGGCTGCAAATGGATTTCCGGCTGGCCGCGCCGGTGCATGGGCATGAGGCGCTGAGCATCTACACCACCCGTCCAGATACCCTTGCGGGTGCGTCGTTCATGGCGATTTCGCCCGATCACCCGCTGTCGCGCGCACTGGAAGCGGACGATGCCGCGCTGGCCGCGTTCAACGCCGATTGCCGGCGCATGGACACCACCGAGGCGGCAATGGAGAAGGCCGAGAAGAAGGGCTACGACACCGGGCTGACGGTGGTGCACCCGCTCGATCCCGCGCGCAGCCTGCCGGTCTGGGTGGCGAATTTCGTGTTGATGGATTACGGCACAGGCGCGATCTTCGGCTGCCCGGCCCACGATCAGCGCGACCTTGATTTTGCACGGAAATACGCGTTGCCAGTGATCGACACTTTTGTCGCCATTGGGGACGACACGCGGGTCGCGGACACCGCCTTCGTGCCGCCGAAAACCGAAAAGGTCCGCTGGATAGATCAGCCCGCGGGCGTGACCGAGGCGACCGGCCAGGAGGCCATCGACGCCACCATAGACTGGGCCGAAGCCCGGGGTATGGGCACCGGGGTGACAAAATACCGGCTGCGCGACTGGGGCCTTTCGCGGCAACGCTACTGGGGCTGCCCGATCCCTGTGGTGCATTGCGACGCCTGCGGCGTGGTGCCCGAGAAAAAGGAAAACCTGCCCGTCCGGCTGCCCGACGATGTCAGCTTCGACATTCCCGGCAACCCGCTTGACCGCCACCCGACATGGCGCGATGTGCCTTGCCCGGCCTGCGGCCAGCCCGCCAGGCGCGAAACCGATACGATGGACACCTTCGTCGACAGTTCGTGGTACTTCGCGCGGTTCACGGCGCCGCATGCGCAAACGCCCACATCCGCCGATGACGCGGCCTATTGGATGAATGTGGATCAATACATCGGTGGCATCGAACATGCGATCCTGCACTTGCTGTATTCACGGTTCTTTGCGCGGGCGATGCACATCACGGGCCACCTGCCGGCCAGCGCGATCGAACCTTTCGACGCGCTCTTCACCCAGGGCATGGTCACCCATGCGATCTACCAGACCCGCGACGAACGCGGCCGCCCGGTCTATCACCTGCCCGAAGAGGTGACGGACGGAAAGCTGGCCGATGGCACCGTGGTCGAGGTGATCGCATCGGCCAAGATGTCGAAGTCCAAAAAGAATGTTGTCGATCCTGTCACGATCATCCGGGCTTACGGGGCCGACACGGCGCGCTGGTTCGTGCTGTCCGACAGCCCGCCGGAACGCGATGTGGAATGGACCGCCGCGGGGGCCGAGGCCGCGTACAAGCACCTGGCGCGGGTCTGGGCGCTGAGCGAACGCATCGCCGGCTTGCCCGCCGACGCGCCCGGCACGGGCGACCACGACCTGCTGCGCGCCATGCACAGAACGATCCACGAGGTCACCGTGGGCGTGGAAAGCTTTGGCTTCAACGCCGCGATCGCGCGGCTTTACGCCTTTGCCAACATCCTTTCGAAATCCGAAGCCTCGGCTGTTGTCCGGCGGCAGGCGATGATGACGCTGGCACAGCTCATGGCGCCGATGACACCGCATCTGGCCGAAGACATCTGGGCGCGCCACGGCGGCGCGGGCCTGATCGTGCAGGCCGCCTGGCCGCAGGCCGATGCGGAAATGCTGATCGATGACACCGTAACCATGCCGGTTCAGATCAACGGCAAGCGCCGCGCGGAAATCGAGGTGCCGCGCGATCTGGACAAGGCCGGGATCGAGAAACAGGCGCTGGCGCTGGATGCGGTGATCCGGGCGCTGGACGGGTCAGACCCCAGAAAGGTGATCGTCGTTCCGGGGCGCATCGTCAATGTCGTGGTATAGCCGGCGCCTTCTGCTGGCGGCGCCTCTGGCGATGGCGCTGGCGGGCTGTGGTTTCACGCCTGTCTATGCGCCGGGCGGCAATGGCGCGGCATTGCTGGGGCGGGTGATCGTCGATCCGCCGTCCGACCGCGAAGGTTATCTTCTGGTGCAGGATCTGGAACAGCGGCTGGGCCGCGGCACCGCGCCGGTCTATAGTCTTTCGGTCGATCTGGGGATCGAGGAAGAACCGCTGGCGATTACGGCTGCGGGCGATATCACACGGTACAACCTGATCGGATCGGCGGCCTACACCCTGCGCGAGCTTGAATCCCAGCGCGTGGCCGCCGCCGGCGAAGTGAGCGGATTTACCGGCTACTCCGACACCGGATCGACGGTGGAAACCCTGGCCGCCGAACGCGATGCCCGGCGGCGGCTGATGACGATGCTGGCCGATCAGATCACCGCGCGGCTGTTCGCCACCGCCGACCTGGCCGACGAATGAAGCTGACCGCGCGACAGGCTCCGGGGTACTTCCGGTCGCCGGATGTGGAAAGCGCGGGCATCCTGATCTATGGCGCCGACGCCATGCGCATCGCGCTGCGGCGGGCCGAGGTGGTTGCCGCGCTGATCGGCCCGCAGGGCGCCGACGAGATGCGCCTGACCCGCATGGCCGCGGGCGACCTGCGCCGCGATCCGGCGCTGCTGCTGGATGCCATCAAGGCGATCGGCTTCTTTCCGGGCCTGCGGGTTGCGCTGGTCGAGGATGCCAACGACACCGTTGCGCCGGCCGTGGCCGCCGCGATGCACGAGTGGCGGCCCGGCGATGCGCAGGTGGTTGTCACCGCCGGCGCCCTGCGCGCCACATCGGCGCTGCGCAAGCTGTTCGAAGGGCATCGCAGCGCCTATGCCGTCGGTCTCTACGACGATCCGCCCGACCGTGCCGAGATCGAGCGGATGCTGGCCGATGGCGGCTTGCGGCAGATCCCCGGCGATACGATGGCCGCGCTTCAGGATCTGGCGGCCACGATCGGGCCGGGAGATTTTCGCCAAACCGTGGAAAAGACGGTGCTTTACAAGCGGGGCGATGATACGCCCCTGTCTCTGGCCGATGTGGCCGCCTGCGCGCCAGCCACATCCGAGGCCGCGCTGGATGACATGATGGACATCGTTGCCGAAGGCCGTCTGGGCGAGATAGGGCCGATGATCGCCAGGTTGCAGGCGCAAGGCACCAATGCGGTCAGCCTGTGCATCGCGGCGATGCGCCACTTCCGCACGCTGCATGCGGCGGCATCCGATCCCGGCGGTGCGTCGACCGGTCTGGCCCGGGCGCGTCCTCCGGTCTTCGGCCCGCGCCGAGACCGTCTGGCCCGGCAGGTGCAGATCTGGGGCGCCTTGCGGCTGGAGCAGGCCATCCAGGTGCTGCTGGACACCGATCTGCGGCTGCGCGCGGCCGGTCAGCGCCCGCCCGAAATGGCGCTGGTGGAACGCGCGATGATCCGGCTGGCCATGCTGGGCCGGCGCGGCTGAACAGAAACGAAAGGACAAGATCATGTATTCCGTCATTGGCAAGACCTTCACCCGCACTTTCCGCGTGCTCTGGGCGCTCGAAGAGATGGGCGTGGCCTATACCCATGTGCCGGTCGGCCCGGCCACCGATGAGGCCCGCGCCGAGAACCCCACTGGCAAGGTGCCCGCGCTGCGCGACGGCGATGCGCTGCTGACCGATTCGGTGGCCATCCTGAGCTATCTCAGCGACCGGCACGGCGCGCTTGGCTTTGCCGCCGGCACCCATGACCGCGCGCGGCAGGATGCGCTGCTGCACCGGATCAACGAAGAACTTGACGCCGCCCTGTGGATGGCCGTGCGGCATCAGCGCCTGCTGCCCGAGGACAAGCGCGTTCCGGCGGTGGTCGACACGCTGATGTGGGAATTCGACCGGGCCATCGCCCGCTTCGATGCCGAACTTCAGGGCCCTTTCCTGCAAGGCGATCAGATGACTGTGGCCGATATCCTGATGGTGCATTGCCTGAACTGGGCGACCGGCGCGAAGTTTCCGGTGCAGGGGGAAAAGATCCGCGCCTATGCCCGCGAGATGCGCGCCCGCCCCGCGTTCAAGCGGGTCATGGATCTGGGGTGAACCGGCGGGCCACGGCCTCGCCGGCCCAGCGCCCCGAGGCGAGGCAGGCGGTCAGCAGATAGCCGCCTGTGGGCGCGTCCCAATCCAGCATCTCCCCGGCGCACCAGACGCCGGGCACGTCACGCAGCATCAGCCCGTCATCCAGCGCGGCGAACGATACCCCGCCGGCGGTTGAAATCGCTTCGTCCATCGGATGCAGGCCGGTGTAGGGCACGGTCAGAGACTTGATCCGCGCGGCCATTCCCGCCGGGTCGTCGGGCAGGTCGCGCGCCAGTTCGTTCAACAGCGCCCGCGCCACCGGCCCCATGTTCAGCGTCTTGCGCAAGTGGTTCGACAGGCTTGCCTTTGCGCGCGGACGGCGCAGCCGGTCGGCGATCTGCGCCGCGCTCAGATCGGGCAGCAGGTCCAGTCGCAGCGGCGCGCCGTCGCGCAGGGCCGGGCCGAGTGTGTAGACGCCGCCGCCCTCGAGCCCGCGCGCCGACACCACCGCCTCGCCGCGCGAGCGCAGCGCACCGGCCTCAAAGGCCACCGATTTGAGCGGCTTGCCGATCACGCCCGACATATGCCGCGACCAGGGCACCGCCACTCCGACATTCGAAGGCCGGAACGGCGCCAGGCCGACACCGCGTGCCGCCAGAAACCGGGTCCAGTGGCCATCCGACCCCAGCCGCGCCCAACTGGCCCCGCCCAGCGCCAGGACCGTGGCGTCGGGGCGCAGGCTGCGCCGGCCCTGCGGCGTCTCGAAGGCCAGCGCCGCGCCCTGCCAGCCGTCCCAGCGCCAGCCTGTGCGCCGTTCGACGCCCAGCGCATCCAACCGCGCAAGCCAGGCGCGCAGCAGCGGCGACGCCTTCATCGCAACGGGAAACACCCGCCCCGTGGAACCGGTGAACACCGGCTGGCCCAGCTCTTGCGCCCAGTGCACCACTGCCGCCGCGTCGAACGCGCGAACCATCGGGGAAAGCCGTCCGGCGGCGGCGCCGTAACGGGGAAGGAAGGCATCGAAGGGTTCGTCACGCGTCAGGTTCAGGCCTGATTTCCCGGCCATCAGGAACTTGCGCCCCAGCGATGGTTTGGCATCGCACAGCACGACGTGCAGCCCGGCCGCGGCCGTGCGCTCGGCCGCCATAAGCCCGGCCGGCCCGCCGCCGATCACGCAGGCGGTTGCGGGTTCTGCGCGGTCGGCCATGGGCGGGGCATCGGGGCGGTCATCGGGCATGGCTGCTCTTGTCTGTGGCGGGTCTTGCCCCACCCTAGTGGCGCGTAGAACGTCCCGGCGCAAGGACCACACCATGTCCGATCCGATCTGTCCGCTCTGCCTGCGTCCGATCCCGCCGGACGTCAAACAGAGCCTGCATCACCTGATTCCCAAGCTGAAAGGCGGCAAGGGCGGCCCGACCGTGCTGTTGCACCACATCTGTCATCGCGAAATCCATGCCAGCCTGAGCGAGGCGGAACTGGCGCGCAGCTACAGCACCATTGCGGCGCTGCGCGACCATCCCCGCCTGGCGCGCTTCATCACCTGGGTGCGCCGCCGCCCGCCTGGGTTTCTTTCGAAGGTGCCGGGCAAACGGCGCGGGGGCTGACAGATCGCTCTGGCCCCGGTGCGGGCGATCCGCCATGCTGGTGCGTGGCAACGGCGCGGGAGGGGCGGACCGATGATTGTGATACGCGCGGATGGCGTGGCCATCGTGGCCGAGGTTCAGGTGGGCGTGGGCGACAGCGTGGCCGCGGGTGCGCCGGTGATCGCGACCGAACTGATGAAGATGCGCCATGACATCCGCGCTCCATCAGGCGGCATCGTGACCGGTGTGCATGTGGCGGTGGGCGACGAACTGCAACCCGGCACCGCGCTGGTGACACTGCGGCCCGCCGACGTGGCCGCCGCCACCCCGGAAGCGGCGCGGCCGCGCGCGGATTTTGCCGAGTACGAGGCGCGCATGGCCTTGCTGGCCGACAGCGCCCGCCCCGATGCCGTGGCCCGGCGCCACGCGGATGGCCGGCGCACCGCCCGCGAGAACATCGACGATTTGTTCGATCCCGGCAGCTTCACCGAATATGGCGCGCTTGCCGTCGCCGCGCAGCGCGGGCAGCACGATCTTGGCCGGCTGCACGCGCGCACGCAGGGCGATGGCATCATCTGCGGCACCGGGTTGGTCTCGGGCCGGCCGGTGGCGGCGATGGCGGTTGACTATATGGTGATGGCGGGCACCCAGGGCTTCAATCACCATCGCAAGATGGACCGGCTGATCGAAGTGGCGCGGCGCGATGCCCTGCCCATCGTGCTGTTTGCCGAAGGCGGCGGCGGGCGGCCCAACGACGGCGATGTCGCGCCGGTGATGGCGGCCTGGTTGAACGTGGGTTCGTTTCGCCGGTTCGCAGCGCACAAGGGGCCGAAGATCGGGATCGTCACCGGCTATTGCTTTGCCGGCAATGCGGCGCTGTTCGGGGTCTGCGATCTGCGTATCGCCACCGGCGACAGCTGGATCGGGATGGGCGGGCCGGCGATGATCGAAGGCGGCGGCCTGGGCGTGGTCCGGCCCACCGAAATCGGGCCGGCCGATGTGCAGCGGGCCAATGGCCTGATAGATCTGTGCACCCGCGACGAGGCCGAGGCGGTGGCCGCCGCCCGCCGCCTGCTGGCCGAGGATCCGCCGGGCGATTTGCCCGACACGCCGGTGCCCGCGCTGCGCGACGCGGTGCCCGCCGACCGCACCCGCGCCTATGACATGCGCGACGTTCTGGGCCTGCTGGCGGATACCGGCAGCCTGCTCGAGCTGCGCCGGGATTTCGGTGTAGGGCTGATCACCGCCATCGCCTCGGTGGGCGGGCGCCGGGTGGGCGTTCTGGCCAACAACCCGTTGCATCTGGGCGGGGCCATCGACGCCGAGGCCGGCGACAAGGGCGCGCGGTTCCTGCAACTCTGCGATGCCTGGGGGCTTGCGGTGGTGACGCTGTGCGACACGCCGGGGTTCATGGTCGGCCCCGAGATCGAAAAGACCGGGCAGGTCGCCCATGTGTCGCGGCTGTTCCTGGCAGGGGCGCATTTCGGCCAGCCGCTGATCACGGTGATCCTGCGCAAGGCTTATGGCCTTGGGGCGATGGCGATGGCGGGCGGCGGTTTCGACCGGCCGCATTATTGCTGTGCCTGGCCCACCGGTGAAATCGGTGCGATGGGTCTGGAAGGCGCTGTGCGCCTGGGGCATCGCGCGCATCTCGAGGCGATTGCCGACGATACGGCCCGCGAGGCCGAGTACCGGCGCCTGGTCGACGATCTCTATGCGCGCGGCAAGGCGCTGAACGCGGCCAGCCTGCTGGAGTTCGACGCGGTGATCGATCCGGCCCTGACGCGTGCCGAAATCGCCCGCGCGCTGGACACCGCCGGCCCGGTGCGGCCCGGTGGCCGCTATGTGGACGCCTGGTAGCCGGTCAGGCGGCGCCCGGGATCTGGACGTGCCGGCCGCCCTCCTGAAACGCCAGCAGCGAAAGCGGCCAGACGGTGCCGGGCCAGCGCACCTCCATTTCGGCGCGTCGCGGCCTGTACACGGCGGTATAGAGCGTGCCGAACCCATGGGCGAAAGCCGTCGAATAGAGCGGCGGTTTGAGAAAGGCGGCGATGAATTTCTCTTCGGGGTCGCGGTGCAGCGTCAGCCGGTGCAACAGGAACCTCTCCCGCTCCACCGTGGCGGTGAACCTGGCATGGCTGATCCACTCGACGTTTTCCTGGTGGTTCGTGGCCACCGCCGCGTGGGTGATCACAGCCGGCCGGTCGGGTGACAGCATCGCCGTCAGATAGCGGCGCTGGGCGTCCATGACGGTGACGTTATAGCTCATGTGGGTGGGCACGCGGCGCAGAACCTCGCGGGCTTCGGCGGTTGTTGCGCAGGTCTGAAGCACATAGCGCAGGATCAGCGGTACGCCAAAACCGTCGCCGACGACCCGCCGGCCGCCAAAAGTGAGCGACACCACCAGCCCGGCGTCGTTCATGCCATCCACCAGCCCCCAGAGCCCGTCCGACGTGCCGATCACCCGCCGCCCCTGCCATCCGGTGTTCAGGATCAGGCTGTCGAAGGCATTGGGGTTGTAATCGTAGTTGCGCACCAGAACCGGCTCTTCGCCGGGCCAGATCGCCTGCGAGCAGCCCGACAGGTAGGGCGGCGGGCAATAGAAGCTGAGAAACCGCGCCGCGTGATCGGTGCCGCCGGCCTGTTCGCACATGGCATCGTACAGTGGCATCAGTTCGGGCATATGCGATTGCAGCGCCCTGCGGCACTGGCGGTAGGTGGGGCGCGCGCTGTCGCCTTCCTTCAACCACCACCGGTGGTAAAAAGGCCAGTATTCGGCAAAGAGACCGGCCGATTTCGGGCCGGGTTCGTCTTCGCTGAGCGCGCGCCACAACATCCGGCGGCCCCTTTCAGAGGATCTTGAACGCCGGATCGGCGACCACCGGGCCGGCATTTGCCACGGGCAGCGCCTTTCCGGTGACAGATTGCTTGATCCCGTGGATCCACTTGCGCGCCCGTTCGTTCAACTGAAAGCCCTTGGTCATGGATCGGCCGCGGGTGACGAGGATGCCGATGTCGGCCCCTTCATAGCGGTAGTCGCCGGGTTGCAGGATCCGCAGGAAAAACGCCTCGTTTTCGGATTCGACGGCGCGGCGGTGATAATCGAACCGGTCGAACACAACACGCCCGTCCTCAAGCATCCGGTAGATCCCGGTTTCGGGCGCGCCGGTGCAGATGTCGACGCTGTCGTCGGTGTGCTTGATCACCATCTGCGACCAGCTGTCGATGTTGGCAGGTTCCGCCCAGCGGTTGTTCAGTTCGTCGACATCCAGGTTGAACTTGCGCCGCGAGAATTCCAGAAGGTGGAACAGGAACAACGGCGCATCCGCATGGGCAAAGGCGGCGTGGTTGGTCATCGACGAGGCGCCGGTGATACGCGGGTTCAGTTCGCCCAGCCACAGATCGCCGGTTTTCTTGTCGATCAGGAAATCCAGCTCGAAGTAGCCGCGATACCCTTCCTTGCGCAGCTGTTCGCCGAACTTGAAGGTCAGGTCGCGGGCCTGCTGGCGCACCTTTGGCGGAAACGCCGTCGACAGGATCTCGTTTCCGCACCAGCCGCCGCGATAGGGGGTCAACTCCTTGAAGCCGACAAGCTCTGTCATCAGCGGACCGACGATCGTGCCTTCCTTGGTGGCGCAGGCTTCGATGGCTGAGCCACGGCAATCGATGCGCTTCATGATCTTGATCTCGCCCTCGCCGACGATCTCATGCTCGTGGCGGCGGAAATCGGCTTCGGACTTGATGAAGAAGGTGGTGTGCCCGCTGTCGCCAAAGGCCGATTGCAGCACCAGGTCATGGCCGATGCCGGCCTTTTCGCAGGTCTTTTGCAGGTCTTCGTAGGATTTGACCTCGGCCAGCACGTTCGGCACCGAAGGCACGCCGGCCTTGTTGCCAATGCGCACGGTTTCGATCTTGTTGTCCATGTTCTGGCGCAGTTTGGCCTTGGGAAACCACACCTCGGCGCCCAGTTCCTTGGACAGCCTTTCGGTTTCCTCGTCGAACATGAGGAACACGAATTTGGGCTTGCCGCCGCGGCGCTTGATGAAGTCGATGACTTCCTTGTGTTGCAGCAGATAGTTGTTGATGTCCTCGATCGACTGGAATTCGGCATGTGGCTGTTCCGAGGGGCAGAACACATTGGGGTGTTTGCCGCCGTAGCAGTCGATGTAGCAGATGTATTTGAAATTCTTCACCCACTCATCCAGCCCCAGCAAGTTGAAGTTCGTGGCCGAGATGAAATAGATCGGATCTTCGTTGCGGTGGAAGAACCGGCGGATTTCGGAAATGTTCCTGAGCATGGTCGCCATGAGTAGGGATCCCTTGATTATTCGGCTGCAGTCTTGAGGTTCTTGCGTTGCAGGCGCTCCAGCGCATCGGGCGTGAACACCCGCAGCCCCAGATCCGGCCGGTAGCCGTGGATTTCATTGACATCCAGCGCGCGCATGAAGGCCAGGATTTCCTGGCTGATCACCTGGCCGGGCACCAGAATCGGAAAGCCCGGCGGATAGGGGATGATGAAGGCCGCCGAAACCACTTCCTGGCCCGCATCCATCGCCTGTTTCAGGCTGCCGTTCAGTTCCAGGTAGTCGCAATTGGCTTCGTCGTGCGAGGCATAATATGCGGTGCGGATATCGCCTTCGGGGGTGACGCGATCGGGACGGAAGGCATCGTGAAAGCGGCTGAAATCCGGCAGCGGCGGATAGTTTTCCGTCAGGTTCTTGACCCGGCGGTCGAACGAAAGGCGCTCCATCCGCGACGCGTCGTCCAGAAGATCGTCAAGTTCCTTGGCGATCTCGACCAGCACCTCGATCAGGTAGGCCACCGACGACCGGGTGGTGCCGATGTTGGTCATGAACAGCACCGAATTGCGCGAGGTCTTGTTGATCTGGATGCCGTATTTGTCCATCAGCACCTGTGTCTTGAAGGTGTCGCCATCCCAGCCGGTGCCGCCCACCGCCAGGGTCACGCGGGTGGCGTCGAGAACGAAATCGTCCTGTTCCCAGCAATCCCACATGTCGGTCCAGCCCTGTTGATTGTCATAGTAGCTGGTGACGCCGCTCTGGCGGTATTCCTCGGGGATCATGTCGCCCGCCGTCAGCACGCGGAAGTACTTCTGCAACAGCGGGTGGCTGCTGATGGCGCGGCGCATCGACATCGCCGCCTCGATCTGGCGCTGGACGAATTCGAAACCTTCCAGTTCGACCTGGCGGCGGCCGACGTCCAGCGATGCGATGATCTGGTAGTTCGGCGATGTCGACGTGTGGGTCATGTAGGCTTCGTGGAACGACTGTTCGACCTCGCCCTTGAAATCCTGATCGTTGACATGGATCATCGAACCCTGGCGCAGCGATGTCAGTGTCTTGTGGGTGGATTGCGTGGCATAGACCCGCACCCGCGCGTTGGGCGGCGCGATCAGGCGCGTGTTCAGCCATTCCTCGTCGCTGGCGCCGGCCAGCTGCGATTGCTGCGCGTCATAGGCGGCCTTGTGATCCTCGGTGCGCAGCCTTTTGCGCAGGTTGTTGGCGGTACGCATCGCGGTGCGCTGCCGGTAGGTGGGGCTGAACCGGGCAAAGGCGAACCACGCCTCGTCCCACAGGAACACCAGGTCGGGCTTGATCGCCAGACATTCCTCCATGACCTTCTCGACATTGTAGACCAGGCCGTCGAAGGTGCAGTTGGTCAGCAGCAGCATCCGCACCCGGCCGAGTTTGCCGGCCGCCTTCAGGGCGAGAAGCTGATGTTTGATCTCGCGCAGCGGCACGGCACCGTACATCGAATACTGGTTCAGCGGATAGCTGTCGAGATACAGCACCTCGGCGCCCGCCAGCACCATGCCATAGTGGTGCGACTTGTGGCAGTCGCGGTCCACCAGAACGATGTCGCCGGGCCGCACCAGCGCCTGCACCACGATCTTGTTGCAGGTTGAGGTGCCATTGGTGGCAAAGAACGTCTGTTTGCTGCCGAACGCGCGGCTGGCCAGTTCCTGGGCCTCCTTGATCGGCCCGTGCGGCTCAAGAAGGCTGTCGAGTCCGCCCGAGGTTGCCGAGGTTTCGGCCAGAAAGATGTTGGGCCCGTAGAACGCCCCCATGTCCTGGATCCAGTGGCTGCGGGTGATCGATTTGCCGCGGCTGATCGGCATTGCGTGAAACACGCCGGTCGGCTGTTTGGAATAGTTCACCAGCGCCGTGAAGAACGGCGTCTTGTTGCGCGCCGCGACACCCCGCAGGATGTTCAGGTGCAATTCCATGAAGTCTTCCTGATTGTAGAAGACACGCCGGCAGATCCCCAGATCGAGACCGGCGATATCCTCGACCGACCTTTCGGTCACCAGGTAAGCGTCGAGTTCGGGCCGCACGCGGCTGATCAGGCGGCACAGTTCCGGGCCGTAATCCTCGGGGGGCATGTCGTCCAGCGCGGCGCCGCCGGCCTGATTGATGTACTTGGCCAGGATTTCATTGTGCGATCCGGATTTCAGCACAAGGCCGGGCCGCACCACGATGGCCTGGATGTTGTGGTTGAACAGCACCGCGATCAGGGCGTCCTCGAGGCTGGGCACCACCACCGCCTCGTAAATGAACGGATCTTCGGGGCGGCGCATGTTGGTGACATTGGATTTCAGCCAGCGTTCCTGCTGTTCGCTGACATTGTCGACGATCAGAACCTCGAAATAGGGCTTTGCCATGGCCCGCGCCTCGGGCGACAGCAATGCTTCGTCGTCGTGTTCTTCCTTGTCCGAACTGTCGCGTTCCAGCGGGATATGGCGGCGCCGGTAGGCGCCGGTGGTGAGCGCGCGGGTGATGCGGTGCACCGAAAACGAAAGATCCTCGAAGGCGTTATGATTGAACTGGCGGCGCAGGTGATCGAAGGCGCCCATGCCGGGGAACGCCCAGTAGGGTTCGATCAGCGCGAGCGATTCAAACAGATCCTCGGCGCGGGCCTTCTGTTTGGCTGGAATCAGAGTGGGCGCGCCGCGCGCCAGCGCCGCTGTCACTTCGCGCAGTGCGCTCCAGCGATCGGCGCGCAACTGAATGGCCGAATAATAGTCGCTCACAGAATGCATCTTTTCCTGTCTCCCCTGTTAGGGTCGTTGCCGGATGCAGCCCGTGCGCCGGGCTGGCCGGATCTAACCGCTCGGCGATTTGTGCATCAGCGGCGCATTGACGAGCCCCTGAATCGGTTTCCTGTTTTCCTCTTCCGCGGCGGCGCTGGCGGGCACATCCACATGCAGGCCCCGACGCGATCCCTGTTGCGGCATTTCCAACGGTCCCAGCGTATGAAGGTATGCGTCGCTTCCGGCCGACCTGTCGTAGACCGGAAAATCGACCGACCGGTCTCGGAAGCTTTTCAGAACCTGCCCGAGGCCCTTCATCCCGGTTTCACGCTGGCGCCGGACCATCGAAAGATCGATCTCGATGGGGAACATGTCCTCCTGACCCGCCGACTGATGCAACACGGTTGCCGCGGGATCGATGACACAGGATTTGCCCAGCCCCCCGGCGCCCAGCCCGTTCACATCGAAGACATAGCACTGGAACTGGGCCGCCGTGGCGCGCGCGATCGAAAGCTCGGCGTCGCGGTCGGTGGTGCCGGTCAGGACCGGGTGCAACAGAACCTCGACGCCCTGCGCCGTAAGTTGCCGCGTGGTTTCCGGAAACCAGATGTCATAGCAGATCGAAAGGCCGAAACGCCCCACATCGGGAACGTCGAAAACGCAAAAGTCGGTGCCCGCCGCGATGCCTGCCTCGTAGGGGCGGAACGGAAACATCTTGGCATAGCGGCGGATGATCTCGCCTTCTGGGTTGATCACCACGGATGTGTTGTAGACCCGCCCGTCGGGGGCCGTCAGGAACATCGAGCCGGGTATCAGCCAGACCCGGTGCTGCCGGGCCGCGGCGCAGAAACGATCGAGCGCTTCGTTCTGTGGCGGCAGCGCATAGCGGTCCAGCGGCCCGAATGGCGCCAGTTCGCTGAACAGCACCATCTGTGTCCAGGGAAACCGCGCCATCAGAACGTCAAGGCGGTGGATCATGCCTTCGACATTGGATTGGAGCGCCTGGACGTACATCTGGACGCCGGCAATTGCGAAAGGTGTCATGTGTTGTGCTTTCCGAAAATGCGGGAAAAACCGGTCGGTCCGATTTGGCGCGGGGTGTTCCGCATGTTTAAGCCCTGACGACCAGAAGGGAAACCGACGATCTGCGCAAGACCCTGTCGGCATGTGATCCGATCAGGAAATCGCGCAGCGCCGAAGGTTTGTGCGATGCCATGATCAGCAGGTCGCACCCGGTTTCATCGACCGTTTTCAGTATCTTGTCATGAACCTCGCCAAAGGCGACATGCCGTTTGACAGCAATGTCGCGTGGCACGTTTTCCAACACCAGCGCCTCCAGCGCGTCCGACGCAGCCAGAAGCGCCTTGGATTCAAAATCGTGCGGGAACAGGCCGGCCACCAGCGGCGATCCGATGTTCGGCACCACCGTCAGGATATGCAGCGTGGCGCCCGCCATCCGCACCAGATCGACGGCTTGCGGCAGGGCCTGGCGCCACGATGTGTCGTCGGTCAGATCCACGGTGAGCATCACATGCCGGAACATCGTCAGGGTCTGCCTTCATCCGGGCCCGCCCGCATCCGGGGCGTGGCGATTGCGGTAAGTTACCGTCAAGGATGCACAATCAACGCCACCGACCGCAACCCCCTTGTCCGGTTTGCGGCGTCGCGGCCGGTCGGCTGTACTGGACTCGGGGCGTGCAGCCAGACTACGTTCAGGGACATTGCAGGCGACGCGCAGAAGAGGAAGAGCCCATGCCCAGCTTCTCGGAATACGGACGCTTCGCGACCTTTGCGCTGATGGCGCTGCTGGCTCTGGTGTCATTGATCGGCCTGTTCTGGACCGGCTGGATGCTGGTGCCGCTTGCGATCTTCGCGGTGCTGACCGCGTTGGGCGTGCATGATGTGACCCAGCGCCATCATTCCATCCTGCGCAATTACCCTGTGCTGGGGCACATGCGCTTCCTTTTCGAAGGTATCCGCCCCGAGATCCGGCAGTATCTGATCGAAAGCGATCAGGACGAGGAACCCTTCAGCCGCGACGCGCGCAGCCTGGTGTACCAGCGCGCCAAGGGCGCGGAAGACAAACGCCCCTTCGGCACCCGGATGCGGGTTTATGACGGCGGTTATTCATGGGTGACCCATTCGGTGCAGCCCCGGCACCTGACCGATACCGATTTCCGCACCCGCATCGGCGGCCCCGACTGCGCGCGGCCCTACGATGCCTCGCTCTACAACATTTCGGCGATGAGCTTTGGCGCGCTGTCGGCCAACGCCATCCTCGCGCTGAATTCGGGCGCGCGCCAGGGCGGTTTTGCCCATGACACCGGCGAAGGCGGGATCAGCCGGTATCACCGCGAAGGTGGCGGCGATCTGATCTATGAAATCGGGTCGGGCTATTTTGGCTGCCGCGACGAAAACGGTGGCTTCAGCCCCGAGAAGTTCGCCGAACAGGCGGCGGACGATCAGGTCAGGATGATCGAGCTGAAGCTGAGCCAGGGCGCCAAGCCGGGCCACGGCGGGATGCTGCCCGCCGCCAAGATCAGCCCCGAGATCGCCGAGGCCCGCGGCGTGCCGATGGGCGTGGATTGCGTTTCGCCGCCCGCCCATTCGGCCTTTTCCACGCCGCTGGAAATGATGCGGTTCCTTGGCCGTCTGCGCGATCTGTCGGGCGGCAAACCCGTGGGGTTCAAGCTGTGCATCGGGCATCGGCGCGAATTCATGTGCATGGTCAAGGCAATGCTGGAAACGGGCATCGTGCCGGATTTCATCGTTGTGGACGGCACCGAAGGCGGTACTGGGGCGGCCCCGCTTGAGTTTGCCAACCACATCGGCATGCCGATGGTCGAGGGGCTGACATTCGTGCACAACACCCTGCGCGGGGCCGGTCTGCGCGACCGGGTGAAGATCGGCGCGGCGGGCAAGATCGTATCGGCCTTCGACATCGCGCGGGCGCTGGCGCTGGGCGCCGACTGGTGCAATTCGGCGCGCGGCTACATGTTCGCCATCGGCTGCATCCAGGCGCAGGCCTGCCATACCAATCATTGCCCGGTGGGCGTGGCCACCCAGGAGCCCCTGCGACAGCGCGCGCTGGATCCTGTCGACAAGGCGCTGCGCGTCGCCCGGTTTCACCGCAACACGATGCAGGCGCTTGGGGAAATGACCGGCGCCGCGGGCCTGTCGAACCCCGGCGATTTCCTGCCCCGCCACCTGATGATCCGGCAGAGCGATGCGCAGATGGTCACCGGAGACGAGGCGTTTCCCTATCTGCCCTCGGGCTTCCTGCTGGCCGACGACGGCCCCGACATCGACGGCTACCGCACCCGATGGAATCGCGCCGACGCCCGCGATTTCGCTCCGCCAGACTAGGCCTGATTTACACCAACCAAGGGCGGCGGCTGGAAGGCGTAGTTGCGCGCATCCCGCCGCACGGCGGCCAAATGGTTCGGATCGCGCTGCTTTTCGACATGAAACCGATGAACGGCGCGGCCCCTGAAGGGTTCGACCCCTCGACCTGCCGATTGGAAGGTCAAAATTCTACGTCCCCAACCGCTTGTAAATGAAGCAGTTTGGTTCGCGATTTTTTGTCCCTATGCAATTTCTGCGAATGGGACAAATGAATGCGCAACCGAGTGATTCAGAAGACTATTGCCCCTTTTCGGGGTCACGCCGCCCGACACCGCGCCGGGCGGCGCATCCGTCGTTGGGGATGAGGGCCCGGCGTCCACAATGATCTTCGGTGAGGAACAGCGTGCCGCCCCCGCAATCATGCCGCTGACGACACTGGCAGCGTTATGAACCGATGCAAAGTAGCTTCTCAGCGCGCCGTTGGTCTGGTAATAACCCCTTTTTTACGGGGGCTTGGTCGTAGAATTTACGCGGCGATGTTCAATTTCTGGGCGGGTGTCATGCCGCCGTTGCCCATGTTCGGGCGCTCGTGGTTGTAGGACCATAGCCACTCGGTGGCAATCTGCTGCACCTCCTTGATGCTTTCAAAGATGTAGAGGTCCAGCCATTTGTGCCGGACCGTTCGGTTGTATCGTTCGACATAGGCGTTCTGCTGCGGCTTTCCGGGCTGGATTTAGGCCAGTGCGATGCTCTTGCTCTCGGCCCATTCCATGAAGGGTGCCGCTGATGTATTCCGGGCCGTTGTCGACACGAATTGTCCCGGGGGCGCCACGCCATTCGATGATCTGGTTCAGGGCTCGAACAACCCGCTCCGCAGGCAGTGAGAAGTCGATCTCGATGCCCAGTCCTTCGCGGTTGAACTCGTCCAGAACGTTCACGAGGCGGAATTGCCGTCCATCCCCGAGCCTGTCGGCCATGAAATCCATCGACCAGACCTCGTTCGGGGGCCGAAGCGTAAAGCAACCGATCCGTGGGATCGATTCTAGCGTAGGCGGCACCGCCAGTTCGTCCGGTTTTTCCCGCTTCAGCCGTTTGCGCGGCTTGATCCGCAGGTTCAGTTCCAGCTCGCGGTAGATCCGATATACTCGCTTGTGGTTCCAGCCATGGCCCTGGACGTTGCGCGGATAAAGAAAACACAGGCCAAAGCCCCAGGTCTTCTTCGCCTTTGTCAGCCCCAGAAGCAGGTCGGCGATCTGCTCGTTCTCGTCATCCAGCTTGGGACTGTAACGGTAGCATGTCTCGCTGACGTCGAATGCCCGACACGCCAGCGCGATGCTGATACCCTTCATCGCCACCGCTTTCACGGCCAACTCTCGGCGTTGATCTGGCCGCTTCATTTTTTCCCGAGCGCCTCCTTCAGGAGGTCGTTCTGCATGCTGACATCGGCATACATGCGCTTCAGGCGCCGGTTCTCCTCGGCCATCGCGCTCGCCATTGTCCTCGGACCAATGGCGGACAAGGCTCGCTCTCGCTGATCAGGCTGGCGTCCATCCCGCCATACTTCGCCCGCCACTTGTACAGCGTCGCGCGGCTCATGCCGTGTTCGCGGCAAAGTTCGGCGGCGGGTACACCGCCTTCCATCTGCCGCAGCACACCCATGATCTGGGCCTCGGTAAAACGTGTGGTCTTCATCGCAATCTCCTCAGTCATCCTGCCGAGAAAATTCCACTGCCGCATCCCCTTAAGATCGGGGGGGATTACCAAGGGTGTGGAGGAGCGCCGCGAACCCAAACTGCTCATAGGCTCCGCCGGAGGGCACAGACAGCAGGTCCAACAGCAGTCCGGTGGTCCGGGTGAACGTCAGCGCGCTCCGGTTCAGGTCAGGCATCGGGAGGACCGGGCGGGCGGTTGCGGCAACGGCTGCGCAGGCGAGGCGCAGCGCCGCCTCGCGCTCGGGCATGACCGCGCCAGTGGCCCAAAGCAGCAGTCGGTCAAACTCAGCCACGTTGCCGCGCGCGCCCTCTGGGCGGAGGGGCAGGTCAAGGGCCGGGTCAACCATGCCATACCCGAGCTGGATCAACACGCCGTCCCGGTAGCTGATCCGCCGGTCTGCCAAGACGCTGTCAAGGTCCGCCAGAACTTCCGGCGCGAGCGCGGCCCGGGCATCGCGGATGGCCGATTCACCGGATACCGGGTCAGCAATGTACCCGTCTACCAGCCCAAAGACCCTGTCCCGCGCGTCCATCCCTGTGCTCAAGCGAATGACTGCCGACAACTGCAATATCACGGATTGTGCATGTATCTCAGGGAGATGCGAGAGAGAAGTGGCGACCCCGGGACGACTCGAACGCCCAACATCCTGATTAGAAGTCAGGTGCTCTATCCAGTTGAGCTACGGGGCCTTGATCATTCTGATAACGGTTCGGAAAACGGTTCGCAAGTCTTTCCCATTTCCCTACCCGTTTGTTTCCGTGCGTCTTTTCGGCCCCAGAGCCGCCGCTTAGAAGGCGGATGCTCTATCCAGCTGAGCTAAGGGGCCACAGTCTCACGTTTAAACGGCGCAGTCGAATTGGACAAGACGCTGAGCCTCCGGCCCGGTCTCCGTTTTGGCCTTGGCCGCGTCCCTCCTCGCAAGTTAGCAGTTGAAACATACGTCGTCTCCTGACTGGCGACGAACTCCACCGCAACGACGGCACGGCTTTTTCTCAGCGACATAGAGCCGTTCACCTTTCGCCCATGCCTTCGCGCGCTCTTCGTTGGGCGCAGGAACGCCAAGGTCACCGCGCTGGTAGGCGTGCCAAACGGCTATGCCAGACAGCCCAAGAAAGTTACCCGGTTCCGCGCATTCGTATCGCTGTCGTAGGTACCCCTTGTTTTCCTGATATAGCCGTCGCACTAAATCCAGTGCAGCGGAAAACTCGCGAAGGTCGGTCGTCGTTTTGCGGCGCTTGATGGTCATGCTGAGGCCTCGCGTGTTTCGTCCAGCAATTCTCCGACCTTCACCTCCAGCGCCATGGCGAGTTGTTCCTTCCCGGATGATCACATAAGCCCTCGGCGATCGGCGCTTTTCACGGCAAGATCGGTTATGAGGGATTTCGGGGCGGGGTTCGATCATGCTGATCCATCTTCACAAGCAGGCCGCGTAGCACTGCCCGGCAGGCGAGTGTGTAGCAATCTGCCGAGAGGGGACGCCGAAGGTTCGGACCGCCATTCAGGCAAACGATGACGCCGGTACGGTTCTCACAGAGCGCTTCGGAGCGACCCCGTAAACCGTCTACAAATGGCGCGATCGTGGCAGTGTCGCAGATTGAAGTCACACGCCGAATTGGTTTCAGACGACGTTGACGCCCGCGCAAGAGGCCGTCACGGTTGCCTTGCGCCGGACGCTTTTGGTCTCGCTCGATGATCTGCTTGCCGTGGTGCGTGAGTTTGCCGTTCGGCGGGTGCAAGGCAGATCGTTGTGCCGCCGTTCTTCAACTTGCGGACGCCGCGTGCCGCGAGGACGCAGGACTTGCCCGCCCGACGGCACACGAGCAGCGCGACCGTCTGCGCGTTCGACGTGATCGCCTCGATTCGCCACGGATCGACGCTTTCGGCATCCGGGATTTCCTGGCGCAGGAAGTGCAACATCTCGGCGCTTGGGTCCAAGTCGCGTTCGACGAGGCCGCGCCAGTCATGGAGGGCGTCAAACGGCATCGCGGCGTTCCGCAAGGCGCATCACATGGCGTTGGGTGCAGTCACCATGCTCGTTGTGCGGCGAGACGTGTCCGCGTTTACACGCCTTGCCGGTGAAGAACAGCTTGTCACCCTCGGCCAGCATGACGCTCCGACAATACGATGGGCGCCCCCAGTCACGGTTGCCTTTTACGGCGGCGAGGCGACGTCCGTAGGAATTCCAGCCTTCAAATTGCCGATACGTCACAGGATGCCCCCTTCTTCGCGCGTAGCGGACAGGACTTCGTGGCGCATCCGGCGCAGCGGCGGTTCTCGGGCTTTCGGGACTTCTTCGACGACCTCATTCAGGATGCGGCGCAGTGTGATCCACTCTTTAAATTCCGTGAGGGACACGTTGATCGTAAGACTGGTCGCCGCTTGCCTTGGAACTATGCTAAGTCGCGCAGCACCTTCCGCAGGCCCTCCATGGCGGCCAGCGCAAATGCATCGTTGTCTTCGGACTCCGCTTGCGTGATCAGCCGCTTGACCCGCTTCGCCAACGACTCGTAGGTCACGGCGCATCCATGCCATCATGATTGATCACCTCGGTCTTCGCCTTGATGCTGTCGATCCGCGATTCTGCGAGGATCGAACGGCGCATTTCCTCCGTGATCTTGTCGTCTCGGTATCGCGCGACAGTGCCGGGATCGACGCCGATCCGCTTCGCAATCTCGGCCAGCGGGCGGCGATCCAGAACAATGTCCTTGATGATTTCTTTCTTGTCCGAGCGCATTTCGATCACAGCGCGACGACCCGAGTGTTTGTTTCCGCCTTGTGCAATTATGTGAACCCAGCTGAATTGTCGGTGTCATTTGCCGCGATGCCGGCGTTGTCGTCTTCGTCGTCGTGGCCCGAGCGCGAACCTGCGCACAGTCCTAAATGGAGACTTCAAACAGATGATCATGAACGCTATCAGCCAGATCTTCGCCTGTTTACGCCGGGAATACCCCGGTCTTGTCGCGCACCTTCTTCGGCAGTCGCTTGCGCAGCGACATTGGGTAGTCATGCATTGCGCGACCGTGCACAGGCTAATGGGCGAAGACGTTGACGCCGCCCGACTTGGTTTGGAAAGCTGCGCAGATCGCCATCAACCGGCTTGGCAATTTCCGAACGTCTTTTTCGGGCATGTCGTACCAGTCAATGTCCAGCACGCCCCATCAGCAGGTGTTGTCGGCGCGCACGGCGAAACGCCGAATCTCTTGTGGGTCGTTTCGAGATGCGCAGGCACCGCAGCCCGCTGGAGCCGATCTTCCCCCCGTGGTGGCGGGGGAAAGAAGGCGGCTGGTCTGGTTACTTCGGCACCAGAACCGCGTTGACGACGTGGATCACTCCATTGGATTGATCGACATCTGCCACGGTCACCATCCCGGCATTGCCGCTTTCATCAAAGATATAGACGTTGCCGCCCACCACCTTGGCCGAAAGCGCGTCACCCGAGACGGCGTTGAAGTGATAGAAGCCATCGCTGCTGGCTTTTGCGGCGGCGATGATATCAGCCGCCGACCAGTCACCGGCGACAACGTGCGCTGTCAGGACTTTTTGCAGCAACGCCTTGTTCTCGGGCTTCAGCAGCGTCTCGACCGTTCCCGGCGGCAGGGCGGCAAAGGCATCGTTGACCGGTGCGAACACGGTGAACGGGCCTTCGCCCTGCAGGGTATCCACCAGATCGGCGGCCTGGACTGCCGCAACCAGCGTGGTGTGGATCGGAGAGTTGACGGCGTTTTCGATGATGTTGCGCTGTTCCAGCATCGGCGCGCCACCAACGGTGGGGTTCATGGCGAAAGCGGCGCCAGCCAGGGCGATTGCAGTGACCGAAGTGGCGGCAAGTTTCTTGATTATCATGGTTTTTCTCCGTTTCTGAGGCAAGACCGTCTGGCCTTGCTATGGCGAAGACACGGGCGGCCTGCGGCAGAAGTTTCAGCCAAGGCAGGATTTTTCCGACACCATGCGTTTTTTTGAAACCGCGCCGTTGGCATTTGCATCGTGTTCAATCTGCGGTTTGCCGGATCGCCCGCATGTGCCAAAATCCACGCAGGTGCCTTTCAGGGCCGGGCCGCAAACGCCCGCAGCGCGCGCTCAGCGCAGGGCGCGGCCCTTCATGATCGCGTCGTTGCCGAATTTCCGGCGGATCGCGTCGGCGGCGCGTTCGGCGCCCGAACGGCGCTGCGACTGCGGGTCGAGAAGGTCGGTGGACAGATCGGCTTCGGCTTCGGGGCAAAGCCCGGACAGTCCGCAGCCCAAAAGGCGGTAGGGCCCCTGATTGCCGGTTTGGTCAAACAACGCCCGCGCGGTGCGATAGATCACATCTGCCAGCTGCGTCGCATCGCGCAAGGCCACGCGGCGGGTCAGGCTGCTGTGGTTTGCGCGCTTGAGCTTGAGCGTGACCACGCGCCCCGCCAACCCGCGCGCCTTGGCCCGGTCGGATACCTTTTCCGCCATTCGCCAGATGTGACCGTCGAGGATATCGGGATCGGCGGTGTCTTCGTGGAACGTGGTCTCGTTCGAGATCGACTTGACCGGCTCGTGTGCCGACACACGCCGGGCGTCCTGCCCGCGCGCGAGGTGCCACAGCCGATCGCCCATGCCGCCGAACCGTGCGGTCAGGTCGCCGCGATCCCAGCGCAGCAGATCGTTGAAGGTGCGGATTCCGGCCTGTTCCAGCGCCGCGCGGGTGGCCGCGCCGACGCCCCAGATCAGACTGACAGGCTTGTCACGCAGAAACGCATCGGTATCGGCGCGGCCGATCACCGAAAACCCGTGCGGCTTGTCCAGATCCGATGCGACCTTGGCCAGGAACTTGTTATGGCTCAGGCCGATTGACCCGGTCAGGCCGAGCTGGTCGCGCATGGTGGCGACCAGCCGCGCCAGCATCACCGCCGGTGGCGCGCCGTGCAGGCGGGCGGTGCCTGAAAGGTCCAGGAACGCTTCGTCGAGCGAAAGCGGCTGCACCGCCGGCGTCAGGTCGTTCATCAGGTCGCGGATCGCGCGCGAGGCCTGCACATAGGCCTCCATGCGCGGTTTGATGATCACGGCTTCGGGGCACAGCTGCAGGGCCTTGAACATCGGCATCGCCGAACGCACGCCGCGGATCCGCGCGACATAGCAGGCTGTCGAGACGACGCCGCGCCGCCCGCCACCGATGATGACCGGCTTATGTGCCAGCTCGGGATTGTCGCGTTTTTCGACCGATGCGTAGAAGGCGTCGCAATCCATATGCGCCACCGACAGATCGAAGAGTTCGGGATGCGCCACAACGCGTGGGCTGCCGCAGGCGCGGCAGCGCCGCCCGGCGTCGAACTGGTGCAGGCAATCGCGGCAAAGGGCGGGCATGGGCGGCGGCGTTCCCGATTGGCAAGGGTGCAGGGCTGTGGCGCCTGCATTCACCACCGATCATATTCCGGCAAGCCGGCCATTCCCAAGGGATTTTCCGGCTACGCGGTGCTGCGGCTTGGAAAAGCCCCCCCGCCGCGACAGCGGGGGGAGGTAACGAACCTCAGGAAGATACGGTCCGTCGGGGAGTGTTCCACCAATGACCATACCGCGAATTCACATTTGCCCTAGTCTGGAATGCCTGACCTGGCGGCAACAACCGAGGATTGTGGTTTTCCGGGCACATAGGCGCCTATGTAGCCGGCAAATCCGCCAGAATCGCCTCGACGGTTGCGCGAGGATCCGCCGATTGCCACACTGGACGGCCCACGACGATGTGGTCGGCGCCGTCCGCGATGGCCTGCGACGGGGTGGCGATGCGCTTTTGATCGCCCTTTTCTGCCCCCGTGGGCCGGACGCCGGGTGTTACGATCAGCCGGCCCTGCGACGCCGGCAATGCGCGGATCGCGGCAGCCTCGCGCGGCGAGGCGATCACGCCGTCGGCGCCGGCGGTCAGCGCGGCATCGGCACGCCGCACGACCAGATCGGCCACCGCGCCTTCGGTGATCAGGCAGTCATCCAGATCGGCGCGGTCGAGCGAGGTGAGAATCGTGACGGCGAGGATCTTCATGCCGCTGCCGCCGGCGCCTTCGCGCGCGGCGCGCACGACATGCGGATCGCCGTGGACTGTCAGGAAGTCCAGATCGAAGCGCGCCAGCCCGCGCACCGCCGATTCCACGGTCGCGCCGATGTCGAACAGCTTCATGTCGAGGAAAATGCGCTTGCCGTGATCCTGTTTCAGTTCGTTGGCCAGCGCAAGGCCGCCGCCGGTCAACATTCCCAGGCCGATCTTGTAGAAGCCGACCGTATCGCCCAGCCGTTCGGCCAGTTTCAGTCCCGACAGGGCATCGGGCACATCAAGGGCCACGATCAGGCGGTCATCGTTCATTCTGTGGCCCCTTTGCTGTGCGTTTGGCGCGGATGTAGCGCCACGATCCCCCGCACGGCAAGCCCGCGCCACAAAAAAGGCCGGACCGCAGCCTTTGGGGGGCGTCGATCCGGCAGAGTTGGCGTGCCCGGTTGGCAGAGGTCCGGGCGATCCGCACCGAGGCAGACGGGGCAGGGACATCGCCCGCCGCCCGTTGCGCGGATGTCAGGCGCTTTTGCGCAACAAGCCGTGCGCGGGGGTGGGCGCGGAAGGGCGGCGTGCGGCGGGTGCGGGCACGACGCGGGTGCCGATGGATTGTCCGCGCCGGGCGCGCCGCAGGGCCTGCCGACGCAGGGCGCCGGCGGCGTCGCGCAGCGGCAGCGTGATCGGTGCGGGCACCGCGCAGGGATAGCGGCGCACCGCCCCCGCGTCGCGCACGGTTACCAGCGCCTCAAAGCGTTGCGACATCGCGTTGTAGGTGACGTCGGTGATTTGTACCTGTTCGGCCTGCATTTCACTGCTCTCCCTTGTTTCGCGCAGCTTTGGCGCACTGCTTCCTTTGCAAGACAACGCGCCGGCGGCCGGATGGTTCCATGCCGGCCCCGGTTCTATCCGGGCCAATGCGCGGGGCGCTGCGAAAACCGCATTCTCCGGGTGGCTTTCGTCTTGAACAACCGTTGCATATTTCCCACATAATGGATGAGGCCCGGAAGGTCGGCGCGCTGCGGAGCAGGCGGGACCGAAGGCGGGTGCTTTGCGAAGGAGTAGATACATGGACTTGAACAAGTTCACCGAACGGTCGCGCGGTTTCATTCAGGCGGCCCAGACAATCGCCATGCGCGAAAACCACCAGCGGCTTCAGCCAGAGCATGTGCTGAAGGCGCTGCTGGACGATGATCAGGGCCTGGCGCGCAACCTGATCGGCCGGGCCGGCGGCGATGCGGCCGCCGTGGCGAAGGCCGCCGATGCTGCCATGGCGCGGATTGCCAAGGTCAGCGGCGATGCAGGCCAGGTCTATCTGGATGGTGCCACGGCCAAGGTGCTGGGCGAGGCCGAAACCCTTGCAACCAAGGCGGGCGACAGTTTCGTGCCGGTCGAACGGGTGCTGATGGCACTGTGCATGATCCCTTCGCGGGCCAAGGACGCCCTGGATGCCGGCAAGGTGACGGCGCAGCGCCTGAACGAGGCGATCAACGACATCCGCAAGGGCCGCACCGCCGACAGCGCCAGCGCCGAGGATGGATACGACGCGCTGAAGAAATACGCGATGGATCTGACCGCGCGGGCGCGCGAGGGCAAGATCGATCCGATCATCGGCCGCGACGATGAAATCCGCCGCGCGATGCAGGTTCTCAGCCGCCGGACCAAGAACAACCCGGTTCTGATCGGCGAACCCGGCGTGGGCAAGACCGCCATCGCCGAAGGCCTGGCGCTGCGCATCGTCAACGGCGACGTGCCGGAATCGCTGCGCAACAAGACCCTGCTGTCGCTGGACATGGGCGCGCTGATTGCGGGGGCCAAGTATCGCGGTGAATTCGAAGAGCGCCTGAAAGCCGTGCTGACGGAAGTGACCGAGGCCGCTGGTGAGATCATCCTTTTTATCGACGAGATGCACACGCTGGTGGGCGCGGGCAAATCCGATGGTGCAATGGACGCCGCGAACCTGATCAAGCCGGCGCTTGCGCGTGGCGAACTGCATTGCATCGGCGCGACCACGCTGGATGAATACCGGAAGTACGTCGAAAAGGACGCGGCGCTGGCCCGGCGGTTCCAGCCGGTCATGGTGTCTGAACCGACGGTCGAGGATACGGTTTCGATCCTGCGCGGCATCAAGGAGAAGTACGAACTTCACCATGGTGTGCGCATCGCCGACAGCGCGTTGGTGTCTGCGGCGACGCTCAGCCATCGCTACATCACCGACCGTTTCCTGCCAGACAAGGCGATCGATCTGGTGGACGAGGCGGCCAGCCGTCTGCGCATGGAAGTGGACAGCAAGCCCGAGGAACTGGACGCGCTGGACCGCGAGATCCTGCAAAAGCAGATCGAGGCAGAGGCGCTGCGTGTCGAGGACGATGCGGCCAGCGTTGACCGTCTGGAGCGGCTCGAGAAAGACCTGGCCGAACTCCAGGAACGATCGTCCGAGATGACGGCGAAGTGGCAGTCGGAACGGGACAAGCTGGCCGGTGCGCGCGACATGAAGGAACAGCTGGACCGGGCCCGCGCCGATCTCGACATTGCCAAGCGCGAGGGCAACCTGGCCCGCGCCGGCGAATTGTCCTACGGTGTGATCCCGGATCTGGAACGCCGGCTGGCCGAAGCGGAAGGCACCGAAGCCGACACCGCGATGGTGGCCGAGGCAGTGCGCCCGGAGCAGATCGCATCGGTTGTCGAGCGCTGGACCGGGATCCCGACCTCGAAGATGCTCGAGGGCGAGCGCGAGAAGCTGCTGCGCATGGAGGATCAGCTGCACAAGCGGGTGATCGGCCAGAACACCGCCGTGCGGGCCGTTTCGAACGCCGTGCGCCGCGCCCGTGCCGGCCTGAACGACGAAGCACGGCCTCTGGGATCGTTCCTGTTTCTCGGGCCCACCGGCGTGGGCAAGACCGAACTGACGAAGGCCGTGGCCGAATTCCTGTTCGACGATGACAGCGCGATGGTGCGCATCGACATGTCGGAATTCATGGAGAAACACGCGGTTGCCCGCCTGATCGGCGCGCCTCCGGGATATGTCGGATACGAGGAAGGCGGCGTGCTGACAGAAGCGGTGCGGCGCCGGCCCTACCAGGTGGTTTTGTTCGACGAGGTCGAAAAGGCGCACCCGGATGTGTTCAACGTGCTGTTGCAGGTGCTCGACGACGGGGTGCTGACCGACGGGCAGGGCCGGACCGTGGATTTCAAGCAGACGCTGATCGTTCTGACATCGAACCTGGGCGCGCAGGCGCTCAGCCAGTTGCCGGACGGATCCGATGCAGGTGACGCCAAGCGCGACGTGATGGATGCGGTCCGGGCGCATTTCCGGCCCGAATTCCTGAACCGGCTGGATGAAACCATCATTTTCGACCGTCTCGCGCGGAAGGATATGGCGGGCATCGTCGATGTGCAGATGGCGCGGCTGCTGCGGCGGCTCGCCGCGCGCAAGATCACGCTGGAGCTGGACGATGCCGCGCGGGTCTGGCTGGCCGACGAAGGCTATGATCCGGTGTTCGGGGCGCGGCCGCTGAAGCGGGTGATCCAGCGTGCGCTGCAGGATCCGCTGGCGGAAATGATTCTGGCCGGCGATATCAAGGACGGCGAGACGGTACATGTCACCGCCGGCAGCGCCGGTCTGATCGTTGGCGAAAAGGTGGCCGCGTCGAACCGCCAGCCGCCCGAGGATGCGGTTGTGCACTGAACGCGCATACCGAAAGCGCCCCGGCGCACGGGGTGCCATCGCGAATGTGGAAAGCGGGCGGCGGGAAACTGTCGCCGGCAGCCGTTTCCGACAGGCGGGCCTGCCCGGTGCCGCCCCCGGCGGTTGGAACGAAAAAGCCTGCCGGCCGTCCGGCCGACAGGCTGCCGGGGCAAACGCCCCGAGATGTGCTGGCACCCCTTGCCGCCAGGCGTTTCACCCGGCGGCGGCGGGCCGTGGATCAGTTCGACGGCAGGATGACAGCGTCGATCACATGGATCACGCCGTTCGATGCCTCGATGTCGGCCGCGGTCACGGTTGCGTCGTTGATCTTGACGCCATCGCTCAGGTCGATGGTGATGGTGCCGCCCTGCACGGTGGTTGCGGTCATCCCGTCGGTCAGATCGGTTGACATCACCTTGCCCGCCACGACGTGGTAGGTCAGGATCGAAACCAGCTGATCCTTGTTTTCCGGCATCAGCAGGGTGGCCACGGTGCCTTCGGGCAGTGCCGCGAATGCCTCGTCGGTCGGGGCGAACACGGTGAACGGGCCTTCGCCTGTCAGGGTTTCGGCCAGGCCAGCGGCCTGCACCGCGGCCACGAGCGTTTCGAATGTACCTGCCTTGATGGCGGTGTCGACGATGTCGTTCGAATGGCCGCCTGCGAAGGCCGGCAGGGCACCGAAGGCCATCGTTGCCGTCAGGGCCAGTGCTTTGGTATTGAACATGGGTGGTCTCCTTGGATTTCACCTCGATGCCGTGCTGGCATCGCAAACCCTACGCTGCCCGCCGCCATCCGGTTCAGCCTGAAATTTTCGTGAAGGGCGTGGATTGCCGGGCGCGGCCTGCTAAGCCACCGCCGGGCGGCGTTTCAATTGAAAAACATGTGATCAAGGGCCCCGGAACAGGCGCAGGTTACAGCATCTTCTCTCAATTGTGAGATGGCGTTGTTTGGTGATTTGCGCGGTTGCCTCTATCTCTGTTGCATTGAATACAACAGGAGATCGTCGCAATGGCCCACCGCTGGAAACCGGATTTGACACAGGACGACGTGACGCCCTATCGCGCGTTCCTCAACCGCCGACAGATAGTGGCTGGCGGCGTTGCCGGTCTGGGTCTTGCGGCCATGGGCGCAGCGCCGGCGCGCGCTTTGGATCTTGAACCGAACGACTGGGAAGAAATCACCAGCTACAACAACTTCTATGAGTTCGGCACCGACAAGGGCGACCCCAAACGCCACGCTGGCAAGATGACGACCACGCCCTGGACCGTGCGCATCGACGGCATGGTGGACCGCCCCGGCGATTATGACTTCACCGACATCATGGAGCGAATGACGATCGAGGAGCGCATCTACCGCCTGCGCTGTGTCGAACGCTGGTCGATGGTGGTGCCGTGGAACGGATTCGAACTGGCCGATCTTCTGGATATGGTCGGGGTGCGCCCCGAAGCGCGCTATGTCGCCTTCGAAACCTTGCTGCGCCCCGACGAAATGCCCGGCGTGCGGTACAACGTGATCGACTGGCCCTATGTCGAAGGCCTGCGGCTTGACGAGGCGATGCATCCTCTGACGATCATGGCCACCGGCATCTACGGCAAGACGATCCCCAACCAGAACGGCGCGCCGATGCGTTTGGTCGTGCCGTGGAAATATGGCTATAAATCGATCAAGTCGGTGGTGCGCATCACCCTGACCGACAAACAGCCCCCGACCGCCTGGAACAAGTACAGTGCGCGCGAATATGGCTTTTACAGCAATGTGAACCCCAACGTGGATCATCCCCGCTGGAGCCAGGCCTTTGAACAGAAGGTAGGCGGCGGGTTGTTCGCCCAGCGGGTTCCCACGTTGATGTTCAACGGCTACGAGGACGAGGTCGCGTCGCTTTATGCCGGCATGGATCTGGTCAAGTATCACTGACCCGATGATCGGCACAGCAAACCGTGGCCTGCGCGCGATCCCTGTCTGGATTGCATACCTGCTGTTGCTGCTGCCGGCGCCGGTGCTGTTCTATATGGGGCTTACCGGCGGGCTGGGCGTCGAACCGATCGAAGCGCTCGAACATGAATACGGCGAGCTTGCCCTGAAACTTGTTGTACTGGGACTTGCGGTGACGCCGTTGCGCCGCTGGACCGGGCTGAACCTGATGAAATTCCGGCGGACGATCGGCGTGGTGACATTCGTCTATGTCGTGTTGCACCTGCTGGTCTGGATGGTCCTGGATATGCAGACGCTCGATGCGATCTGGGCGGATATCCTGAAACGGCCCTATATCACGGTCGGCATGACAGCCTTCGTGCTGCTCGTGCCGCTGGCGGTGACATCCAACAACATTTCGGTGCGAAAGCTGGGCCCGCGCTGGCGCGTTCTGCACCGGCTTGTATATCCGGCGGCGATTCTGGGCGCATTGCACTACATCCTCCTGGCGCGCGGCTTCCAGATCGAACCTCTGGTGTACATGGGCGTGATTCTGGTTCTGCTGGCCTTGCGGCTGAACTTCGGACGATTCCGCGATCTGGTCCGTCAGTGATTCACCGGCGATTCCCACGGGGTTTGCGTGCTTTGTCTGACCTGCTTGGGGATAGGTCTGTGGGTAACCCAACATCTGGTACAACCGCGCCCCCGAGTACCTTCAAATGCGCCGCACAAAAACGATGATTGCGGAAACAGAGACCGGCAAAAACCAGATAACTCTCTGTTTCAAAACGAAAAAGTGGAAATACGAAAAAAATGCGACATTCCGGGAAAAAAGGGGTTGCGGGTACCGGCCACTAACCGTAGAACCCCCCTCACCGGCGGCGCAGAGATGCACCAGCGGGGCGCCAGACGGGCGGGACAGAGCGGAAACGCAAAGAACCGAAACGAGGCGCAAGACGAAAAGATCAGAGGCATGTGAGACCTTGATGGCGCTGAGGGTATTTTGGCGTTGGTGGGTTGTGTGTGTTTCTACGTTGTTTGACATTGATGATATCTGAAGAGATATGTGGGCGGTTTGGTTCGTTTCGATGGATCGACG
>JANSXZ010000017.1 GCA_024742705.1 Paracoccaceae bacterium | reverse complement strand
GCCAGGTCGCCGAGCTTCAGATCCGTGTCGCCGTCATGAATGGCTTCACCGCGATCGGCATACCCGTGACCAAGGCGGTGGGATAAGTGTGTCCGGGGAAAGGGGTAGCTTGACCATCAGCCGATTTGTGCAACAGAGCCGCTCCGGCATCGAAACCCGGAAAATGTCCCGCTTAGCGGGCATTGGCTGATGTTAAAGCAAAGTGTCTTGATCAGCTGTCTGCATAACGCTGCGCCACAATCAGATGTCTGAAGACCCGCGTTTGCGGGCTTTGGCTGCGTTTGAGAAAGGTCGGCTCAGCCAGGATGGGCTGATTAAAGTGCTGGGTTACGACCGGCCCGGAGCAGTCATAGACTGAGTGTTCCATCTCCGCGTTACAGCTTCATCAGAGCGGCCATATATGTCGGGCCGCATTCTGCAATATTCGAGGTCTACCCTGTGGAGAAACCAGACGGCCCTCTCCAATATCAAAACAACTATGTGGCTAAAAACTCTTGAATCTCGCGATGCGTTTCGTGCGCCTGTGTCCGAAGCCATGCGACGAACCTTTGAACCTGAGGTCGTTTGTCAGCATCGGGGCGCAGTGCCAGCCGATAGGGTTGTGGGGCCGTGAGATTTTGCGCAGCCGGGAAAGGATTAACGATCGTTCCGTCTCTCAAGTCATTCAAAACCAATGACAACCCGCAGACCAGAAAACCAACATTTTCCCTGACCGCCTCAAGCGCGAGCCGGGCATGTTGATAGTGCACACCACGATTGGGGCCAGTTTCGCGATGCCCAAATTGTTGAAACCATTCGACCCAGCCCGGATGATCGTCGCTGTCGCGCTGCGCCTTCAGATGCAACAGCGGCATGCCTTCCATCTGAAGCACCGGGTCCCAATCTGCGATGCGACGCGGGTTATCGGGGCCTGTGACCGGCAATAAAACATCAGTGAACAGAGGCTCGTCCCGCCCGTCTCCGTAATCCACTCGCACATCAGGTGCGCCCAATCTCAGAGGAACATCACCAGACCCGTTGATACAGAACAGGATATTGGGATGCGCCTCACGGAAAGACGAAAGGCGTGGCGCCAACCAAAGCTCTGCCCAATCCGGGTCCGCAACAATCTGGATTTCGCTGACCCTTTGAAACTCCAGCGAACTGGTCACCCGCTCAAGCGCGGCGAAGGCCATCTGCAAATCAGCCAGCGCTTGCTCAAGCTCGGGCGTCGGTTTCAGTCCTGATCGCCCCCTGAGCAAGAGGTCTGATCCGAGAAAATCTTCTAATGCGCGCACACGCTGCCCGACCGCAGCCGGTGTAATGCCAAGTGCGTCTGCTGCCTCCTTTAGCGACCCCATGCGGATCGCAAGTTCGACAGCCTGAAGAGACTTGAGATGAGTAACGGCAACCATCGCTAAAGTTTATCTTTAGTCCTAAAAATGTAAAGAGATACGTCTAAAGGCTACCTTCTTTTAGCTAAAGAAAATTGAGCTTTGAGTCTGACTAGCGATGCTGCACCGTAAAGGGGCAACTTCATCTGCAAACCCGAAGGAAACAAAAATGAAACGCTTTGTGATCGAACGAGACATTCCCGGCATCGGCGATTTTTCACTGACAGAACTCTGCGGCGCCTCCCGCGCCTCTAATCAGGCGCTGGCGACGATCGGCCCAAGCATTCAATGGCAGCACTCGTATGTTGCGGGTGAGAAAACATTCTGCATCTACCTCGCGGAGAGCGAAGACGAGATCAACAGGCACGCCGAACTCAGCGGCATTCCAGTCTCCAAGATCACCGAGGTGACTCAGATCATTGATCCGTTGACTGCCAATAATTAGACCCATTCAAACGCAATAGTGCGGACGGCCTTCCAAAGGGCCGTCCGCAATGAGCCTGCGCTTTGAAATAGCGCAGGCCCACGTTCAGCTTGAGAAAATCGTGAATGTCGGCTTTCACCGCTTCGGTAGGACTTGTTAGCGCCTGCCGCGAATGCACAGTTTCCGCCCCTCATGCACTTGGCTCGTCTGAATGCTGCGCCACTTACGAACGCCGTGGAAGGGCTGAGAGCCACCGAATGCGCCTGCAGCAGTTTTATGCAAGGCCAAACCAAACGTTGTTCGCTGTTGCGGCCATCCAATCGCGTTTTCTCAGGTATCAGGGCTGGTGTCGGATACCCTGCTTCCAAGAGAAGTTTTAAGTCAGTTGGGCAACATTGGCACGGTCGATCCTTGAAATATCGGCAGGAACGTTTGCCTGTTTCGAGGGTCATCGTCTCGCCCAGATCACACAACAAAGCTTTGGAAAGCAAATTTGGACCTGATCGTTATACGCCAAGCTTGGCAGTAATGTGGTTGAATATGTGGTTGGGCAGCCAGAAAAGGCGTATTTACCAGTTATTTTTCAAAGCCTTGGAAGAATTTAGTGGCGGAGAGACAGGGATTCGAACCCTGGAGACGGTTTCCCGCCTACACACTTTCCAGGCGTGCGCCTTCGACCACTCGGCCACCTCTCCGTTGGCGGGGGTATTGCAGCAATGACGCGCGGTTTGCAAGATGAAATCAGGGCGCGAGATGCAGGTAGAGCCTGCGGTTTTCGCGGCCTTTCTTTTCGATCTTGCCCAAGCGGACCTTGCCGATGGCGGCGGTGGACGCGACGTGCGTGCCGCCGCAGGGCTGAAGATCGACCTGTTCGTCCCCCTGCCCTATGCGGATCAGACGTACCCGCCCGGCGCCGCGTGGCGGCGCGACGCGCAGTGTCTTTACCAGGCCCGGGTTCGCATCCAGTTCGTCCTGCGTGATCCATGCCTCGGTGACTGGCAGGTCGCGGGCGATGAGATCGTTCAGCGCCTGCTCGAGCGCAGTCTTGTCGGAAGGCGCCTCGGGCATGGCGAAATCGAGCCGCCCTTTCGTATCCGAGATCGAACCGCCGGTGACCGGCAGCGGCACCACCACCGACAACAGATGCAGCGCGGTGTGCACCTTCATATGGCCCAGGCGGCGCGGCCAGTCGATTTCCTGGGTGACGGCGGTGCCGATAGCGGGACGCGGCGCGCCCTCTCTGGGCATCAGCGCGATGGTGTCTTCGCCGCCGCGCAGGGTGGCGGCCACCGCCATCTCGCCCTGCGGCCAGCGCAGCGCTCCGGTATCGCCGGGCTGCCCCCCTCCGGTCGGATAGAAGAGGCTGCGGTCAAGCACCACACCACCATCGGCGGTGTGGTCGGTGACGGTGGCGGTGGCGTGGCGCAGATGGGCATCGGCCAGGTACAGCGGGTCGGTCGTCATGCGGTATCGGGGTCTCCGGCGGGCGGCACGCGGTTGTCGGCGCGCAGGGTTTCGGGGTTGCGCAACCAAAGGTCGTGCTGCGCAAACGGGATTTCGATGCCCTCGGCCGCAAAACGTTCGGCAATCAGGTGGTGAAGTTCGGTCTTGACCGACAGTGACCACAAGACGTCGCGCAGGATCGCCCGGATCTCGAAATCGAGCGAACTTGCTCCGAAACCCACGAAGTTGATCATCGGCGGCGGCACGGTCAGGACCATCGGGTGCATCAGCGCGATCTCGGACAGGATCTTTTCGACCCGCCGCGTGTCGGTGCCATAGGCGACACCCACTGAAACGATGATTCGCCCCACCGTGTTGCCGCGGGTGTAATTGGTGACCGTGCCGCTGATCAGTTCGGCGTTGGGCACGATCACATCGGACCTGTCGAAGGTTTCGATGCGCGTTGATCGCACCGAGATGTTGCGCACGAACCCCATGTTTCCGCCCACCTCGATCCAGTCGCCCTCGGACACCGGCCGTTCGATCAGCAGGATGATGCCGCTGACAAAGTTCGAGACGATGTTCTGAAGGCCAAAGCCGATGCCGACGGTCAGCGCCCCGGCCACGAAGGCCAGCGCCGACAGATCGATACCGGCGCCGGTGATCGCGATCAGCGCGGCAAGGAATATCCCGATATAGCCGATGCCAGATACGATCGCCGTCTGGCCGCCCGGATCGATCCGGGTTTTCGGCAGAAGGTTCGTCTTGAGCGCCGATTGCAGCAGCCGCGTGGCGGTATAGCCGATGGCGAAGATCACCACCACCGCCAGGAAATCCGTCAGCGATATGCGTGTGCCGCCAAGGGTAAAGCCCTCGCCGAAGCGCGCCCAAAGCTCGGTCAGGTCGGACACCCGCGCGCCCCAGAGCAGCGCGAGAAACGGCATTGCCGCAAGAAACAGCAGGAAGTTGATCAGCACCGGGCCAAGCATGTCGCGCGCAGCGCTGCCTTTGCCGGTCAGCGCGCCGTAAATGTCGCCCACCAGCTTTTGCAGCACCAAAACGATGCCGAACAACCCCAGTGTCAGGATCATCGGATTGAGCAGCGCGATGCTGGCCTCGCCATAGCCGACGGTCGACATGGTGGGCGAAACCACGGAAATCACCATCGCCGCCTGCCCGAAGATCCGCACGAACCGCACCATGCCGGTGGGGCGGGCCGCATCGTCGGGAACCGCTTCAGCAGGTTCCACATCCGACGCGGGATTGGGCGTGGCGCGCAAAATCTGGCCCAGCCGGAACAGCACCAGACCGGTCAGCACCACGATCGGAAACACGATCACGGATTGCGACGCTTCAGGCATGCGCACAAGGCCGGCCAGCACATCGACAGCGCCATGCATCACCATCAGAAACGCGAGAACCGTGCAATACAGGCGCGCTTCCTTGCGGCGGTCGGCCAACAGCGGGATCAGCGCATCTTCGTCGCGTCTGGAAAACAGCCTTTCGCACAGCCACCGCGCCACCAGAAGGATCGCCGCCCATACCGGCAGCATTTCGACGATGAAACTGCCGCGCACGCCGACCATTCCGGTGGCATCGACAGCTTCGGTCAGCGCCAGCAGGCCCAGCAGCGGCACACCGATCCGCCCCAGCGAGACGACGAATTCGAAAACGCCGAAACCGCGCCCGCCAAACCGGCGCAGCACATTGCCCAGAAGTTCGGCCCAGCGGCGCCCGCGCACGATCAGAACAAGGCCCAGCACGACCAGGAACAACACCAGCGGCAGGTCGTCGCTCAGCTCCTGCCGGGTGACAGGATTGCGCAGGTTGCTGCGGGATTCGTTGTAGATGTCGCGCAGAGCGGTGTTGAAATCGACAACCGCAGGAACCCAGAACGCCGGGTTCAGCGGCGTCGGGCCCAGCGACAGCAGGGCATCCGCCTTGCGGTCACGCAGGATCCGGTCAAGTTCGCGCACCAGCCCGTCGGCCTGGTTATATGCCGCTTCGGCGACCAGGCCCGGCGCGCGCAGACGGCCCAGGTTCTCCTGAATCTCCGTACGTTGCGCGGCGATGCTCTCGCTTTCGCTTTCGCCCTCGGCCGGCGCGGGGCCCAGGGCCTGCAACTGCGATTCCAGTGTGGCGATGCGGGCGGAATTGGCGCCACGCGCGGTCAGGAACTGCTGACGGAACGTGGCGATCTCCGCGCGCAACGACTCGAGCGCCGCATCCGATGCGCGATCCGCGTCGATCGCCTCTTCGGCGCGCACCGAAACAGACCGCCAGTTTTCATAGTCCGGCCCCTGCCCGGCCTCCTGCGCCCAGGCCAGACCGGGCAGCAGCAGCACCAGCAGCAGCGCCGACATGGCCAGCCATGACAGCGCCCGCTGCGCGACCGACGCGGCGCGCGCCATGCTCAGACGTCCTCGAAAACGCCGGGAATACTGGCCGGCGCCGCATCCATCCAATCGGGAACCGGCAGCCCCTTTTCCTTCAGGAACACCGGGTTGAACAGCTTGGACTGGTAGCGCGTGCCATAATCGCACAGAATGGTAACGATGGTGTGGCCCGGTCCCATCTCACGCGCGAGGCGGATTGCGCCGGCGATGTTGATGCCCGAGGATCCCCCCATCACCAGGCCTTCTTCACGCAGCAGATCGAAGACGATGGGCAGCGCCTCCTCGTCAGGGATCTGATAGCTGAAATCGGGCTTCAGGCCTTCGAGATTGCGGGTGATGCGCACCTGGCCGATGCCTTCGGCGATCGAGCCACCCGATGACGCAAGTTCGCCGGTCGTGAAATACGAATGCAGCGCGGCCCCCATCGGATCGGCCAGCCCGATCTTGACGCCGCGCGGTTGCAGCACTTCGGCCACCCCCGAAAGGGTGCCGCCCGAGCCGCAGGCGCAGATGAAGCCATCGACACGGCCATCGGTCTGGTCCCAGATCTCGGGGCCGGTGGTTTCAACATGGGCCTGGCGGTTGGCGATGTTGTCGAACTGGTTCGCCCAGATCGCGCCATTCGGTGCGCTGCGCGCCAGTTCCCGCGCCAGACGTTCCGAATAGCGCACGAAGTTGTTGGGATTGCGGTAGGGGGCGGCGGGCACCTGCACCAGCTCGGCACCGGCCAGCCGCAGCATGTCCTTTTTTTCCTCGCTCTGGGTTTCGGGGATCACGATCACGGTCTTGAAACCCATCGACGCCCCCACCAGCGCCAGACCGATGCCCGTGTTGCCGGCCGTGCCTTCGACAATGGTTCCGCCGGGTTTCAGATCGCCGCGCGCGATGGCGTCGCGGATAATGAACAGCGCCGCGCGATCCTTGACCGACTGACCGGGGTTCATGAACTCTGCCTTGCCCAGGATTGTACAGCCGGTTTCCTCGCTGGCCCGACGCAGCCGGATCAGCGGGGTGTTTCCGACGGCCTCGGCCAGATCGCTTGCGATGTGCATTTCGGCTCTCCTGCGGTTTTGCCCGGTCAGGTGTAGCCCCGCGCCCCGCCGACCTCAAGCGGTGTCGGGCACCCCGCGCAGCCGTTCGCGATGTCGCGCCAGCCACAGACCGCACGAGATCAAGGGCATGTCGCGGATCACGCAGGCGTCGATGTGTTCCATCAGCATCGCGTAGGTCATCGTCGATACGCGGATGTCTTCGCCTTCCTCGACCATCCCGCCGCTGCGGCGCACATCCGACAGGTCGCACAGCCCGATGTAGACGTGCAGGTATTCCGTCGAGTTGCCCGAACTGGCATAGGCCCCGGCGACCGGCTCAAGGCGCGTCAGCGCAACGCCCGCCTCCTCCATCGCTTCGCGGTGGGCGCATTGCTCGGGAGTTTCGCCCGGATCGACCAGGCCGGCCACCGGTTCCAGCATCCAGGGGTTGCGCGCGCCGCCGGCAAGGGCGGGAAACCGGAACTGTTCGATCAGCAACACAAGGTCACGCCGGGGGTCGTAAGGCAGCACCACGGCCGCATCGCTGGCCATGAAGGCGGCGCGGTTCATCACCTCGCTCATGGTGCCGTCATAGCGGCGATGTTGCAGGTCCGCCTCCTGCACCGCGAAGAAATTGCCATAGGGCCAGCGCGTCTTCAGCAGTTTGACTTCGCCGCGCCGGTCGGTTTCGCCCCGGTGACGCCGCGCGCGCGCCGCAAGACGCGACTGGGCGCGGCGCCGGATGCCGGGAAACATCTCGCGCAGCTCGTCCGGGGTGATCCGGCCCATATGCGCCATTGCTTCATGCGCGGCCTCGACGCTGAGCGCGCCCCAGTCGCGCACCCATGCCCGCAGATCCCAGGGTTTGCCCGCCGTCCAGCGCCCCGGCTGCGAAAAAAACACCTCGGCCGGGACCGAGGTGCCATCGTCCAGCGCCACTTCGACGGGTTTGTGCCCGTAGCGGAAACCGCCTTCATAGAACTCCAGCCGCGCCAGATCGGCCTTGCTGAGCCCGCGCACAAGGATGCCCGGCGCGCCGCGGTTGGGCGCCTCTTCCAGCATCGGAAATATCTCGTCGCGGACCCAATACACCTCATGATTGGCCAAATTCGCCTGCGCGATGTTCAACGCGCGCTCGGGCTTGTCCAAAACCACCTCGAGCAACGGCACATGCCGCAGGGTTCCATAGAAAAACAGGTCGGCCACACACACCCTCCCGGCTGTCAGCGAAAATTGCGCCACGCGAATTCGGTCAGAAGACCCGATACCACCGCGCCGATTAACAGGGTCATAACAATCGGCCAGATCAGGATCATCTGGCCATAGCCCAGGCCGATTTCGAAAACCGCCACGATCGCCTCGAGAGGGCCGTCGAAACGGTTGTCGGTGGCGCGGTCGAACATTTCAGCGCTGGCCTGAACCACGATCGCCCAGAACACCGTCAGCGCAACCCCGGTCAGCCCGTTGTTGACCGACTGCATCACCCCCAAGCCGCCGCGCCTGCCCATCACCAGCCAGCCGACGGCCACGCCGATGCCCACGTTGATATAGACGAACCAGCCGGGGTCCAGCCCATCGGGCAACAGCGGCAGCACCTGGCCGGTGGCCACGAATGCGATAACCGCCAGCGAAAGGCAGGCGAAAAGGCGGGCGGCGTCAGGCATGGCGGTGCTCCGGTGCCGGCCGTCAGGCCGGGCGCGATACGGTGATTTGCGTCACGTCGCAATTGGCACTCTGGAAGGTCGCCGCGCAAGACGTCAGATAGAAATTCCACATCCGGCGAAACCTGTCGTCAAAGCCGATGGCGGCGATGTCGTCCCATTTCGCGTTGAACGTCTCGTGCCAGCGCCGCAGCGTCAGATCATAGCTCTGCCCGAATTCCACCGACCGTTCGACCATCAGCCCGGCACGTTCGACCTGGGCGCGCAGTACCGACGGGCTGGGCAGCATGCCGCCGGGAAAGATGTACTTCTGGATGAAGTCGACGCCGCGCTTGTAGATGTGCCAGCGCCTGTCGGCCACGGTGATGATCTGCAACGTCGCGCTGCGCCCCGGCTTAAGGCGGTCGCGCAGCGTATCGAAATAGACCGGCCAGTATCTCTCGCCCACCGCCTCGAACATTTCGATGCTGGCCACGCCGTCATAGCTGCCCTTTTCGTCGCGGTAATCCTGAAGCTTGAAATCTACAAGGTGGGAAAGACCCGCCTTTTCAATCCTTTCCTTCGCGTACTTGAACTGTTCTTCGCTGATGGTCAGCCCGGTGACACGCAGGCCGCGTTCGCCCGCCGCATATTCCGCGAACCCGCCCCAGCCACAGCCGATTTCAAGAACGTGATCGCCGGGCTGCACGCCCATCTGGTCCACCATGTTGGCATACTTCGCGATCTGCGCCTTCTCGGTGCTTTCCTGGCCGGTCTGGAACAGGGCGCTGGAGTACGTCATCGTATCGTCCAGCCACAGCGCGTAGAATTCATTGCCCAGATCGTAGTGATAGCTGATGTTGCGCCGCGCCTGCGCCTTGTGATTGCGTTGCAGCCAGAACCGCAGCCGTTCGAAGGCACGCACCAGCCCCATTCCGGGAAACCCGTCGTAGATATCTTCGTTGTCGGCATGGATCAGATCCATGAAGGCCTGAAGATCGGGCGTGCTCCACCATTCATCGAGATAGGCGTCGCAAAAGCCCAGGTCGCCCTCGCGTATCAGCCGCGCGAAGAGGTCTGGATTGTGGATGTGCATTTCAGCCACCGGGCCGGGATTTGACCCTTCGGCGCGAAACACCCGGCCATCCGGCAACACCATGTCGAGACGGCCGTTTTTCAGCGCCTGGCCCATGGCGAAGACACGGGTGAAGTAGCGGGGCAGATCCTTCTGCCCATCTGTCGTTGTGAGGATCATCCGCACTCCCTATGGCGGTTTCGGGATAAAAGGCTATGCGCCACATGGCGCACAGGCAAGCCATGTCGTTGGCCCGGCTCAGAAGTCACGCGATTCATAGGCAGCCAGTGCGACTTTGCGGCCACGATCGGCATCGATCACAGGTTTCGGATAGGCATCGTTGGGCAACATCTGCCAGCGGCGCGGTATGGCATCGAAGTATGACAGCGCCTCGGGCGCGGGATTGGCATGGCCTTCCGCGATCCACCTGCTGGCATAGACGCGGCGCGGATCGAATTTTTCAAGCTGGGTTTCGGGATTGAACACGCGGAAATAGGGCGTGGCATCGGGGCCCGAACCCGCCGACCATTGCCAACCCATCGCATTGCTGGCCGGATCCCAGTCGATCAGGCAATTCTCGAACCACTTCTGGCCGATGCGCCAGTGGCTCAGCAGATGTTTCGTCAGGTAGCTGGCCACGATCATCCGGCCGCGGTTGTGCATGCGTCCGGTCACATACATCTCGCGCATGGCGGCATCGACGAACCTGATGCCGGTGCGGCCACGCTTCCACGCGACCACGCGCGGATCGGTTTCGTCGCTGTTCCATTCGAAGCGATCCCAGTCGGGCTTCCAGTTGCGATCCAGGATATGCGGCGTGTGATGCATCAGGTGATAGGCAAACTCGCGCCACACCAGTTCCTTCAGGAAGGTCTCCGCCCCGGCCTTGCTTTCGGCGCGCGCACGCATACCCGCCTGCCAGCACCGATGCGGCGAGATTTCCCCCAGCGCAAGGTTCTCCGAAAGCCCCGACGTGCCATCGGCGGCGGGCACATCGCGCATCGCGTCGTAGTCGGCGATGGCACCCGACACGAACCCGCCCAGGCGCGCGGTGGCCGCCGCTTCGCCCAGCCTCACATACGGGCGCACGACGGCGGCGCCCCGGTCCATCGCCGCGCCCATCCGCCAATCGGCGATCCGGTCGGACGCGGGCCAGGCCGACGGTACCGGAATCGCCGGCGGCGTCGGCAAAGGTTCATCCACCTGCCGGTCGCGCAGGCTTTTCCAGAATGGCGTGTAGACCTTGTAATATCCACCGGTCTTGTTTTCCACGGTCCACGGCTCGAACATCAGGTGGCCGCCGAACGACCGGGCGTCGACACCGCGCTCGCGCAGGGTGCGTTTGATGGCAGCATCGCGTTGAACCGCCGCCGGATCATACAGCCGGCTCCACCAGACAGCGCCCGCGCCGGTTTCCGCGATCAACCTGTCCAGAACCTCCTGCGCCGGGCCACGCCGCAGGATCAGCCGGCTCGCCTTGTCCGCAATCGCCGTGGCCAGCGCTTCGATCCCCAAACCCAGGCGCCATTTCGGCGCCGCCCCCAGGCCCGCGACCTGATCGTCGTGGATGAACACCGGCAGCACCGGCCGACCGGTGGCACAGGCAGCATGAAGCGCCGGATGGTCGCCCAGCCGCAGATCCCTGCGAAACCAGATTATGATCGGACTGCCCGGCAAAACCTTCTCCGTTCCTTTGCGTCGTTCAGGATACGTTCGGGCCGCCCGACCGGATCAAAGGCAATCGTCCAAAGCGTTGAGAAGCTGATCGATTTCCTGCTGGGTGGTGTAGTGCACGAAACTCAGCCGCAACACGCCCAGTTCCGGATCAACGCCCATCGCCGCAAGCGCCCGCCCGGCGTAGAAATCACCGCCCGCCGCCATGATCCCGCGCCCTGCAAGTGCCTCGGCCACCTCGGCCCCGGGCCGGTTCAACGCCAGAGCAACCGTCGGCGCGCGCCCCTCGGCCGTGACCGGCCCCAACAACCGCACCGTATTGCGCGTTCTCACCGCGGCCAACAGCTGCGCCAGCAGCGAGGTCTCGTGCTGGCGCATCATGTCATGCACGAATTGCGCCCTCTCGGCGGCGTTCGCGCCCTCGGGGGCACCATGATGGCGGCTCAGCGCATCCATGTAATCGGCGATCCCCGCGCAGGCCGCCACCTGCGCGTGGTCCGGGCCGGCCGGCGTGAACCGTTTTGGCAGGCTGCCGGCATTGAACACATGGCCCTGATTGGGCAACAGCGCCGCCAGACTGCGGCGGATCACCATGATCCCCTGATGCGGGCCGTAGGTCTTGTAGGACGAGAAAAGGTAAATGTCCGGGCCCAGTTGCCCGACGTTCGGCAACCCGTGCGGCGCATAAGACACCCCGTCGACACAAACAAAGGCACCCGCGGCATGCGCCATCGCGGTAATCTCGACCACCGGGTTGATCTCGCCCACCACGTTCGAGCAATGCGGAAAACACACCAGCCGGACCGAATCGTCCAGCATATCGGCCAGATCCTCGGGATCGAGATGCCCGCTGTCGGGGTTCACCTTCCATTCGCGTACATCAATGCCGGCCTCGGCCAGACGGCGCCACGGCCCGCTGTTGGCCTCATGGTCCTGATCCGTCACCACGATCGCCTCGCCCGGCTGCATCCACTGGCGAAACGCCTGCGCCAGAACATAGGTGTTCTGCGTCGTCGACGGCCCAAAGCTCAGCTCGTCATGCTCAACCCCCAGCATCGCCGACAGGCGCGCACGCGCCTCGTCCATCTCGGCGCCGCCCGCGGCACTGGCCGCATAGCTGGCATAGGGCTGTACCTTGCGCTGGGTGTAGAACCGCATCAGTCGGTCGATCACCGCCCCGCAGGCATAGGAACCGCCGGCATTCTCGAAAAACGCCTGCCCCTGCAGCGAAGGCTCGCGAAACGCGGGGAACTGTGCCCTGACGAATTCCGTGTCCAGCTTCATGCCCGCCTCCTGTCGCATCGCCCCGTTCTGCCGGCCACTGAATCGCAATTGCACGCGACGCGCAAGGGCGCCGCGCTGCAACCGGGCCGGTACGGCTGCCCTGCCCGGCCATGGCGCCACAAGTTGCCCGGGGCCATCGCGCCAGGATCAGGCGTTCACATCGACAACGACACGGCCCTGCACCTGGCCCTTCAGAATCGCAGCACCCAGATCGGGCAGATCCGAAAGAACCGCAGGGTGGATCATCGCCTCCAACTTGTCCATCGGCAGATCCCGCGCGATCCGCGTCCAGGCCCGCAGCCGGTTGTCATAGGGCTGCATCACGCTGTCGATCCCCAGAAGATTGACGCCCCGCAGCAGGAACGGGATCACCGTCGCCGGCAGGCCCGCGCCCCCGGCCAGACCGACCGCGGCCACAGACGCACCATATTGCATCTGTCCCAGCACCCGCGCCAGCATTGGCCCGCCCACGGCATCGACACAACCGCCCCAGGCTTCCGCCTCCAGCGGCCGCTTGACCGTCTCGTTGATCTCGCCGCGCTCGACGATCTGCGTCACCCCGAGCGACCGCAGATAATCGGCGGTCTCCGGCCGTCCGGTCACACCTGCCACGTCATATCCCAGCTTCGCCAGGATCGCGCTCGCCACCGATCCGACACCGCCCGCCGCACCGGTCACCAGAACCGGCCCGTCCTTGATTCCATGATCCTCCAGCGCCATCACCGCCAGCATCGCGGTAAAACCCGCGGTGCCCACCGCCATCGCCTGACGCGTGTCCAACCCATCGGGCAAAGGCACCAGCCAATCCGCCTTTACCCGCGCCTTTTGCGCATAGCCGCCCCAATGCACCTCGCCCACGCGCCATCCGGTCAGAACAACCTTGTCGCCAGGCGCGTACCGCGCATCGTCAGAGGCCTCGACGGTTCCGGCGAAATCGATTCCCGGCACATGCGGATAGGCCCGCACCAGGCCGCCGCCCGGCCCGATGCACAGCCCGTCCTTGTAGTTCACCGTCGAATACTCGACCGCAACCGTTACATTGCCCGCCGGCAGACGGTCGATACCGATCTCCTCGACCGCCGCGCTGGTCTTGCCGGTCTCGGCGTCCTTGTTCACCATCAATGCCTTGAACATGCTGTCTCCTTTCGCGGAATACTCCGCCCTTCATTGTTCCTTAAATACTCCCGCCGGAGGCGCCTTTGCGCGCACCGCACGGGCCACTGGTCCCCGGCCCCGCTCCGGCTGTCGCTCAGGCCCAGAACCCGCCGCGCACCACCGCCTTGCGAATTCCCTCGGGGGTGATCACCTCCAGCCGCGTACCCGCGTCCCAATGCGTCATCCGCACCATGCCGATGGCCACATTCGTTTCGTGATCGGGCGACCAGATCGACGATGTCACCTGGCCCACCCGCGTGGCCCCCGCCACCAGCGGCCAGGCCCGGTCGCAGGCCGGTACGCGCGCGCCGGGGATCTCGATTGCGCGGATCTGCTGTACCGGCCCCTCCTTCGATACCCGCAGCAACGCATCGCGGCCGATACAGCCGATCGCCGTCTGGGTGTCGCAGAACCGGCCCAGCCCGCATTCGTGCGGCGTGTTGTCGTCGGTCATGTCGTTGCCATAGCTCAGCAACCCGCCCTCGATCCGTTCGATGGCATTTGGGCATCCCGCGCGCACCTGCAAATCCTCTCCGGCCGCCATCAGCGCATTCCACAGCGGCATCCCGATGTCCGCCCCCTCGACATAGATCTCGAATCCGCCCTGCTTGGAATACCCGGACCGCGCGATCACCATATCGCGCCCTTCGAACTGAAACCACCCGAAGCGGAAAAACCGGATGTCGCGCACCGCGTCACCGAAGACACGCGCCACCAGCTCGTCGGCCTTGGGCCCTTGCACGGCCAGAGGCGACACGTCCGGCTCATCCACCAGAACATCCAGCCGGTAGCCGTTGGCGATCCCCTTGACCCAATAGAGAAGATCGCTGTCGGCGATCGAGATCCACCAGCGGTCCTCGGCCAGCTTGACCACGACCGGATCGTTCAGCATCCCGCCGGTCTCGTCGACGATCGGCATGTAATAGCACTGCCCCGGCAGCATTCCGCGCAGGTCGCGCGGTGTCAGCATCTGCGCCAGCCGGCCGGCATCGGGGCCGCGCAATTCCACCTGCCGCTCACAGGCCACATCCCAGACCTGCACATGCGCCTTCAGGTGATGGTAATCCGCCTCGATGCTTTCGAACATCGTCGGCAGAAGCATGTGGTTGTAAACCGTATAGGCGGTGACACCGGCGGCTTCGACACCATCGGAAAAAGGCGTGCGGCGCAGGCGCCGCGAAGGAGAGATCAGCGCCATCAGGCGTCCTCCGGCATAAAAACGAGATCCGATACCGGCGCCTGCGCGCCGGCGGCTGTCAGCATAGCGTGAATCTGGCCGCGATGGTGGGTCTGGTGGTTGAACATATGGGTCACGCACAGCCAGCAGGGCGCCGACGTGTCCTTGCCCAGAATGCCCGAATACCACGCCACCTGCCCCGCAAGATCGGCGTCGCCCAGCGCGCCGGCCCAGTCGCGCAGCATGGCATCCGTCGCCACGCGGTCCTCGCGCCAGGTCGGCAGATCGGTCCAGGCCACGTCGCTCTGGGTGCCCGGCGCGGCGGGCGGCGCGGTTCCCGCCATCCGCGCCATCCAGACCTGATCGGCCCACAGCACATGCGACGCGGTGCGCATCACCGATCCGAAGAACGCCCCGCGATCCGCGTTCAGATCGGCGGGCGGCAGCGATGCCATCGCCGCGTCCATCTGACGGTTCTGCCAGGCATTGTAACGCGCCATTCCCACGCAATACCCCGGCGTGATCATCATTTTGCCCCGCGCCAGTCGATCGGGCAGATCTCGGCCGACTTGCCGCCGAAATCCCAGACCCGCCCGTAATCGCGCACCTTCGATTTGGTGCCGCGGGCGACGATGATGTCGGGGCCCATCCAGTACTTGGAATTGCTGACCATCACCGGATGATCGTCGTCCTTGCCGGCGATCATCTCGATTTCGCCCTGGATCTTGCGGCCGATGCTGATGCGCCGCTTCTTGCCGTCGCGTTCGATCTGCACCGGCGCGCGCTCGGCGCCGATGATGTCGCTGACAAGCATGGTGAACAGGCCGGTGGTGCCGCCGGCCTGGCCGCTGAAGATCTGAAGCAGCCCGTTATAGGCCTTGCCGCTGGCCCGTTCATCGACATAGGCCGCCACCTTCCACTGGCCCTCGCCCATGCGGCCCGGAATATCGACCAGAAGCCCGACATTGAGGCCCGACAGGTCTTCGCCCTCGTAATGCCCTTCATCCACGATGATGCCCATCCAGGCGTGGCAATGGCCTTCGGTGGGCGGGTGCGCCCCCAGGCTGACGACACAGGGGCAGAACAGCTCGCACGAGCAGTTCAGGATCAATTCGCCCTTGATCGCCCAATCTGTCGGCGACATCTCGCGCCGCTTGGGGTTGGGCATCCGGCTGTCGATGCGCTGGCTGATGGGCAGCCTGTCGGCATCGGGGCGTCGGTTCGTGGCCATGATCTATCCTCCCTTTAGAATACTGTGCAGGCCCAGCCCGACCCCCGCGAGGATCAGGACAACACCCATCGGTTTCGTCACGCGGTGCCCGATCTGGGGCAGTTTCTCGATCACCATGAACAGCGTCGCCAGGCCCATCCACAACAGGCTCATCACGCCGCCGACAAAGCCAAGCGCCATGAAACCCCAGCAGCATCCGGCGCAATAGGCGCCCAGCCCCAGCCCCATGCGCAGGCCGCCGCCGAACCCGGTGCGCCAGTGGCCCAGGAAATACATCATCGGGCTGTGGCACACCCCGTGGCAGATCTCCTTGGCGCGGCTGAACTGGAACGCGCCCACGACGATCAACAGCCCCGCCGACACCAGCGTGGAACGCGCGATGCCCAGCATGTCGATCACCCCCGCGAACAGCAACGCCAGCTGAACCGCCGCGATCAGGGCCGCAAAGCCGATCCAGACGGCGCAATAGCCGGTCAGCACGCCGAACCATCCCGCGCGGGTGCCGTCGGCGCTGTGCATCAGGTCTTCGTAGCTGCGCAGCGTCGGCACCATCGTCGGCAGCATCATCGCCGCCATCATGACCGCCCACATGGCGAAAACCGGACCGAACGAAGCCATCGGCATATACATCGGCATTCGCGGATCCATCGCCCGCATCGCCGCGCCCATCGCGCCCGGCCGGCCGATCAGGTCAAGGTCCATCGACACCGACATACGGTACAGCCAGACCCACGCCAGCAGGATCGTTACGAAAAAGCCCAGCCATGCCATGCTGCGGAATGAAGGAAAAAACATGCGCGCTCCGCGAGTCGGGTCTTGTAATTCAAATGTCAGACTTTTAATTGTCTGACAAATGAAAAATGCAACCGCCCGACCTGCCGATCTTTCGGCCCAGATCGCCACGGCGATCAGGGACGCGATCGTTTCGGGCGATCTTCTGGCCGATGCCCGGTTGCCGTCCGAAGCGGAGCTGGCAGATCAGTTCCAGGTCTCGCGGCCGACAGTGCGCGAGGCGCTGAAGAGGTTGGCGGCGCAGTCGCTGATCCGCACCCAGCGCGGCGCCAGCGGCGGGGCCTTCGTGAACCGTATCACCTTCGAGGACGCCTACTCCCAGCAGATCACCACGTCGACGCTGTTGCTGTCGATGAACGCTGTCAGCTTTGAAACCGCATGCGAGGCGCGCTTTGCGCTGGAACGGGCCTGTGCGCCGCTCAGCGCGGCGCGGCGCGGCGCGGCGCATCTGGCGACCATGCGCCGCGAGATCCGGCGCCAGCGCGGCCCCAGCCTGACCGACGAGGCGTTCTGCGCCTCGGATGTGGCGTTTCACCGGGCGCTGGTGGATGGGGCCGCCAATCCGGTGCTCAGCTATCAGCTTGCCGGCGCTGTCGAGGCGATGCAGCCGCTGATGAACATGATCACCTACACCGCCCGCTCACGCGAGGGAATCGCTGCGCTGCACGGTCGCATTGCCGATGCCATCGAAGCCGGCGACGGCGCGGCGGCCAACGCCGGGCTGAGCGATCTCGAGCGCGAAACCCAGAACCTTGCCCGCGACGTGCTGTCCGCGCGCCGCGGCGACGCCTGAATCAACCGCCGCAGATCACCGGATAGGTCAGCAGGAATTCGGCGTCGCCGGCTGTGCCGCGCGCAGGGTCGTGGCAGGTAACCCGGCCAGGCCCGTCCAGCCAGTAAAGATGCGGATCTTCCGCCACCAGACGCCCGTCGCGCGTGCTGCGCTGCACCTCGAAATGCAGATGCACCATCATCCCCAACAGCCCGGTCGCGCCCATCGTGCCGATCTGCTGACCCCGCGCAACGCGGTCGCCTTCGACGACGCCGGCGGTCTTGAGGTGCTTGTACGCCGTCACCAACCGCCGCCCGTCCGGCGCGATGCCGTGATCCACCACGATCTGGTTACCATACATCGGATCGTAGAAGCTGGCGCTGACGCGTCCGGCCATCGCCGCCAGGATCGGCGTGCGGATCTTGCCCCAGACGTCCATGCCCAGATGTCCGCTGGGGCCGCGTTCGATGGCGGGCTGAAAATTCTGCGAGATGAAATTGGCATTCGGCGGCATGTGAATCGAGATCGCATGGGCCGAATGCGGGTTATAGCCGTCGGCGCGGCCCGGCATGTCAATGCCGTCGCATCCGGCCAGTGCCAGGCCAATGGCGATGACTGTCGCGATCCTCATCTTCCCGGCCCTCCCGCCTGGGCATCCTTGCGCGCCCAGCAACCTAGCAGATCCGGCTACGGCGGTCCGTCGCGGTTGCCTTGCGGGGCGGTTGCGTTATGTCAGACGCATGGTTGATGCACTGAACATCTTCGCGGCCCTGCTGACCGTTGGCTTCGGCCTCTTCGGCTTTGTCGCGCCGCGCTATACCGCTGCCGCGCTGGATCTGGCGCCGCAGGGATCGAACATGGGGCTGAGCGAAATGCGTGCCTCGGTCGGCGGGCTGTTCGTGGTGGCGGGCGCCGCCGCGCTGTGGCTGGATGCGCCGCTGGGGTATGCGATGATCGGCTTTGCCTTCGCCGGCGCGGCGGCGGGCCGGGTTGTTTCGCTGATCCTCGACGCTCCGCCGCGGGGCAAGGTTCTGCTGTTCGGCGGGATCGAGGCGGCGCTGGCCATCTGGCTGATCGCCGCCAATATCTGAAACCGCCATGGCCGTCATTGGCCGCTTGTCAGCGCGCCGCGTCTGCGGCTAATGTCGCCGGCAACCGCGCTGCACAGGAGAGCGACCTTGGAGGTGGACTATCTCATTGTCGGAGCGGGCGCTTCCGGCATGGCCTTTCTCGACGTGATGTTTCACGAAACCGATGCAACCGTGGCCATCGTCGATCGCAACGATGCACCGGGCGGGCACTGGAACGATGCCTACCCTTTCGTGCGGCTGCACCAGTCATCGGGGTTTTACGGGGTGCCCTCGCGGATGCTGGGCCACGACCGCATGTGCGCGGACGGTCTGAACCGGGGCCTGCCCGAGATGGCCGGAAAATCCGAGATCCTGCATTACTATGCCGACCTGATGGAAAACACCTATCTGCCCAGTGGGCGGGTGCGGTATTTCCCGATGTCGGAATATCTGGGCCAGGGGCAAATCCGCTCGCGCGTGTCCGGAGCGGTGACCGATGTGAAGATCCGCCGGAAGCTGGTCGATGCAGGCTTCTGGGGCGATCTGGGGCGGGTGCCGGCGACGCACCGGCGCAATTTCGATGTGGCCCCCGGCGTAGGCTGCGTGGCGCCCAACGACATCGCCCGCCACGCCCCAGATCATGAAAGCTTCTGTGTTCTGGGCGCTGGCAAGACGGCGATGGATACGGTGATCTGGCTGCTGGGCCGAGGCATCGAGCCGGCGCGCATCTCGTGGGTGCGGCCCAACGATTTCTGGATTTTCCAACGCGAAAACGTGGTGCCGCACCGCGATTTCTTCTTTCCGACGATCCGCGGCGCGCGCGCCGAACTGATCAGCCTGTCGCGCGCCGAAACCGTGGCCGAGCATTGCGCCAACATGGAAAAGGCCGGCCTGTGGCACCGCATCGACCCGCAGGTCTGGCCCGACCGCCACCATGCGGCGGTTGCATCGCTGGCCGAGGTCGCGGCGCTGCGGCAGGTGCGCGACGTCATCCGCAAGGGCCGCGTGACCGGCATCACACCCGAAAGGATCGAGCTGGAACAAGGCACGATCGCCACAGGCGACGGCCGGCTGTTCATAGATTGCACCGCCAGCGCCGGCGTCAAGCTGAACCTCGCCGAACAGCCGCCGGTGTTCGACGGCGACACGATCAACGTGGTCATGATCCGCCCGTTCCAACCGCTGTTCAGCGCCGCGCTGATCGCGCATATGGAGGCCACCGTCGATGATGCGGAGATGTTGCGCCGCTGCACGCGGATCACCAATTTCCATGACACGGTGGCAGAATTCCTCGCCGTGCAGCTGACCGGGATGGCCAATCAGTACCAGTGGTCGCAGGTGCCGGGCATCAAGTCGTGGATCGAAAGCTGCCGGCTGAACGCGGGCACCCATCTGCTGGCCGGCATCGGCGCGGAAGATACCGAAAAACTGGCGCTTCTGGGCGAAATCGGCCCGTTGACCGCACAGGCGGCACAGAACCTGCCCCGGATCCTGGCCGCCGGCTAAACCGGCGGTCGGGCGATGCCGCGGGTGCCGGGTGCGGGCGGGTCGTGCGGCGGGCCGGCGAAACACTGGGCCTGCGCCATCCATTGCCGGGCCGCCGCGCCCGTCATGCGCAGCCCGGTGTCGGCGATGTTTCGCGTCTGGGCGACGACCATGCAGAACTCCTCGGCCAGCCCCTCGATCAGCGCATCGTCGCGCGGTTCGCCATAGCACCACAGCGTTCCGTCCGGCGCGGTCAGGCGCAGGCCGGGCATCGGCCCCGGCGCTTCGGTGCCACGGTTGCGGAACGTCCAGTCGTAGGTGTTCACGCCCAGCTGCACGATGTTGCGGATGCGCGCGCCGTTCACACGGCGCTGGCCCAGCATGTCATAGACCGCCTGCGCATGGGCCCAGGTTTCCATCAGGCGCGCCGTGATCGACGAGCGCGCGCTCATGCCTGGCCCGACCCAGGCAACCCGGAGCCGCGGATCGGTCCGCGCGAATTCATCCGCCAGATCGCGCGCGCCGTCGGCCCAGACACGGCGCAATTCGGCACCGCCCAGCCCTTCCAACACCACTTCGGTGGCTTCGCACAGCGTCCGCCCGTCCGACCACAGCCTTTCGATCCGCGCCCATTCCATCTTGAAGGTTTCGGGGTCGCGTACCGACAACAGCGCCAGCCGGTCGAACACCGCCAGATGCTGAAACACATGGTTGACGGTCCAGTCCTTGAATTGCGTCCGGCGCAAGAAGTCCGCCGGTTCAAGCGGTGCGATCAAATCCTCCACCGCGCGACATTCTTCTGCGAAATCATGGGCCTGCTGCATGATCCTGGCTTTCCTGACGAACTCAGAGGTTTTCGAACCGGGCCGCCTGTTTCGCGGTCCAGTGCACGGTGATGTCAAAGCCGTCTTCGGTCTGGGCCTCGTCGCGCACCAGATCCTGCGCGAAAAGCCATGCCCGCGCCTTGCCCTGATCGAACCGCAGGTGAAGATGCGCGGTGCTACGCGCGCCCTGCAACGCTTCGGCGATGGCCACCAGCAACCCGTCGATGCCGTCGCCGGTGACCGCCGAGATCGCAAAGACCTTGGGATCGCGCGCCGCGCGCGCCAGAACCGCCTCGCGCTCGCCCGGCGCCACCAGATCGGTCTTGTTCCACACCTCGATACCGTCGCGTTCGGGATCCACACCCAGCGACGCCAGGATGGTTTCGACGTTCTGCGCCTGGGCATCGGTTTCGGCGTGGCTGATGTCGCGGACATGGCAGATCAGATCGGCGCCCAGAACCTCTTCCAGCGTGGCACGGAAGGCCGCGACCAGTTCAGTGGGCAGATCGCTGATGAAACCCACGGTGTCCGACAGGATCACCTCGGGCCCGTCCGGCAGGGAAACCCGCCGCATCGTCGGATCCAGCGTGGCGAACAACATGTCCTCGGCCATCACCTCGGCGCCGGTCAGGCGGTTGAACAGCGTGGATTTGCCGGCGTTGGTATAGCCAACCAGCGCCACGATCGGGAACGGCACCTTGGCCCGCGCGGCGCGGTGCAACGCGCGGGTCTTGACCACCTTGTCCAATTGCCGGCGCAGGCGCACCAGTTGTTCGTCGATGGCGCGGCGGTCGGCCTCGATCTGGGTTTCGCCAGGCCCGCCGACAAACCCCAGCCCGCCGCGCTGACGTTCAAGGTGGGTCCAGGCGCGCACCAGCCGGGTGCGCTGATAGCTGAGCGCGGCCATCTCGACCTGCAACACACCCTCGCGGGTGCGCGCGCGATCGCTGAAGATTTCCAGGATCAGGCCGGTCCGGTCGAGGATCTTGACCTTCCAGGCTTTTTCCAGGTTGCGCTGCTGGACCGGCGACAATGCGCCGTCGATCAGAACCAGCTCGATTTCACCCGCCTTCAGGGTATCGGCCAGTTCGTCGATCTTGCCTGTGCCGAACAGATGTCCGGGATGCGCCCGCGCCAGCCGCACGATGCCCGATCCGACCACATCGAGATCGGGCAGCGCCGCGGCAAGCGCCACAGCCTCGGCCAGCGCCGGTTCGGGTGCGCGGCGATCCTGGTCGGACTTCAGTTCGGGATGCAGCACCCAGGCGCGGGTGCGGTGTGCATCGTGATCCATCAAGAAGCGTCTTCGCCCTCGTACAGGCTGATCGGCTGTGCGGGCATGATCGTGGAAATCGCGTGTTTGTACACAAGCTGCGACTGGCCATCGCGGCGCAGCAGTACGCAGAAGTTATCAAACCATGTGATTACGCCCTGCAATTTGACGCCGTTGATCAGAAAAATAGTAACCGGAACCTTGGTTTTGCGCACATGGTTCAGGAATGCGTCCTGAAGGTTCTGTCTGTCCGAAGCCATTCATTAATCTCGCTTTTGTTCTTGCAACATGCCGCGGCCAGCATGCCTCCCCGCAATCAAGTATGTAGAAGCGCAAGAGGAGATTCCACCACAAAACTCACCACCGCGACCGCGACGTTGCAAAGCGGCGTCAATTTCGCCAGGTCTCGGTGCTCAGCAATGCGATGATGGCCAGCGTTTCCAGCCGCCCCAGCACCATCGCCGCACAGATCACCCCCTTGGCCGGCGCCGAAAGCTCGATCAGGCGGATCGGCGTCTCGGCGGCCACGTCGATCAGCGGGCCGGTTGTCGACAGGCTGGCGACGCTCAGCAGAATCGCGTTGTCAAAGCCCACCCCCAGCGCCGTCAGCATCAGCGTGACCAGCGTCAGCGTCAGCGCGAACAGCATGAAGAAAACCCAGGCGATGAACGCGCCGTTCGACTGGATCCGGCGGTTGCGCGCGCCTTCACCACTTACCGACGAAGGGTGCAGCAACAACTCCATCTCGCGCAGCCCGGCCAGGTAGAGCGAAAACACCCGCAACAGCTTGACCCCGCCCGCCGTGGTGGCGACCCCGCCGCCGATCAGCGCAAGCCCCATCAGCAACAGCCCCGGCGTGCCCAGCCCCGACCATTGCTGCGCCTCGGCCCAGCCGCCGCTGACGAAGCCGGTGGTCGTCAGGAAAGAAGCCACCGTGAACAGCCCGCCCCAGAACCCCCAAAGAACCTGCACGCCGTCCTGGGTGCTGGCCAGATCGAAGGCGCCGATCCAGTGCCGCAGGAACAACAGCGTCGGCACGCCGAGGATCAACAGCATGGCAACGCGGAACTCGGGGTCGCGGTCGATGCGGCCTTCGCCGCGCGTGACCGTATCCTTGGAAAAGGTCAGCCGCGTCAGCGCGAAGGCAAAGAAGAACAGCATCAGGAATTCGCCCGCGAAGCCCGAGGCCGATTGCGGCACCCCGCCGACCGGGGAAATGCCGCTGGTGGCCATGACCGACATCGCGTGGCACAACGCCACCAGCGGCCGGTCGCCCGCCGCCACAAGCCCGGTCCACAGCACCACCGTCAGGCCCGCATAGATCGGCGTCAGCGTGAAGGTCACGCGCAACAGTCGCTGGCGCGGTTCGCTGCGCATCCGTCCGGCCTGACCGCCGGCCAGATTGGCCAGGTTGCCCGGCTCGCCCCGCGCGGTCACTTCGAAGCCGCCCAGGCTGAGCGGCGCCAGTATCGCCGATGCGGCGATCCACATGAGCAATCCGCCCATCCACCCCACCTGCGCACGCCACAGATGCAAAGGCGCCGACAGGCGCGCGGGGTCGGTGAACAGATCGGCGCCGGTGGTGGTGATCGCGCTGACCATATCGAAATAGGCATTCAGAAAGCTGGTGGTGCGCAGCGCGTCGTGGATCGGCACCGCCAGGAACACCGGCAGCACCGCGAATGTGGCCAGCAGCGACAACAACTGCCCCAGCGTGCCATAGCGCGGCATCCGGTTGCCCATGGCCAACCCCGCCACCGTCACCGCAACCAGGCCAAGCGTGCCGGCATAGAAGAACGACCGCGCCGGCGCATGAAGATCCAGCGCCAGCGCATAACCCGCCGGCACATACATCGACAGCGCCGCAACCCCCGTCAGCAGCAGGAAAAGCGGCAGCCGGGCTATGGGCCCAGGAGGGGCTTGGCCACGCATCGGTCAGAAGTAATCGATCGAGACCTGCATCAGCCGCTCGACCTCGGGCACATCCGCGGCCATCGCGAACATCGCGACCACATCGCCTTCCTCGACGCGCAAGGCGCCGGTGGGGCGCAGAACCTCGCCGTTCTTCATGACCGCGCCCACCAGAACGCCTTCGGGGAACCCGATGTCGCGCAGGCGCTGCCCGGCCAGAGGCGATGTCGACATCACCTCGGCCTCGATCACCTCGGCCTCGGCATCGCCGATCGAATAGACGCCGCGCACCCGGCCGTGGCGGATGTGGCGCAGGATCGAACTGACCGTGGTGGCGCGCGGATTGATGTAGGCGTCGATCCCCAGCGGCTTCATCAGCGGCACCAGCGTCGGATCGTTGATCAGCGCCACCGCCATCGGACAGCCTTCGGCCTTGGCGCGCACGGCGGCCAGCATGTTGGTCTTGTCGTCGTCGGTCACCGCCAGCATGGCATCGGCGCGCGCGATGCCCGCCTCGGCCAGCAGCGTCGCATCCAGGCCGTCGCCATGCAGGACGATCGTGCGTTCCAGCGCCTCGGCGGCCAGTTCGGCGCAGCGACGGTTGCGTTCGATCATCTTCACCCGCACGCGCGCGGCGCGGCTTTCCAGTTCGCGCGCGACCGCCAGACCGACGTTGCCGCCGCCCACGATAACCACGCGCTCCTGCTTGTTCTGTTTCTTGCCGAACACTTCCATCGTGCGGCCGATGTCATCCACATGGCAGAACACATAACACTCGTCGCCGGCAAAGATCTGGTCGTCGGGTTCGGGCGCGAACAGCGTGCCTTCGCGCCGCACCCCCACGACAATCGACCGCAGCGTCGAGAACAGATCGGTCAGTTGCCGCAACGGGGTGTTCAGAATCGGACAATCGGCATCCGTGCGCACCCCCAGCAGCTTGGCCTTGCCGCCCATGAAGGTTTCGGTGTCGAAGGCGGCTGGCACGGCCAGACGCTGCATCGCCGCCTGCGCGACCTCGCGTTCGGGGCTGATCACCACGTCGATCGGCAGATGATCGCGGCGGTAGAGATCGGAGTAGATCGCGTCCAGGTAGGATTTGCTGCGCAGCCGCGCGATCTTGCGGTTGATGCCAAAGACCGAATGCGCGACCTGGCAGGTCACCATGTTCACCTCGTCCGAATAGGTCGCGGCGATGATCATGTCGGCGTCACGGGCGCCGGCGCGGTCCAGAACGTCGGGGTAGCTGGCGAAACCGGCGATGCCCTGCACGTCGAGCGTATCGGTGGCGCGGCGCACCAGATCGGCGTTGTTGTCGACGACGGTCACATCGTTCATTTCGGCAGACAGATGGCGCGCGATCTGCCAACCGACCTGCCCCGCGCCGCAGATGATGACCTTCATTCCACTTCGCCCTCAGCCCGTTGTGCCGCCCGCCCGGCGCGCGGCCGCGCTGCAATGGGTACATCGACAACCTTGCATGACAGAAGGGTCCGGGGCGGTCAAATCAATTGTCATGCCACAAGACATCGGCCACAGTGCCGCCATGCACCGGATCGTCTTGTTGTCTTTTCTCGCGGTCGGGGGCGGTCTGTTGGCCGCCTGCCTGCCCCTTGATCTCTATTACCGCGAAGGCGTCAGCGTGGCGCGGATGCAGGCCGACCAGACGCAATGCGAGGTGCGCGCACTGCGCGACGCGCCGGTGGCCAGCCAGATCCGGCGACGCCCGCCCGTCTATGTGCCGCCCGAGCGGGTCTGCGACGCGCAGGCCAATTGCGTCACGCGGCCCGGCTACTGGGTCGAGGGCGAGATATTCACCGTCGATGTCAACGCCGATCTGCGCGCGCGTGTGGCCGATCAGTGCATGATCGCGCGCGGCTATCGCGCCACCACCATTCCCGCCTGCCCGCAATCGGTGGCGAATGCCGCGCCGCCCGCGGCAACCCGGATCCTGCCGCCGCTTTCGGGCAATTCCTGCGTGATCCGCAACCGCGGCGGAACCTGGCAGATCGTTACCCGTGGCTAGGCCGCGCCGGGCTGCGCCGCGCGGGTGAAATCGAACTCTTCGGCGAAATGGCAGGCCGCGCGGTGGCCCGGCGCGAGTTCGCGCAGCACCGGCACTTCGCTGCGGCAGCGCGCGCGGGAGAAACGGCAGCGGGTGTGAAACTTGCACCCCGGCGGCGGCGCGGTCGGCGACGGGATCTCGCCCTCGAGCTTTTCCGCGGTCTTACGCGCGTCCGGGTCCAGCGACGGGATCGCCGACAACAGCGCGCGGGTGTAGGGATGGCGCGGGCGGGCGAACAGATCGCGCGTCGGCGCGGTTTCGATCAGCTGGCCAAGATACATCACCGCCACATTGTCGCAGACATGCGCAACCACCGACAGATCGTGGCTGATGAACAGGAACGAAATGCCCATCTCGCGCTGGATCTTGCGCAGCAGGTTCAGCACATCGGCCTGGATCGACACATCCAGCGCCGCGACGCTTTCATCGGCAACCACCAGGCGCGGCCCCGATACCAACGCCCGCGCAATCGAAATGCGCTGGCGCTGGCCGCCTGAAAACGCATGCGGAAAGCGGCGCAGATGTTCAAGGTTGAGCCGGCAGCTCGCCGCGATCTCGCGCACGCGCGCATCGGTTTCGGCGCGGTTGCGGGTCAGGCGCATCACCTCGAGCGGCTCGGCGATGATGTCGCGCACCGTCATGCGTGGCGACAGCGCGGCATAGGGATCCTGAAAGATGAGCTGCGCGCGCTTGCGGTAATCCTTCAGTTCCGCTTTCGACATGGCCGCCAGGTCCAGGCGCACCTCGTCGTCGCTGTATATCACCTTGCCGTCGCTGATCGGCGCGGCGCACAAAAGCGCCCGCCCCAGTGTCGTCTTGCCCGATCCGCTTTCGCCGACCAGGCCAAAGAAGCTGCCCCTGCCGATCGACAGGCTGACGCCGTCGACGGCGTTCAGATCGGTTTTCTGCGAAAGCAGGCCATGCCCGAGGGTATAGCGCACGGTCAGGTCTTCGACTTCGATGATCGGTGCATCGGTCATGCGGGGGATCCTTCGCGCAGTTTCGCTTCCACCAGGTGGCAGGCCACCGCATGGCCCTCGGCCGGCGCCACGAACCCCGGATCGCGCGCCGCGCAGAGATCCGGCAAGGCAAGGCCGCAACGCGTGTGAAACACACAGCCCGAGGGCCGGTTCAACGGCGACGGGATGTCGCCCGGCACCGGCACCAGCGGCGCGTCGATGTCATCCAGCTGCGGCAGCGCGGCAATCAGGCCGCTGGTGTAGGGATGCGCGGGTGTGCGGATCACCTGGCGCACCGCGCCGGTTTCCACCTGCCGCCCCAGATACATCACCGCCACGCGGTCGGCCGTCTGCGCGATCACACCCAGATCATGGGTGATGAACAGGATCGCCATGCCGAATTCGGCAACCAGGTCGGTCATCAGATCAATCACCTGCGCCTGGATCGTCACATCAAGCGCGGTCGTCGGTTCGTCGGCGATCAGAAGCCTGGGCTGCGTCGACAGGGCCATCGCAATCATCGCGCGCTGACGCATTCCACCGGAAAACTCGAAGGCGTATTGTCCGAACCGGCGCGCCGGTTCGGGGATGCCCACCCGCGCCAGCATTTCAATCGAAAGGGCCTGCGCCTCGCGGCGTGTCATCCTGCGGTGCAGGCGCAATTGTTCGACCATCTGGTCACCGACCGTGATGGCGGGTGCAAAAGACGCCATAGGCTCTTGGAAAATCATTGAAATCGCGCCGCCGCGCACCTGCATCATGTCTTTCTCGCGACGCAGCGCCAGAACGTCGACAGGCGCCTGGCCAGGCAGGTTCAGGATGATCCGGCTTTGCGGATCGTAGACGGTGTTCGATCCGTTCAGCCGCATCAACGCCTTGGCGGTTACGGATTTACCCGATCCCGATTCCCCGACCAGCCCCAGAACCTCGCCTTGTGCGATGTCGAAACTGACCCGATCAACAGCGGTTATCAGCCCCTCGTCGGTGCGGAAACGGATTGTCAGGTCGCGGACCGAAAGCAGCGGCGCGGTCATTTCTTTGTGCTCCCATAGGGATCGGCGGCATCGCGCAGCCCGTCACCGACAAAGACAAAGGCCATCACCAGCGCGATGAAGAACAGCACCGGGATGAAATACCATTGATAGTTCAGCAAGACATCCGCCGAGGTGGTGTTCTGCAGCATAACCCCCAGCGAGTTCACAGGATCCTTAAGCCCCAGCCCGATGAAGCTGAGCGCGGTTTCGGAAAGCACCATGTAAGGAAAGGATATCACCAGATCGACGATGATATACGAGGTGAAGGACGGCAACAGATGCTTGCGGATCACATGGCTGGGCCCGGCGCCCGACAGCTTGGCCGCCAGGACGTATTCCTGATTGCGCTCGACCAGAAGATGCGTGCGCACCCGCCGCGCCAGCGTGGGCCAGCCGATCAGGCCCAGGATGATCGAAATGTAGAAGAACCGCGCCTCGGAGCTGATCTCGGCCGGCAGGAACGCGGCGATCGCCATGAACAGCGGTATCGCCGGCACCGTGCGCACCGCGTCGGTTATCATTTGCAGAACCCCGTCGATCCAACCGCCGAAGTACCCCGCGACCCCGCCGATCAACAGCGCCAGAACAAAACTGATCAGAACCCCCAGCGTGCCCACCGCAAGCGATGTATAGATCGCGTGGAGCGTGCGCGAGAAGATATCCTTGCCGGTGTCGTCGGTGCCGAACAGGTGGATCTTGCCCTTGTCCACGCCGAAAAGCCGGGTCGAGAAGGTTATCCCGAACAGCTTGTAAGGCGTGCCTTCGACCAGAAACTGAACATAGCGGCGGTCGGTCGTGTCGATCTTGGTGACCCAGCGAAAGTTCGTCGCCAGCGACCGCTCGCGGGTGACGCCATAGATGAAGGGCCGCGCGGAACACCCTGCATCGTCGCAGAATTTCGGGATCTGCGGCGCCCCGTTGGTGTATTCGGCATTGCGCCCCGCGATGCTGGGATCATAGGGCGACAGAAAGGGCGCAAAGATCCCCATCAACACCAGCGCCAGCAAGACGATACCCGCCGCCATCGCCGTGCGGTTGCGCCGGAACCGCGCCCAGATCAACTGCCCCTGCGACGCGGTGAAGTAAGCCTCGCGGGCGCGGCGGGCGGCGTTGTCGGAGATATCCGGGCCGTCGGCCGAAGGATCGCGGTCGGTCATTTCGGTCATCCTCCCATCACCGATTTGCGCACTCGGGGATCAATCAGCGCCAGCGCGACATCGGTCAGGAAATTCAGGGTCACGATGGTGGCCGTCAGCAGGAAGATGATCGCGCCGGCAAGTTGCTGATCGTTGGACCGGGCCAGCGCCTCCAGCAGCAGCGCACCCGCCTCGGTCAGCGTCAGGATCAGCGCCACGATGGGCAGTTCGTTGAAGATGCGGTTCAGATCGAAGCCCAGCGAATTGATGATCGGCCCCAGCGCGTGCCGCGCGGGATAGCGCCACAGCAATCTGCCGCCATGCAGCCCCCGCGCCCGCGCCGCCGTGACGTAGAGCTTGCCGTTCTCGTCCAGCATCAGCGCGCGCACCGTCTGCAACGCGAAGGCCGTCGCCGACCAGCCCAGGATAAACACCGGCAGCCAGGCCCGCGACAGGAAATCGGCCAGCTTCTCCCAGGACCAGGGCGCATCTCGATATTCGTTTGAAAACAGGCCGGTCAGGGAATCTCCGAACACGACGGTTGAAAACAGCATGATCATCAGCGCCAGCAGGAAATTGGGCATGGCGAGGCCCAGATAGCTGACGAAGCGCAACGTTCCGTTCAATGCGGCGCTGCCCGACGAGGCCGAGATGATGCCCACGGGTATGGCGATCAGATAGGCCAGAAGCAGCGATGTCAGGCAGATCATCGCGGATATCAGAAACTTGTCGCCAAGAAGCTGATTGATGTTCACGCGCAGAATGCAGCTGTCGCCGAATTCGCCCTTGAAGACAACGTTGCCCACCCACGAGCCCCAGCGCACCAGAAACGGCCGGTCCAGCCCCAGCCGCGCCTCTTCGGCCGCGATGTCCTGCACCGAGATTGTCGAACCCTGGGTGTTCTTGAATGCCAGGTATCGCTCGGCGCAGGTGCCCGGCACCAGCTCCATCAGCGAAAACACGATCAGCGACACCATCAGCAGCGTAAACACCGCCATGCCCGCGCGCACCAGAGCAAACTGTAGGAATTGCAGCACGTTGGCCCCCCATGGGTGATCTTTTGCCACAGGGCCGCGGCGGCTGCGGCATGGCCGGTTTCGGAACCGCGGGCAACTGGCAGGCCGCCCGCGGAATTGGTTTGATCAGACCGTCGCGCGGATCATTCGTCGAAGAACCACTGCGCCGGCATGTAAGGATAGGTCCGGTAGTATTCGTAGGACCACGTCTTGAATTCGGTCACGTTTTTCAGCGCGTTGCGGTGATAGATCGGTGCCGGTGCGCGCACGGTTCCGATGAACAGCATTTCGTCCACCATCTTCTGCGCCAGTTTCAGGCCCAGCGCGTTCTGTTCGTCCGATCCGATGGCCGCGCCCTGGAATGCGTTGATGTCGTCGCGCATTTCGTAGACCCAGGCGGGGGGTTCGACACCGCTGGCGCCGTCGCTTTCAAGGTATTCCGCCCAGAGCATACCGGTGCGTATATCGAAATACCCGTCGAACGGCGGAATCCAGTAGGTGTTGTCGCCCAGATGCAGCGCCGCCGGCTGACCTTTCAGCCACATCATCACGTCCAGCTGGTTCGACGACTGTGCCGAACGGTATTCATCGGGAGTGACTTCCTTGACCGTGGCCTGTACGCCCACGTCCGACCAGTTTTGCGCGACCAGTTCCACAACTTCGCCGGCAATGCCCTGCGTGGCGAATTGCAGGTTCAGCACCAGCTTGTCGCCATTGGGCAGTTCGCGAAAGCCGTCACCGTCGGTGTCTGCCATGCCGACCTCGTCAAGCAGCGCGCGCGCCATTTCGGGATCGAACTGGGCATAGCTCTGCTCAAGCTCGGCGGGGATGAAATCGGGGCGCGGCGAGAAGCCGGTGTATTGCAGCGGCTCACCCTGGCCGAAATAGGCCACTTCGTTGATTTCGCTGCGGTTCATCGCCACCGACATGGCCCGCCGGAACCGCACGTCACCGAAGACGGCACGTTTGGCTTCGTTTTCGGCAGTCACGTTGAACGAGAAGGTCGGAAAGGCGATGGTCGGCGCCAGCTGGATCGTATAACCGCCTTTTTCCTGATTTTCCAGAAGGATAGGCGCTGAAGGCAAGGTAACCGACTGAGACTTGTAGTCGGCCTCGCCGTTCACCAGCTTGAGGATCCGCACCTCGTTGTCATTGGCATAGAGTTCATCCTGCCGGCTGATGTAGGGCAGCTGCTGGCCGGTCGGATCGACCATGTGGAAATAGGGGTTGGCCACCAGCTTGCGGCCCTCGGTGGTGTCGGAAACGTAGATATGGCTTTCCAGCGTCGGCTGCGTCGCCTTGGGCAGACATTCAACCTTGTCCGGATTCGACAGCATCGGCGAGGGCGTGTCGGTCCAGTCCGAGTTGCCATAGTAGGCCGAAACCGCGGCGATGCCGTTTTCAAACCCGCAGGCCTGCGCCAGGGCGTCGGCGTCGGGGTTGATGTCGGGGTGGTACTGCCCCAGGAAATGCATCGGCTGGAAGGCGGGCGCATAGGTCGTGGCGAAATGCGCCAGCAGGCCGGGCTTGGGCGATGGCAGGTTGAAGACAACGGTGGTTGCATCGGGCGTGTCCACCGTCATCCGTTCGCCGGCGACAAGAACATAGTCTTTCGGGCTTTCGATGATCTTGCTGTCGAGCGCCAGGTTATCATACCAGAACTTGATGTCGGCCGATGTGAAGGGCGCGCCGTCCGACCATTTGTGGCCCTCGCGCAGCTTGAACGTCAGTTGGGTGAAATCGGCGTTCCACTCCCACGACTTGGCGACGTTGGGCACGATGGTTTGCAGATCGTCAGCATAGCGCACAAGGTTGACGTGGCGCACCGACAGGAAATCCGAAGTGCCCGCTTCGGTGGCGTTCGACAGCGCGTTCAGCGTGCCGCCATAGCGTCCGACCTGCTCGTAGGGCACCACCACCAGCGGTTCAGCCGGGATCCGTTCGGCCAGGGGCAAAAGCGCCGGGTTGCCCTGGATCGCGCCGTTCAGCGCCTCGCTTTCGGGATTGGCCGCAAAGGTCATTTCACAGCCCGCAAGCGCCTGGAATTCCGCCAGTTCGTATTGCATCGGATAGGCGCCGGGCGCGATGCCCTGCATGTCGGCCGCGGTGATCGCCGGGCAGCTTGCAAAGGCGCCCCCGGCGGCAAGGCTCGCCACGCCCGAAAGCAGCAGCACTCTGATTTTGGTCTTCATTTCACACTCCAGATTTCTGTGACATGTCTTAATGACCGACTTTTGTATCAGTTTCTTGGCAGCCGCCTTCCCGACGATGTCCACGCCTAACGTGAAGAGCGCACCCCCGCACTGTCAACCGTTTCAGACAGCCCGCACCCGGCCCCGCCGCCGCGCCGCCGCCAGTTCCGGCAAACGCCGAAAAAAACGGCGCGCGCCACGGTGCGGATCAGTCCAGTTCGGAACAGCGGTACTGAGCCCGCGCCAGCCATTCGGGCGCGATTTCCACGCCCCATCCCGGCGCGTCGGTGATCGTCACATGGCCATCGTCCACGGTATAGGGATCGGCGGTGAACAGGTCTTGCTGCCACGGATAATAGTCGGCGCCCTCGATCGAGAATTCGAGATAGCGCCCGGCGTTGGGAATCGCGCGCAGCAGGTGCATGGTGAACAGCGTGACCATCGACAGATTGGCGCAATGCGGCGTCACCGGCAGGCCGGCCTGCCGCGCCATTTCAACCACGCGCAGCGTGCGGCATATGCCGCCCATGTACATGATGTCGGGCTGCACGATATCGACGGCGCGCATGTCGATCATCTGCCGCCACGTCGGCAACATGCAGTCCTGTTCGCCGCCGGTCACGTCGATCGTCAGCGCCTCGGCGACCTCTCGGGTCTGGTCCAGTTCCCAATAGGGACAGGGTTCCTCGAAGTGGCAAAACCCCGCATCCTCCAGCCGGCGGCCCACGGCGATGGCCTGGGCCGGGCTGTAGCAACTGTTGGCATCGATCAGAAGATCGGCGTCGGGGCCCAGGGCGCGGCGCATTTCGGGAATGATCGCCTCGGTCCGGCCGGGCCATTCGTCGGCCCCGCGCCCCACCTCGGCGCCGGCCCGCATCTTGAAGGCGGTAAAGCCGCGTTCACCCTGCTCGCGGCGCAGCCGTTCGCCTTCGTCCTTCGGGGTGATGTCGCGCTTCATCGAAGACGCATAGGCGCGCAGCCGTCCCGGCGTGCCCCCCAGAAGCGCCACGACCGGCTGTTGCGCGATCTTGCCCCGCATGTCCCAGATCGCGGTGTCCAGCCCGCCCATTGCCCGGCAGATGTACGAACCGGGAAACTTGTGCTCGCGCTCGGTCACCAGGTCCAGAAGATCGTCCAGATCGGTGGTGTCGCGTCCCAGCGTCCAGGGCGCCACCTGCCGGTGCAGAACCTGGCAGGTGATATCCGAATGGTAGGTGCTGACCTGGCCCCACCCCTGCGCGCCGTCCTGCGCGGTGACCCGCACGAAACCCACATCCGCGGTGCAAAAGCTTTCGATCCGTTTCAGCCTTGTCATGGTTTTCCCCCTGCCTGCCCTGCGCCCGCATCAGGGCCGTGCTGCAGCCACGGTGTCAAGACTGCGCGGATTGCATTTTGGCCCCAGCTTGTCATACCCGTTTCACATGGGCGAAGCACAACCGCCCGGCAGCATTGAAAGGACGAAGATGAGCAGCCTTGCATTCGACCGGCCCGGACGCTTCTGGCGCGGCAACCTGCACACCCATTCGGATCGCTCGGACGGGGCCTTGTCGCCCGAGGAGGTCTGCCGCAGATACCGTGCCGAAGGTTATGACTTCATCTCGCTGACCGACCACATGATCGGGCTCTACGATTATCCGATCACCGACACCAAACCGTTTCGCGGCAACGGATTCACCACGATACCGGGCGCCGAACTGCATTCCGGCGCGATGCAGAACGGCGAACTTTGGCATATCCTGGCGGTGGGCCTGCCCGAGGATTTCACACCCTCCAACTCGCCGCATTTCCGCCCCGTCGAAGGCCAGGAAACAGGCGCCGAACTGGCCGCGCGGGCGCGTGCGGCGGGCGCTTTCGTGGCCATCGCGCATCCCGAATGGTCGGGTCTGACCACCGAGGACGCGCGCACCATCGAAGCCGCCCACGCGGTCGAGATCTACAACCACGGCTGCGCCGTCGGCTGCGACCGCCCGCACGGGTTCTACACGCTGGATCAGTTGCTGACCGAGGGCCGTCAAATGACGCTGTGCGCCACCGACGACGCGCATTTCACCGAACCCGATCATTTCGGCGGCTGGGTCATGGTCAAGGCGCAGGAGAACGACCCCGACGCGCTCTGCGCGGCGCTGCGCGAGGGCGCCTATTATGCGTCGACCGGCCCGCAGATCCACGGCGTGCACTGGGAGAAGCGCCATGTCGTGGTGGAAAGCAGCGCCGCCAGCGCGGTGATCGTGCAGGGCGCGGGATCGGCGGCGGTGGCGGTGCACGGCCATTCGATGACGCGCACGCAGGTGCCGCTGGATCGCTTCGCGGTGTCGCCTTTCATCCGGGTCACCGTTGTCGACCGGGGCGGCAGGCGGGCATGGTCGAACCCGATCTATCCCGAAATCGCCTGAGCCTTGCGCGCGATCATCGGCGGGTGCGTTCCGCGCCGGTCTGTGCGTTGCTGAAGAAATGAACCGAATCACGCTGGAACAGCTCAGGACGTTTCTGCATGTGCTGCGCCTTGGCGGGGTGCGCAGGGCCGCCGAAGCGCTGCACCTGACGCAGCCGGCCGTAACCGCGCGGTTGCGCAACCTGGAAAACGCCGTCGGCTTCGATCTGTTCGATCGCACCGGCGGCGGCCTGCGCCCCACCCGCCGCGGCGAACGGCTTCGTGACTATGCCGAAAGGTTCGAACATCTGACCGGCATGATGGGCCGCGATGTGATCGCCCCCGAAGCCGTCGAGGGCCGCCTGCACATCGGGGTGTCGGAAACCATCGCGCAAAGCTGGCTGCCCGATCTGATCTACCGGCTGCACGGGCGCTATCCCAATCTCGAGATCGAATTCAACGTCGATATCTCGATCAACCTGCGCACGGCCTTGCTGAACCGCGGGCTGGACCTTGTGGTGCTGCTGGGGCCGGTGTCGGAATTCTCGGTCAAGAACGTCGCCTTGCCGGGGTTCGATCTGGCCTGGTATGCCGCCGCCGCCGCGCCGCGCCGTGCCGATCCGCACGACCACCTGAAGCGCCCCGTACTGACCTATGCGCGCCAGACCCGGCCCTATCGCGAAATCAAGGAAATGCTTCTCGAGAGGGTCGGCCCTGATGTGGCGCTGTTTCCCTCCACATCGCTTTCGGCCTGCTTCCGTCTGGTCGAGGCGGATCTGGGCGTCGCCGCCCTGCCCCGCGCGCTGGGTGCCGAACATGTGGCGCGCGGCACGATCCGCGAGTTCGATCCGGGCTGGGTGCCGCAACCGCTGCGCTTCACCGCCTCATACCTGGCCGAACCGCGCAACCCGCTGATCGAAACCGCCGCGCAACTGGCGCGCGAGGTGGCGATCCGGCATCGTGACGGCACGACCGACCAGATCCGCGAGGCATGACGCGGCTTCCGGGTGCACGGCGCCTGAGTATAAATTTTATTTATCGGAATTCTCAAAAAACATCGATTTGAATTGATTCCCACAATCGGTCACGGTCGCAACATCCGCAAGCGAGGCCGAAATGACCGATCACCAGACCCTGAAATCGCGCCCCCTGACCGATGTGCGCATGGCCATCCGCCAGGGCGGCTACCAGTCGCATACGGCTGGCCTGGGGGCGGGCTACCTTCAGTGCAATCTGGCGATCCTGCCGCAGGCTTTCGCGCTGGATTTCATGCGATACTGCCAGCGCAATCCCAAGCCCTGCCCGCTGGTCGGCGTGTCGGACACCGGCAACCCGATGATGTTCACCCTGGGCCACGACATCGACATCCGCACCGATGTGCCGGCCTACAACGTCTATCGTCACGGGGCATTGGTGGACACCGTGACCGACATCCGCGGGCTTTGGACGGACGATATGGTGGCCTTCGCGCTGGGTTGTTCGTTCACCTTCGAACATGCGCTGCAAAAGGCCGGGATTCCGGTCTGGCATATCGACAACGACACCACCGTGCCGATGTTCCGGTCAGACATCGACACAGTGCCCGCCGGGCCGTTTCGCGGCAAGATGGTGGTAAGCATGCGCAGCGTGGATGCCGGCCAGGTCACGGCCGCGGCCGCCACGTCGCGGCGGTTTCCGCTGGCGCATGGCGCGCCGGTACACAGCGGCGATCCCGCCGCGATCGGCATCGCCGATGTGATGTGTCCCGACTGGGGCGATCCGGCGCCCGTGGCCAGCGGCCAGCGCCCGGTTTTCTGGGCCTGTGGCGTCACGCCCCAGGTGGCAATCGAGGCCGCGGCGGTGCCGCTTTGCATCACCCACCGCCCCGGTCACATGCTGATCACCGATATTCCCGAAGACGCCGAGGTGCCGGTCCTGTCGTCCTGACACCGCCACACCCGGCCCACGATATCCCCCAACAAGGAGAAGCCAAATGACAAAGACACTGACCATCCTGGCCGCCAGCACGATGCTGGCCGCCCCCTTGGCCGCCCAGGACCTTTCGGTCGTGGGCAGCTGGTCGGGCCTGCCGCTGCACAAGCAGTACGAGGCGCCGTTCTGGACCGAAACCCTGCCAGCCGCATCGGGTGGCAAGATCAACGTCGCCCTGACCACGCACAACCAGATGAACCTGGGTGTCGGCGACGTCTATCGCCTGCTGGGCGACGGCGTCTATGACGTGGCGATGACCGTGGCCGACTATGCGGTCGCCGATGCGCCCGAACTCGAAGGCCTCGACGTACCGCTTCTGGCGCTCACCGCCGATGCCGCGCGCGAGATGGTCGATGCCGCCCGCCCGATGGTCGAAGACATCTACAACGCCCGGTTCAACAGCCATGTGCTGGCCATCGCGCCCTATCCGCCGCAGGTGGTTTTCTGCAATGCCGAAATCGCCGGGCTGGACGATCTGGCCGGCAAGAAAGTGCGCGCCTCGGGCCGCATGACCGCCAAGTTTCTCGAGGCTCTGGGCGCCGAAGGCGTAAACGTCAGCTTTTCCGAAGTGCCCGGCGCGCTGCAGAAAGGCGTGGTGGATTGCGCCGTGACCGGGGCCGGCTCGGGCTATAGCGCGGGCTGGTGGGAGGTTTCCACCCATCTGCTGCCGATCCCGCTGGGCGGTTGGGACAGCGTGGTGACCGCCATCAACCTCGACAAATGGAACAGCCTCGACGCCGAAACCCAAAGCCTTATCGAAACCCGCATCGCCGCCGATTTCGAAGCCCCCGCCTGGGCCACCGCACAGGACGCTTTGGTGAATGACATCGCCTGCCTCACCGGCAACGGCGAGTGCCCCGCCGGAGATGCCCGCGGCATGACGCTGGTGGACGTGTCGGACGCCGATTTCGCCCGCGCCCGCGATGTGCTGGTCGGGCAGGTGCTGCCGGAATGGGCCGAACGCGCCGGCGCCGACTGGGCCGCGCGGTGGAACGCCTCTGTCGGGGCGGTCGTCGGTGTGACCATCGCCAACTGAAGCCGATCCCGGAAAGGAGATCCCCGATGGCGCAGAATGTGCTGCTTGGCCTGAAATCCATCAACCGCGTGCTGGCCGCCCTGATCGGCATCATGCTGCTGGGGTGCGCGGCCTTCGTGCTGGCGGATATCGTGCTGCGCCAGACGGGGTCTTCTCTGGGCGGAACCGACGAGATCAGCGGATATGTGATGGCGATCGTCACTTCCTGGGGCATGGCCTATGCCCTGGGCGAGCTGGGACATGTGCGCATCGACATCCTGCGCAGCCGGGCGCGGCCGGGTGGCCGCGCGCTTTTCGATCTTGTGGCGATGCTGGCGCTTTCGGCCACCGTCACGCTGATCGCGGTGCGGTCGTGGCCGGTGGTCGCACGGTCGCTGGACAACGGATCGCGCGCGAACACGCCGCTGGAAACGCCGCTGGCGCTGGTGCAGGTGCCGTGGTTCGCCGGCTGGGTGTGGTTCGCCGTGGCGTCATGGCTGACATTCATCGCCGCGCTGATGCTGCTGGCAAAGCGCGATTTCGCGGCCAGCGACGCGGCCATCGGAACCCTCGGAGAACTGGACGGGCTGCAAAAATGATCTCGTATCTCACAATCGGCCTGCTTGGCCTGCTCAGCCTGTCGATTCCGGTGGGCATCGTGCTGTTCCTGCTGGGTTTCGGCATCGACACGTTCTTCAGCCCCTTTCCGCTGATCCGCGGGCTGGGCAACCTGGTCTGGTCCACCTCGAACAACGCGACGCTGATCGCGATCCCGTTCTTTGTGCTCTTGGGCGAGATCCTGGTGCGCAGCGGCATTGCCACGCGCACCTACGCGGCGCTGGACCGCTGGGTCAGCTGGCTGCCCGGCGGGCTGGTCCATGCCAACATCGCCACCGCGACGATGTTTTCGGCCACATCGGGCAGCTCCGTCGCCACGGCCGCCACGGTCGCAACCGTGGCCATGCCGCAGGCCGAAAAGCTGGGCTATGATCCCAAGCTGTTTTCCGGCGCCATCGCCGCGGGCGGCACGCTGGGCATCATGATTCCGCCGTCGATCAACCTGATCGTCTATGGCTTCCTGACCCAGACATCGATTCCGCGTCTGTTCCTCGCCGGGCTGGTGCCTGGCATCGCGCTGGCGCTCAGTTTTGTGCTGGTGACCGTGTTGATCTGCGCGGTGCGTCCCGATCTGGGGGGCCAGCGACGGGTGTTCACGGCTTCGCAGATGCTGCGTGCGCTGTTGCATCTGTTCCCGATCATCCTGTTGTTCACGGTCATCATCGGTTCGATCTACAAGGGCTGGGCCACGCCCACCGAAGCGGCCGCCGTGGGCGTGGCCGGTGCCATCGCGATTGCCGCCGCTTTCGGCGGGGTCAGCATGGCGATGTTCCGCGATGCGATTCGCGGCACCGTGAAGATCACCTCGATGATCATGCTGGTGGTGATCGGCGCATCGTTTCTGAATTTCACGCTGGCCTCGGCCGGGATCGGCCGCGAGCTCCAGACGTTTCTGGGCGATATGGGGCTGACGCCGCTGGCCTTCATGCTGGTGATCGTCTGCGTCTACATCGTGCTGGGCTTCTTCATCGAAACGCTGTCGCTGATGGTTGTGACGATACCGATCATCGTGCCATTGGTTGTGGAACAGGGGTTTGACCCGATCTGGTTCGGCATTCTGATGATCGTGCTGATCGAAATGGCGCTGATCACGCCGCCGGTGGGGCTGAACCTCTATGTCGTCCAGGGCGCACGCAAGGGAGGATCAATGACCGAGGTAATGCTGGGCACCCTGCCCTACATGGCGATGATGCTGGCGATGGTGGCCGCGCTGATCGCGTTTCCGCAGATCGCGCTGTTCCTGCCGGATGCGCTGCAATGACCGGAACCTGGCCCCGGCTGTCGCCCCTGGGTGTCGACGGGCTGCTGATCACCTTCGGCGACCGGCTGAGTGAAACGGCAAACCGCGCGGCGCTGGCGTTGCGCGCGGCGCTTGAGGCCGCCGACCTGCCCGGCGCCTGCGAAACCTCGACGGCGCTGGCCTCGGCCTACCTGCGGTTCGATCCGGCCCGGACCGACCGCGCCGCCCTGATCGCGGCGGTCGAGGCGCTGATGCGGGGGCGTGACTGGTATGATGCGCCTCTGCCCGACAACAGGCGGCTCTGGCGCATTCCCACGGTCTTCGATCCCGAACTCGCGCCGCAACTGGACGAGGCCGCCGCCGCCGCCGGGCTGGATCGCGAAAGCGCCATCGCCAGCCTCACGGCGCGGCCCCTGCGCGTGCAGACCATCGGCTTCGCACCGGGCCAGCCCTATCTTGGTTCTCTGGATCCTGAATGGGACATCCCGCGCCAGCAGGCCCTGACCGACCGCGTGCCAGTGGGCGCGCTGACCGTCGCGATCCGCCAGCTGGTGCTGTTCACGGTGTCCACGCCCACCGGCTGGCGCCATGTGGGCCAGACCGCGTTTCGCGGGTTCCGCCCCGAGAGCGGCAAGCCCTTCGTGCTGCGCCCCGGCGACGAGGTGCAGTTCGTTTCGGCCCCGGCCGGTGAATACGATGCACTGAAGGCCAGCGGCCCCGATGGCGGCGCAACCTGCGGGCCGCTGCCATGACCCGCCGGCTGATCGTTCATCGTTGCGGGCCCGGTATCACGGTGCAGGACATGGGACGGCCCGGCGCCCTGGCCTACGGGCTGTCGCGCGGTGGTGCCGCCGATCGCCTTGCCCTGGCCGAAGGGGCGGCGCTGCTGGGGCAACCCGACGACCTCGCCGCGCTGGAACTGCCGGGCAGCGGCGGCGAATTCGAAATCGACGGCGCCGCGCGCATCGCCCTGACCGGCGCACCGATGAAGGCCGAGATGGACGGCGCACCGCTGGCCTGGAACGCCTGTCACGCCGTGCCGCAGGGCGCGCGCATCAGGATCGGCGGCGCCACGGCCGGCAGCTACGGCTATCTTCACCTCGGAGGCGGCATTGCCACGCGCCAGGTTCTGGGATCGCGGGCCGCGCATCTGACCGCCGGCATCGGCGGCACCGTGCAACCCGGTGACCGGCTGCCGCTGGGCGCCGATCCCGCGCCCGACCGCCACGGCTATGTGCTGCCTGCCGATGCGCGGTTCGATGGCGGAACCGTGCGCATTGTCGAAGGCCCGCAGACCGCGATGTTTTCGGCTTCGGAACAGGCGCGCTTTGCCCGGACCGCGTTTCGGCGCGACACCCGCGGCAACCGCATGGGCGTGCGCCTGTTGCCGCCAGAGGCGGGATTTGCCGACGCCGAGGGGCTGTCGGTGTTGTCTGAACCGATCGTGCCCGGCGACATCCAGATCACCGGCGACGGCACGCCCTTCGTGCTGCTTACCGAATGCCAGACCACCGGCGGCTACCCGCGCATCGGCACTGTGCTGCCGGCGGATCTGCCGCGCGTGGCGCAGATGCGCCCCGGCGCCACCCTGGCGTTCGAATGGGTCGATCACGCCGTGGCCCTGGGCATGGAAACGGCCGAGCACGCCCGTCGCGCCGGGCTGCGCCGGATGCTGCAACGGCTGGTGCGCGATCCGGCGCAGATGCGCGATCTGCTGTCGTATCAGTTGATCGACGGGGTCACCGCCGGCCACGACGACCCCGACTTGCCGGCCTGATCCGGGATCAGTCGAACATGTCCGGCTGATCCTCGATCAGCTGGTTCCATATGGTCTGAAAGTGCAGCCATCCGATGTATTCGCTGCCCACGTGTTCGCGGCTGTAGCGCGCGCGATCGGCGGGCACAAAGGTCGGTGCGATCCCCGAAGCCGCAATTTCGAGCTGCTGGCGGCAGCAACGTTCCAGCGCAATGAACCAGAAGGCCGCCGATTCGATACTGTGGCGGCTGGCCGTCAACAGGCCGTGGTTCTGGTGGATCGCCGCCTTCACGCCCTTGAACGCCTGCGCCACGTTCGATCCGGCATGGTTTTCCACCGCCACCGCGCCGGCTTCGTCGCCGATCACCACATGATCCTCGTAGAACGCACAGGCATCCTGGGTAATCGGTTCGATCGGGCGGCCGGTCGCCGCCCAGGCCGTGCCATGCACCGTATGGGCATGGCACATGGCGATGATATCCGGATGCGCCTCATGCACGTTGGCATGCAGAACAAAACCTGCCCGGTTCACCGCATGGCGGCCTTCGACAACGGTGCCTTCATGATCCACCAGGATCAGGTTCGACATCCGCACCTTGGCGAAATGCACGCACATCGGATTGGTCCAGTACAGCTCGGGCCGCTCGGGATCGCGCACCGTAAGATGGCCGGCAAAGCCATAATCGAAGCCTTGCAGCGCAAAGGCCCGGCAAGCGGCAACAAGGCGTTCCTTGCGGTGCCGGCGTTCGTCGGCCGGGTCGTCGAATTGGGGCAGTTCGGGAAAGATCAGACCGTCCTGTTCGGGCTGATAGATCGAGATACGGTCGCCGAGGTCCAGCATGGCGGGCTCCTTTTCGCTTTGCTTGCAACCGGCAAGGGCCGGTGGCGCAGTATCGCAGCCCCCGTGCCATCCGGTCAACGCGCATCGCGCTTGCCCGCCGCACCGCCCGCGCCTAGGCTCGGGCCTATGTCAAACGCTCCCGTCGTGCCGGTCGATCTGGCCCGTTTCACCACCGATCCCTACCCCGCGCTGGCGGCGATGCGCGCCGATGCGCCGATCGCCTTCGTGCCGCAACTGGGGGCCACGCTGCTGACCCGGCGCACCGATGTGCACCGCGAGGAAAAGCGCATCGACGTCTTTTCGTCGCTCCAGCCCGACGGGCTGATGACACGGCTGATGGGTGAAAACATGATGCGCAAGGACGGCGCCCCGCATCAGGCCGAAAGGCGCGCGCTTTTTCCCGCCGTCAGCCCGCGCACCGTCGCGCAACACTGGAAACCCCTGTTTCAGGCCGATTGCGCCCGGATCCTCGAAGATCTCAAACCGCGCGGCGCCTGCGATCTGGTGCGCGACTACGCGATGCCTGTCTCGGCCGAGGCGCTCAAACGGGTCACCGGCCTGCTGACGATGACCGCCGCGGAAATGGACGGCGTCAGCCAGGCCATGATCGACGGCTGCGCCAACTACAGCGGCGATCCGGATGTAACCGCACGCTGCCACGCCGCGACGGCCCGGATCGATGCGCATATCGATGCCGGGCTGGCCCGGCATGCAACGCCCGAAGACATGTCGGCGCTGGCGGTGATGCGCGCGGCGGGACTGCCCCAGGCCAGCCTGCGCGCCAATATCAAGCTGATCATTTCCGGTGGCCAGAACGAACCGCGCGACGCCATCGCCGGTACCGTCTGGGCCCTTCTCGACCACCCCGCACAGCTCGAACTGATCCGCACCGGCCACGCCAGCTGGGCCGACGCCTTCGCCGAATACGCCCGGTGGATGTCACCCATCGGCATGTCTCCGCGCCGCGTGGCGCGCGCCGACCGCGTTGCCGGCATAGATTTCGCACCGGAAGACCGCGTGTTTCTGATGTTCTCCGCCGCCAACCGCGATCCCGAATGGTTCGACGCGCCCGACAGCTTCCAAATCCGCCGCAACCTGCAGCCGGCGATCAGTTTCGGCGCCGGCCCGCATTTTTGCGCCGGCGCCGCGGTGGCGCGCAGCCTGATCGCCGATGTCGCCCTGCCGATGCTCTTCGCGCGGTTGCCCGGCCTGCACCTCACCGGCCCGGTCACGCTGCACGGCTGGGCATTTCGCGGCCCCCGCGCGGTGCCCGTCGCATGGGCCGGGTGACACGACCATTGCCTAACCGGCATGGCCGCCCCATATCTTCCGCATGATCAAGTTCACACCGATCCTCCTCGCCCTGCTCTACGCGCTCGCCATGTACCGTTTCTCGGTCTGGCGCACAGGCCGCGAACTTGACACGCGCTCCACCGAACTGGCCGATCCGCGCCTCGTCGCTGTCACAAAACGCCTGGCCCGCGCGCTCGATCTGCCGCGCATCCGCGTGCACATCTACGAAATCGATCCGGTCAACGGCCTTGCGGCGCCAGACGGACGCATTTTCATCACCCGCGGCTTCTATCGCAAGTTCCAGCAGGGCGAAGTCACCGCCGAGGAACTGGCCAGCGTCATCGCCCACGAACTCGGCCATGTGGCCCTGGGCCATTCGCGCCGCCGCATGATTGATTTCTCGGGCCAGAACGCCCTGCGCACCGCGCTTGCCATGGTACTGAACCGTTTCTTGCCCGGTGTCGGCGTCTGGATCGCCAACATCGTGACCTCGATGCTGGCCGCACGCCTCTCGCGCAGCGACGAATACGAGGCCGACGCCTACGCCGCCGCCCTGCTCACAAAAGCCGGCATCGGCATCGCACCGCAGATCTCGCTCTTCACGAAGCTCGACGCGCTCACCGAACAACGCGCCGGCGCCGCCCCGGCCTGGCTGCTCAGCCATCCCAGGACCGCCGATCGCGTGGCCGCTCTCACCGCGCTGGAAAACCGCTGGCAAGGCGACGCGCCCCGGTCGTGAACATCTTCATCTTGCCGGGAAAACTCCCGCCGGAGGCTCCCGTCCGCGCCGCCCGCGCATCGCGCCGGCAGCGGCTCACTCCATCTCGGCCCGGATCCGGCGGATCATCCACCACACCAGCAGAACCACCGGCCCGGCGACCAATGCCGTCATCATGTTCTTGCTCAGCCCGAAAGCATCGGCCACAGGATAAAGAACATACCCCGCCAGCGACACCGCGTAATAGCTGATCGCAACAACCGACAGCCCCTCGACCGTCCGCTGCAGCCGCAACTGCATGTCGGCGCGGTTGTTCATGCTCGCCAGCAATTCCTGGTTCTGCGCCGAACGTTCCACATCCACCCGCGTCCGCAGAAGATCGCCTGCCCGGATCGCCCGATCCGCCAGCGCCTGCAACCGCGCTTCGGTCGAGGTGACGGTGCGCATGGCCGGCGCATAGCGGCGGATCATGAATTCGGCGAACATCTGCCGCCCGGCAAATCGCACCTCGCGCAGCGCGTCGATCCTCTGGTTCACGATCGCCTCATAGGCCCCCGTGGCCCCGAAGCGGAACGAACTGAGCGCCGACATCGCCTCCAGTTCTGCCGAAATCGAAAGCAGCCCGGCCAGCGTTTCATCGGCGGGCTTGTGGCCTTCCGTCATGTCGCCCATCAGTTCGGTCAGCCGCGTATCCAGCGCCCCGATCCGCCCGGAAAGAGACCGCACCCGCGAAAAACCCAGCATCGACATGGATTTGTAGGTTTCGATCTCGCAAAGCCGTTGCACGATGCGCCCGATCCGCCGCACGCCGGTGTCGGGTGTCACGAAAACCGCGAACCGCATGTGCCCGGCCGGGTCGATGCGGAAATCGCCCGCAACCACCGCGTCGTCGTCCAGAACGCTCGAGGCGGCCAGGCTTTCGGGCACGAACCAATCATCGATCTTGCGCGCGATATCGGCTTCGCTGGTGCGCGGTTCGATCCGCATCAGAACCGACGTCATGCGCTGCCCGGGCATCCGCGACAGCCAGTCTTCGGGAAAGACCTCGAACTCATTGGGATCGAAGGGCCGCCCGCTCAGCCCGTCGGCGAAGGCGGTGTAGGTCACGAACTCGGTGTGCTGTTCCCATTTCACCATGTGCCGGCCGATCTGGCCCGAATAATGCGTGGCCCCCGGCTGGGGGTGCGGTGCCCCGTGCCGGTCGAGCAACTCGATCAGATGCGCCAGGTCCAGCGCGCGATCGCGGCTGACCGCCTCCTGCGGCTGTTTGATGGCGATATAGGCGACCGTGCAGGGCGCATCCAGCATCGGGAACGGACGCGCGTGCAGTTCGTTGGCCAACTTGTAGCGCAGAGGATGGTCTTCGATCGGTGGCATGGCGGATCCTTTCACACCCTATCTAAGACAGAACAGCCAACTTGCAAATAAAAACCTTTTTTATCAACATGTTAACAGAATGCAACGGTATACCGTCGTGGCTGACCGCAGGGCGCCCGGCGCCATCGGCTGCCTTGCCCCGGCCGGCCCGGTGCACGGCAACAAAAAAACCCGCCGCGAAGCGGCGGGTTTTCGATGTGCAAAGGGGTGCCACCTCAGTCGATCATCGGCAGCAGCTTGTCCAGCGACGCCTTCGCATCGCCGTAGAACATGCGCGTGTTTTCCTTGAAAAACAGCGGGTTCTCGATACCCGAGTAGCCAGTGCCCTGTCCGCGTTTGGATACGAACACCTGCTTGGCCTTCCAGCACTCCAACACCGGCATCCCGGCGATCGGGCTGTTGGGATCGTCCTGCGCCGCAGGGTTCACGATGTCGTTCGATCCGATGACGATGGCCACATCGGTGTCGGGGAAATCGTCGTTGATCTCCTCCATCTCCAGAACGATGTCGTAAGGCACCTTGGCTTCGGCCAGCAACACGTTCATGTGGCCGGGCAGACGCCCCGCGACCGGATGGATGGCGAAGCGCACGGTCTTGCCCTTGGCGCGCAGCTTGCGGGTCAGTTCGCTGACCGTCTGCTGGGCCTGAGCCACCGCCATGCCGTATCCGGGAATGATGATCACGCTGTCGGCCTCGTTCAGGGCCGCGGCCACACCATCCGCCTCGATGGCGATCTGTTCGCCTTCCACGGCCATCTGTTCGCCCGCAGGGCCACCGAAGCCGCCAAGTATCACGGAAACGAACGACCGGTTCATCGCCTTGCACATGATGTACGACAGGATCGCACCCGAAGATCCGACCAGCGCACCGACCACGATCAGCAGATCGTTGCCCAGGCTGAACCCGATCGCCGCCGCCGCCCAGCCGGAATAGCTGTTCAGCATCGACACCACCACCGGCATGTCGGCGCCGCCGATGCCCATGATCAGGTGATACCCGATGAACAGCGCCAGCAGGGTCAGCAGAACCAGCGTCCAGCTGCCCGCGCCGCCCATATACATGATCGCCAGCACCAGCGACAGGATCGCCGCGCCGGCATTCAGCAGATGCCCGCCGGGCAGCTTCTTGGCGGATGTATCGACCTTGCCCGCCAGCTTGCCATAGGCGATCACCGATCCGGTGAAGGTGACGGCACCGATCCAGATACCCAGCACCAGTTCGACCTGAAGGATCGAAATCTCGACCGTGGTCTTCTTGGCGATCAGCTGTCCAAAGGACGAAAGCCCCTCATAAATCGCCTTGTCCAGCGTATCCACGCCGATGGTCCCGCCGTTGGCAGCGAACAGGCCCGCGACCTGCGAGATCATGATGTCGGCGTTGAAGCCCACGAAAACCGCCGCCAGACCGACCAGCGAATGCATGATCGCCACCAGTTCGGGCATTTGCGTCATCTGGACCTTGGTCGCCAGCTGATAGCCGACGCCGGCACCCAGCGCGATCAGCACCAGCGATGCGGGCCACAGCCCCTGCCCCGGTCCGATCAGCGTGGCGACAACCGCCAGTGCCATGCCGGCAATGCCGTACCACACCGCGCGCTTGGCGCTTTCCTGGCCCGACAATCCGCCCAGCGAAAGAATGAAGAGCACTGCTGCAACGGCATAGGCCGCAATCGTAAATCCGTATTCCATGTCTTGATGCCCCGCGCTCAGGATTTCTGGAACATGGCGAGCATGCGCCGTGTCACGAGGAAGCCGCCGAAAATGTTGATCGAGGCCATGAAGATGCCCAGCGCCGCCAGCAACGTGATCAGCATCGAAGACGATCCGATCTGGATAAGCGCGCCAAGGATGATGATCGACGAGATCGCGTTCGTCACCGCCATCAGCGGCGTGTGCAGCGAATGCGCGACGTTCCAGTTCACCTGGAAGCCGATGAACACCGAAAGAATGAAGACGATGAAATGCTGCATGAAGCTGGCCGGCGCCACAAGGCCCACCGCCAGCAGCAACACCGCGCCAACGGCCAGCAGCGTTACCTGCTGCCGGGTCTGGGCCTTGAAGGCCGCCGCTTCTTCGGCCGCTTTCTCCTCGGGGGTCTTTTCCTTGACCTTTTCCTTGGGTTTGGCCGCGATGGCCGCGATCTTGGGCGGTGGCGGCGGGAAGGTGACACCGCCGGCATGCGCGATGGTCGCGCCGCGGATCACATCATCTTCCATGTTGTGATTGATCGCGCCGTCCTTCTCGGGCGTCAGATCCGTCATCATGTGGCGGATGTTCGTCGCATAAAGCGTCGAAGACTGGGTCGCCATGCGGCTGGGGAAATCGGTGTAGCCGATGATCGTCACGTCGTTGTCGGTGACGACCTTTTCATCCATCTTCGTCAGTTCGCAGTTGCCGCCGCGTTCGGCGGCAAGATCGATGATGACCGATCCGCGCTTCATCGACTTGACCATATCCTCGGTCCACAACACCGGCGCGGGCCGGTTCGGGATCAGGGCGGTGGTGATGACGATATCCATGTCCGGCGCGATTTCGCGGAACTTTTCCAGCTGCTTGGCCTGGAATTCCGGGCTGGACGGGGGCGCGTAGCCGCCGGTTTCGGCACCGTCGGGCAGTTCGCTGTCCTCGAATTCCAGGAAGACGAATTCGGCGCCCATCGATTCGATCTGTTCGGCCACTTCCGGGCGCACATCGAAGGCATAGGTGATCGCACCCAGCGACGTCGCCGTGCCGATCGCGGCGAGGCCGGCAACACCGGCGCCGACCACCAGCACCTTGGCCGGCGGCACCTTGCCCGCGGCAGTCACCTGGCCGGTGAAGAACCGGCCGAAGTTGTTGCCCGCCTCGATCACCGCGCGGTAGCCGGCGATGTTGGCCATCGATGACAGGGCGTCCATCTTCTGGGCGCGGCTGATGCGCGGCACCATGTCCATGGCGACCACGGTGGCGCCCTTGTCGGCGGCCAGCTTCATCAGTTCTTCATTCGAGCCGGGGTAGAAGAACGAGATCAGGGTCTGGCCCTCGCGCAGGCGCTTGACCTCGGTCTCGCTGGGGGGGCGCACCTTGGCGACCACGTCGGCCGCCTTGTAGAGCGCGGCCGCCGTCTTGATCACTTCGACGCCCGCCGCCTCGTAGGCCGCGTCCGAAAAGCCCGCCAGCAGCCCCGCGCCGCTTTCGATCAGGCATTCATGCCCCAGCTTTTGCAGCATCAAAGCGCTGTCCGGGGTCATGGCAACGCGCGCCTCGCCCTCAAACACTTCTTTAGGTGTACCGATTTTCACCTTTAGGTCCCCCTTTGCTCGATTGAGATGCATTGTGGTGCACCCGGCAGGCGTGTCCACTATCCTGCGCAAGAAAATTGCGCAACCTTCCGGGACGTTTTGGGCGCAAAATCGGTCGTTTGTGTCAGATCCAGCGGCGTGTTTGCCTCTGATAGCGCGCAAACTCGGTCCGAAACTGCCGCCGCATCCGGTCTTCCTCGGGTTCGACAAAGCGTTTTTCGATGACCCAGACAAACAGCGGCACCAGCGGTAGCGCCAACACCGCGTCCCAGCGGAGAATCAGTCCCGCCAGGATCATCGCATCGCCCAGGTAGATCGGATTGCGGCTGTGTTTGAAAATGCCCGTCTGGATCAGATGCGTGGGCGAACGGTGCGGGATCACCGTGGTCTTGTGGCGGCGAAACTCGGCAACGGCCAGCAGCATCAACAGCACGCCGCCGCCCACCAGCAGGCCACCCGCCAGATCGGCCCAGCCCCCGCCAAACGTCAGCCCCGCAGGATACCGCGTCGCCTGGAACCAGGCCAGCGCCACGCAACCCGCCAGCCAGACCGGCGGCATATCGATCCATTTCATCGCCCACCCCCCCCTTCGGTGCCCCTTGGCCGGCCGCTTGCCGATACGCGCGGCCACCTTCCGCAGATTGCCGCAACCGCCGGACGCGCGCCAGCGTGTTCTGCGCCGTCACGTCACCGCCGCGCCGCGCTTGCCACCCGGCGCGCCGTCGCTACGCTGCGCGCAGCAACCCGGAGGAGCACCCATGACACTGCAAGGAAAACACGCGCTGATCACCGGCGGCGGCACCGGCATCGGACTGGCCATCGCCCAGGCGCTGGCCGCCGAAGGCGCGATTGTCACCATCACCGGCCGCCGCCAGGACGTGCTCGATGCGGTGGCCGGTGACGGCATCACCGGCATGGCGATGGACGTGCGCGACGAAGCCGACGTCTGCGCGCGCATCGCCCAGGCTGTCGACGCACGCGGGCCGGTCCAGATCTGCGTGGCCAATGCCGGCATCGCCGAAGGCCGCGCCGTGCACAAGACCACGCTGGAATTCTGGCGCAACATGATGGCCACCAATCTCGATGGCGCCTTTCTGACGATCCGCGAATGCCTCGGCTCGATGCGCCAGACCGAATGGGGGCGCGTGCTGACCATCGCCTCGATCGCCGGCGTCCGGGGCCTGCCCGGCGCGGCCTGCTACACCGCCTCGAAACACGGTCTGATCGGGCTGACCCGCGCGCTGTCCGAAGACTACGTCGGCAAGCCCTATACCTTCAATGCGATCTGCCCGGCCTATGTCGATACCCCGATCATCACCCGCAACACCGACAGCATCGCCCAGCGTACCGGCCTCGATACCGACGCCGCGCGCGACATGATGGTGAACATGAACCGGCACAAGCGGCTGATCGCACCCGAGGAAATCGCCGCCACCGCGCTTTGGCTCTGCGGCCCCGGCGCCCAGAGCGTGAACGGCCAGACCATCGAAATCGCCGGCGGCCAGATCTGACAACCGCCCCGGCGCCGGGCTGGACACATCGGGCGGGCGGCGCTAGCTGTTGGGTGTTTCAAGCTTGAAGCTTTTGCCGGAGCGCCGCCATGACCGATTTCGCCGCCACCAGGAACCTGTTCCACCTGCCCGACGGGGTGATCTATCTCGACGGAAATTCCCTCGGGCCGTTGCCGCGCGACGCACCCGCGCGGGTGGCGCGCACGACGGTCGCGGAATGGGGCGACATGCTGATCACGGGCTGGAACAAGGCCGGCTGGATGGCCCAGCCCGCGGCCCTCGGCGACCGGATCGGCCGGCTCATCGGCGCCGAAGCCGGCCACGTCACACTGGGCGACACCCTCTCGATCAAGGTTTTCCAGGCCCTCGCGGCAGCGCTCAATCTGGTGCCCGACCGCCGTGTGGTGTTGTCGGACAACGGCAATTTCCCCACCGATCTCTATATGGCCGAAGGTCTGATGCGCCTGCGCGACAGCGGGCACAGTCTGCGCGTGGTCGATCCCGAAGCGGTCGCCGGGGCCATCACCGATGAAGTGGCCGTGGTCATGCTGACCGAAGTCGACTACCGCACCGGGCGCAAGCACGACATGGCCGCCATCACCGCCCGCGCCCATGCCGCCGGCGCCGTGGTGATCTGGGATCTGGCCCATTCCGCCGGCGCGCTGCCGGTCGATCTCTCTGGTACCGGCGCCGATTTCGCCGTCGGCTGCACCTACAAGTACCTCAACGGCGGGCCCGGCGCGCCGGCCTTCATCTACGTCGCGCCGCGCCACGCCGACAGCCTGCAGCCGGCCCTTGCGGGTTGGCTCGGCCACGCGGCACCCTTCGACTTCGATCTCGCCTACCGCCCCGGCGCGCGCGTCGAACGGATGCGCGTAGGCACGCCCCCGGTGCTTCAGATGGCTGCGCTCGAGGCGGCGATGGACATCTGGGACACCGTCGACATGCAGGCGGTGCGCACCGCCTCGGTCGCGCTTTGCGAACGCTTCATCGCCGACGTCGAAGCCGCCTGCCCGATGCTCGCGCTGGCCTCGCCACGCGACGCCGCCGCACGCGGCAGCCAGGTGTCGTTCCGCTTCGCCGATGGCTACGCCGTGATGCAGGCGCTGATCGCCCGCGGCGTCATCGGCGATTTCCGCGCCCCCGACATCATGCGCTTCGGCTTCACGCCGCTCTTCATCGGCGAAGACGACGTGCGCGCCGCCGCCGCGATCCTGGCCGAAGTTATGCGCGACCGTCTCTGGGACCGACCCGAGCACCACAAGCGCGCCGCCGTCACCTGATCCCGCCCATTCCTTTCGCCCCAAATATCCCCGCCGGAGGCTCCCGGCCCGGCCGCCCGCGCCGTCTCCAACGCGGCGCGCCACATCGCCGCCGCCTTCCGCCATGCCACCCGCCCCAACCCGAGACCGTTCCATGACCGAACCCCTTGATCCTGAACAGGACGGCGCGCAGATGTCCTTTGACGGGCGCATGTCCTATGGCGACTACCTGCATCTCAACGCCGTGCTGGGCGCCCAGCATCCGATCTCGGGCGCCCACGACGAGATGCTCTTCATCATCCAGCACCAGACCTCAGAGCTCTGGATGCGGCTGGCGATCCATGAACTCACCGCCGCGCGCATGGCGCTCGAAGGGCCCGACATGCGTCCCGCTTTCAAGATGCTGGCACGGGTCAGCCGAATCTTCGAACAGCTCAACAGCGCCTGGGAGGTGCTGCGCACCATGACCCCCAGCGACTATACCACATTCCGGAACGCGCTGGGGCAATCGTCAGGGTTCCAGTCCCATCAGTACCGGCAGATCGAATTCATCCTCGGCAACCGCAACGCCGCGATGCTGCGCCCTCATGCGCATGTGCCGGCGGTCTTGGCGCTGCTGCGTTCGGAACTGGCGCAGCCGTCGCTTTACGATGTCGCGCTGCGGGCGCTGCACCGGGTTTCGCCCTTGCCGGACGCGGTGCTGGCGCGCGACCGCGGCGTGCCGCACAGCCCCGATCCCGAAGTCGCCGCCGCCTGGACGCGGATCTACCGCGCGCCGCAAGCGCATTGGGAGCTTTACGAGCTGGCCGAAAAGCTGGTCGATCTGGAAGACTACTTCCGGCGCTGGCGGTTCAACCATGTCACAACCGTGGAACGGGTGATCGGATTCAAGCGGGGCACCGGCGGCACCGGTGGCGTCAGCTACCTGCGGCGGATGCTGGACGTGGAGCTTTTTCCCGAGTTGTGGCACCTGCGCACAGATCTTTAGGCGCGGGTTCCGGGCGCGGGCGGGTGCCATCGCCCGGCCTCTCAGCCCAGCCCGTCAGGTCGCGCCGGAAGCGGCGCGGCGATCATCCGTGCCAGTTGCCGGATCAGCCGCAGGTACACCGGATAGTCCGGCGCCGTCTGCTTGATACCGTGCAGCGCGCCGATGACCGCCGCCGCCATGTCCTCGGGCGCGCCATCGTCGCCGTCGTCCGGCGCCATGCGCGCGGCAAACCAGTCGGCGTAGATCCGGCGCAAACGCGCCTCGCCGGTCGCGATGATGTCGGCGGCAACGGTGTTCTTGGCGTTCATCATCTCGTTGCCATGCATCGATGCCATCATCTCGGCGATCAGCTTGCCGCCATGCGCCTCGAAGGCCGCCGCCAGCACATCCGCAGGCGGGCCGGGGCGGGCCAGCGCGGCGGCCACCGCTTCGGCGGACGTGTCGAAGTAGTATTGCACGAGGCTGCGGAAAATCTCGTCCTTGTTGCGAAAACGCAGGTACAGCGCCGGACGCGACATTCCCGCGCCACGCGCAATGTCGTCCATCGATGTCTTGCGGATGCCATAGGCGCTGAACGCCTCCCAGGCCGCGGTTCTTATGGCCAGAAGCTTGGGGTCCGCGGCGTTGTCGTCGGGTTCGTTCATGATCGTCGCATGACAGGTTGGCGCGAAATTGTCAATTTACACTCTGACATAATAAGGCTATATTGTCAGGCAGCCAATGCCGGGGAGAGAACCCATGACCACCACACTTACGATCAACGGCACCGACCACGCCGTCGACCTGCCGCAAGAGGTGCCCCTGCTGTGGGTGCTGCGCGATGAAATCGGGCTGACCGGAACCAAGTTCGGATGCGGCGTCGCGGCCTGCGGCGCGTGCACGGTGCACATCGACGGCACGGCAGTGCGCGCCTGCCAGGTCGCGCTGGGCGATGTCTGGGGCCCGGTCACGACCATCGAAGGCCTTGGCACGCCACAGGCAATGAACGCTGTGCAGCGCGCCTGGGCCGCCGAACAGGTCGCTCAGTGCGGCTATTGCCAGTCGGGGCAGATCATGCAGGCCGCCGCCCTGCTGGCCGAAAACCCCGATCCGGACGACAGCGACATCGACGACGCGATGCAGGGCAACCTGTGCCGCTGCGGCACCTATCCGCGCATCCGCGCCGCGATCAAATCCGCCGCCCGCATGATGAAGGAGGCCTGAACATGGCAAGCATCGGAAAAATCCTGCGCCGCAGCTTTCTGATCGGTTCGACAGCCATCGTCGGCGGTGTGGCGTTCGGAGCGTGGTATGTGAGCCGCCCGGCGGCCAATCCGCTGCGCCCCGGCGCGGGCGAGGCGGCGCTCAATCCGTTCGTCTTCATCGACGCGCAGGGCGTGACGCTGATTGCGCCGCGCGCTGAAATGGGCCAGGGCGTACACACCACCTGGGCCGCGCTGATCGCCGAGGAACTGGACGTGGACCTGGCCGACGTGCGGGTGATCCACGGACCGCCCGCCCAAGCCTACTACAATTCGGCGATGATCGCCGACGCCTTGCCGAACAAGGGCTATGACATAAGCGATTTCCAACATGGCATCGGCGAAATGCTGGGCGTGCTGGGCAAGGTCGTCGGGTTGCAGGTGACCGGCGGATCGACTTCGATGAAGGACGGGTTCGTGCGGATGCGCGAGGCCGGGGCCGTGGCGCGCGAGACGCTGAAACAGGCGGCGGCCGACAGGCTGGGTCTGGCGCGCGGCGACCTGCGCACGCAATCGGGCAAGGTGATCGCACCCGACGGCACCGAACTGAGCTATGCCGCGCTGGCCGAAGCGGCCGCGGCGATCGATCCGGTCGACGCGCCACTGCGCGATGCGCGCGAATGGCGGCTGCTGGGCAAGCCCCAACCGCGCGTCGACATGACCGCCAAGGTCACAGGTACAGCCACCTTCGGCGTCGACGTGCGCCTGCCGGGCATGAAATTCGCGGCGCTGCGCATCAACCCGCGGCTGGGCGGCGCGATGTCGGGTTACGACGACAGCGCCGCGCGCGCGATGCCCGGCGTCGAGCGCATTGTCGATCTGGGCGATGGCGTGGCGGTGATCGGGCGCAACACATGGCTGGCCCAACAAGCCGCCGATGCCATCGACATCACCTGGGAGAAGGCGCCCTACCCGCCTGAAACCGAAGCGATATTCGAGCGCATCGCCGCCGCGCTGGACGACGCGCCGAACTCTGCGCTGCGCGACGACGGCGACGTCACATCGCCGCCCGCCGGCGCCACGCGGATCACCGCCGAATACCGCGCGCCCTATCTGGCCCATGCGACGATGGAGCCGATGAACGCCACCGCGCGCTATACCGGCGACGCGCTGGAGGTGTGGTGCGGCAACCAGGGCCCGACGTTTCAACAGGCCCGCTGCGCCGACATTGCCGGCCTGCCGAAAGAGGCGGTGACGGTGCACACCACGCTGATGGGCGGCGGCTTCGGACGGCGGCTGGAACTGGACTATGCCAGCCACGCAACCCGCGTGGCGATGGCCATGCCCGGCGTTCCCGTGCAACTGACCTGGAGCCGCGAGGAGGACATGCGCCACGACTTCTACCGCCCCGGCGCCATGGCGCGGTTTTCAGGCGCTATCGTCGATGGCAAGGCGGTCATGCTCGATGCGCGGATCGCCGCGCAATCGGCGGTTTTCCAGGCGATGGATCGGGTGGCGGGGCTGCCTCCGGCGGGGCCAGACAAGGTGCTTGTGGAAGGCGCGTTCAACCAGCCCTACGCAATTCCGAACTACCGGGTGCGCGGGCACGTCTGCGATCTGAAGATCCCGGTCGGGTTCTGGCGGTCGGTCGGGAACTCTTTCAACGGGTTCTTTCACGAGACATTCATGGATGAAATGGCGGTCGCAGCCGGGGCCGATCCGCTGGCCTTCCGGCTGGATCTGATGCGCGGCGAACATGCGCCATCGGCCGGCTGCCTCAAGGCGGTGGCCGAGATGTCGGGGTGGACCGGAAAGACACCTGAGGGCGTGGGCCGAGGGGTGGCGCTGACCTATTCCTTCGGTACACCGGTGGCGCAGGTGATCGAAGTGGCGGATGAAGGCGGTGTCATCCGTATCCGTCGGGCGTGGATCGCCTGCGACATGGGTATCGCCCTGGACCCCGCGATCATTGAAGCGCAGATGACGGGCGGGATGATCTACGGCCTTTCGGCAGCCTGCTTTGGCGAGATCACCTTTGCCGACGGCGCAGTGGAACAGGGCAATTTTCCCGACTATGACGCGCTGCGGATGCACAGCGCGCCCGAAACCGAGGTGCGGATTCTGCAAACCAACGCCCATATGGGCGGCGCCGGCGAGCCGGGAACACCGCCGTCGATGCCGGCGCTGGGCAACGCCCTGTTTGACCTGACAGGACAGCGCGCGAGATCCATGCCCTTTGCGCGCCAGTTCAACCTGTTGGTGTGAAACGACTTGCCGACGGGGTGTTTTCGCCCGCTCATGCTGAGCGGACGAAGCCTCCGGCGGGGATATTTAGGGCAAAAGGAAAGAATGCCGGGCCGCATTGCCTCAGGCGGGTATGAGCACCGGCGCGCGCCGCGCAGCAGACCAGGCGCGCACCGCATCACCAAACGCGGTAAAAAGCGGCCGCGAAACCGGGTCGTTGGCGGCATCCCATTCGGGGTGCCACTGAACCGAAAGAGTAAAACCGGGCGCACCTTCGATGTAGATCGCCTCGGGCGTTCCGTCAGGCGCATGGCCATCGATCACCACCCGCCGGCCAGGCATCTTGATGCCCTGTCCGTGCAATGTGTTTGTCAGCACCTCGGGCGCGCCGAACACCTTGTGGAAAACGCCGTTTTCGGTCAACGAAACGATGTGCCGCCGTTCGAACTTTTCCTCAAGCGTGCCATCGGGAGGCATACGGTGGTTCATCCGCCCGGGCAGTTCGCGGATCTCCGGGTGAAGCGATCCACCCATCGCCACGTTGACCTCCTGAAACCCCCGGCAGATGCCAAGAAACGGCTGCCCACGTTCGACGCAGGCGCGCACGAGCGGCAGTGTAATCGCGTCGCGCCCGCGATCGAAGGCGCCATGCGCCGGCGTCGGTGTCTCTCCGTATTCCTCGGGGTGCACATTGGCGCGCCCCCCGGTGAGCAGGAAACCGTCGCAGACCGAAAGCAGATCCTCCAGAACCGCATAACGCGGATCGGCCGGCACCAGAAGCGGTATGCAATCGGCAACCTCGGCAACCGCCTGCATGTTGATCACGCCGCCGGCCTGAACCGCATATTGATCGTTGATCATATGCGCGTTTGCTATGATACCCACAACCGGACGGGACATGGCATACCTTGTCTAGTGAAACTTCTTTGTGACACGCAACATAGGACGCGCGGACCGGCGCGACAACCATCCCGCGCCGCTCCAGCGTCTTCGCCTCAGGTTTCCGCGAAAAGCCCCGCCGTTTCGATACCCGCGCGGCCCGCAACCGCATCGTTGTCAGACGTATCGCCAGTCACGCCCACAGCGCCAACAACCACGCCGCGCGCATTTCGCACCAGGATGCCGCCCGGCACCGGCACCATCTGTCCCTGGTACAAGCCGTTCACGGCGGCCATGAAATACGCCTGCTGTTCCGCCCGCGCCATCTGCGCCGTGCCCGCCATGCCAAGCATCACCGCGCCGTAAGCCTTGCCGTGCGCCACGGCGAACCGCCCGGGTGCCGCACCGTCTTCGCGTTCGAAGGCCTGCACATGCCCGCCGGCATCCAGAACCACGACCGAAAGCGGCTTCAGCTCCATCTCCCGGCCCTTCTCCAAAGTCTTCCGAATGATCGTGCGCGCCTTGCGCAGCGTGATGCTCATGCTTTCGTCTCCTGACTGCGGACCCGCGGTCCAGCTTCATCTTGCCCGATAAACTCCGGGGAGCGCGAGGGGCTGGCCCCTCGCTCCCGCACCTTCAACCCGTGCTTCACCCGGCAGCCTTCAGTTCCAGGCGCCGCGCATGCAATACCGGTTCGGTATAGCCCGACGGCTGGGTCCGGCCCTTCAGAACCAGATCACAGGCCGCCTGAAAGGCAATCCCGTCAAAGCCGGGCGCCATCGGCCGGTACAGCGGGTCGCCGGCGTTCTGCCCGTCGACCACGGTGGCCATCTTGCGCATCGTCGCCATCACTTGCTGCGCATCCACCACGCCATGGTGCAGCCAGTTGGCGATGTGTTGCGCGGAAATCCGGCAGGTCGCGCGGTCTTCCATCAGGCCCACGTCATTCAGGTCGGGCACCTTCGAGCAGCCAACCCCCTGGTCCACCCAGCGCACCACATACCCCAGGATTCCCTGGGCATTGTTTTCCACCTCGCGCAGGATCTGCTCTTCGCTCCACTGCTGGAAATTGGCCAGCGGGATGTCGAGAACCGTATCCACATAGGCGCGCCGCCCGCCAGCCTTCAGCTTTTGCTGAACGCCCAGAACGTCGACCTTGTGATAGTGCAACGCGTGCAGCGTGGCCGCCGTGGGGCTGGGCACCCAGGCACAGTTCGCGCCGGCCTTGGGATGCTCGATCTTGGTCTCCAGCATCGCAGCCATCTGGTCGGGCTGCGCCCACATGCCCTTGCCGATCTGCGCGCGGCCCATCAGCCCGCACTCCAGACCGATGTCGACGTTCTGCGTTTCATAGGCCGCGATCCAGCCCTTGCGCTTGATGAAATCCTTGCGGCTGAACGGCCCTGCCTCCATCGAGGTGTGGATCTCGTCGCCGGTGCGGTCCAGAAACCCGGTGTTGATGAAGGCCACCCGATGCGACGCGGCGCGGATGCAGGACTTGAGGTTGACCGAAGTGCGCCGTTCCTCGTCCATGATGCCGATCTTTACCGTATGGCGCGGCAGGCCGAGGATTTCCTCGACCATGTCGAAGATCCGGTCGGTGAACGCGACCTCTTCGGGTCCGTGCATCTTCGGTTTCACCACATAGACCGACCCGTGCACCGAATTGCCGCCCGCGCGTTGCAGATCGTGCATCGCGATCAGCGTGGTCACCATCGCATCCATCAAACCTTCGTAGGTCTCGCGCCCCTCGCCATCGAGGATCGTGGGGTTGGTCATCAGATGCCCGACGTTGCGCACCAGCATCAGCGCGCGGCCCTTGACCGTCAGGGTGCCGGCGCCGTCGGGCGCGGTATAGGCGGGATCGTCATTCAACCGCCGCGTCAGTTGCGCGCCGCCCTTTTCGAAGGTTTCCGACAGATCGCCCTTCATCAGCCCCAGCCAGTTGGAATAGGCCAGAACCTTGTCCTCGGCGTCCACGCAAGCCACCGAATCCTCGCAATCCATGATCGCCGAAACCGCGCTTTCCAGCCGCACGTCGGCCAGCCCTGCCTGATCGCGGCTGCCGATGGTGTGGGTGCGGTCGAACACCAGTTCGACATGCAGCCCGTTGTTGCGCAACAAAACCCGATCGGGCGCGCGCGGATGGCCCCGGTAGCCGACGAACTTTGCCGGCTCGGCCAGCGGCATGTCGTCGACCAGAAGCGCGCCGCCGTGCACATGGTAGCGCCGCGCGTCTGCGTGGCTGCCCCCGTCGATGGGAAACGCATCGTCGAGAAACACCCGCGCCCGCGCCACGACCCGTGCGCCGCGCCCCTTGTTGTAAGGCCCCTTGGGCGGCGCGCTGCCGATGGCATCGGTGCCGTAGAAGGCATCGTAAAGACTGCCCCAACGCGCATTCGCCGCGTTCAGCGCATAGCGCGCGTTGGTGATCGGCACCACCAGCTGCGGGCCCGGCACATGGGCGATCTCGGGATCGACATTGGCGGTTTCGATGGTGAAATCCGGCCCCTCCGGCAAAAGATAGCCGATCTCCTCGAGGAACGCCTTGTACTGCCAGTGATCATGCGGAATGCCGCGATGTTCCAGATGCCATGCGTCGATCTGCTGTTGCAGCGCGTCGCGCTTTTCCAGAAGCCGAAGGTTTTCGGGCCCGAGTTCGCGCATCACTCGCGCCATGCCCGCCCAGAAGGTATTGGCGCCAATCCCTGTGCCCGGCAGCGCCCGGTTCTCGATGAAATCGACGAAATTCGGGGCGATCTGAAGCCCTTCGATCTGGTGCCGCTGGGTCATGAAATGCGATCTCCTGCGCGTGTGTGCTATGGTATGCGCGGCGAGATAGAACGAATGTTTCCGATAGGCAACAAGCCGGGCAGGATTATTTCACCCGCCGGCGGCGTACTTCCGGCCAGCCGGACCCAAAGGGATCATCGCGCGCCGCGCGTCGAACGGCACCTTTCGGAACAGTAGCGCACCGTGTCCCACACCCGCGCCCACTTGCGCCGCCAGGTGAACGGGCGGCCGCAGGTGGCACAGATCTTCTGCGGCAGATCGGATTTGCGCACCCCGCGCGGCATCAGAAATCAAAGCCCAACTGGCGCGGATCGCGCGGCCCGCCGCCGCCGGGGCGCGCCTGTCGGCGCGTGTTGCGACGCGGCGTGCGGTCGTTCACGAAATGGCCCGCGCCATCCTTGCGGCTGGCGTGGCGTTCGATCACGCGTGCCGCTTCGGCGTGGAACGCCTGCCCCTTGCGCATCCCCCAGACCGTCTGCCGCGCGGCACGCGCAGCGGCCGCCACATCGACCACCGGCGGCGGATAGGCCAGCCCCGCAGCACCGTCCCAGCGCCAGGGCTCTTGCAGCAGTTCATCGGGCACCGGCGCCAGTTCGGGCACCCATCGGCGGGTGAAAACGCCCTGCGGATCCTGTTCGCGGCCCTGTTTGACCGGATTGTAGATGCGCACCGTGTTCATCCCGGTGGTTCCCGATTGCATCTGCACCTGGCTCCAGTGAATCCCCGGTTCGTAATCGGTGAACATGCGCGCCAGATGCCGCCCCGGCGCCCGCCAGTCCAGCCAGAGATGATAGGCCGCCACCGCCATCACCATGCTGCGCATCCGGAAATTCAGCCATCCGGTGGCGCGCAGGTAGCGCATGCAGGCATCGACGAAGGGCAATCCGGTTTCGCCCGCCTGCCAGGCCGCCAGATGCGCCGGGTTGCCCGGAGCGGGCCGCAGCCCTTCATAGGCCGAATGCAGGCAGGTGGTTTCGAGGCGCGGCGCATCTTCGAGTTTCTGCATGAAGTGATCCCGCCAGGCCAGCCGCGACTGGAAGCTTTTCAGCGATGCGGCCCATCGCGGATCGGTGGTGGCGCGGGCGGCGGCGGCGGCGGCACGGGCGGCCTCGCGGCCCGAGAGCGTGCCAAAGGCCAGATGCGGGGACAGCCGCGAACAGGCCGATTCTCCGCCCAGCGGCGAAGCCATCGCCGCCCGGTAGTCGCGCCCGCGCACCGTCAGGAACCCGTCGAGCGCGCGCAACCCCCGCCGCCGGCCGCCGCGCTGGACGCGGGGCGCCGGATCGGGCAGGTCGAGCCTTGGCAGATCGCCGGTTGCATCGGTGCAATGCGCCGCGGCCACGGCGCCGGGCGAAACCTCGGCGGACGGGGCGCGCAGGAAGGCGTTGCGCCGCGCCGCCCAGCCGTCGCGCGATGCCAGCCGGCGCACAACGCCCGATTGCGGCACCTCGTGCCAGCGCACGCCCTGCCCCGCCGCCCAGGCGGCGACGCGGCGATCGCGCGCATAGGTCCAGGCATTTCCGGTTTCCTCATGGCTGACAAGATCGCGCGCGCCGGTGACGCCGCGCAGCGCCTCGAGCACCTCGACCGCATCACCGACCCGCAGGCAAAGCCTGAGGCCCAGACGCGCCAGATCTTCGGCCAGATCGTGCAGGCAGTCGCGCAGGAAATCATGGTGCCGCGCCGATGCGTCCGGCTGTTGCCACAACTGCGGCTCGCAGATGTAGACCGGCAGCACCGGGCCCAGCCGGGCCGCATGGGCCAGCGCCGGGTGATCGCGGGTGCGCAGATCGCGCTTGAACCAGAGCAGAACCGTCATGGGCGGGATATGGTCCGGCAGGGGCCGGGGTAAAGGATCAGTCGGTTGCGATCTGGCCGGGATCGGTGGTGACCGCCGCCGCGTCGCTGTCGCCGCCATTGGCCATCACATAGCCGACCAGCGTCACCAGCATGGCAAACCCGAAGACCGCGGCAGCGCCTATGCCCCACAGCGCCGGACGGTGGCGCGATTTCTGTTTTTCCAGATTGGTGTCGGGTGCCGACATGGATGACTCCTTTGTTCATTTCCGCCCGCGCAGGGTTGCGGCGGGCATGTCTCTTACCTAACGTGCGGCGCGTGAAATCGTTCCCATCAAAGGACAGACCGATGCGCGACGCGGCCCCCGACACAGTCTATCTGAAAGACTACACGCCCTTCGGCTATGAGGTGGAAAGCGTGCACCTGACCTTCGATCTGGACCCCGCGCGCACCCGTGTCACCAGCCGCATCGCCTTTCGGCCGAACCCCGGTGCCACCGATCCCACGTTCTTTCTGCACGGCGAAAACCTGGCCCTGATCGAGGCGCGGATAGATGGCACCCCCGTGACACCGACGATCGGCGACTCCGGGCTGACATGCGATGTGCCCGACGCGCCCTTTGTCTGGGAGGCGGTTGTGCAGATCGATCCGGCGGCCAATACCGCGCTCGAGGGGTTGTACATGTCGGGCGGCATGTATTGCACCCAATGCGAGGCCGAAGGCTTTCGCAAGATCACCTACTACCCCGACCGCCCCGACGTGATGGCGGTGTTTACCGTCCGCATCAACGGCCCGCACCCGGTGCTGCTGTCAAACGGCAATCCCGGCAAATCCGGCGAAGGGTTCGCCGAATGGCACGATCCCTGGCCCAAGCCCGCCTATCTGTTCGCGCTGGTCGCGGGCGATCTGGTGGCCCACTCCGACAGCTTTACCACCGTGTCGGGCCATGACGTCGCGCTGAACATCTATGTGCGCGCCCCCGACCTGAACAAATGCGCCTTCGGCATGGAGGCACTGAAGAAATCCATGCGCTGGGACGAAGACGTCTATGGCCGCGAATACGACCTGAAGGTGTTCAACATCGTCGCTGTGGACGATTTCAACATGGGCGCGATGGAAAACAAGGGCCTGAACATCTTCAACTCGTCGGTGGTTCTGGCCAGCCCGGAAACCTCGACCGACATGAATTTCGAACGGATCGAGGCGATCATCGCCCATGAATACTTTCACAACTGGACCGGCAACCGCATCACCTGCCGCGACTGGTTCCAGCTTTGCCTGAAGGAGGGTCTTACCGTGTTCCGCGACGCGGAATTCACCGCCGACATGCGATCTGCCCCGGTCAAGCGGATCACCGACGTGATCGATCTGCGCGCGCGCCAGTTCCCCGAAGATGGCGGCCCGCTGGCGCATCCGGTGCGGCCCGACAGCTTTCAGGAGATCAACAACTTCTACACCGCCACGGTCTATGAAAAGGGCGCCGAGGTGATCGGAATGCTGAAACGGCTTGTCGGCCCGGCGGCCTATGCCGAAGCGCTGGACCTGTATTTCGCGCGCCACGACGGCCAGGCCTGCACCATCGAAGACTGGCTGAAGGTGTTCGAGGACGTGACCGGCCGCGATCTGGCCCAGTTCAAGCGTTGGTACAGCCAGGCCGGCACGCCCCGTCTGACGGTAACCGATGACTGGGACGCCGGGCGCTATACGCTGCATTTCACCCAGACCCTTGCGTCGGGGCCCACCACCCCGGACCCCGCGCCACAGGTCATCCCCATCGACGTGGGCCTGCTGTCGCCCGATGGCGCCGAGATCGCGGCGACCTGCACGCTCGAGATGACCGGCGCCAGCCAGAGCTTCGAATTCGACGGTCTGGCCCAGCGGCCCGTGCCGTCGATCCTGCGCGGCTTTTCGGCCCCGGTGATACTCGACGGTGCCCCGGCGCGCGCGCACCGCGCGTTCCTGCTGGCCCATGACACCGATCCGTTCAACCGCTGGGAGGCGGGCCGGTCACTGGCGCGCGACGCGCTGATCGCGATGGCCACCGAAGGCGCGGCGCCCGATCCGGCCTATCTGGACGGGGTCGCGGCGGTGCTGGGCGACGACGCGCTCGACCCCGCCTATCGCGCGCTGATGCTGGGCCTGCCGGGACAGTCGGACCTTGCAGGCGCCATCGCGGATGCCGGCGGCACCCCCGATCCCGATTCCATCTGGCACGCCGCCGAAACCATGAAAACCGCGCTGGCCGAACGGGTCGCGCCGCTGCTTTCACCGCTGCTGGAGGCCACGGAAGTTGTTGCGCCCTATGCGCCAGACGCGGCGCAATCGGGACAACGCGCACTGGGCGGCGCGGTTCTGGCGTTGATGTCGCGGCGCGACGGCGGCGCACAGGCGGCGCGACAATACGACAGCGCCGACAACATGACGCTTCAGCTTTCGGCGCTGTCGTGCCTGCTGGCGGCGGGCGCGGGCGATGCGCAGGTGGCGGCATTTCGCGCGCAGTGGCAGGCCGACCGTCTGGTAATGGACAAATGGTTCGCGCTTCAGGTGGCGCAGGCCGCACCCGACCGCGCCGCCGGGGTCGCCGCCGCACTGACCGGCGATGCCGATTTCAACTGGAAGAACCCCAACAGGTTCCGTTCGGTGCTGGGCGGGCTGGTGATGAATCACGCGGGTTTTCACGCCGCCGACGGCGCCGGCTATACGCTGCTGGCCGATTGGCTGATCCGGCTGGACCCGGTGAACCCGCAGACCACCGCGCGGATGTGCGCCGCCTTCCAGACCTGGCGGCGCTATGATCCCGAACGCCGCGAGCGCATTGCCGCCGCGCTTGACCGGATCGCGGCCACACCCGGGCTGAGCCGCGATACCACCGAAATGGTGACCCGGATTCGCGGGGCCTGATCGGATGGCGCGCAAGGTTCTTCTGATCACCGGGGCCAGTTCGGGCATCGGCGCGGCCGTGGCACGGCGCGCGGCGGCCGGTTACGACGTGGCGCTTAATTTCAATGCAAACCGCGCCGGTGCCGAAGCCGTCGCCCGCGACCTGCAGGCGGCCGGGGCGCGCACGGTTCTGTGCCCCGCCGATCTGACCGATCCGGCCGGCATCGACGCGATGTTCGCCACCTGCGACGCAGCCTTCGGGCGGATCGACGCGCTGGTCAACAACGCCGGCATCGTCGATCTGGCGCGTCCCGTCACCGGCATCGATCACGCCCGGCTGCGGCAGATGTTCGATCTGAACGTGATTGCGCCCTTTCTCTGTGCCGGCGCGGCGGTCACGCGGATGCAGGCACAGGGTGGCGGTGGCGTGATCGTCAACATCTCCTCGGTGGCCGCGCGCCTGGGATCGGGCGGCGCCTATGTGGACTATGCCGCCTCGAAGGCCGCGATGGACACCTTTACCAAGGGTCTGGCAGACGAGGTCGCCGGCGACGGCATCCGCGTGATTTCGGTGCGCCCCGGCATCATCGAAACCGAGATCCACGCCAAGGGCGGTCAGCCCGACCGCGTTGCCCGCCTCGGCCCTGGCCTGCCGATGGGCCGCGCCGGATCCGTGGAAGAAGTGGCCGAGGCGGTGCACTGGCTGATGTCGGACGCGGCATCCTATATCACCGGCACCACGCTGGACGTATCGGGCGGCCGGTGACAGGCGAGGTTTTCGAACACGCCACGTCGGGGCGCAGCCTGCGCACGGCGCTGGTGGTGGGGGCTGTCTATGCGGCCCTGCTGGCGGCGATTTTGGTGCTGGGGGCCGCGTGGTGGATCATGGCGCTGGTCGCGCTGACGACGTTTCCGGCGCTGTGGGATCTGTGGACCGACCGCGGCGCCGGGCTGCGGCTGGACAACGAAACCCTGCGCTGGCACGCCGGCCGGCACCACGCCGAACTGGACCTGCGCGAGATTGACCACATGCGGTTCGACACGCGGCTGGATTTCTCGGTGCGGGTGTCGGCGGTGCTGCCGAACCGCCGGCGCATCCGCCTGCCCTACGAATCGTTGCCGCCGCACAAGGCGCTTGAAACCGCGCTGACCGCACGCGGCATCCGCGTCGAACGTCACCATTTCTCGCTTCTGGGTTGATCTGCGCGGGCCTTGGCGGCACGGGCGCGCAACAGTGCCGCGCCCTGCCCGCGATTGCCGCCTGACGCGGAAACGATGACAGGTAAAGGTCTTAGTCTGGTTGGCAATCTTCCCACCTCTGCCTTTTTGATGCCTGAAACAAAGGCGAAAACACGGGCCGAAAGAGGAAGTGAGAAACAATCATGATCAAGCTAGCAGCTTCGGGCCGCGTTGGCCTGCCCGGCATTGCCGCATCGCTGACACGTCGGGTTCTTCAGGGTATTCCATCCAGGTCGGGCCACCGGGCCGCCGCCGCAAAGGCCGCGCGCGCCGCGACGTCCGACACCGCGGTAACCGGCTTTGACGGCGCCGTTCTCGACATTCCGATCTGCGACATCAGCCCGGACGAAAGCGCGCGCGAAAAGGTTCAGATGCTGGGACAGCACCTGGCGCGCCAGGACCGGTGGGAAGAACTGGGACGGCGGATGCGCAATGCCGAAGCCGACCGTGAAACCACACCCGGCGGGATGCCGGTGGCCGATCTGCTGAACTTCGGCGCCCGCGCCGATGTGGTGCAGGCGGTCGAGCACATGATCGAAGCCGGTGCGCAACCGGGCGATCCGGCGGCGCAGGACGGGGTTCTGGCGCTTGAGGATGTTCTCGAGGATTGCCCCGGCGACCACTGCATCGCGCTGATCGTCGCCTGCACCCATATCGACATCGCCTGGGCCTGGGCGCGGGCCACCGACACCGGCACCGGCGCACCCACCCGCGAGGATCTCTTTGCCGCGCATATCGCGCGGGCCTCGGACATCCTGGACCCCTTCGACGGGATCGAGCTGGATTCGCCCACCATTGCCGCGACACGCTGCGCGCTGCTGGCCGGAACCGCCAACGCCAGATCGCGCGTCGCCGACGATTACGAAGACCTGATCGATCTCGACCCGGTCAACCATCGGCACATGCGCGCGATGGGCAGCCATCTGCTGCCGCGCTGGTTCGGCACCTACGCGCAGCTCGAACTTGAGGCGCGGCGCACCGCGGCCCGCACCGCCGACATCTGGGGCGACGGCGGCTACGCCTGGGTGAATTTCGACGCCATCGCCCACGACGAGGTCGCCTGCGCGCGGCTGGACGTGGAATTCTTCGTCGACGGCCTGCACGACATTCTGGAACGCCGCCCCGACCAGGCCACCGCCAACCTTCTGGCCTCGTACTGCGGGCGGGTGATGGCGCCGCACAAGACCACCAACCGCGAGGCCGCCGAAGTGCGGTCCGAGGTGCACGCCTGCGCCGAGTGGATCGTGCGCGACCACCTGACCGAGGTGCACCCGATGGTCTGGGCACATGCCGGTCTGGGCTTTGACAATGCCGCACCGGTGCCGTCGGTCGCCCACTTCGCCGCCGAAGGCCGCGAAAGCGCGCTGAAAACCATTGCGCGGCTGTTCGAGGACGAGATCGCCGCCGGCCGGCGCATCGAATTCACCGCGAACGGCCCACGCATCCGCGCCTGAACGCGCGTCAGGGGCCGGCATGTCAGCCGGCCTCTTGCCCTGCCCGGATGGCGCGGCTAGAACGCGGGGACCGCGACATTTGCCCCCCGTTTCCGACAGCCCCGAGGCCCCCGATGCTCGACCTGACCCATGAGACCCCGAAGCCCAAGACAATCGCCGGCGCCAGGCACGACTGGGAACTGGTGATCGGCATGGAGGTGCACGCCCAGGTCGCATCCAACGCCAAGCTGTTTTCCGGCGCCTCGACGCGCTTTGGCGCGGAACCCAACGCCAATGTGTCGTTCGTGGATGCCGCGATGCCCGGCATGTTGCCGGTGATCAATGAATTCTGCGTCGAACAGGCGGTGCGCACCGGGCTGGGCCTGAAGGCGGCAATCAACCTGAATTCGGCCTTCGACCGCAAGAATTACTTCTATCCCGATCTGCCGCAGGGCTATCAGATCAGCCAGCTTTACCACCCCATCGTCGGTGAAGGCGAGGTGCTGGTCGAAATGGGGCCAGGCGTGGCACGGCTGGTGCGGATCGAACGCATTCACCTGGAACAGGATGCCGGCAAGTCGGTGCACGACATGGATCCCAACATGTCGTTCGTGGATCTCAACCGCACCGGCGTCGCGCTGATGGAAATCGTCAGCCGCCCCGACATCCGCGGCCCCGAAGAGGCCGCCGCCTATATCGCCAAGCTGCGCCAGATCCTGCGCTATCTGGGCACCTGCGACGGCAACATGCAGAACGGCAACCTGCGCGCCGATGTGAACGTGTCGATATGCCGGCCCGGAGCATATGAGAAGTATCAGGAAACGCAGGACTTTTCCCATCTGGGCACACGCTGCGAGATCAAGAACATGAACTCGATGCGTTTCATCCAGCAGGCCATCGAGGTGGAAGCCCGCCGCCAGATCGCGATTGTCGAAGCGGGCGGCAAGGTGGATCAGGAAACCCGGCTCTATGATCCCGACAAGGGTGAAACCCGGTCGATGCGCTCGAAGGAGGAGGCGCACGACTATCGCTATTTCCCGGATCCCGATTTGCTCCCGCTCGAGATCGAACAGGCCTGGGTCGATGCCATCGCCGATGCGCTGCCCGAATTGCCCGACGCGCGCAAGGCGCGATACATGGCCGATTTCGGGCTGACGGACTACGATGCAACCGTGCTGACGGCGGAAAAGGAAAACGCCGCCTTCTTCGAGGCGGTCGCCGAGGGCCGCGATGGCAAGATGGCCGCGAACTGGATCCTGAACGAATTGTTCGGCCGGCTGAAGAAGGATGACAGCGACATTTCGCAATCGCCGCTGACGCCCGCGCAGCTTGGCGGCCTGATCGATCTGATCGCGGCCGGCGACATTTCGGGCAAGATCGCCAAGGATGTCTTTGCCATTCTCTATGACGAAGGTGGCGATGCCGCGCAGATCGTCGAAGCGCGCGGCCTGCGGCAGGTCACCGACACCGGCGCCATCGAGGCCGAGGTCGACAAGGTAATTGCCGCCAATCCGGCGCAGGTGGAAAAGGCGCGCGCCAATCCCAAGCTGGCGGGATGGTTCGTGGGACAGGTCATGAAGGCCACCGGCGGCAAGGCCAACCCGGCGGCCGTCAATCAGCTGGTCAGCGCGAAGCTGGGCCTCTAGCGCCGCGCGGCCATTGCCGCCCCGTCAGCGACCCCGGCGCATCACGCGCCGCGGATCACCTTGGCGAAACCGTTGAAGATCGTGCTGTTGGCGCAGATCACATCGCCCTGCTCCAGCATGTCCTGCGACGGGTCCAGCGGTTCGATCAGCCCGCCCGCCTCGCGCACCAGAACGACACCCGCCGCAATGTCCCAGGCTTTCAGCCCCCGCTCCCAATAGCCGTCATAGCGGCCGGCGGCCACATAGGCCAGGTCCAGCGCCGCAGCGCCCCAGCGGCGCACGCCGGCGCAGGCCGGCGACAGCCGCGCCAGATCACCGATCGTCGCCGGCAAATCGCCGCGCCCGGCATAGGGTATGCCGGTGGCAAAGACGCAATCGGTCAGCCGGTTGCGCCCCGACACCCGCAGTCGGGTGTCGTTCATCCAGGCGCCGTTTCCCTTTTCGGCGTAAAACAGCTCTTCCTTGGCGGCGTCGAAAATCACACCGGCAACGATCTGGCCCTTGTGCTCCAGCGCGATCGACACGGCCCAATGCGGCATCCCGTGCAGGAAGTTCGTGGTGCCGTCCAGCGGGTCGACGATCCAGCGCCGGGTCGGATCCTGGCCATCGACCGGCGCGCTTTCCTCGCCCAGCCAGCCATAGGTCGGGCGGGCGGCCATCAATTCGTCGCGCACGATCTTCTCGGCGGCAATATCGGCGCGCGACACGAAATCGCCCGCGCCCTTCATCGACACCTGAAGGTTCTCGACCTCGCGGAAATCCTTGACCAGAGACCGCCCTGCCTTGCGTGCCGCCTTGATCATCACGTTGAGATTTGCACTGCCTTGCATCGTCGCGCTCCTGTCGGGTCAGGGCGCGCGTATACGCCCCGCCCGCCGCCTTGCCAAGGCCCGAAACCCTGCCGCAGCGTCATCGGCAGGGTATGCTTGCTTTCGCCGGCGCCGGGCGGCACCTTTGCGCCGACCAATCAGCGGAGGACAGACCATGACCGACCAGATGCAACGCATCGCGCTGGCCGCGCGCCCCGAAGGCGCCCCCGGCCCCGAGCACTTCAGCCTCGAGACCGGCCCGGTGCCCACCCCCGGCGAAGGTGAGGTTCTGGTGCGGGTGCACTACATGTCGCTGGATCCCTACATGCGCGGACGGATGGACGACGCAAAATCCTATGCCGCGCCCGTGCCCATAGGCGGCACCATGGAGGCCGGCGGCGTGGGCGAGGTGATCGCGTCGAACTCTGATGCGTTCCAACCCGGCGATTTCGCCTTTGGAATGTTCGGCTGGGCCACCCACGGCGTGCAGAACGCCAAGATGCTGCGCAAGATCGATCCCGCCCACGGTCCGATCACCGCCGCGCTCGGGGTTCTCGGGATGCCCGGCTTTACCGGCTATCACGGTCTGATGGAGTACGGCAGGCCGAAGGCCGGCGAGACCCTGGTTGTCGCCGCGGCCACGGGCCCGGTGGGATCGATGGTCGGCCAGATCGCCAAGATGCACGGGCTGCGCACGGTCGGCGTGGCCGGCGGAGCGGACAAATGTGCCCTGGCCACCGAGCGGTTCGGCTTTGATGCCTGCATCGACCACCGCGCCCATGCGGATGCCGGCGCGCTGCGCAAGGCACTGGCTGCGGAATGCCCCGATGGCATCGACATCTACTTTGAAAACGTCGGAGGCAAGGTTCTCGAGGCGGTCATCCCGCTGATGAACCCGTTTGGCCGGATCCCGATCTGCGGCATGATCAGCTGGTACAACGCCGGAAACCTGGGCGCCGGCGCCGCGGGTGACGTGACCCCGGCACCGTTCCTGTGGCGCAACATCCTGGTCAAGTTCCTGTCGGTCAACGGGTTCATCATCTCGAACCACTGGGACCGCTACCCCGCCTTCCTGAACGAGGTCGGCCCGAAGGTCGCCGCGGGCGAGATCGCTTATGTGGAAGACATCGCCGAAGGCCTGGAAAACGCGCCGGCGGCCTTCATGGGCCTTCTGCAGGGCAAGAACGTCGGCAAACAGATCGTCAAGGTGATCTGAGCCGGCGGCGCAACCGGACGCGGCGCCGATCGGGGCCGCGTCACGCCTCTTGCAGGCGGCGCGCCTCGATCCGCGCCAACCGGATCAGATCGGCCACGAATGGCTTTTCGCGGTCTTCGCTGCGCACGGCGGCGAACAACCTCCGGGTCAGGCCGTTTTCCGTCAGCGGCCGGGTGACATAGTCCGAGGAATACTTGACCTCGCGCACCACCCAATCGGGCAGCACCGCAACGCCCCGGTTCGATGCCACCAACAGCAAGATCACCGCCGTCAGTTCCACCTGACGGATCGCCGCCGGTTCCACCTTGGCGGGGATCAACAGCTGGCTGAACACGTCCAGCCGGGTGCGTTCCACCGGATAGGTGATCAACGTCTGGCCGCGAAAATCGGCCGCCTCGACAAAGGGTTTGGCCGCCAGCGGGTGCTGCGCGGCGGCAACGAAAACCGGCGCGTAATCAAACAGTTCAACAAAGTCGATACCCGGCAGATCCTCGGGGTCGGACGACACGACCAGATCCACCTCGTCCTTTTCCAGCGCCGGCAGCGCGTCGAAGGCCAGCCCCGGCTTGATGTCGACATCCACGTCGCTCCACAGCTTGCGGAACGCCTCGAGCACCGGAAACAGCCATTCGAAACAGGCATGACATTCGATGGCGATGTGCATTCTGCCGGTCTTGCCCGACCGAAGGTTCGAAAACTCGGCCTGCATCGCCTCGACCTGCGGCAGCACCTGATCGGCCAACCGCAACAGCCGGTGGCCGGCCGCGCTCAGCTTCATCGGCTTTGACCGGCGGATGAACAGTTCGACCCCGGCCTGATCTTCCAGCCCCTTGATCTGATGGCTCAGCGCGCTTTGGGTTATATTCAACTGATCGGCCGCGCGGGCCAGCCCGCCGGCCTCGTGAATGGCCTTGATCGTACGCAGATGCCGGAATTCGATGTGCAAAACACCGCCTCGCTCATATAGTTCTTGAGTATTATGAAATTGTCTCACAGCCGGGGCCATGCGACAAGCTGGAAAAGCTGTTTCAGAAAGGCACGCCCGATGACCGCACCCGCCGTTTCGTTCGAATTTTTCCCGCCCCAGAACCTGGAAGGGTCGTTCCGGCTGTGGGATACGGTGCAGACGCTCGCGCCGCTGGACCCGCGGTTCGTTTCGGTGACATACGGCGCCGGCGGCACCACCCGTGACCTGACCCGCGAGGCGGTATCTGCAATCCACAAGTCGTCGGGCCTGCGGGTTGCCGCGCATCTGACCTGCGTCAACGCCACCCGCGAAGAAACGCTGAAGATCGCCAGCGATTTCGCCGCCGCGGGCGTCACCGACATCGTGGCGCTGCGGGGCGATCCGCCCAAGGGCGAAGGCGCGTTCCGCCAGCATCCCGGCGGGTTCGCCGACAGTTGCGAGCTGATATCGGCGCTGGCGCAAACCGGCGATTTCACGATCCGCGTGGGCGCCTACCCCGACAAGCATCCCGAAGCGGCCTCGGCCCAGTCCGATGTCGATTGGCTGAAGCGCAAGATCGACGCCGGCGCGCATGAGGCTCTGACCCAGTTCTTCTTCGAGGCCGAAACCTTCCTGCGGTTCCGCGATGCCTGCGCCAAGGCCGGTGTGACCGCGCCGATCGTGCCCGGCATCCTGCCGATCGAAAACTGGAAGGGTGCGCGCAACTTCGCCCGCCGCTGCGGCACGACGATCCCGCAGTGGGTCGAGGACGCCTTCGAGAAATCCGAGCGCGATGGCCGCAGCGATCTTCTGGCCACGGCGATCTGCACCGAATTGTGCAGCGAACTGATCGACGAGGGCGTCGATGCCCTGCACTTCTACACGCTGAACCGCCCCGAACTGACGCGCGACGTGTGTCACGCGCTGGGCGTGGTGCCCAAGGTGCAGTTGCAGAACGTCGCCTGACCCGGCGTTGCATCCGGCTACGGGTGTGCTAGCGTCTCCGCGCAATAACGGGGACGCCTTGTCATGAATTTCGCCCGATCCGCCGATGATCTTCTGCCGCTGGCCAAGGCTCTGGAATTGTCCGGGCTGGAGTTCATGCAGGGCATCCTGAATGGCACCCTGCCCGCGCCGCCGATCAGCCAGACCCTTGGCTACCGGTTGCACGATGTGTCGGACGGGCGCGCGGTGTTCCGTGGCGCGCCCACCTTCGGCACCACCAACCCGATGGGCACGGTGCATGGCGGATGGTATGGCACCCTTCTCGACAGCGCTATGGCCTGCGCGGTAATGACAAAGGTGCCGCGCGGCGCGATCTACACGACACTTGAATACAAGATAAACATCACCCGCGCCATTCCGCTGGATGTCGAGATCGAGGCCATCGGCGAGACCGATCACACAGGCCGATCCACCGGTGTGGCGCATGGCGAAATCCGCGGCGTCAAGGATGGCAAGCTCTTTGCCACGGGTTCGACCACCTGCATCATCATGGACATGTCGGCGAGGGGCGCCTAGCTGTTCGATACCACGGTTTGATGGTGTGATCCTTTCGCAGGAATGGAAGGATGCCATGCGGGGCAAGTTCGTCGCGCAAGCGCCACATACTGTTATCGGCAGGCGATTGCGGAGCAACCTGCCGATAGAGCACCTTCTCCCTCAGAGCGGCAATACGGCGATCGCAAGCTTCGCTCGCGACGTTCCGCCGGGAGCTTGGGAGCCAAGAGGGTCAGAAAACGATCCAGTGAACCGCTTTCCCGACAAACCCCAAAACGGTTGCGAAATGGCGAAACGACAGACGGTCGGTGATTTCAAGACCGGCCCTCAAGAACCACGTTCATCGCTCCTCACGGAGGCTGACGAGGCAGCCATCGTCGCGTTTCCACACCCACACGCTGCTGCCGCTTGATGACTGCCTCCATGCCATCCAGTCGCCCATTCCGCAGCTGATACGCCCAGCACTCCTTCGCTGCCTGCAGTATCCGTCTTGATCAAGCGGTTCTTGGCGTTCACTTTCGGTCAGCCTTGACGAGTGCATTCGCAATTTCGCTGTGCTTGCGCATGACGGCTACGATGGCTGCTTTGGGGGTTTTCCGGCTGCACGCAGGTGCTCGTATTTGGT
>JANSXZ010000029.1 GCA_024742705.1 Paracoccaceae bacterium | reverse complement strand
CGGCAATGGATGGATCGGGCAGATGGGTGATGGTAGTCTCTGACATGTGGCATATCCCTTTCTCGGTAGAAAATTGACGGCGTCTGAACACCGCCATGATATGCCGCCCCTCAGGGCATCACCAACTTTCGCGCGTTTCTCAAATTGAACTGGTGATGACTAAAAGCTTTCGACGGTTGCGCCTTCCTTCCAAGATACATCAACATGCAGCTCAAGATCTACCTTGGACCCTTTGATTACATCCATCGGCGAGCGAACCGAGCCTAAGACACATCGCGCACGAGAACGGCGAGTGGACACGATTTGCTTGTCTAATGGACATCTGAACGGGTCCGATGGACAAGTATTGATGGTCGCTTCAGCGACGCGTTTCACCTAACCGGTGCACTTGCTGTCGCCACAGCTCATACAGGTTGCGCAACCTTCAATCATGTGCAAACCGAACTGACCACAGTTGCTGCAGGGCTTGCCTTTCTCCACCGAACCAGCATCGGCACTGTTTTCGCGCATTGATGCGGGGTTCATCGAATCCTTGAAGCCGATGGCGTCCAGGTGCTGCTCGATAACTCCACCGATTGCGGCCAGGATCGACGGGATGTACTTCCCTTTGACCCACGCTCCTCCTCGCGGGTCGAACACTGCCTTCAACTCTTCGACAACAAAGGAAATGTCGCCTCCGCGCCGGAAAACTGCAGAGATCATACGCGTCAAGGCAACAGTCCAGGCAAAATGCTCCATGTTCTTCGAATTGATGAACACTTCGAAAGGACGGCGTCGACCGTTTGCAACAATATCGTTTATGGTGAGGTAGATCGCGTGTTCACTGTCCGGCCACTTCAACTTGTATGTGCTACCCTCCAACGCTTGCGGTCTATCCAACGGCTCGGACATGTAAAGAACCGCGGCACCGTCATCGGGAGCGGGCACGGTATCGCGGAGTGGCCGGCGGATGGATTGAGTATTTTTGGAACGCTGAAGATCACCAACACCGAAAGCCAACCAGTCTTTCGACACTGAAAGCGCGGATGCCAGCGAAACAAGCAAGCCCTCCGCGGGCGCTGTTGCGGAAACTTCGAGGGAAACAAGACGGTCCGCAGGCATGTTCAAACGTTCCGAAAGCTGAGCAGCGTCCAACCCCGCTTGCGTCCTCGCCCATTTCATCCTGGCACCGAAACCTTCGAGATCGCGAGCACCGGCATCTTCATTGTTCTCGGAAATACTCAAAACAGAACCGGTGACGTCATTCGGGCGATAGGTGGTGCAGCCCTTGCATCCGGATTTATATGCTTCCAGGTAGACCGACTTGAATCCTTCGAAATCGATGTCTTTCGGGCAGTTGATTGTCTTTGAAATACTGGAATCCACCCACTCCTGCGCGGCCGCCTGCATGCGCACATGATCCAGTGGATCGAGCGTCTGAGCGTTCACGAAGTACTCGGGAAAGGCTTCGTCGCCTTTGAGATCGCGCCACAACTGAACCGCATAGTCCGTCACTTCTTCCTGCGCCTGCGTTCCATCTTTTTGCAAGAACTTGCGGCTGTACGAGTATGCAAATACCGGCTCTATCCCGGAGCTGACGTTGCCCGCATAGAGACTGATGGTTCCGGTCGGCGCGATCGACGTCAAGAGGGCGTTGCGGATGCCGTGTTCGCGGATCTGCTCCCTGACGTCCTCATCCATCTTCATCATGGTTTCCGAAGCCAGGTACTTTTCCGCATCGAACAACGGAAAGGCGCCCTTCTCCCGTGCCAAATGCACCGACGCAAGGTACGCGGCGCGAGCGATGGCGTGCAACCATTGCTGCGTCTGACGCGCCGCTTCAGTCGATCCGTAGCGCAGGCCGACCATCAGCAGCGCGTCGGCGAGACCGGTCACCCCCAGACCGATACGACGTTTGTTGCGTGCCTCTTCGGCCTGCTGCGGCAGGGGAAAGCGGCTCGCGTCGACAACGTTGTCCATCATGCGGACTGCCGTAGCGACCAGTTCGGACAATTCCGAAGGGTCCAGCGCCGCGTCGGGCGAAAAGGGATCGCGTATCAGCCGTGCCAGGTTCACAGACCCCAACAGGCAGGCGCCGTAGGGGGGCAAGGGCTGTTCGCCGCAGGGATTGGTGGCGGCGATGGTCTCGCAATAGTACAGGTTGTTCGCTGCGTTGATCCTGTCGATGAAGATCACCCCAGGTTCGGCATAGTCGTATGTGGCGCGCATGATCCGGTCCCACAATTCGCGCGCGGGCAGACTGCGAAAGATCTGGCCATCGAATTTCAGATCCCACATGGCATCGGTTTCAACCGCCTCCATAAAGGCGTCGGTGATCAAGACCGAAAGGTTGAACATCCTCAGCCGGGCCGGATCGGATTTGGCGGCTATGAAATCGATCACATCGGGATGGTCGCAACGGAGGGTCGCCATCATCGCCCCGCGCCGGCTTCCCGCCGACATTATGGTCCGGCACATGGCATCCCAGACGTCCATGAAACTCAGCGGTCCGGACGCATCAGCCGCCACGCCTTTCACGTCGGCGCCCCTTGGACGGATCGTGCTGAAATCATAGCCGATCCCGCCGCCCTGTTGCATCGTCAGGGCGGCCTCGCGCAGCATGTCGAAGATCCCGCCCATGCTGTCGGGCACGGTGCCCATGACGAAGCAGTTGAACATGGTCACCGAACGTTCGGTGCCCGCGCCCGCGGTGATCCGGCCCGCGGGCAGGTAACGGAAGTTTTCCAGCGCCGTGTAGAACCTGTCTTCCCACTTGTCGGGATCGGCTTCAACGCGCGCAAGATCGCGTGCGATCCGCCGCCAGGTGTCTTCGACCGTCGTGTCGACGGGGGTGCCGTCCGCTGTCTTCAGTCGATACTTCATGTCCCAGATCTGAGCGGCGATCGGGGCGGCAAATCGGCTCATCGGGCGATTCCTCACGTTGGCTGGCGGTACACAATAGCTTGAAGCCGTGCCCATTTCCACTACCATATACTGGGTGAATTGGGGACGACTCTGTGGATAACTACATCAACCTTGTAAAACTCTGCGTCGGTGCCGAGCAGGTCGAGGATCTGATCGCATGGCAGCGCACCGCGCGGGCCAAGGGGCCGGACGGTCTGCCCCGGCATGTCACTCGGATGTGGCCAAGGCAATCTGCGGCACTGGTGGCGGGCGGATCGCTGTATTGGGTGTTCAAGGGCGTGATCCTGGCGCGTCAGAAGGTGCTGCGCCTTGACGAAGTAGCCGGCGCCGATGGCATCATGCGATGCGGCATCGTTCTCAGCCCCGAGGTGACGCGCACGCAGGCGGCCGCCAGGCGGCCGTTTCAGGGCTGGCGCTATCTGCGCCCCGAGGATGCACCACCCGACCTGCCTTCGGGCCGCGACACCGAAGATCCCCTGCCCCCCGCACTGAACCGCGCGCTTGCGGAAATCGGGGTGCTGTGACCGGCCGGCGGCGCAAGGCGGGGCCGCAGCGGGCCCGCGGCGCCGGAAACCCGGCAAAAACCACCGAGCGGCTCTTGCAAACACATCCTTGGCGCGTGAAGAACAGGCCATGAACGGATACAACTTCACACTTGCCGGCGCGCCACTCACCGCCCTTGGATCAGGTGCGCTCTGGTGGATCGATCAGAGCCTGCTTTGCGTGTCCGACCTGCATCTTGGCAAATCCGAACGCATCGCCCGGCGTGGCGGCACCGCCCTGCCGCCCTATGATACGCGCGACACGCTGAACCGGTTGGCTGCAGATCTGGCCCGGACACAGGCGCGCACCCTTGTCTGCCTGGGCGACAGCTTTGACGATCTGATCGCGGCCCGCACCCTGCCCGACGCCGAACGCGACTGGATATTGCGGCTTCAGGCCGGGCGGCGGTGGATCTGGATCGAAGGCAATCACGACCCCGGCCCCGTCGATATCGGTGGCAGCTATGTGAACGAACTGCCCCGCGCGCCGCTGGTGTTCCGGCACATCGCCCGGCCGGGCAGCAGCGGCGAGATTTCCGGGCACTACCACCCGAAGGCCGAAATCCGGACGCGCGCGCGGCTGATCTCGCGGCCCGCCTTCCTGGTCGACAGCGATCGCGTGATCCTGCCGTCCTACGGCACCTACACAGGCGGGCTGCGCTGTTCGGCCCCGCCGCTGCGCGATCTGATGCGGCCCGAAGCGCGCGCCATCCTCACGGGGCGCGACCCGCACGCCCTGCCCATGCCGCGCGACTGACCTTCAGATCAACTCGCGTTCGTGCAATGACGCGATGTACTTGCGGCTGACCGGCACGGTATCGCCATTTCTCAGCAACAGCTGAACCTTGCCATCGGTTCGTTCGGCGCGGTTGATGGCCGCCTCGGCCACCCAGTGCGAGCGATGCGTGATATGCCCGCTGACCCCGTCCATTTCCGCGATCGCGTCGCTCAACCGCATCCGCACCGCATAGACACCGTCCGGCGTGACCACATCCACATGATGCCCCCGTCCCGACAACCGCAGAACCGGCCCACGCGCATCGCGAGGCAACCGGCGCATCAGGCCCGGCGCATCGGCCTCTACAGGCGTCGCAGCGTCCTCGCGTGGTGGCACGATCTGGTTGCCCCTCACGTAAGGCAAAAGCCGGCGAATTCCGCAGATCACCAGGGTGATGGTCGAAACATAGAGCGTCAGGCGCAGGATGCCGGGTTCATCACCGGGGCCCGACTTGATCAGAATGCTGGTCAACGCCCACAGCACCGGCGTAAAACAGGCCGTCATCCCCGCTACCAGAAGCGCATCGCGCAGCAACCGGTTGCCGGGCCCGACATGAAGCGTAACCGCCGTGTCGATCACCCGCCCGAAGACGTTCGAAATCACCACCACGGCGGACCAGTACACCACCCTTTCGAACCAACCATAGCCCGCGAAAGTGCCAAACGGACCGGCATAGGCAATAACAGCCGCCGTCATGCACCAGAAGATCACGGCATTGCGCGTCAGAAAGGGCACAAGGGCCCGTGAAAAGGTTTCCAAGACCTGTTGGCTCAATCAACGTGCTCCGCTCGGGATTTTTGCCCGGCGATGTTAGGCCATACCGCACGCCCTTTCCAAGGCTTTAGAACCGTTTCGAATTGTTTTTTCCCGCAACCTGCCGCACATTCGGCGGCACCCTTGCAGCATTCCCGGAACGCCATGACAGCCACACTTCACGACCGCATCGCCGCCAGCTTCGACCGCCAGCCGATGATGGCCACACTGGGGGCATCGCTGGTCTCGGTGGAACCCGGCCGCGTGCGCGTGCGCGCCCCGATCCTGCCCGGCGCGCGCCAACAACACGGTGTGGCCCATGCCGCGCTTGCCTTTGCTATAGGCGACACCGCCGCCGGCTACAGCGCGCTGACCATGCTGGAGGCCGATGACGAGGTGATGACCGCCGAAATCAAGATCAACCTGCTCGCGCCCGGCCGCGGCGATTATCTGCGCGCAACGGGGCGGGTGCTGAAACCCGGGCGCCGCCTGCTGGTGGTCAGCGCCGAGGTCCACGCCATCGCCGAGGCAAGCGAAACCCTGATCGCGGTGCTACAGGGTACAATGGTGCCGGTGCCCGCCACCCGCTAGGCGGTCAACCCCTCGGGCTCGGCCAAACCATTGGCACGGCAGCAGGCGGTCACCGTATTGGCCAGAAGGCAGGCAATGGTCATCGGCCCAACGCCACCCGGCACCGGGGTGATCGCGCCGGCCACGGCGACGCAACTCTCGAAATCCACATCCCCCACCAGGCGCGTGCCGCCGTCGGGCTTTTCGATCCGGTTGATGCCCACATCGATCACCGTCGCGCCCGGCTTGATCCAGTCTCCCGGCACCATCTCGGCCCGGCCCACCGCCGCGACCACGATATCGGCCCGCCGCACCACATCCGGCAGGTCGCGGGTGCGCGAATGGGCAATCGTCACGGTACAGCTCTCCCCCAGCAACAGTTGCGCCATCGGCTTGCCCACGATGTTCGACCGCCCCAGGATCACCGCATTCAGACCGGCCAGCGCGCCGCCATGATGCGCGCGCAGCATCATCAGGCATCCAAGCGGCGTACAGGGCACCATGCTCTTCTGCCCGGTTCCCAGAAGCCCCACGTTGGACACATGAAACCCGTCCACATCCTTGGCAGGCGCGATCGCGTTGATCACCAGATCCGCATTCAGATGCGCGGGCAACGGCAACTGCACCAATATGCCATGTATCTCCGGATCGGCGTTCAGCGCATCGATCACCGCCAGCAGTTCCGCCTCACCCGTATCCGCCGCCAGCTTGTGCTCCACCGACCGCATGCCCACCTCGACGGTCATCCGCCCCTTCGACCGCACATAGACCGAAGATGCCGGATCCGACCCCACCAACACCACGGCCAACCCCGGCGTTATGCCGTGCTCTTGCTTCAAACGGGCCACATGCGTGGCCACATCCGCCCGCACCCCAGCGGCAAAAGCCTTGCCATCTATCAAAACCGCACTCATCGCCAGGTTCCGTCCTTCATTGTTCCCAAAATACTCCCGCCGGAGGCGCAGGCGGCGCGCGCCATCAGGTGCCGCGCGCCGCGTTCCGCTCAGAACAGGCCTTCCACCTGTCCCGCTTCATTCAGACGGATCGCTTCGGCCGAAGGCACCCGCGGCAGGCCCGGCATGGTCATGATCTCGCCGCAGATGGCCACGACAAAGCCCGCTCCCGCGCTCAACCGCACCTCACGCACCGGAACGCTGAACCCGGTGGGCGCGCCGCGCCGTTCGGGATCCGTGGTAAAGCTGTATTGGGTCTTGGCCATGCACACCGGCAGCTTGCCATACCCCTGCGCTTCCCAATCTTTCAGCTGGTTGCGGATCTTCTGGTCCATCAACACCTCGTCGGCACGATAGATCCGGCGCGCCACGGTTTCGATCTTTTCAAACAGCGGCATCTCGTCGGGATAAATCGGCGCGAAATTGGCCATGCCCGCATCGGCAATCTCGGCAACACGGCGCGCCAGGTCGGCCGAGCCTTCGGATCCCAGCTCCCAATGCCGCGACAGGATCGCCTCGGATCCCTGCGCGGCCACGAAATCCTTCACCGCCTGCACCTCGGCGTCGGTATCTGTCACGAAATGGTTGATCGCGACGACCACGGGCACGCCAAAGCTTTTGACGTTCTCGATATGCCGGCCCAGGTTGGCACAGCCTTTTTCCACGGCCGCCACGTTCTCGCTGCCCAGATCGGCCTTGGCGACGCCGCCGTTCATCTTCATCGCCCGCACCGTCGCAACCAGAACAACGGCCGCGGGCGCCAGGCCTGCCTTGCGGCACTTGATGTTCATGAACTTCTCGGCCCCCAGGTCGGCGCCAAAGCCCGCCTCGGTCACCACATAATCGGCCAGCTTCAATGCCGTGGTGGTCGCGATCACCGAATTGCAGCCGTGGGCGATATTGGCAAACGGACCGCCGTGCACGAACGCCGGGTTGTTTTCCAGCGTCTGCACCAGGTTCGGCTGCATCGCGTCCTTCAACAGCACCGTCATCGCGCCATCGGCCTTGATGTCACGCGCATAGACAGGCGACCGGTCGCGCCGGTACGCCACGATCATATCGCCCAGCCGCTTTTGCAGATCGTCCAGATCGCGGGCCAGGCACAGGATCGCCATCACCTCCGAGGCCACGGTGATGTCAAATCCGGCCTCGCGCGGGAAGCCGTTGCTGACCCCGCCCAGAGAGGCCGTGATCTGGCGCAACGCGCGGTCGTTCATGTCGACAACACGGCGCCAGACAACGCGGCGCGTGTCGATCTCCAGATCGTTGCCCCAGTAGATGTGATTGTCGATCATCGCCGACAACAGGTTGTGCGCACTGGTGATGGCGTGAAAATCGCCGGTGAAATGCAGGTTCATTTCTTCCATCGGCACGATCTGCGCGAAACCGCCGCCAGCCGCGCCGCCCTTCATGCCGAAGTTCGGCCCCAGCGATGCCTCGCGGATACAGACGCAGGCATTCTTGCCGATGCGGTTCAGCCCGTCGCCCAGTCCCACGGTCGTGGTGGTCTTGCCCTCGCCCGCCGGAGTCGGGTTGATTGCCGTGACCAGAATCAGCTTGCCGTTCGGCCGGTCCTGGACCGAATTGATGAACGATTGGCTGACCTTGGCCTTGTCGTGGCCATAGGGCAGCAGATCGTCGCTGGAAATCCCCAGCTTGGCGCCGATTTCCTGAATCGGTTTCTTCTTCGCCTCGCGCGCGATTTCGATGTCCGTTTTGAAGCTCATTGGGCCGGTCCTGATTGAAAATCCCTGGGCGTCGGGGATGCCCCGAAGCTGGCACAATGCCTAACGCCGCGAAACCCGTGCGGCAGAACGGATTGCGACACATTCACGACATGAAACGTCGCCGGGCGTCATAGGCGTTTCCGATCCGAAACCGGCGCCTTGATCTATTCGGCGGCTGCACCTTTCTGCTGTTCGTGCAGCGCCTGATCCAGCAGCGCGTTCGTGGCGATCAGCTTGGCGCGGATATTGCCGGCAAAAGCGAATTCCAGGTGGGATCCAAGATCGGGGTTGCGACGGATCATGCGCCGCAAGTCGTCCGAGGCGATGGAAAAGACCCGGCTGGGCTGATTGATCCGCACCGTCGCGCTGGCCGGCCCCTTGGCCAGGCAGGCCATCTCGCCCAGAAACTCGCCATCGCCCACTTCGGCGATCACGTTGTAGCCGATCTCGATATCGGCGCCGCCCTTGTAGAGATAGCTCAGGGTTTCCACCGGCTGGTGATGTTCCAGCAACACATCGCCCTCGTCCAGATCGCGCCACACGCCCTTGTTCAGCAACCGTCGCGCATCCAGACGGCGCATTGTCGGAAAGCGCCGGGCGACCAGTTCGGCCTCTTCTTCCGAGAACCGCAGCGCCATCGTCAGCAGCCAGACCCGCGTCAGCCCGACCACCGATATGGTGATCCAGCTGATCTGGATCAGCGCCGACGACAGGTTCCATTCGCGCGTCAGCGAAAGCAGGACCAGCGCCGCGGCAAGCATGTTCAGCAGCGCGTAGGTATAGCTGGCCCCCTTCAGGATGCCCGATTGCAGCGCCGCATACGAGAAAAGATACAGCGCAACCCCGAGAAGCCCGGAGATTTCGAACAGATCATAGGCTGGCCAGGTCATCGCCCGCCTCGCAATGCCATTCGGCCCCGGTGACAGGGCATGGCGCCGGCCCCGCCTGCGATCATGCGGGCCGCCACGGCCGCTGGGCCGGCACGAAAAGCGTCAGTTCGTCACCCAGCGCGATGGCGCCAGGCCTTTCGACCCAGGCGGTCACACCCCGCTTGCCGACGGCCGCAACCTTGAACGCCTTGCCGTGTCCGGGCGTCTCGGCCTCGATCTCGCGGCCCGGCAATACGCAGGGCAGGTTCTCCATGTCCAGTGTCAGCGTGGCGCCCGAAGGCCCCTGCAGCCGCGCGGAAGGCGGCACATGCGTGAAATCGGGGATCCCCCGCAGCACCAGGTTCGCGCCCAGCAGCGCGGGATCCAGCGCAGCAAGGTCGATACCTTCGGCAATCTCCGCCATCTGCGCGGCGCATAGCACCGTCAGCTGACGCACATTGCGGATTTCGGTGCCGCGCGGGTAAAGGTCTTTGACCCGCACGCAAGAAGGCCGGTTGACGCCCTCGTGGCGCGCGCCCGCGATGCCGCCAAAGCCCAGTTCCAGCGCATCGCATGGCGTCGAGCGCAAGCCGTCGGGCGCTGCAACGCCCAGCCATTCCACCCGGCCCCGAAACCCACTGTCCTTCAGCACCGCCATCGGCGTGCCCCCTTCTGTTCGCTGCGCCTTCTCCGGGCAGAAAGCCCACCCGCGCCTTCAGAGTCAATCGCAATGCCATGCGCCCGTGCGATGGAACCCCGGAACCGATTCAGGGACGTCACAGAACAGGCACCCGGCGCCCCGGTGCCGGCCGGCACAGGCCCTCGGCGGGCACAGCGACGAAGCGGGCGGGCCTGGCACCTGCCGGTGCCGGCATCGTCGATCCGCACGGCATTGACAGGGGCGCATCGCAAGAAAAACCCCCGGCCCTGCACTTGGCGGGACCGGGGGCGCTGTTCGCGGCCGTTGCGTGGATCAGGCCGAAGGTTCGGGCTCGGGGTCGATCGCACCGTCGCTCGGCGGACGTTTCGGCTTGGTCTTGGGGATCGCCGTGACGCTGGGCGCGTTGCCCGCGGGCGTATCGTCCTGATCGTCTTCTTTCTGTGGCGGTTCGCCCCGGATCACGCGCTGGATTTCTTCGCCGGTCAGCGTTTCATATTCAAGCAGACCCTGGGCCAACCGTTCGAAGGCCTCCCAGTTTTCCTGAAGCAGCCGTTCCGCGGTGGCATAGCCTTCGTCGATGATCCGCTTCACCTCGGATTCGATCAGCTCCTTCGTGGCCGCCGAAACCGAGAAACCGCCGGCCCCGCCATTCGCCTGATAGCCTTCCGCGGCCTCCTGGTAATCGACGTTGCCGACCTTGTCGGACATGCCGTACCGCATGACCATCGCGCGGGCCAGCTGGCTGGCCTGCATGATGTCGCCCACCGGGCCCGAGGACACCTCGTTCTTGCCGTACTTCAGGATTTCCGCCGCCTTGCCCGCCATTGTCATGGCGATGCGCTGTTCGGCTTCGTCCTTGAACATCTGCAACTTGTCCATTTCCGGCAGGCTCATGACCATGCCCAGAGCGCCGCCGCGCGGAATGATCGTGGCCTTGTAGACCGGATCGCATTTAGGCAGGTTGATCCCCACAATCGCATGGCCGGCCTCATGATAGGCGGTCTTTTCGCGCTGATCCTGGGTCAGGACCATGCTGCGCCGTTCCGCGCCCATCATGATCTTGTCCTTGGCGAATTCGAAGTCCTCCATCGTCACGAACCGGCGTCCGACACGCGCCGCCATCAGTGCCGCCTCGTTCACGAGGTTGGCCAGATCGGCGCCCGAAAAGCCGGGGGTGCCGCGCGCGATGATCCGCAGATCCACATCCGGGCCCAGCGGCGTCTTGCGCGCGTGTACGCCCAGGATCTTCTCGCGGCCCTTGATGTCGGGGTTGCCCACCGTCACTTGACGGTCAAAACGGCCCGGACGCAGCAGCGCGGGGTCAAGAACGTCCTTGCGGTTGGTGGCGGCGATGATGATCACGCCTTCATTCGCCTCAAAGCCATCCATTTCGACCAGAAGCTGGTTCAGCGTCTGTTCGCGTTCGTCGTTGCCGCCGCCATAGCCCGCACCACGGTGCCGGCCCACGGCGTCGATTTCGTCGATGAACACGATGCAGGGCGCGTTCTTCTTCGCCTGCTCGAACATGTCGCGCACACGGCTGGCGCCGACGCCCACGAACATCTCGACAAAATCCGAACCCGAGATGGTGAAGAACGGCACACCCGCCTCGCCCGCGATGGCGCGCGCCAGCAGCGTCTTACCGGTGCCCGGAGGGCCAACCAGCAGCGCCCCCTTCGGGATCTTGCCGCCCAACCGCGAGAATTTCTGCGGATTGCGCAGGAATTCCACGATCTCTTCCAGTTCTTCTTTCGCCTCGTCGATGCCCGCCACGTCATCAAAGGTGACGCGGCCGTGCTTTTCGGTCAGCATTTTCGCCTTGGACTTGCCAAAGCCCATCGCGCCGCCTTTGCCGCCGCCCTGCATCCGGTTCATGAAATAAACCCAGACGCCGATCAACAAAAGGAACGGCAACAGCGACACCAGGAAGGTCTGGAACCCCGATTGCTGCTGTTGTTCGGCCTTGACCGGAATGTCGTTGGCGATCAACAATTCAGTGATTTCGGCGTCTTCCGGTTTGATCGTGACATAATCGACGCCATCCGATCCGCGGAACCTGACCTGCTCACCGTCCAGCGTGACCTGGCTGACATCGCCGCCGCGTACGGAACTGACGAATTCGGAATAGCTGATTTCGCGGCTCTGAAGGGTGCTGCCGGTTCCGCTGAACAGGTTGAACAACGCGAGGATCAACAGGAACAGGACGACCCAAAAGGCGATATTGCGTGCATTACCCAAGGATAATCTCCCAACAATGCGGAGCCACAGCAGCGTGGCTCCGGGTTGATGACAAGATAGACATGATCTGATCCGGTTCAATGAGATAATAGCGCGGCGACGAAGTCTTCTGTGTCGCCCGGCGCCGTGACGGCCACGCCCGGCGCCGGTTGTACCGCCGGCGCGGCGCACAACCGCTGGCCTTGCCACAACGCCGGAGTGGCCATCAGCACCGCACGCGGCACCCCAAGGGCGCGCCAGTCCGGGCATTGCGCCAGACCGCCGGGCCCCAGCGCGGCCACCCGCAGCACGGGGCGCGGCCCCGTGGCCGCGCCGGGCGCCGCCGCGATCCGCCACCGGCGATCCCACGCCGCACCCGGCGCCGTGGCAACCGCGCGCACCGCGTTGAATTCGCGCGCGATCCAGATGTATCCGCCGCGCACCAGAACGCGCGCGCCGGCCAGCGTTGCCGATCCGCCCGCGCCCGCTGCCGCCAGCGCGGCCGCCAGCGGCGCGCGGCGCGGCGGATAATCCGCCGCCGTCACCCACACCACGGCGCCCGACAACAGCCGGCGCGCGGTTTCCGGCGGCAGCGCGCCAAACCCGTCCCTTGCCAGAACCACCGCGCCGGCCCTGACGTCGGCCAGATCACGCGCCGCCATGGCGGTGTAGTGATCCAGCGCGTCGCGTGCCCGCGCCATATTGGCCGCCACATCCGCCAGCCCCCGCACCGACAGCCCCAGCCGGCGCCCCGCCGCCAGCAGGGCGCGGGCCTTGATCCGGTCATAGGTCATGTCGGAATTCGACGGATCCTCGCTCCAGACGATGCCCTGATCGGCCAGAAAGGCGCGCAGATCCGCCCGCGCCAGCGTCAGCGCCGGGCGCAGCAGACAGATACCGCCGGCCCGGCGGCGCGGCGCCATGCCCGACAATCCGTCGACGCCGGGCGCGCGCGCCAACCGCATCAGCAGCGTTTCGGCCTGATCGTCGGCGGTATGGCCCAGCGCCACATGCGCGAGGTCGCGCGCGCCGGCCCACCCGGTCAGCAGCCGGTATCGGGCCGCGCGCGCGGCGGCCTGCAAATTTCCCGATCCGCCGGGCGCGGCATCGTCCCATTGCAGCGTGTCATGGGGCAACCCCAGATCTGCCGCCGCCGCCGCGACCCGCGCCGCCTCGGCCGCCGCCTCGGGGCGCAGCCGATGATCCACCGTCGCGATCCACAGCGCCGGACCGCCCTGGGCGCGCAGCCGCGCCAGCGCGTGCATCAGCGCCAGGGAATCCCCGCCGCCCGACACCGCGACGCCCAGACGTTCGGGCCAGGGCCGCAACCCCGCAGCAATGGCACCGACGATGTCGCGCCGCGCCGCGCTCACCCGCAGCCGAGTTCGGCCATCTCGCGCGCCGCTTCGGACACCGCCGCGGTGCCGGGATACCGCGTGGCGATCTCGCCAAGGGTCAGGCAGGCCTCCTGGGATTTGCCCAGCGCGCCCAGCGCGGTGCCCAGCAACAGCACCGCCTGCGGCGCTGCGGGGCCGGCAGGATCGGTGGAGTAGCTCAGAAGATAGGCGCGCGCGGCTTCACGGGTGTCGCCCATCGCCTCCAGCGCGCGCCCCCGGCCCAAGGCCGCCTCGGCCTCGAGCGGGCTGCCCGGATAGCTTTCGCTGAAGGCCGCGAACCGCGATGCCGCCTCGGCGTGGTTGCCGGCGGCCAGCGCGTCGTTGGCGGCCCTGAAATCTGCCTCTTCGCCCACCGCAAGCTGCGTGCCCTGCGTGGCGGCGGGGGGCACCGCCGGCGCCGGCGGCTGCACGGTGGCATCGCCGCCCAGGGTGGTGGTCTGGCTCAGTTGGCCCACATCGCCGCCCTCCAGTTCGACAAGCCGGAATTCCAGATCGCCGATGCGGTTCGTGCCGTCGCGCACGACCTGTTCGATGCGGTACTGCAACTGCTCGGTCTGCGCGGTCAGGCGCTGCATCTCGGCCTCGATGCCGTTGACACGGTCAAGAATACTGCCGCCGCCCGACACGCCCGCAGCGCCGCCGGTTGTCGAAAGTTCGCGGCGCAGCTTCTGGATTTCAACGTAGAGCACGGTCAACTCCTGGCGAATATCGGCCAGCGTGCGCGCCCGGTCCTGCGCCGCCAGCGGGCCCGCCAGCGGCGCGGCCCAGATCAGAACCCCGAGAATGAGCCCGCCGAAACCCCGCATCGCCCTTACCCCGTCAGACCAGAGGCCAGAACCGTAACGGCGCGGCGGTTCTTGGCGTAGCAGCTTTCGTCGCTGCAAATCTCGACCGGACGTTCCTTGCCGAAGCTGACCGTGCGCAGCCGGTCGCCGGCGATGCCCTGCGACACCAGGTATTCGCGGGCGGCGTTTGCGCGCCTGGCGCCCAGTGCAAGGTTGTATTCGCGGGTGCCCTGTTCGTCGGCATGGCCTTCGATGTTGGCGATGTAGTCGGGGTTCGCCGACAGCCATTGCGCCTGTGCGGCCAGCACCGACTGCGCCTCGGCGGTCAGCGTCGATTGATCGACCGGAAACAGCACCCGGTCGCCGATCGCCTTCTGGAAATACGCCGCCGACGTCGGGTCGGACGCATCCGCCGACAGGTCGCCCGCTCCGGCGCCGCCGGGAAGGCCGGTCAGCGCGGTTTCATTGCCGTCAAAGCTGTTTTGGGCGCAGGCCGACAACAGCCCGAAGGCCAGGACGGTTGCGATGCGGGTCAGGGTGTTCATGGGTTGCCTCATTTGTTCGGGCTTATTTATGCTCGCGTATCAGCCTAACACAGGGCCTGCGTGTTGCAAATGTCGCCACTCAGCGCTGCAACGGCCCCCACGACGGGTCCGAGCCGCCTTCGGGCGTGCGCACCGGCTGAAGGTTGCGGCCGCTGATGTCGACCGAATAGAGCGATGACCGCCCCGCCGCGCCACGGGTTTCACGGGCAAACATGATCACACGGCCATTGGGCGACCATGTCGGCCCCTCGTCCAGAAACGACGCTGTCAAAAGGCGCTCTTCGGATCCATCGGTGCGCATCACGCCAATGTGAAACCGCCCCTTGCTCTGTTTGGTGAAGGCGATGAGATCGCCGCGCGGCGACCAGACCGGCGTGCCATAGCGGCCGTCGCCAAAGCTGATGCGGCGCGGGTCGCTCCCGTCGGCGCCCATGACATAGAGCTGCTGACTTCCCGAACGGTCGCTTTCAAAGACGATCCGGCGGCCATCGGGCGAATAGCTGGGCGCGGTTTCGATCGACGGCGCGGTTGTCAGGCGCGCGCGCGCGCCCGTTGCCACGTTCAGCGTGTAGATATCGCTGTTGCCGGCTTCGGTCAGCGAAAACACCACCGTGTTGCCATCCGGCGCGAAGCGGGGCGCAAAGCTCATGGTGGCATCGCCCGCCTCGAGCACACGCCGCTGCACCCGCCCCACATCCAGAACATAGATGCGCGGAAACCCGGTCTCATAGCTGGTATAGAGAACCCTGTCGCCGGTGGGCGAAAACCGTGGCGCCAGAACGATAGCCGAACTGTCGGTCAGGTACTGCACGTTCGCACCGTCGTAGTCCATGATCGCAAGGCGCTTGCGGCGTTCGTTCTTGGGGCCGGTTTCCGACACGAAGACAACGCGGCTGTCGAAATAGCCGGTTTCACCGGTGATCCGGCTGTAGACCGCATCGGCCACCTTGTGCGCCATGCGCCGCCAGCCATCGGCGGGCCCGGCGAATTGCAGCCCGTTGCCCAGTTCGGCCCCCGAAAACACGTCGTAGACACGGAACTTTACATTCAACTGCCCGCCAACAACCGACACCGCACCAGTGATCAGCGCCTGCGCGTTGATCGCCTTCCAGTCGGCATACTGCACCGCAGCGCCGAAATCCGAAACCGAACCGATGTAGGCCGAAGACGGGATTTCGCGAAACAGCCCCGTGCCGCTGAGATCGGCCGCCACGACCCGCGCAAGGCGGCCCGCGTAGTCGCCTGCGCTGGCGGTTTCGGCCACGAAATCGGGCACCGCGTAGGGCAGCGGCTCGATCACCCCTTCGGTGATCTCGATTCTGAGCGGGCCACCCTGGGCCACAACCGCTGGAGCGGCCACCAGCGCCAAAAGCGCACAAACGCATCCTCCGAGAAATCGCATCATCTGATCCGCATCCTTTCGGGGTTGAAGGTCATTTCAATCTCGCGCCAGGCCGCATATTTCTCGGCCGGCAGTGGAAATCCGCCGGCACCGCAGCGGATGATGGCGCGCCGCGCCGCCTCGAACGCCTGCCGCGCGGCGGCATCCGTTCCCCCCGAAGCCGACACCAGCCGCAGCGAACCAGCCTCGGGACGGCCCTCGCGCGTCATGGTCATGGCCACGACGACAGTGGTGCGCAGGGCCTCGGAACTCAGCGAACCGACATTCCAGCACGACGATACCGCAACGCGCAGCGCATCCTGCTCACCCGCAGAAAGCGGCGGACCGGCCGGCGCGGGGGCCGCGGCCTGGGCCGGCGCCCCAAGGGCTTCGGCCAGCGCATCCTCGACGGCGCTGCGCGTCGCTTCGCGCGCGGCCTGCGTGGGTGCCGCCGGCCGGTCCGGCGGGCGCGGCGAACGGGCCGGCGCGGTGGCGGCGGGGGTGTCGGCCTCGGTCACCGTCTGGGTCGTTGCCGCTTCGGGCGACGTGGCCGCCTGCGCCGGTTCGGGTTCGCTGGCTTCGCTGTCCGGCTCGGGCGTCACTGCGGGGCGGGCGACGGGATCGGGTGCCGCTTCGGGCGGCGGCGCGGCCACCGGTTCGGGGGCGATCCGTTCGGCGGGCCTGGGCCGCGGCCGGGGTGTCGACGCCGGGGCCGTGACCACGACCTCGGGCGGCGCCGGTTCGGGCGCAGGCTCAGGGGCTGGCGCAAGCTCGGGTTCCGGCACGGGTTCGGGGTCCGGGGCGGGCGCGGGTTCGGGCGCAGGCGGCGTCGGTTCGGGCAGCGGCGCGGGCTGCGCGATCTGGGGCACCGGCTCGGGCGCTCTCTCGGGTTCGGGCCGGGGCGCCGCAGGCACCGGCACCTGCGGCGTCTGCGGTTCAGGCACCGGCAGCGCCACGGGAAGTTGCGCAGCTTCCGGCGGCGCCTGCGCCGCCACCATCGCCGCGAAATCCGCCCCCGAAATCACCGCCACCTCGGTGACCTCGAACGGCTCCGGCGCGGGCCGGAACACATCGCCCATGAACATCCACCCCAGCAAGGCCAGATGCGCGACGCCCGAGATATAGGTGCCGGTCTGCACGCGCGCGCCTCACTGCCCGGTCTCTGACAGGGTAGGCCCGCCGATGTCGGTCACAAGGCCGATGTTGGAAAACCCACCCGCGTTCAGCGCGCCCATCACCTGCATCACAACCTCATACGACACCGCGCCGTCAGCGCGCAGAAACACCCGGTCGCTGGCACGTTCGGCCGCGATCGCTCGCAGCTTGGATATCAACTGGCCGCGCGGCGTTTCGGTGCTCTGGATCAGAATGCGCCCGTCCGCGGCCACCGTGATCGTCAGCGGCTCCTCGGTTTCCGACGGCAGGGCGGTCGCCGCGGTCTTCGGCAATTCCACCGGCACACCCACGGTCAGCAAGGGAGCCGCAACCATGAAGATGATCAAAAGCACCATCATCACATCCACAAAGGGCGTCACGTTGATTTCGCTCATCGGCCGCGCCCGCCGCCGGCTGCGCCGCCGCCCGCGTCGTTCGCCCCCCTCAAGGACCCCGCCCGCCATCGCTCAGCTGTCCAGCTGTCGCGACAGGATGGTCGAGAACTCGTCCGCAAAGCCCTCGTAGCCGCCCACGATGCGGTCGCAATCGGCGGTCAGCTTGTTGTAGAAAACCACCGCCGGAATCGCCGCCAGCAATCCCAGCCCGGTGGCCAGAAGCGCCTCGGCGATGCCCGGCGCGACAACCGCCAGGTTGGTGTTCTGCTGCTCCGCGATCTCGATGAAGGCGTTCATGATGCCCCAGACGGTCCCGAACAGCCCCACGAACGGCGCGGTCGATCCCACCGTGGCCAGGACCGGCAGGCTCTTTTGCAGCCGATCGGCCTCCTTGGTGATCGCCACGTCCATCGACCGGTCGATCCGCGACTGCGCCCCGGCGATCAGCCCGCCGTCATCGCGATGCGACCGGCGCCACTCGATCATGCCGGCCGAGAAAATACGCTGCGACGCGCCGCGCGGATCCGGCCCGATCTCGTCGAACAAGCCGTCCAGCGGCTCACCCGACCAGAACTGGCGGTCGAACCGTGCCGCCTCGCGCCGTGCCGCGCGAAACAGGATATGCTTCTGAATGATGATCGCCCAGGCCCAGAACGACGCCACCACCAGCATCGCCATGACCAGCTTGACAGTCAGCGTCGCGCGGGCGAACAGCCCCCACATGGAGAAATCCATCTCCCCCGCCAAAGCCAGAACCTCTGTTTCCATCCGCCTGCTCGTTGTTTTTGGGCCGGGCCATTCTTCGAGCCCGAATTACCCGCAAACTATCGGATCTTCGCGCCGAATGCCAACACAACCACGCGCGAATCAGGCCGACAATGCGCGAATCTCCGCTGGAAGCCGCACCGGCACGCCCCGCGCGTTCATGCACACCGCCAGAACCCGGGCCGCAAAGATCCTGGTTTCGCCGCGCCGCACCTCCTGGTCCATGGTCAGCCGCACGCCCGAAACCTCGGCAACCGTGGTCGTCACCTCCAGCAGGTCCTCGAACCGCGCGGTCGAGATGTACTCGGCCTCGATCCGGCGCACCACGAACACCACACCGCCCTCACGCATGGCGTTCTGGTCGATCCCCAGGTCGCGCACCCAGGCGCTGCGGGCGCGCTCGATGTAGCGCAGGTAATTGGCGTGATAGACGATACCGCCCATGTCGGTGTCCTCATAATAGACCTGAACCGCAAAACGATGGGTCATTGCGGCCGATCCAGGCGCGCGAAAATGCGCAGCGCATGGCTGGCATCGCGCGACATCGCCGGCAGCACAGGATCATAGGCCGCCCGGATCACGCCGGCGATCTCGGGGCGCAGGATCACCTTGCCCCCGGCCAGACCCAGCGGCGCGCGCTCGGCAAAGGCCGTATCCGACCACAACAGAACCGATTGCACGACCTGGCTCAGCGCCAGCGTCTCCGCCGGCACCGCGCCCAGTTGCGCATCGACACGCAGAAACACGAAACAGGCCCGGATCGCCCCGGTCTCGTCGAACCGGAAAATGCGGTACTGGTTGGCCTCCGCCTCAATCAGCCGCGCCACCAGCCCGTCGAGATCCGGCACCAGCCGGCCCAGATCCGGCACCTCCAACAACTCGTCCCAGGCACGCATGAAGAAAAACATCATGTTGCTGCCCAGTTCCGGATCGGTTTCGGCGATCGGCTGCCCCGCCAGATGCCCCACCGCCTCCAGCGCGCCCTTCATCACCGAAAGCGTGGCGTCCTCGACGCCGAACACGATCGGTGCGATCGGTCGTCCCCAGCGCGCGCACAAAAAAGTTCCGTCCGCACGGGTAAACAGCGCCTCGATTTCTTCGGGTGCCATCGCGCCCCCTTCATCTTGCCAGAAAAACTCCCGCCGGAGGCATAGAATCTGCGGCGCGCCGCTTCAACCAAAGAGATCGCTCTGCGACTTCGGCGGCGCCATGCCCAGGTGCACCCAGGCCTTCCGCGCCAGCATCCGCCCGCGCGGCGTGCGCTGGATAAGCCCCTGCTGCAAGAGGTAGGGCTCGATCACGTCCTCCAGCGAATCCCGGCTTTCCGACAGCGCCGCGGAAAGCGTTTCGATTCCGACCGGCCCGCCCTGGTAGTTCTCCGCGATCAGCCGCAGGTACCGCCGGTCGGCGCCGTCCAGCCCAAGGTGATCGACGCCCAACCGCGTCAGCGCGCCATCCGCGAGGCCGCGTGTGATCCGGCCATCGCCCTCGACCACCGCGAAATCCACCACGCGGCGCAACAGGCGCCCGGCGATGCGCGGCGTGCCCCGGGCCCGCAACGCGATCTCGCGGGCGCCGGCATCGTCGGCCGGCGCGCCCAATTTGCGCGCGTTGCGCGAAACGATCTCGAACAATTCATCCACCGTGTAGAACTGCAACCGCGTCGGTATGCCGAACCGGTCCCGCAGCGGCGTGGTCAGAAGCCCCATGCGCGTGGTCGCACCGACCAACGTAAAGGGCTGCAATTCGATCCGCACGGTGCGCGCCGCCGGCCCCTCGCCGATCACAAGGTCCAGCTCGAAATCCTCCAGCGCCGGATACAGCACCTCTTCGACAGCCGGGTTCAGCCGGTGGATTTCGTCGATGAACAGCACGTCGCGCGCCTCGAGGTTGGTCAGGATCGCCGCCAGATCCCCGGCCTTGGCCAGAACCGGCCCCGAGGTCATGCGAAATCCGACACCCAGTTCACGGGCCATGATCTGCGCCAGCGTGGTCTTTCCCAGACCGGGCGGGCCGTGAAACAGGGTATGGTCCATTGCCTCGCCCCGCATCCGGGCCGACTGGATGAAAACCCGCAGGTTGGCGCGGGCCTCGGCCTGGCCGATGAAATCCTCCAGAAGCTGCGGGCGCAGCGCGCGGTCGTTGTCTTCGGGCAACGGGTCGGGCCGCAGGGTGGGGTCGGATCCGCTCATGCTCAGCCCTTGGGCGCCAGAAGCCTGAGCGCGGCGCGGATCAGATCCGGCGTTGCGGCCCCGGGCGCGTCACCCGCCGCTTCGGCCACCGCGCGCGCGGCATCGCCCGGCCCATAGCCAAGGTTGGCCAGCGCCGAAAGCGCATCCGCCTGCGCCGATGCCGCCGGCGCCACGGTCGCGGTGGCGGAAACCGTGGCGGCCGCACCGCTGGCGCCCCGCGCGGCGCTTTGCGCATCCGCCGCATGGTCACCGCCACCGGCATCGCCGTCCGGCCCGACAACGTCGGACGCCACCGCCGGCGCCGTGCCCATCGCCATCACCATCGGCGCCTTGTCCTTGAGATCCAGAACCACCCGTTGCGCCAGTTTCGGGCCAACCCCGCGCGCCGCCTTGATCGCGGTCCAGTCGCCCAGAGCCACCGCGCGGCCCACGCCATCGGCCCCAAGCGCGCCGAGGATCGCCAGCGACGCCCGCGCGCCCACCCCCTGAACCGACACCAGCAGCCGGTGCCATTCCTTCTCCATCAGCGAGGCGAACCCGAAAAGCTGCATCAGATCCTCGCGCACCACCATATCGGTGTAAAGCGATACCGCCTGCCCCGGCCCCGGCAACCCGGCCAGCGTCCGGTCCGAGCAATAGACGATGTACCCCACCCCGCCCACGTCGATCAGGACATGGTCCGCGGCGCGGTAATCCAGCCGCCCGGTCAAACGCCCGATCATGCGCTGGCCCGGCGCAGCGCGTCCTGCAACCGGCCGCCGGCGCGCATGTGAAACGCGTGGCACATGGCGATCGCCAGCGCGTCGGCGGCGTCCGGGCCCTTCAACTCGGCGCCCGGCATCTGCATCCGAACCATATGCGCGATCTGCCGCTTGTCGGCATGGCCCACGCCCACCACCGTCTTCTTGATCTGGTTCGGGGCGTATTCGCCCACCTCCAGCCCCGCCAGCGCCGGCACCAGAACCGCGATACCGCGCGCCTGGCCCAGTTTCAGCGTCCCGGCCCCGTCCTTGTTGACGAACGTGTGTTCGACCGCCGCAGTGTCGGGGGCAAAGCGCGCCACAACCTCACCAAGCTGTTCGAACAGCGCCACCAGACGTGCCGGCAAAGCACCGCTCTGCGATGTGCAGGTGCCGTTGGCCACATGGCTGAGTCGGCTGCCCGACACGTCGATCACCCCCCACCCCATGGTCCGCAAACCCGGATCGATGCCCAGTACCCGCATCGCGTGCCCCTCTGCCCGTTTCTTTGTTGCTTTTATGATGCACTAGCACGAAAGGCGAACATCTGCCAAGCGTTTCACGCGCGTCGCCTGAAAACGACAGCGCGGCCACCAGCCCCGACTACGCGGCCGGTTTGCGGCGCAACGTGGTTCGAATCCGACATTGCCCAACCCGGATTTACCACGTTTTCCCATAGGTTTACGCCGGGTTCCGCAGCCATGCAAAAGAAGCATAGGACACATGCGTTTTCGCATATTGCTTTCGATTTGGGCGAACCCTAGATGCGGCTGACAAGAAAACGAACACACCTGAAACAGCAACTCCAGCACAAGGAACAAGGATATGGCTGCTTTTGATACCTCGCGCACGCACTACGGCACCCAGGGATTTGCCGGCCGTATCGGCGCCCTGCTGTCTTCCGTCATCGGCGCCGTCGCCGCATGGAACGATGCCCGCGTGACCCGCAACGCCCTGTCGCGTCTGACGGACCGCGAACTGGAAGACATCGGCATGATCCGTGGCGACATCGACGTCGTGGCGTCCGGCCGCAACCCGTTCTGAACGGCTTTCGGATGGGCCTTTACCGGCGGCCAGCCGGACCCGTGAAATGAAACGCCGCGCATGTCCTTCGACAGCGCGGCGTTTTGCTCTTTACCCGTTACACTCGCTACCCAACTCTGCGATCGGGACGCGCCGGTCGTGAAACCTGCGCCAGGGCGGCTGCCTGGCGATCAATGCCAGGGCCGCGCCCGAAACGCGGGCCGAAACATCAGCCCGAAAATTCGTTGATCCTTTGCGACAGGGCGCGTGTCACAGGATCGATGCTCATCGTCCAGGCACCGGCACGTTCCACCGTGCCACCCTGCGCAAGACGATCCAGCCGCGCCTGATAGGCGGTTTCGCCCAGATACGACAGCAGGCACACCTTGGACACCATCACCGCAACGGCGACAAACATCAGCGGACGCAGCGGCAGCCTGCGCGGCTTGCGCCGCGGCGTTGCCACCAACAGACCGTCCTTGCGCAGCGACGTGGTATAGCCGTCGCCCATGGCCTTGTGCTTGCGCCCCAGCCGGTCAAGCCGCCGGTTGAAATGCGCTTTCGCTTCGGACAAGACACCCTCCATCCTCAGGCCCCCACCGTCGGATGCCATATGGGTAGTCGGCGAATATGGCCGAATAGCGGCAAGCCCGCCAAAACCGCCGAACCTAGCCCGCGCGGCGCAGTGTCAGCGTCGTCCAGTCGACAATCGCGGCGCGATCCACCAGATTGTATCCATTCCGGGCATAAACCGCGATCACCTCGTCGGCCTGTTCGTTCAGGATGCCCGACAGAATCGCGTGTCCGCCCGGTGCCGCATGCGCCGCCATATCGGGCGCCAGCGCCACCAGCGGCCCTTTCAGGATATTGGCGAAGATCAGGTCATAAGGCGCCGATTGCGCCAGCAGCGGATGATCGAAACCCGCCGCTTCCACACAGCGCACCCGATCCATCAGACCGTTGGCGCGCAGATTGGCCTCGGCCACTTCGACGGCCACGGTGTCGATGTCCGAAGCCAGCACCGGTTCGGGCCAGACCAGGGCGGCCGCCATCGCCAGAACCGCCGTGCCACATCCGATATCCACAGCGCGGCGCGCATGAACGCCCTGGTCCAGCAAACGGTCGAGCGCGCGCAGGCACCCCAGCGTGGTGCCGTGGTGGCCGGTGCCAAAGGCCATCGCCGCCTCGATCAGAAGCGCCGCGCGCCCTTGCGGCACCTTGTCGGCATCGTGGCTGCCGTAGACGAAGAACCGCCCCGCCTCGACCGGCGCCAGCTCGCGCCGCACATGGGCAACCCAGTCGGTTTCCGGCAATTGCGACACCGCGAAATCCTGCGCCCCATGCGCGGCCGCCAGCAGCGCCAGCCCGGCGACATCGGGCGGTTCGGTGAAATAGCCACCGACCTCCCACAGGCCCGATCCGTCCTCCATCTCGAAGACGCCGACGCCGGTGGGTTCAGGGTGCAGCACCTCCATCGCCGCGCCCAGCGCCTCGGCGGCGCGGGCGCCGGTCAGTGTGGTCAGGGCGGTAAATGTGGGCATCATCGTCTCCGGAAGCGGTTTACGTCGCGCCATCCGCGGCGGGTGGTCACGTCGATCTCTGGCGGTGCGATACCGATGTTGCGCACATAATGCCAGCCCCAGACGGCCGACAGCACCCCGATCACCACCGCCAGAAGCGCCTGCGCATAGATCACCCCCACCGCGCCGGCGATCCCCGCCAGCCACACCGCAACCGGCAGCGTCAGCACCCCGTCGCGCAACCAGGTCAGCGCGGTGGCGCGCGCCGGTTTGCCAAGAGTGTTGAATGCGGCATTCGACACGAAATACATGCCGTTGAAGAAAAACGCGCCGGCGCCGATGTGCGTGAAGGCCCACAGCACCTCGAGGCCGGGCGCCGTCAGACCGAAGGCGCGCCCCACCGCATCCGTGGCCAGCACCAGCGCCGCCCAGACCACCAGCGTATAGATCGAACAGAAGATCATCGCGTCACGGTAGGTGGTGACCAGCCGGTCATACCGGCCGGCGCCAAAGTTCTGGCCGAAGATCCCGCCTATGGCGCCGGACAGCGAAAAGATGCCGCCGAAGGCAACCACCGTCAACCGCCCGACCACGGCCCAACCGGCCACCGCATCGTCCCCGAAGCGCGACAGAACCGATGTCAGGACGTAATTGCCGAAGGGCGTCGCCATCTGTGTCAGGATAGCCGGAACCGCGATCCACGCGAACGGGCGCAGATGCAGCGCCACCGACGCAACGTCGGGCCGGGCGATCAGATCGTGCACCCGCGTCGCGAAATAGAGCGCGGCAGACATCAGAACCAGCCGCGAAATGTTCAGCCCGATGGCCGCGCCGTCCAGCCCCAGACCCAACCCAAGGATCAACAGCGGATCAACGAACAGCGAAACCGTGCCCGAGGTCAGCGTCACGAACATCGCACGCTTGCCATCGCCTTCGGCACGCAGAACGCCGCTGGCCACCATGCCGATCACCATCAGCGTCAGCGACGGCATCGTCATCAGAAGATAGCGCGCCGCAAGGCGCAGCGTCTCGCCGGTCGCGCCGGACAATTCCAGGATGTCATATCGGAACATCATCACACAAGCGGCCATGACGGCCTGCACCGCGCAGGCGATGACAATCGCCCCGCCGGCGATCTGGCGTGCCGCGTCCCGTTCGCGCCGGCCGATGGCCCGCGACACAAGGGCGGTCGCCGCGATCATCAGGCCAATGCCCGAAGACACCGAAAAGAACTGGATCGCAAAGGAGAACCCGATCGCCGCGACCTGCTGCGCATTGCCCGCCAGCGAAACCCAGAACAGGCCCATGGCATCGACCAGGAACACGAAGGTGATGCCCAGCGCGCCGGTCATGGTCATGCGTACCACATGGCCCATGGTCGCGCCCTCGACAAAGCGGCCTGCCGCTGCGTCTGCCATTCTACTCGGCCGGGGCCGGCATCGGCGGGCCGAACACCGTCTCATTGCCCGGTTCGGGGTGACGCGGGATCATCAGCGCCAGGATCAGCGAGGTCATCGCCATGGCCGCCGCGATCCCGAACACCGCGCCGGGCGACACCAGCCAGACATACCCCAGAGCCGCCGGCAGGAAAACCGCCGCCACATGGTTGATGGTAAAGGCCACCGCCGCCGTGGGCGCGATATCGGCCGGATCGGCGATCTTCTGGAAATAGGTCTTCAACGCAAGCGCCAGGGCAAAGAACATGTGATCCAGCACATAAAGAACCGCCGCCAGCAGAATGCCCCAGCCGAAAACATAGATCCCGCCATAGGCCAGGAACACCAGCGTCAGGCCCAGGTACTCGAACACCAGCGCGCGCCGCTCGCCCCACACCCCGACAGCCTTGCCGATCAACGGCGCCGCGGCCATGTTCATCACCAGGTTGATCATGTACAGCGCGGTCACCTCATGCACGTCAAAGCCAAACTTTTCGACCATCATGAAACCGGCGAACACCACAAAGATCTGACGCCGCGCCCCCGACATGAACTGCAGCGCATAATAAAGCCAGTAGCGCCGCCGCAACACCATCCGCTTGATCTGCGGCGTGCTGCCCTCGAACTGCGGATAGGCCAGCAGCGCAAACAGCGCCAGAACCACGGTCGCGCCGCCCGCCGCGAGGTAGACCATGTTGTAGGTCAGCCCCAGCGGCTCCCACAAAAGCACGATCAGGCCGTAGGACAAAAGCGTCGCCCCCGAGGCCGCCGCCAGCAGCCAGCCCAGAACCTGAGGCGCGCGCGCCTTGTCCAGCCATTGCAACTGCAACGACTGGTTGACCGTCTCGTAATAGTGAAACCCGATCGAACTCAGCATGGTGATCGTCAGAATCCCGCCCATCGACGGAAACCAGGCGGTCACCGCCGTCGCGGCCCCCAGCAGGATCAACGCCACCACCCCCAGAACCTGCTCGCGCATGAACATGATGATCGCAATCACACCCACCGCCAGAAATCCGGGGATCTCGCGCACCGTGTGGAGCCATCCGATGTCGCTGCCATCGAACCCTGCGGCCTCGATCACGAAATTGTTCAGCAAGGCCGACCATGTGGCAAAGGCCAGCGGCATCGCCGCCGCCATCAAGAACAGCAAAGTCACGGGCCTGCGCCAGACCGGCAGGCGCGAGGCATCGGCAAGATGTACAGTGTTCAGCATACCCCCCACATACGCCCGCCCGGCGCAGTTGGCGAGACAATTCAGCGCCCCTCGCGCAACCTGCGCCGACAGCGCCCCGCGCCGCCCTGCGCACTGCCCGCCCCACGGGGCTTTCCTTTTGGCGATTGCATCTTTGACAAACCCAACGCGAAACCCTGAACCGAGATCGAGAAGACAGGATCCTGTCATGTCCGTGCGGTCCCAACCATAAATCCACGATGAAACCGGGGCTTACGCGCAGGTCGAACGCATCAGCTGGACCGATGGTTTGGTTTGTCCGCACTCTGGCGTGGTGGATCGCGCCTACAAACTTGAAGGCGTCCAGCAAGAAAACCATCAGCTGCCAACAACTCCACCGCATTCTGGAAATCACGCGAAAGTCCGCGTGGTTCATGACCCATCGCATTCGTGAAGCCATACGCTCTCGCTGCGCTCTGGACTTTGGCAACGGCGGCGGCGTGGTCGAGGTGGACGAGACGTCCACCGGTACAAGCGCGGCATGAAGGGCGTTCACCAGCATTGCCCCAGAAAGCGCCTGTACCGCGACTCGGCCATGTTCGAGCGCCGCCACAAAAACCGTTCGGCCAGCGGCGTTGAGGATTCGGAGCGTGGTGAAATCACGCTCAGCGCCGTGGTTGGCCGGCGCCTCACGCATCGGCGGGCCAAGGCAGAAGTGAGCGCGGTCCAGTGCAAGTGGAAGGCCATGGAAGGCGCGCGTGCGCGGTCCCGCGTGGGTCATCGTCAACCGCGATTGGCAGCGGACGCGGATGTGGACGGTTGTGAAGAACGCGCCCTTGGAGTGGGACGTCAGACAGGCGTCCTGGACGCCCTCGGCAACGCTGCTGCAAACGTATCGCCCGCTTTCGTGGAACCGGTTTGGCAAAGTGCCAATCGATTATTCGAACCGCGAAACAACTGGCGGACTGACGCAAGGCATCCCCGAAACCTCCACTTGCAACAAGGGCAGCCTGCCACGGCGGGGCAGGGTTTGTCATATATACAATCACCTTCCTTTTGCCCCAAATATCCCCGCCGGAGGCGCAGGTCCGCCGCCCCGCGATTCCGCTTGCCCGGTCCGCGCGCCGGCCCGCCCGCGCCGGGTTCAGAAGAAACTCTGCGGATCGATGTCTATGGCCAGCCGCAAGTCGCCCTTCAGCCGCAGCGGCGCGATCCAGCGCGCCAGCGCCTCCTGCAAGGGTGCCCCCTTGTCCGCTTTCACAAGAAGACGCACCCGGTGGCGCCCGCGCACCCGCGCCACCGGCGCCGGTGCCGGCCCGAAGACCTGCGCGCCGATCGCGCGCAGCGCGCCGTCGTTGCGCGCCATTGCATTGCCCAGGTCGAAGACCGGCCCGGCCTCGGGGCCGGACAGGATGATGCCCGCCATCCGCCCATAAGGCGGCACCCCCGCCTCCAGCCGCGCCGCCGCCTCCGAACGCCAGAATGTCTCCTCGTCGCCACCCAGTATGGCACGGATGACCGGATGCTCGGGTTGATATGTCTGCAACAGCGCCAGGCCCGGCCGTTCCGCCCGGCCGGCCCGGCCCGCCACCTGCCGCATCAATTGGAACGTCCGCTCGGCGGCGCGCAGATCCGAGCCTTGAAGCCCGAGATCCGCATCGATCACGCCGACCAGCGTCAGCAGCGGAAAGTTGTGGCCCTTGGCCACCAGTTGCGTACCGATCACGATATCCGCGCCACCTTCGGCGATGGCCTCGATCTCGGCCTTCAGCGCCCGCGCGCTGCCAAACAGGTCCGAACTCAGCGTGGCGATGCGCGCTTGCGGGAACAGCGCCGCGGCTTCTTCTCCCAACCTCTCGACGCCGGGACCGATAGGCGCCAGCTTGTCTTCGGCGGCGCAAGCCGGGCAGACGGTGGGCACGGGCTTGGTCTCGCCGCATTGGTGGCACATCAGCCGTTTCAGAAACCGGTGTTCGACCATCCGCGCGTCGCAATGGTCGCAGCCGATCTGATGCCCGCAGGCCCGGCAAAGCGTAACCGGGGCATAGCCGCGGCGGTTGATGAACAACAACGCCTGTTCGCCCGCCGCGATACGTTCCTCGACCGCCGCCTGCAAAGACTGCGACAGCCAGCGCCCGGACGGAAGATCGGCGTCGCGCATGTCGATGGCGCGCATCTGCGGCAGCACCGCCGCGCCGAAACGCGCGGTCAGATCCAACCGCCGGTATTTGCCCGCGTCGGCATTGGCCCAGGTTTCGAGCGATGGCGTCGCCGACGCCAGAACCACCTGCGCGCCGCAAATCGAAGCGCGCAGCACCGCCATGTCGCGCGCGTTGTAGAGAACGCCGTCCTCCTGTTTGTAGGAAGTGTCGTGTTCCTCATCGACCACGATAAGTCCCAGATCGCGAAACGGCAGGAACAGCGCCGACCGCGCGCCCACCACAAGCTGTGCGCCACCCTGCCCCACCATCCGCCAGGCCCGGCGCCTTTCGGTCATCGTGACCCCGGAATGCCACTCGGCGGGCCGCGCGCCGAACCGCGCCTCGACCCGGGTCAGAAACGCCGCCGTCAGGGCGATCTCGGGCAAGAGCACCAGCGCCTGGCGCCCGCGCCTCAGCGCCTCGGCCACTGCCTCGAGATAAACCTCGGTCTTGCCCGAACCCGTGACCCCCTTCAACAGGGTCGTGCCGTAATCGTCGGCGCGCAACAAGGCGCGCAGCCGGTCGGCGGCGGCGGCCTGATCGGGGGTGAGAACCTTTGCCGGGCGCGACGGATCGAGCGTGGCGAAGGGCATGTCACGCGGGCTGTCCTCTTCGAGGACCGCACCCTGTGCGACCAGCCCCTTCACCACCGAAGCGGTCACCCCGGCCGCCTCGGCCAGTTCCTGGAGCGTGAAAGCCAGCCCGCCGTAGTCGCCCAGCGCCGCGATGACACGCTGGCGCGCATCAGTCATCCGCGCCGGCGTCGCCGGGCCCAGGCGGTAGACCTTGCGCATCGACGGCGGGTCGCCCAACCCCGGTGCCCGCGTTGCAAGCCGCAGCATCGCCGAAAGCGGCGTCAGCGTGTATGCGGCGGCACGGATCAGGAATTGCCGCAGTTCGGCGCGCATCGGCGCCACGTCCAGAACCCGGATCACCGCGCGCAGCCTGGCGGGATCGAAATCGCCCTGGCCGGGCCCCCAGATCACGCCGACAACCTTGCGCGGCCCCAGCGGCACCTCGACGAAAGCGCCGGGCAGGCAGCCACCTTCGGGCGCGCGGTAGTCCAGCAGCCGATCAAGCGGCTGGGCCGTCAGCACGGCAACGGTTTCGCCCGGCGCGAAGCGGTCGGGAGACGCGGGGTTCGGGGGTTTCAGCATCCTGACGATTGGGGTAAAGCCAAGCCGAGCCGAGGCCAACCCATCAAAGGACGCTGCCATGAAATTCTTTGTCGACACCGCCGAAATCGCCGAAATCGCCGAGTTGAACGATCTGGGGATGGTCGACGGCGTGACCACCAACCCGTCGCTGATCATGAAATCCGGCCGCGACATCCTGGAAGTGACGCGCGAAATCTGCGATCTGGTGTCCGGGCCGGTCAGCGCCGAGGTTGTGGCGACCGAGGCCGAGGCAATGATCGCCGAGGGCCGCAAGCTGGCCGCCATCGCCGAGAACATCGCCGTCAAGGTGCCGCTGACGTGGGACGGGCTGAAAGCCTGCAAGGTGCTGTCGGACGAGGGCCGGATGGTCAACGTGACCCTGTGCTTTTCGGCCAACCAGGCGCTGATCGCGGCCAAGGCCGGCGCGCGGTTCATTTCGCCCTTCATCGGGCGGCTGGACGACATCAACCTGGATGGCATGGACCTGATCCGGGATATCCGCGTGATCTATGACAATTACGGTTTCGAGACCGAGGTGCTGGCCGCATCGATCCGGTCGGTGAACCATGTTCTGGAAAGCGCGCGTATCGGTGCGGATGTGATCACCGCGCCGCCGGCGGTGATCCGCAAGCTGGCCGATCATCCGCTGACCGATCAGGGGCTGGCGCAGTTTCTGAAGGATGCCGCGCAGGCGCGGATCACCATACTGTAACCGTCGGGCGCGTGGCGTGCGGCGGGACTTGAGTATTTTTGGAACAATGAAGCCTGTGGCCCTCACCTCTTGCCAGGGGGGCTTTGATGTTTGCGGTCGCGGGGCCGTTGCGGGCAATTTTCATCGAATCGGCCAGTGAAAACCGCGTCTGAAATGCCGCAGTCGGCGGGGCAGGCAAGCTTTTTTTGATGAATCCGCTGTGAAAATCGGTAAAGCTGCGCGCGAAGAGGCGGGATGGACCTGCCGCGAGCAGACCACCAACCGATCGAAAGCAGATCAGAGGCGCAGATGAGCAGCAGCCCGAAACTGGACGAGACGATGCGTGCGGCCATATTGGCCAAACCGGATGCGATTCTCGACGATCAGGACGTGATGCACGCGCTGATCGCCGCCAACGAACGCAGCATGGGCGGCAACATCGTCGACCTGCGCGGCATTGCCATGGAACGGCTGGAAGCGCGCCTGGACCGGTTGGAAGACACCCATCGCAGCGTGATCGCCGCCGCCTACGAGAACCTGTCGGGCACCAACATCATCCACCGTGCGATCCTGCGATTGCTGGACCCTGTGGAATTCGACACGTTTCTGCGCGATCTTGGTGGCGAGGTTGCGGAAATCCTGCGGGTGGACGCTGTGATGCTGGTGCTGGAAACCGCGCAGACCGAGCGTGACGAGGCGATCGACAGATTGAGCGATGTGCTTTGCGCCAAGCCGCCGGGTTTCGTTGACGACTATCTGACGCATGGACGCGGCGGACTTGTGCGTGATGTGACGCTGCGCCAGCTTCAGGGCGCGTCAGATGAGATTTATGGCCGCTCGGCGGACTGGATCCGGTCGGAGGCTTGTCTGAAGCTGGACTTCGGACCGGGGCGTCTGCCCGGTCTGCTTGTGCTGGGTGCCGAGGATCCGCATCAGTTCAACCCGCAGCATGGCACCGACCTTCTTGCGTTTTTCGCGGGTGTGTTCGAGCGGGCGATGCGCCGCTGGCTGGCATGATGCTTTCGCCGGCCTGCCGGGATGCGCTGTCGCTCTGGCTGGCGTCGCGGAAGGCGCTGAACGGATCCGCCGACCTGACGGTTTCGGCCTATCGCGGCGATGTGGCCGATTTCATCGGGTTCCTTTCACAGCATCGGGGCGGGCCGCAGGGTTTGGGCGCGCTCAGCGATGTGACGTTGCGCGACATGCGCGCCTGGATGGCATCGACGCGCGCGCGGGGAACCGGGGCACGATCCCTGGCGCGCAAGCTGTCGGCGGTGAAATCGTTCTATCGCTGGCTGGCCGACCGCGAGGGATTCGAGCCGACGGCGGTGTTGTCCGCCCGCGCGCCCAAGTTCGAGAAGAAGCTGCCGCGCCCGCTGGCACCGGATGCCGCCCGCGCCATGATCGACAGCGTAGAGCTTCAGGCCCAGGATGCCTGGGTGGCGGCGCGCGACGTGGCTGTGGTGACCGTGCTCTATGGCTGCGGGCTTCGGATATCCGAGGCGCTGGCGCTGACCGGCGCCGACGCACCGTTGCCGTCGGTTCTGCGGATCACCGGCAAGGGCGGCAAGCAGAGGGTGGTGCCCGTGATCGCCGCCGCGCGTACCGCCTGCGACAGTTACATCCGGTTGTGCCCGCACCCCATGACGCCGGGCCAGCCGCTATTTCGCGGTGTGCGCGGCGGGCCGTTGAATCCGCGCGCGATCCAGAAGGCGATGCAACGTGCGCGGATGCAACTGGGGCTGCCGGCCACGGCCACGCCCCATGCCCTGCGCCACAGCTTTGCCACCCATTTGCTGAGCGCCGGCGGCGATCTGCGCGCCATTCAGGAGCTTCTGGGCCATGCGTCGCTGTCGACCACCCAGGCCTATACCGCCGTCGACACCGCGCGGCTGATGGAGATCTACGACCGCACCCACCCCCGCGCTTAACCGTTTGCACCGCACAGAATTTTCCGGCATGACGGATTCATGACCATCCGTATGCGCGCGCTTTTCGTTCATCTCTTCACGGCCACCGGGGCCGTGTTCGCCATGCTTGCCATGCTGGCGGCCGTCGATGAAAAATGGGATCTGATGTTTCTGTGGCTGGTTGTCGCCTTCTTCGTTGACGGTATCGACGGCCCGCTGGCGCGGCGCTATGACGTTCGCGCCCATGCGCCGGAATTCGATGGCGTGCTGCTCGACCTGATCATCGACTATCTCACTTATGTGTTCATCCCTGCCTTTGCGCTGTTCAAATCCGGGTTGATGGACGGCTGGACCGGGTGGTTCGCGATCATCGTGATCACCTTCGCCAGCGCCATGTATTTCGCCGATACACGGATGAAGACCCGCGACAACTCGTTTTCCGGGTTTCCGGGCTGCTGGAACATGCTGGTGCTGGTGATTTTCGCGCTCGAACCGAACTTCTGGATCAGCATCACGGTGGTCAGCGTTCTGGCGGTGGCCATGTTCCTGCCGCTCAAGTTCGTGCACCCGGTGCGCACCGAACGCTGGCGCGCGATCACCCTGCCCATGGCGCTGGCCTGGACTTTCTTTGCCGGATGGGCCGCCTGGGTCGATTTCCATCCGGAAAGCTGGGCGCATTGGGGTTTGATCGTGACCAGCGTCTATCTGCTCTGTGCCGGCGTGGCGCAACAGATGTTCCCGGCCCCGGGCGATCGCGGCTGACCCCGGGATCAGATCAACAGGCCTCCCGCCCCCTCGTGGCGCAGCAAGGCCACCTTTGTCTCGATCCCGCCAGCACCTGAATACCCGGTCAACCCGCGCCTGCCCAGAACCCGGTGACAGGGCACGACGATGGGCAAAGGGTTCGCCCCGCAGGCGCGGCCCACCGCCTGCGCCGATACCCCGAGATCCTGCGCCAACTGGCCATATGTGCGCGTCTCGCCATGGCCGATGGCCGAAATCGCGGCGCAGACCGCGCGCTGAAACGGTGTCCCGGGGATGCAAAGCGGCAGGTCGAAACCGGCCGGATCGCCCGCGTCATAGGCCCGCATCTGCCGCACCGCCGCGCGCAGAACCGCCGCCGAAGGGTGCGCAACAGGCAGGGCCAGCGGCGCGGCGGTCCAGTACACACGGCACAGCGCCCCGTCTTGCGCCGCCATGCCGATCCATCCAAACCTCGTCTCGGTACAGGTGTGTTCCATCATCGCCACACTGGCGCGCGCTCAATGGCGGCGCAACCCCGCCGCGCGACCGGCAGGCGCAATACACACCTTGGCCTCGCCCGCCGCGACAGGTATCAACCCGCAACCGAACACCGACCTTCCCGAACACCGGAGCACGCGCAAAATGCCCCATCACCGACTGCTGACCGAATTGGGCATGGGCACCTCGCTGCGGCGCGGCGACTACACGCAGGCCGCCGTGCGCGCTGTCCGCGACGCACTTTGGCACAACTCGATCAACATGGCCGAACTCTTCGGCTTCGACAGATCCGCCATGCAGATCAGCGTGGAACTGGGCGCCCGACACCCCGATCGCATCGACACCGATGCAGTCGCCGCCGCCTTCCCCTATGGTCAGGTCAGCGTCCGCGCGGTGCCCGGCGGGCTCGACATTCCCCGCCCCGATGGCACCGGGCAACCGACGGTGATCGTGAACGCGGCGATTTCCGTCGCCTTCGACATGGAGCGCGATACATGACGCTGCAACGCATGATCATCGAAATGGGCACCGGCAACGATCAATACGGCCAAGACTATACCAAGGCCGCCGCCCGCGCCATCGAAGACGCGATCCGCCACGCCGCCCTACCGATCTTCGAAAGCATCGGCCTCGCGCACGAAGCCATGGAGGTGCGCGTCACCGTCGCGGTCCAGGCCCCCGAACGCGTCGACACAACCGCACTCGCCGCGGGCCTGCCGCGTGGCCGCGCCAGCGTTCGGGCCGTGTTCGGCGGTCTCGACGTGACCAACCCCGACACCGGCACCACGCTGGTGGTCGCCACAGCCGCGGTCGAGGCATTCGTCCCCGCCCAGCCCGGCTGGCACCAAAGCGGCACCTGAACGCCCTTCATCTTGCCGGAAAAACTCCGGGGGAGTCGCCGGAACGGCGACGGGGGCAGCGCCCCCGCCCCGGTTTCAATCCGTTCCCGCCAATGCCGCATCGCAGCGCCCGCACACCGCCGGCGCGGCATGTTGGCCCACATCCGGCAGGATCTTCCAGCAACGCTGGCATTTCCCACCCTCGGCCTTGGCAAAGGCAATGGCCACACCCTCCACATCGGCCAGGCGAAACGCCGAAGCCGGCGCCGGCGCGTCGGTCAGGCGGATGCCCGAAGTGATGCAGATATCGGCGAAATCCACGCTTTGCAGCGCCGCGCGCAGATCGGCGTCGGCCACATGCACCACCGGCGCCGCCTCCAACGATGCACCGATCACCTTGTCGGTGCGCTGCACCTCCTGCGCGGGGGTGACACCACGCCGCGCCCGCCGGATGCCGGCCCATTTCGCCGCCAGATCGGGGTTCAACCACTCCTGCGGGGTCTGCGGGAAATCAGTCAGATGCACCGAAGCCGCATCGGATCCGAACCGCTCCCGCCAGACCTCCTCCCTCGTGAACACGAGAACCGGCGCCAGCCATGCGGTGATCCGGTGATACAGCAGGTCCAGAACCGTGCGCGCCGCCCGCCGCCCCGCGGTGTCGCCGTCACAATACAGAACGTCCTTGCGGATGTCGAAATAGTAGGCCGACAGATCCACCGTGGCAAAGGTGAACACGGCCTGGAACACCCCCTGGAAATCGTAGGCGGCGTATCCTTCTCGGACCGTGCGGTCCAGTTCCGCCAGACGGTGCAGAACCCAGCGTTCGAGTTCGGGCATCGCGGCCGCGTCGACACGGTCGGCTTCGGAGAAATCCGCCAGCGATCCCAGCATGAAGCGCATGGTATTGCGCAAGCGACGATAACTGTCGGCCACCCCCTTCAGGATCTCGGGGCCGATCCGATGGTCATGCACATAATCCGTCTGCGCCACCCACAGCCGCAGGATGTCGGCGCCATACTGCCGGACCACCTCTTCGGGCACGATCGTGTTTCCCAGCGACTTGGACATCTTGTTGCCCTTCTCGTCCAGCGTGAAGGCATGGGTCACCACCGCACGGTAGGGCGCGCGGCCGGTGGTGCCGACCGATTGCAGAAGCGACGAATGGAACCAGCCGCGGTGCTGGTCGGTGCCCTCCATGTAGACATCGGCGATGCCATCGGCGGTGCCATCGGGCCGGTCGCGCAGCACAAAGGCATGGGTCGATCCGCTGTCGAACCAGACATCGAGAATGTCGAAGACCTGATCATAGGCCTCGGGATCGACGATGCCGCCCAGGAACCGCTCCTTGGCGCCCGCCTCGTACCAGGCGTCGGCGCCTTCGGTTTCGAAGGCGGCGGTGATGCGGGCGTTCACCGCATCGTCGCGCAGCAGGAAATCGGGATCGGTCGGCAAGGCGCCCCTGCGGGTAAAGCACGTCAGGGGCACGCCCCAGGCGCGCTGGCGCGACAACACCCAGTCCGGCCGCGCCTCGATCATCGAATGGAGCCGGTTCCGCCCGGTCTTCGGGGTCCATTTGACATTGTCGATCTCGGTCAGCGCACGCGACCGGATCGTGGTGCCATGCATGTCCTGGCCATCGCCCACGGGACGGTCGATGGCGGCGAACCACTGCGGCGTGTTGCGATAGATCACCGGCGCCTTGGAACGCCAGGAATGCGGATAGCTGTGCTTGATCTTGCCACGCGCCAGCAGGCCCCCCACTTCGGCCAGCTTGTCGATGACAGCGGCGTTGGCATTGCCTTCCTTGCCGTTCGGCTTCAGGATCGCCTTGCCGCCGAAGAACGGCAGATCGTCGCGAAACCGGCCGTCGGGCATGACATTGTAGGTGATCACCTGCTCCAGCATCCCCAAGTCGCGATAGAGTTCGAATTCCTCCATCCCGTGGCTCGGCGCGCAATGCACAAAGCCGGTGCCTTCGGTGTCGGTGACAAAATCGGCGGCACGGAAATCGCGCGGCGCATCCCATTCGCCTTGCGCCCCTTCGGCCCCGGCCAGCGGATGCACCAGCGACAGCCCCTCCAGGTCCGGCGCGGTCACGTCTCGGATACGGGTGTACATCTCCGGCTCAAGCCGCGCACGCGCCATCACCTCGGCGGCACGGGTGTCGGCCAGGATCAGGCGGTCGCCCGGCGCGGCCCAGCATTCCGCCGGCGCATCCGTCACCTCGTAAAGACCATAGGCGATGTCGGCGCCATAGACGACCGCCTTGTTTGACGGCATGGTCCAGGGTGTTGTCGTCCAGATCACCACATGCGCGCCGTCCAGATCGCTCGCGCCCCGGGCACGGAACTTGACCCAGACGGTAAAGCTTTCCTTGTCGTGATACTCGACCTCGGCCTCGGCCAGAGCGGTCTGTTCCACAGGTGACCACATCACAGGTTTCGAGCCCTGGTAGAGCGTCCCGTTCATCAGGAATTTCATGAATTCCTCGGCGATTACCCGTTCGGCGTGGAAATCCATCGTCAGATAGGGATTGGCCCAGTTGCCGGTGATGCCCAGGCGTTTGAATTCGTCACGCTGGATGTTCACCCAGCCACGCGCGAATTCGCGGCATTCTGCGCGAAACTCGTTGATCGGCACCTGGTCCTTGTCGCGGCCCTTCTTTCGGTACTGTTCCTCGATCTTCCATTCGATGGGCAGGCCGTGACAGTCCCAGCCCGGCACATAGCGCGCATCGTATCCCATCATCTGGTGGCTGCGCACGATCATGTCCTTGATCGTCTTGTTCAGCGCGTGGCCGATGTGCAGGTGGCCATTGGCATAGGGCGGGCCGTCGTGCAGCGTGAAGGGCGGGCGCCCGGTCTTTTCGCGCAGCCGGTCGTAGACGCCGATGCGGTCCCAGCGGGCCAGCCATTCAGGTTCGCGTTTGGGCAGACCGGCACGCATCGGAAAATCGGTGCGCGGCAGGTTCAGGGTGGATTTGTAGTCGGGTGTTTCGGCGCACATGTCGGGCGTCCTCGGATGGTCATGTCAGAAAAGGTCAGTGGTCGGTGCGATGGGTCGGACACCTTGGCCCGGCGTCTCCTGGTATCAGAGCGCCGGGGACGTAATTCGGGAAATGGCTGTGCGAAAAACGGTCATGCGCGGCGTTATAGGCGGGCCGGCCGCCAAGGTAAAGCCGCCGCGCCGGGCGCGTGGCGACGGGTTCAGCGGGTGGCGCCGCCGAACAGACCGGCAAGCGCACGCGGGACAATGGCGCGCACCGAAGGGCGCGTGGATTGCACGAAAGGCAGCGGGCGGCAGACTTCGATGGCGGCGACACCGACGCGCGCGGTCAGCGCCCCGTTCACCACGCCTTCGCCGAACCGCCGCGACAGTTTTCCGATGATCGACCCGCCGACCAGGTGTTCGATCATGTCGTCGCCCACCGCCACGGCCCCGGTCGCCACCAGATGCGACAGCACCGCCCGCGTCAGCCGCAGATTGCCCAGAACCCCCGAACGTCCGCCATAGATGTCGGCCACCCGCCGGATCATGGTGAGGTTCGCGCTGAACGCCGCGATGACGTCGGCAAAAGCCATCGGCACAAGGGCCGTCACCGTCGCCACCTGCCGCGCGGCGGTCTCGATCTCGCGCGTGGCCGCCGCATCGAGCGCCGCCAGAACATCGGTTTCGGCCTGCATCAACAGCCCTTCGGCATCGAAAGCCTCGGCCATATGCGCGCTCAGACGGTCGCGGCCCCAACGGGTTTCCTCGCGTCCCGCATAAAGCGCCAGTAGGTCGCGCGCCACCTGTTGCGCCGCGCCCAGATCGCGATCGGCCAGCGCGCGATCGGCGGCGCGGCGCAGACCGTCGATCCGGCCCAGCCGGCCAAAGGCCGCCAGTTCGCGCAGCGCCAGAACCACCGCAATCAGGCCCAGCGCGGCCACCAGGGCCGCCGCCGCCCAGCCCAGAACCGGCGCCCGCGCCAGCAGCCCGGTGACGAAATCCCACAACGCCAGCGACAGCATCGCCGTCAGCAGCGCTGCCAGCAGGCCCCAGAACCACCGCATCAACCGCGCGGGCCGGCGCGCCGCCAGGCGGGCGGCAACCTGCATCGCCTGCCCCTGCGGGCCCGCGTCGATGTCGCGATCGGGTACCGGTTCGGCCTCGCTTACGCTGGGCGCGGCCTCGGCGGCCTCCAGATCGATCAAAACCGGTCCTCTTGCCATCGCCTAGCTCCCCTCCTGCCAGTCATAGCGTACCTCGGGCAGGCCGGCATCGTTGTCGCCGCCGTCGCGCGCGCCGGTCGCCACGAAACCCCGCGCGGCATAAAAAGCCCGTGCGCGGGCATCGGCCGCATAGGCCCACAGATGCAGCCGCGCCCGCCCTGCCCTGGCATCCGACAACAGCGCCGTGCCGATGCCCTGCCCCTGCGCCACATCGGCGACATAAAGGCAATGCAGCGTATCTCCCGCCACCGCGCTGAACCCCAGAACCGCGCGACCGCCCTTCGCCACGCGCACCCATCCCGCATCGATCATCTGCGCCGCAAAGCTGATTTCCTCGGCCCGCGAATGGATCCGCCGCAGAAACGGCGTGGCCTCGACCGCCTGTGACAGGATCGCCCCGACCGATCCGGCGTCGAGCGGGCCGGCATCATGAATCGCAACGTTCAAAGCCGGTCACCGATCAGGAACTGCGCCGCCCGGTCCAGCCGGATGTGCGGCGGTCCGTCGCCGGGCTTCAGGGTCAGCGGCTGTGGCGCGAAGGTCATCGCCCGGTATCCTCCGTCCAGCCACTGCGCCGCGCCGTCGCGGGCCGGGCCCAGCAACTGCGCGGGATCTTCCGGCAGGTCACCCGGGTGAAACGCCGCCTGCCGGCCGGTATCCGCCAGCAATCCGCGCACCAGATGCAGCGGTTGCCCTTCGTGGGTGCGCACTTCCTCGGTGGTGGCACGCAGCGCGGCAATGGCCATGGCATCGGTGCGCGCCCCGGCAAACTGCGCCCGGTCGCATGCCGCGCGGGTCAGCGCCTGCATGATCGCGGTCAGCTGCGGGTGCTGCGTGTGATGCAGGTGGTCCGCCTTGGTCGCGGCGAAAAGGATCCGCTCAACCCGCCGCCCCATCAGCAGCGACGACAGCCAGGCGTTGCGCCCCGGACGGAACGCCGCCAGGATATCGGCCATGGCAAGGCGCATGTCCTCGACGGCCTGCGGCCCCTTGTTGATCGCCCCCAGGGCATCCACAAGAACCACCTGCCGGTCGATCCGCGCGAAATGATCGCGAAAGAACGGCCGCACCACGTTGGACTTGTAGGATTCGAACCGCCGTTCACATTCGCGCGCCAGCGATCTGCGCGGCGCCGACGGGCGCGGCGGCAAGGGCGCGAAGGTCAGCACCGGCGAACCTTCAAGGTCGCCGGGCAGCAGGAAGCGGCCCGGCGTGCAATCGGAATACCCCGCGGCGCGGGCGGCCTGCAAATATCCGGTGAAGGCCTGCGACAGGCGGCGCGCGCGGGTTTCATCGAAGGCCGCATCGGGATCGGTTTCGCCCAGCACGGCCAGAAAACCGGCCGCCTCGGGGCGCCGGGCGATCCGCTCCAGCACCGCCGCCGACCATTCGGCATAGCTGCGGTCGATCAGTCCAAGGTCCAACAGCCATTCGCCCGGATAGTCCACGATGTCCAGATGCACGGTACGCGGCCCCTGCCACCCGCCCAACAGTCCGGCGGGGCGCACCCTCAGCGAAAGGCGCAATTCGCTCACCGCGCGGGTGCTGTCGGGCCATTGCGGCCTCGCCCCGGTCAACGCGGCGATATGCGCCTCGTATTCGAACCTTGGCACGGTGTCGTCCGGCTGCGGTTGCAGGAACGCCGCGGAAATCCGGCCATCGCGCGCCGCGACCAGCTGGCCCATCCTGCCCCGGTCCAGCAGGTTGGCCACCAGCGACGTGATGAACACGGTCTTGCCCGCCCGCGCCAGCCCGGTCACACCCAGCCGCACAACCGGTTCGAACAGGGCCTGCGACACTCTTTCGCCGGCCGTTTCGACACCGCGAAAAACCGAATCTGCCAATGTGGATATGACCAAAACCGATGTCTTTCCTTGCCGGTGCCATGTGCAAGATAGGCACCCTGCGCCGCGGATGCCAGAGCCGCCCGCTCGGGCTTGCCCGGCGCGGCGCCAACGGGTAACAGCGCGGCCATGCCCAGATACGCCCTCAGGATCGAATATCACGGCACGCCCTTCGCCGGCTGGCAGCGCCAGCGCGATCAGCCGTCGGTGCAGGCGGCGATCGAAACGGCGCTGGCACGGCTCGAACCGCGCGCCCATACCATCGCAGCCGCCGGTCGCACCGATGCCGGCGTCCACGCCCTTGCGCAGGTCGCCCATTGCGATCTGGCCCGCGAATGGGATCCGTACCGGCTGTCCGAGGCGCTGAACCACCACCTCAAACCGCAGCCGGTGGCGATCGTCGCCGTGGCCCGCGTGGCCGACGACTGGCACGCGCGGTTCTCGGCCCGCGAACGCCGCTACGTCTTCCGCCTGCTGATGCGCCGCGCACCGGCCACCCACGATCGCGGGCTGGTCTGGCAGGTCCGCCACCCGCTGGCGCTGGCGCCCATGCGCGCGGCGGCACGCCACCTGATCGGCACACATGATTTCACCACGTTCCGCTCGTCGATCTGCCAGGCTCAGAGCCCGGTCAAATCGCTCGACACGGTCGAACTGAATGCAGTCGACGGACCATCGGGGCCGGAAATCCGCTTCGACCTGCGCGCCCGATCGTTTCTGCACAACCAGGTCCGCAGCATCGTCGGCAGCCTCGAACGCGTCGGCACCGGCGCCTGGAGCCCGGACGACCTGCGCACCGCGCTCGAGGCGCGCAACCGCGCGGCCTGCGGCCCGGTCTGCCCGCCGCACGGGCTGTACCTGGCCGGCGTCGGCTATCCCGACGATCCCTTCGCCGTCTGATCCGGGCGCAATGCGCGCCGCGGTGCCCCCTGCCCCGCACGGGGCAGGCCGCCTTTGCGGATGCAAAGGCCATGAATCGCGTGGCGCGCCTGCGCGCCTCCGGTGGATCGGGCCCGGCGGATCAGGTCGCCGGGTCCAGACGGATGACATGGCCGTCGCGCGGATCGGATGTGCCCGCGGCCAGCGCGCCATAGACCGCAACAGCCGATGCCAGCCCGGAATGCACCTGCACCCGCATCCAGTCATGCGCATCGCCTGCCACACGCTTCCATGCCTCGGTGATCCGCGCCTCGATCACGCCCGGCCCCCATTCCTCGCGGCGCTTGGCGATCTGCGCCGGCGCAAAGAAAAACTGCGGCCGGGCGCCCGGCAGGTCGCCCGGCGGGGCGAACTTGTCCCAGTGGCTGGTGCCGACGGCGGCCGAATGTTTCATCAGATCGCCCAGCCGGTGATGCAGCACCGATTTCACCGCGGCATTGCCGGCCATATCCACATAGACCGATGGCACAAGTGCCACCCGATCCGCCTCGTCATAGGTCAGCACCTCGTCGCAGCTGCCCAGGCCCTCGACAAACGCCCGGTTCGATGCCGAAGTCAGCCCGACGATCCGGAAGTCACGCGGCGTCTGCTCGGCCAGGGACCGGCACAGCCCCAGACCGGTCTTCGACGATGCGCTGCCCACCACGATCTGTTCGGCACCGAAACAGCCATGATCCATCAGCCAGTCGCACAGCAGGTACGACGTCGCCAGCAGCGGTTGCAGCAAGGCGCGCATGTGATCGGCCTCGGGGCCGGTGTCGCGCACGGGCGTGTACCGGTTGTAGACCGCCGGCAGGGCCGCGCGATGCGGCGCGGCGTCCACCACCGCACCCGAAGCATCCGGCGCGGGTGTGATCACCAGCGTTTCCGCCATCGGATAGAACCCGTAGAGCCGCGGGG
>JANSXZ010000031.1 GCA_024742705.1 Paracoccaceae bacterium | reverse complement strand
GATTTCAGCACGCTGCCGCTCTATCGCTATGTGGGCGGCGCCGCCGCGCGGGTGCTGCCGGTGCCGATGATGAACATTATCAATGGCGGCGAACATGCCGACAACCCCATCGACATCCAGGAATTCATGATCATGCCGGTTGCCGCGGAAACCATCCGCGATGCCGTGCGGATGGGCGCCGAGGTGTTCCACACGCTCAAGAAAGAACTCTCTGCGGCCGGCTTCTCGACCGGCATAGGCGATGAGGGAGGGTTCGCGCCAAACATCAGCTCTACCCGCGATGCGCTTGATTTCATCCTGAAATCGATCGAAAAGGCCGGCTACAAACCGGGCGAGGATATCTATCTCGCGCTCGATTGCGCCGCCACCGAATACTACCGCGATGGCAAATACGTCCTGGCCGGCGAAGGCAAGACGCTGGACAGCGGCGAAGCGGTCGCCTATCTCGCCGGGCTCTGCGCCGATTATCCGATCATCTCGATCGAGGACGGCATGGCAGAAGACGACTGGGACGGCTGGAAGGCGCTTACCGAGGCCCTGGGCGACAAGGTGCAACTGGTCGGCGACGACCTGTTCGTGACCAACCCGACCCGCCTTGCCGAAGGCATCCGCCGCGGCAGCGCAAACTCGATGCTGGTCAAGGTGAACCAGATCGGCAGCCTGACGGAAACGCTGCGTGCCGTGGACATGGCGCACCGCGCCGGGTTCACCAACGTCATGAGCCACCGGTCCGGCGAAACCGAAGACGCCACGATCGCCGATCTCGCGGTTGCCACCAACTGCGGGCAGATCAAGACCGGATCGCTTGCACGCTCGGATCGTCTGGCAAAGTACAATCAGCTGATCCGCATCGAAGAGGCGCTGGGCGAAACCGCCACCTACGCGGGCCGCTCGATCATCCGCTAGATCCGCGCTGCGGATCCGATCACGGCAAAACCCGGAATGCGGTCCGGGTTTTCGCCTGATCACCCAGGGCTTCCAGAAGCAACCGGCCTTCGGCGGTGGGCAATCCGCGCGCGTCCAGCCACGCGCGACTGCGGGCCTTTTCGGCGGGGTCGTCGGACGGACCCACCAGGTGCTTTGCAAATGCGACAATACGGTTTTGCAGATCTTCTTGCATCATGTCTCTCCCCAATTCTTCATTTTGCAATCTAGGGCGAAATAATCGGCATCCAGCGTTCAAGTGGATGATACAAAAGAATACTTTTGCATACTGACGATCCGCCGAAGCTTTTGCTTGGAAACGGCGGCCTCTGCGCATAGCCTTCCGCCATGACCGCAGACCAGATGATCGCCCACCTGAACCTCGCGCCGCATCCCGAAGGCGGCCACTACCGCCAGACCTGGCAAGGCGCACCCGACGCCACAGGCCGGCCCTGCGGCACCTGCATCTACTTCTTGCTGGCCCGCGGCGAACGCAGCCATTGGCACAAGGTCGATGCCGCCGAGATATGGATGTATCACGCCGGCGCGCCGCTTGTCCTCTCGCTCGCCGCGACCGACGCAGGCCCGGCGCAGGACCATCTGCTGACACCGGATCTGATCGCCGGCGCGCCGCAAATCATCGTGCCCCCGCATCACTGGCAGGCCGCCGCCACGACGGGCGCCTGGACGCTGGTCAGCTGCACCGTGTCGCCCGGGTTCCGCTTCGACGGTTTCACACTGGCGCAACCGGGCTTCGATATTCCGCGGACAGACACAGGCGGCAAATAGTCGAATGCGCCGCAAGGCGCTCATTTTGACAGCGCTGCGTTGCGCCGGTCAGCGCGCCGGCCGGCTGACGCGGCCACCGCCCACGGCGGCGCCGACGCCGGTTGTGCCCGGCGCCGACGTCGGCAGCCCGCGCAGCACCCGCACCGCAAGGTATCCAAAAGCCTGCGCTTCCAGCATGTCACCGTCCAGCCCGACCGATTCAACCGCCGCCACCGGGCAATCCAGCGAAACCGCCAGCATCTGCATCAGCACCGGGTTCAATCGCCCGCCGCCGGTCACCAAAACCCGTTCGGGCGGTTTTGGGCAATGCTCCATACCCTGCGCCACGGCGGCGGCGCACATCGCCGTCAGCGTGGCAACGGCATCGGTATCCTTCAAGGCCGAAACAAGTGTGATCATTTCACCAAAATCATTTCTGTCCAGTGACTTGGGCGGTATTTTTGCGAAATGGGGTTCAGCGAGGAACAGTTCCAGCGCGCCAGTTTCCACCTGGCCCTGCGCCGCCATGGCGCCTTCGGCGTCGAACGGGCGGCCAAACCGTTCCTGCATCAGATCGTTGATCGGCGCGTTGGCCGGCCCGGTATCGAACGCCAGCAGCGCGCCGGGCGCTTCGGGGCAATCATAGGCCGGATCGACATAGGTCAGGTTGCCGACGCCCCCTAGGTTGAGAAAACACATCGGTCCGCGCGCCCCGATCCACCGGGCGCAGGCAAAATGAAAGAACGGCGCCAGGGGGGCACCCTCGCCGCCCATCGCCACGTCGTCGGACCGGAAATCCCAAACCACCGGCACACCCAGCGTTTTGGCCAGCGCGTCGCCCGCCCCCACCTGCAAGGTGCCCCGCACCCGTGGCGCATGGGCCAGCGTCTGGCCGTGAAACCCGATCACGTCCACCCCGGCGAACCCGCGCAGAACCTCGGCATGGGCCTCGGTCACCACGCGCGCCGCCGCGTCCACCTGCGGACCGCTCCAGCGGCCCAGCGCCGCGTGCAGAACCGCCCTTTCGGCTTGCGAATAGGCCCGGTAGCCGGTGGCGCCAAAGCCATGTATCTCGACACCGTCGGTGTCGATCACCGCCGCGTCGACACCATCAAGAGACGTTCCCGACATCGCCCCAAGGGCGCGCATACGCCCGCTGTCGCCGCCGCGACCTGCCCGACCGGCCTTCATCATGGCCTTTTCCTTTGCCTCACTGCCGCCTATAGATTGCCCCGCACCACAGCCCCGAGGCAAGAGACATGACCTATCACCCCAAATCCGATTTTGTCGCCGTGATGATCGAGCGCGGCTTTCTGGCCGACTGCACCGATTATCAGGGGTTGGACGAAGCCTTGGTGAAGGGCGGTCAACCGGGCTATATCGGCTTTGACGCCACCGCCCCCTCGCTGCATGTGGGCAGCCTGATCCAGATCATGATGCTGCGGTGGCTGCAACGCACCGGCAACAAGCCGATCACCCTGATGGGCGGCGGCACCACCAAGGTGGGCGACCCCAGTTTTCGCGCCGACGAACGCCCCCTGCTGACCCCCGAGGCGATCGCCGACAACATCGCCGGCATCAAGCGGGTGTTTTCGGCCTACCTTACCTACGGCGACGGGCCCACCGATGCGCTGATGATCGACAATTCCGAGTGGCTGGACGATCTGAACTATCTGTCGTTCCTGCGCGACATCGGTCGGCATTTCTCGATCAACCGGATGCTCAGCTTTGAATCGGTCAAATCCCGGCTCGATCGCGAACAGTCGCTGTCGTTTCTCGAATTCAACTACATGATCCTCCAGGCCTATGATTTCATGGAGTTGCACCGCCGCTACGGATGCATCCTGCAAATGGGCGGCAGCGATCAATGGGGCAACATCGTGAACGGCATCGACCTGACCCGCCGGGTGGTCGATGGCACGGTCTTCGGGCTGACATCGCCGCTGCTGACCACGTCCGACGGCCGGAAAATGGGCAAATCGCAGTCGGGCGCCGTCTGGCTGAATGCGGAAATGCTCAGCCCTTATTCCTTCTGGCAATTTTGGCGCAACACCACCGATGCCGACGTCGGCCGCTTTCTGAAGCTTTACACCGAGGTGCCGGTAGACGAATGCAACCGCCTGGGCGCGCTGGCCGGATCCGAGATCAACGCGGCCAAGATCCGGCTCGCCAACGAGGTCACATCGCTGTGCCACGGCCCCGATGCCGCCGAAGCCGCCGAACAGACGGCCCGCGCGGTCTTCGAAGGCGGCGGTGTCGGCGACGATCTGCCGACACTCGCGCTCAGCCGGAGCGAGCTGGGCGATGGCATCTCGATCGTACAGCTCATCGTGCGCGCCGGTCTGGCCAAGTCCGGCAAGGAAGCCAAGCGCCTGATCGCCGAGAACGGGGCGCGCATCGACGATGCCCCCCTGTCCGACGCCGGGCTGATGATCGATGCCGGGGCCTTGTCGGCACCGATCAAGCTGAGCGCCGGGCGCAAGCGCCACGCGCTGGTCACATTGCAAGACGGCTGATCGCGGCACCTGCCGGTGCCCCGCGCCGCCCGGCGTGGGGCACCTGGCATCCGAGATTGGGCATGTGTGCAGGTCATTTTGTGCCGGGCGCCGGATATCGCGGCGGGCAAAACGGCGAAAGACCGGCGTGTCAGCCGCCCGCCTTCTCCTCCAGCATCAGCCACTCATCTTCGGCCGCCGCCAGCTTTTGCTGACGCGCCACCAGCGCCTCGCTCGCCTTTCGGAACTTGACCGGATCGCGCGCGAAAAGATCCGGGTCGGCCATCAGCCCCTCAAGCTTCGCGATCTCCGCCTCCAGCCGCGCGATCTCGGCGGGCAGTGCCTCCAACCGGTGCTTTTCGGTGAACGAAAGCCCCGCCTTTGGTTTCTGCGGCTTGCGGGGCATCGCACCCGTGTCCGCCGATGCCGGGGCCGGCGCAGCGACGGCCGCGGGCTGTGCCGCACGCCGTTGCGCCTGATAGTCGCTCCAGCCACCGGCATAGACCACCGCGCGCCCGTCGCCTTCCAACGCCACCGTTGTCGCCGCTACCCGGTCCAGGAAATCCCGGTCGTGACTGACCAGCAGAACCGTTCCGTCGTACCCGCCCAGCAGATCCTGCAACAGATCCAGCGTTTCCACGTCCAGGTCGTTGGTCGGCTCGTCCAGCACCAGAACATTGCTCTCGCGTGCCATCAGCCGCGCCAGCAAAAGCCGCGCCTTCTCGCCTCCCGAAAGAGACCGCACAGGCGCGCGGGCCTGCCGCTCGTCAAAAAGGAAATCCTTGAGATACCCGATCACATGGCGGGGGGTTCCGCGCACCATCACCTGGTCCGACCGTCCCGAAACGCGCATCTCCGGATCGCCCGTCAGGCTGTCCCACAGGGACATGTCGGGATCAAGCTGCGCGCGCGCCTGATCAAAGACCGCCACCTCCAGGTTCGTACCTTGTGTCACCACGCCGGTATCCGGCGCGATCTGGCCAAGCAACAGCTTCAGAACCGTGGTCTTTCCCGCGCCGTTCGGTCCGACAAAAGCGACACGGTCGCCCCGCTGTACCCGCAGGTCGAAATCGCGCAGGATGATCTTCCCGTCATAGGTCTTGCTCAGCCCTTGCGCCTCAAACACACGGCGCCCCGACTTGCCGCCCGCCTCCAGCGCCAGATCCGCAGCCCCCTGCCGCCGGATCTGGCCCGAACGCTCGGCCCGCAGCGCCTGCAAGGCCCGCAAACGGCCCTGGTTGCGGGTGCGCCGGGCGCTGATGCCCTCCACGGCCCAGCGTGCCTCGGCCTTGATCTTGCGATCAAGCTTGTGGCGCTGCTGGTCCTCCTCTTCCCAGACCGAATCACGCCAGTCCTCGAAATCGCCGAATCCCTTGTCCTGGCGCCGCACGGCACCCCGGTCGATCCACAGTGTCGCCCGGCTCAGCGCGCGCAGGAAGGCGCGGTCGTGGCTGATCATAACATAGGCCGCCCGCGTCGCGCGCAGCTCTTCCTCCAGCCATTGCACCGCCTCGATATCCAGATGGTTGGTCGGCTCGTCCAACAGCATCAGATCCGGCGCCTCTGCCATCAGCTTGGCAAGGGCCGCACGCCGCCGTTCACCGCCCGATGCGGTGGCCACGGGCCGATCGGGATCAAACTTCAAACCCGCCCCCGCCCGCTCGACCCGGTACAGTTCACCCGGCTCCAGGCCGCTGGCCGCATAGGCACCCAAGGTGTCGAACCCGGTCATCGCCGGATCCTGCTCCATGTATCCAACCGACTGCCCGGGCGGCAACACCACCGTCCCGCGATCCGGTTCCACCAGCCCGGCCATCACCTTCATCAACGTCGACTTGCCCGACCCGTTGCGCCCCACAAGGGCCACGCGGTCGCCCGGCTGGATCACCAGATCCAGACCGTCGAAAACCGGAGCGCCGCCAAAGGTCAGCGCAATTCCGGACAGTTGCATCAAAGGAAGTCGGGCCATGCGCGCCAGCTAAACCGCCGCGCGCGGCGCGTCAACGGCGCCCGGCAATCCCGGGCCCCGCATTCGCCTTCATTGTTCCGAAAATACTCCCGCCGGAGGCACCCGCCGGTGCCGCAAGCACCGCGTTCAGCCGGCCACCGCCCGCAAGAGCCGCTTGCGCGCCGGCGGAATTGCGCCGATCTCCAGCCCGGTAAAGACATGCAGCGTGTTCATCTGGCGATCCACCACCGCGTGGTCGCTGACCCAGCCGCCCATCATCAGGTAGCTGCGCAGCAGCGGCGGCATCCGGGCCATCGCCGCCCGCGCGTCCGGCTTGCGCCGCAGCCGCGCGGCAAAACGGAACACATCCGGCGCCTTCACCTCCGGCAGCCACCGCTTGGGCGCCAGATGTCGCGCCTTCAGAACAGCGAAGGCATCCAGATACCGCTCGGTTTCGGTGCCCGCGAAAGACGAACACCCAAACAGCATCTCCACCCCCTCGGCGTCCACCCAGGCGGTCATCGCCCCCCAGGCCACGCGCAGGATGTCCGGGTCACGCCATTCGGGATGCACGCAGAACCGGCCCAGTTCGACCATGCGGCCCTCGAACTGCGCCAGCGCCGACAGTTCGTAGAATCGCGCCGAATAGCTGCGCGGTATCTCGCCGCCATCGCTCAACATCATCATCCGGAAACAACAGACCAGCGCGCCCGAGCCGATGTCGCGGATCAGGATATGCGTGCAGACCGGGTCGAATTCGTCGGCATCCCGCGCGGGCGTGCGAAAGGCATGGCGCCGCAGTTCCTGCGCTTCGGCCAGCGCGGTGTCGGTCCGGGCGATCTCGGCGCGGTAGCGGCCGCGGATCATGAAAACGGCGGATGTGCTCATTGCGGCCCCCTGCTGCGGTCGGGCGACCGCGCCGTCGCCCGCGCGCCGCTCCTATCATGGCATCTGCGACAATGGCGTGACGCGCCCCGCTATTCGGCCAGCGCGCCGGGCGCGAAACGGCCCATGTTGCCGAGAAGCTGGCGCAGCAGCGTCTGGTCGCGCAGGCTCGAATCCGTCACCCGGCGATCCAGCGGAACGGCCACCCCGTCCTGCAGGCCATAGCGTTCGATGTTGCGTACCACGCCGCGCGCGTCGAAACTGATGGCGACCAATTCCCGCTCGATCACCTTGGGCTGCCGATAGGCAAAGGTGCGCACGCGCGTCGCCACATAATAATATCCACCGTCGTCCAGCACCCCGGACGATGTCGGCACACCAATGGTTTCGATCACCGTATCGCGGGTGTCGATCCCCACAATGATTTCGGCAAGGTCTTCCGCCGGTGGCACATATCCATGATCGCGGAAGGTGGCGGTGCACCCTGTCAGCGCCAGCAGCGCCAGCCCGACACCCACATGGCGAAGCGCGGGCGCCCGGGGAAATCGAAGTGCGAACATGGCTGTCCTCTTGCCTTGGCCCGGCTGGGCTTTTATCCCGATTACAGAAGGAAAGCCCGACGTTCAAGAAACGAAAGCATCCGCACCATGTCCGACACGACCGTCCTGAAGCTGGCCGACCTGCCGCAGAACCGCCCGACCGACTTCGATCTCAGCCCCGGAGGCGCCGCCATGAAGGCGCTTTGCGCCGAACTCGGGCTGAGCGGCCTGCGCAAGCTGCGCCTGCGCGGGCGCCTGCGCGCCGTGGGCCGGCGCGACTGGCATCTCGAGGCCACGCTGGGCGCCACCGTCGTGCAGCCCTGCACCGTCACGCTTCAGCCGGTGACCACCCGCATCGACGCACCTGTCGAACGGCGCTACCTGGCCGACATGCCCGAACCCGAGAGCGCCGAGATCGAGATGCCGGAAGACGACACCGCCGAACCGCTGCCCGCCGAAATCGACCTTTCGGCGCTTCTGGGCGAGGCGCTGGCGCTGAACCTGCCACTTTACCCGCGCAGCGAAGGGGCCGAACTGGGCGAAGCTGTCTATACCGCGCCCGGTCGGGCCGCGATGCGCGATGCCGACGCGCGGCCTTTCGCCGGTCTCGCGGTTCTCAAGGGCGGCCAGAGCGACACGGACTGAGGCCATCGCGCCGCCCCGACGCGCAAGCCGGCGCTGGCCGCGCCCCGGCAGAATCAGGTTGCGCCGGCTGAAAACATCTCTATTTTCGCGCCTTCACCAGATTTTGCGTTGGACAAGACGCAGGCCTAGGCCTACACGCTCGTCACGCCGTCCGGTATATGGAATTGAAACGCGGGTCGCCTGCGCCGCAGCGCTGCCCCAGAACCACAAAGGTTGAGACATGGCCGTCCAACAGAACAAAGTTTCCAAATCGCGCCGCAACAACCGTCGCGCGCATGATGCTCTGGTTGCTGCAAACCCCAACGAATGCACCAATTGTGGCGAACTGAAGCGTCCGCACCACATCTGTGCGGCCTGCGGCCACTACGACGACAACGAAGTCGTGGCGATGGCCGAAGAAATCGATCTGGACGAGGACGCGGCCTAACCCAGGTCCGGACCGCATTTGCATGATGGCCGTGACGGATCACTCCTCAGCAAACGCCGGAAAGATCGTCATTTCCGTTGATGCCATGGGCGGCGACAAGGGCCCCGCGACCGTTGTCGCGGGGATCAGTGCGTCGGCGCACAAGAATCCCGATATCGCATTCATCCTGCACGGGCCCGAAGAGGTTCTGCGCCCGCTGGTGGAACGCCGCCGCGGTCTGCGCGGACGTGTCGATTTCTGCGATGCGCCCGACGTGGTCACGATGGACGACAAGCCCAGCCACGTCATGCGGCATGGCAAGGGCACGTCGATGTGGTCGGCGCTCGAATCGGTGCGCGAGGGCAAGGCAACGGTTGCGGTTTCCTGTGGCAACACCGGGGCGCTGATGGCGCTCAGCGTGATCCGGCTGCGCAAGCTGCCGGGCGTGGACCGCCCCGCCATTGCGGTGCTTTGGCCTTCAAGCAATCCGCAGGGCTTCAACGTGATGCTGGACGTGGGCGCCGACATCCGCGCCGATGCCCGCGACCTGTTGCAGTATGCGCTGATGGGCGCCTCGTATGCGCGCAACGGCATGGATCTGAAGCGCCCGCGCGTGGGCCTGCTGAACGTTGGTACCGAAGAACACAAGGGTCGGCCGGAACTGAAACAGGCGCATGAGCTGATCAGCCGCTTCGCGCCGCGCGCGGATTTCGATTTCGTCGGTTTTGTCGAAGGCGGCGATCTGCCGGGCAACGTGGTCGATGTGGTTGTTACCGACGGGTTCACCGGAAATGTCGCCCTGAAGACCGGCGAAGGTACCGCCAACATGATCGGCGCGCATCTGCGCGAGGCGTTCAAGTATTCGATCCTCTCGCGGTTCGCTTCGCTGCTGGCGCTCACGTCGCTGCGGCGGTTGCAGAAACGCATCGATCCGCGCCGGGTGAATGGCGGCGTGTTTCTGGGCCTGAACGGCACGGTCGTCAAGTCGCACGGCAGCGCCGACGCCACCGGCGTGTCGGCGGCCGTGAAGCTTGCGTTCCAGCTGGCACAATCGGGGTTCTCGGAAAAACTCGCCGCGCGGGTTGCATCCGCCGCCGCGCTTGCCCAAGATGCTGAAAAAAATGGCGGGGGCCCGGCCCGTGACGCCTCGGACAAAGGACAGGCCACGTCATGATCTGCCGCGCAGTTGTAACCGGTGTCGGGCATTATCTGCCCGAACGGATCGTTCCCAACAGCGCCTTTGAAGACAGTCTCGAAACCACCGATGCCTGGATCCGGTCGCGGTCCGGCATCGAACGTCGGCATTTCGCCGCCGAAGGCGAAACCACCTCGGATATGGCCACCCACGCCGCCCGCGCGGCGCTGGCGGATGCCGGCCGCGATCCGCAGGATGTGGATGCCATCGTTCTGGCCACCTCGACGGCGGATCTGACGTTTCCTTCGGCGGCGACGATGGTACAGGCCAATCTGGGCATGACACGCGGCTTTGCCTTCGACATCCAGGCGGTCTGTGCCGGCTTCGTCTATGCAATGGCCAATGCAAACGCGCTGATCGTGTCGGGCCAGGCCCGGCGGGTTCTGGTGATCGGTGCCGAAACCTTCAGCAAGATCATGGACTGGACCGATCGCAGCACCTGCGTGCTGTTCGGCGACGGCGCCGGCGCGGTGCTTCTCGAGGCGCAGGACAGCGCCGGCACCAAAGATGATCGCGGCATTCTGGCCACCGACCTGAACTCGGACGGCAATTTCCGCGACCTTCTCTATGTGGATGGCGGCGTTGCCACGCGCACCACGGGCTATCTGCGGATGCAGGGCAATCAGGTGTTCCGACACGCGGTGGAAAAGCTGGCCGAAACGGCGGAAACTGCATTGGCGCGGGCCGGACTGGGCGCGGATGACGTTGACTGGATCGTGCCGCATCAGGCCAATATCCGCATCATCCAGGGCACCGCGCGAAAGATGAAGCTGCCCATGGAACGCGTGGTGGTCACCGTGCAGGACCACGGCAACACTTCGGCGGCGTCGATCCCGTTGGCCTTGTCGGTCGGGCGCGACCGCGGCCAGATCCGCCCCGGCGACCTGATCGTGACCGAAGCCATCGGGGGAGGCCTGGCCTGGGGAGCGGTGGTGTTGCGCTGGTGAGCGAGGGGCAGATCAAATGCCATTTCGTCATCACCTTGCAAGCCGTTGATATTGACTCGGAATTTCCTTCGCCCCTATGGTTGCCAAAACAACGGGGACGGCAATGGCACAAAAGACACTGACGCGAATGGACCTCAGCGAGGCCGTGTTTCGCGAAGTTGGCCTTTCACGCAATGAAAGCGCGCAATTGGTCGAGAGTATGCTGGACCACATGTCCGATGCTCTGGTGCGCGGCGAGCAGGTCAAGATCTCGTCTTTTGGTACCTTCAGCGTGCGCGATAAATCCGCACGGATCGGGCGCAACCCGAAGACCGGCGAAGAGGTGCCGATTCAGCCGCGCCGGGTTCTGACATTCCGGCCCTCGCACCTGATGAAAGACCGCGTGGCCGCCGGCAACAAACGCGTCTGATCCGGAGCCAGGACATGGACAAGTCTCCCGACGCATTCCGCACCATCAGCGAAGTTGCAGAATGGCTGGGCGTTCAGACACATGTCCTGCGGTTCTGGGAGAGCAAGTTCACCCAGGTCAAGCCGGTCAAGCGCGCCGGCGGCCGCCGCTATTACCGGCCATCCGACATGTTGTTGCTTGGCGGTATTCGCAAATTGCTGCACGAAGATGGGCTGACCATAAAAGGTGTCCAGAAAGTGCTTCGCGAACAAGGGGTTGGGGCAGTGTCCGAACTGTCGCACGGGCTGGATGACGACGGCACGCGCGCCCCTGCCACATCCGCAAAGGTGGTGCGCCTGGCCCAGTCCGCCCCCCCGCGCGAGCCTGAAATCCCGCCCGAGGTCGCCGCAGATCCCGCGCCTGAACCCGCCGATGCGCCGGCCCCGGTCGCGGCATCGCCCGAACCCGAGGCGCAAAAGCCGCCCGCCGAACCCGCCACCGAAAGCGAAAGCGCGGGCCCCCTGCCCTCGGCGGCCGAAACGCCCGAATCCCCGGCAGCACAACCCGAACTCGATCTGGGCACACCGGAACCGGCCTTCCGCCGGCGCCTGACTCTGGGCATGGGTGCATCCGAACCCGCGGCCCCGCCCGCCGACACAGCACCAGAGCCCGCCGCGTCTGAACCGCCCGCCCGCGAAGCGTCTGACGGCGCCCCCGACAACGCCGTTGAACCGGCGCCCGCACCGGCCGCCCGGCGACCCGCCATCGTCGACGCGCCGGATCCCCCCGCCGATCTGCGCGCCGCATCACGTCCCGGCCTGCTCGCACTTCTGGCCGATGCCGCCCCGCTGGACGGTACAACCGCCGATGAAATCCACCCGCTCGCCGCGCGGCTGGCCCGGTTGATGGATCAGATGCGCGCCGCGCACAAAGAATGATCGCGCGCCGGTTTTCCGCTTGCCCCCGGTCTCAAAACCGCTATGAACGCCTCATCGTCGGGCTATGGCGCAGCTTGGTAGCGCGTCCGTCTGGGGGACGGAAGGTCGCAGGTTCGAGTCCTGCTAGCCCGACCATTACAATTCCGCTCCGCCCCCTGCCTGCGCCCGGGCGATTGGCGCAGCTGCTTCCCGGGGGCACCGCATGATCGGCGTTTTTCCCAACCAGGCGATAGAACGGCTGGTGCGCGACGGTGCCATTCGCGCCGACACCCCTATCCTCCACGACCAGATCCAACCGGCCAGCATCGACATGCGCCTCGGGCATACCGCCTACCGGGTGCGCGCGTCGTTCCTGCCGGGATCGGGAACCCGCGTGATCCCCCGACTGGGCGAATTCGAGATGCACCGGATTGATCTCAGCCACGGCGCGGTGCTGGAAAAAGGCTGCGTCTACCTCGTGCCCCTGATGGAATCGCTGGCCCTGCCCGCCGATGTCCACGCGGTGGCCAACGCCAAAAGCTCGACAGGCCGGCTCGATCTGCTGACCCGCACGGTCACCGATGGCGGCACCGAATTCGACCGTATCCCGCCGGGCTACGATGGCCCGCTCTACGCCGAAATCTGCCCGCGCTCGTTTTCGGTGCTGGTGCGCAGCGGAATGCGCCTGAACCAGCTGCGCCTGCGGCGTGGGCACGCGGTGCTCGATGATGCCGCATTGCGCGCCTTGCACGCCGACACCGGCCTCGTCGACGGCGACGCGCTGATTCAGGACGGTCTGGGTTTTTCGGTCGATCTTGCGCTGCCAGAAAGCGATCTGGTGGGGTACCGGGCCAAACCGCACACCGGCGTGATAGATCTGGATCGCCTGGGCGCCTACGATCCGGCGGATTTCTGGGAAGAGGTGCGCGCCCGCAACCGCCGCATCATCCTGGATCCCGGCGCTTTCTACATCCTCGTCAGCCGCGAATCCGTGCACATCCCGCCGGGCTTCGCGGCGGAAATGGCCCCCTACCTCGCCATGGTGGGCGAATTCCGTGTGCACTACGCGGGCTTCTTCGATCCCGGCTTCGGCCACGCTGCGGCCGGTGGCGCCGGCGCGCGTGGCGTCCTCGAAGTACGCTGCCACGAAGCGCCCTTCGTCCTTGAAAACGGGCAGATCGTCGGCCGTCTTGTCTATGAACGCATGGCTCAGATCCCGACACAGCTCTATGGCGCGGGCCTTGCCTCCAACTACCAGGGTCAGGGCCTCAAACTGTCCAAGCACTTTCGAAACCCGGCCTGACCCGCCCGCTTCATCTTGCCCGAAAAACTCCCGCCGGAGGCTCCCGAAAAAGGCCACCCCCGCGACCTTTCGATCAGTCTTCGAACAGTTCCGGCTGTCCGCCCGGATCGCTTTCGTCCGGATCCGCCTCGCCGCCCGGCCCCGGCGCCATGCCGGGCGACGGACGGTTTTCCAGCAAGCCGGCCGCCCGCAGCTCCTTCAGCCCCGGCAGATCCCGCGCGCTCTCAAGGCCGAAATGATCCAGGAAGCCCTGGGTCACCACGAAGGTCACCGGCCGTCCCGGTGTCATCTTGCGGCGACCCAGCCGGATCCATTCCATCTCGAGCAGTTGGTCGATCGTCCCCCGAGACACGCTGACGCCACGGATTTCCTCGATCTCGGCACGGGTCACCGGCTGATGATAGGCGATGATGGCCAGCGTTTCGATCGCCGCGCGGCTCAGCTTGCGGACTTCCACGGTTTCCTTGTGCATCAGAAACCCCAGGTCGGGCGCGGTTCGCATGGCCCAGGCATCGCCCACCCGAACCACCCGCACGCCACGCCCTTCATAACGCTTGCGCAGGTGCACCAGCGCTTCGGCGGCGTCGCAGCCATGCGGCATGCGCGCCTCCAGATCGCGCACCGTCACAGGGGCGGCGCTGGCGAACAGAACCGCCTCGACCATGCGTTCCTGTTCCGCCATCGGCGGCGCCGAAAAGAGGCTTTCTTCGCGCTCCTCGTTGATGTCCGCTCCCCCGCTCATGTCCGGCCCTTTCGCTGACGCAGGTGGATGGGGGCAAAGGTCTCGCTCTGACGAATTTCCAGCCGCCCCTCCTTGACCAGTTCGAGAGAGGCCGCAAAGGTCGAGGCCGTGGCCGACCGTCGCCGCAGCGGGTCGCGGTCCCAGCCTTCGGGCATGTAAGCGGCAATATCGGTCCATTCGGCGGCGTGGCCGATCAGACCGCGCAGACGCTCCAGCGCCTGTTCCATGGTAAAGATCGCATCGCGATCCATCACGAAAGGCCGGAAATCGTCACGGGTCCGGATCCGGGCATAACCCTGCATCAGATCCAGCAGGGTGGCGGTATGCGTAACGGTGCGGATCCGCTGCACGTCTTCGGATTGGCCGCGCGCAAAGAAGTCCCGGCCCAGGCGGTCGCGCCCCATCAGCCGCGCGGCCGCGTCGCGCATGGCCTGCAACCGCTCCAGCTGGAACGCCAGATGCGCCGCAAGATCCTCGCCCGACGGCCCTTCCTCGGCCGGGTCGGGCGGCAGCAACAGTCGCGATTTCAGGAAAGCCAGCCATGCCGCCATCACCAGGTAATCCGCTGCCAGTTCGATGCGCAGCGCCTTGGCGCGCTCCACGAACTCAAGGTATTGACGCGCCAGCGCCAGAACCGAAATGCGCCGCAGATCCACCTTCTGGGTGCGCGACAGCGTCAGCAAGACGTCCAGCGGCCCCTCGAACCCGTCGACATCGACAATCAGCGCCTCGGCGGCCAGCCGGTCGGCCACTGTGGTATAGGTGTCTTGCTCGAATTCGTCAGCCATAGACCTGCCCGCCCATCAGGGCGGAAAGCTGGGCTTCGAGGTCGGGAATGTCAATATCGTCAGGGCTGCGGCGTGCCGCCAGGGCGGCCTCGGCGCGGGCCTGGGCGGCATCGCTCATTTCACCCGCCGCTTCGGCGACAGCGCGGCGCACCGCGAAATCGGCGTTGCACAGCAGCACCACGTCGCAGCCCGCCACCAGCGCGTCACGCGCGATCTGTGCCGGAGCACCGGAAAGCGCCCGCATCGCGATGTCGTCGGTCATGATCAGACCGTCAAAGCCGATGTCGTCGCGGATCGTCTGCATGACCACCGGCGAAAGCGTGGCGGGCCGGTCGTCCAGCGCATCCAGAACGATATGCGCGGTCATGCCCATCGGCAGATCGTTCAGCGCGCGGAAAGGGGCGAAATCGGTGTCGCGCAGCACCTGCACCGGCGTGGCCACGTGCGGCAGGTCGTGGTGGCTGTCCAGCGTGGCGCGGCCGTGACCCGGCAGATGCTTGAGCACCGGCAGCACACCCCCCGCCAGCATCGCATCGGCGGCGGCGCGGCCCAGTTCGCCCACCCGTGCCGGATCGTCGCCGTAGCATCGGTTGCGCAGGAATTCATGGGTGTCGGTATGTACCAGATCCACCATGGGCGCGCAGTTGCTGTCGATGCCCAGCGCCCGCAATTCATTGGCGATCAACCGGTAGCGCAGGTACATCGCCCGCGCGGCGTGCGCCCCGGCGCGCCCCACATGCGCCAGCGGTGCCTGCCAGACACGGCCCAGCGGCGCGCGCAGCCGTTGCACCCGCCCACCTTCCTGATCCACCGTGATCGGCGCGTCACGGCCCACGGCCTGGCGGAAATCGTCGCACAGGGCGCGCACCTGATCGGCATCCGCGATGTTGCGGGCGAACAGGATAAAGCCGAACGGATCGGTATCGCGGAACAGGGCGGCTTCCTCGCGGGTCAGGCGCAGGCCTTCGGCATCGAGTATCGTGGCGCCGAACCGGGTCATCTGGTGGTGACCGGGATACAGTCGGCCCCTTCGGCCACCAGTGCCGAACAAAAACGCCGCGCCTCGCTGAGATCGGCAAAACCCTGGGCGCGCAGCCGGTAGAACACCCGCCCGCCGCTCGAGGCGCGCTGGATCACCCGCTTCTTGCCGATCAGGTAGTCGCTGAAATTCACCGCCATCTGATCCCAAACCTGCCGCGCCAGTTCCGGGCTGTCGTATGCGCCCAGCTGTGCCAGGCGGGTGCCCACTGGCAGGCTGGCGGGATCGATGTCGATCACGTCGGCGCCCGCGGCGGGGCCGGCATCCGCATTGACGGCGGCCTCGGCACCGGCGGTGCCCGGTGCCCCGGCGGCAGTGCGCGCGGCGAAGACGGCATCGGGCCGGGCCGGCGGGCGCGGCGACCGGCGCACACCCGGCGCATCCAGAACCGCGGGAGCCTCGGCCGAAGGCGCCGCATCAGGCGCCGGGGTTTCGGCGACCGGATCGCCCAGCGGTTCGGGTTGAACGATGGCGTCAGGCTGTGTCTCGTCGATCAGTTCATCGACAAGGGCGTCCACCGAAGCGCCGCGCAGCGCGGTGGCGCCGGTTTGCCGGGCGATGTCTTCGCCTGCCGGGGCGGCCTGCAACCGCGCCATCGGCATATCTTCATCGGCCAGATCCAGCGCGCGCGGTGCCAGCACCAGACGGTCGGCCGGCGGGGCCGCGTTGCCTGTCGCCGCGACCGCGTTCACCGCCAGCCCCTGATGATCCGCCGGGCGTCCGCCGGGATCCTTCGGAGCCTCGCGCATCGGCGCATCCAGCGCCCGCACAACCGGCACGCCCGACACGTCACGCATCAAGAGCTTGTAGCCCCAGATCGCGATACCGATCACCAGCGCCAGCGATATGATCGCGCCCGCCACGTTCGCGATCGTCTGAAAAGAGGGAGCCCCGGAATCGGCGCCAGACCCGTGCGCGGTGCGCCGGTCGTAGGAAAGATCCGCCATGTCTGCCTCACTGCCCGACGCCGGAGCGACCGTATCGGGTTTCTAGCTGCCTCGGACCGGCGATCCTGATCTACGATGGGCGCGGTTTGTTACCGCATCTCCTGCGCCGGTTTGACCCCGAGAATACCAAGACCGGCCGAAATGACAACGGAAACAGCGCGCGCAAGGGCGATTTTTGCCTGACTGGTGGCAATATCGCCTTCCTGAAGGAACCGCAGGCCCGGTTCGTCGTTGCCCTTGTTCCACAGCGCGTGGAAATCGCCGGCCAGTTCATAGAGATAGAACGCAACCCGGTGCGGTTCGTTGGTGCGCGCGGCGGTTTCCACCAGGCGCGGCCATTCGGCCAGCTTGCGTGCTACCGTCAGCTCGGAACCATGGGTCATCGCGCCCAGATCGGCGCCTTTCAGCACCGCGTCGTCGGCGGCAATGCCGATCTCGGCGGCGCGGCGCAGCACGCTCATGACGCGGGCATTGGCATACTGGACATAAAACACCGGGTTTTCGCGGCTCTGTTCCAGCACCTTGTCGAAATCGAAGTCCAGCGGTGCGTCGTTCTTGCGTGTCAGCATCACGAAGCGTGTGACATCCGGGCCGACCTGTTCGACGACATCGCGCAGGGTGACGAAGTTGCCCGCGCGCTTTGACATCTTGAACGGCGCGCCGTTCTTGAACAGCCGCACAAGCTGCGTCAGCTTGATGTCCAGCGGCACCCGGCCATCGCTGAGCGCCGAGACCGCAGCCTTCATGCGTTTGACATAGCCGCCGTGATCGGCCCCGAACACATCGATCAGCGCATCGAAGCCCCGGCTGACCTTGTCGTAGTGATAGGCAATGTCGGGGGCGAAATACGTCCAGCCGCCATCGGATTTGCGCACCGGGCGATCCACGTCGTCGCCATGCGCCGTCGACCGGAAAAGCGTCTGCTCGCGCGGTTCCCAATCCTCCGGGGTCTTGCCCTTGGGCGGCTCCAGAACGCCTTCGTAGATCAACCCCTTGGCGTCCAGATCGGCCAGCGCCGCTTCGATCCGGCCGGTCCCATAGAGCGATTTTTCACTGAAGAACACATCCATGCGAACGCCCAGCGCAGCCAGATCGCTGCGGATCAGATCCATCATGGCGTCGGTGGCGAAGTCGCGCAGTTCGGTCAGCCAGACCTCTTCGGGCTGATCCACCCAGGCATCGCCCACCTTCTGCTTGAGCGCGACACCGACATCCACCAGATAGTCGCCGGGATAGGTGCCATCCACGAAGGCCACATCGCGGCCATGCGCTTCGAGATACCGCAGATAGACCGATCGCGCCAGCACATCGACCTGCGCGCCACCGTCGTTGATGTAATATTCGCGGGTCACATCGTAGCCGGCGAAATCCAGCAGCCCGGCCAGCGCATCGCCGAAGACCGCGCCGCGGGTGTGGCCCACATGCAAGGGGCCCGTCGGGTTGGCCGAAACATATTCGACATTCACCCGCAGCCCCTGCCCGATCCGCGAGCGGCCGAAATCGCCGCCCTCGGTCAGCACTGCGCGCACCGTTTCATGCCAGACCGGCAAGGCAAGCGCCATGTTCAGGAACCCCGGCCCGGCCACCTCGGCACGGGCGATCCGCGCATCCGCGGCCAGCCGCGCGGCCAAAGCCTCGGCGATGTCGCGCGGTTTCATGCCGGCGGGCCGGGCCAGAACCATTGCGGCGTTGGTCGCCATGTCGCCGTGGGCCGCGTCGCGCGGCGGCTCGACCGTCACGTTCTCCATGCTCAGACCTTCGGGCAGAACGCCCTGCGCGGTCAGGTCGGCCAGGCTCTGGATCACCAGGTCGCGGATTTCGGCAAACAGGTTCATGATGCGGTTCCTCGCGGCGTTTCGGGGCGGTGTATCACTCCGGCGCCGCCCGTCAACGTCGCATCGTCAGTTTGCCGCGCGCCGTGGCGCCACGATCAGCCGCTCGTGCTCCTGAATGGCGAAACGGTCGGTCATCCCCGAGATATAGTCGCTGACGATGCGCGCCAGATCCTCTTCGCCGCCGGCCTCGGCCACATCCTTGCGCCACTGGCGCGGCAGGATATCGGGATGGTGCATGAAATACGGAAACAGATCGCGCACGACCTGCGTGACCTCGGCGCGCATCTTCACCACCTTGGGCGCGCGGTACATGCGATCGAACAGAAACCGGCGGATCACCTTCAGATCGGCAAAAACCGGATCCGAGAACCGGATCAGCGCACGGCCCGCGTTGCGGATGTCGGCCACGCTCTGCGGATCGGTTTCCGCCAGGCGCCGCCGCGCAACGCCTATCACATCCTCGACCAGAACCCCGAAGAACCGGCGCAGCGCCTCGTGGCGCCGACGGTAGTAGTTCAGCCCGGGATAGCGCGCATCGACCGCGGCAAAGCAGCCGCTGAGGATTGGCAGGGCCGCCAGTTCGTCGGTCGAAAACAAGTCGGCGCGCAGGCCATCGTGCAGGTCGTGATGGTTGTAGGCGATGTCGTCGGACACGGCGGCCACCTGCGCCTCGGCGCTGGCGTGGGTGTGCAATTCGAGATCGTGACCGGCGCAATAGGCCGCCAGCGCCCAGGGAACATCACCGGTGACCGGGCCGTTGTGCTTGGCGATCCCCTCCAGCGTTTCCCACGTCAGGTTCAACCCGTCGAAATCGGCGTAGTGGCGTTCGAGATGGGTGACGATACGGATCGCCTGGGCATTGTGATCGAACCCGCCATATGGCGCCATCAGGGCATGCAGCGCATCCTCGCCGGTGTGGCCGAAGGGCGTGTGGCCCAGATCATGCGCCAGCGCGACCGCCTCGGTCAGTTCCGAATTCAACCCCAGCGCGCCCGAAATCGTACGCGCAACCTGCGCGACCTCGATGGAATGGGTCAGCCGGGTGCGGAAGTAATCGCCCTCATGCTCGATGAACACCTGCGTCTTGTGCTTCAACCGCCGGAACGCGCTGGCATGAATGATCCTGTCCCGGTCGCGTTGAAAACACGACCGGAAGCTGCTTTCCTCCTCCGTCACGAGCCGTCCCCTGCTCTGTGCCGGATCCGAGGCGAAAGGCGCGCGCATGGCGTGACGTCCTTGTGACCTGTCCCGACCGTCTCTATATTGCACATGCAGCGGTATGAAAACCGGTCAGGAGAGTTGTGCCATGATGTTGCCCCCGAAAGTCACCGAACGCGCCTTCGCCCGGCTGGCCGAAATCGGCGCCGCCGATCAGGGCCAGGCCCTGCGTGTGGCCGTCGAAGGCGGCGGCTGCTCGGGTTTTCAGTACGAGATCGCGCTGGACGCGCCCGGCGCATCCGATCTGGTGCTCGAGGGCCTGGGCCAGAAGGTTGTCGTCGACGAGGTTTCGTTGCCGTTTCTCGAAAACGCCGTGATCGATTTCACCGAGGAACTGATCGGCGCGCGCTTCGTGATCGAAAACCCCAACGCCACGTCCTCATGCGGCTGCGGCACCTCGTTCTCGATGTAGCCCGCGGGCGCCAGGGCTTGCGGCGCGCGCGCCCATCGGCAATAGACGGAACATGCCAACAGCCGGGGCCGCGCCATGAAAATCGCCACCTTCAACATCAACGGGATCAAGGCGCGCATCGACGCGCTTCCGCGCTGGCTTGACGCCGCCGAACCGGATGTCGTCCTGTTGCAGGAAATCAAGTCCGTCGATGAGGCGTTCCCCCGCGCACCCTTCGAAGACCGGGGCTATACCGTCGAGACCCACGGCCAGAAATCCTTCAACGGCGTCGCCATCCTGTCGAAACACCCGCTCGAGGATGTAATCCGCGGGCTACCCGGCGATGACGATGACACACACGCCCGCTGGATCGAGGCAACCGTGATCGGCAAGACCGCGCTGCGCATCTGCGGGCTGTACCTGCCCAACGGCAACCCCGCGCCGGGCCCGAAATACGACTACAAACTGGCGTGGATGGACCGGCTGCACGACCGCGCGCGCGCCCTGCTGGCCTGCGAGGAACCAGCGCTGATGGCAGGCGACTACAATATCATCCCGCAAGCCGAGGATGCCGCGCGCCCCGACGCATGGCGCGAAGACGCTCTGTTTCGCCCCGAAAGCCGCGCCGCCTTCCGCCGCATCCTGAACCTGGGCTTCACCGAAGCCTTCCGCGCGCGGACACAGGGGCCGGGGCACTACAGCTTCTGGGACTACCAGGCCGGCGCATGGAACCGCAACGACGGCATCCGCATCGACCATTTCCTGCTGACGCCGCAATGCGCCGATCTGCTGCGCGACTGCGGGATCGACGCGGCAACCCGCGGCGAGGAAAAGCCATCGGATCACGTCCCGGTCTGGGTCGATCTCGATATCTGAACCGCCGGGCCGCATCGCCGGCAAGCGGGCGCCGACGCCGCGCGGGACGCGCGGCCAAGCTTCGTGTGATCCGCATCGCGGATCTCCTTGCGGCTCAGGGCGCGGTGACGTCGTGACGGTAGAGCCAGTCGAACTGCCGCACCGCCGCGCCCGGCGCCAGCGCCCCGCCCAGCCGCAGAGCGCCATGCGCGGCCCGTCGCACCAGCGGGTTGCGCAGATGATAGCGCCAGGCGTTGGCGTTGGCCGCCGCGATCACCCGCGCGGCACGGGCGCGGCGCAGCGTCTGGTACACCAGCAACCCCTCCTCGCGGTCGCGCGCCCGGGCCAGCGACGCCGCAAGCAACCACGCATCCTCGAGAGCGAGATTCGCGCCCTGTGCCAGGAACGGCAGCGTCGGATGCGCCGCATCGCCGACGATCGCGACGGCGTTGCCGTACCAGCGCGGCGCGACAGGATGCCGGAAAAGGCCCCACAGATGCACCTCGTCCACCGCGTCCAGCAAAGGCCGCGCCGCGCCGAACCGCGCGAACGCGCTGCGCAGCGCCGCCGGATCGCCGGGCTGCGCCCATCCTTCGGCGGTCCATTCGGCGCGCTCTTCCACGGCCACGATATTGGCCAGCGCGCCGTCGCGCAGCGGATAGCACACAAGGTGTCGGCCCGGCCCCATATGCACCTGCGCCACCGGCGCCAGCCCCGGGTCGGGCACCAGGGCCCGCCACGCCACCTGCCCGGTGAAGAACGGCGCATCGGCGCCGTTCAACAGTGCGCGCACCCGCGATTGCAAGCCGTCCGCGCCAATCACCAGATCGGCCGCCATGACAGTGCCGTCGGTCAGCGTGAGATACGGCCGCGGCGCGGCATCCACGATCCCCGCCACTTCCGCGCCCAGTTGCAGCGTGACACCGGCGCCGCGCGCTGCATCGTCCAGAACCGCGATCAGATCCGCGCGGTGCACCATCCGGAACGTCAGATCGCCGGCGAACCGCGCCAGATCCAGCCGCAGCACCAGCCGGCCGCGCGCGTGGTCGCGCAGTTCAACAGCCTGCGCCCGCACCGATACGGCGTCCAGCGCCCGCTCCAGGCCCAGCGCCGTGAGAACCGCGGCACCGTTGGGGCTGATCTGCAGGCCGGCGCCCACCTCGGTCAACGCCGCGGCCCGTTCCAGCACATGCACCTGCGCACCGCGCGCACGCAATGCCAGGGCCGCGGTCAGGCCCGACACGCCGGACCCGACGATCACGCATTCCATCCCGTCCAGTTTCATGCCGCCCAGGCTCCCGCTTCATGCAGCATCAAAAAAAATCGCCGGGGTCTGGGCCCCGGCGCTGCTGCTTGCTATGTGGCCCGCGTTCAGTCGTCGCGGTGTACCTTTTCGCGGCGTTCGTGACGCTCTTGCGCCTCGAGGCTCATGGTTGCGATCGGCCGCGCATCCAGCCGCTTCAGGGAAATCGGTTCGCCCGTCACGCTGCAATAGCCGTATTCGCCTTCGTCGATGCGGCGCAGCGCGGCGTCGATCTTCGACACCAACTTGCGCTGCCGGTCGCGGGTGCGCAGTTCCAGGGCGCGGTCGGTCTCTTCCGAGGCCCGGTCCGCGACATCGGGAATGTTGCGCGTGCCGTCCTGCAAGCCTTCGATCGTGTCGCGGCTGCCGGCAAGCAATTCGTTTTTCCAGTCCAGCAGCTTGCGACGAAAGTACTCCGTCTGACGCTCATTCATAAAAGGTTCATCCTCGGCCGGACGGTAATCGTCGGGCAGGAACAGTTCCTGTTTCATGTTGCTTTCCTTGGCTTGGCGAGTGGCGGTCACCGGACGCTCCCCAGACATTTGGTTTCCCATGGCGCCGCGTTTAGCCGAGGTTGCGCGGGTTGTCACTATACAAACCCGTTCCCGGCGATCAGAATGAAGGAAATACCGCCTTTGCAGGGCCGGTTCCTAGGCTGCTGAAATCTCGGGCGTTTTTTCATCACCGGCCTTCGGGCGGCGGCGCCGTGCGTGCGCTGCCCGGCAGCACGCGGGCCGGTCGCGCGCCGTTGCGTCACTTCTTGTGGGCAGCGGGCAAACTGCTAGTGTTGCGCGCAACGTCCATCGGTACGCGAAAGGCATGTGATGAAGTTTGAAGGCACCAAGGAATATGTGGCAACCGACGATCTGACCATTGCGGTCAACGCCGCCGTCACGCTCGAGCGCCCGCTGCTCGTCAAGGGCGAACCGGGCACCGGCAAGACCGAACTGGCGCGGCAGGTCGCGGGGGCCCTTGGACTGCGGATGATCGAATGGAACATCAAATCCACCACCCGCGCACAGCAGGGGCTTTATGAATATGACGCCGTCAGCCGCCTGCGCGACAGCCAGTTGGGCGAAGACCGGGTGCACGATGTGTCGAACTACATCAAGAAGGGCAAGCTGTGGGAAGCCTTCGAAGCCGGCGAAAAGGTGGTCCTGCTGATCGACGAGATCGACAAGGCCGATATCGAATTCCCCAACGACCTGTTGCAGGAACTCGACCGGATGGAATTCTTCGTCTACGAGACCGGCGAGACGATCCGCGCCGTGAACCGTCCCATCGTGATCATCACGTCGAACAACGAAAAAGAGCTGCCCGACGCCTTTCTGCGCCGCTGCTTTTTCCACTACATCCGCTTCCCCGACGAAACGACGATGCGCAAGATCGTCGAGGTGCACCATCCCGGCATAAAGGAGGCGCTGCTGACCACCGCGCTGACGCAATTCTATGAATTGCGCGACCAGACCGGTCTGAAGAAGAAACCCTCGACTTCCGAAGTGCTCGATTGGCTCAAGCTGCTGCTGGCCGAGGATCTGACCGCCGAAGATCTCAAGCGTGACGGCGCAAACGCGCTGCCAAAGCTGCACGGGGCGCTTCTGAAGAACGAACAGGACGTACACCTGTTCGAACGGCTGGCTTTCATGGCACGGTCGCAGCGGCGGTAACGCGCGCGCCCGGCCAGCGCACCGAAACCTCAGGAAAGGCAACCAGATGACGCAGAATTCCGTGACGATCCGCCCGCTGCGCGCCTCGGACCGCGATGCCTGGGCAGAGATGTGGACCGATTATCTGGTGTTCTACGAAACCTCGGTGGAACAGCAGGTCTACGACAGCACCTTCGCGCGGCTGCTGGGTGACGACCCACGCGATTTCAACGGCATCATCGCCGAAGCCGGCGGCCGCGCCGTCGGGTTCACGCATTTCCTGTTTCACCGCCACGCCTGGAAAATCGAAGACGTGTGTTACCTGCAGGATCTCTATGCGCGGCCCGACGTGCGCGGCACCGGTGTCGGGCGCGCGCTGATCGAAGCGGTCTATGCGCGGGCCGACGCGCAGGGCGCGCCTTCGGTCTATTGGCTGACACAGGATTTCAACGCCACCGCGCGGCGTCTCTACGACAGGATCGGGGTCAAGTCGCCCTTCATCCGGTACGGGCGGGCGTGATCCGCGCGGCGGCCATATCGCTTGGTCTGCTGCTGGCGGGTTGCAGCCTGACGCCGATGTCCGAAACGCCCACCCGCGCGGTGATCGCCGAAAGCGCCCTGCCGCCGGTGAAACGCTTTGCCGCGCCGGCGCCCACGCCGCCCCTGGCATCGAACGCCAACATCGCCGCCGATTTCATGGCGCTGCATTTCCAACTGGAAAGCGGCCGCACGCTGCCGGTCTTCACCCGCTTCGAAGAGCCGCTGACGCTGCGCGTCACGGGACGGCCCGCGCCCAGCCTCGGGCCCGATCTGGCCCGGCTGCTGGCACGGTTGCGCGACGAGGCCGGGATCGACATCCGCCAGGTCCGCTCGGAGGATGCGGCGATCACGATCGAGGCGGTCAGCCGCAGCGACATCCGCCGGGCCTTGCCGCAGGCGGCATGTTTCGTGATTCCCAATGTCTCGGGTCTGGACGAATTCCGCCGCAAGCGCCGCGCGCCGCAAACCAACTGGGCCAATCTGCGCAGCCGCACCCGCATGGCGATCTTCGTGCCCTTCGACGCGAGCCCGCAGGAGATCCGCGATTGCCTGCACGAGGAACTGGCCCAGGCACTGGGTCCGCTGAACGATCTGTACCGGCTGCGCGAATCCGTTTTCAACGATGACAACGTGCACACGGTCCTGACCGGCTATGACATGCTGATCCTGCGGATCACCTACGACCGCAACCTGCGCAGCGGGATGGCCCGCGACGAGGTGGCCGCGCGCCTGCCGGCGATCCTCGCGCGGCTCAATCCCGGGGGCGCGGCCCGCCCATCCGAACCGGTGCAGCCCACGCCACGTGCCTGGATCGATGCCGTGCAGACGGCGCTGGGCCCCGGCGCCAGCCCGGCCATCCGGCGCGATGCGGCAGCGCGGGCGTTACGCATCGGCGCTGAAGAAGGATGGACCGATCATCGCCGCGCCTTCGGCCACTACATCGCCGGGCGCATGTTGCAGGTGCACGACCCGGACCTGGCGCAGCGTCACTACCGCGCGGCGATGCGCTATTACGACCAGACCCCTGGCACCGGCCTGCACAGCGCCTATGTTGCCGCACAACTGGCGGCCCATGCCATCACGCGCGCCGATGGCGCGGCGGCGCTGGCGCTGGTGCGGCCACAGATGGCCGTGGCACGGGCGGCGGAAAACGCGGCGCTGCTGTCCACGCTGATGCTTCTGGAGGCCGAAGCCCTGGCGCTGTCGGGCCAGCCCGACGCGGCACGGGCGGTGCGGCTGGACAGTCTGGGGTGGGCGCGATACGGGTTTGGCGCGGATTGGGCCGTGCGCGCGAAGCTGGGCGAGATTGCCGCGCTGAACCCGCGGTCCGAAGGCGAGGAACGGTTATGATTGTGATATTTGGCGCGCTTTCGGGCGCAATCATCGGCGGCCTGACCGCCCACCGGCGCAAGGGATCGCCCGCGGACATCGCGCAATACGCCGCCGGGTTCGGCATCGCCTTTGCGCTGATCGGCCTGATCGCCACCATCGCCCTGCACAGGGCGATGGTCTGATGTTCCTGCCGTTCTTCGAAAACCTGCGCAAGGCCGCCGTGCCGGTGTCGCTGCGCGAATTCCTCACCTTCCTCGAGGGTATGAAGGCGGGGCTGGCCACCTACGATGTCGAGGCGTTCTATTACCTCGCGCGCACCGCGATGGTTAAGGACGAGCGCAACATAGACAAGTTCGACCAGGCATTCGCCGCCTCGTTCAAGGGGCTTGAGGCGATCAGCTTCGATCAGATGCTCGAAGCCGTCGATCTGCCCGCCGACTGGCTGCGCAAGATGACGGAAAAGCATCTGAGCGACGCGGAGAAGGCAGAGATCGAGGCGCTGGGCGGCTTCGAAAAGCTGATGGAGACGCTGCGCGAGCGGCTGAAGGATCAGCAGGGGCGCCACCAGGGCGGCAACAAGTGGATCGGCACCGGGGGCACCTCGCCTTTCGGCGCCTACGGCTACAACCCCGAAGGCGTCCGCGTGGGCCAGAAAGAGGGGCGCCACGGGCGCGCCGTCAAGGTCTGGGACAAGCGCGAGTTCCGCAATCTGGACGACACTGTCGAACTGGGCACGCGCAACATCAAGGTCGCGCTGAAACGCCTGCGGCGCTGGGCGCGTGACGGCGCGGTCGAAGAGCTGGATCTTGATGGTACAATCCGCGCCACGGCCGAACACGGCTATCTTGACGTCAAGACCCGCCCGGAACGGCGCAACGCGGTCAAGGTGCTGCTGTTTCTGGATGTCGGCGGATCAATGGACCCGCACGTCAAGATCGTCGAGGAACTGTTCAGCGCCGCGCGGTCGGAATTCAAGCACATGGAGCATTTCTACTTCCACAACTGCCTGTACGAGGGCGTGTGGCGCGACAACCGGCGCCGCTGGGACGCGCAGACACCCACTCACGAGATCCTGCGCACCTACGGCCCGGACTACAAATGCATCTTCGTGGGCGATGCGTCGATGTCACCCTACGAGATCGCCTACCCCGGAGGCGCCAACGAACACTGGAACGCCGAGGCCGGATCGGTCTGGTTGCAGCGCACTGTCGATCAATGGCCTTCGACGCTGTGGATCAATCCGATTCCCGAGAAATACTGGAACTACACCCATTCGATTTCGATGATCCAGGAGATCTTCGGCAAGGACCGCATGGTTCCCATGACCCTCGCGGGGCTTGAACGCGGGATGCGCGAACTGACGCGCTAGGGGTCAGTGCGGCTTGTCGTTCCGTTCGGTGGCGCGCAGGGCATCGTCCATCGCGGCGGCGATGTCGTCTTCCGTGTCGTCGGGATCCTGTGACGGCACCGCGTAAGCACCGTTGAACCACCGCGCAAGATCCAGATCGGCACAGCGCGACGAACAGAACGGCCGGTATTGGCGCATCGTGGGCTTCTTGCAGATCGGACAGCTCATCCCAACACCTCGGACAGTGGGATGCGCCCGCGCTTGCGTTGCAATTCATAGTGCCCCAGCGGCGTCCACCCGACCAGGGCGGTTTCCTCGGGGTCGCCACGAAAGGCCGCACGCAGCGCCTGTTCAAATCCACGCCGGTCCTTCTTGGGCATCGGAGCCAGATCCAGAACCACCTGCCCCCCCAGGCCGCGCAGGCGCAGCGCGCGTGGCAGCGCCCGCGCCGCGGCAATGTTGGCCTTTATGCCCGCGGCCAGCGATACATCGGCGCCGCTGTTCACATCGACGGCGACCAGCGCGCGGGTCGGCTCGACGTACATCGTCGCGCCTGACGGAAGGCGCTCGGCCGGGCCGCGCAGAAGGTCGATCGCATCCAGAACGCTTTCGCGCGCGAAACCGCCGGGTTCGGTAACGATCTGCGCCGGCTCCACCCATTCGCGCCAGGCCAGCGTGTGCGGGCCATCGCCTTCGATCAGGGTTTCCATCGCGCTGCCCCCGTCGCCCAGAACCGTGGCCGCCGTGGCCAGCATCGCCGAGATATCCTCGGCGATGTCGGCCGGATCGGCGGCAGCGCAGCCAGAGCGCAAGATCAGTCCCGGACCGTCCCGGCCCACGGTTTCATGCGCGATTTCCAGCAGCCGGTCGCGCAGATCATCTTCGCGGATGCTGCGCGAGATGTTCAGTCCCGGCGCATCGGGCGTGACGATGGCATAGCGGCTTTTGAACAGCAGCCGCTGGGTGACCGGTATCGCCTTGCCGGGTTCGGCATGGCCTGTAACCTGCACCAACAGCATCTGGCCTGGCGCCAGCCCTTTGACCTGGCGCAGGAAGGCGGGGCCGTCAGGCGTGGTCAGGAACATCCCGCCCTGGCCTTTGACGGGCCGGTCGGCACGGGCGCGATAGATCGTTCCGGGCGTCGGCGCATCGCTGTCGATCAGAAGGTCGTCCAGTTGGCCGTCGACCATCAGAGCCGCCGCTTCGCGCCCTTCGTGGTGATCCAGTATGACGGTACGGCCCTTCATTCTGCCGCGGCCCGATACAACGGCAAGCCGGCGGCCTGAAGCAATCCGGCGGTTTCGGCCAGCGGCAGCCCGACGATGCCGGTGAACGATCCCGAAATCCACGGGATCATGGCGGCGGCAGGCCCCTGGATGCCGTATCCACCGGCCTTGCCTTCCCAGTCGCCGGTGGCGAGGTATGACGCCATTTCAGGTTGCGAAAGGCGCTTCATGCGCACCGCGCTGACCACATCCCTTTGCCACAGCCTGTCACCGCGCCGCACCGCGACGGCGGTGATCACCCGATGCCGCCGACCCGACAGCGCCGAAAGAAACGCCATGGCCTCGGCCCGGTCGCGCGGCTTGCCCAGGATACGGCGCCCCAGGGCCACGGTGGTGTCGGCGCACAGCACGATGTCATCCGCGCCAGCGGTCACCGCGGCGGCCTTTTCGGCGGCGATGCGGATGCAATAGGGGCGCGGCAGTTCGGCGGGGGCCGGATCCTCATCGATGTCGGGCGGGCACACTTCGTCAGGCACCACGCCCAGTTGCGCCAGCAGATCCAGACGGCGCGGGCTGCCCGACCCGAGGATAAGGCGCGTCATGACGGCCCCGTGGCAAAGCGCCACGCATGGGCCACACAGGCGCAAATGCCCCCTGCCCCGCGCCACGGCGCAGGCCCAAGATCCCCGGCTGGCCCCGTCATGGGCTTACTTGAAACGATAGTTGATCCGACCCTTGGTCAGATCATAGGGGGTCATCTCGACCTGTACCTTGTCGCCTGCCAGAACACGGATGCGGTTCTTGCGCATCTTGCCTGCCGTATGTGCGATGATTTCATGGCCGTTTTCAAGCTCGACCCGGAATGTCGCATTCGGCAGGAGTTCCTTCACGACACCGGGAAATTCGAGCGTATCTTCCTTGGCCATGTTCTCTCCATACTCAATTCACCCGCCAGTCTGCGGGGTTGGCACTAAATGGCCCCATTCAGCGGATTTTTCAAGTCGGATTCAACGCAGGCTGACGTTGCGCGCGTTCTGACGGCGCGGCGTCTGATGCTGCCAGTGGCTGCGGTTCAGAACGACGCCATCGGCGCGGACATTGGCGATGGCGTCGCGATCGATCCCGGCATAGGTCCAGCCGGCCCGGTCGAGAACGCCTTCGGCCAGCACCCCGGTCGCCGGGAACCCGGTGTCGGGCGGGCCGAACACGCCGCCGGCGCCGGTGCAGATATCCACCGCCTCGGACCAGTCGGCGCGGCCCACAACCGATGACATCACCGTGACGCACTGATTTTCCAGCGCGCGCGCCATCGCCCCGATGCGCACCCGCCAATAACCCGCCAGCGCCTCGGTGCACGACGGCACCAGCAGCACGTCGGCTTCGCTCAGGGCGCGGCCCAGAAGCGGAAACTCGCAATCATAACAGATCAGGACACCGATGCGCCCCAGGTCGGTTTCGAACAGCGTCAGGGGATCGCCGGGGATCACGCCCCATTCCTCATCCTCGAACCGCGTCATGATCTGCTTGTCCTGTGGCGCCACCGCCCCGGCCGGCGTGATCAGCCGGGCACGGTTGACCGGGCGCGACGCGGTGGCCGCGGGGCCGGATGCGGCCAGGATATGCACATTGTGTTCGGTGGCAAGCTTGCAATGCAGCGCGTCTGCTTCGGGCAGCCGGTCGGAGACGGCGAACAGCGATGCCTCGAGATCGCCGGCCACGTCCGCCCCGGCCAGTGTCGCCAGTTCCATCGCGCCGTATTCGGGAAACACCAGCAGCCCGGCGCCCTCGGCGGCGGCTTCGGCCACCCAGGCGGCCAGCTTGTCCTCGTATTGCGCCCAGCTGTTCAGAAAATCCAGCGGGTAGGCGGCAGTTGCCACTTTCATGATGCCAAACTCCGGTTTTGTCCTGCCGTTCTGGGCGATCAGGTCGCGCTTGTCGAGAGGTCGTCGGGCGGTGTGTCGTCCGCCATCGCATCGATGCGCGGCCCTCTGCCCCAGAATTGCAGGGTCTTGTCGGTTTCGCCCGGCTGATCCACGTCCTTCCAGGCGAACCGGGCCACAAGGCCGGGCAACGGCCGGTATCCGCGCCCGCGCCAGAAACCGTCAAGCGGGCGATAGCCGGCCGGCCGCATCGGATGGTCGGCAGGCCGGATCACACCGCAGAACACCACGTCGGCATGGCCCAGGGCGGCGGCATGTGCCTCGCGCAGATCGAAGAAGCGATGCCCCAGGCCGCGCCCGCGGTAATCGGGCAACAGCACCGATTCGGCACAGTAGAAGAACCGTTCCAGAGGCAGCCCCCGCGCGGCGAAACCGGCGCCGAAATCCGCCGCATGGTCGGCCAGCGGCGTGCCCGTCGCCGCACCGACGAGCCGCGCGCCGTCGAAGGCGCCGACCAGAACCGCCGAAGGGTTGTCGCGGTAGGCTTCCAGATAACGCCGCTCATAGCCGGTATCGCCATCGTAGAGATAGGGCCAATCGCGGAACACCGCGATCCGCAGACGTGCCACATCATCCAGCGCCGCGTCCAGCGCGGCGCCGGTCAGAACCCGGGCCGTGATCATCCGCCGACCTGGCGCACCCAATCGGCCAGGTTGTAATAGGTCGTCACCCGCGCGATCCGTCCGTCGCGCAGATCGAAGAACGACCCACCCGGCAGGCGGTACGTCTGCCCGTTCGCCTCGGGCAGGCCGGGATCGGTTGCCAGATAGCTGCCCTCGACGATGAATTCCGCCGCGCCGCGCGTCGCCTCGGGATTGGAAAACACCACGATGCCGCTCAGCCGCTCGCGGTAGCAGCGGGACATATGAGCACAAAATTCGGCGAATTGTGCCTTGCCGGTGCGCACCTGGCCTTCGTTGACATGATGCGCCACATCGTCGGTCAGACACGCCAGCATCGCGTCGGTGTCGCCGGCGTTGAACGCGGTGAAATAGTCGTGGATGATCTGCGCCATGATTTGCCTTTCGAAGGTTGCCCCGAGGGGGTGGCACAGGCGGCGGCATCCGGCAAGAGGTTTGGCCGCCGTTGCCCGCCGGCGCGCGCCATGCAGCGCCGCAACTGCCAAAGACGCGGTCAGCCCAGCCCTTGCGGTTCGCCCCAGCGGTCGGTCAGACGGGTGATAATCTGGTCACGGGCCTGGCGATAGCTGGCCAGCTTGGCCTCGCGGGTTTCGCCCAGGCCCGTGGGGTCGAGAATCGGCCAGTATTCGACCTCGAGATGAAAATAGCGGGTCAGTTCCAGCGCCCGGCGCTGGCTGGCCGGCGACAGAGCGATCACCAGATCGAAGGACGACAGATCGTCGCCCCAATCCTCCATCTCGTCGAAACTGCGCGACCTGTGGCGCGACAGTTCGACATTCATCTCCTGGCAGACGGCGATGGAAAACCCGTCGATCTCCATGTCGTTCTTGACGCCGACGGATTGCACATAGGTGCCGGTGCCATAGAACTTCTTCATGATGCCTTCGGCCATGGGCGACCGCACGGCGTTGTGATCGCAGCAAAAGAGCACCGACTGTGGCAGGCGCTCGGTCACCTCAGGCCCCGAAGTGCAGCACGCAGATCAGCGTGAACAGCCGCCGGGCGGTATCTGTGTCGATCTCGGCCTTGCCTTCCAGCCGCTCCTGCAACACCCGGCTGCCCTCGTTGTGGATGCCGCGCCGCGCCATGTCGATGGTTTCGATCTGGCTGGGCGGCAGGGTCTTGACCGCGTTGAAGTAGCTTTCGCAGATCTGGAAGTAATCCTTCACAACCTGTCGGAACGGGCCCAGCGCAAGGTGAAACTCGGCTGCCTTCTCACCATCGGTGCCTTGCAGATCGAAGACGAGGCGCTTGTCGCGGATCGACAGTGTCAGGTGGAAAGGCCCCTCGGGCGCCGGCCGCCCGTCGCGGGCAGGCAGCACAAAGCTGTTCTCCTCCATCAGATCGAACATCGCCACCTTTCGCTCCTGCTCGACCTCTGGCGTGGGAGCGGGCAAGTTGCCGTCGTCGAGCGTGATTTCAATGATGCGGGTCATGATGAAACTTTGACAATGGAAGACACGCGTCTGCTTACCCGACCAGACCCACAGCGGCAACCGTCCGCATCGCACCGAAAGCCCGACACGCAACCGCAGACAGCCCCGAACCAGCCGGCGCACCCGTGCGGATGCCGGGGCCGTACCATCCGCGCCGGATCGGCGTCCCGAGGAATGAGAACCGCAATTCGGGCCAAGGGTTTGTTTCGGACACTGCGGCAAGTGCCGGATTGGAAGGAAACGAATGAAGGCACATGATAACGCCTTTCGGGGTTCCAGGTATCCGGCACCGGGGCGCAGACGGCATACGCTTGAAGGATGCCGACAAGAACCTCGTCGAGTACGGCGACGTGCCATTTGCCAAGGCCGCCGGGGACAGTCTGGGCGTCATCAATGACATGCTGCCAAGCCACTGGGCCGACTTGGCACTGACCGATGAGCAAATGGCCGCTGAGTTGCGCAGCATCGGAGAAACGCGAGACGATGAGGTCGCCCAGTCCTTCGACTTCGCCGCGCGAGAGTTATGCCCGAAAGTTGGTGACGGCGTGATCAGGCGGCAGGCTGAAGTTGCTTGATCCCATCGATGAAGGCAATGCCGTGAATGATCTCTGGCATGCGGTTTGAACCGTCGAGAGTGTCCGATCTTCTGTGTAATTGCGCTTTGGTCCATGCTTCCTGAGAGGAGCAAGGACGATGACGATTTCCAAGGAACTGCTGGACGAACTTCTGAAGGGCTGCGAACGGCCTGAAGATCTGCTTGGCGATTTCGGGCTGATGAAGGAGCT
>JANSXZ010000038.1 GCA_024742705.1 Paracoccaceae bacterium | reverse complement strand
GGGCCCCCGCTTTGGCCGGCACTTGGGTGCCCATGGCGTGGTGCTGGGTGTGGGTGTCGCCCGGGGCATACTGGGCGTCGCGCCAGATGCGGTTTTCCTTGGGGTTGGCTTCGCCCCGCGCGCCGCGCGCCTCGTCGCGGCCGGTGTTGCGCAGGTAGCGCAGGGTTTCGTCGTCGATCGGGAAAAAGCCGCAGGTGGCGCCGTATTCCGGGGCCATGTTGGCGATCGTTGCACGATCGGCCAGCGGCAGGCGGTCAAGCCCGGCGCCGAAGAATTCCACGAATTTGCCGACCACGCCCTTGGCGCGCAGCAATTCGACCACTTTCAGCACCAGGTCGGTGCCGGTGGTGCCTTCCATCATCTCACCGGTCAGTTCAAAGCCGACGACCTCGGGGATCAGCATCGAGATCGGCTGGCCGAGCATCGCGGCCTCGGCCTCGATCCCGCCGACGCCCCATCCCAGCACGGCGGCGCCATTGACCATCGTGGTGTGGCTGTCGGTGCCGACCAGCGTATCGGGATAGGCCACCTCGGCGCCGGTCTGGTCGGTGTCGGTCCAGATCGTCTGGGCCAGGTATTCCAGATTGACCTGGTGGCAGATGCCGGTGCCCGGCGGCACCACACGGAAGTTGTTGAAGGCGCCCTGGCCCCATTTCAGGAACTGATAGCGTTCCATGTTGCGCTCGTACTCGCGATCGACGTTCATCTGGAACGCGCGCGGGTTGCCGAATTCGTCGATCATGACCGAATGGTCGATGACCAGATCGACCGGGTTCAGCGGGTTGATCTTCTGTGCGTCGCCGCCCAGTGCGACGATGCCGTCGCGCATCGCCGCGAGGTCGACCACCGCGGGAACGCCGGTGAAATCCTGCATCAGCACGCGCGCCGGACGATAGGCGATTTCGCGCGGGTTCTGCCCGCCCTTTTCCGCCCATTCGGCGAAGGCGCGGATGTCATCCACGCTGACGGTCTTGCCGTCTTCGAAGCGCAGCATGTTTTCCAGCACGACCTTCAGCGCGGCGGGCAGTCTGGAGAAATCGCCCAGCCCGGCCTCGGTGGCGGCGGGGATCGAATAATAGGCGACGGACGTGCCGTTCACTTCGAGCGTGCGGCGGGTCTTGGCGGTGTCCTGTCCGACTGTGATGGTCATGGGGGTCTCCTTGAAAAAGGCGTGACGAAACTGTTCTGCTGCGCCGGTATCTGCCTGCTTCGCAAGGATGCTGCAAGGGGATTGGCGGTGCCTGCGGCAATATGTATACCATTGTACACCATGCGAGGGCTCCGGGTCTCTCTCGAAACCTTGATTGGTTGTTTCACGGTCGCTCCCATAGATAAACCAGACAGCAATCATGACGGATGAACGCACCATGAAATCTCTGATCGCCACGCTGATACTGGCCTTGGGTCTTTCTGCCGGCCCGGTGGCCGCGCAGTCGAATCCCGTGGTGGTGGAACTGTTTACCTCGCAGGGATGCTCGTCATGTCCGCCAGCGGATGCGTTGATGGCGCAACTGGCATCGCGAAACGATGTGCTGCCTTTGGCGCTGCATGTGGACTATTGGGATTACATCGGCTGGAAAGACGAATTCGCCAATCCGGCCCATACGCTGCGCCAGAAGGGATATGCCCGCGTGGCCGGTCGGCGTTCGATCTATACGCCGCAAATGGTGATAAACGGCCAGGACGACGTGGTGGGCGCGCGGTCGATGGAACTGGGTGAACTGATCATGGCGCATAAATCGCGGCCTGACGTGATCGCCCTGACGGCCCGGCGCCAGGATGGCAGGCTGCGCGTGCAGGCGGCGGCGGTGCCGGATGCGGCGGGCGAGATGGTGGTGCAACTGGTGCGCTACGACGATCTGCGGGAAACCAAGATCACCCGTGGCGAAAACGCCGGACGGCAGATCGCCTATGTCAACGTGGTGCGCGAGATGGTGGTTCTGGCGGAATGGGACGGTCGCGAGGCGCTGACGCTGGATGTGCCGATCGCGGGCGACCGGCGCACCGCGGTTCTTGTGCAATATGTGGATTACGGCGCGATCGTGGGCGCCGTGCGGCTGGATTGATCGCCGCCCCAGGGCTTCCACCGGCGATGGATCCAGAACCACTGATCCATATGCGCGCGCACCAGGGTTTCCAGCCCGTCGTTCACCGCCTGTGTCATCTCTGACGGCGTGCCGCGGGGCACGGCGGCCTGCATCACGATGCGGAAGTCCAGTCCGTTGTCCGCACGGATCGCATAGATCGGGATCAGCGCGGCATCGTATTTCAGCGCCAGTTCGGCCGTCACCGTCGATGTCACCGCGGGATGACCGAAGAACGTGAGGTTCTCGCCGCCATGGGCATGAAGATCGGTGAGGATGCCCAGGATGCCGCCGCCACGAAGATGGCGCACCATCTCCATCATCCCGCGCCGCCCCTGTTCGAACATCGGCGTGCCGATCGCGCTGATCGACCGCACATAGTGGGCGTTGAAATAGGGGTTCGACATCCGCCTGTAGAGGGCGCCCATGTTGTGGCCGCGCGCGATCAGATTGGCGCGGGCGACATCGTAATTCCCGAAATGCCCGGTCACCAGGATAACGGGCCGGCCGGCGGCGCGCGCGGCCTCGAAGGCCGCAAGGCCCGGGCCTTCGATCGGCGCGGCGCTGGCCCGGGCGACGAATTCGGCGCCGGAGTAGATCTCGATCAGGGTCCGGCCGGCGTTGTCGGGCACCGCCCTTTGCAACCGCCGTACCTCGGCGTCGGACAGATCGGGACAGGTGAGCGCAAGGTTGTCGCGGATGCGGCGGCGAAAGCCCGCAATCGGCGCCACCAGCCGCGACATCACCCATCCCATCACGCGCACCCGGCCCGCGTAGGGCAGCACCAGTGCCAGATGGATCAAACCTCGAAACACCAGATTGGTCAGGTACAGTCGCAGGCGCGACAGCGGGGCGGAAAAGGTCATGACGCGGGGCGGGCTCAGTTGCGGAAGGTTTCGCGGTACCAGACGTACAGGCCCGATGCCACGATCACAAGAGCGCCCAAAACGGTCCAGATATCGGGCCATTCGCCGAAGAAAGACAGGCTCCAGACCGCGGCAAAGACCACGCCGGCGTAGGAGTAGGGCGCCAACATGCCCGCTTCGCCGGTGCTGAAGGCGCGGATCAGGCTGAGCTGACCGGCCGTGCCAAGAACCGCAACCGCCGCCATCAGCGCCAGCGCCGTGCCATCGGCCCCCTGCCAGGCAAACGGAACCGCCAGCGTCAGCAGAACGGTGCCCACCAGCCCGGTGTAGAACAGCGAGGTCCAGACGCTTTCGCGGTTGCCGACGCGCCGCGTCAGCAAGGCATAGCCGCTATAGCAGATGGCCGCGCCAATCGGAAACAGCGCCGCGGCGGTGAACACCTCCGAGCCGGGGCGGATCACGATCATCGCGCCACACAGGGCGGCGACGATGCCTGCGATCCGGCGCGGGCCCAGCGACTCGCCCAGAAACAGCGCCGCGCCCAAGGTGATGAACACCGGGTTCATCGCCATCAGCGCGCTGGCCTCGGTCAACGGAATGCGGCTGAGTCCGCTGAAAAAGCAGATGGTCGCGCAGAGCATCAAGAGCGAGCGGGCCATTTGCAGGCCAGGCATTTCCGTGCGCCCGACGGTGCGCATGCGTGGTGCGATCAGGATCAGAACGATCATCATTTGCCCGCCATAGCGCGCCCAAAGCGTCGGCACGACACCGACCCGAGGGGCCAGAACCTTGACCGTGGCATCCATCAGCGAAAAGCAGAGGATTGCGATCAGCATGAAGCCGATCGCCTGGGCGCGGATGCGCGCTGCATCCTGTGTGGCGATTGGAGAGACTGCGGGCGTCATGCGCCGTGGTAGGCTGGAAGCGCGGCGCGTGTCCATCCCCTGTATCGCAGGCTGCTGAAATCGGTGCACCCGGTCGGGCCGGGGTTTTCGCTTTGCCGGGTGCGGTTGCGCGCCGGCGCGGGGCATGCGGGTGCCCGGCCATTGCCGTTGCGGAAACCGATGCCGGTGCGTGCCGTTCGCACCGTGCCACGGCGTTTTCTGGCCGCGCCGCGCGGTTCCTGCCAAATGGCGGGGCCGGCACGATGCGGCACGCGCGCCGGTAAAGGCGGCGGCCTGCGGCTGTGCGCGGGCTCGGCTGTGCCGGATTTCGGACAGAGCCCCGAGGTATCGGGTGTGCGGCGATTTATCAGCCGCCGTCTTCCTCTTCGTCGGGTTGCAGCAGGATGATGTCGCCGGCTTCCTGAAGGGTGCGGACCACGGTGACGATTTCATTCTTGGCGCTGTCCGCCTCGGCGGCCTTGACCCGGCCGGCCTCGGCGATTTCCTCGCGCAGCGCATCGGCCGCACGGCTGGTCATGTTCGCCAGAATGAATTCGGCAGCCTCCTGATCGTCGCCGGGTGTGGCCAGCGCAAAGGCCAGCGCCGGGATCATCACCTGCTGGGGCACCTCACGCACCACCCTGGGCACGTCGCGCGCCTGAACCCGCGCGGGGATATGCGCGAAGGTGAACAGCTTCTTGCGCACAAGGCGGGCGAAATCGGCATCGGTTTCGTCGAGCCCCGACAAAACGTCGTCGCGCGTGCTGGCACGCGAGAAGTTCAGAATCGCACCCACCCTATCCACCGGCGCGGACGGAAACGCGGGGATTGGCCGCGCGTCGATCTGGCTGGCCAGGGCCAGGCCGATCCGGTCGACGGCTTCGGGAGAAATCGATTCTGTCAGGGATACGGCATAGGTGATGCGCCGCGCATGTGGACCGGGCAGCAGGCCCAGAAGACTGGCGGCCTTGGTGGTATCGAGCTTCGACAGCATCACGGCGGCGACCTCGGTGCTTTCGGCTTCGGCGAGCTTCGCCAGATCGGCCACATCGGTTGCGCGGATCCGCACCCAGGGATCGCCGGATTGCCGCACCCCGGCTTCCTTGCGCAGGCGCGCGGCGGTTGCAGGGTTGATCTTGCCGTCCAATGCGCTGAGCGCACCGGCGATGCCGCGTGGAAAGGCGAGGCCGACGCCGTCGAGTTCTTCCGCGAATTCATGCACCACCGACAGAAGCGTCGCGCGATCGACCAGCCCCATCGCGCCCATTTGTTCGGTCAGCAGCACCTGAAGATCGTCGGGCAGATCGGCCAGCGGCACATCCGCCCCTTCGTTCAGCAGCAGCCGCACCACAACCGCGGCCTTGGCGCGCCGCCTGAGCGCCTTGCCCGGCGGTGGGGTGGCTGGCGGCGTGGCATCATTGCCATCGGGTGGCCCGCCCAAGGCCAGAGGCATGGGTGCAAAAGGGGTAAGTTCGGACATCTGCCAGCCTCGCGAAAGCGCATCTAATGGCGCTTATCCTAGGCTGGCAGTGGTAAACAAACCTTCAACTCAATAATTGTAGGTGCGCCCGGTTTCCAGCGCGCTCACCAGTGACTGTTCGGGCCATGTGCCGGCACCGCCGCGCGCGCGGATCTCGCGCAGTTCCTCGACGGCGGCGAAAATCTCACCTGCGGCGACAAAGCCCTGCGCCATGTAGGAACGCGCCAGAAGGTTGTCGGGGTTGGCCGCGATGGCCTGTCGGTAGAAGGTCTGGGCCAGTTCGACATTGCCAAGCTTGCGGTGCGTGAAGCCCCAATAGGTCAGGACGCGGTCGTCGGTCTGGTCGGGCATCGCCCGCAAGACGCCCTGCGCATCTGCGATGCGGTCGGCGTAAGCCAGTTCGCGCACGGCGTCATACAGCGTGTCGGCATCCAGCGCGCCATTCTGCGGGTTCACGCACTTGCCCTTCGATGCGTCCCAGACCTGCACGCCGGTGCAGGTTTGCGATGTCGGGCTGGGCTTGGGCGAGGAATGGTCGTCGCCACCGGCGGCCATCGCCAGACCGGGCATGAAGAGGGCGGCAATCAGGGCAGTGCGCATGGAAGTCTCCTGTAAAAGTTTCTGTGAAGTTAGCCCGGCCCGTAAAAAAGGCGACCCGCCGGGGGCCGCCTTCCGATCACTTTTGCATGAGTGCGGGCCTCAGGTGTTCGCCTGCTGCACGCAGCTGCCGCTGGCGGCGTCATAGACGGTGCCTTGGGCACAGGACATGGCCTGATGCGATTTGCTGCCCGAGCACATTGCAAAGCTCACGGCGGGAAGGATCGTGAGGGCCAGCGCGGCCAGAGCGGTCTTGATGGTCATTTCAGTCCTCCTGATTAAACGTTCACCATCATACCGCAAACCCACATTCGGCAAAAACGTTTTCTGAAATGGCGCGGCGCGGCGCGGTGCGATTTGCACAAACGCGCGCCGTCGGCCCCGATCAATCGCCGAAAACGCGGGCAAAGATCGTGTCGACGTGTTTCGTGTGATAGCCCAGATCGAATTTCTCGCGGATTTCCTCGGCGCTGAGCGCCTTCGTCACATCCGCGTCGGCCAGCAGTTCGGTCTGGAAATCGCGCCCTTCTTCCCAGACCTTCATCGCATTGCGCTGGACCAGGCGATAGGCGTCCTCGCGGCTGACACCGGCCTGCGTCAGCGCCAACAGAACCCGCTGGCTCATCACCAGGCCGCGGAACTTGTTCATGTTGGCCAGCATGTTGTCGGGATAGATCACCAGCCGGTCGATCACCTGCGTCAGCCGCGCCAGCGCGAAATCCAGCGTGATCGTGCTGTCGGGGCCGATGTTGCGTTCGACCGAACTGTGCGAGATGTCGCGCTCGTGCCAGAGGGCGACGTTCTCCATCGCCGGCACCACGGCCATGCGCACCAGCCGGGCCAGCCCGGTCAGGTTTTCCGTCAGCACCGGGTTGCGCTTGTGCGGCATGGCGCTGCTGCCTTTCTGGCCGGCGCTGAAGAATTCCTCGGCTTCCAGAACCTCGGTGCGCTGCATGTGCCGGATCTCGATGGCGATGTTCTCGATGCTGGATGCGATCACCCCCAGCGTTGCGAAGAAGGCGGCGTGCCGGTCGCGGGGAATCACCTGGGTGCTGATCGGCTCGGGGACCAGCCCGAGGCGGTCGCAGACGTGTTCCTCGACCGCCGGGTCGATGTTGGCGAAGGTGCCCACCGCGCCCGAGATCGCGCCGGTGGCGATTTCGGCGCGGGCGTCGCGCATGCGGCTCAGGTTGCGATCCATTTCGGCGTAGAACCGCGCGAACGTCAGGCCCATCGTCGTGGGTTCGGCGTGGATGCCGTGGCTGCGCCCGATGCGCACGGTGTCCTTGTGTTCGATCGCGCGGCGTTTCAGCGCCGCCAGCAATGCGGTGATGTCGGCGATCAGGATGTCTGCGGCGCGGGTCAGCTGCACGTTGAAGCAGGTATCCAGAACATCCGATGAGGTCATGCCCTGATGCACAAAGCGTGCCTCGTCGGCGCCCACATGTTCGGCCAGGTGGGTCAGAAACGCGATCACGTCGTGTTTCGTCACGGCTTCGATCTCGTCGATGCGCGCCACGTCGAACTCGACGTCCTTCGCTTTCCACACCGCTTCGGCGTTGGCGCGCGGGATCACGCCCAGATCGGCCATCGCGTCGCAGGCATGTGCTTCGATTTCGTACCAGATGCGGAACTTTGTCTCTGGGCTCCAGATCTGAACCATCTCGGGGCGGGAATAACGCGGGATCATTGGCAAACGCACCTTTTTGTGATTTCCGGGGCCGGTCGGCTGCGTCTTAGACCCGTGCCGGCGGCGAGACAAGTCGGGAGCGCGCAGATGAACGCCGGGGGTCCGGTTCCGGAACTGGCCGATCTGGTCGGCGACTGGCGGATCGCGCGGCGCATCGACGACCGCAGGACCGGCCAGATCGTCACCGGCGACGGCGCGGCAAGGCTGAGCGATGCGGGCGGGGGGCGGTTCGCGTGGTGCGAACGGCTGTTGCTGGACTGGCCCGGCCAGGCGCCTCTCGAGGCGCGGCGGAGAGACCTCTGGCAGGCCACGCCGTCGGGCTTTGACGTGGCTTTTGGCGACGGCCGCCCGTTTCACAGCGTCACGCTGGGCCATCCGATTTGCGACGCGGTGCACGATTGCCCGCCCGATTTCTACCGCGTGCGCTACGATTTCAGCCGCTGGCCGATGTGGCGGGTCACCTGGCGGGTGGTCGGACCGCGTAAGGATTACCTGATGCGCAGCGATTATGCCGCACCTGCAAAATGACCTTGCCCCGCGCTCCGCGCTTTGGCAATTGTGCCGGCGCAAATGCGGAAGAAGGAAAACCACATGACTGAATTTGCTGCGAAATCCACCGTTCTGGTGGATCTTTTCGGGGCTGCGGCCGGCCCTTCGGCCTGGTTACGGCGTGGGCTACTGGTGGTGCTGGGGGTCGGTTTGCTTGCGGCTGCGGCGCAGATCCGGGTGCCGATGTGGCCGGTGCCGATCACGATGGGCACCTTTGCGGTGCTGACGCTGGCGGCGGCCTATGGCGCGCGGCTGGGCGGCGTGACGATCCTGGCCTACCTGGCGCTGGGCGCGGCGGGGGCACGGGTGTTTGCCGGAGATACCGCCGGCCTTGCCTACATGACCGGCGGCACCGGCGGCTATCTGGCCGGATATGTCCTGGCGACGCTGGCCATCGGCACGCTTGCCGCGCGCGGCTGGGACCGCAGCATGGGACGCATGGCGCTGGCGCTTCTGATCGGCAATGCGCTGATCTATCTGCCCGGTCTGCTGTGGCTGGGCACGCTCTACGGTTGGGACAAACCCATCCTCGCCTGGGGCCTGATCCCGTTCCTGCCGGGCGACGCGATCAAGCTGGCACTGGCCTGCGTGCTGATGCCGTCGATCTGGCGGCTGATCGACGCGCGTCGGGGCTGATCCCGGCGGCCCCCGGCGCGGCACCGCCGGGCCGGGGGTCAGTCTTCCAGCCGGGTGGCCACCGACGCACCTGATTCCAGCATCCGGTGCACCGGGCACTTGTTGGCGATCTCCAGAAGCCGGGCGCGCTGTTCGCCGGTCAGCTCGCCTTCGAGACGGATCGTGCGGTAAAACACGTCGGGATGCGCGGCGCCGGCGGCGCTGTCATCGGCGTGCACACGGTCGTGGGTGATATCGACACTGACATGGCGCAAGGGCCAGCGCTTGCGCCGCGCGTACATGCGGATGGTCATCGCGGTGCAGGCGCCCAGACCGCCCGACACCAGGCCATAGGGCGACATGCCCAGATCGGTGCCACCCATGCGCACCGGCTCGTCGGCCTGCACATGGTGGCGCGGCCCCGCGTGAATGTCTTGCAAAAAGCCGTCGGGATCGGCCTCGCGGATGCGCACCACGCCTTCCGGCACATCCGGCGGCGGCGCCGGCGGGGGCAGGTCGAGATAGCGCGCAGCCCATGCGGCGATCACCCCGGCGGCATAGTCGGCATCGGCGCCGCGGGTGATCAGGTGGTCGGCATCGTCCAGCGTTACAAAGCTTTTGGGATGTTTCGCGGCCATGAAGATATGCGAGGCGTTGTCGATGCCGACGGTTGCGTCGCGGGGCGCATGCAGCACCAGAAGTGCCGCGTTCAGCCCGGCGATGGCCGGCGCGAGCTGCGCCGCCGAAACGTCGTCGACGAAGGATTGCGCGATGCGGAAGGGGCGTCCGCCCAGCGACACCTCGGCACTGCCGGAGGCGGCGATTTCGGGCAGCGCGGCGGCGAAGTTGTGGGTGACGTGGCCCGGATCGAAGGGCGCGCCCAGCGTCACCACGGCCTTCACACCCGCGATCCCTGACGCGGCCTTCAGCACCGCCGCCCCACCCAGAGAGTGTCCGATCAGCATTTGCGGACCCAGCCCGCGCGACTTCAGGTAGGCCGCCGCCGCCACCAGATCGGCCACGTTGGATGTGAACGATGTATTGGCGAATTCGCCCTGCGAATGGCCCAGCCCGGTGAAATCGAACCGCAGCACCGCGATGCCAAGGCCAGCCAGCCGTGCCGCGATGCGCCGGGCGGCGGGAATATCCTTGGAACAGGTGAAGCAATGCGCAAACAGCGCGGTTGCCCCCACGGGACCGTCCGGCAGGTCGAGCCGCGCCGCCAGTTCGTGCCCGTCGTGGCCGGGAAATGTGATGCGTTCCGCCATCGTGTCGTCCTCCATGCCCGGACAACCTGAGGGCGGGCGTGGCGAAACCCAACCCCCCGCACCGCCATGTCACGCGCATTTGACAGACCGTTGCAGAACCGGCCGGTTCAGCGGCGCCGTATCACACGCGCCCCATGAGCCGCGCGTCGAACGGATACCGGGTGAGGTTTTCATGGCCGGTTTCGGTGATCAGCACCTGATCTTCCAGCTTGATCGAGAAATCGCCGCCCTCGGGCGACACCAGCGCCTCGACACAGAGCACCATGCCCGGCTCGAGCGGGTAGTCGAAGGCCCCCGGCACCGCCTTGTCGGGATAGGCGACCAGGGGCCATTCGTCGCAAAGCCCCACACCGTGCATCAGACAGCCGTATTTCTGGGCCTGGAACTGGTCGTCCAGCACATGGGTTCCGGCGGTCAGTTTGGGGATCGTCACGCCGGGTTTCAGCATCTGCATGTTGGTCATGATATGTTCGTGCGCGTGCTGCATTGCATAGATCATGTCGGGCCGCGGCGCCGCATCGCCCACCCACCAGGTGCGCGAGATATCGGTGCATATGCCATAGCTGCCCACCAGATCGGTGTCGAAGGCGACGATCTCGTTCATCTGAACGATGCGCCCGCCGCTTTCCTGGAACCACGGGTTGCTGCGTGGCCCCGATGCCAGCAGCCGCGTTTCGATCCATTCGCCGCCACGTCGGATGTTCTCGGCGTGCAGAACGGCCCATATGTCATCCTCGCTGACATTGCCCAGCGGGACGTTCTCGTGCATGAAACGCTCCATCTCCGAGCAGGCGGTTTCACAGGCGTGGATCGCGCAGCGCATGGCCAGGATCTCGTCCTTGCCCTTGATCGCCCGCGCCTTCTCGGTCACTTCTTCGCCTTCGTGCAGTTCCAGTCCGCAGGCTTCCAGCGCCCGCGCGCCATGCAGCATGATCTTGTCGACGGCCAGGCGGCGGTTGTCGCCGGCATGTTCGCGCAGCAGTTCGGCAACTTCATGTGCAAAAGTGCCTGCGTCCTGCATCACCTTGTCACCGCACGAAAAATAGAACATCGACGCGCCCGATCGCTGTTCGCGCACCAGCGGGTTGAACGTGGACAGGAAAGGGGCATTCTTGTAGTCCCAGATGACCATGTATCCATCGGCGCACAGCAGAACCGCGCGGAACGGGTTGTGCATGTTCCACAGCTGCATGTTGGTGCTGTCGGTGGCATAGCGGATGTTGAGCGGATCGAACAGCAGCACCCCGGCGAGGTCGCGTTCCACGATGTGCCGGGTCAGCCGATCCCAGCGGTAGCGGCGCATCTCCTGAAGGTCGGGCAGGATCAGGCCCGCCTCGGCCCATTCGCCATAGGCCAGCGGGGTGGGCCCGATTTCGATGCGGTCGGCATCGTTTGGCGTGTTGTCGCCCAAAAGCGCGCCGCGCGTCGGGTCGATCTTCCGGGTGTCGCGGAAATGCGTGTTCATCTGGGCTCTCCAAGCGTATCACGGGGCGATGATGCCGTGCCTTTGCCGGGCGTGTCGGTTCCGAAAGCGACCCTGCGGGATGTCGTTTTCCGGTGTGTGCCGCGGCGGCGCAGAGGATGAAAGGATCGGCGCATGGCCGCTATCTTGCAGCGCGTTCTGCCCTATGACATCGCGTCGGATGCGGGTCTGCCCGGTGTGCGGCCGCAGGGCGCCGACGACTGGATCTCGGTGGATGATGCCTATGGCGCGCAGATGGCCCACCGCGCGGCGCTGTTGCGCGCGCGCCGCGCCGATGTCGTGCAACTGGCGCCCGAGGCCCGCCCCGCGGCGGACGAGCTTCTGGATCGCGCGCTGGCGCTGGCGGCGCGGCGTCCTGACCTTGGGTTCCATCGCGACGGCGGCACGGTGTTGCGCCCCGACGGGGTGCGCGTCACGCTTGATCCCGGCGATCCGATGGGCACCCTCGGCCACCTCTTCCAGGAGGATTTCTGCATCCTGCAGGCGCAAGGCGGTCAGCATGTTCTGACCGGGGCGGTGCTGTGCTTTCCGGCAAGCTGGCGGCTGGACGAAAAGTTCATGCGGCCACTGGACGCAATTCACACGCCGGTCGTCAGCTATGATGCTGACGTGGCCCGGCGTGTGCAGAGGTTGTTTGACGGCGTCCGCGCGGGACGGCCGCTGTGGAGGTACAACATTCTGTATTATTCGGACCCGGAGTTGCATCAGCCGCGGTCGGTCGTGGCCCCGCGGCGGGAGAAGCCGGGGCCAGGCGACGTGGCCTTCCTGCGCAGTGAACGGCAGTCTATCGTGCGGCTGGAAACTTCGGGTGCCGTGGTGTTTGCGATCCATACCTATGTTGTGGAGATGACGGGGGGCTGATCCCGCGCGGTCAGTGCGACCCGCTGTAGACCAGAAGCGAAAGCGCCGCGAAGGTGCGCGACACCACCATGCCGCCGCGCGTGGCTGCGGTGCGGGGCAGGCGCGCCAGCGAGCGTACGATGCGATGATGCAGCCGGGCCGACCGCCGCCGGCGGGGCCGGTCCATCAGCGACCTGAGCGCCTCGGTCCGTCCGCGCAGCGCCAGTTCGACGAACCGGCTGCGGTTCCGGCTGGTGACATTGGCATCCGCAAAGGGGTTCTGGCCCTCGCGCAGCAGCGCATCTGTCGGGTCTTCGGCATCGTTTGCGTCCAGCCCGGCCAGCATCGCCTGCACCGGCGATTCCATCCGCAGATCGGCGCTGCCGTGAAAGGCCGCCAGAAAGACCGGTGTCTCGAAGCTGACTTCGGGGCGCAGGTATTCCACATGGTCGGGATCGGTCCTCCGGGCCAGGTCCAGAAGCACCGCGCGCAGGATCATCCGTGCCTCGAGCGAATCGTGGCCTTCGTCGTCGGCTGCCATCAGCGTGATCTCGATGCGTTGGCGCAGCTGGCGCGCGGTGATCCAGCCGTCCATGCTGCCATCGAACACTGTTGCGCCTTCCGCGGCGCTGGCCTCGACACGGCGCACCGCCACGGCATATTGTGCCGAAATGACGCGTGCCTTGTCTTGTGCGCAAACGGTCTTGTGTTCGACATGATGATCGCGAGCGGTCAGAGCCGCCACGATGCTTGCACAAACCATGTTCACATCGGCATGACGTTTCCCTTCGAAAACCAATCCACCGTGATACTTGCCTGACCGCGCCACTGGGCTGTCCTCCTTGTGTTTCAATATCTTCAACCTAAGAGTGAATTCAGGCCGGATTGGGACACAAAGAGTTAATTTGATAGGCACGAGTTTAATCACTCGTTTACGATTCACCTTAAAGATGTAGAGAATTGCATTTATCTGACGCTGTTGCGCGTCAGACTTGGGCAGAATGTGGCGATTGATCGGCTTTGACGCGCCATTTGTCCGATCAGGGCACGGCACAAGGCTTACCCAGCGTAAGCACCATCACGGCGAGTCGCGGGAAAGCTATCGCGTCGCGCTGCAGCGACGCCGGCCTTTGCAATCCGGGCAACCGCCCCTGGCGTCCGCAAGAGGCGATGTGCCGGCGAATGCAACTGCGCTGGCGCACAATGCTGTCGCTGTGCCGCTGCCCGCCTTGTGCCAAAGCGTCTTGCGCGCGCGAAATGCACGTGAACGAAACCAACGCTTTGATACGATTGTCTTATTTCACCGGATCCAGTTCGCTGCGCGCCCCGGATCTGCTTCGGACCTGATTATCCGAACTGAATGAACAGTGCGACCATTGACACAACGAGAACGGCCAGCGTGACCTTGAGTCTGAAAGTATGGGCCAATTTTCCCTCCGTTATGCTCGAATTCACCTTAGCACATACACGCAGGAAGGGCTGCGAAAAAAGCCCTCTTTTCTGCATTGCAGAAGGATTTGGGCAATCCTCCGCTCATGCCGCGCGGCGGGGTGATGTGGCACCGCATGGCCCAACGAAAAAGGGTGCCCCGCGCGGCGGGACACCCTTCGATCTTGCCGGATGCCTTGCGGCGTGGCGCGATCAGCAGCTGTAGTACATGCCGAATTCGACCGGGTGCGGCGTGTGTTCATAGAGCTCGATCTCTTCCATCTTCAGCTCGATGTAGCCTTCGATCTGGCTCTTGGTGAAGACATCGCCGGCCAGCAGGAAGTCCATGTCCTTCTGCAGCTCGTCCATGGCCTCGCGCAGCGATCCGCACACCGTGGGGATGCCGGCCAGTTCCTCGGCGGGCAGGTCATAGAGGTTCTTGTCCATCGCTTCGCCGGGATCGATCTTGTTCTTGATCCCGTCGAGACCGGCCATCAGCAGCGCGGCAAAGCACAGATACGGGTTGGCCGACGGATCGGGGAAACGCGCTTCGACGCGCTTGGCCTTGGGGCTTTCGGTCCACGGAATACGCACACAGCCCGACCGGTTGCGCGCCGAATAGGCGCGCAGAACCGGCGCTTCGAAGCCGGGGATCAGGCGCTTGTAGCTGTTGGTCGACGGGTTGGTGAAGGCGTTCAGCGCCTTGGCGTGGGTCAGGATACCGCCGATGAAATACAGGGCCTCCTGGCTGAGATCGGCATACTTGTCGCCGGCGAACAGCGGTTTGCCGTCCTTCCAGATCGACATGTTGCAGTGCATCCCGGTGCCGTTGTCGCCATAGATCGGCTTGGGCATGAAGGTTGCCGACTTGCCGTAGGCGTGCGCGACGTTGTGGATGACGTACTTGTACTTCTGAAGCTCGTCCGCCTGCTTGGTCAGCGTGCCAAAGATCAGGCCCAGTTCATGCTGGCACGACGCCACCTCGTGGTGGTGCTTGTCGACCTTCATGCCCAGACGCTTCATCGTCGACAGCATCTCGGACCGCAGGTCCTGCGCCTCGTCGGTGGGGTTGACCGGGAAGTAACCGCCCTTGACGCCGGGGCGGTGGCCCATGTTGCCCATCTCGTAGCTGGTGTCGGTGTTCCAGGCGGCGTCGGTTGCATCGACCTCGTAGGACACCTTGTTCATGGTGTTGGAATACTTCACGTCGTCGAACAGGAAGAATTCGGCTTCGGGGCCCCAGTAAGATACATCGCCGATGCCGGATGCCTTCAGGTAGGCCTCGGCCTTTTCGGCGGTGCCACGCGGATCACGGTCATAGGCTTCGCCGGTGTCAGGCTCGACGACCGAGCAATGCAGGCACAGGGTCTTTTCCGCGTAGAACGGATCGATGTAGGCGCTTTCGGTATCGGGCATCAGTTTCATATCCGATGCTTCGATCGACTTCCAGCCGGCGATCGATGATCCGTCGAACATGAAGCCTTCGTCCAGGAAATCCTCATCCACCTGATCGGCCATGACGGTGACGTGCTGAAGTTTGCCGCGCGGGTCGGTAAAGCGGATGTCGACGTAGGCCACGTCCTCATCTGCGATGGTCTTGAGAACTGCGTCTTTGCTCATTCCCTGGGTCCTTTTCTTTGGTGATGGATGATTTTGCTTACAAGGCGTCCGAACCGGTTTCGCCGGTGCGGATGCGTATGGTCTGCTCGACCGCGCTCACGAAGATCTTGCCGTCGCCGATCTTGTCGGTCTTGGCCGCGGCGATGATGGCCGCGATGGCGCCGTCCACCTGATCGTCGTCCAGAACCACCTCGATCTTGACCTTCGGCAGGAAGTCGACGACGTACTCTGCCCCGCGATACAATTCGGTGTGGCCTTTCTGACGGCCAAATCCCTTGACCTCGATCACGCTCAGGCCCTGGACGCCCACGTCCTGCAGCGCCTCTTTGACTTCATCAAGCTTGAATGGCTTGATGACGGCTTCGATCTTCTTCATGGGGGCTCCTCACACGCTCGTTTTGCCCGGTCAGATCATTTCTGTTTCTGGCTCACAATCGTATACAGGTTCCATATGCGGGCTGCGTCGGGCTATCGCAGGGCCGCGATGAAAATATGCTCAGAGCGATTGAAAAATGGGCGAAAGTGAATCCGAAGGCGAAACGCTTCTGACCGCCGCCGAGATGCGGCACCATGAAACGGCGGCAATGGCGTCGGGTGCCGTGACCGGCGCGGTTCTGATGGCGCGTGCGGGGCAGGGCGCCACCGAGGCATTCTGTTCGCTCTGGCCGCATGGGCAGGTGCCCGACCGGCCGGTCACGGTGTTGTGCGGTCCCGGCAACAACGGTGGCGACGGTTATGTCGTGGCGCTGGGTCTTGCGCGTACGGGATGGCGTGTGCGGGTTCTGGCGCTGGGCGATCCGGCCCGCCTGCCGCCCGATGCGCGCCACTATCACGATCTCTGGGCGGCGCGTTTCCCGGTTCTGCCGCTGACGCGCGGCGCGCCGGCGTCCGATGCGGCCGACGGGTTCTTCGTCGATGCGCTGTTCGGCACCGGGCTGACGCGGCCGCTGGAGGGGGCCGCGCGGGATGCGGTGCGGTGGCTGTCGGGTGCGGGCCGCGCGGCGCGCACGCTTTGTCTCGATGCTCCGTCGGGGTTGTGTCTCGACAGTGGCCGCTATCTCGGGCCGGACGCGCCCGACGAAGATCTGGCATTTCGTGCGACGGTCAGTTTCCACAGCCCCAAACGCGGGCATCTGATGGCGCAGGGCGCCCGGCTCTGCGGCCAGCTGATCGTCAAGGATATCGGCCTGCCGCCGGTGGGCGATGGCGACGGCACCGCCGCGCCGCCCGCGCGTCGGGTTGCGCCGCCACCGGCCGGGCGGCTGCTGAAATCCGGCGCCGCGCACAAGTTCGGCTATGGCCATGTGCTGGCCATGGCCGGGCCGGCCGGGCACACGGGTGCGGCGCGCCTGGCCGCGCGGGCGGCGTTGCGCGTGGGCGCCGGGCTGGTCAGCGTTGCCGCGCCGGCACCCAGCCTGCCCGAGCTTGCGGCGCATCTGGGCGCGATCATGCTGACGCGGATCGACGATGGTGCGGCGCTGTCCGCGCTGTTGGCGCGTGATGCCCGTATCAGCGCCCTGTGCGCCGGGCCGGCGCTGGGCCTCGGCCCGCGCGCGGCCGGACTCGTCGCCGCGGCGCTGGCATCGGGGCGGCGGGCGGTGCTCGATGCCGATGCGCTGACCCTTCTGGCCCGCGATCCGGATCTGCGCGGCGCGTTGCATTGCGGCTGCGTTCTCACCCCGCACGGCGGCGAGTTCGCCCGTCTGTTTCCGAAGATCGCCACCGATCTGGCCGCGGCGCCGATGGCCGGGCCGGCGCTGTCACGGGCCGATGCGGTGGCGGCGGCGGCGCGGGCGCTGGGCTGTGTCGTCCTTCTGAAGGGGCGCGACACGGTGATCGCCGATCCCGCTGGCCGGGTGCGGATCCATTGTGCCGACACCCCGCAACTGGCCACCGCCGGGGCCGGCGACGTTCTGGCCGGCACGATTGCCGGGCTGATGGCGCGCGGTCTGACGCCGATGACGGCGGCCTGCGATGGGGTCTGGCTGCATGCGGCCGCGGCGCGGCGATTCGGCGAGGGGCTGACAGCGGACGATCTGCCCGATGCCTTTCCCGCGGTCTTGTCGGGGCTGGGCCGTTCTGCGCGCGCGGGTTACTGAGGCAGAATTGGCAGCGTTGATGCGGCCGGGGTGACCACCTCGATCCCGCCGGCATAGATCACCTGGGGCCGATCAAAGGCGAGAATGTGCACGAAGGTGGTGCGCTGCCCCAGATCCACCACGCGATCCCCGTCGATCAGATCGCCCAGCCGCGCCTCGGCGCATTCGCGTCCGAAAAGCGCAACCGCCCGATGACCGCGCAACTGCACAAGCTGTTCGGCGGGCAGGGTGACGGCGCGCGCGGGTGATCGCACACCCAGCGCCCGCGGCCGCAACTGCACCAGCGCCACAGGCCGCACATCCAGGCGAATCTCGGCCACCCGCAGCGCGCCGCCGCGACGGGTCAGGACGCTGCACAGCGGCGTGACGAATTCCACCGGCACCGCTCCATCCAGTGTCAGAACTTCGGTTCCGGCCGGCAGCCCGCCCAGCATCGACATGACGACGTTCGGAGGCGGCGTGGCGCGCAGGGGGCGGAAAGAAAGCATGCGAATGGCCTGTTTCAACGGTGGAACGACTATGAATCCCGCGCCGCGCCACGTCAAGCCTCGCGTACGCCGCGCCGCCGCACCGGCCCTTGACCCGAACGCGCGCGCCACATATCCCATTCCCCATGCGGGTGTGGCGGAATTGGTAGACGCACCAGATTTAGGTTCTGGCGCCTATGGCGTGGGGGTTCGAGTCCCTTCACCCGCACCATATTGAATTGATTATATTTTTCCGGTTTTTTCTGCCAGTTGTCCTTTCCGGTTCTTAGGGGCTCTGTTGCACAAATCGGCTGATGGTCAAGCTACCCCTTTCCCCGGACACACTTATCCCACCGCCTTGGTCACGGGTATGCCGATCGCGGTGAAGCCATTCATGACGGCGACACGGATCTGAAGCTCGGCGACCTG
>JANSXZ010000014.1 GCA_024742705.1 Paracoccaceae bacterium | reverse complement strand
GTCGCCGAGTAACACCACCGCCGCAGGCCAGACCGCGCTCCGGTTAAATGGAGACCCCGCGCGCTCTGGCCTGCTCATCGAGCGGGTGGGTCAGTTTCCAATCGGCCAAGTGGGCCAGTTTTCAACCGGCGTTGACAACGGGTATCTCGTTCCGACACAAGTCGAACCGAAACCCTGCAAGCCGTCTAGAGTTGTCCCTGACGCGGCTTGTCCGCCCATCTTATCATGGGCTTATGAAACGCAAACTCACCACCAAATTCATCGAAGGGCAGAAGCCTGATCCGTCTAAACGCCTCGATTTTCGGGACGAGTTGATGCCGGGTTTTGTCCTGCGCATCAGCACGTCCGGCACCAAGACGTTCTGCCTGCACAAGCGCATCAACGGCAAGATGCGTCGCCTGACCATCGGGCGGTTCCCCGTCGTGTCGCTGGCCGAGGCGCGTGAGCGGGTGCGACAGGTTCTCTACGAAATCGAGACTGGGCGCTTCGAGGATCGCACCGGCATTGAGGTCGAAACGAAGCCCACGCTGGGCGACGTGATCCCCGACTACATCGAGAAACACGCCATGGTTCACAACCGCGACTGGAAGCGCAAGGAAGCCCTACTGGCGAAGTTCACGACCCTGCACGGCAAACGTATCGACGAGATCAAGCGCGCCGATGTCGTGAAAGCCTGCGACGTGATCCACAAATCCGCGCCGGTGAGCGCGAACCGTGCCTTGGCCCACCTAAAGCACTTGATGGGGTGGTGCGTTGAGCGCGGCATGATAGAGGCAAACCCCATCGCCGGGATGAAACCGCTTTCAAAGGAAAAACCTCGCGAGCGTGTCCTAACCGATAACGAACTGGGCGCGTTGTGGGCGGTCTGTGGCGACGAGGGCTATCCGTTCGGGGATTGCATGAAGCTGTTGATGCTTAGCGGCCAGAGACGCGCCGAGGTCGCTGAAATGCGCTGGTCTGAACTCGACCTCGAAAAACGCCTTTGGACGCTGCCTTCGTCGCGGGCAAAGAACGGCAAGCAACATACGGTGCCGATCACCAACGCGATGCTTGAGGTGCTGCGCAAGACGCCGAGGTTTTTCAATTCCGACTTCGTCTTCACCACCATTGGCAAGACGCCCGTCTCGGGTTTCGGTCGCGTGAAGGATCGGCTCGACAAGGCATTGCCCGAAGGCACGGAACCGTGGATCATCCACGACCTGCGCCGCACGATGTCCACCAACATGGCGATGCTGGGCGTTCCACAGCCTGTCACGGAAGCACTGCTCAACCACAAGACGGGTGTGGTCTCAGGCGTTGCTGCTATCTACAATGTCTATTCATATGCCGACGAAAAGCGCGAAGCCCTCGCCATGTGGTCGCAGCACGTTATGGAATTGGTTCGAAAGAAAAATGACGAAATCGCACCTCGCCAACGCAAATCCATTTGAAGGCCCGAGAGGGGCGTTCGAAGTCGTTGGGCGCGAAATCTTCAATGATGCGTGGCGTGATGATTGCGGCGAAGACCCCAAAAGCCCGGAGCATCGCGAGGTGCTTGCGATTCTACGAAATGCGCTGCGGTCCGGGGATGTAAGCGCGCATTGGCACACTCTCGACTTCAAGCACAGCGGCGACCTACGACCACAGGATGCAGACCAAGAGTTTTTCCGGTTTATCCTGCGAGATGACCTCGTTTTTCACCAAGGCATGAACGAACCTGTCCGGTGTAAAATTCACATTGAACAATTGCGGCGATGGGTTCGCGGCAAGGAAATTCAGCCGACGTCCCCAACCCAGTTGGCAAAGAACCAGTGCCTTGATTGGCTGGTGGCAATCTTCTCGGACCCAGAACAAAAAATACCACCGGTCGAAACATTGAAGCGCGACGCCAAAGTTAGGTTCTCCCGTTTGTCCGACCTCGCATTCAAAGAAGCCCGCAAGCGCGCCATCGAGATTACGGGGCGTGACGACTTGGCCAAAGCTGGACGGCGCAAAAATCCAATCGAAAAATGAACTGATTTCCTTCAAATTTTTTGTCGCACCCGCATCCGCTACCTTCTGACCATCGGCTGAGAAGACGGAATGCGCATTCCTTCACCCCAAGTTGAAGGAAACCAACATGAAAATCGAAGACGGTCGCAAGACCTTGGCCACCCGCGCTGACCTCAAGCGCCTCGGCATCAACGTGAGCAACACGACCCTGCTGCGCTGGGAGGCCCGTGGTCGCTTCCCTCGGCGCGCCCGTCCTGGGGGCACCACCGTCGCGTGGTTCATGTCCGAGATCGAGGACTGGCTCGCTGAGCGCGACGCCGAGCGCGCCCGCACGCATTACGCCGAATACTGATCGGCGAACTCCCCCAACAGCATCCACGGCCCAGCCACGCGCTTTCGCGTGCGCTTCGTGGTCTGCCTGAATGAAAGCTACGAAAATGAGAAACAAGAGAATTACAGACAGATACTCGGCTCTGATGTCCGATTGGGCAACGGAGCACCAAGTCACGCGCGCTCAATCGCGGCTTCTTGAGAAAATATGGGACCGACCCAGACATTCGAACCAGCCTCTGTTCGTCAATGTTTGCTTTCGAAAGAAAGGGACGAGCAAAATGCGTGATAGGTTCTTCGAACTTGGCAACTCCACCGCAATTCAGGCAATCCTGTTGCGTTACGACCGCCACAGTTTCGACCAGTACTTCAGCTCCAATGTCTATGCACGTCCGAGCCGGAAAGTCGGCGGGGTTCTGATGACGCGGTTAGGCTGGTGCGACGTGGACAAGGCCGACCCCTTCGCCTTCGACCCGAAGCCGTCGATTGTCTGGAAGACGTCTCCGGGGAACACTCAGGCGCTTTGGTTTTGGGACCGCCTGCATCCACCATCAGAAGCACAGGCGTTTTCAAAGGCACTGGCGTATCGCCACGGCGGCGACAAGGGCGGGAACGCACCCAACAAGTTGCTGCGGCTGCCGGGATCGTTCAACCACAAGCCGGAGTATGACACGCCGTTCATCCCGCTCGTGCATTTCGACCCGAAACCGATCACCACTCGCCCAAGGCTGCTGACGGGGAAAGATGGCGTTGCGGTGGGGGATATTGAGCCGTTGGACATGAACCCCAACGCTCATGATCGTCTCGCAGTCCTGAAAAAACATCGCTCCAAACTGAACACATCCACGCGCCACCTAATCCGGCACAATGACGTGCTGGCTTCAAATCGATCCGACAGGGTATTTGCGATGGTCGCGGGCCTGCACGAGGCGGGCGCAACTCTCGACGAGATCGCCAGCGTGATCTGGACCAGCCCGTATTTCCGCGACAAACACGGCGCGGACCCCGTTGCGCTAGAAACTGAGATTTCACGCATCATCGCGAGAGTGGGGGCCACGAAATGAAGACCGACGACACGTTCCGCACGCTCGCCGAGATCGAAGCCAAAGAGATCGACTGGCTCTGGAAACCTTTGATCCCATACGAGAAGACCACGATCCTCGAAGGCGACCCTGAACTCGGGAAATCCTATCTGTGTATGCACATCGCCGCGCTTGTGACGCGGGGCGCAAAGCTGCCCGATGGGTCGCGGGTCTCGAAGGGTAACGTCCTCTACATCAGTTCAGAGGACGATGCCGCCGACACGATCAGGCCGCGCATGGAGCAAATGGGGGCGGACCTGAAAAGGGTCCGCGTCCTAGCCGACTTCATCGTGTTCGACGACAAGGGGCAAAGACGTCTTCGACGGGAACTGGAAGACCACACGCCGGACCTCGTGGTGATCGACACCCTCTATTCCTTCTTGTCGGACAAAGTGGACCTCGGAAAACCGACCTCGATCCGCGCGGCGCTGCACCAGCTCGATAAGCTGTTCAAGGAATACGGACCGGCGGTCATCGCTATCCGGCACTGGACGAAGGGCGGCAAGGGCAAGGCCATATACCGGGGCGTCGGCTCAATCGACGTGATCGGCGTGGCGCGCACGGCGCTGGCAGTCGCCAAGCACCCTGAGAACGAAAACCTGCGCATCCTCGCACAGGTCAAGAACAACATCGGCGCGAAGCCGCAGAGCTTTGTCTACGAGATCGTGGCGCAGCCTAAGGGCATGGCGGTGATCGAATGGCGCGGCAACACTCACTATTCAGCCGATGACCTTGAGCGGCAAGGTCCGGACGGCAAGAGCGAGGAAGTGCGGGCCGTCGAGTTCTTGCGCGAGGTGCTGGCAAAAGGGCCAATGCCCTCGGCGGAGCTTTTCATAAAGGCCGCTGACGCCGAAATCTCGCGCCCGACGCTGAACCGGGCAAAGCGCGAGGCGGGCGTCAAATCCGAGAAGAAGGGCAAGACGTGGATTTGGAAACTCGCCGAGTCCTAGAAGCGAAGATGCTCAAGCTGATCAACTTTCTCAGAAATATCGTGAGCAACATCGAAATCCAAGGTTGTCACGAAATCGGTGAGAAAGATGAGAAGCTTGAGCATCTTCAATTCGAGGGCGGCAGCGGCTCAGCGCCGAAAGTCTCAGCAGTCGATATGACGCCTCGTCTGCCCGCAGGGTGCGCGCCGTTTAAAAAACGCCTCCCCCCGTGCCCCGCAGGTGATTGCGCCAAAGGCGGCTTTTCACGGGCGTCGGCGCACCCCGCCGAACTGGCCGGTCTTTAGGGGGCGCGATGCCAATGTAGAGCAGATGCTTTCCGTCACGCTCGATGCACCCGTCCCTCGGCACCAGAGGCAGGCGCTTGTCGAACCACCAGCCGTAGACGCCGTGCGTCACCGCGTGTCGGTCGATGAAATCCAAGACATGATTGGGCAACAGGAGGGTCTCAGGCGACAGGACGGCCCTCGCGTCATCAGATAGACTATGAGTCAACCACGAGGGCGCACGTCCCCCTGCCTCTTCCTGCATTCTTGAATGTCGCCAGTGACTTCGGGCCTTCCGCGAGCCTAAGTCGAATATGACTTATAGTCTATGGTTGAAAGCCTGACCGTCACGCGCCATGCCGCGCATGTCAATTCAATCGCGCGTTTCGAGAAATATCCAGAGGATCAGGAGGGAGAAGGACCTTTCGCAAGAAGAGGTCGCCCATCGCGCTGACATTCACCAGACCTACCTGAGCGGCGTCGAAACCGGGAAGCGCAACCCGTCGATCTTGGTGGTCGAACGCATCGCAAAGGCCCTCGGCGTGGACGTCTCGGAAATCTTCAAGCCGAACTAGGGTTATCCCTGACATGCTCCGATCTTGCGTCTTATCGATCTTCATCAGCAACTTAGGAGATCGAAATGACCGACATCGTGACGCTCAAGGCCATCTGTGACGAACTCAAGATCGACCCGCGCGAGGCCCGCGAACGCCTCCGCGCCGCCGCCAGCGACGCCAAGGCGAACCCCGAACTCGCAAAAGCTCGTAAGCCGCGCACGCCGTGGCAATGGGTCAAGGGGTCCAAGGCACTCGAAGAAGCAAGGCGCGCCATCAAAGGTGGCGTGCAATGAAATTCGTTGGAGGCGTCGGCTGAATACTGGCGCCTCAAAGGGATAGTATGCGTTAGATGTCTCGCAGGATTGCCGCCAGTGCTGTCCGGTCAGCTAACTCTCCATGCTTGTCGAGTTCGTTCGTCAACTGGCGCAGAAACTTGGGCAATGCTCCGTCATCAGAGTCGATCAGAGGAAGCCATGCGACCAGTGCTTGATCGAAGTCGAGCACCTGAATACGCAGGCCAAGGAGATTGCGCTCGTTCAGATACTGGTCGATCTCTATTTTTTCGTCGCCGTCAGGGAGCCATTTTTCTCGCGTCAGAAGAAGGCCGCGCTCTGCATTGTGTTCGACCATCTGGTCGGCGAGGTTTTCGACAAAGTGCCTAACTACTGCCTGATCTTTGACCTCTGCTACGGTATGCACGGTCTGCCCTGACATGCAGAGTGCATCATAGGGGGTGGGGTCGTTAACGTGGTGGCTGGTCACTTTATCCCACATGCCACCAAGCTTTTCGCCAACATGACGCAGAATGGCTACGGATGCCGTTTCCAGACGTTTGCCCCCAGCTCCACCGTTGAGCCACTGGGTAAGCACGCTTGAGACGGCTTGCACCGTGAGGCGCGGAGGAATCCGGTATTCGATCTTCTGGGACTCCAGCCGCGACACTTCCTGGTAGAGGAGCCATGTCAGCACGTTCCCGGCAATCGCAGGGTCGTCTTTCGTTTGGTGCAAAATGAAGTTTAGTTCCTCGGCGCCTGACAGCTTGTTGTTGCGCCGCTGCACCCAATCGTCATCCACTCGCTCTTCACGATATGGGTTCGATACGTAGGGGTCAGCCGAGGGCGACCACTTAACCTCGGCATCGGCAGCCATTTGAACCAGTACGGGCCGTGTGGCCCTCTTGTAAAGCGAGCGAAAATCAACCCCACCGTGCTGCACCTGCAAGATATCTGGTTCGATGTTGGGGTCCACAGCAGTTCCCGCGAGGTTCGTCAGCGCTACCATTCGTGCCGTCTCTTTCCCGCTCTCTACGAGGTCGACACATGCCTGTGCGAGTGACGCATCGAGGCCATGCTCCTTCGGGTTCATTTCCCTTGCTGCCGCAAGTGAAGCTTCGATGCGGGCTTTCATATCGTCTGCCAAAACGTTATTGGACATTACAGGGGCCTTTCTTGAGTTTAAGTCTGAGCTTCAAGATGGACTCTCTGTACAACTCATTCAAGAACTCACGAGATTTTTTTCGTTCGTTCGGCGCATGTTGAGCGCTTTGAGAGAACTTTTGCGGAACATCGGGCGCTTGAGATCGTGGTTTCGTCATTTACTGAGGGCGCTAAATCACCTAGGTTTTGTGCAACAAAAGCTCTGCGACACACTCGCTTGTAGCGCCAAGGGAGAACACTATGACGAAAAACACACTGGCGGCTGTGTCACTCTTTTCTGGGGCCGGAGGTATGGACGTTGGCTTCGTTTCGGCAGGCTTTGATGTCCAGATTGCGAACGACATCGACCGGGACGCATGCTTGACCTACGAAAAAAACCACTCCGGTCGCATTATCCAAGGCGATTTAGTCGGAAAGGCGCACCTGCTCAAAGGTCATGAAGGTGTAGACATGCTATTCGGGGGGCCGCCCTGCCAAGGCTTCTCCGTTGCTGGGAAAATGGACCCGAACGATGAGCGGAGCAAACTCCTGCTTTCGTTCTTCGATGTCGTGGATATGCTTAAGCCCACAGCTTTCGTCTGTGAAAACGTTAAGGCACTTGCTCAGCTAGACAAGTGGTCGGGCGTCAGAGATGAAGTGATGGCGCGTGCGTCGGCAGACTACAACGTAACAATGGTTGTGCTGTCCGCTAACGACTTCGGTGTGCCGCAGAAACGGGAGCGCGTGTTCTGCATCGGCATCCACAAGCGGAGGGGCGTTCTTGCGCCCGCAGCATTTGATGCGTTGGTGTGCGCAATGCTCGAGCGGCAGAAGCACTCCGCAGAAACAGTTCAGGAAGTCATCCGTCGAATGGGGCGAGCGGGGGGCGAAGGAAACGCAGAGATTTGCAATGCAAAAATCACTTTCGCGAAAGCGCCCGTTCTGCGCAAATCTCCCTACGCTGGAATGCTTTTCAACGGCGCAGGACGCCCACTTGAAGCCAAAGGATATGCATCGACTCTACCGGCCTCAATGGGGGGCAACAAGACGCCAATAGTCGATGAGGGGGAGATCTTCGATGGGCTTCCCAGCTTTGTTGAGAGCTACCACAAGAGTCTGATGACGGGGAAAAAGCCAAGAGAAGGATACGCACCTTCGCGCCTTCGCCGCCTCACGGTCGCGGAATGCCTGAGGTTCCAAACCTTTCCTGAGACCTACCAGTTGGCTGGTCGGCAAAGCGCAAAGTATCGCCAAATAGGGAACGCTGTTCCCAGCAAGCTGGCTGAGGCCGTTGCAAATGTCGCGCGCGATCTTCTCGCTCAGGATAGCCTCATTCATTTCGCTGAACATCTCAACGGTATGAACGTTGCAGCGGAATAGCGGTTCACCTTTTGTCGAAGAGTATTGCGCATGGGCAGTTCACAGAATATGCCTCCCGCCTTCCAGGTCGCGCGTGTGGGGTGAAAGCCTTCCAGTGACATGGAACGGCTGCGAGTCCTTGATTTGACGGCGACAACTTTGACTCACATGACTTGTTGAAGGCGTGTTGCGCGCCATCCAATATTCCTATCCAAATAAATCATGAACACTTGGATACTCAAAGGTATTCGCTGAGATCCTCCAACAGAACCCAGACATGGTCGACCGTGTTTGTGATTTCCGGTTTTTCATGTGAATAAAAATTGCACAAAATCGACCGGACAGACTTGCAATTAGAGTGTGTGTCATTCAACCTCGCGCGAGCTTACGGGCAGACTTACTGCTGCGCATCGCGGCAAATGACAACAACGGTAGGTAGGCTGCTACCTTCAGTTCCTTTCGGTATTGTCGATTTTCTGATGATCGGTAAACCTCGCTTAAGAGTGCCCGTAAGCACCTAACAACAAGAGTTCATTTTGAGTACCTTCGAAAAATTACAAAGTGCAAAAAACTTAACAGACCTTGCCAAGCTTCTTGGGTTTACCCCGAAGGGTGCAAGCTATGTCCTCTACAAACTTCCCAGCGACCAAAAATATCGAACGTTTGAAATCCCGAAAAAAAGCGGCGGTACGCGAACGATCAATGCACCAGAGAAATCGCTTTCGTTGTTACAAAAGCGGTTGGGTGAGCTGCTTTACGAGTGCGTCACCGAACACCAAAAAAGCCAGCCGAGATTTTGGTACGCATCACATGGATTTCAAAAAGATCGCACAATTATCTCAAATGCGGAGGTGCATCGTCGCCGTCGATTTGTCTTCAATGTGGATATAGAAGATTTTTTTGGTACTTTGAACTTTGGACGAGTGCGTGGATTTTTTTTGCACGACAAAGCATTCAAGCTAGACCCAGCTATCGCGACCATTATCGCTCAAATTGCCTGCCACGATAATGCTCTCCCCCAAGGGAGTCCTTGCTCTCCTGTAATTTCAAATCTCATCGGTAACATTCTTGATCTACGGTTGCTGGCGTTGGCGCGTGACACAAGGTGTACATATACTCGTTATGCTGATGACCTAACGTTTTCAACGAATGAAAAGCTTTTCCCGACTGAGATTGCCATTAACGTTCACGGCAGCGAATGGATAGTTGGTAAGCGGCTGAGCAAACAAATCGAACGCGCTGGCTTCACACTGAATGACGGTAAGACGAGAATGTCCTTGCGTCAGTCTCGACAAACAGTGACGGGGCTGGTTGTCAACGCGAAGGCGAACGTTAATGCTGACTACTATCGAACCGCTCGTTCGATGTGCAACTCACTGTTCCGTACCGGCACCTATTACAGGAAGTCGGGCGATGCTCCAGAACCAATTGACAGTCTCAACCCTCTGGAAGGGATGCTGTCACACATCTATTTTGTGAAAGCTCGTAGAGATCGAAAGCCACAAGTAAATCGTCTCGCCGTCAAAGCAGGAGAATTTCAGCCGCCTCATGCACCTGTCGATCTCTACAGAAAATTCCTTCTGTACAAGCACTTTGTAGCGCCTTCGGCTCCCGTGATCGTCACGGAAGGGATTTCTGATATCACTTACCTAAAATGTGCTATCAGGTCCTTGGCAAAATCATTTCCTTCATTGGTGAAGGAGAAAGATGGAAATGCAACACACTCGGTCAATTTTCTTCGCCCTTCAGGAACGACACGTGATGTGTTGAACTTGGGGCATGGTGCATCAGGACAAGCCTCTCTCGTTTCACAATACTCAAACATACTCAAAAAGTATGTCCACAAACCGCTCCAGCACCCCGTGATTATCCTGTGCGACAACGATGGGGGGCCAGACAAAGTCTTTAAAAATGCCGCTAAGAAATGCGGTAAGAAGATCTCAAAAACAACGACCGATCCGTTCTACCATCTCGGCGACAACCTCTATCTGGTTAAAGTGCCCGAAGTTACACCGCCGATAGACAGGGACATTGAAGATCTTTTTCAGCCTGCGTTGCTGGCGACTGTCCTCGACGGAAAACCCTTCGACAAAAAGAAGGATCACGGTGATGAATCCGCCTATGGGAAAGTTGTCTTTGCTGAGAAGGTTGTACGCGCAAACGCGTCAACCGTAGATTTTTCAGGTTTCTCTGACCTTTTGTCTCGAATCGACCAATGCTTGATGCACTACAAGACGGTCGTGTCCATATCATTACCGGCGGCAACAACGGGAACTACTGGAACCCCGTAGGTGTGGATTGATTGAAATTGAACCGGTGCGGATTGCTACCCCAGTGATACCCCAACCCAAATTGGGTAACCCCACAATAAGTCAAACTTCCCGTAAGTCATTGTTTTTAATTGGTTTAAATGGTGCCCGGGGGCGGAATCGAACTCCGACACGAGGATTTTCAATACACCGCCTTCATTATAAATCAATATGTTACAAGATTTTGTCTAACTACGTGTCTAAGTTTTGCAAGGCATTGGAAACAGGCGACTTTCAAAAATAGCATCAATTTAGCGTCTGTTGGTCTACCATGAGCAGCGCACATCACTCATCTCCCCCGAACGCGTCCCGCAACTCTTCGACGTATTCACCAAACTCGTCCGGGTAACCCCACCCCATCTGCCCATCGATGCGTTCGAACTCCGTCTCTAGAAGCGGCAGGATTTCATCCGCCAGTGCTTGGTCTTGCTCTTTCAGCAGAAAATCTTTGATTTGTCTGACCATCGAACACATGCTGTCGTAGAACCGTTCGTCGATATCACCGAACTCTAGGGTGAAGTCATTGCCGCACTGGACGTAGTAGGTCATCAGCGCCAGTGTGTCGCGGACGTTGCCGTTCGCTTTCTTGAACTCGCTGATCGCCTTGCGACCCTCGGACAGGCGAACGTCTTGCTTCCAAGGTTCATTTGGACTGACAGCGGCACGGATGCGCTTCTTGTAAGGTGCCAGCGTTTGCCTCGGTGCCGTTTCTTGAAGAAGGCGCGCGTTCAGAAATGCCGCGTTTTCGGGACTCAGGCGATACAGGTCTTGGACAAGACCGACCAACTGCTTGTCCGACCACCCAGAGATGACCGGTTTGATATCCTTCCAAGATGGTTTTTTTGAAGTCATCACCAGGATCTCAAGGTTGCTTCGGCGCGTCCTTTGCGTGCCTTAGCGCGCGTTGGAACGAATAGGCGATAACCTTTGCCATCAAGTCGCCGTCGTTGAGCAGAATGCTGTTCAACTCGTTGTTGCGGACGATGGTCTGTATCAGGTTCTGCCGCATGTCTTTGCTCCACACGCCCTGAGCAACATCAGCAGGGTTGTTGTTGATCATCTCCATCATGTCGGGATCGTTCGTCTTGTCCGCCGCTTGATGGACCATCAGCAGGTCTTCTTCACGGATGTTCGCCCCATACCGTTCGTTGAAAGCATCGATGATCTCGGAAAGCGATCTCTCTTCTTCCTCGGTGGGCGCGTTCGCCCCGAACTCAGTGATTGGTTGAAGCGTCGTCGTTTCACCCGCTGTAAGAGATGCGCTGCCTTCAGCATCCTTTTCCAATCTGAAAGCAGACAGGTTCAACATGTCGTCCGTGATGGTGATATCGGCAGGCACGTCTCGCGACGGGAGCAACCTCGACAACCAAGATGTGTAAGCGAAGAGTTTCTCCAACCACGGATCGTTCAGATAGACGACTTGCGCGATGAACGCATAGAAGCGTTGATAACTCTTCAGTAGTTGCCGAAACTCTTCTTGTTGTGCGTCGTCTTCGTCGAGAACGAAACGTTCCCTCGCTAGACGGACGATGCCTTCCAGTGGCAACCGATCTTCTTCGGTGAGTGTGCCTTGGAAGAAACGACCACCAAACCGCTCCACTTCGTCCTTCTTGATGTAGGTCGAGTTCGAGATGCGCTGTTCGAGATCGTAGACTTGGTTTGGGTCGGTTCGGTCTTCTAGAGCGGTCGCTTCGAAGAACGGGGCAAACGCTTCTTTCACGTCTGCCATGTCGTTCTGGAAGTCGAGAACGAAGGTGCGGTCTTTGCCGGGGTGCGTCCGGTTCAACCGGGCAAGTGTCTGCACCGCCTGCAACCCGGCGAGTTTCTTGTCCACATACATCGCGACGAGTTTCGGTTGGTCGAACCCCGTCTGATATTTTTCGGCAACCACGAGGATCTGGAACTCGTCGGTGTCGAACTTCTTGGGCAGTTCCGTCTCGGCGAACCCGTTCGCGGTCGCCTCGGTCCACTCGATCCCGTCGACTTCTTTTGTGCCCGAGAACGCGACCAGCGCTTTGAGATCGGCGTATCCCTTTTCGTCGATGTAGCGACTTACGTGCTGCCAATATCGGATCGCTGCCTCGATGCCGTTGGTCACGATCATCGCCTTCGCTTTGCCGCCCAGTTCCTTGGCAACGTGGCGGCGGAAGTGTTCGACGATCACCTCAACTTTCTGGTCGATGGCAGTCGGATGCAGCGAGGCATAACGCGCAACCCGCGACTTTGCCTTACGTCCCTTGAAGGCAGGGTCATCCTCGATTGTCTTTTCGAGTTGGTAGTATGCTTTGTAGGTCATGTAGTTCTGGAGCACGTCCAGAATGAACCCTTCCTCGATTGCCTGACGCATCGAATAGAGGTGGAACGGGTGCGGTTTGCCGTCCGACCCGATGCGACCGAAGCGTTCTAGCGTCACGTTGCGCGGTGTCGCGGTGAAGGCGAGGAACGAGATGTTCTTCTGCGGTCCACGCGCTTTCTGAAACGCGAGAACCATGTCTTCAATGTCCTCGGAACTCGCCTCGTCGCGGGTCAGCGCATCACTCATCGCCTGCGCTGCCTTGCCAGACTGAGACGAATGCGCCTCGTCGATGATCACCGCGAAGTTCCTGCCGCCCTGACCCGAAATGGTCGCCAGATGCTCTGTGCCGAACTTCTGGATCGTCGTGATGATGATCCGCGCGCCTTTCAGGATCGCGTCTTTCAGATCGCGGGACGTGCCGTCGATCTTCTTCACCACGCCCTCGGTCTGGGCGAACCCGCCGATGGTGTTCTGCAACTGCCGGTCCAGCACCAAGCGATCGGTCACGATGATCGCCGTGTCGAAGAGCGGTTGGTCGTTTTCGTCATGCAGGTTGATGATCTGGTGGGCGGTCCAGGCGATGGTGTTCGACTTGCCCGACCCAGCACTGTGCTGGATCAGGTAGTTCTGTCCTGCGCCCTTGGATCGCGCGTCCGACAGCAGTTTGCGCACCGCGTCGAACTGCTGGAAGCGCGGGAAGATCAGCACTTCTTTCCCGCCCGACCGTTCGAGATGGATGAACCGCCCGATCAGATCGAGCAGCACCTCGCGCGAGAACACTGCCTTCGTGTCGGGCAGATCCTTGTAGAGATAGACAACCCGGTTCTCGCCCGTCACATCGGGGTTTCCGGCACCGCCGTCGCGCCCACGATTGAATGGCAGGAACCGCGTCTTGCCGTTCATCAGGCGCGTCGTCATCGACACGTTGTCCTGATCCACCGCGAAATGGACGATGGCACCGCGTTTGAAGGTCAAGAGCGGTTCGCCTGCCGGGGAGCGATCTTGCCGATACTGCTTCTCGGCGTGCTTCACGTTCTGCCCCGTCAGCAGGTTCTTCACTTCGAGCGTCGCCACGGGAATGCCGTTGACGAAGGTCACCAGATCGATGGCGTTCTTGCTTTTCGCCGAATAGGTCACCTGCCGCATCACGGACAGGATGTTCGCCTCATAGAGACGCGTTAGGTCAGGGTTCAGGTTCGACGCGGGTTTGAAGAAGCACAGTGCGAACCGGATGTTCGGCACCAGTTTGATGCCCTCGCGCAGCACGACATGTGTCGGGTTGTCTTTCAGCGCCTTGTCGAGACGCTTTAGAACCTCTGCCTCTGCCTGCGCGCTGTAGTGATCCTCCAGCGTCTGCCACGCCTCGGGTTGCGTCGTCCTGAGAAAGCGGAACAACAACTCGGTGTCGAGCGCATGGGCAACGTCATAGTGAGACGGGCAATCGCGTTCGATGTATCCCTGATCTTGGGTCAGGCAGGCGACGATATGCGCCTCGAAGACCTTCTCTTGATGAATGTCGGCGGTTGTATGGGTTTGGTCAGACACTTTGGTTCACCTTCTCAAACCAAAGCAGTGCTGCCTCGCCGTCCTTTCTCGAAATCTCGTCGATTGTCCTGCTGTGGCGGATGCCATTGCGCATCTCTGCAAGTTGGTCCACCCGCTTCGAAAGATCCTCCTTCGACATGAAGGTGTCTGAGAATGTCTGCCAGTTCGTCTTCGCGAGGATGATATCCTTCAGTTCTTGCAGGTCGCAGAACTCCAGCATTCCGCCGATGGTCGCATGGTAGTCTTTGTCGAACCCGGGGTTCTTTCGCTGCGCCCGGTTCAGTCTTTGACGGACCTTCTCCATCACATGTTGCGGAAAGACGTCCTCCTGCGCGGACAATGTGGTTTCGATCTTTGCGCGCAGTGCGAGTTCGACCTTCTCGACTCGCTCGTCCAAATCGCGGAGGTCTGGGGACAGATCGAGACGTTCCTTGATTAGAAGAGATTCGATTGCCTCGACGTAGGTTCTTTGCCGTTCGTTGATGAAATCTTCGAAGTCCGGCGGTGAGAAGTCGGGTCGCATCAGAATGTCGAACGCGGCAGGGGAAATCAGGTGACTTTCCAAGATCGCGCGAACGCGACTTTCACCGTTCTGCTTGATGAGTTCAGGCAGATACTCGTTCGGCAGTTTGTCACGGATGACATGCCGGTTCGTTTCGTCCAACAGAGGTGTTCTGTTTAGAATTGAATGCGCTGACCTATCTTGCAGGTTCGCATCGCCCCATGACGCGGGCACGATATGGTGATCGTCCAGCAACTCGTTTTCAGGGATGTTGCCGGTGATCCAATCACGCGCACCATTCAAGACGAGCAGGTTGAAGATGCCGTTGTAGATGGACGAACCGTATTTCGTCTCACGGCGCAGTTCGAGGTTTTTGAAGCGCGACTTGAACTCTTGGATTAAGGGCGGTTCGTTGGTGTCGCTCTCGATCCATGCCTTGACGTTCTGATAATCACGCGCAGCGGTGGACTCGACAGACCCTGAATAGCGGTTGGTGAAGATCGCTGCCCAATACCAGAAACGAACCTTTCGTTGTGCTTTCAGGCGTTTGTCGGCGGACAGGGTCCGCACATGCTCTTGCAACGCCGAGAAGGCAGGCAGGATCGACACATAAGGCAGATACTTGGACGATGTGACACCGAACTCTTGCGGGTGCCGAAGCATCTTGATCGCGCGTTCTAGTGCAGAAACGGACGTGTCCCACAGCGCAACGAACTCGTCCGTTGTCTGAACCAGTATCTCTTTCTCAGTTTTGCCGTCAGGGGTGCGAATCGTCTTTTGTTGCCCTGGCATCAGGTAATACAAATACTTGGGCGAACAATATGCCTGCTTCAGGATCGACATAACCTGCAAGATGTAGACGTTCAGTTTCGAACTCTCGACGAACTCCAAACGCCCGCGCGCCTTGTGCCACATGAACTTTAGTTGCAGTCCGTCGCGTCTCAGCAAAGCATTCAGCAGGTCGAACACATCCAACCGCACGCCCTTACTATTGATCTGCGTGAAGATGTCGCAAATCTTGTCCAGTCCGAGATCTTTGTCGAGTTCGATGTATGAGACTTGGTATTGCTCAGTCAGACTTTTGAGTTCTTCACCGAATTTCTCTGCGTTCTCAGCGTGAACCTGAAACTGCTCGGCGCTTTCTTGATTACCTTGCTCGCGCGCCTCTGCTGTCTTGTCCTGCCAGTGCTTCATGTAACCCTGCACCCAAGTCGGCATCGCCCATCCACCAGCGCCAATTACGGATAGTGGGAAGATGTGCTCTTCATACTGGATCGACGGGTCTTGGGTCAGTTTCGCGAGGCGTTTGGTCTTCCAGTCATAACTGAACGCGTCGTCGTATTCTTGGCGCATGAACCGGTCGACGTGAATGAAGTAGATTGCTCGATTAGCGCGGTTCGGCAGTGGTTTGTCGGGCGCAACACATGCGTAATACAGGGCGGTTAGACGTTGCTGACCGTCGAGAACAATGTGCTCTGATGATACATTTCCGTCGTGACCGTACACTGGTTTGCAGGCGAGTTTCTCAAAGTTGTCTTCATTGCCCTTCCAAAGAAGCAGACTGCCCACGTAGTAATCGAGGAAGATCGACCGCATGAGATATGAGATATCCCATGGTTTCCATTCGAAGTCGCGTTGGAAGTCCGGAATAACGAACCGACCTTCTTTGAGACGCGACAGCAGATTGTTCAGTGTGAACTGGTTGGGTTTCTGTGCGTCTCTCATCTAATCAACTCGCTGAAATGCATTTGGGAAATCACGCGCCCATCTCCTCTTGAATGGCGTCGAGGCGGCGGTCGGGGGTGCCGGATTTGGCGTAGGTCGTCACGTCGATCTGACCCGTGACAGCGGCGGTGATCAAGGCGGAGCGGTATTCTTTGAGGCGGTCGATGCTGGTCTTGGTCTTTTCCGAGACAGACACGAATGTATCTTCCGCTTTCTGAAGATACTGCGCGATTTCTTTCTGCTCCGCGATTGGTGGAAGAACCACAGGCATTCGCTGCAATAGTCCTTGACTGAGCGAGGCGCGTGTCACGATCATCATTTCCTTGGAGAAGAAAGCGCGAAGTCTCTCGTTTCGGAACAGGAACTTGGAGAACGAGGGCGCCAACTTCCCTTTCATAGGTCTGAACCTGATCAGGAAACCCGCGAACACAGCGTCTGGCATGTCTTCCATGCAGATGCTGGAGAACCCGATTTCATCGATGATCTCGGAGGTTCGAGTGAACAGAACGTCACCTGCCTTCAAGGTGTAGCGCGCCCTGTCTTCAGCGGATGACTGGACAAGTCCCTCGACAGTTCGCGGGAGTTCAGGATTCCTATACACGTCGCCGTAACTGACGAATGGGAACCCACTACCGAACGCGTCTCCACCGATGTTGATGCCGTTGGCACTTCGTCCGATGTGACCCAGTTTCGCGACAGTCCAGTGTTCAGGGATTTCACCGATCCACGAGACGCCCGAGTCCTTCTTTGGCGCGTCAGGATTCAAACCTTGCGTGAGCGTGAAGGTTACAGTTGCCGCCCATTTCTGAGCAAGAACGTTGATGAACCGCTGCTTTTTCTCGATCAGCAGGTCTATTCTTGCGGTCTCACGGTCCAGAAAGTCGGCAATCTGGCGTTGGGTCGCAAGGTCGGGAAGGTCGACGTTCGATGCTAGGAACCGATCGACGCGGGCGCGTTTGTGACTGTTCGTGACGGATTCGACGCTTGCGTTGAGTTGGTGTCGCAGTGGTGCAGACAGCATGAAATAGTATGCGAACTGCCGGTCTATCTTTCTTGGAACCAGCGCGATGAACTCAGGTGAGCAGACCGTTGGTATCTCATGCGACTCTGCGAGCAGGACCGCACTTTTTTCGGGGTTGAGTTTTGAAACCAAGACTTCACCGCCTCTGAGCAGCAGTTTGCCACTCGCGAGGTCTGAGGCGTTCTCGATGATACCATTGCCGTGCTCATGCCACGCTGGAAGACTGTAGTGAAACAACGGTTCGTTGTCGAAGTCCGTCGGCATGATCATGTTTCGGGAAACGTCGAATAGGTGTTTAATAGGGACGCGCGTCGTCACTCAACCACCTCCTGCAGCAAACCTGCAATCTTCGCTTCAAGCGCCTTCAACTCCGCATCGATTTCTTCAAGAGGTCTCGGCGGCACATATTTGTAAAAATAACGATTAAAGTTGATTTCATACCCGACGCGACCAACTTCTCCGTCTTTTGCGTCAGTGTATGTCTCATCCACCCACGCATCAGGGACAAAGGGCAGAACCTCGCGACGCACATAGTCACGCCAGTCTTCATTCAGCGGAACCAGTTCATGGTCACGTAGGTCCGTGTCTGCCTCTGCGTTGCCATTCTTGTCTGTGCAGGTCTCAGCGGTTTCATCACGTTCAGACAGTGCGGAGAGAATTGCTTTCTTGACGGGTGCCCCAATCTTCACACCCGCGCGTTTCAAGGCACCGTTCAACGCCTTCTCAAAGTCATCGCGGTCAATCCACCGTTCGTCGGAAGGCAAATGCACCAAGAGAGCAGACAGCACTCCTTCTTTGTCGTTTGCATCGAGTTTCTGGAACGGTTTCGCGTCTTTCAGTGCATCAATCGCTTCAGGTGTCACCTCGAACGCCAGTTTCAGAGGGCGTTCAACTCGGATTTCGCGATACCCGAAGTCAGTTGTATCGAAAATTTTCGACACATCCTCCCACCCTGCGTTTCCGTTCAACATCTCGGCATAGATACGCGCAATCTCGTCACATGCCTCTTGCGGGATTTCACGACGCTTGGACCCGAGAGATTTGCGCATGGATTTCCAGAACCGTTCGCCGCTGGCGTCGATTAGTTGCACCTTGCCGCGTCGGGCGGGGTCTTTGCGGTTGGTGAGCAACCAGACGTAGGTCTGAATGCCGGTGTTGTAGAAGAGGTCGGTCGGCAGCGCGATGATCGCTTCGACCCAGTCGTTTTCCAGCATCCAGCGGCGGATCTCACTTTCACCCGATCCGGCGCCGCCGGTGAAGAGGGGCGACCCGTTCATGACGATGCCGATGCGCGACCCTCGTTCGTCGTTGCGCATCTTCGAGATCATGTGCTGCAGGAACAGCAACTGCCCGTCTGAGATGCGGGGCAGACCCGCGCCGAAGCGACCGGACATGCCCTGTTCCGCCGCCTCGTCCTTGATCGGGTCGGCGTATTTCTTCCAGTCCACGCCGTAAGGGGGATTGGACAGCATGTAGTGAAAGCGTTTGGTGGCGTGGGCGTCTTGGGTCAGCGTGTTGCCGAAGGCGATGTTCTCGGGGTTGTGCCCGGTGACCAGCATGTCGGATTTACAGATCGCGAAGGACTCGGGGTTGAGTTCCTGCCCGAAGAGTTCGACGCGGATGCGGTCGTTCAGCGCCTTCATCTCCATCTCGGCGATGGAGAGCATCCCGCCCGTACCTGCGGCGGGATCATAGACTTGGCGGATGACACCCGACCCGGTTAGCGCATCGCGGTCGTTGATGAGGAGAAGCGAGACGATCAGGCGGATGACCTCGCGCGGAGTATAGTGTTCGCCCGCTGTCTCGTTCGAGATTTCCGAGAACCGGCGGATCAGGTCTTCGAAGAGATATCCCATCTCTAGGTTCGAGATGGCGTTTGGGTGCAGATCGATCTGGGTGAACTTGTCGAACACCTGATAGAGCAGACCGGCGTCGTTCAGGCGTTTGAGTTGGTCGGTGAACAGGAACTTGTCGAGAAAGATATCGCGGACGTTGCCCGAGAACTTGGTGATGTAGTCGATCAGGTTCTTGTGAATGTCCTTCGCGTTTTGCCCCTTGAGCGAGGCGAATGTGAACCGGGACAGGTTGTAGAGACGGATATCCTGTCCGACGACGCCTGAGAGCAGGGTATCGCGTGCCTCGTCGTCCATGTCGTCGGGGAGGTTGCCCGCCATGTCGAGAACGGCGGGTTTCGTCTCTTCGAGGATACAGTCGAGACGACGCAGAACGACGAAGGGCAGGATCACCTTGCCATACTCCGACTGCTTGAAGTCGCCACGAAGAAGTTCTGCGATGGACCAGACGAACGACCCGAGTGACTTGATATCTGTGCTCATGACGTGATGACCGCCCCTATCATTCTGATCTTGAATGGGTTTCCACCCGCCTCTTGTTCGCGATCACGTTAGCACGAGAGTTCGGGTGCGACCAAGGCGATCAGAAACCAGATCGATAGTTTTTCATAAATGAAAGATCGGGCGGCATGGTTGCCATTCGCGCGGCGGTGTTTCTGACCTGATTGCGGATATTCCCAATATCAGGAGAGTGCATGAACGTTCGGATGAAGATCCAGACGCGTCTGGAAATGTTGGAGACCCAATTGAAGGCAGGTGAGCATCTTCGGTCAGCGGAAGGCGTCATTGCTGTATTGATGACGATTGGCGCAGTGTCGAAGTTCTGGCGCGTACTGACGGACGAAGAACGGGACTTCGTCAATGCGGCGAAGATGGCGGTGGAGGATGGGTTGGAGTGGAAGTAGCATGCGAGACACAAATTGCCTCGCATGCAACAGTTTCATTCAGTGTTGTCGACCACTAAACGCAGTGGTGTGCGCTTCATTTCTTCGCGGCGTCTTTGATCCTCCAGAATGTATTCCCATTCTTTGAGATTGGCAGGAGAAAGGTAGCAATGGCGCTCATAAGCGGAGAACCTCTTAGAAAATTCACGAAGCGATCGGCGGAATGTTGTTTTTGGATTTGCATCGCCTTTTATCGCATCAATCGCCATGTCAATGGTCGCCATATTTGAAGTGTTGCCCATCAGCGCGAGAACATAACCCTCTTGCATCGCTCGTTTCTGCGATTTCTTAGTTGCTGATGGATCGAGGAGCGTTTGGCGGCAATCGTAGATGATTTTGTCAAAATCCTTGATACTTATTGCCTTACACGTGACCCTCGCGCCAACCCTGTCAGTGTATCCATCTTGTATCATGCTCCTAGCATCGGATAGCAGTGGATTATTTTTTGCATCAAGGAAGCGTAGCATCAGACTTTTATCATTCAGTGTATTCATGTTTTCTCCATTCAAAGATATATTTGCAATCTGAAGGTTACGCGGAGGCGCTTGTTCAGGTTGAAGTTTTCAAATTTAAGATTTTTTCGATACCAAAGCAGTTCTTTGTGTACCTATTTTTTATACGAAGAAGACCGCTGCTTGGATCATTTTACTGCGCTTCAGGGGTATGTTTTTTTGGACATTGAAACCTAATTCCTATTCCGAATGGACCCTCTTGAGGTTTTCTAAACAGACTTCCGCGCACTCTTCTTGCGAAGATGTTCCACATACATCTACAGAGCGACGTGGATGTGCTGGGAACGTGGTATCGACTCTGGAGAAGCGATAGAATGGAAATGACGCGAGAACAGATGCCAGATCGACCGAACAAGCAAGTTTCCAACCTCTCCGAACCCGTGCTGGAACACAGGGGGTATCGCGGCGATCCAGTGTTGTGGGATCGACTGAAAGAACGGTTTCGGGAGACGCCCATGCCTTAGAAGGTCGATGCCCTTGTGGACATGATCGACGCGGCGTTTCGCGGGGAAGTCGGCGCCCACATCTTGGCGCTGGACGAAGCAAATGTGGCGAGTCTGCGGACAGGCGGCATGTCATCGGGCATGGTGAGCGGCGCGTACTGACGGACGAAGAACGGGACTTTGTGAACGCAGCAAGGTTTGCTGTTGAGGAAGAACAGGAATGGCGTTGAACAGAGAAGTATCAGCGCAGGGTAAAGTTCATCCTATCATTCTCGATGCAACACATCGACATCCAAGGCGGTCCAGGACCTGACAGGACACGAGGACAATTTCACGGTGTACTCATCACCTCTGCCCTGTCCCTTGGCATCGACCTGGTGAAGGGTGGCAAGGTCACAGTTGCCTGCAACAACGCACCAACCACGCTCCCGTGTCACGACTTTGGTTCAGAAACTTGGTCGCGTTCGTTTGGCACTTGCGGGTAAGATGTTTGCGTGTCCTTTTGATGGGTCTTACGCAACCATTGACTAAACGACAACATTACCTTGTTCCTTCTGACGCGCACCAAACATTCTTCTTGGCATTCGTTTTGTGGAGATGATGTATATACATTTCCAAAGCAGCATGAATGTGTTTTGTACGAGGCATCGAAGATGAACGGTATTCATCCAACTGACCAAGAATTTGAGCGTCCACATTGAGATAGATTGGTCGATAAGTCTTTTCATAAACAACAGGCATTACTCAATCTCCAAGGCAATCTTGAGGTATTTGCTAAACATATCGTCTTCATGAATGCGAAAGTCAGATTCAAGAAGCGCTAATTCACCATCACGCTCTATCATATGAATAACCTCATCTATAGTATCTATGTGGGCAGTAAGAACAGCACGCTTGATGTATAGTTGATATCTCAACTCAGCAGTTTTTAGCACCATTGAAAAACTCCTCTAATGGTTGGTGGCAATATATGTATTTATATAAACCTGAACTTTGACTTACCATTTATACAAATTTACTCACTATAATGGCAGCAAGGAAGCAAACTATAAAGTCATTTATTCACGATAAATCCTTACTAAGATGAAGTGAGCATCAAACCAACCTCTTGAATGGATATATCTACTTACCATTTGACTGTGCGAAGCAGCAATCCAACGAAGTTGGATTGGAGTAAGGGCATCATATAAATCATCATTAGATTCAGTAAGATATAAGCATCTCTTAGTAATCGCTTCGCGACTGTCGCGCTTCGCGCTCCAGGCCCTAAATCTTATCAGTAACAAGACTGTGCGAATCAGCAATCCAACGAAGTTGGATTGGAGTAAAGGCAACATATAAACCATCATTGGATTCAGTAAGATATAAGCATCCCTTTGTAATCGCTTCGCGACTGTCGCGCTTCGCGCTCCAGACATCTTTTATGGATATTTTTTGTTAGTATTGATTTCTTTATAACCCCAAAACGCATTATTGACGACTTATTTGGCAATCACTCATGCCAAAACTCGGAACCATATCTGGTGTCCGATTCAAGTGCCTTAGCGATTTTAGGGTTTGATGCTATCGTTACATCGTCCGGTAAAGGGTGGATGGTCTCGGGTTCATAGGGCACTCCGCCCTACCTGTTATTCCAATGGTGCCACCAGATACCTCCAGTGTCCTAAACCCACATTGGCAAACTCTCTTCTTACCTTGGTAATCGGTGCTAAGAACACTTTCGTGGCATCCAAGACCTCGATGAAGCATCGTTGCGCTTTGCTCGCCTTCACACGCGCTACAAGACGCTTCATGCGCAATATCCGGTTCCGCTTTTGTGCCGCCGCCTTCTCAGCGTCATACCGTCGTTCCTCTTCAATGAGATAAACCGCGTTCAAATAACAATCAATCATATCAAGCAAATACTGACAACCTCGAGAAACGAAGAACCCATATGCGCTTCGCAAACGGAAAACGCGTTGATTGGCCCCGACAAGAATGTGTTCTGACTCAAGCAACAGCGCCACCTGCCTTGGGTTGCGAGATAGATACGTCGTGAGACCGTGTAGCATTGCTTCCTCGTTGGCCTTCCTCAAGTTCAGGAAAGACTTTGCCCAACCATGAGAACGCAGAAATGCGTTGCTTCGCGACCCGTCCTTGAACGCCGACACATACGCGACGATAACCTCAAGCGCGAGAAACTGTGCCTGTTCGGACAAGACGACCATGTAAGGGTCAGAATGAGATGCCCACGACGCGATACGCTTTCTCGCCGTGAAGGAATTATGACTGGAATTTGGTAATGTGTTCATAAGAAATGCCACTCTTGAAATAAGAGAGTTGGCACCGTGTCTGTCTGAGTAGCAATTCAAGCAATCAGACACAGCACCAACTCGGTTGCTTGCGTTTTATTTGTATTGATAATGCCGTCTTCTTTCCCTTCTAAAGGTAAAAAAGGAGGTTTTTCTGTTTTTTACGCCCCAACAGAACCTTGTTCTGCACCACAAGATGACTTCAATTCTTAGAGATTGAATGATACTGTTATGGTAAACCACCTTACGAGACAAACGCATAGAAACAATGAGTTGCGTTATCCAAAGCGTTTGCCTCTCGCGCTCGGTTTTTCTCAAGTACGATAAGGATTGACCATGTCCACGCTGAACGACGAACAACTTGACCGTTATCAGGAATGGTTATCTCAGCGTGATACTGAGGCGGTGGATACACACACGGTCAGACATCAGGTTGAGGAAGGCCTCCGCTTCGCACGAGAGATGACCAGTTCAGAATATACGCTTTGGCGAACCTGGCAGCAGGTCAATGCCTTATTTGACCCCGAAGACAAGAAAACTTTGCGGCGTATAAAAAAGGTGAAACGCAACATCTTCGTTCCTTCAAGTCCCGAGGATGTCGAGACCATAGAACCAGAACTCGTGTTTGTTCAGCAACAGTTTCCAATACCGCGAGTCAGTATCTGGGGCACAGAACGCATCGCGTTTCTCAGCAACCCTGACCCACTTGCTGACGACTGGGAAATCATGCGGCATTTCGTTTCCAACATGGAACACGGAGGTAACGTTGGAAGGTCGATGCGTTTCCTTGTTCGAGACAAGGCCTCGAAGAAATATCTCGGTATCATCTGTGTAGCAGGCGATTTCGCGCAATTGAAAGGGCGTGACGACGCAATCGGTTGGTACGAAAATGTGAAAAACAAAGGAATTCCGGACCGATTGAATAACACCGCCATCGGGTCAGTTCTTGTACCAATGCAACCAATGGGTTTTGATTTTCTCGGCGGCAAATTGATGGCGCTCATGTCAATTTCGCGTCCGGTCGCAGATATGTGGCAGCGTCTTTATGCCGATGTTCTAGCAGGCGTCACGACAACTTCGCTGCACGCCAGCGAGAAGGAAGAATCACAATACAACGGTCTCGGCAAATACATGAAGAGTTTCGGACGCTCGCCGGGCGACTCAGCGCTTCGTCCTGACCACAAATCGCTCGAACTTATGAAAAAATGGATGCTGTATCACCACCCGCAGCAATATTGGGAGTTTTACGTCGCCAAGCGGGACAACGGGCAACCACTGAGACGCAGCGCAAACGAATACGCTCGTCGGTTTTGTTACAGGCAACTTGGTATAGACGTGAATGAGTTCCGTTCTGGGCACTCACGCGGCATTTTCTTCTCGCGACTCTACACCAATACGGACGCTTTTCTACGCGGTGAGATTGAAGCATCTAAACTTGTGCCCAATTTCGACAACTCAGTCGAGGCCCTGACCGAGGTTTGGCGCAAAAAAGCACGGAAACGGGTGGCATCTCTCGTCAAGAAAAATGCGTTCTCTTACAACACCTACTTCACTGACGGAATGGTTGGAATTTCGTGGGATGAAGCGAAGGCGACCTATCTCCGCTGAACGGAAGGCGACGTCCAATCATTTTTAGTTGGTTCCAATCTAGTTGGGTCCAGAAAAAACAGTTCGTCGTATGCTCCAAGGTCGGAAATGCGATTTTCTAATTGTTCGCCAAGGCGTTGGTCCCGCGTATAAAAGGTGAGACCATTTTCAGCGCCTTCAAAAATCACCATCTCATTGTCCAGGACTGAAACCTCATAATCGTCCAGCGGCAGTTTCTTTAGTACGCTGAGTTCTGTATAAAAATGAAAGTCGCGCATCGCGTCTATTTTCATATGTATCTCTGCGTACTCATCTACTTCTGAGTTAGATACCGAACTGGAAAAGTATTTCCGCGCATTAAAAACGCGCGCAGTCGTAACACCGCGCAGTTTTTTATAAAAGCGGACATGTGTGTAACGACGAGCATCGACTGACCGCAACGCTTTGAGTTCGTCCGACCCAAGCGTAAAAGCGGTCGTAACTGAGGCCCCGACCAAATCATCAAAAAATTGTGCTTTACGCGCAGCATCAAATTTTGTTTTGAACGCTGTAAATGTGCCGTTCATAAGACATCTGAACGAAAACGCTTCAGGCACTTCAAACTCTTCGTTCAAATACCCTTCTACTGCGATGCCACGCAGTGCACCGTCTTTACCCTCCCCGAACACAAGGAAGCGGCGAGGCGGCATGAGAACAAAGTGGTCATTCCATTTTGCAAACTGTTTTAGAGTTTGAACTGAACTTTGGGCCGCTTTCATTCGTCGATGCCCGACTGATTGACATCCGTATAGTTACTGATTTCTTCCAGCACATCGTGCAGACGCCGGAGTAAATCCTGTGGAATATCCCCATCATTTGCAGAAAATCGAATGGCTACCCTGATTTTATCAGTTGAACCGTGAGTAACCAGACGGTTTGGTTTGCGTCGTGGAAGAGCATCCGCAATTTCTTTGTGTTTGATGGCAGCGTGGATTTTGCCCTGTTCAAGTGCTTTTTGAACCGCAGCAGTGTCGTGCTGTGACAACTCGTAGAGTGTCGCATAGGAATGTGGCAACCGCGATAGGTTCTCAGGAGCAGTCAGCACGGGATTGGACGCAATCTTTGCGAGTTTGGAGAAGGTCGGACCTGACATCACACGGTCTTGCTCCAAGCGTTGTTTCAACTGCTTCAATTGCTTCCGGTCGAGTTCCTCTTCTGCACGGTTCACCATCTGAGCGGTTTCAATGACGGATTCGATTGCCTTATTCCAAGACGCACAGATGGCGACGGTAAACTCGTCTAGCGAAAGAGTATTATTTTTCATTTCTGAAAGATTTGGCATCTTGCACCAGTTGTTTGGCCTATGCGCATCCACTCTAGGAGTGACTGATGGCGCTGACAACAGGCGGACGCAAGAACATGGCACATTGGACTAAACCGCCTCGTGCCCACACGATGTGCCGAAAAACACGGCACAACAGGGTTCACTGGTTGCCAATGTGCCTTTTGCCCAGAAACCTTAGACCCGAATGTGACAACAACGGAGGGTCGCACATGAAAGTCGGATATCGCCGTGTCAGCACGATTGACCAGAACCTCGACAGACAAGACCTTGGTGGCGTTGAACGCGCCTTCGAAGAGAAGGTCAGCGGAAAGAACACTGAACGCGCTGCGTTGCAAGACATGCTGTCATTCGTTCGTGAAGGGGATGAAGTCATCGTCTACAGTATCGACCGTCTCGCGCGTGACCTACGGGACTTGCAGGCAATCATTCAGACACTGACTGATAAAGGGGTCACGATATCTTTCATTTCTGAAAAGTTGACCTTCAGCGGCCACAACGACGACGCGTTCAGTCGATTGCAGTTGCAGTTGATGGGAGCATTTGCCGAGTTCGAAAGGAACATCATCCGCAAGCGTCAGGCAGAAGGCATCGCGAAGGCAAAGGCGCGCGGCGTCTATAAAGGTCGGAAGAAGACAGTGGATACCGCAAAAATCATCACCTTGAAACAACAGGGTAAGAGGGTCAGCGACATAGCGTCGGAACTTGGTGTGTCGCGAATGACGGTGTATCGGGCGTTGGAAGCAGCGGCATGAGTGTCAGTCCCCAAACGACTGAATGTTCCGAACCCGCTCGTCTGTGGGTTCCATCCGTTTGAGATAGAACCGTTCCAACTGCTCGACCGATGTGCCCGCGTTTTCTGCCAACCAGTAGATGTTGACCTTGCCCTCGGACTTCCGCAGGCGCGTCTGTAGCGCGTAGTGGCGCAACGAATATGGCGAGCGCACATTGCCGTCCTTGTCTTTCTTCAACTTTGCTTCGTCCAGGAAATGATTGAAGATGCGACGGTAAGTGTTCACAGCAGTCGTCCGGTTTGGGTATTCTGGCATGAACACATACGATGCGTTGTCTGAATCAACATGCAAATCGCGTTGCTTCTCAAAGATATCGACTGCCGCTTCCAACGATGCAGAGGTCCGATATCCAGTCTTACCTTGAAGCGTCATCAACAAATGCTTCGGGTCGTCTTTGATTGCGATATCACAGAACCGAATGCCGAAGAGTTCGGTTTCAGTCGGGCGCAAAAACGAATGAACAGCAAAGACGATGAGATTGTAATGCTCGCGCGTGACCGGAACACCGCGCACTGTGTCCCCGCGTTCCGCACAGGCACGCGCTACCTCCAGTAATTTCCTATACTCATTGTCACTGAAAGAGATGCGAGGTTTGTCCACGGTCCTTTGCTTTGGCATTGTCGGAATGATGTCTATCAGACCGTCTTCCAATGCCAACATAAGGACTTTTCGTATCATCATGCATTGCTTTGCCTTGGTCGAAGGCGCCAAGGGTTTGTCCCGTCTCTTATCGAGAAAGACCAGATAATCACGCACCATGCCTGATGTGATTTTCCCCACATCGTACTTACCAAAATATGACACAACACCATCCCCCTCCCGGTACAGAATTTTGTACTCGTCAGAGAATGCATACTTGTTGCGACCACCTTTTTTCTGGACCCGAGACATTTCAGACAGAAGATGCGCGTAATGCTCAAAGGACCGTTTTTTGGTTTGAGCATTGTCGCTGTTCTGCTTCGCCTTGAAGTCGTCCAGCAACTCCCAGGCAACCTCTGCAGCATCAAGGCGACTCGTCTCTTTGGTCGAACGAACAACATAACGACGGTTCAAATTGTCATAGATACGAACCTGCCAGAACGGTGAACGACCGGTCTTGAAGAGACTCAGTCCTCGGCGCAGATGCTTGACCGCTACTTTTGAATTTTGTGAAAGTTCGGTCAAATCAACACCTTAGTTTTGTGTCTAAGTGTGTCTAAGTTTATAAACGAAGATTCTTGTTGGCAAAGTATTTGCTAAGTTATTGTTTTTATTGGTTTTTATGGTGCCCGGGGGCGGAATCGAACCACCGACACGAGGATTTTCAATCCACTGCTCTACCCCTGAGCTACCCGGGCACGGGAGAAGCTTGCGGCTTCGGGTGAGAGGCTTTTAGGCGAGGTGTCGGGTGGTGTCCAGTGGGTTTCGGGCATTTGTTTGGGCACTTGTCGAGGGCCTTGGGAGGAAGGGTTTGCCGGGGGTCTTGCGGAACGGGGTTGCTTTGCCGCGCAAATGTATACAAGGTGTATACGAAACGAGGGTGCGGCGATGGCGCGGATGTCCAAGAACCACTGTCTGGAGGATCTGCGGCGGCGGATCCTCGCCACTGAACTGGCGCCTGGCGCCGATCTGGATGAGGCGGGGCTGAGCGCGGACTACGGGATGTCGCGGACACCTCTGCGCGAGGTGCTGCAACGGCTGCAAGGCGAGGGGTTTGTCGAGCTCCTGGCGCATCGCGGGGCTAAGGTCGCGTCGATGGATATTGCCGTGCTGCGCACGTTCTTCCAGACCGCGCCGATGATCTACGCCAATATCGCCCGGTTGGCCGCGGAGAACCGCACGCCGGCCCAGCTCGACCGGCTGAAGGCGGCGCAACGCGACTTTGCCGATGCGACCGGCTCGGGTGGGGCCAGCGAAGCGGCCCTGGCAAATCACAGGTTCCATGCAACGATCGGCGAAATGGCGCAAAATCCCTATCTTGTGGCCTCGCTGGCGCGGCTGCTGATCGATCACACCCGGCTGAGCCAGACGTTCTACCGGCCGGCATCGCCGCAAGAAGACGCGCTGGTTCGCACCGCCTGTGCCCAGCACGACGCGATGATCACGGCGATCGCGGAACACAACGGCAATCTGGCGACCGAACTGACGCTGCAACACTGGGATCTGAGCCGCGACAGGCTGGAGCGGTTCGTCCGGCCCGATCCCCTGCCGGTCGCTCTGGTCGGCGAGAAGGAGACCCGCGATGCAATTTGAAGGCATCTATACCCCCATCGTTACCCCCTATCACGACGATTTCACGGTGAACGACGCCGCCCTTGCTGCGACGGTCGAGCATCTGATCGCGGCAGGGGTGCACGGGATCATCGTCGCCGGGACAACCGGTGAATACTACGCCCAGACAATGGATGAACGGGTGGCGATGATGGGCCGCGTCGGCGCGCTGATTGCCGGGCGGGTGCCGATGGTTGTCGGCACCGGCGCCATCCGCACCGAAGACAGCGTGGCCCTTGCCCGCGCGGCCCGCGCGGCGGGGGCCGATGCCCTGCTGGTGGCGACGCCGCCCTATGCCTGCCCGAACGGCCGCGAGATCGCCCTGCATGCCCTGGCAGTGGATCGGGCGGCCGACCTGCCGATCATGCTGTACAATTATCCGGGCCGGATGAGCGTGAGCATGGATGCCGATTGTCTTGACCGGCTTGGCCGGTCGCCGAACTTCCGTGCGATCAAGGAAAGCTCGGGCGATCCCGACCGCCTGCACATGCTGGCGCGGGATTACCCGCATATCGCGCTGTCGTGCGGCATGGACGACCAGGCGCTGGAATTCTTCGCATGGGGCGCGCGGTCATGGGTTTGTGCGGGATCGAACTTTGCCCCCGAGGCGCATATCGCATTGTATCGGGCCTGTGTCCTTGATGGCGATTTCACCCGCGGGCGGGCGATCATGTCGGCAATGCTGCCGCTGATGCGGGTGCTGGAACAAGGCGGCGCCTTCATCCAGTGCATCAAATACGGGCTTACGCTGCGCGGCATCGATTGTGGCCCGCCACGCAAACCCCTGCAGCCGCTGCCAAAGGACGACCGGCGCACCCTGGCGCAGGTGATCCGCACGCTTGACCGAACTATCGCCGAAATCGAAGGAGTCGCGCCTTGACCGATCTGCTGACACACGCCGAATACACCGCCATCGCCGCCGGTATCGATCTGCCGGCCACCCCTTTCATCGACGGGCGGTTCCGCAAGGGATCGGGTGCGGCGATGCCGACACTGAACCCGGCCACCGGCGCGGTGCTGGCGACGATCTCATGCGCTGGGCCAGACGATGTGGAGCTTGCGGTGGATCGCGCGCGCGCGGCCTTCGACGCTGGCGCATGGTCGGCCATGCACCCGACCGCGCGCAAGGAGGTGCTGCTTCGTCTGTGCAAGCTGATCGACCGTCAAAAACGCGAGATCGCGGTTCTGGAAAGCCTCGATTCGGGCAAGCCGATTCGCGATTGCGAAACCCTCGACCTGCCCGAGACGCTGCATTGCCTGCGCTGGCACGCCGAAACCGCCGACAAGATCTATGACAGCACCGGGCCCGCAGGCGATGACGCGCTCAGCCTGATCGTCCGCGAGCCCATCGGCGTTGTCGCCGCGATCCTGCCGTGGAACTTTCCGTTGCTGATGCTTGCGTGGAAGATCGGCCCGGCGCTGGCGGCGGGGTGTTCGGTGATCGTGAAACCGGCCGAACAGACCAGCATGACGGCGCTGCGGATTGCCGAACTGGCGCACCAGGCGGGGGTGCCGCGCGGGGTGTTGCAGGTGCTGCCGGGCACTGGCGCCGAGGTGGGCGCGGCGCTGGGCCTGCATGGCGATGTCGACATGGTCAGCTTTACCGGATCGACAGAAACCGGGCGCCGCTTTCTGCGCTATGCCGCCGACAGCAACCTCAAGAAGGTGGTTCTGGAATGCGGCGGCAAGAACCCGGCGGTCGTGCTGGCCGACGCTGAAAACCTCGAACATGTGGCGGCGCATCTGGTTCAGGCCGCGTTCTGGAACATGGGCGAAAACTGCTCGGCCGCGTCGCGTCTGATCGTGCACAAGGACGTCAAGGCGCCGCTTCTCGAACGCATCACGGCCCGCCTGCGCGACTGGCGGGTGGGCGATCCGCTGGATCCGGCCAATCGGCTTGGGGCGCTGATCGACGCTGCGCATCTGGAGAAGGTCGCCGGTTATCTGCGCGACGGCGATGCGCCGCAGGGGCCATTCGTAACGCCGAAGGTCTACGAGGTCGGGCCGACCGATCGGCTGGCGCGCGAAGAGGTGTTCGGCCCGATCCTCGCGGTGCTCACCGTGTCTTCGACCGACGAGGCGATCGCGCTGGCCAACGATACCGATTACGGGCTGGCCGCCAGCGTGTTCACCGCGAATGCTCGCACCGCGATCCGCGCCGCGCGGGCGATCCGCGCGGGTACCGTGACGGTCAATTGCTACGGTGAGGGCGACATGGCCACGCCCTTCGGCGGCTATGGCCAGTCGGGGTTCGGCGGGCGCGACAACGGCCTGCACGCGCATGACCAGTACACCGAATTGAAGACCATCTGGATCGATCTGACCGATCCCGCCGACGGCGAGGCGGTGCAATGACGTCGGTTGCCACCGGCACGGTCCGGCGCGGCCGCGGCGCGCGCAAGGCCCAGCGCCAGACCCGCGATATCACCATGCTGCCGGCGCTGCACCGGCGCCTGCCGCCGGTCGAGCCGATGGATCCCGACCAGGTTGCGCGCATCGACGCGGCGTCGATGGACATCCTGGAGAACGTGGGCGTTTGCTTTCGCGACCCGGTCGCGCTGGCCGACTGGCGGCGGGCCGGTGCCAGAGTGGTGGGCGAAATGGTCTACCCCGACCGGGGCCTGGTGCGCGACCTGATCGCGACGATACCTGAAACCTTTACTTATCACGCCCGCGACCCGGCCAAGAACCTGCCGTTTGGCGGCGATCACGGGATGTTCGTGCCGATGACCGGCGCGCCCTACCTGCGCGATCTCGATGACGTGCGGCGCAACCCGACGCTGGACGACCTGGCGAACTTCCACAAGCTCAGCCATATGTTGCCGGCGCTGCATTCGACCGCGCATCACATTGTCGAACCCTACGATCACCCGATCAGCCAACGCCACCTGCGCATCACCTATTCGTCGATCAGGCATTCGGACAAGACCTTCATGGGCATGACCACCAGCCCGAAGAACGCCGAAGACGTTCTGGACATGGCCGCCATCGTCTTTGGCGCCGATTTCATCGAGCGTCACCCGGTCGTCACCGGCAATTGCAACGGCAACTCGCCGCTGGTCTGGGACGAAACCATGCTGGGCGCGCTGCGGGCCTTCTGCCGCCGCAATCAGCCGGTACTGTGTTCGCCCTTCGTGCTGGGCGGGGCCAACACGCCCGCGTCCACAGCGGCGACGGTGGCGCAGCTGAACGCCGAGGCGCTCAGCGCACTGGCCTATACCCAGGTGGTGCGGCGCGGATGCCCGGCGATTTACGGCCACTACCTTTCGACGGTGTCGATGCGGTCGGGCGCGCCGATGGCCGGCACGCCAGAGATCAGCCTGATGAACTTCATGATCGGCCAAATGGCGCGGTTCTACCGCGTGCCGTGGCGCACATCGAACACGTTGGGCGGGGCCAAGACATTCGATGCTCAGGCCGGCTATGAAAGCGCAATGACCCTGAATGCCGTGCTGTTGGCCGGGGCCAACTATGTCTGGCATTCCGCCGGCTGGAACGAGGCGGGGATGCATTGCTCGACGGCCAAGTTCATCGTCGATGCCGAGGTCTGCGCCATGGGCCACAGGATGGCGGCGGGCATCGACTGGTCCGATTTCGACGTGGCCCTCGCGGCCGTGGCCGATGTGGGGCCGGGCGGGCACTACCTGGGCCATCCGCACACGTTGGCCCGGTTCCAGAAGGCGTTCTTCATGCCCGAGATGTTCGACAACAGCTCGATCGAACAATGGCAGGCGGAAGGCGCGATGGAGATCACCGAACGCGCGCTGATCCGGGCGCGGACGCTGCTGAACGAATACGAGCAGCCGCCGCTCGATCCGGCCATCGACGCGGCGCTGTGCGATTTCATCGCCCGCCGCGAGCGTGAGATCCCCGCGGCCGATGCCTTGAACCAGGAGTATTGAGCGGTGCGCGTCACCCGCCTGCCGCGCGATCCCGGACCGGCGGGGTGGAACCGGATTCTGCCGCCGCCCGATCCGCCCGACTTGCTGCGCGATGCCATCACCGCCGATTGGTTGATCGTGGGCGCCGGCTTCGCCGGGCTGGCGGCGGCGCACCGCCTGGCGCAGCTGGCGCCGGGCGACCGGATCGTCGTTCTCGATGCGGTCCGGGTGGGCGACGGCCCGGCGGGACGCAACTCGGGGTTCATGATCGATCTGCCGCACGATCTCACCTCGGACGACTATGGCGGCGCTGTTTCCGCCGACGTGGCGCAGACCGCCGACAACCGGCGCGGCATCGCGCTGGCGGGGGAAATGGCCGAAACCTACGGGCTCGATCCCGAGGCGTTTGCCATGACCGGCAAGATCAACGCCGCCGCCACCGCGCGCGGCGATGCGCACAACCGCAGCTATGCGCGACACCTGACGGCAATGGGCGAAGCGCACAGCCATCTGGATGCGGCGCAGATGCTCGACCTGACCGGCACGCGCTACTACAGGGGCGGGCTGTTCACACCCGGCAGCGCGACGATCCAGCCGGCGCTTTTCGTGCGCGGCGTTGCGCGGGGCCTGCGATCGAACCGGATCGCCCTGCACGAACTCAGCCCGGTGATCGCGCTGGAACGCAAGGGCGTCTGGGTCGCCACCACGCCGCGCGGCCGGGTCAGCGCGCCGCGCGTGGTCCTGGCGGTGAACGGCCATCTCAACAGCTTTGGCCACATGGCCGGGCGGTTGATGCATGTGATGACCTATGCGTCGATGACCCGCGCGCTGGATCCGTCGGAAACCGCCCGGCTGGGCGGTGCGGCGCGGTGGGGCGTGACACCGGCCGATCCGATGGGCACCACCGTGCGGCGCGTCTCGGGGCATGGCGGAGACCGGATCGTGGTGCGCAACCGGTTCACCTTCGATCCGTCGATGGAAGTGTCGGACAGGCGGCTGTCGCGGATATGTCGGGCGCATGACGCGGCCTTCGCGGCGCGTTTTCCGATGCTGGACGGCGTGCAGATGCAACACCGCTGGGGTGGGCGGCTGTGCCTGAGCCGCAACAACGTGCAGGTGGTGCGCGAGATCGAACCGGGGCTGTTCGCCGCTTGCTGTCAGAACGGTCTGGGCACCGCCAAGGGCACGCTGGCCGGCGCGCTGGCGGCGGAACTGGCGCTGGGCATCGACTCGCCGGCGCTGACCCGCGCGCGGCAGGCCGACATGCCCCGCCGCCTGCCACCGGCGCCGGTGGCGCGGATCGGCGCCACAGCGCATATCCGGCTGGCCGAACGCCGCGCGGGCGACGAACTCTGAGCCGCCGCGCGCCGCGCCGGGCGTGTCAGTCCAGCACGACCAGCGCGCGCGGCGTGGTGCAAAGACATTCGGCGCCGGTTTCGGTGATCACCAGCGGTTCGGTGATCTCCAGCCCGCCATCGTCCAGCCACAGCGCCGGCATGAAGTGAAACGTCATGCCCGGTTGCAGAACCGTCTTGTCGCCGGCCCGAAACGACATCGTGCGTTCGCCCCAGTCGGGCGGGTACGACAGGCCGATGGCATAGCCGCAGCGGCTGTCCTTGTGAAAGCCCAGGCGGTTGAGCGTGCCGTTGAACGCCTGCGCCACGTCCTCGCAGAGGTTGCCGGGGCGCGCCGCGTCCAGCCCGGCGGCCGTCGCTTCCAGAACGGCCTTTTCGGCATCGAGATACTTTTGCGGCGGCCGGCCCAGAAACAGCGTGCGCGACTGCGGGCACTGATAGCGGCGGTGCGCGCCGGCGATCTCGAAAAAGGTGCTTTCGCCGGTGCGCAGGGGGCTGTCGTCCCATGTCAGATGCGGCGCCGTGGCGTCCAGCCCCGATGGCGCCATCGGCACGATCGCCGGGTAATCGCCCCAGTGGCCGTCGGCGCCGGCCACCGAGGCGTGGTAGATATCCGCGATCAGCGCGTTCTTGGGCAGGCCCGGCCGCGCGGTATCGCGGATGACCGCGTGCATCGCTTCGACGATCCGCGCGGCGCGGCGCATGTAGGTCAGTTCGGTGGGCGATTTCACCGCGCGTTGCCAGTTCACCAGCCCGGTCGCATCGGCCAGCGCCGCCTCGGGCAGCCCGCTCTGCAACGACATATGCGCGGCGGCGGTGAAGTAATAGTTGTCCATTTCCAGACCGATGCGCGCGCGCGACAGCCCCAGATCCCGCAGCAGCCGCGAAAGATCCTGCATCGGGTGCTTTTCAGGGTTCTGGACGTAGGTGTCGTCATAGCCGCGGATCGCGTCATCGGGCAGCCAGGTGGTGCGCCGCGCGCCGACCGCGTCCATCGCGCGGCCCCACCAAACCGGATCGCCGTCGCCGCGCAGCACCACGCCCTGGTGCACATAGAACGACCAGCCGTCGTAGCCTGTCAGCCATGCCATGTTGGACGGATCGGTCACAAGGATCGCGTCCAGCCCGCGCGCCTCCATTGCGGTGCGCGCCCGTGCGAGACGGTCGGCGTATTCCTCGGTGCTGAATGGCAGGTCCGGCATGGTCAGGCTCCGTTCTGGGGGATCAGGGCAGGGCTTCGCATCCAGCCCAGCGTGGCATCGGTGTCGCCGCCCGGTTTGTATTCGGCACCCAGCGGCATGGTCCAGCCGGCATCGGCAATCGTACGGAACACATGGGCATAACTCACCTCGCCCCGGTCTGGCGCGGCGCGGTCGGGTACGGATGCGAACTGAATATGTCCGATCACCGGCAGCAACATGTGCAGGCGCCGCGTCAGATCACCTTCGGTGATCTGCACATGGTAGCAATCGAACATCAGCCTGAGGTTCCCCAGGCCCAGATCTTCGATGATCGCGCGCGCCTGATCGGTGGTGCGCAGGAAATAGCCGGGCGCATCGTGGCGGTTCAGCGGCTCGATCAGGATCGTCATGCCCTTTTCGGCCGCGCCTGCCGCCGCGTGGCGCAGGTTGGCGCGAAAGACGGCATCCGCCGCCGCGCCGGTGGCGCGCCCGGCCATCACATGCACCGCCCGCGCGCCGATTCCTGCGCCATAGGCCAGCGCCTCGTCGATGGCGGCGCGGGCCTGGGCCTCGCGGCCGGGCAGGGCGGCAAGGCCGTTGTCGCCGGCGGCCACGTCGCCGCGCCGGGTGTTCAGGCCCAGCATCGGCAGACCGGTCTCGCGCAGCGCGGCCACCACCGCCCCGGCGGGCGTGTCGTAGGGCCAATGGCACTCGACCGCGTCGAAACCCGCCGCCGCCGCGGCGCGGATCGCATCCGGCAACGGGCGGTCGGCCCAGAGAAAGCCCAGATTGGCGGAAAACCTCATGCGTCCCATTCCACGTCAAAACTCTGGACCAGGCTGGCGACCTGTTCGCGCGTCAGCATACGCGGCGACATCCCCCGCGTCAGCATCGCCAGGCGCGCGGTGTCCTCCAGTTCCTCCATCGCGTCGCAGGCCGCTTCGATGTCGCGGCCGGCCACCACCGGGCCGTGATTGGCCAGCATCACCGCCGACCGCCGGCCGGCAAGGCCGCGCACCGCCGCGCCCATTGCCGGATCGCCGGGCATGAAGAAGGGCAACAGCTTGACCCGGCCCAGTTTCATGATGCCATAGGGTGTGAGCGGCGGCAGGAAGTTGTCGGGATCCGCATCCGGCATCATCGACAGGGCGACGGAATGGCAGGCGTGCAGATGCACCACCGCGCCAGCGGTCGACCGGGTGTCGTAAAAGGCGCTGTGCAGCGGCATTTCCTTGGTCGGCGGGTCGCCCGAAACCAGTTTGCCGTCCTGGTCGAAGCGGCTCAGCCTCGCGGGATCGAGCCGCCCGAAACTGGCCCCCGTGGGCGACACCAGAAGGCCGCCATCGGCGGTGCGCGCAGAGATATTGCCGGTGCTGCCGCCGGTCAGGCCCCTGTCGAACATCGACCGCGCCAGAAGGCACATCGTTTCGCGCAGCTTCGCTTCGCCGCTCATGCTGCCGCATCCGCCATCAGAGCGGCCGAAAAGAAATCCGCATCGCCGAAGTTGCCCGACTTGAGCGCCAGCGCGATCGGCTGTCCGGCGCTGGTGCAATAGGTCCAGGGCACGCCGGGGGCGATTTCTGCGCCGATGTCCAGCCGGTCGATGCCCAGCGCCTGTGTCACTGCGCCCGAGGTTTCGCCCCCGGCGACCACGAACCGACGATACCCCAGATCGCGCGCGCCGACCGCCAGATGCGCCAGCGCGGCTTCGATCAGTGCGCCGGCCCTCTCTGTGCCCAGCCGCGCCTGGGCCGCGCGGAACGCGTCGGGGGCCGCGGTCGCATAGATCATCGGGCCGCGCGCGGGATCCTGCCGTGCAAGCCATGCCAAGGCCGCCTTCGGGCCGTTCGCGGCCAGGTCCAGGGGGTCCAGCCGGTGGTGCGGTGCTGCTTCGGCATGGCGCGCCACCTGTGCGCGGGTCATGGCCGAACAGCTGCCCGCGAGGATCAGCGCGCCGCCTGTCACCGGTGCGCGCGCAATGGCCGTTCGCGGGCCGAGGCCGTCACTGGCCAGAAGGCCGGGCAGGGGCATGGCCAGCGCGCTGCCCCCGGTCAGCAGCGTCATGTCGCGGCAGGCGGTGGCGATGGTGTGCAGATCGGCGTCCGCGACCGCATCGACGACCACATGCGCGATGCCATCCTCGCGCAGCGCGGCCAGCCGCCGGGCCAGAGCATCCGGCCCGCGCGCCACGCACAGCCGATCCGCCAGCCCGACCTTGCCCGACACCTGCGGCGCAAGCAGGCGCATCAGGTTGCTGTCGCGCATCGGTGTCAGCGGGTGATCCTTCATCGGGCTTTCGGCCAGCGGCTGTTGCCCCACAAAGAGGTTGCCCATGAAGACCGCGCGGCCGTTTTCGGGAAAGGCCGGGCAATAGATCGTCTGCGGCGCGCCGGTGTCGGCCATCAGGGCTTCGGCGACCGGCCCGATGTTGCCACGGGCCGTGGAATCGAAGGTCGAACAGTACTTCCAGAAGAACCGTTGCGCCCCGGCGGCGCGCAGCCAGCCCAGCGCGGCGCGCGCTTCGGCCACGGCGTCGGCCACTGGCGCGGTCCGGATCTTCAGCGCGATGACCTCGAAGGGCGCGGCCTGTGCGGGCGGCGTGTCGGTGCCGGGCACGCCAATGCGCAGCGATACCGCCGCGCCGCTGCGCGCAAGCAGCCCGGCCAGATCGGCGGCGCCGGTGAAATCGTCGGCGATGCACCCCAGCCGCACGGTCATGTGCGCTGCAGCCCCGCCCGCCGGGACCGCTGCATTGCGGTCCGGCCAGCCGCAAACCCGCCGCCCGATCCTGCGGGCCGTGCCGCGCGATCCGGGGCAGCGCCGGAACCGATGACAGCGGTATGGGGCATGGCGACGTTCCTTCCGGTGCTGCGGCCTGTGGTGGTGCGGCCGCCCTGGCGCGCGGGCCCGAACCGCCGCGCGCGGCTGCATCATGCCGCGACCTTTCCGCAAGTGTCGCGGCAATGCAAGGCATTGCGGCTATGCGCGGCGGTGCGCAGCCTTGTCTTTACGGATGCGCTGGCGGCCCGCGGCGGGTATGATGCTGCGTGGTGCAATCACGATCCGCGAGGAGCTGACCATGCAACGACGATCTTTCCTGGTGGCGGCGGCATCCGCGCTGAGCCTTGGCCACGGCGGCCCCGCGCCCGCGGCGCAAGACTTCGATGCCACGATCCGCCCGTCGACCCTCCCCGACGAGATGCAGCCCCGCGAGATCCGCATCAGGAACGATTTCGCGCCCTACGAGATCCATGTCGATCCCGGCCAGTTCGGCCTGTTCTGGACCCTGCCGGACCGGCGCGCCATCCGTTATGCGGTGGGCATCGGACGGCGCGGCCTTTACGAAAGCGGCGAATTCCGGGTTGGTGCCAAGAAAAAATGGCCAAGCTGGACGCCGACGCCCGAGATGATCGCGCGCAGCCCCGACCTTTACCTGCGTCATCAGGACGGCATGGCCGGTGGGCCCGACAACCCGCTGGGCGCGCGGGCGCTTTATCTGTTCGCGCCGGGGGGCGGCGACACGTTTCTGCGGATCCACGGCACGAATCAGCCCGAAACCATCGGCAAAAGGGTGTCGAACGGCTGCGCGCGTCTGGTCAACGCGCATATCGTCGATCTGTTCGATCGCGTGCCGCTGGAAACCCGCGTGGTGCTTTATCCGATCCCGGGAGGCTGACCCGCCGCCCGCCGCGCCGATGCGCGCGAGACGATCCGGGATTTTTTGTGCCGACGGGGTTGAGCTTCCAGTTACTGGAAGCCCTATATCCCCATCACTGCCACAAGGAGCTTGCGAAATGAATCCCGACGCACCGCTGACCCTCTTCGTCCAGGGCATGTCCTGTGGCGCCTGCGCCGGCAGGTTGCAGCGCGCGCTGACCGCCCTGCCGGGCGCCGATGCGGTGTCCGTCAACCTGGCGGCCGAAACCGTGTCGCTGCGGCTGACGGGCCCGGCGCAATTGCCAGACGTGGTGCGCGCGATGCGCGATGCAGGTTATCCCGCGCGCGAAGAGGAAACCGCCTTGCAACTCGACGGGCTGTCTTGCGCGTCCTGTGTGGCGCGCGCCGAACGGGCGCTGTCGGCCGTGCCGGGCGTAACCGGCGTTTCGGTGAATCTTGCGTCCGAGAGCGCGCGGGTGCGGTATGTGGCCGGCGCGGTCACACCGCGCGCGCTGGGCGATGCCAGTGCGGCGGCCGGCTATCCGGCCCGCGTGGCGGCCCCGGATGCCGCCCACGGCCGCGCCGCCGAAAAGGCAGACGAGGCGCTGGCGCAACGCCGCAGGACGGCCTTTGCCGCCGCGCTGGCGCTGCCGGTCTTCATCCTGGAAATGGGTGCCCACATGATCCCGGCCTTTCACATGGCGATCATGCACTCGATCGGCATCCAGGCTTCGTGGATTATTCAGTTCGTACTGACCACGCTGGTTCTCTTCGGGCCGGGGCGCCAGTTCTTCCTGCGCGGCCTGCCGGCGCTGATGCGCAGGGCGCCCGACATGAACAGCCTGGTTGCCGTGGGCACGGGTGCTGCATGGGGGTTTTCGGTGATCGCCACCTTTGCGCCTTCGCTGCTGCCGGCCGATGTGCGCGCGGTCTATTTCGAAGCGGCGGCGGTGATCGTCGTGCTGATCCTGCTTGGCCGCTGGATGGAGGCACGCGCCAAGGGCCGCACCGGCGCGGCGATCCAGAGCCTTCTGGGGCTACAGGCGCGCCACGCCAGGGTGCTGCGCGACGGCCAGACAGTGGATGTAGAGATCGATGCGCTGCAACCCGGCGATATGGTGTTGGTGCGTCCGGGCGAACGTATCCCGGCGGATGCGGTGGTGGCCGAAGGCCACAGCCGCGTCGATGAAAGCATGATCACCGGCGAACCGATGGCGGTGGCAAAGGCCGTCGATGACGCGGTCACCGGTGGCACCGTGAACGGCACCGGCAGCCTGACCTTGCGGGTGTCGCGCGTGGGTGGCGACAGCACGCTGGCGCAGATCGTGCAGCTTGTCGAACAGGCGCAGGCGGCGCGGCTGCCGATACAGGCGCTGGTGGATCGGGTGACGCTGTGGTTCGTGCCGGCGGTTCTGGCCATCGCCGCCGTGACCGTCGCGCTTTGGCTGGTTCTGGGGCCGGATCCGGCGCTGACGCTGGCGCTGGTGGCCGGGGTGTCGGTTCTGATCATCGCCTGCCCCTGTGCGATGGGGCTGGCCACGCCCACGTCGATCATGGTGGGCACCGGGCGCGCGGCCGAGATGGGCGTGCTGTTTCGCAAGGGGACCGCCTTGCAGGGGCTCAGCGGCGTGCACACCGTCGCACTCGACAAGACCGGCACCGTCACGCTGGGCAAGCCGCAGTTGACCGACCTGGTGCTGGCGTCCGGGCAGACGCGGGCCACGGTCCTGGGGGCCATCGCCGCGGTCGAGGCGCTGTCCGAACACCCGGTGGCCGCCGCCATCGTGGCAGCCGCGCGCGCCGAAGGGTTGGCGCTGCCCGAGGTAGACGATTTCGCCTCGCATACCGGCTATGGCGTGTCGGCGAAGGTGGGCGGGCGCCGTGTGGTGATCGGCGCGGACCGGCTGATGACCCGCGAAGGCATCGATACGACCGCCCTGCGTGCCGATGAAACGCGGCTGGCTTCGGCCGGGCGCAGCGCGCTGTTTGCCGCCATCGACGGGCGGGCCGTCGCGGTGGTGGCGGTGGCCGACCCGGTCAAGCCGTCCAGCGCCGCCGCTGTCGCCGCGCTGAAGGCGCGCGGGCTGTCGGTGGTCATGATCACCGGCGACAAGCAGGAAACCGCGCAGGCCATCGCCCGCGAGATCGGCATCGATCGGGTGGTGGCCGGGGTCTTGCCCGACGGCAAGGTCGCCGCCCTGGACCGGCTGCGCGCCGATGGCGGTGCCATCGCCTTTGTCGGCGACGGGATCAACGACGCGCCGGCGCTGGCCCATGCGGATGTGGGAATCGCCATCGGCACGGGCACCGACGTGGCCATCGAAAGCGCCGATGTGGTGCTGATGTCGGGCGATCTGAACGGCGTTGTCAACGCGCTGGATGTCAGCCGCGCAACCCTGCGCAACATCCGTCAGAACCTGATCTGGGCCTTCGGCTACAACGCGGCGCTGATCCCGCTGGCCGCGGGGGCGCTCTATCCCGGCTTCGGGCTGCTGCTGTCGCCGGTTTTCGCGGCCGGTGCGATGGCGTTGTCGTCGGTTTCGGTTCTGGCCAATGCGCTGCGGCTGCGCCGGCTGCGGCCGGCCGCCGGGCACGGGGCGGCGCGGCCTTCGTCCTCTGCGGCTGGCGCGCAACCGGTGACGCAACCGGCGGAATGAGCGGGGGCAGGGCGATGAACATAAAAGAAGTCTCGGACCGTTCGGGCCTGCCGGCCAAGACGATCCGCTATTACGAAGACATCGGTCTGGTGCGGCCTTTGCGCGCCGAAAACGGCTATCGCGCGTTCCGCGAACAGGATGTGCACAAGCTTGCCTTTCTGGGGCGGGCGCGGGCGCTGGGTTTCTCGATCGACGATTGCCGCACCTTGCTGGCGCTGTATCAGGACAACAGGCGCGAAAGCGCGCATGTCAAGGCCGTGGCCGAGGATCACCTGCGCCAGATCGACGAGAAGATCGCGCAACTGGACGCCATGCGCAACACGCTGGCGCATCTGGTGCGGGCCTGCCACGGCGACGACCGGCCCGATTGCCCCATCCTCGAGGATCTGGCCGACCCGCCGGCGCGCGGGTCGTGACCGGTCACTGCGTCCGCGCCGCGCCGGACGCAGCGCCGATCGCCGACTGCACCGCCGATGCGGTCAGCAGTTCGGACAGCGCGACCCCTTCGGGCGCGGCCGGCCCGAACACGATGTTGAACGGAATGCCATATCGCCCGTGCGATTCCAGGAACCGGGTGATCGCCGGGTCGGGCCGGGTCCAGTCGGCGCGCATCGCCACCGTGCCGGGGGCGCGCAACAGCGACGCGACCGGGTCACGGTCCAGCACCAGCGCCTTGTTGGCCTTGCAACTCAGGCACCAGTCGGCGGTTACATCCACGAACACCGTCTGGCCCTGCGAGACGCGGCGCGCGATCTCGCCGCGATCGAACGCGACCCAATGTGCCGCGGCGGCTTGTGCCGCGGGGGGCGGCACCATCGCCGCGGCCAGCGCCAGCGGCGCCAGCGCCAGAACCGTCAGCGCGGCGGCCTGCGCGCGCGGCCGTGCCAGCGGGCGCGCGGCCAGCAGCGCAAAGCCCAGCGCCAGCGCCAGAACGGCCCCGGACACCGCCACGCCGGACACGCCCGTCAGCACCCACAGCAGCCAGAGCGCCGTCAGCACCAGCAACCCGCCCAGCACCAGCTTGACCGCCAGCATCCAGCGGCCGGGTTTCGGCAGCACCCGCACCATCGACGGGCGCGCCGCGAACACCAGGTATGGCAGCGCCAGTCCCAGCCCCAGCGCGGTAAACACAACCACCACGTCAATCGCCCGCCCGGTCAGCGCAAAGGCGATCGCCGTGCCCAGGAAGGGCGCCGAACAGGGTGTCGCCAGCACTGCCGCAAAGGCGCCTGTGGCGAAATCGCCCAGGTACCCGTCGCGCGCGCCGCTATTGGCCAGCCGGGTCTGCAAACCCGACGGCAGCGCGATCTCGAACCACCCGAAGAGGTTGGCGGAAAACACCACCAGCACCAGGATCATCAGCGAAAGGAACACCGGGCTCTGGAACTGAAGGCCCCAACCGACGCTGAACCCCAGCGCCTGAAGCGCCAGAACCGCCGCCGCCAGCACCCACATGAAGGCCAGAACCCCCAGCGCGGACATCACGAACCCGCCGCGCACCACGCGCGCCGGCTTGTCGCGCTGGCCCATCACCGATGCCAGCTTGATCGACAGAACCGGCAGAACGCAGGGCATGACGTTCAGGATCAGACCGCCGAGAAAGGCGATCAGCACGATCGACACAATCTGCGCCGCATCCGGCAGGCGCGCGGCCACGCTGAAGGGCGGCTGGGCCGGCGTGTCCGCCCAGGCGGGTGCCGCGGTGACGGCGCGGGCCGAATCGGTCAGCGTCACCTGCAAGGCGGGCACCGCATCGGCCGCCGACAGCACCGGCAGACGCGCCCAGAGCGCGGTGCGCGCGGAATTCATGCGGATATCGGGCGGGCCAAAGGCGAAGGCCTCGCCCATCTCGGGAAACACATCGGGTGACTGGAATGGCCGGGCGCTGGTTGCCGCGATCACCAGCGCATCGGCGTCGATATGGGCCGAAACCACCGCGATGTCACCTTGCGCCGCCGGCAGCGGCACCCGTTCGGCAAAGGCCGTGATCAGCGCGGCGGCCGGCGCGTCGATGCCGGCCCCGGCGGGCAGATCCAGAGTCAGGGTGAAATCATGCGGCACGCAGATGTCGGCGCATGTTAGCAGGCTGACCGCCGCGTTCAGCGAGGCCGGCGCGCCCGGCGTTTCCAGAACCGCGCGGATCGGCAGGACCACATGGTCGCGATAGCCGAAGTTCTCGATCCCGAAGGCGGTGAAGCGTTCGGGCGCGGGCCACAGGATCTGGGCCTCAGCCAGGTTGCGCGATCCGCTCCAGTCGATCTGCGGCGGGTATCCCACCTCGCCGGGGGTGCGCCAATAGGCCTTCCAGTCGTCCTGCATCCGCAGTTCCAGCCCCAGCGACAACGTGCCTGCGCCGGGTGCGACACCGTTTTCGGCGGCGATCAGCCGCGCGGTCAGCGCAGGGTTTTCCACGCTCTGCGACATTGCGGCCCAGACCTGCCCGGACAACTGTGCGCAAACCAGCGCCAGCACCAGTGCAAGCCCCGCGATCCGCTTGCGGATCCTTCCCATTGTCGTCTGTTGCATCGCGTCTACCGGCTCCCTGCCGCGGTCTTCGGCCCAAGGGATACACCGGCGCCCGGGGGTTTGCAGCGCAATTGGCCGTGCATCGCGCGTTCGTGACCGCGGCGCGTGGCGCTTCAGGCGCCCCGCGCTCAGGTTTCGCCCTCGCTGCGATCCACGTTGCGCAGGCGCAGCGCCTGGGTGCTGCCATCCTTTGCCTCGCCAAAGAAGATCGTCTGGTGCGGGAAGGGAATTTCGATTCCGCGCTCGTCGAACAGACGTTTCAGAATCGCATTGTAGGCCCGGCCCACACCCCATTGCTTGCCGGGCTGAGTCTTGATCCGTGCGCGCAGCACGATGGCGCTGTCGCCGAAACTGTTCAGCCCGAACCACTCCAGATCGCCGACGATCACGCGGCGCTGTTCGGGATCGCGCAGCAGTTCGTCAAAGCCGTCCATCATCGCCTGCTTGGCCTCGTCTATGTCCTCGCGGTAGGCAATGCCCATGTCGCAGACATGGAAGGCGAAATCGCGCATGAAGTTCGACACCATGTCGACCGACGAGAACGGGATGATGTGGAACGTGCCGTTGATGTCGCGCAGCGACGCCGAGCGCACGGTCAGTTTCTCGACCACACCGGTGGTGCCGCCCACGGTCACCACGTCGCCCACGTTCATCGCGTTCTCAAGCTGGATGAAGATGCCGGTGATGATGTCCTGCACCAGTTTCTGCGCGCCAAAGCCGATGGCCAGGCCCAGCACCCCGGCCGAGGCCAGCAACGGCCCGATATCGAGCCCCAGCTCGGAAAGCGCGAACATCAGCGTGAAGATCACGATGGCAATGGTGGCCGCGTTGCGCAACAGCGACAGAAGCGTCGTTTCGCGCGATGTGGGCAACGTGCCGTAGTTCGGGCTGAGCTGATAATCGACCCACGAGTTCACCGCCAGCCAGACCAGTGCGGCAACCGTCAGGATCGCCGCCGCCGATGCCAGGCGCCCGGTCAGATCGAGGCCCAGATCGCTGGCCAGCCAGGCCCCGATTTCGGCAATGCCGATCACGTCGAGCGCATAGCCGATCACGCCGGCCGCCACCAGAAAGCGCAGGGCGATCAGGAACTTGGGGATCACCCGGTTCAGCCGGGGCTGCAACAGCGGCAGCTTGGTGGCGATGTCTTCGGGCAGGCGGATGCCGGTGCGCAGCGGTTTTCCGATCGCGTTCATCAGCAGCGAACCGAGGATCGCGGCGGCCAGGACCTGGCCCGATGCGGTCAGGTGATCGACAACCACGCGGGTCGGGCGCAGCACGACCACGAAGAACATGAATGCAAGGTAGGCCAGCAGGAACCAGTGCCAGGACCGGATCAGCGTGCCCAGAAACCCGCCGGGGCGCTGATGGTCCGGTGTGCCCGGTGCCGTTTCGGTGGCGCCATCCGCCGGGTCGGTCGCCGGATCTTCATAAAGCCCGCGCGCCAGCCAGTCGGCCACATCGGTCCGGTGGCGGATCACCAGAACGAACAGATAGATCAACACCAAAACCGACAGGATCGCCGCAATGCCGATGCCGGCGGCATAGGACACGTTGCGATTGACGATCGGCACCACCAGCAACTGCCCATAGCCCACGATGCTGAAGATCAGCGCCGCGTGCCGGTGCAGATGCCGTGCCGCGCGGTCAGACAGGTTGATCAGGCGCAGCCCGCCGTTGGCCGGCGACAGCACGGCGCGCACCGCGACCTTGATCAGTTCGACCATCAGGAACGCGTTCAGGTACAACGTCTGGCGGAAATCGATGCGGCCCAGATCCCCGAACGCCAGCAGCGCGATGGCATAGCCGATGGCCCATGCACCCAGCACAATGGCGGTGTTGATCGCCACCGATCCGGCGAACAGCAGCGAAAGACGCAACGCATTGGCATCGCGCGCCCGGGCGTCCATCCGGCGAAACACAGGCCGCGACAGCCGTCGCAGCACCACGAAGACCGCGACGGTGATGGCGATGATCAGAAACAGGTTCTGGGCCGATTGCACAAGCACGCCCAGTTCTTCGCCCGAAAGGCCCCGGAACGAGGTGTTTCCGCGGCCGATGCTGGCCGCCATGTCCTGGATCTGGCTGGCGATGTTCTGGGCGATGGCTTGGGTGAATTCCGCCACCTGCGCGCCGATCGAAGGCTCGGCGGCCGGCGGCCCGGGCGGCGGCGCGGGCGCCTCGGCGGTTGCCTTGGTCAGCGCTTCGAGCAAGGCGGCGCGCGCCGCGTCGTCGTTCAGAACCTCGATCAGCCGGTCCAGCGCCGCGTCGGGGGCCGGTGCCGATGTGGCGGCCTCGGGGGGCTGGGCCATCGCCGGCGACAGCCAAGGCAATCCGCCAAGCGCCGTCAGGAACAACGCCGCCAGCAGCGCCGGAACGGACGGAACGGCAAACGGTCTGCGCATCGGATATCACCTTGGTTGCGGAATGGAACAGCGCCGTGGTTACAGGCGTGGCCTCGGGAATGGCAAGCGGCGCGGGCGATATTCCGCCGGTTGCGGCTGTACCCGCCGCTCTGTCCCCGCCCGGCATCCCGCCCGGCGCCCCATCCGCGGGCGATTGGCCCCCTGCGACGCAGGCGCGGCGCTTTTGCGCGTGAGTCCCGTTGCCCGCGCGACATTCCTGTGGCACATCATGTCAAAAGGTCTGAACGAAAGAGTTTAGTGATGTCCGACTACGCTGCCCGGCGCCGTATGATGGTTGAAACCCAGGTGCGCCCGTCCGAGGTGACCAAGTTTCCGATCATTCATGCGATGCTGAATGTGGCCCGCGAAGCCTTTGTGCCGCAGGGCCAGCAAGAGGTGGCCTATGTTGGCGAACATGTGCCGCTGTCCGAAGATCGGGTTGTCGTCGATCCCCGCCTTTTGGCCAAGACATTGGATTTGCTTGCTTTCGAGGGCAATGAACTGGTTCTCGACATCGGTGGCGCCTATGGCTATTCGGCGGCGGTTCTGTCGCGTCTGGCGCAGGCTGTGGTGATGGTGGAAGAGGACGCGGCGCTGGTGCGCGAGGCGACCGGCCTGTTGTCCGAGCATGGCGCCGACAACGTGATCGTGCACGAGGCGCCGCTGACCGAAGGCGCGGCGGAACACGGGCCTTACGATGTGATCATTTTCCAGGGCGGGGTCGAATCTGTGCCCGAAGCCCTGCTGGCCCAGCTCAAGACCGGCGGCCGGATCGCCGCATGTTTCATGGATGGCGCTCTGGGCACCGTGCGCCTTGGCCACAAGTCTGGCGATCAGGTCATTTGGCGTTATGCATTCAACGGCGCGGCGCCGGTTCTGCCCGGTTTTCGCAAACAGCCGGCGTTTTCGCTCTGAACATCAAGACAACGGCCGCAGGGGCGGCCAGCGCCGGTTGGCGCGCGACACAGCTTTTTGGGGGAAAAGCACCATGAAGATTTTCCGGCATGGCCCTGGCCTGCGCGCCGTCCTTTTCACAGCCGCCCTGGCGGTGGCCGCACCTGCGATCGCGCGGGCCGACACGCTGGCCGATGCGCTGGTGGGGGCCTACAACACCAGCGGGCTGCTCACCCAGAACCGCGCGCTTTTGCGCGCCGCCGATGAGGACGTGGCCGGCGCGGTCGCGACACTGCGGCCGGTGGTCACCTGGACCGCTTCCGTCGGGCGCACCTACAACGAGGGCGTCAACAACAACATCTCGTTCAACGCCACGGCGACATCCGCGGCGCTCAGTCTGAACGCCACGCTGTTGCTGTTTGACGGTGGCGGCCGTACCCTTGCGGTGCAGGGCGCGAAGGAAACCGTTCTGGCGACGCGCCAGGCGCTGATCTCGATCGAGCAATCGGTGCTGCAACGCGCGGTTCAGGCCTATATGAATGTCGTGCGCGAGACGGAATTCGTGGCGCTGCGCGAAAGCAACGTTCGGCTGATCACCCAGGAACTGCGCGCCGCGCAGGACCGTTTCGACGTGGGAGAGGTGACCCGGACCGACGTGGCGCTGGCCGAGTCGCGTCTGGCCGAGGCGCGCAGCAATCTGGCCACCGCGCAGGGCAACCTGGTGAACGCGCAGGAGGAATACCTGAACGCGGTCGGCAAACGCCCCGGCCGGCTTTCGCCGCCGCCGGGCCTGCCACGCCGGCCCGCATCCATCGACGCCGCCAAAAGCGTGGCGGTCCGCAATCACCCCGACATCCTTCAGGCGCAACATCAGATCGCGGCGTCGGAACTGGCGGTGCTGCGCGCGGAAACGGCGCTGAAGCCGCAGATCAACCTGAGCGGCGCCCTGGGCCTGAGCGAGGAACTGGACACCAACGACAATTCCGATACCGCGTCGCTGACGCTGCAATTGTCGCAGACGCTCTATCAGGGTGGCGGGATCAGTTCGGCGATCCGCGCGGCGATGGCAGCCCGCGACGCACAGCGGGCCAACCTGCTGAACGTGCAGGAAAACGTCACCCAGAACGTATCGGTGGCCTTCGTGCAACTGGATGTGGCCGGCGCCAACATCGAAGCCACCGACCGCCGGATCCGCGCGGCGCGCGTGGCTTTTGACGGCATCCGCGAAGAGGCGACGCTGGGCGCGCGCACCACGCTTGATGTTCTGGACGCCGAACAAGAGCTGCTGGATGCACAGGCCGCGCGCATTTCGGCCCAGCGCGATCTCTATGTTGCCGCCTATGCGCTGCTGTCGGCGCAGGGGCTGTTGACCGCCGACAGGCTGCGTCTGGGCGTGCAGATCTACGACCCCGCCGCCTACTACAACCAGGTCCAGAACGCTCCCGCGCTGCGCAGCAAGCAGGGTGCCGAACTGGATCGGGTGTTGCGCGCGCTCAGCAAAGACTGATCCGGGCGGCGGTAATTCTTGTGGCACGGGCCGCGCTGCGCTAGACTGCGGCCCGAGGCAAGAGTGGTAATTGACGAAATGTCCGATCCTGTGAGCAGAGTCGAGATCGAAGACGTATTGTCTTCGATCCGCCGGCTGGTATCAGAAAACAGCCGCGCCGAAGCGGTGAAACCCGACGCTCCGGCGGCCGGTAACCCCGAAAAACTGGTTCTTACGTCCGAACACAGGGTGGGCGATGCGCCATCGCGGGTGCCCGACAACGTGGTTGAAATGGCCAAACGCGAAACGCCGGCCGCACAGGTGGCCGAACCGGAAGACGCGCCGATGGCGGATGAAATCGGCGCCCTGGGTCGCAAGATCGAGGCGTTGGAAGCGGCAATAGATGCGGGCGACGCCGCCTGGGAAGGCACCCTGGACCGCGCAACCGCGCCGCAGGGCCCGCGTGTCACCGAAACCGCCACGCAGACGCCCGTGCAAGCCGATGACGCAAAGGCGGAAGCGGTTGACGCCGAGACGGAAGCCGATGATCCGAATGCCGACGCGCCCCGCTTGGCCGGCGAAACGGTGATGGACGAAGATGCGCTGCGCGATCTGGTGACAGATATCGTCCGGCGGGAACTTCAGGGCGCGCTGGGCGAACGTATCACGCGCAATGTGCGCAAGATGGTGCGGCGCGAAATCCAGATGGCCCTGACGGCCCGGGACTTCGGTCAGACCTGAACCGGGGGCGCCGCCCGCGCCAGCAACCCGTCAAGATCCATGTGAGCTTCCAGATGCGCGGCCAGATCGTTCAACGTCTGGTCTATACTGTCGTCGTGTTCCAGTTGCGACACGACCGCGAACTGCGACAGAAAACCGGCACGATAGCTGTCGGACGAGAAAACGCCGTGCAGGTATCCGCCCATCACCCTGCCATCGCTGCTGATCGCGCCCTGCGTCGTGCCGTCGTGATACGTCAGCCAGGGCCGCGACGTGTCGGGCCCTTCGGTGTGTCCCATGTGGATTTCATACCCCGAAACCGGCGCGCCGCCCAGGGTATCGGTGCCCGTGCGCAGCGCCAATTGCTTGTGCGGGGCGATTACCGTGTGCACGTCCAGATGCCCCAACCCGGCAACGGTGCGGGCCGGGCCCTCGATGCCGGCCGGATCCGCGATTGATCGGCCCAGCATCTGGTATCCGCCACAAATGCCCAGAACGCGCCCGCCCCGCCGCAGGTGGGCGGCAAGATCGATGTCCCATCCGGCGGCGCGGAAGTATTCGAGATCGGCGATCGTATTCTTGCTGCCGGGCAGAAGCACAAGGTCGGCGTCGCCCGGCAAGGCGCGCCCCCGCGCCACGATGTCCAGCGTCACGCCGGGTTCGGCGGCCAGCGGATCGAGATCGTCGAAATTTGCCATGCGTGGCAGATGCGGCACCGCGATCCTGCAGGCGCCGCCAGGGCGCGACGCGAGGTCCAGCATATCTTCGGCCGGCAGGCGCCACGACGCATCGAACCACGGCACCACGCCCAGGCAGGGCCAGCCGGTGCGGCGCACGATATCGTCGCGGCCGGCATCGAACAGGCTGGCATCGCCGCGAAACTTGTTGATGACAAAGCCACGGATCATCGCGCGGTCGCCTTCGTCCAGCACGCATTGCGTGCCGACGATCTGCGCGATCACGCCGCCCCGGTCAATGTCACCGGCCAGAACCACCGGAACGCCGCGCGCGCGGGCAAAGCCCATGTTGGCGATGTCGCCGCGCCGCAGATTGGTTTCCGCGGGGCTGCCCGCGCCTTCGACCAGCACCAGATCGGCGGTGCCGCACAGCCGGTCGAAACTGTCCAGAACCGCGGGCATCAGATCGGGTTTCTTCGCCCAATAGGCCCGCGCCCCGGTCGACCCGACGCGCTGGCCCTGCACGATGACCTGGCTGCCGGTTTCGGATTCGGGCTTGAGCAGCACGGGATTCATATCGGTGGTGGGCGCGCGCCCGGCGGCGCGGGCCTGCAACGCCTGCGCGCGGCCGATCTCGCCGCCGTCTGCGGTGACGGCGGCGTTGTTCGACATGTTCTGCGGTTTGAATGGCGCTACCTTGACGCCCCGGTCGCGAAACGCCCGTGCCAACCCGGCCACCAGCATCGACTTGCCGACATTGCTGCCGGTGCCCTGAAGCATGAGCGCGCGCACCATGTCGGGTCTATGTCGCGATTGGCAAAGGGCTGGCGCGTCCGGCCAACAAAAAACACGCCCGTGAACGGGCGTGTCGGTCGTGGCCTTTCGGGTGCCGGATCAGGCTGCTTCGGCCTGCTGGGCCGCGTTGCGGCGTTCGCTTTCTTCGCGAGACAGGGCAACCGAGGTGCGCACACCGCGGCCTACAAAGCCCATCAGGCCTTCGACCACACGTTCGTTGGGGTCGATCCCGGCGCAGGACAGAACCTCGCGCCCGTCGCGCGACCGGGCCCAGCGGGCGATTTGTTCGGGGCCGTTGCCATACTTCTTGTCGTCGGCGATGGCGTCATCCAGAGCAGCCAATACAACAGCTGCGAACAGTTTACGAGCACGGTTGCCTTGTTCATTGTTAAAGGCTGTGCCGTCAACGAAATCTTGCATCTCGTTTCCCTTGTTTTTCTTGGTCTTGCAATTTCGGCGTGAGGTTCCTTATGACCGATCCTGTTTGATTCGGATACCCCGTTCCTGCATATCACCTATGCGCTGAGTGCATGTCGGGAGGGGCAAAGACGCGAAATGGGCGTTCTGGACAGGTGCTCATGTGCCAGATATAGGAACGGTCAAATTTGGATCAACCTTTAGTCATGGTTTGGACACAATGCCCAAGATCAACGGAAACGAAATTCGCCCCGGTAACGTTCTGGAGCACAACGGCGGGCTGTGGGCCGCGGTCAAGGTGGATCATGTCAAACCGGGCAAGGGCGGTGCCTTTGCCCAGGTGGAAATGCGGAACCTGCGCAACGGCTCGAAGCTGAACGAAAGATTCCGCAGCGCGGACAAGGTGGAACGCGTGCGCCTGGAACAGAAGGACCAGCAGTTCCTCTACGAGACCGACGGAATGCTGGTGTTCATGGATACCGAATCCTACGAGCAGGTCGAACTGCCCGCCGAGATCCTGGGAGACCGGCGGCCGTTTCTCCAGGACGGGATGACCATCGTGGTCGAATTCTATGACGCCGAGGCGTTGAACGCGACGCTGCCGCAGAAGGTGACATGCAAGATCGTGGAAACCGAACCGGTGGTGAAAGGCCAGACCGCCGCAAACAGCTTCAAGCCGGCGGTTCTGGACAACGGGGTCAAGGTGATGGTGCCGCCCTTCGTGGGGCAGGACGAAATGATCGTGGTCAATACCGAAACGATGGAATACGCCGAACGCGCCTGAACGGCGCCGGCCCGGTCCGGTATGCGCCGGAAGATCCCGCGCGGCGGTCTGTTCCGCCGCGCGGTCGCCTGTCAGGCAAAGACGAAATCGTCGATTGTCAGGGTGATGGCGTCGGTGTCTTGCAGAAGGATCGTGTGGGTGTAACTGTTCATCGCCGCCACCGCTCCGGTGCCGTCATATCCGTAGGCCACGACAGCGTTGCCGCCGTTGTCGAACACCACGAGATCGGCGAACCCGGCCCCTTCGATGTGCAGCAGATCTTCGCCGCGTTTGAAATCCGACACCTTGTCGGCATCCGACGCCGCTTCGGCCATGTTGAACACGAACACATCCGCTCCGTCGTTGCCGGTCAGGCTGTCGCGGCCTTCGCCGCCGATGATCAGATCGTTGCCCGCGCCGCCGTCGATGGTGTCATTGCCCAATCCGCCGACCAGAAGATCCGCGCCCAGCGCGCCGGTCATCACGTCGTTGTTCTCGCCGCCCCAGATGCTGTCGTTGCCGCTGCCGCCGCTCAGCAGGTCACTGCCGACGCCGCCGTGGATCTGGTCGTTGTCCAGCCCGCCATAGATCGTGTCGCTGCCGCTGTCGCCGATCAGGGTGTCGTCGCCGGTGCCGCCGCTGATGAAATCGCTGCTCGAGCCGCCGTTGACCATGTCGTTGCCGTGGCCGCCATGCAACGTATCGCTGCCGGTGCCGCCGTCCAGCGTGTCGTTGCCTGTGCCGCCGCTGGCGAAATCGTTGCCGCTGCCGCCGATCACATGGTCGTCGCCGCCGCCCGCGTCGATGCTGTCGCCGCTGGTGCCGCCGTCGATGGTGTCGTTGCCGTCGCCGCCGGTGATCGTGTCGCTGCCGCTGTTGCCCCAGACTTCGTCGTTGCCATCGCCCGCATCGATGTGATCGTTGCCGGTGCCGCCGTAGATATCGTCGTTGCCCGCGCCGCCGGTGGCCGAATCGTTGCCGCTGCCCAGCCAGACCTTGTCGTTGCCATCGCCGGCGTCGATCCGGTCGTGGCCGCTTTGGCCGTAAAGCCAATCGTTCTCGGCGCCGCCCGACATGTCATCGTCGCCGGTGCCGCCGAACACGGTGTCGTATCCGGTGCCGCCGTCGATGGTGTCGTTGCCGCTGCCGCCGCGCAGCAGGTCATTGCCGGTGCCGCCGGTCATGCGTTCGTTGCCGTCGCCACCCGAAACCGTGTCGTGGCCCTCGCCGCCGTTGATCCAGTCGTGGCCCTTGCCGCCCAGCAGGCTGTCGTTGCCGTCGCCGCCGTTCATGCGTTCGTCGCCATCGCCGCCGATGATCTCGTCATGGCCCTTGCCGCCGTTCAGCCAATCGTCGCCGAGGCCGCCGGTGATCAGGTCGTTGCCCTCGCCGCCGTCGATGCGGTCGATGCCGGTTCCGCCGTGCATCACGTCGTGGCCCTTGCCGCCGGCCAGCGTGTCGTCGCCTGTGCCACCGATCAGCGTGTCGTTGCCGGCGCCGCCGTTCAGCCTGTCGTCGCCGGCCGCGCCATAGCCCCAGTCGTTGTCCTCGCCGCCGTTCAGCGTGTCCTTGTCTTCGCCGCCGTACATCGAATCGTTGCCGTCGCTGCCGTTCAGCTTGTTGTTGCCCGACCCGCCGCGCAGGATATCGTCGCCCTTGCCGGCGTTCAGCTTGTCGTTGCCCGAACCGCCGATCAGCAGGTCATGGCCGTTGCCGGCGTTGATCCGGTCGTTCACCAGGTCGCGGCCGCGGATGTCGTCGTTGCCGTCGGTGCCGAGGATCGAACCCTTGCCGGGGGTGCCGAAAATCTTGTTCTCGTACTTGCGCGTCTGAAAGACGGGTGCCGTGGGATCAGAAATCAGTGTCATGCCTGCGATCTCGCCTTTGTGTTGCCTTGCCGGGGCCGCGCGTCCTGCGCTGCGGACACCTGTCGGTGGCGTCCTGCTGCGGGTCGCGCCCTGTCCGGGCCGGGGCGTCTGTCGTTTTCATCTCGTTCATGGTCGTCTGCGCCGCACGGTCGGTCCGGCTGGTCCGACATCGTTTTTCGCCGTTAACTACGTCGAAGTTATGTCGCGGCGACGGCACATCGGGGCCATTGGAGTTAATTTTCAGGGCAGGGATGTGCCGGCATGGCGACTACCGTCAGGGTTGTTTTTGCCCTGCGTGAATTTGCGGAAACCGTCATGTTTTCATGGTGACGGGCAGGCATTGCACACGCAGGGATAGAGCGCCGGAGGCCATGCCCCGGCCTGGACGCCCGCCATTAACGTTCTTCGGGCAAGAAGCGCCACGGTTTTGCCACATTCGGCGCGCCATGGCCGGCGCGGGGTGCGAAAGCGGGGTCAGCCCTCGAAGAAGCTGGCGATTTCCTCGAGCGGTTTCTTGATCTTTGCAACACGCGGCACCGTCGCCTCCGGGGCCGGATGGCCAACGGCAATGATCATCGTGGGTTTTTCCGAATCGGGCCGGCCCAGCGCACCGTTCAGAAACTTCATCGGGTTGGGCGTGTGGGTCAGCGTGCACAGGCCGGCGTGGTGCAGGGCCGCCAGCAAGAAGCCGGTGGCGATGTTGACGCTTTCGGGGACATAGTAATTCTTGTACCGGGTGCCGTCGTCGAATGTGCCCCACCGCTGGGCGAAAACCACGATCAGCCAGGGGGCGATGGTCAGGTGCGGCTTGTGGGCGGTGGTGCCGATCGGTTCCAGCGCCTTGATCCATTCGTCGCCGCCGCCGCCGTCGTAGAAGGCGCGCTCTTCGGCCTCGGCGGCCTCGCGGATGCGCCGTTTCAGTGCGGCGTCGGAAATCGCCGCGAAGTGCCAGGGCTGGTGGTTGGCGCCCGACGGCGCCGATCCGGCGGTGCGCAGCGCCGCCGCGATCACCGCACGTGGCACCGGGCGATCCGTATAGTCGCGCACCGAATGACGTTTGCGCATCGTGTCGTAGAACGCGTCGGCCGCCGCGCGCATCTGATCGTCGGACATGTCGCTGCGGTCGGGCAGGGGCAGGGCGGCATAGGACAGGGTCTGTTTGGCGAACATCATCGGCTCCGGCGTGGCACGCGGCCAGAGTGGCCCAGGCTCGGGCCCTGCACAAGTGCGCAACCGATCTGCTTGCGCTGCCGGTCCGCGGTGCCTATGGCGGAAGGCATCCATATCCTGACCTCGGGAGATGCTCTTGGTCTATTCCTTCGTGTCCGGCTTTGCGCTGGGCTTCGGCCTGATTCTGGCCATCGGAGCGCAAAATGCCTTTGTCCTGCGTCAGGGCCTGCGCCAGAGCCATGTGTTCTGGGTGTGCTTCGTTTGCGCGTTGTCGGATATGGTTCTGATCGCCGCCGGGGTGGCGGGCATCGGCGCGTTCAGCGAGGCGGCACCTTGGTTTGAGCCGTTGATGCGTTACGGCGGGGCCGCGTTCCTGATCTGGTACGGCTTTGTCAGCCTGAACCGGGCGTGGCGCGGTGGCGATGCGTTGCGCGCCAGCGAAGGCGCGCAACCGGGGCTTGCGGCCACGGTGGCGACGGCGCTGGCGCTGACATGGCTGAACCCGCATGTCTATATCGATACGGTCCTTCTGATCGGATCCATCGCCGCGCAATACGACAGCCGGATCGGCTTTGGGGCCGGTGCCTGTCTGGCCAGCTTCGTGTTCTTCTTTTCGCTTGGCTATGGCGCGCGTCTGCTGGCGCCCTTGCTGGCCCGGCCACGGGCTTGGCAGGTTCTGGAACTGATCATCGCGGCAACCCTGTGGATCATCGCGGCGCGGCTTTTGCTGGCGTAATCGCTTGCGGATGTCGCGAAACTGAGTCGTGATGCCGGCATGAGCACACCTTCACCTTCGCGCCCCATGCTGGGCATCTTCTGGATGTTCGTCACCGGGGTGAATTTCGTCGCCGTGACCGCATTGGTCAAGGTGATGGGCAACCGCATCCCGGCCCCCGAAGCGGCGTTCCTGCGCTACCTGCTGGGGCTGGTCTTTGCCCTGCCGATCCTGGGATCGCTGATGCGGGCGCGGATCACGCCGCGGGTCTGGGCCATCACCGCCACGCGCGGTTTTGCCCATGCGATGGGGGTGATGCTGTGGTTTTATGCCATGACGCGCATTCCGCTGGCCGAGGTGACGGCAATCAATTATCTCGCGCCGGTCTATGTGACCATCGGCGCAGCGATGTTTCTGGGCGAAAAGCTGGCGTTCCGGCGGATCGCGGCGGTGGTGATCGCGCTGATCGGTGCGGCGGTGATCCTGCGGCCGGGTTTCCGCGAACTCAGCCCTGGCCATTGGGCGATGATGCTGGCGGCGGTGGTCTTTGCCGTGTCGTACATGCTGGCCAAGGTGCTGGCCGATGAAATCGACGCGACGGTGGTGGTGACGCTGCTGTCGGTCTTCGTGACGCTGACGCTGGCGCCTTTTGCCTGGGCGGTGTGGATCACGCCGACGCTCTGGGAGATCGGGATGCTTTTTGCGGTGGCGATCTTTGCCACCGGGGGGCATTTCACCATGACGCTGGCCTTCCGCGAGGCGCAGGTGGCGGTGACCCAGCCGGTGACCTTTCTGCAACTGCTGTGGGCCACGATCCTGGGCGCGATGGTGTTTGGCGAGGCGGTCGATGTCTTCGTGGTGCTGGGCGGGGTGCTTATCCTGGGTTCGGTGTGTTTCATCACCTGGCGCGAGGCGATTCTGAACCGTCGCCCCGTCACCCCGACGACCCCCCAGACCAAGGTCTGAAACGAAGCGCTTGCGCGCGTGGCCGCGCCGGGCCTAACCTGTGGCGCGGGCGCTGATGCACGAAAGGGCAGGGGATGACGGGGCGGATCTGGCTGAGTGTTGCAATGGCCCTGGCGCCGCTCCCGGCCTGGGCCGGGCTGGAAATCTGCAACCAGACTTCGGTCAGGCAATCGGTGGCGATCGGATACATGGGCGATGGCGGCTGGACCTCGGAGGGCTGGTGGAACATCCCCCCCGGCGAATGCGCGACAACGGTGTCCGGCGATCTGCGGCAAAGGTACTACTATTACCACGCCGAGGCGGAAGGCCGCAGATTTCTGGATGAAGATTATCAGTTCTGCACCCGCACGGATGCCTTCACGATCGTCGGCGATGAAAATTGCGCCGCGCGCGGGTTCGACAGCGCGCTGTTCCGGCAGATCGACACCGGGCCCGAGGCCTTGGAGTTTACCCTGACGATGCTCGATGATGCCAATGCGCAGGACGATGCCGCGCCGGCCCCCGATCCGCGCCCGGCGCCGCCCGGTGCCTTCGGCCCGACCGAAAGTTTCGATGCGGTCTATCAGGAATGCCTGACCCGGCAAGGCGCGGCCTATTGCGCGTTTCACGCCGATGGCGCGAAATTCTATGTGTACGAGGACGACCGGACGCCGCCGGCGCTGCTGGATCAACTTGAGACGCTGACGCCGGGTGCGGCGATAACCGTCACCGGCGACATGGTCGAGGTGTTCGACACATCGGTGGAATTCGTGCTGCACAGCCTTGCCGCGCGCGCGCCGACACCGGGCGAAAGGATGCTGGCCGCGCTTCAGGGCGGATGGTACGCCGTGGATGATCCTGCCGCGCAGATCACCTTTCTGGGTGCCGAACGCGCCGACAGCCACGATGGCGCCGACATGGGAACCGCCTTTGTTCAGGTCGGTCCGCAATGCAACGGGTTTTCCGGTGGCGGCCCTTACCTTGCCGCGCGCACGGCGGAAACCGGCGAAACCGACTGTTATGCCATTGATCGGCTGGGCGACCGCGACATGACGCTGATCTACCTGCCGCGCGGGAACATCCTGGATTATCGCCGGCTGGATTGATCGCGGGGCTCAGCCCGTGTCGCGCGGATCGAGAAGTTTGGCCAGGATCGCATCGTTGGTGATATGCCCGATCACCGCGCCATTCTCGACCACGGCCACCGGCGCGTCGTCGCCGATCGCGGCGGCCATCACCTGCTGGATCGTCGCTTCGGGGGGCACGCTGCCGGCGCTGGGCCCGGTGGCCGGGCGCATCACATCGCGCGCGCAAAGCACACCCAGCGGGTTCATATGGGCCACGAAATCCGCCACATAGCCGGTGGCGGGGTCGGTGAAGATCTGTTGTGGGGTGCCGCACTGCACGATCCGCCCGCCTTCCATGATGGCGATGCGGTCGCCGATCTTGAAGGCTTCGTCGAGGTCGTGGCTGACGAAGATGATCGTGCGCCCCAACTCGCGCTGCAGGTCCAGCAGTTCGTCCTGCAACCGCGCGCGGATCAGCGGATCGAGCGCCGAGAAAGGCTCGTCCATCAGAAGGATCGGCGCCTGGGTGGCAAAGGCCCGCGCAAGGCCAACCCTTTGCTGCATGCCGCCTGACAACTCGCCGACCCGGCGATCTGCCCAATCCGCCAGGCCCACCAGTTCAAGCTGTGCGTCCACCTGCGCGCGCCGTTCCGCGCGGGCCATCCCGGCCAGTTCCAGCCCCAGGCCGACGTTTTCGCGCACCGACCGCCAGGGCAGCAGGCCGAATTGCTGAAACACCATCGCAACATGCGACAGGCGCAGATCGCGCAGGGTCTGCGCATCGGCCGACGAAACGTCCACCATCCGGGTGCCCGCGCGCACCCGCACCGCGCCGCGCACAACGGGATTCAGCCCGTTGACCGCCCGCAAAAGCGTGGACTTGCCCGACCCCGACAGGCCCATCAGCACGAGGATCTCGCCCTCTTCGACGCTGAGCGCGCAATTGTGCACCCCCAGAACCTGGCCGGTTTCCGCCTGGATCTCGGGGCGGTCGCGCCCGGCATCCATCATCGGCAAGGCGATATCGGGCCGGTCACCGAAGACGATGCACACATCGTCGAATTCCACCGCGGCTGTCATGGCTTGCGCTCCATCCGCAGCATCCGGTCGAGCATGATCGCCACGACCACGATGATGAACCCCGATTCAAAACCCAGCGCAGTGTTGACCTGGTTCAGGGCACGCACCACCGGCACGCCCAGACCATCGGCGCCGACCAGTGCCGCGATGACAACCATCGACAACGACAACATGATCGTCTGGTTCAGTCCAGCCATGATCTGTGGCAGCGCATAAGGCAGTTCAACTTTCCACAGCGTCTGGCGCGGCGTCGCGCCGAAGGCCTGCGCCGCCTCCAGCAGGGGCGTCGGCGTCGATGTGACGCCCAGATGCGTCAGGCGGATCGGAGCGGGCAGTACGAAGATCACCGTGGCGATCAGCCCCGGAACCATGCCGATACCGAAGAACACGATGGCCGGGATCAGGTAGACGAAGGTGGGCAGCGTCTGCATCAGGTCCAGCACCGGCCGCATCACCCGGTAAAGCCGGGGCCGGTGCGCGGCCGCGATCCCGATCGGCACGCCCAGCGCCATGCAGACGACGCAGGCCGACAGCACCAGCGTCAGGCTTTCGGTGGTTTCCTCCCAGTACCCCTGGTTCAGGATGAACAGAAAGCCCAGCACGACAAAGCCGGCGGTCTTCCAGTTGCGTTGCAACCCGTAGGTCAGCGCCGCGAAGACGGCCACCACGATCAGAGGATGCGGCGTCTGCAAGACCCACAGGATCGCGTCGATCAGCGCCTCCATCGTGTCGGACAGACCGTCGAAAAACCATCCGCCATTGATCTGCAACCAGTCGAACACCGCGGCGGCGGTTCGGCCGATGGGTATCTTGTTGTCGGTCAGCCAGTCCATCGCGCGCTCCGGTGGTTCGGGGGATCGGGTCTGCGGGGCCTTGGGCCCTTGGCGGGTCCGGCCCGGCGCCCAGACGGCGCGGGCCGGACGATCGCGGATCAGTTCAGCAGGGCTTTGCTGGCGCGGGCAAATCCGTCGGCGCCATCCACGTCCGTTACGCCATCGAGCCACGCGCGCAGCGCATCAGGATTGCGCTGGATCCACGCCGACGCGGCATCTTCCGGGTTCTGGCCATCGTCGAGGATCGCGCCCATGATCTCGTTCTCCATCGCGAGGGTGAACGACAGGTTGTTCAGCATTTTTCCCAGATTGGGGCATTCCCCGGCAAGGCCCGCGCGGGTGTTGGTATAGACGGTGGCACCGCCAAGGTTGGGGCCGAAGTAATCATCGCCGCCCTCAAGGTAGGTCAGCTCGAAATTCGCGTTCATCGGGTGCGGTTCCCAGCCCAGAAACACCACCGGTTCGCCGCGGCGATCGGCCCGCGCGACCTGCGCCAGCATCCCCTGTTCCGAGCTTTCGACAACCTCGAAGCCCGAAAGGCCGAAAGCATCGGCGTCGATCATCGACTGGATCAGGCGGTTGCCATCGTTGCCCGGCTCGATGCCATAGATCTCGCCTTCCAGCGCGTCGGAATGCGCGGCAATGTCCGCGAAGGTCGCGATGCCCAGATCGGCGGCAATCTTGTTGACGGCCAGCGTGTATTTCGCGCCCTCGAGGTTGGCGCGCACGGTATCCACGGTGCCGGCCTCGCGGTAGGGGGCGATGTCGGCCTCCATCGTCGGCATCCAGTTGCCGAGGAACACATCGATGTCGCCCGCCGCCATCGAGGTATAGGTGACCGGAACCGACAGCACCTTGATGTCTGTGTCATATCCCAGCGCTTCCAGAACCACTGTCGTCGCCGCGGTGGTGGCGGTGATGTCGGTCCATCCCACGTCGGAAAAGGTGACGGTGGTGCAATCGGCCAGCGCCGGGCCAGCGGCTGCGGCCAGTGCGAAGGCAGAGAGGGTCAGTTTCAGTTTCATGTCATGCTCCTTGTTGGATCGTCTTGCCGGTATGCACCCGGTCTGATTGCGCCACGCGGGCGGTTTCGGATTGCTGATTGACTAGTCAATAAACAATCTCTAGCTTCCCCGCAACTTCTAACGCGAGGATACCAGATGCCCAAGGTCGGAATGAAGCCCATCCGGCGCGACGCCCTCGTCAAGGCGACCATAGCCGAAATCGGCGCGTCGGGCACGCTGGATGTCACCGTCAGCCAGATCGCGCGCCGCGCCGGCATGTCCAGCGCGCTGGCGCATCACTATTTCGGATCGAAAGAACAGATCTTCCTGGCCGCGATGCGCCAGATCCTGCGCGATTTTCACGCCGAGGTGCTGATCCGCCTGGCCCAGGCCACCACCAACCGCGGCCGCGTCGAAGCGGTGATCGCCGCATGTTTCTCGTCGCAGTGCTTCACCCACGACACGGTAAGCGCCTGGATGATGCTCTATGCCCGCGCCCAGACCAATCCCGATCTGCTGCGCCTGCTGCGGCTCTACCAGCGGCGGCTCAAATCCAATCTCTGCCACGCCCTGCGACCGATCTCGGCAAGGCCCGATCATGTGGCCGAAACCCTGGCCGCGCTGATCGACGGCCTTTACCTGCGTTCGGCGCTGGCCCGCTCGCAGAGCGCGGAAACCACGCGGCGCATTGCCAGCGATACCCTGGACATCCTGCTCGAGCCGGCCCGATGAAACGCCCCAACATCCTGATCGTCATGGTCGACCAGCTGAACGGCACGCTGTTTCCGGACGGGCCGGCCGACTGGCTGCACGCGCCCCATCTCAAACGGCTGGCCGCGCGGTCGGCGCGCTACACCACCGCCTACACGGCCTCGCCGCTCTGCGCACCGGGGCGCGCCGCCTTCATGACAGGCCAGTTGCCCTCGCGCACCGGCGTCTACGACAACGCGGCTGAATTCCGCTCCGATATCCCCACCTACGCCCATCACCTGCGCCTTGCCGGGTACCAGACCTGCCTGTCGGGCAAGATGCATTTCGTCGGGCCCGATCAACTGCATGGCTTCGAAACCCGGTTGACCACCGACATCTACCCGGCCGATTTCGGCTGGACCCCCGACTACCGTAACCCGGGCGCGCGCATCGACTGGTGGTATCACAACATGGGCTCGGTCACCGGCGCCGGTGTGGCCGAAATCACCAACCAGATGGAATACGACGACGACGTCGCCCACCAGACCTGCCAGAAACTCTACGATCTGGCGCGTGGTGCCGACGACCGGCCGTGGTGTGTCACCGCCAGCTTCACGCATCCGCACGATCCCTATGTGGCCCGCCGCCGGTTCTGGGATATCTACGAAGACTGCGATCACCTCATGCCCGAGATCGCGGCACTGCCCTATGCGCAACAGGACAAGCACAGCAAGCGCCTTTTCGACGCAAACGATTGGCGCAGCTACACCATCTCCGACGATCATATCCGCCGCGCGCGTCGCGCGTATTTCGCCAACATCTCCTATCTCGACGAAAAGATCGGCCAGATCCTGCAGGTTCTCGACGACACCGGACAACAGGCCATCGTCGTTTTCCTGTCCGATCACGGCGATATGCTGGGCGAACGCGGCTTGTGGTTCAAGATGTCGTTCTATGAAGGCTCCGCGCGCGTGCCGATGATGATCGCCGCGCCCGACCTGCCGGCCGGCCGCATCGACACACCTGTCTCCACAATCGATCTGCTGCCAACACTGGCCGGGCTCGCCGGCGTGCCGCTGGACGCGGTGATGCCCTGGACCGACGGCACGGACATCGCGCCCCTCGCCCTGGGTGTCCCGCGTGATGCGCCGGTGGCGATGGAATACGCCGCCGAAGGCTCGGATGCCCCGCTGGTCGCCCTGCGCTACGGCGAATGGAAGTACATCCGCTGCGCGCACGACCCCGATCAGCTCTACAATCTCGCCGCCGACCCGCATGAAACCCGCAACCTCGCCAGCGATCCGGCCCACCGCGGCACCCTGAACGCCCTGCGCGCCAAATCGGTCGCACGCTGGGATCTCGACAGCTTCGACGCCGACGTCCGCGCCAGCCAGGCCCGCCGCCTGGTGGTCTACGAGGCGCTGCGCCGCGGCGGCTACTACCCCTGGGACCACCAGCCGCTGCAAAAGGCGTCCGAACGCTACATGCGAAACCATATGGATCTCAACCGCCTCGAGGATGCGCAACGCTTCCCGCGCGGCGGATGATCCGCTTCATTGTTCCCCAAATACTCCCGCCGGAGGCGTCCATGACCCACAACGCTCAGCCCACCGCCAGCCATTTCATCGATGGCGCCCCAGCCGAAGACACCGCCGGCGCGCCCATCGACGTGATCTATCCCGCCACCGGCGACATCATCGCGCGCGTGCATGGCGCGACACCCGCCATCCTCGAACGGGCCGTCGCTTCGGCACGCGCGGCCCAGGTCGACTGGGCCGCGCGCAGCGGCGCCGAGCGCGGCCGCATCCTGCGCCGGGCCGCCGATCTGATCCGCGCGCGCAATCACGATCTTTCGGTGCTGGAAACCCTCGATACCGGAAAGCCCTATCAGGAAACCAGCGTCGCGGATGCCGCCTCGGGGGCCGATGCGCTGGAATACTTCGGCGGCATGGCCGCAACGCTGACCGGGCAGCATATCCCTCTGGGTGAAGACTGGGCCTACACGCGCCGCGAACCACTTGGCCTCTGCGCCGGAATCGGCGCCTGGAACTACCCCACCCAGATCGCCTGCTGGAAGGCGGCACCGGCGCTGGCCTGCGGCAACGCGATGATCTTCAAACCTTCCGAAACCACGCCGCTTTCGGCGCTGAAGGTCGCCGAGATCCTGACCGAGGCCGGCCTGCCCGCCGGGCTGTTCAACGTGGTGCAGGGCATGGGCGACGTCGGCGCCGCGCTGGTGGCCGATCCGCGCATCGACAAGGTGTCGCTGACCGGATCGGTGCCCACGGGCCGCAAGGTCTATGCCGCCGCCGCCGAGGGCATGAAACACGTCACGATGGAACTGGGTGGCAAGTCGCCTCTGGTGATCTTCGACGACGCGGATCTGGAAAGCGCGGTGTCGGGCGCGATCCTCGGCAACTTCTATTCGTCCGGCCAGGTCTGTTCGAACGGCACCCGCGTGTTCGTGCAGGACGGCATCCGCCCGGCGTTTCTCAGCCGCCTCGCCGAACGCGTGTCGCAGGCGGTGATCGGCGATCCCATGGACCCCGACACCAGTTTCGGGCCGCTGGTCAGCGCGCGCCAGCTGGAAATAGTCGAAAGTTACATCGCCCGTGGCCAGAGCGAGGGCGCGCGGCTGATCTGTGGCGGCAGCCGCCTGTCGCGGCCGGGCTATTGGCTGGCGCCGACGGTGTTTGCCGATGTCACCGACGACATGACGATCGCCCGCGAGGAGATTTTCGGCCCGGTCATGGCGGTGCTGGGATTTTCCGAGGAAAGCGAGGTTCTGGCGCGCGCCAACGCCACGGCCTTCGGCCTTTCGGCGGGGGTTTTCACCCGCGACCTGACCCGCGCGCACCGCATGGCCGCCGGGTTTCAGGCCGGAACCTGCTTCATCAATTCCTACAACGATGCGCCGGTCGAGGTGCCCTTTGGCGGCATGAAGCTGAGCGGCGTGGGGCGCGAGAACGCCGCTGCCGCGATCGAACACTACAGCCAGCTGAAATCGGTATTCGTGCGCATGGGCGCGCTCGAGGCACCCTACTGATGCGCCGGTCTGTCAAATCGTGCGCGACCGCGCATTTCCGTTCAAACCCTCTGGCGGGCGCGACGCCCGTTTCGATGGCGTGCCCCCTTGCTGGCGTTGTGGCGTCCGGGCCAGGCGCCTTGCGGGCGGGTGGCTGAAGGATGGAGGCGGATTTCGTCATTGTCGGCGCGGGCAGTGCCGGCTGCGCGATGGCCTACCGGCTGTCCGAAGCCGGGGCGTCGGTTCTGGTCATCGAACATGGCGGCACCGATGCCGGCCCGTTGATCCAGATGCCGGCGGCGCTCAGCTATCCCATGAACATGGCCCGTTATGACTGGGGCTATGCCTCTGAACCCGAGCCGCATCTGAACGGGCGGCGCCTGGCCTGTCCGCGCGGCAAGGTGGTGGGCGGATCGTCGTCGATCAACGGCATGGTCTATGTGCGCGGCCATGCGATGGATTTCGACCATTGGGCCGAAGCCGGCGCCGGTGGCTGGGCCTATGCCGATGTTCTGCCCTACTTCCGGCGTATGGAAAGCTGGCATTCCGGCGGGCATGGCGGCGATGCGGACTGGCGCGGCCGCGACGGGCCGCTGCATGTCACGCGGGGCCCGCGCCGCAACCCTCTGTTCTCGGCCTTTGTGGAAGCGGGCCGGCAGGCCGGCTACGAGGTCACCGAAGACTACAATGGCGAAAAGCAGGAAGGTTTCGGCCCGATGGAGCAGACGGTCTGGAAAGGCCGGCGGTGGTCCGCGGCCAATGCCTATCTGCGCCCGGCGCTGAAGCGGGCGAATTGCGACCTTCTGCGCGGTCTGGTCGAACGGGTTGTCTTTGACGAAGGCCGCGCCACCGGTGTCGCGCTTGCCGGTGGCAAGGTGGTGCGGGCGCGCCGCGAGGTGATCCTTGCGGCATCGTCGATCAATTCGCCCAAGATCCTGATGCTGTCGGGCATCGGCGACGGTGCCGATCTGGCCCGTCATGCGATAGCGGTGCGCGCGCACCGGCCCGGCGTGGGGGCGAATCTTCAGGATCACCTCGAACTCTACATCCAGATGGCCGCGCGCCAGCCGGTGACGCTGTACAAGTACTGGAACCTGTTCGGCAAGGCGATGATCGGGGCGCAATGGCTGCTGACGGGGCGCGGTCTGGGCGCATCGAACCAGTTTGAAAGCGCGGCCTTCCTGCGCAGCCGCGCCGGTGTGCCCTATCCCGATGTGCAGTATCATTTCCTGCCGATCGCGGTGCGCTATGACGGCAAGGTCGCCGCCGAGGGCCACGGCTTCCAGGCGCATGTGGGGCCGATGCGGTCGGCCAGCCGCGGTTCGGTTCGCCTGCGATCGCCGGATCCCGCGGACGCGCCGGTGATCCGCTTCAACTACATGTCCGATCCGCAGGACTGGATCGATTTCCGCACCTGCATCCGGATGACCCGCGAGATTTTCGCGCAGCCCGCCTTTGCCCCCTTCGTGCGGCACGAGATCCAGCCCGGTGCCGCAGTCGAGAGCGACGCGGCGCTGGACGCCTTCGTCGCGGCCCACGCCGAGAGCGCCTATCACCCCTGTGGCACCTGCCGCATGGGCCGGCGCGACGACCCTTCGGCGGTGGTGGACGAAACCGGCCGGGTGATCGGGGTGGAGGGGTTGCGCGTTGCCGACAGCAGCGTGTTTCCCCGCATCACCAATGGCAACCTCAATGCGCCTTCGATCATGGTGGGCGAAAAGATGAGCGACCATATTCTCGGCCGCGAACCGCTGCCGCGTGCCAACGACCGGCCCTGGGTGCACCCGGACTGGCGCACGGCACAGCGCTAGGCGTGCGCGGCATGCCACAAGGCGGCCGGATGCCGGGGGCGTCTGCGCCAAATCATCGCATTGCGTGCGGCGCGTTCCGGGCCATTTCGCGCGGCATGCATGTTCTTGCTTTGATCGTTTCGCTTTTCGTCGGGACCGGCGCGCTGGCCGCGCCCGCGGGGCCGGTGCGCGTGGTGGATGCCGATACCTGGGACGTGGGCGGCGCGCGTGTGCGTCTGCATGGCATCGACGCTCCGGAACATGGGCAGGTCTGCGTCGCGCCCGATGGCGTGCGGTGGGATTGCGGGCGCTGGGCGACGGCCACGGTGCGGGCGCGCTTTGAGGGCCGTCATGCCACCTGCGCGCCCCGTGACCGCGACCGCTTTGGCCGCATCGTGGCGCGCTGTCATGTCGAAGGCCAGGACGTGGCCGCGCGGATCGTGCGCGACGGGCTTGCCTTTGCATTCCGTCGCTATTCGGATGCATATGTGCCAGACGAAAAGGCGGCGCGATCGGGTGCTGTCGGGCTGTGGGCCGGCGCGGTGCAATCGCCCGATCAGTTCCGCGCCGCCCGTTCCGCCGAGGCCGCCGCGCCGGAGGCGCCGAACGGTTGTGTGATCAAGGGCAACATCTCGGCTTCGGGTGAACGTATCTACCACCGTCCCGGCCAGCGCGATTATGACCGAACGCGGATCTCGCGCGACCACGGCGAACGCTGGTTCTGTTCGGCGGATGCGGCGCGGGCGGCGGGATGGCGCGCTGCAAAACGGTGATGCTCTTGATCCGTGTCAAGGCATCGGATCGCGACACCGGTCAGATTGAGGCCCGAGCACTGCAACAGGAGCCAAGGCAATGTCACATACCCCTCATGAACTGAGTGAGGATTTCCCCGACGCCGGTCAGGTGATCCACGATCTGCGCCAGTCCGACGCCCATTTTGGCAAGCTGGCGGAACAGTATCACGATCTGAACCGCGCGGTACACCGGGCGGAAACACGCGTGGACGCCATATCGCCGGAGGCCGAAATCGAACTGCGCAAGCAGCGCGCCGCATTGAAGGACGAAATCGCCCGGATGATCTCCGCGGCTCAGTCCACCTGATAGGGCAGCACGCCGCGGCGGCCTTCGTCGATGCTCAGCCGGCGCTCGAGCGGCGGTACAGACCTTTGGTGACAGGTGCGCCTTTCGCAGATCCGGCAGGAAATGCCGATCGGTTCGAAGGCGCTGGCCTTGGTGACATCCATCGTGTCGGCATAGACCAGAGCCGCGGCGTGCCGCACCTCGCAACCCAGTGCGATGGCATAGCGGCGCACCGGTGCGCCGAAGGATCCGCCGGGTTTCGACACGTCGCGCGCCAGGCTGATATACCGCACCCCGTCGGGCGTTTCCGCCAGTTGCCGCAGGAACCGCCCCGGCGTCTCAAAGGCGCGATGCACGTTCCACAGCGGGCAGGCCCCGCCGAATCGCGCGAATTGCAGCCGCGTTGCGGAGTGGCGTTTGGTGATTGTACCGGCCTGGTCGACCCGGACGAAAAAGAACGGAACGCCCTTGGCGCCGGGGCGTTGCAGCGTGGAAAGCCGGTGCGCCACCTGTTCGATGGACGCGCCGAACTGCCGGCCCAGAACCTCAAGATCGTGCCGACAGTCCTGCGCCGCCTTCAGAAAGGCGCCATAGGGCAGCATCGCGGCCCCGGCAAAATAGTTGGCCAGCCCGATCTTGGCGATGGCCCTTGCCGTATCGCTCTGGAAGCGGGCCAGATCCAGCGTCGCCTCGATCAGCTTGTTCTGGGTCAGCAGCGCCACCTGAAGCAGCAACTGGAACACCTGGGTTTCCGAAGCGACGCGCGACGACAGCCGCAGAACCCTGGTCTGGGGATCGTAGTGGCGCAGTTCTTCGGTATCGGCCTCTTCCACGCGCACACCGATTTCGCCCAGCCGGGCCAGAGCGGCCGAGCGGATGAATTGTGCGCTGCCGCTGAAACGTTCGGCGGCACGGTCGACCGCGTCGATGTAGTTGTCGCAATAGTGGAAGAAATCGCGCACCTCGTCCCAGGGGCTGGCGCGCAGGGGGGCATCGGCGCGGCCCAATGCCTCGTCCAGCGAAGCCAGCCGTTCGTGGGTTTCGCGATAGGCGCGGTGCAGTTCCAGAAACGACCGGGCCAGCGCCGGCGCGTTCGACGCGGTCAGCCGCAGATCGGCCAGCGGCGGCGCGGCATCGGCAAACACCGGATCGGCCAGCGCCTCGCGCATGTCTGTGACCAGGCGCGCGCTGTCGCCTGTGCTCAGTTCGGTAACGTCGATCCCGAATTCCTGCGCCAGCGCCAGCACGACGGTGGTGCTGACCGGGCGGTTGTTATTCTCCATCTGGTTGAGATAGGGCAAGGAAACGCCCAGCTTGGCGCCGAAGTCCTTCTGCGTCAGCCCGATCCGCGACCGGATCTCGCGCAGCTTGGCGCCCGCATAGAGTTTCTGATTGGCCATGCCGCACCTTTGCAAAACGCTCTGAAAACGAGGTTAATTTTGCAAAGCGTCGGGCGCAAGCGCGACTAGAGCCCCAGCTGCTTCTCGCGGTAGATCACATAGCGGATCGACAACACCGCCAGTGTCGAGGTGGTCGCCATCAGCACGATCAGTGGATAGGCCCCGGTTTCGGGGCTGAGAAGGAAGCCCGCCAGGACGCTGAGAGCGGCGCCGCCGCCCAGCATGATCGCCCCGCCCAGACCTGACGCGGTGCCCGCCAGATGCGGCCGTACCGACATCATGCCGGACGTCGCATTGGGAACAGCCATGCCATTGCCGAGGCCGACAAACGACATGAAACCGAAGAACGTCAGCGCGTTGCCCCAGCCCATCGCCAACACTGCAAGCGAACTCAACATGCCGGTCAGTGTCAGCAGACCGCCCCACAGGATCATCCGGTTGACACCGACGCGCGTGGCCAGAACGCCCGTCAGGAAATTGCCGGCAAAATAGCCCACCGCCGGCGCCGCGAAGTAGATCCCCAACTGGGTGGGATTCAGCCCGTAGATTTCGCTGCCCACGAAGGGTGCGCCACCGAGATAGGCAAAGAAAGATCCCGACGAGAACGCCGCCGCCAGTGAATAGGCCCAGAACCGCGGCGCGCGCAGCAGTTCGGGATATTCGGAAAATTGCTGCATCAGCGTCAGGCCCGATGACAGGTGCGTTTCGCCCATGTCGCGGTAGGTCAGGGCCAGCGTCAGACCGCCCAGAACGATCAGCATCCAGAAGCTGGCCTGCCAGCCAAACACCTGGTCCAGCGCGCCGCCCAGCATCGGGCCGAACATCGGCACCACGGTCATGCCCATGGTGATGTAGCCGATCATGCTGGCGGCCTTGTCCACCGGGTACATGTCGCGCACCGCGGCCCGGCTGAGCACCATCGCCACGGCAACCACGGCCTGGCACATGCGAAAGAACAGGAAGACCGTGACATTCGGCGCAAGGATACAGCCCAGCGTCGCCACCAGGAACAACATCAGGCCCCAAAGGATCACGGGCCGGCGGCCCAGCTTGTCCGACAAGGGGCCGATGACCGTCTGCAACAGGCCGCTGATCCCCAGGTAGACACCGACCGAAAGCTGCATCAGCTGATATTCGGCATCGAAATGCGCGGCCATGCCCGGCAGGCTGGGCAGGAAAATGTTCATCGCCAGCGCCGACACGCCGGCCAGCAGGATCAACGTCAGGACATGTGGGGGTGTGGTGCGGTCGAGAAACCGCACAGGATTGGAGGATGTCATGCGAGGTATCTAGGCCGGCGTTGCGGCCAAGTCTATTTTCCGTTGCGTTCTGCCTGTGGGCTATGAATAAGATTTGCAAATTTGCATTTAGCTGATCTGGTAAAGTATTAGATATGCAAATTTGCTCAAAACCGCTTTGGATCCGCGTGCCAACAGCCTATGGTCCGCCAAACCCTGAGGGAGCCGACCCATGAAAGACATCCTTGCCGAACTCGAAGACCGCCGCGAAACCGCCCGTCTGGGCGGCGGCCAGCCGCGCATCGACGCCCAGCACGGGCGCGGCAAGCTGACCGCGCGCGAACGCATCGACCTGCTGGTCGACGAAGGTTCGTTCGAAGAGTTCGACATGTTCGTCACCCACCGCTGCACCGATTTCGGCATGGAACAGCAAAAGCCCGCCGGTGACGGCGTGGTGACGGGATGGGGCACGATCAATGGCCGCCAGGTCTATGTCTTCAGCCAGGATTTCACTGTCCTCGGCGGGTCGGTTTCTGCAACCCATGCGAAAAAGATCTGCAAGATCATGGATATGGCAGTGCAGAACGGCGCGCCTGTCATCGGCATCAACGATTCGGGTGGCGCGCGCATCCAGGAGGGCGTCGATTCGCTGGCCGGCTATGGCGACGTGTTCCAGCGCAACATCATGGCCTCGGGCGTGGTGCCGCAGATCAGCGTGATCATGGGGCCCTGCGCCGGCGGCGCGGTCTATTCGCCCGCGATGACCGATTTCATCTTCATGGTGCGCGACAGCTCGTACATGTTCGTGACCGGCCCCGATGTGGTGAAGACCGTGACCAACGAACAGGTCACCGCCGAGGAACTGGGCGGCGCCGGCACCCACACGCGCAAGTCGTCGGTGGCCGACGCGGCCTTCGAGAACGATGTCGAAGCCCTGGCCGAGGTGCGCCGGCTGGTCGATTTCCTGCCCGCGTCCAACCGCGAAAAGCCGCCCGTGCGCCCCTTCTTCGACGATCCCGCCCGCATCGAGGATTCGCTCGATACGCTGGTGCCGGAAAACCCCAACATGCCCTACGACATGAAGGAACTGATCCTCAAGCTGGCCGACGAGGCGGATTTCTACGAGATCCAGGGCGAATTCGCCAAGAACATCATCACCGGTTTCATCCGCCTGGAAGGCCAGACCGTGGGCGTGGTGGCCAACCAGCCGATGGTGCTGGCCGGGTGCCTCGACATCGACAGCGCCCGCAAGGCCGCGCGCTTTGTAAGGTTCTGCGATTGCTTTGAAATCCCCTTGCTGACGCTGGTGGACGTGCCCGGCTTCCTGCCTGGCACCACGCAGGAATACAACGGGGTCATCAAACACGGTGCCAAGCTTTTGTTCGCCTATGGCGAAGCGACCGTGCCCAAGATCACGGTGATCACCCGCAAGGCCTATGGCGGCGCCTATGTGGTGATGTCGTCCAAGCATCTGCAGGGCGATATCAATTACGCCTGGCCGACATCCGAAATCGCGGTGATGGGGGCCAAGGGCGCAACCGAGATCATTCACCGCGCCGATCTGAAAGACCCCGAAAAGCTGGCCCGGCACACCGCCGATTACGAGGCGCGGTTCGCCAACCCCTTTGTCGCCGCCGAACGCGGGTTCATCGACGAGGTGATCCAGCCGCATTCCACGCGCAAACGTGTGGCACGCGCCTTTGCCTCGCTGCGCGCCAAACGGGTGCAGATGCCGTGGAAAAAGCACGACAACATCCCGTTGTAAGATGCGCGGAAGCTGGCACATCCTGCGGGCCGAAGGGGCCGTGACGCTGGCCCGGCGTTTGCCCGCGCGGTTCGACATCGGCGCGCACACCTGGCTGGGCGGCGGAGACGCCCTGCGTCTGGCGCATCAGATCAGGCAGGATCTGTGGCGGGCGCTGCGCCGGCGGCGCGGGTTTTCGCCGGTGGTGCATCTGGCGCCTGACGCCGGAGGGTGGGCTGTTACCGCGGGCGGCCGTGCGGCCGGCCCGGTGGCGGCGGCGGATGTCGCGCGGGTCGCGGCCGTTCTGAACGATCCCGCGCACCGGCGCCGCTGGCTGCGCCACGCCACGAGGGGAGGGCGCTGAACATGACGCAATTGTGGAAGAACCAGGCATTCTGCATCGCCCATGCCGATGCCGGCCGGTTCGAGGGGCAGGGGCTGCGCCCGTTCTTCGAATACCGCGATCTGGGCATCAACGACGCAACCCGCGGGCGTTTCGGCGCGCATGTGATCCGCGCGGTTCCCGGCATGGAAAGCCCCGGTACTTGGCACAGCCACGATCTGGATTTCCAGATGGTCTATGTGACCCGGGGCTGGGTCGTCTTCGAATATGAAGCCACGGGTGAGCATGTTTTGCGCGCCGGTTCCTGCGTCTTGCAGCCACCGGGGATCAAGCACCGCGAGGTGCGCCATTCCGATGATCTGGAACTGATCGAGATCGTATCGCCCGCGACATTTGACACGACGGATGAAACCGCGCAGTAATGGTCCGGCTTGGAAAGATAAGTGTACACACGCCGGCCACGTGCCGCGCGTTTGCAGCCCCGGCGGGAGGAGCCCGCACAACCGCGAGGCGCCGGGGCTGCGCCTTGGTTCTGGCGTTGCTTTGCGGTGGCGCCGCGGCCGGCGAACCGGCGTTGCCTTCGGGCCAAATGGTCGAGTTGAGCGAGGTGTTGCACCAGACGGCAACCGATGGTCTGTGGCTGCGGTTTCGATATGTGGCGCCGTCCATCGCGCGGTCGGGCGGGACGGTCACGGCGGCGGATGCGCTGGCCGATATGGCGGTGCTTTGCGCCGAAACCGCGGTGCCCTATGCCCGCGACCAGGGCCTGAAACCGCGGCGTGTGGTGATATCGATGGCCGATCGCCCGGTCGCCTTCGGGGCGGCCGAACCCGAGGCCACCCAGTATTTCGAGCTTTTCCGCCTCGCGGGCACGCGCTGTATCTGGGAGGCTTTTTGATGCCTGCACAACATCTTGGGGCGCAAAGCTCAACACAGGTGTCAACTGATGCTCTGGAGTCACAAACCCTGCTGCTGGCGGGCTGTGGATATCTTTTGCCGGCGGATTCCGCTAGGCTGGGTGCGGGGCCAACCCAAGGGCCTCTTACCTCGAAGACAGTGCGGAGCGGGGGGCAAACCCCGGCCCGCACACGCATAAACGTCAGGAGACACAGATGTCGAAGAGCATCAAGTTCTTTGCGATGGCGGGCATTCTGCTCACCGTCGCTGCCTGCGCAGGTACGCAGCAGGAAGAAGAATTTGTCTATATCGAGCCGGAACCGATTTCGGTCGAGCCGGTTTACACGGGTAAGTACAAGTAACCCGTTCGCGGGGCGCGGCCTTCGCGGATGCGCCCCGCACGCGCCGGCACCGGCGTGGCGCGAAGGCGGTGTGCCATGCTGAAACACCGTGGTTTTCCCGGCCGCCTTCCTGGTACTGATTTTCAGTTCACGATCCGCCGTCCCAATCCCAAGGGCGTCACGCCGATAACCGAGCGCGCGCGCTATGCTGACAGGCGGCCCGCCGACAAACGCGCCGATGCCGGTTTTCTGGCCGCGCTCTGGGCACATTTCGGCGAAGCGCCGTTCGAACGCGGCAATCTTGATGCGGGCAGGCTCAGCTGGCTTTTCGGGCGCGAGGTGGTGCCGGCGGAAGATCCGTTCGATCCGGCCAGCTACGACGCGCTCCTGCGCATCGACGCTGCGCGCGCCCGCGCCAGCTTTCCCGATGCCATCGCCGGGCCGAACCCATGACCGCCCGGCCGATCCGATCCCGCCAAAGGCGCCGGCCGGCGCCGATTTCCGTCTTGCAGCGCGCGCGGTCGCGCTTTCCCGCGCCGCGCTGCGTTTCCCAAGCTCCCACACGAAGGACGTTCCATGTTTAACAAAATTCTGATCGCGAACCGCGGAGAGATCGCCTGCCGGGTGATCAAGACGGCCCGCAAGATGGGCATTGCCACAGTTGCGATCTATTCGGACGCCGACAAGAACGCGCTGCATGTGAAAATGGCCGACGAAGCGATTCACATCGGTCCGCCGCCGGCCAATCAGTCGTATATCGTGATCGACAAGGTGATGGACGCGATCAAGGCCTCGGGTGCCGAGGCGGTTCATCCCGGATACGGTTTCCTTTCCGAAAACGCCCGCTTTGCCGAGGCGCTTTCGGCGGCCGGCGTGGCCTTCATCGGGCCCCCCGTGGGTGCCATCGAAAAGATGGGCGACAAGATCACGTCGAAGAAGATCGCGCAGGAGGCCGGCGTCAGTACGGTGCCTGGCTACATGGGGCTGATCGCCGACGCGGACGAAGCGGTGAAGATTTCCGGGCAGATCGGGTACCCGGTGATGATCAAGGCCAGCGCCGGAGGCGGCGGCAAGGGGATGCGCATCGCATGGGACGATGCCGAGGCGCGCGAGGGGTTCCAGAGCTCGAAGAACGAGGCCGCCAGCAGCTTTGGCGACGACCGTATCTTTATCGAAAAATTCGTGACCCAGCCGCGGCACATCGAAATCCAGGTGCTCTGCGATGCGCATGGCAATGGCATCTACCTGGGCGAACGCGAGTGTTCGATCCAGCGCCGCAACCAGAAGGTGGTCGAGGAGGCACCTAGCCCGTTTCTAGATGAAGAAACCCGCCGCGCGATGGGCCAGCAGGCTGTCGCGCTGGCGCAGGCGGTGGATTACGCCAGCGCCGGAACGGTCGAATTCATCGTCGACGGCGACAAGAACTTCTATTTCCTTGAGATGAACACCCGGCTTCAGGTCGAACATCCGGTGACCGAGCTGATCACCGGCGTCGATCTGGTTGAACAGATGATCCGCGTGGCCAATGGCGAACCGCTGAGCATCACCCAGGAAGACGTGCAGCTGAACGGCTGGGCCATCGAAAACCGGCTCTATGCGGAAGATCCCTATCGCGGGTTCCTGCCGTCGATCGGGCGTCTGACACGCTATCGCCCGCCCGCCGAAGTGGCCGAAGCCGATCATGTGGTGCGCAACGACACCGGCGTGTTCGAAGGCGGCGAAATCAGCATGTACTACGATCCGATGATCGCCAAGCTGTGCACCTGGGCGCCGACGCGCGGCGAGGCGATCGAACGCATGCGCGTGGCTCTGGACCGGTTCGAGGTGGAAGGCATCGGCCACAACCTGCCGTTCCTCGCGGCGGTCATGGATCACCCGAAATTCGTCTCGGGCGACATCACCACCGCCTTCATAGCCGAGGAATATCCCGATGGCTTTCACGGTGTCGCGCTGCCCGAACCCGAATTGCGCCGGATCGCGGCGGCCACGGCGGCGATGCACCGGGTTGCCGAAATCCGCCGGGCGCGGGTTTCGGGGCGGATGGACAATCACGAGCGCAAGGTAGGCCGTGACTGGGTGGTGACCCTGCAGGGCGTGCGCTACGACGTGACGATCGACGCTGATACCGCCGGATCCACGGTCACATTCGCCGATGGCGCGACGCACCGTGTGGCCAGCGCCTGGACACCGGGCGATCAGCTTGCGGTGATCGAACTGGACGGCGCGCCGCTGGTTCTGAAGGTTGGAAAGATCACGTCGGGGTTCCGCATCCGCAGCCGTGGCGCGGACATGCCGGTGCATGTGCGCACCCCGCGCCAGGCGCAACTGGCCGAACTGATGCCCGAAAAGCAGGCCGCCGACACCTCGAAGATGTTGCTGTGCCCGATGCCCGGCCTGATCGTGAAGGTCAATGTCGAGGTCGGCGACGAGGTGCAGGAAGGCCAGGCACTGTGCACCGTCGAGGCGATGAAGATGGAAAACATCCTGCGTGCCGAACGCAAGGGCGTGGTCTCAAGGATCAATGCCGGTGCCGGCGACAGCCTGGCGGTGGACGATGTGATCATGGAGTTCGAGTGACCGCCACGTCACCCATCCAGGCGCGCGCCCCGTTTCGCGGGGGCCGCGCGGCCCTAGCCGTCGGCGCCGCGCCGTTCGCGGATTTCGCGGGCCCGCATCGGCATCTTGTCGATCGACCGCGACAGTTCGCGCACCGACCAGGGCAGCGGCTTGCGCAGCTTCACGCCCCCGTCCTTGCCGACCAGCACCAGCATGAAGCCGCGCGGCCGCAGTTTGGACCGCAGCGGCGATTGCGCGGCGGGGTCCGTATCGGTCAGAACGATGACATCACGGTCGCGCAGGTCTTCCAGCCGGTCGCTGAGCAGTTCGATCTGTTCGGCATAGGCCGGGTCCGCGGCACTGTCGGCAAACACGATGACCGGGCGCTTGATCCAGAGAAATTCGCTCAGGTCGCTGTCTCCGGCCGGGCGGATCAGCGCCTCGATCTCTTCGGACGCCGTCAATCCGGCATCGCCGGCAACGGGCGCCGAGGCGTCCTGCGCCTGCGCGCCCGGTGCCAGAGGCATCAGCGCACAGAAGGTATAGGTCATCAAGCGGTTCTTCATGGGCACTCCTGTCGTCCCAGATATAAGACCCCGACGATGCATTGCGAACACTAGATACCACCGAACCTACAATAATTTCGGCCGGGGCCGCACGCCCCGCGCCCCGGACTGAACGAACAGAGGATGCACAGATGACAGCCAAGACCGAAGCCTGGCGCAAGATGGCCCAGCAGGAACTGCGCGGCCGCGACGTGGATGACCTGACGTGGAACACACTGGAAGGCATCGCGGTTCAGCCGTTGTACACCCAATCCGATCTGGAAGGGCTCTCGCATCTGGGGTCGGTCCCCGGCGAGGCGCCCTTCACCCGTGGCGTGAAGGCGACGATGTACGCCGGCCGGCCCTGGACGATCCGCCAGTACGCCGGATTTTCCACCGCCGAGGAATCCAACGCGTTCTACCGGCGCGGTCTTGCCGCCGGCCAGCAGGGCGTGTCGGTGGCCTTCGATCTGGCCACGCACCGCGGCTATGACAGCGATCACCCGCGTGTGGAAGGCGATGTGGGCAAGGCCGGCGTCGCCATCGACAGCGTCGAGGACATGAAGATCCTCTTCGACGGAATCCCGCTCGACAAGGTTTCGGTTTCGATGACGATGAACGGCGCGGTGATCCCGGTGCTGGCCAGCTTCATCGTCACCGGCGAGGAACAGGGCCATTCGCGCGCGGTGCTTTCGGGCACCATCCAGAACGACATCCTGAAGGAGTTCATGGTCCGCAACACCTATATCTATCCGCCCGAACCGTCGATGCGGATCATCGCCGACATCATTGAATACACCTCGGCCGAAATGCCGAAATTCAACTCGATCTCGATTTCCGGCTACCACATGCAGGAGGCCGGCGCGAACCTGGTGCAGGAACTGGCCTTCACCCTGGCCGACGGCCGCGAATACGTCCGCGCCGCCATCGCGCGCGGCATGGATGTGGATGCCTTCGCCGGGCGCCTGTCGTTCTTCTTCTGCATCGGCATGAACTTTTTCATGGAGGCCGCCAAACTGCGCGCCGCGCGGCTGCTCTGGCACCGCATCATGGCCGAATTCGAACCGAAGAACCCCAAGTCATCGATGCTGCGCACCCATTGCCAGACCTCGGGCGTGTCGCTTCAGGAACAGGATCCCTACAACAACGTGATCCGCACCGCATACGAGGCGATGTCGGCGGTGCTGGGCGGCACCCAGTCGCTGCACACCAACGCGCTCGACGAGGCGATCGCTCTGCCAACCGATTTCAGTGCCCGCATCGCCCGCAACACCCAGCTGATCCTGCAGGAAGAAACCGGCGTCACCAATGTGGTCGATCCGCTCGCCGGCTCGTACTACGTCGAAAAGCTGACGCACGATCTGGCCGAAGCGGCGTGGAAGTTGATCGAAGAAGTCGAGGAAATGGGCGGCATGACCAAGGCGGTCGCCTCGGGTATGCCGAAACTGCGGATCGAGGAAACCGCCGCCCAGCGCCAGGCCGGGATCGACCGCGGGACCGAGGTGATCGTCGGCGTCAACAAGTACCGCAAGGACCGCGAAGATCCCATCGACATCCTGGAAATCGACAACGCCCGCGTCCGTGAGGGCCAGATCGCCCGGCTCGAAAAGATCCGCGCCACCCGCGATGCCGATGCCTGCGCGGCCACGCTCCAGGAACTCACCCGCCGCGCCACCGAGGGCGGCAACCTTCTCGAGGCCGCGGTCGAAGCCGCCCGCGCCCGTGCCACCGTCGGAGAAATCAGCATGGCCATGGAAAAACCCTTCGGACGCCACCGCGCCGAGGTCCGCACACTGGCAGGCGTCTACGGCGCCGCCTACGAGGGCGACGCAGGCTTTGCCGAGATCCAGAAATCCGTCGACGCCTTCGCAGAAACCGAAGGCCGCCGTCCGCGGATGCTGGTCGTCAAGATGGGTCAGGACGGCCATGACCGCGGCGCCAAGGTCATCGCCACGGCCTTCGCAGATATCGGCTTCGACGTCGATGTCGGCCCGCTTTTCCAGACCCCGGCAGAGGCAGCCCAGGATGCCGTCGACAACGACGTCCACGTCATCGGCATCTCCAGCCAGGCGGCGGGTCACAAGACCCTGGCGCCGCAACTGGTGCAGGCGCTGCGCGACGCCGGCGCCGAAGACATCATCGTCATCTGCGGCGGCGTGATCCCGCAACAGGACTACCAGTTTCTCTACGATGCGGGGGTCAAGGCGATCTTCGGGCCCGGCACCAACATTCCCGCCGCCGCCGGTGACATCCTGAAACTGATCCAGGCCGCGCGCGCCTGATCCGCACCGGCGGCGCGCCGGCCGCGGCGCGCGGCGCATCGTTTTCATCTTGCCGGAAAAACTCCCGCCGGAGGCTCCCGCCGCGCCCACCCGCGCGGCGGGCGCGCATTTGGGGCTGGCAGTAACACCCGTTCCGGGTCACTCTGGCGCCATGCTTGCGCTCGATCACATCGCGGTCAGTGGCGAAACCCTCGCCGATGCCGCCGCCCATGTCGAAGACCGTCTCGGTGTCGCCCTCAATGCCGGCGGCCGTCACGACGTGTTTCACACCCACAACCGCCTGCTGGGCCTCGCCGACGGTCTCTATCTCGAGGCGATCGCCGTCGATCCCGACGCGCCGGCACCCGCGCGGCCACGCTGGTTCGATCTCGACAGGTTCTCCGGCGCGCCCCGCCTGACCAACTGGATCTGCGCCTCGGACGATCTCGCGGCCGATCTGGCGGCCCTGCCGGTCGATGCCGGTGCGCCGGTCGCGCTCCGGCGCGGCGATCTGACCTGGCGCATGGCGGTGCCCGAGGGCGGCGCGCTGCCCTTCGACAATCTGTTCCCCGCGCTGATCCAGTGGGGCGGCCCGTTGCATCCGGCCACGCTGCTGCCGGCCTCGGGATGTCGGTTGCGGCAACTGGTGGTGGCGCATCCGCAGGCGGCGGAACTTGGCGCGATGCTGCGGGGGCGGCTTTCCGATTCGCGCGTGGTGTTCGAACCGGGTGCCACGCCCGAACTCCGCGCCCGGATCGACACGCCGCACGGGCTGCGCAGCCTGTGACGGTGCTGCGCGCGGCGACGGCGGCAGATGCGCCGGGCATCGCGGCAATCGTCAACGACGTGATCACCGGTTCGCTTGCCACCTTCACCGATCTGGTCAGAACCGATGCCGATATCGCCACAGACATCGCCGCGCGCGGCGCCGGATACCTGGTGGCGGAAGCCGATGGTGCGATCCTCGGCTATGCCACCTCGGCGCCGTTCCGCGCCGGCCCGGGGTATGCCCTGACCCACGAACACAGCATCGGCATCGCTGCCGGCGCGCGCGGACAGGGGGTGGGCCGTGCGCTTTTGCTGGCGCTTCAGGCGCATCTGGCCGGTCAGGGCATTCACGTTCTGGTGGCCGCGATCAGCGGTGCCAACCCGCGCGCGGTGGCGTTTCACGCCGCGCTGGGGTTCGAACCCGTAGGACGCATGCCGCAGGTCGGGCGCAAGCGCGGGCAATGGCTCGACCTTGTGCTGATGCAGAAATTTCTCTGAATCGCCGCTGACTTCTGGTCTTGGCCGGCGTAACGTTCAGGCCATGTCGCTCTGGACCCGGATCACCGACGCGCTCGCCGCGCTTGCCAATGGCGAAAGCCTCGCAACGGTCTTCGACCATCTGCGCACACCGCCTGAGCGCAGCGTCGGTTTCGCCATCGCGGTGATCGCGCTGGGCGCCAAGATGGCCAAGGCCGACGGCCAGGTCACCCGCGACGAGGTGACCGCCTTCCGCGAGGTGTTTCACATCGCCCCCGACGACGAAGCCGGCGCCGCGCGGGTGTTCAACCTGGCCCGGCAGGACGTGGCCGGATATCAGGATTATGCGCGGCGCATACAGGGCATGTTCGCCCAGGATCCCGGCACGCTGGCCGACCTTCTCGAGGGGCTGTTTCACATCGCCATGGCCGACGGGTTCTACCACCCGGACGAAAATCTGTTTCTGGAAGAGGTCGCCGCGATCTTCGGCCTTCCCGATCCGCAGTTCCGCGCGCTGCGGGTGCGGTTCGTGCCTGATGCGCGGCCCGATCCGCACGCGGTTCTGGGCGTCGACCCCGGCACGCCCCATGATGAGATCCGCGCCGCCTGGCGCCGTCTGGTGCGCGAAACCCATCCCGACAGCATGATGGCCCGCGGCGTCCCCGAAGAGGCGGTGAAGCTGGCCGAAAAACGGCTGATCGACATCAACCGCGCCTGGGACGAGATCAACGGCGCCACGCGGTGATGCGCCTGGTTTCCTACAACGTCGAATGGTTTTCGGCGCTGTTCGACGACGCCGGGCGCCTGTTCGACGATGCCGGACCTTCGGCGCGCTACGGTGTCACCCGCGCGGCGCAGACCGCCGCGCTGGGCCATGTGTTTCGCGCCCTCGATGCCGATGCGGTAATGGTGATCGAGGCCCCCGACGAAAGCCCGCGCGCATCGGCCTGCGCGGCGCTGGCGCATTTCGCCGAGCGTTTCGAACTGCGCGCCCGTCGCGCGGCCATCGGTTTTGCCAACGACACCCAGCAAGAGATCGTGCTGCTCTATGATCCCGACGCGCTGTCGGTGCGCCACGATCCCCATGAAACCGCCGATGCCCCGCGGTTCGATGCGGTTTTCGGCGTGGACCTCGATATCGATGCCCGCCGCGATCCGGTGCGCTTTTCCAAGCCGCCGCTGGAACTGGCTGTTGAAACCGCGTCGGGCACCAGTTTGCGGATCATCGGCGCGCATCTCAAATCCAAGGCGCCGCATGGCGCGCGCGGGCGCGACGCGGTGATGCGCCAATCCATTGCCAACCGCCGCAAGCAACTGGCCCAGGCGATCTGGCTGCGCGCGCGCATCGACGCCGATCTGCGCGACGGCCACGACCTGATCGTCATGGGCGATCTGAACGATGGCCCCGGCCTAGACGAATACGAAAGCCTGTTCGGACGCTCGTCGGTCGAGATCGTCATCGGCGCCGATCCCGAAGCCGCGCTGTTCGATCCACATGCCCGCGCCGCGCTGCAACGCCGCCTTTCGGCCTCGCCCAGCACCGCACGGTTCTATATCAAGCGGCCCGAACACGGGGGTGGGCGCTATCTTCAGGCGCTGCTGGATTATGTGCTGGTCTCGCCGGGGTTGATGGCCCACGCCCCGCGCTGGCGCATCTGGCATCCGTTCGACGATCCCGACTGCTGGGCCGATCCCGCGTTGCGCGGCGCGTTGCTGACCGCTTCGGATCATTTCCCGGTGGCGATGGATATTGATCTCTAGCTCTCAAAAAACACCGCCGCTCATGCTATATTGGTTTCCATGACACATCGTACACCCACCCTTGCCACCGTGTTATGGCTGGCCGTTGCCGGCCTTTCGGCCACGACCGGCCCGCTTTACGCGCAATCCGATCCGCCCGGCGACTCGCTGCGCGGGATGCTGGACAATCTGCTGCGCGAGATCGAGCCGGGCCTGAGGGATCTGCGCGGGCTGGCCGATGAGGCCAGGCCGGCGCTGCGCGATTTCCTGAACGAAATGGGCCCGGCGCTGGAGGGGATTCTGGCGGAAATCGAGGACTGGTCACGCTATGAGCCGCCAGAGATCCTGCCCAACGGCGATATCCTGATCCGTCGCAAGCCCGACACGCCCGCGCCCGATGGCACCCGCCCCGCGGATCCCGACGCCGACGGCACGCCGCCGGTGACCGAACCGATCGAATTGTAATGTCAGCCGCGCACCTTGATCGCGGTTTCCGCGCCCAGCGATCCGGCCAGTGACACGAACCGCGCCTCGGCGACCTCGCCAAAGAGGCCCATCGCCTTGGCCGGCATGATCAGCTGAAGCACCTTTTTCTGCGGAAACCAGCGCAATTCACCCATCGGCACGTCCTTGCGCATCCACAACATGGCGCCAAACCGCATCGCCTTGCCCAGAACCTCGGCCTCTTGCTGTTCCTTGGGCGGCAGCAGGTCAAACAGATCGTCGAACCGGGTGCCTTCGCGTTTGTTGCGATAGCGGTGCAGCAACGCCAGCCCCAGAAACACCCGTTCGGCGTGTTTCAGCCCGCCAAGGTTGGCGCGGGTGGCGTTGTCGAAACATACTTCGGCCCGATAATCGGGGTGCGCGCGCCAGCTGACATCGTGCAGAAGGCAGGCGGCCTTGATCAGGCGCTTCTTGGCCAGAGGTACGTTGCGGAACAGGGGCAGGACGAAATCATAGAGCGTGCGCCCGAACCCCGGCAGGCGCGCGTCCTTCGCTTCGGCAAACCGGCAGGCTTCGATCAACGGATCGCGGTCGCGCAGCCGCTGCGGCATCTGTTCGTAAAGCAGCCCCTCGCGGATACCATAGCTTGAGATCGCGATATCCTTGGGGCGGAAGGTGCGCACCAGACGTCGCAGCACCTCGCAGGCCAGCGGCACCAGCGCCATGCGTGCCGCCGACACGCCACAGGCCTGACGCAGGGTCTCGGGGTCATGGGCCTCGATGTAGGCGGCGGTGGCCTGAACGGCGGTGGTGTTCATGCGGTATTCGTGCAGCACATGCAGCGGATAGCCGCGCCGGTGCATGTCGATGCGCGCAATCGCGCGCCAGGATCCGCCCACCAGGAACAGCCGGTCGCGTTGCGGGCCCATCGCGGCGCTCAGATCCTCCATCACCGATTTGATGTGGGCCTTGCGCCCTTTCTTGCCGCCCGCGACGCTGAGCAGTTTGAGCGGGCCGAGCGGCGAGGTGACACGCCGCCCCACATGCCCGCCGCGGATCTCGGCCAGCTCCATCGACGATCCGCCGATGTCGCAGACCAGGCCGTATGAGCCTGGCCAACCCAGCAGGATGCCCTGCGCCGACAGACGTGCCTCTTCCTTGCCGTCGATCGCCCACAGCCGCAGCCCGGTCTCGCGTTCGACATCCGCGCGGAACTCGGCACCGTCCTCGGCGTCGCGCACCGCGGCGGTGGCCACGGCGGTCAGCGGTGGCAGGTCCATCCCGTCGGCCAGCAGCCGGAACCGGCGCATAGCCGCAAGGGCGCGGGCGCGGCCTTCGGGGTTCAGCCGCCCGGTTTCGCCCAGGCCTGCGCCCAGCGCGCACATGATCTTTTCGTTGTAGAAATAGGCCGGGCTGCGCGCCGCACCGTCGAACACGACCAACCGGACCGAGTTCGATCCCACATCGATGACGCCCACCCGCGACAGCGCCCGTGCGCCGGGATCGTCGAACAGCGGACGGCCGAACGGCCCGCCATCCGTTGCGGTCGCCGGATCTGTATCGGTCATGTGACCCCCTGCCTTGCGTCGCGGGGAAAATGGGTCATGGCCGCGGGGGCGTCAATGCGCGGCGGTCGATTTGCGCGCCAAAGCGGCTTGTGTTGCCGGCTTGCCCCGCCGGCCGGCACCGGGTTTCAGTCTTCGGCGTGGGTCAGCTTGGGCACATCCGAGGCGCCGGCCGAACCGCGCCCGGACAGCGATGGATTTTCCATGAAGAAACGATGGCAATTGAAGGCAAACGCGCCTTCGCTGACGCTGTGCCGGTCGAAACCGCCATCGGGCCGCATCAGCCATGTCTGAGCCACATCGGCCAGGTTGGCCGCCATGATCTGGCTGACGATCTGCGCCTTGACGGTGGCGTTCGTCACCTCGACCAGGGTTTCGACGCGCCGCGTCAGGTTGCGGCCCATCCAGTCGGCCGAACTGATATAGACGCGCGCCTTCTTGCTGGGCAGGCCCGAGCCATTGCCGAAACAGACGATGCGCGAGTGTTCCAGAAACCGCCCGACGATGGATTTGACGCGGATGTTCTCGCTCAGCCCCTTGATGCCGGGCCGCAGGCCGCAGATGCCGCGAATCACCAGGCTGATCTTGACGCCGGCCGCGCTGGCGGCATAGAGCGCGTCGATCACATCGCTGTCGATCAGCGAATTCATCTTGGCCCAGATCGCCGCGGGTTTGCCGGCACGGGCGTGATCCGCCTCGGCGGCGATCATCTCGAGCAGGCGGGGTTTCAGCGTGATCGGCGAGATCGCGAGGTTTTGCAGCCCCTGCGGCTGGGCGTATCCCGACAGGTAGTTGAACACCTTGGTGGCGTCGCGGCCCAGGGTCTGGTCGCAGGTGAAAAGCGACAGGTCGGTGTAGATGCGCGCGGTGATCGGATGGTAGTTGCCGGTGCCATAGTGGGTGTAGGTGACCAGTTGATCGCCTTCGCGGCGCACCACGGTGGAAATCTTGGCGTGGGTCTTCAGATCGAGAAAACCATAGACCACATGCGCGCCGGCGCGTTCCAGCCGCCGCGACTGGCGGATGTTGGCGGCTTCGTCGAAGCGCGCTTTCAGTTCGACCAGGGCGGTGACGGATTTGCCGTCCTCGGCGGCCTCGCACAGCGCCTCGACGATGGGCGAGCGTTGCGAGGTGCGATAGAGCGTCTGCTTGATCGCCACCACATCCGGGTCGCGCGCCGCCTGTTGGAGAAACCGCACCACCATGTCGAAAGTTTCATAGGGGTGATGCAGAAGCATGTCCTTTTGCCGGATCGCCGAGAACATGTCGCCCTCGTGGTCCTGCACCCGTTCCGGCACACGCGGTGTGAAACTGGGCCACAGCAGGTCGGGGCGCGCGTCGATGACCAGCTCCTTCAGGTCGGCCGACCCGATCATGCCGTCGATTTCGATGACTTCGTCTTCGTCCACGCCAAGCTGATCCATGATCAGCGCCTTCAGCGCACCGGGGGCGCCGGCCGAATGGGTCAGCCGGACGACCTCGCCGCGGCGCCGCCGTTTCAGCGCCACTTCGAATTCGCGGACCAGATCCTCGGCCTCTTCCTCGACTTCCAGGTCGCTGTCGCGCAGCACCCGGAAACTGAAATGCGCTTTCAGCCGGTGGCCCGGAAACAGATGGTCGATCTGCAACAGCAGCAGCTCCTCGAGCGGCAGGAACCTGTGGCTGCCCGGTTCGGAGGGCAGCCGCACGAAACGGTCGATCTGCGCCGGGATCGGCAGCAGCGCCTGGAGCGGGCGTTTGTCGCGCGTGCGTTCCAGTTGCAGGGCCAGCGAATAGCCGGTGTTTGGAATGAACGGAAACGGATGTGCCGGATCGATCGCCAGCGGCGACAGAACCGCGAAGACCCGGTGCAGGAACACATCGTCGAGATGGGCCTTGTCGGCGGCGCTCAGCTGGTCGCGCTTGAGCACCCAGATGCCTTCAGCCTCCATTTCGGTGGCCAGTTTGACCAGGCAGATCTGCTGCTGAAGCATCAGGTTGCGGGCGTTTTCGTTGATCAGCACCAGTTGCTCGGCGGGTGTCAGACCGTCGGCGGCAGGGGTGGTGTTGCCGGCATGGGCCAGTTCGCGCAGGCCGGCGACGCGCACGGTGTAGAATTCATCGAGGTTCGAGGCCGAGATCGACAGGAACCGCAGCCGCTCCAGCAAGGGAACCCGCGGATTGTCGGCCTCTTCCAGAACCCGCCAGTTGAAGCCCAGCCAGCTGAGTTCACGGTTATAGAACCGATCCGGCCCGGTTGGATCGAAATCTGAAAGCTCGGTCGGCTCGGGAAACTCCGAGGCCAGGAAATCTGCCTGTGTCATCTGTGCCTTATGCGCAAGCTGTGTAAACGTGTGATGACACGCAGCCTATGACAGATCAGGCAGCCCGCCAAGCACCTCGGCCACCAGTTTGCGGGTGATCGGGCGTTTTCGCGCCAGCGCGGCGCGGTCGATTTCGGCCACCAGCCGCGCGGCGGCCGCATACGAGCGTTCCATGCGCGGCAGGACATAGCGGATCACCTCCGCCGGCGGATGCAACTGCCGGTCGCGGAACAGTTTTCCCAGAAGCGCGCCCAGAAGCCTGTCGTCGGGCTGGCTGAGCGGCGCATACTGGGCCGCCTGCACGCGGCTTTGCATGTCGGCCAGCGCCAGGTGCCACTGGCCCGGCGGCCCCTCGCCGGTCAGAACCATCGGCCTTCTGGCCTCGGCCAGCAGGTTGTGCAGGTGAAACAGGGCGCGCAGCGCGTCCATGTCGGTGGCGATGTCCGGCACGTCCTCGACAGCGACAGGCGTCTGCGACAGCTTCAGGATATCGGCCTGCGCCAGGCTGTCTGCGGAGACGATGCGCCCGCCGCAGGCGCCGGCCCAGACATGCGCCAGATGCGTCTTGCCGGCGCCCGACGGCCCGCTGATCACCAGTTTGCCCGAGGCCCAGGCGCCGGGGTTGTCGATCATCGCCACCGCCACCGCGTTCGACGGCCCGACAAGAAAATCCTCGCGCGACAGTGCCGGCCGCGACTGCAAGTCAAAGCTGAGTTGATCGGGCATGGCTCAGGCGGGGTCCGCGTCGTTGTCGTCGGTCGCCGCCGATATGCCGCGATAGAGGCGGCTGTCGAGATACTGCGACACGCCGAACCGTGTGATCACGCCCAGCGCGGCGGCAATCGGAACGGCGATCAACATGCCGACAAAGCCGAACAACGTTCCGAAGACCGAAAGCGCCAGCAACAACCACACCGGATGCAGCCCGACCGAATTGCCGACCAGCTTGGGTGTCAGAACGTTGCCTTCGATCATCTGGCCGAAGATGAAAATGCCGGCCACCATGCCCAGCGACACCCAGTCGCCCCAGAACTGGAACAATCCCAGCCCAATGGCCAGCGCGCCGCCGATCAGTGCCCCGAGATAGGGGATGAAGGTGACCAGCCCGGCGACGAACCCCACGACCAGCCCGAATTGCAGCCCCACCAGCATCAGCGCCAGCGCATAGTAGGTGCCGAGGATCAGACAGACGGTGCCCATGCCGCGAATGAACGAGGCCAGCGTTTCGTCGATCTCGTGGGCGAGGCGGCGGATCACCGGCGCGTGGTCGCGCGGCAGCAGATCGTTGATGCGCGCGATCATCCGGTCCCAGTCGAGCAGCAGATACACCGCAACCACCGGCGCGATGATGATCAGAACCACCAGGTTGATCAGCGAGGCGGCCGAAGACAGCACCGTGTTCAGCACCTCGCCGCCCTTGCTGCGGATGGTTTCACCGATGGACACGAGGGATTGGCGCAGGGCGGATGTCTGATCGAGAAGATCGGGGAAGCGTTCGGTCAGAAAGGTCTGAAGGTTGCGCAGCAGTTCGGGCGCCACCTCGAACAATTGCACCGCCTGCGCCACCAGGCTGGGCACCACCAGAAGCGCCAGGATCACGAAAGACACGATCGCAAGGATCGTGATGATCGCCGTCGCAGCCACCCGCGACAGCCCCAAGCGTTCCAGCCGGTCGGCCACCGGATCGAGGAAATAGGCGATCGCCGCGCCCAGCACGAAGGGCAACAGCACGTCGCCCAGAACCCACAGCACCGCCACGACGACCGCGGTGGCGATGCTCCAGTATCTTACTTGCAACTTCGCCGGCAATGCCATGACCGATGGAACCTCTTCACACCCTGCAAGACATCGCGCATCACCGGACAGGTTTCAAGAGCGCGCCGATCAAACAGCCCATTCAAGGGCGATATCACACTGAGCCTGCGCGGCGCTGCGACCCCGTCGAACCGTCCTCAACCGATTGGCCTGACCTGCCGGAGTTGGCCGAAAACGGGCCTGCACCATTGGTGCCCAAGCCCCGGCTGGAAATGCAACCGCACGGCCAAAAGGGGCTGGCAAAGCGCGTCCGGCACCTGTTAGCAAAGACGCCAGGGGCATACCCGCCCGACGTGGTGACAATGTCCTTCCACCTTCCGCACAGAGCGTCATGGACGTGCTGGCCGGTGAGCGGCTGGCCGATATCGACTATAGCTTGACCACTGTTCTGGCGTGCCCCTATCGCGACATGTAGGTGTTGTCGATTACTTCGACGGCATTATCAACGAACGCTTCTTGCTGCGTTGTTAGCACGCGGATGCACCGGGACCTCATCGACGACGGCCACCGGATCGGGCGTCACCGAACGGCCCGGCTGATGCACGAGAATGGCCTCGTGGCCCGTCAAAAGCGGCGGTTCAAGCGGACCACGGACAGCGAACACGCCTGGCCGGTCGCCCCGAACCTGCTCGCCCAGGACTTCGAAGCCGAACAGCCGGATCGGAAATGGGGCGCCGACATCTC
>JANSXZ010000005.1 GCA_024742705.1 Paracoccaceae bacterium | reverse complement strand
GGTGGAACAGCTCAGCTATGCCCCCGACGCCGATTTCACCGGCACCGACAGCTTTGACTACACCGTTTCCGACGGCGCCGGCGGCAGCGCCACGGCGACGGTCACGGTCAGCGTGACCCCGGTGAACGATGCGCCGGTGGCCGAAGGCGACAACGGCAGCGGCGCCGAGGACGGCGGCGCGATCCTGATCGACGTGCTGGCCAATGACAGCGACATCGACGGCGGCGCGCTGCAGATCCTCGGGGCGGGCACGCCCGGCAACGGCACGGTCGCCATCGTCACGGTGGACGGGGTGGAACAGCTCAGCTATGCCCCCGATGCCGATTTCACCGGCACCGACAGCTTTGACTACACCGTTTCCGACGGCGCCGGCGGCAGCGCCACGGCGACGGTCACGGTCAGCGTGACCCCGGTGAACGATGCGCCGGTGGCCGCCGACGATGCGGTGACGACCGCCGAAGACACATCATTCAACCTGTCGGTCTTGCTGGAAAACGACAGCGATGTCGAAGACGCCGAACTGACGATCCATGCGGTGGATACCAGCGAAATCTGGGGCACCGTCTTTGAAGACGAGGCAACAGGCAACCTCATCTACCGCGCTTCGCGCAACGATGTGCTGGTCGAAAGCTTTGAATACACCGTGATCGATTCCGGTGGCCTGACCGATACGGCAACCGCCACGGTAACGGTGACGGCGGTTCAGGATCAACCGGTCGCAAACGACGATGCCGTCAGCACCGACGAAGACACCCTGTTGCAAGGCGATGTCTTCGCCGACAACGGGTCCGGCGTGGATTTCGACGTGGACATCCACGACGAGCTGAGCGTTTCCGAGGTGAACGGTGTCGCGGCAAGTGTCGGCTCGCAGATCACGCTGACTTCGGGCGCTTTGCTGACGCTGGATGCGGATGGCAAGTTTGACTACGATCCGAACGGCTTTTTCGAAACGCTGGTGGCGGGCGAAAGCGGCACCGACAGCTTTGCCTACACTCTTTCCGATGGTCAGGGCGGTTCGGCCGAGGCCACCGTAAGCGTCACGATCGACGGCGTGAACGATGCGCCGGAGGCCAGGGACGACTTTGCGGCCACCACCGAGGACGGCGGCGCGATCCTGATCGATGTGCTGGGAAATGACACCGACGTCGATCACGCCACGCTGGACATTCTGGAAGTGGGCAGCGCCGGCGACGGGGTTGTGAGCATCGTTGAGGTCGAAGGCTCGGACAGCCCGCAACTCAGCTACACCCCCGATGCCGATTTCACCGGCACCGACAGCTTTGTATACACCGTCTCGGACGGCGCTGGCGGCACGGCCACGGGCGAGGTGACTGTCACCGTGGCGCCGGTGAACGATGCGCCTGTGATAGACAGCGATGCTTCGGACACCAGCGCGACGGCGCAGACGAACGATTCCGGCGGCGTGCGGTTGAGCACGCTCTCGGGCGATGTGACCGAACTGCGCGACGTGTTCTTCTCGGGCGCCGAGGCGGACGATTCGACCTTTGCCGGGCTGGCCATCGATTCCACCACCGGCAAGGCCTATGAATCCACCGGCTACGGCCAGTCGGAAAATAACGAGGTCCGGGTTTTCGCCTCGGTCGATGATTTCCGCTCGGGCGTGGTGGAATCCACCCTGATGCTGGAGGAATCGACCGATTTGCAGGCCACCTATTTTGCCGCGCAGGATGGCAAGCTGTTTGGCGCAGTCGGATCCGATCCCGGATTCGGGCCGCAACTTGGGGCCTGGGACGCCCAGACCGGTGTCAGCACCGGCACGGTCTTCCCGTTCTTCGGATTGCAGGTGGATGCTTTCCAGCCGGTGTTTGCCGATGCCCAGGAAACCCCGATGGCGGTTTTCGACGACAACGGCACGCTCTATCTTCTGGCGCGCGCTGACGACGCCTTTGTTCTGAGCAGTTTCGACCCGGTGGGTTTCACCGAAAGCTTCATCACCAGCTTCGCGCTTACGCCGCAGGGCTTCGGGTTTGTCGCCGATGGGCGGATTTACTTCGGCGACAGCGTGACCGGCACGGTTGAGGCTGCCTACGAAATCGCAAGCGACACGTTGCTGACCGGTCTGGATATCGCGTTTGCGCCGCCGGGTGTCGAAATCGGCTGGACCTCGGCCGTCTACGACGCCGCGTCGGACGCGCTGTTCCTGGCCACGCCAGAGCGGGGCGAGGGCGGTGAACGCCTGTTCGTGGTCGATGACGCGCTGGACGCACTGACCGAAGATCACATCACCGCCACGGGTGTGGTGCGGTTTGACGATGCGGATGTCGGCGACACCCACACCGCCGAGGTCGCGCCGCCCGCCGAAGCGCAGAACGCCGGCGTGATGACATTGGGCCCCGTGACCGAAGCCGAAGGCGGCGGGCACCAGGTTGCCTGGACCTACCGGGTTTCGGCCAGCGACCGCGTACCGCTGCCCGAGGCGGCCAGTTTCGCCGACAGCTTTGTCGTGACGCTGCGCGATTCCGACGGCGCGACCGACAGCGAAACCGTGACCGTCACGGTGGTGGGGATCAACGATGCGCCGGTCGCCGAGGACGACGCGGTTACGGCTGCCGAAGACTCCGAGGGCGTCTCGATCACCCCGCTTGACAACGATTTCGATCCCGATGGCGACGAACTGTGGATTTCCTCTTTTGACGCGTCCGGCCTGATCGGCGATCTCAGCTTCGAGACAACAAGCGTGGGCGGTGACGAACCGCTTCCGGACATCATATCCGACACCACGCTGATCTATACGCCGGCGGCCAATTTCGAAGGCGAGGAAAGCTTTACCTATACGGTCACCGACGGCGATCTGGAAACCACGGCCACGGTTGTGATCACCGTGGTGGGCGCCAACGATGCGCCGGTCTTCGATCTGGAACAGTCCCTGACTGAAGGCAATGCCTTCGTTGACGCCCAGCCCCAGCTGCGTGGCAGCACCCTTTCGGTGACGCCACTGGCGGTGCGCGGGCTGGATCCGGTGGCCGGCGCGGCGGAAAGCCATGTGGGCTTTGCCGGCATCGCCGTGGATGCGGTGACGGGCAAGGTCTACGAGTCTACCGGTTTCGGTTTCGACGTGGCGGCGGATCTGCGGGTCTACGCCTCTGTGTCGGATTTCGAAGCCGGCACCGTCGAAAGCACCCTGGTGCTGGCGGGCGATGCCGATATCGACGGCACCCATTTCGCGGTGCGCGACGGTCTGATCTATGCCAAGTCGTCGGCTTCCGATACCGCCGAGGGCGGGCCCGGCCTGGTGTTCGGCGTCTGGAGCGCCGCCGACGGATCGCTTCAGGAAACCGATGACAGCTTCGGCTTCGATTACCAGCGCAACGTGTTCGACCGCGATGGCGAGCCCAGCGAACTGGTCATCGTGTCGGATGCCGACGGGATCTACATGCTGGTGCGGGATGAACTGGGTCTGCGGGTGTTTTCCCACGACAGCGAACAGGGCACCGTGCTGCTGAACGAGCAGGCGCTGGATATCCAGCGGCAGATCGGCTTTGCCTTCGCCATCGATGGGCTGATATTCTTCGGTGACGACGAATTCGGCGATATCCACCAGGCCTTCGATACCACCACCGGCACATTGGGAGAAGGCGGCGAGATCGAGTTGATTGGCTCGCTGGGCGGGGCCAACGGGCCGGCATGGACCGCAGCGGCCCATGATCCGACCACCGATGCGCTTTACCTGATCAGCAGCCGCGCGGCCGAAGCCGGCGAAGGCGGAACCGACCGTATCTACAAGATCACAGATGCCGCGCGCAAGTTCTTCGAGCCCGCAGCCGAAGGCTTTCTGGTTTTCGACGATCCGGATCTGGGCGACATCGTGACGGCATCCGTCAGCGACGCGCCGGAAAGCGAAAACCTGGGCAGCCTTGTCGTCGGCATCCCGATCCGCTTGGGCGAAGAGCATGATCTGAACTGGTTCTACGACATCGCGCCCGAAGTCTATCGCCCGTTGCAGACCTTCAACTCCTTTACCGATGTGTTCACCGTCACCGTGGATGATGGCAACGGTGGCACCGATACGATCGACGTCAGCATATATGTCGAGGGCGAAAACGATCCGCCCGACGCTGTCGACGATGTGGTGAATGTCAACGAAGGCGGCAGCGTCGAGTTCAACCCGATTGCGAACGACAGCGATGTCGACGGGGATCCGGTCGTGCTTTCGTTCTTTGCCACCGATGGCCTTCAGGGCAACCTGACGGACGCCGAGAGCGATGACGGCAACCTCCTGTTCTACGAACCCGCGCCGGGGTTCTTCGGCGTCGAATCAACCACCTACGAGGCGATCGACTTGGTGGATTTTAGCTGGGCAGAGGCCACGATCACCTTCGTCGTCAATGCAAGGCCCGAAGCGGTGGCCGACACGGCGACAACCGCGGAAGACAACGCCGTTCTGATCGATGTTCTGGACAACGACACCGACAACGAAGACCACACGTTCGAAATCGTGGGGTTCACCCAGGCGCAGAACGGATTTGTCCGGCTGGACGCGAGCACCGGGCAGATGCGCTATGCGCCCGACCGGAATTTCTTTGGCGAAGACAGCTTTACCTACACGATCCGCGATGAACTGGGCGCCGAGGAAACCGGCACCGTGACCGTTACCGTCACGCCGGTTGCCGACGATCCGATCGCCAATGCCGATTTCGGCACGGTGCTGGTGGGCAACGAATCGGTGACAATCGATGCGCTGGCCAACGATGTCTCGCCCGACGGGCTGAGTCTGTCCTACGGTCCGGTCCAGAACGGGGCGCACGGATCGGTGCAGATCGTGGCGGGCAATCTGGTCTATACGCCAGACGCAGAGTATTCTGGCGTCGACAGTTTCACCTACACCGTCAACGATACCGGCGGCGGCTCGCATGTGGGTACGGTCACCGTTCTGGTGCAACAGGACGAAAGCGCGTTTTCCGAGACTGTCCTGCCCACGCTGACCTTCAACACCGGAGGCGGTGGCGGGGGCGAAACGCCCGGCGTGCCCGTGGGTGCCGTGGCGGTCGACCTCAGCACAACGGCGGTGTCTGGAGGCGTCAACCTCGGCTTCGTTCTCGACGCGTCGGGCAGCATCGGTTCGTCCAACTGGCTGACGGTCCGCGAAGCGGTCGTCACGGCCATCGTCGGCACCGAAGGCACGCCCGGACTGGCGGCGGATTTCCAGAACGCCGGCGCGCCGCTCGACATCAACGTGATCGGCTATTCCACGGATGTGTTCTTTAACGAGGTCGGATCGACCGATCCGGTTTCCGAAGCCATCCAGACCACCACCAGCCTGGCCAACAACGTGGCCAACATGCCCTATCCCGCCGGCTGGACCGACTGGAACGAGGCACTGACCGCAGCGACAGAATTCTTTTCCGACACCGAATCGGGCCTGATCTCCGAGACGGATGTGAATGTCCTGTATTTTGTCACCGACGGAAATCCGGTTGTGTTAAGTGTCGAACAGCAGCCATTTGTCGCCGGCGGCTGGGGCAACCTTGCCAATGCCCTGGGCACCGACCAAGATGTCGAGATCCGCGCGTTTTCCATCGGCAGCGGGGTGACCGAATCCAACCTGCTGATCCTCGATGACACCTATACATCTTCCGGGCCGGATTCGCGCGCGCTGAGCACGGCGGAAGATCTGGCCGACGCATTCCGCAACGATCCGCTGTTCAACGCCGAACTGGTCGAATTCTCGCTGTTCCTGCGCCGCGGATCGGACAATATCGGTGAAATCGCCGATGAAACGGACTTTGCCGAGATTGAAAGCGGTCTGAACTTTGCCTTTCCGCTGACCAATGTGCCCGGTCTGGCCAATCTTCTGGGTGATCAGAACGTGTTCACCGCGAACGCCACCTTCGAATTGAACGGCACGCCCGAAACCACCGACGATCAGCTGATCGTGACATCGCAGGGCGAGATCTCCAAACAGCAGACCTCGCAGAATGTCGCCGGCACCGGCGGCGGCGATCTGTTGCTGGGCAGCGATCTGGCCGACACGATTTCCGGCGGTGGCGGTGATGATGTGATCCTGGGCTTTCTCGGGTCGGATTCGCTTTCGGGGGGCGCGGGCGACGATGTGCTGGGCACCCGAAGCAGCACCGCGCAGGCGCTGGATGGCGGGGATGGACGCGACGTCCTGAACCTGCTGTACAGCGCGGTTCTGGATACCGCCGATCTGGTGGCGCTGAACATCTCGAACATCGAGGCGCTCGACATGACGAACGACCGCGGCAACGATCTGACGCTGACAACCGACGATGTTCTGGACATGTCGGGCAACGGCGATGTGAATCTGGATGCGCTGCTGGCGACGATCGGCGATCTGGACGGGGTGGATTCGGGGCGCACCTTCACGATCCTTGGCGACACGCAGGACAGCGTCAGCCTGATCCCCCTGGTCAATCAGGAGGTTTCGCTGTTCAGCGAAAGCGGTTCGGGCAACACCAGCTTCACGGATCAGGGCGGGACCACCTACCAGATTTACCAGTTCAGCGCGACGGTGGCCGATGGCCCGATTGCCGCCGGGCAGATCCTCGCCACGCTGGCGATCGATGACGATATCGCCGTCAACATGGCTGTGGTCGCCTGATCGCCACCGAATTGCGACTCGAAACCGCCAATGATTTGTGCAGGCCGCGCGTTTGGCGGGCGGTGCCGGGCGCATTCGCGGTTTTGCAGCTGGGCCGGGGAACCCTTTTGCGGCCTGATGTGTTTGGTTTGTGTCGAATGGAAACCGTAGGAGCACGTTCATGCACAGCCTTGAAACCGTCATCTTCCCTGTAGCAGGTCTTGGGACGCGGATGCTGCCCGCCACCAAATCTGTACCAAAGGAGCTGCTGCCGGTTTACGATACGCCTCTGTTGCAATTGGCGATCGACGAGGCGCTGGCCGCCGGGGCGCGCCGGCTGGTGTTCGTGTCGCACCCCAGCAAACCCGGTATCCAGGATTATGTCACCGCCGATCCGGATCTGCGCGCCAAGCTGGTGGCAAAGCAGAAAACCGATCTGGTCCGGTCGCTGGACAGGGCCGCCGTTGCCGACAAGGTCGAAACGCATTTCGTGTTTCAGCAGACGCCCCTCGGGCTGGGGCACGCGGTGCAATGCGCCGCCGGGTTCCGCAACGGCGGGCCGGTGGGCGTGATCCTGCCCGACGACGTTATCCTGGGAGCGCCGTGCCTTTCCGAGATGGCCGCAGCCTACGCGCCGCAAACCGCACGCCACATGGTTGCGACGATGCGTGTGGATGACGACACGATTTCGCGCTATGGCGTGTTCGAACTGACCGGCCAGAGCAACGGCGCGTCGATGATGGTCAGCGGAATGGTGGAAAAGCCCGCGCCGGAAAAGGCACCTTCGAACTATGCCGCGGTGGGGCGCTACCTGTTGGATGACAGCATCTTCGATCATCTCGACGGGCTTGCGCCGGGTCTGGGTGGCGAAATCCAGTTGACCGACGCGATTGCCCAGGCGCAAAAGACCGAAGGCCTGTGTGCCTTTGCCTTCTCGGGCACGCGCTATGATTGCGGCAACCGCGAGGGGCTGTTCCAGGCGGCCTCTGCCTACCGCGAGCTTCGGCTGGGCGACGGCGGTGCGTCCGGCGTGCCCGCCATGGCAATGGCGGCCGAGTGATCGCGCGTCAGCCGATCCGCGACAGGGTCATCCCCGGCGCGATCGTGCCGCCGGCGATGACCTCGGCATAAACGCCCATGTCCATGTGGCCGTAGGTCTGGCGCAGCAGGCGGGGCAGGTCGATGTCACGCGCGCCGGTCTGCGGGTTCACCTCGGTCGCGGCACAACGCTGGGTGCGTTTCAGTATGCGCATCCTGACATCGCCACAGCCGATCACCGCGCCGACGGCTTCCAGTTCGGACTGTGCGGGCCACCCCGCTACCTCGATGTTGCCGCGAAACCGCTGCGGATCAACCTCGCGACCGATCCGCGACGAGAAATCGGCGACGCTGTCGTGGTTGATGATCGACACGGCGTTCATCATCTGCGGCGAAACCACGGAAACGTCGGTAAACCTGTGCGGCGCTGCCGAAACGAAACGCGGCGCGGCTTCGCCGTTCAGCGCGACGCAATCCACGATCCGGGCGATGGCGTCGCGGCATTGGGCGGCATCCGCCATGTCGTAGGCCTGGCCGTCGATCCGCAAGGTGCCGGTATCGGGATCATAGCGCGTGTCCAGCAGCGCCAGTTCGGCATAGCGGGCCAGCACCACAAAGTTGTTCTTGTCCATCGGTTGCGGGTCGGCGGGATCGAAGGGCGCCCCGGCCCGTGCCAGCCCGAACATCCGGTCCATCGGAAACCCGTCGCCGGGGGTCAGCGTGACCTGTGGCAAGGCGGCCGGCGACAACCCTTTTATCGGATAATGCTGCAGGCTGCGGATCGTGCCATCCATAATTCGGCGCCTCTCAGCTTGTGCCCAGCGCATGGTGCACCGCGCGGGCCAGGGCGGTGATTTCGTCCCAGGCGCCCGCCACCATCATTTCATGCGGCGCGACCCAACTGCCGCCGGCGCAGGCGACATTCGGCTGCGCCAGGTAATCGGCCATGTTCGCCGGGTTGATCCCGCCGGTGGGGCAGAACGTGACCTGCGGCAAGGGCCCGGCCAGCGCCCGCAGCGCCGCCACGCCGCCCGCCGGTTCGGCAGGAAAGAACTTCAGCATGTCGTGTCCGCGTTCAAGAAGCACCATCGCCTCGCTGGCGGTCACCGCGCCGGGCAACACCGGCAGATCCAGTTGCTCGCATGCGCCCAGCATGCGTTCGGTGGCCCCCGGCGATACCGCAAAGGCGGCACCGGCTTGCTTGGCGGCCTCGGCGTCGGCGGCGTTCAGAACCGTCCCCGCGCCCACCACCGCGCCGGGCACCTGCGCCATGCGGGCGATCACCTCCAGAGCGGCGGGTGTGCGCAGGGTCACTTCCAGTACGGGCAGGCCGCCCGCAACCAGCGCCTGCGCCAGCGGCGCGGCATGGGCGGGATCCTGAACCACCAGAACCGGCAGGATCGGCACCGACGCGCAGATGTCGCGCATCGCGCGGCTGGATTGCAAGGGTGTCATCATCGCGGCAAAATCCTTCTGTTTTTCAAAGACTGCTTGCGCCCTGATCCGCCGCCGTGACGGCGCGCCGAAAATTGGCAAAAAGTTCGCGGCCCATTCCCGCTTCGTTGCCGCTCAGATCGGGGCGCGCGCAGGGTCGTTCGGCGACGCCGTCCTCAAGGATATCCAACGCGCCGTTGCGGGCATCCACCCGCAGCCTGTCACCGTCGCGCAGCCGGGCAATGGGGCCTTCGTCCAGGGCTTCGGGGCAGACGTGGATGGCCGAAAGAACCTTGCCCGAAGCGCCCGACATGCGCCCGTCGGTGACGAGAGCGACGCGATGCCCGCGTTGCTGCAATACCGACAGAATTGGCGTGAGGCTGTGCAGTTCGGGCATCCCGTTCGACTTTGGCCCCTGGAACCGCACCACCACGACCACGTCGCCGGTGAATTCCCCGGCCTGGAATGCCGCCTTGACCGCCTCCTGGTCTTCGAACACGCGGGCCGGGGCCTCGACCACCTGATGTTCGGGGGCCACCGCCGATACCTTGCTGACGGCGGTGCCCAGCGATCCGGTCAGCCGTGAAAGGCCGCCGGTCGGCTGGAACGCGCGCGTTACCGGGCGCAGGATCTTGTCGTTCAGCGTTTCGGTCGGCCCGTCGACCCATTGCAGCGTGCCGTCGATCAGCTTCGGCTCGCGGGTGTATTGCGCCAGGCCCTTGCCGAGAATGGTGGTGACGTCCGGGTGCAGCAGCCCCGCGCCCAGCAATTCGCCGATCATGAACCCAAGCCCGCCGGCCGCATGAAAATGGTTCACATCCGCCAGGCCGTTCGGATAGACCCGCGCCAGCAGCGGCGTCACGGTTGCAAGATCCGAGAAATCCTGCCAATCCAATATGATACCGCCCGCGCGTGCCATCGCCACAAGATGGATCAACAGGTTGGTCGAGCCGCCGGTGGCATGCAGCCCGACGATGCCATTGGCAAAGGCGCGGGCGTCCAGAATGTCGCAGGTGGGGATATAGTGGTTGCCCAGATGGCTGTTGGCCAACGCCCGGCGCGTGCCTTCCGCGGTAAGCGCGGCGCGCAGTTCCGTGCCCGGATTGACAAAGCTGGCGCCCGGCAGGTGCAGGCCCATGATCTCCATCAGCATCTGGTTGGTGTTTGCGGTGCCATAGAACGTGCAGGTGCCCGGACCGTGATAGGCGGCCATTTCCGCGGCCATCAGCGCGGCGCGATCCACTTCGCCGGTGGCGAACTTGCGGCGCACTTCGGCTTTCTCGTCGTTGCCGAGGCCCGAAATCATCGGCCCGGCGGGCATGAAGACCGCCGGCAGATGCCCGAAACTCTGCGCCGCGATCACAAGGCCGGGCACGATCTTGTCGCAGACGCCCAGGATTACGGCGGCATCGAAGGTGTTGTGGCTGAGCGCGACAGCCGCCGACAATGCGATCACGTCGCGCGAAAACAGGCTGAGCTCCATCGACGGCGTGCCCTGGGTTACACCGTCGCACATCGCCGGCACCCCGCCCGCCACCTGCGCCGTGCCACCGGCCGCGCGGGCCGCCGCGCGAATGGCTTCGGGATAGGTTTCAAATGGCTGGTGCGCCGACAGCATGTCGTTGTAGGCCGTGACAATCCCGATGTTTCCCGCGCTTTCATGCGCCAGGCTGGCCTGATCGGGGCCGGCGGCCGCATAGGCGTGGGCCTGGCCCGAACAACTCAGATGCGCGCGCGCCGGCCCGTCCTGTGCGGCGGCGCGCATGCGTTGCATGTAGGCGTCGCGCGGGCCGTGGCTGCGGGCGATGATCCGGTCGGTGACGCGGGCGAGGGTATCGTTCAGCATCGGCTCCCCTTTCCGCCCCGGAACAGGGCGCTGCGGTGATTGTCGGGTTTCGCGCCGCCTTGCTTCTGCGGGACGGCTCGAGCTTTGGTTAGCGCTATCAATATGCGCTTGGGCAAGGAATTGAAACCCCGTTCGCGCCGCTCAGGCCGGGTTTTGCACATCGATCCGCGCCCCATGCGGCGCGGCCAGCGCCCGGACCAGCGCGGCAATGCGCGGCACCTGAAGCCGGTCCTGCCGATAAGCCAGTTGAAACGGTGCCACATATCCCAGCCGGGCGCGGGCCAGCGCGCGCACACGGCCCTGCCGTTCCCAGCCGGCGGCGTAGTGATCGGGCAGATACCCCAGAAACGCGCCCGACAGGATCAGCGTCGCGGCGCTCTCCATGTCCGAAACAGTGGCGCCGATGCGATGGCTGGCGAAATCCTTCAGATCACGGGTGCCCCAATAGCTGCGCGCGATCAGACGGTGCCTGCGCAATTCCTCGTGATCGATCCGGTCGTCGGGCTCGGAAAACAGGGGATGGTCGCGGCCACAGAAAAAGCTGTGCCGCTCGCGATAGAGATCGACATACTCCAGCCCCAGGGCCACGCGCGGAAAGCTGCCGATCGCCGCATCAAGCGCATTGCCGGCCACATCGCGCAGCAATTCGTCGGGCGGGCGCGACACAAGCCGGATTTCCGCCTGCGGTGCGCGCGCCGCGAAATCCGCCAGCGCCCCGCTCAGCCGCGACTGCGGATCCGAAAGCGTTGCGTCCAGAACGCCCAGCCGCACGGGCCCCGCCAGCCTGTCGCGCAGGCCCGCCACCCTTGCCGAAAACCCTTCCGACGCCGAAAGCAGGGCGCGCGCCTCGGAATAGACCGCCGCGCCGGCTTCGGTCAGGGCGAAACCGCCGCGGCCGCGGGTACACAGCCGCAGACCCATCCGGGTTTCGAGATGCTTCATATGGCTCGAGATGGTCGACAGGCTGAGGTTCAAAGATACTTCCGCCGCCGCGAATCCACCCGCTTCAACCACGCCGACAAACACCCGCAAAAGACGGAAATCGGCAACGTCCAGCGGGGCCTTGGCCATTTCTTCGATTTTCCCGAAGTGAACTGATGATTATTCAGGTTTTATACTGTGCCAGCCTGTCGCACAATCAGCGCATGTCACAGTTTCAATCTCCTGCCGATTCACGGCTGCATTCGGAAACCGACCGGCTTACCGACGTTCTTCTGTGCCGCCCGGATCACTATGAGTGGATCCCGACGAACGCCATCGCCCGCGCCACGCTGGCTACGGGGCGGCCGCTGAACCGACAGAGCCTGATGGCGGAATACGGCGAATTCGAAGCCGCCCTGGCCGAAGCCGGGGTGCGGTGCCACTATCTGACGCCGGACCCGATCCTGCCTTATCAGGTCTATACCCGCGACAGCAGCCAGACTGCGCCGGGCGGGCCGGTGCTGACGATGCTGGCGATGCCGCAGCGGCGCGGCGAATACAAGGCGGTGCTGGATTTCTTCGGCCAGGGAATGTGGCGCATGGCCACCGCCGGCACGGTGGAAGGCGGCGATATTCACCTGATCCGTCCGGGTCTCGCCTGCATCGGCCATTCCGGCGGGCGCACCTCGCAGGCGGGAGCGGTACAATTCGCCGAATGGCTGACCGCCGAAGGCTGGGAGGCGCGGCTGGTGCCCTTCGACGATCATTTCCTGCACCTCGACGTGATCTTTTCGATGGTCACGGACGATCTGGCGCTGGTCTGTCCCGATGCCCTGCCGCCTGATTTCCTGGATTGGCTCGCGGCCCACGGGATAAGGCGATTCGACGTTTCCTATGGCGAGGCGATGGCCGACATGGCCTGCAATCTTCTGGCGCTGGGCGATGGCCGCGTGCTGTCCCCTCGGCATTCGCAACGCACGAATGCTGCCCTGCGCGCCGAAGGGATCACGGTTTACGACCCCGAACTGCGGCTTTTTGCGCATGGCGGCGGCTCGGCGCACTGCATGTCGATGCCATTGTGGCGCGAAGCTGGTGTCGGCCACGCCAACCGATGAAAATCCGACGCGTACTGGAATGAAAACCAACAGGGAGACGACCGAATGAAGACGACTTGCTCGCTCATGGCCATCCTGGCCGGCACCACATTCATGGCAACCGGCGCGCTGGCGCAGGAACTGAACGCACTGGTCTGGTGCGATCACACCGACGACGCGCTGATCAAACCCTTCGAGGAAAAATTCGGCGTTACCGTCAATCTCAAGGAATACGAAGGCACCGGAGCCGCGCTCAGCCTGATCGAACAGAGCCAGCCGGGTGACTGGGACGTTCTGGTGATCGACGGAATCGACGTGCCGCGCGCCGTTTCGGCGGGCATCCTCGCGCCGCTGCCCACCGAATCGCTGCCCTATGACACGCTGTTTCCCGAACTGGTGATGGCCGAAAACCATGTGATCGACGGCCAGACCTACGCGATTTCCGAGAAATTCGGCTACAACACCATTTCGTTCAACTCTTCCGCCGTGGCGGCGGATGCGCTGGCCGACATGACCGCGCTGTGGGGGGCTGCGCCCGGATCGCTGGCGGTCTACGATTATTACCTGCCGGTCATGGGCCTGGTGGCGATGGGGCTGGGCCTGAACACCGCCGATCTGGGCATGGACGATCTGCCCGCCATCGAAGCGGCACTGATGAAGCTGAAGGACAACGCGTCGTCGGTGGGCGAAGTGGTGGCCAGCCAGACCGCGATCGCCACCGGCGAAGTGGATATTCTGGTGGGTGGCGGTGAATGGGTCACTGCCGGCCTGGTCTCCGAGATCCCCGAACTCGACTGGATCATTCCCGATCAGGGCGCGGTGCGCTGGTCGCAGTCGATCGGTGTGTTCGCCGACAGCTCACAGCCCGATCTGGCGGTTGAATTCGTGAAACATGTGCTCAGCCCGGAAGGCCAGGCGGCGCTCGCCACCTCGTCGTGCTATTGGGCGATGCCGGCAAACGCTGCCGCTGGCGACGTGATGACGGCGGAACAGAAGCGCGCACTGCGCTGGGACGATCAGGCGGCATATCTTGCCAAGGCCCAGCTCTACCCGGCGCCCGATGCCGATCTGGACGCCGCGATGCAGGACGTCTGGACCCGGTTCCTGGCCCGGTGATCCGCGCCGCGTCCATCGAGACGCGCGACAGGCGGCGGGCGCTCGCGCTCGCCGCTCCGGCGCTTGCCTGGACGGCGGCGTTCTTCGCGCTGCCCTTCGCGGTGATGGCCACGGCCAGTCTGTGGCGCCGCACCGATACCGGGTTCGACCGGCGCCCGAGCCTTGAAAACTATGCCGATTTCTGGAGCCAGAGCGCCTATGTCGAGGCCGCCGTCAACTCGGTCGAGATCACGCTGGCGGTGACATGCCTGTCGGTGCTTCTGGCCTATCCGCTGGCCTGGATCATCGCGGTGGAACTGCCCGAACGGTACCGAAGGATCGCGCTGGCGCTGGCGGTGATACCATTCTGGACCTCCTATGTGGTGCGGTCCTATGCGTGGTCGCTGGTTCTGGCCAAGAAGGGCGTTCTGAACGGGTGGCTTGCGGCTTGGGGCCTCGGCGCGCTGGACCTGGCCAATTCCCGCGCCGCGACGGTGATCGGCTTTACCCATTTCTTTACCATGCTTCTGGTGCTGACGATCTACGCCAGCCTCGTGCAACTGCCGCGCAACCTGCGGCTGGCGGCGGCCGATCTGGGCGCCAGCCGGTTCCAGACGTTCCGCTTTGTGGTGCTGCCGCTGACGCTGCCGGGGGTGGCGGTTGGGGCGTTTCTCACATTTGCGCTGTGCATCGGAGACTATGTCACCCCGCAGATCCTGGGCGGCGGCAACGACCTGGCGCTGCCGCAACTGGTGATGCTTCAGATCTCGCGCCGGGCCGACCTGCCAATGGCGGCGGCGCTTTCGGTCATCCTGATGGTGTTGGTGACGCTGGCCTACCTTGCGATGGCGCGCTGGATGCGGCCGCGATGATCCGTTTCGCGCTCTGTTCGGCCTATATGGCGCTGATCTACGCCTTCATCTTTCTGCCGGTGGCGGTTCTGGCGCTGTTCTCGTTTCAGGACGGGCGTTTCCCGATACCGCCGTTTCGCGGATTTTCGTTGCGCTGGCACGCCGAGGTGCTGGCCGATGCCGATCTGATCGCGGCGCTGGTGAATTCGCTGCTGGTGGCGGTGGCGTCTTCGGCGCTGGCGCTGGCGCTGGGCTTTCTTGCGGCGCGCGCGGTGGCCACCGGCGCATTGCGCGGCGCCGGCATGGTGCGCGCAGCGATCACCGCGCCGCTGTCGGTCAGCTACCTGGTGATCGGGCTGGGGCTGCTGGCCTCGCTGAACCTTATGGGCATCGGCCTGTCGCTCGGCACGGTGGCGATCGGCCATGTGGTGATCAACACGCCCCTGTGCTTTGCCATATGTTCCGCCGCGCTGGGCCCGGCCACGGCCAATGCCGAACGCGCCGCGCGCGATCTGGGCGCGGGCGAGATCCGGGTCATGGCGCTGGTCACGGCGCCGATGATAATGCCCGCGCTGCTGGCGGCGTTCCTGCTGTCGGTGACGTTTTCATGGGATGAATTCATCATCGCCTTCCTGCTGTCGCGCTTCGACGTGACGCTGCCGGTCGAAATCTGGAGCTTGCTGCGGTCGGGGCTGAACCCCAAGACCAACGCGGTGGGATCGCTTGTGTTCATGTTGTCGGCGCTGGCTGTGCTGGCGGTTGAACTGGCGGCGGCGCGGCGCAAATGACCGCGCGCATCGACATATCCGCGGTCACCCGCCGCTATGGCGCGACGCTGGCCCTTGCCGGGGTCGACCTGACGGTCGAGGCGGGCGCCTATTGCGTGCTGCTTGGGCCGTCGGGATGCGGAAAATCCACGCTGCTGAACATACTTGGCGGATTTGCCGATCCAACTTCGGGCGCGGTGCGGATCGGCGGGCGTGACATGGTCGGCGTGCCGGCGGCGGCGCGCCCCACCACCACGGTGTTTCAGGACTATGCGCTGTTTCCGCACATGACGCTTCTGGACAACGTCGGCTTCGGCTTGCGGATGCGGGGCATGGCGCGCCGGGCGCGGCAGTCGCGCGCCGCCGAGATGCTGGCGCTGGTCGGGCTGGACGGCGCCGGGGCGCGGCGTCCGGCGGATCTGAGCGGCGGCCAGCGCCAGCGCGTGGCGCTGGCCCGCGCGCTGGCGGTCGAACCCGACGTGCTGTTGCTGGACGAACCGCTGGGCGCGCTTGACCTGAACCTGCGAAGGGTCATGCAGGATGAGCTGAAGCGCATTCAGCGCAGTGTCGGCGCGACCTTCGTGCATGTCACCCACGATCAGGAGGAGGCCATGGCCATCGCCGACCGCCTCGTGGTGATGAACGCGGGCCGGATCGAGGATCAGGGGCCGCCGGAACGGGTTTACCGTGCGCCCGCCAGCCGCTTTGCGGCCGGGTTCCTGGGCGAAATGTCGTTTCTGCCGGCGCGCGTGCAGGCCGGGCGCGCGGTGACCGCGCTGGGCGTTCTGGGCGGGCCGCAGACGCACCCCGAAGGCACCCGGATGATCGCCTGCATCCGGCCCGAACACCTGCGCATCGGGCCGGGCCCGGCGCTGGGCCCGATCGACGTGCTGGATACGGTGTTCATGGGGGCGCACCGCAAGGTGCGGCTGCGCGCGCGGGCGGCACCCGATGTCGATCTGACGGCGCTGTTGCCAGCGGATACGGCGCCCGGCCCCGATCTGGCCATCGACGCCGGCGCCGTAACCCTGCTGCCCGACAACGGAGACACGACATGAAGCGGATCAAACCCGAGGACTGGTGGCACGTCACGCCGATGCAGGACGGGGTGTCGCTGATCGACGAACCGCACATCAAACCCTTCTATCGCTGCAATTGCTGGCACATTCAGGATGCCGGGGTGGATCTGCTGATCGACAGCGGCATGGGCGTGGTCAGCCTGCGCGACTGGGTGCCGCTGGTCACGGAACGCCCGCTGCTGGCGGTGGCCAGTCACACGCATTTCGATCACATCGGCTGTCATCACGAATTCGAACGCCGCGCCGTGCACAGCGCCGAGGCGCATCTGATCGCGGCACCCGACCGCAAGGCGGTTCTGGCCGATCCCTATGTCACCGACGATATCTTCGACGCGCTGCCGCCCTTGCCCTATGCTTCGGATCGCTATGCCGTCACCCCCGCGCCGGCGACGCGCCTTCTTGAGGACGGCGAGATCATCGCCGTGGGCCACCGCCGCTTCGAGGTGATCCACACGCCTGGCCATTCCCCCGGTGGCATCGCGCTGTGGGAGGCGCAGACAGGGCTGCTGTTCTCGGGCGATATCGTCTATGACGGGCCTTTGATCGAAGACACCTATCATTCCGACGCCGCCGATTACGAACGGTCGATGCGCCGCCTTCTGGATCTGCCGGTCCGGGTGGTGCACGGCGGGCATTTCCCCAGTTTCAGCGGCGAAAGGCTGCACGACATCATCCAGGACTGGCTGCGGGCAAGGTCTATGTGAAGCGCAGCCTTTCGCGCAGCGCCGGAAACTGCTGCAAGATCGCCTGCAAGACCGGCGCGATGCGCGGATCCGAAAGCCCGTAGTAAACGGTCTTGCCCGCGCGCCGGGGCGCCACCAGATCCTCCTGGCGCAACCGGGCCAGCTTTTGCGATACCGCCGATTGCCTGAGCCGCAGGCGCCGTTCAAGTTCGGTCACCGATTTTTCGCCGTCGAGCAGATGACACAGCAGCAAGAGCCGGCCTTCGTGTCCGAGGGTCTTCAGGATCGCCGCGGCGGTTCGGGCGTCATCTGAAGCTGGGGTTCTTGATCCTTCGGCCCCGCCAAAGCCATGTTTTGGATTGGAAGACATGCGACACTCGGGGTAAACATGAAAATCACTCCGATCAACTTAGAACCTCTGGGGCCGAGTACAATGTACCGCGCGTCCGCAGGCGGGCGATTGCACAACGCGGGCCGTCATCGGGCGCTGGCAGGCGCCGGCGCCGTGACCAGATCGTTCAAACCGGCTGTGTCCAGCTGGCCGCGCAGACCGATCGCCACCATCCCGTCGGCCGGCGCGGTGGCGCGGGCGCTGACATCGGCGCGCGCTCCGACGATATGGATCTCGTGGCGGGTGCCGCGGAGATCGGTGACAAACCCCTTGGCCCGCAGCACCCCCAGCGCCGGATCGGTCAGCCGCCGGGCCAGCGCCTGCGGATCGCAGCCCGCCGCCGGCGTCAGCCGCAGCGTTTCAAACGCCGCGTGCGGTGCGGGGTCCGGTACGGGCTGCGTGGTGCTTGGCACCAGGCCCAGAACCGCTTCGGGCGGCAGCGCGCATTGGCGTGCCGGCACCGGACGCGGCAATCCCTGTTCCGCGATCCAGTCGCAGGTATCGGCCAGCGCCCGGGGCGTCGGCAGATCGATCTTGTTGAGGATCAGAAGATCGGCGTCGCGCAGTTGCCGCAGCACCGTATCGCCAAGGTATCGGTCGGCGGCGGTGCGGCACAGCGTTTCGGCATCGGCCACGATCACGGTGCCGTCCACGCGGAAACCGGGCAACAGGCCCAGCGTCCCCACGATCATCGACGGAATCGCCACACCGGAGCTTTCGATCAGCAGGTGATCGGGCGGCGGATCCATTGCCGTCATGTCCAGCAAGGCGCGGGTCAGATCGTCGCCATAGCTGCAACAGATGCAGCCGCCTGCGATCGCGATGATGTCATCATCCTGCGCCTCGATCAGGTCGGCGTCGATAGGCAGCGCGCCGAACTCGTTCACCAGCACCGCCAGCCGCAGACCGCCCGCGTTGCGCAGCAGGTGATTGACAAGCGTCGTCTTGCCCGCGCCAAGATAGCCGCCGATCACCGTTGCCGGCAGCAGGCCCGCCGTCATTGCGCACCCGCTGGAAAGATGCGACCGCCCTGCACGGTGCCCCAGACCGGCACATCCTTCAACGCCATCGGCGCGACCTTGGTGGGGTCGGTTTCGAGAACGGCGAAATCCGCGCGCTTGCCGGTTTCGATCGAGCCGATCTCGTGATCCATCTTCAGCGTATAGGCCGCGCCCATCGTGATCGCATAAAGCGCCTCATCCACCGAAATCCGCTCGGTCTGGCCCTGCACCCGGCCCGATGCCGTGATTCGGTTCACCGCGCACCATGCTGTGAAAAGCGGCCCCAGCGGTGTGATCGGGGCGTCCGAATGGATCGCCATCGGGACATTCTGTGCCAGCGCCGTGCGACAGGCGTTCATCCGTTCCGCCCGTTCCGGCCCCACGGTCAGGCGGTAGTGTTCGTCGCCCCAGTAGAAGTGGTGGTTGGCAAAAAGGTTGACGCACATTCCCAGTTTGCCCATGCGGTTGAACTGGGCGGTGTCGGCCAGTTGGCAATGCTGGACCGTGAAGCGGTGATCGGGGTGCGGATGCGCGCGCAGCGCGGTTTCCATCATGTCGAGCACCAGGTCGGTGGCCTCGTCGCCGTTGGTGTGCGTGTGCACCATCAGATCGTTTTCCAGCGCCAGATGATAGATCTCGCTCAGGTGCTGGGGGGCGATGTACCACAGGCCGTTCGGCGCACCGTTGTGATAACCGGGCCACCGCAGACGCGCGGAAAACCCCTGGATCGATCCATCGGCGACGACCTTGATGCGCCCCATGCGCAACCTTTCGGTCGACCGGGCCTTCAGGTCGGCGGCATGGGCAATCAGGTCGGCCGCCGTCAGCCCCAGGAAAAACCGCAATGGAACGACGCAGGCGGGATAGTCGGGTTCGCCAGTGACGCGCAGCATCATCTCGACCGCGTCGTCGTTCAGCCGCGCGGCCAGGTCGGTAACGGTGGTCACCCCCGCGCGCACACAAAGCTTGGCGAAATCGCGCAGCCCGCGGGCATCGCAGGCCAGCATGTCGCGGTCGAACCCGACATGCATCGCCACCGGTGTCATGGCTTCGGGGCCCTTCAGTTCGCCGGTGGGCAGACCGTCTTCACCCAGCGGGATGCCGGGATGATTGATCCCGGTGCGCAGCAGCCCCGCCAGTTCCAGGGCCCGGGAGTTGACGTTCAGGATGTGCCCCGATGCGTGCTGCACACCGATCGGCCGGGTGGCCGAAACCTTGTCCAGATCGGCGCGGGTGACGCGGCGGTTGTCGAAATAGATCGGGTCCAGTTGCCAGCCGGGCAGGGGTGCGTCGGGATCTTCCAGCGCCGCTTCGGCCCGGGCCAGACGGTCGAGAACCGCGTCGATGCTCTTGAGGCCCTCCCAGACGCGGCCATCGGGGTCGATGCGATCGAAATAGCCGCAATAGGTGTGCCGCCACAGCGTGCCCTCCATCGCGTGGGCGTGGCCTTCGACAAGCCCGGGCATCAGCACCTTGTCGGCAAAGCGTTCATCCAGTTCGTAATCGCCCCAGGTGGCCAGATCCGCCAGAGGCCCGACACCCAGAATACGCCCGTCGCGCACCGCCACATGGGTTGCCTCGGGGCACATCGGGTTCATCGTCAGGATGCGCGCGGCGCGATAGATCGTGGTGGTCATGCTGTCTCCGTCGGGATGGGGGGTGCGGTGCTGACGATGCGGCCACGCTTGATGACTGTGCGGCCCGGCGGATGGGCCACAACCGCCTCGGCCGGAGTTTGTGCCGGCACCAGGACCAGGTCGGCCCACTGGCCGGGGCGGGTTCCGTGTTCGGGCAGATTCAGCGCACGCGCGCCCTGCGCCGTGCAGATCTCGAGCGCATGCAGCAGATCGGGATCGGTGCGGAACCCGTTCGCAAGAGCGATGAACTTGGCCCGTTCCAGCATGTCGCCCGAACCGAAAGGCAGCCACATGTCGCGCACCCCGTCATTGCCGCCGCACAGCGTGACGCCCGCAGCCTGCAACGCGCGCGCTGGCGGCGAGGGGCGCACCACCAGCGCCGCCGTGGCGATGGCCACGCCGGCGCGGGCCAGCGCCGCCACCAGCCCGTGAAACCGCGCCTCGGGCACATCGTTCAGGCAGAACGCATGGCTGACCGAGACCCGCCCCGCCATGCCCAGGGCAGCGGTGCGTTCGGCGATCAGTTCCAGAGAGAACGCGCCCATTTCGCCGGGCTCGTGCAGGTGGATATCGACCGGGCGGCCATGGGTTTCGGCCAATCCGAACACCGCGTCCAGATGCGCCAGCGGGTCGCGGTCCATGCTGCACGGATCAAGCCCGCCCACCACATCCGCCCCGGCGCGCAGCGCGGCATCCATCAACGCCAGCGTTCCGGGGCGCGCGATCAGTCCCGATTGCGGAAACGCCACGATCTGCACGTCGATCCGGTCGGCCCAGTCGGCGCGGGTTTGCAGCACGCCTTCGATATGCGCCAGCCCGATCTGCGTGTCGATGTCCACATGGCCGCGCATCGCGGTGGTGCCGTGGCGCAGCACATGGGCCATGAAACGCGCCGACTGGCGCCGTGGGTCCAGGCCGATGGCGGCGCGGTTCTCGCGTTCGTAGGCGATGCGCTGATGCAGTTCGGGGCCGGCGCCATGCGGGTGCCAACCCATGCCAAGAAGGGTCTTGTCGGGGTGGTTGTGCGCATCCACCAGCCCCGGCAGCACCAGCGCGCCGGCGGCATCCAGAACCGGCACCTCCGGTGGCACCGAAAGGTCCGGTCCGGTCGCGGCGACCCGCCCGCCGACAATGGACAGGTCCTGCCGCTGGCCGTCCAGCAGCGCATCGCGCAGGAACAGATCGGCGGTCATGGGGCGCAGTGGGAGAAGCGGGTTTGCATGTGCCGACGTTAGGGGGCTGTAAAACAGCTGAAAAATAGTTTTAGCTGTCCATTATCTGTGGTTTTTTGGGGGAATGGCCGTGATCGGCTTCACGTTGAAACAACTGCGCTATGTCGAGGCGGCCGGACGTTTCGGATCCATCGCCCAGGCCGCGTCGGAACTGAACATCTCGCAATCGTCGATCACCGCCGCGATCGACGCCATCGAGGCGCGGCAGGGCTATGCGCTGTTCGTGCGCACCCCGGCCAAGGGCATTCGTCCGACACCCTCGGGCGTCGAGGCGCTGCGGATGATCCGGCAGTTCCTGGACCAGGCCCAGCATTTCGAAAGCGATCTGAAATCGGTCCACGGCGATGCCACCGGCACCGTGCGCATCGCCTGCTATGTCACGGCTGCGCCATCCTTCCTGCCCGTGGTCCTGCGCAGCTTTGCGCGCGATTTTCCGGGCGTTTCGATCCAGCTGCTGGAAGGCAACATGCGCACGATCATGGATTTCCTGCTGAATGGCGAAGCCGACCTGGTGTTCACCTACGATGCGGGGTTCATTGGCAAACAACACTTCGAGCCGCTGTTCGGCGCGCCGCTGTTTGCGCTTTTGCCGGTCAGCGATCCCTTGTCGGAACGCAGCGCGGTGTCGCTGAGCGAACTGGCGTCGCGGCCCATGGTGCTGTTGGATCTGCCGCAAACGCGCGACTATTTCATGTCGGTCTTCGATGCCGCGGGTGCGCGGCCCAACATCGTGCATTCCAGCCGCTCGTCGGAAATCGTGCGGGCGCTGGTGTCGGGCGGCTTCGGGTTTTCGGTTCTCAACATCTGCCCGGCGGACTACTGGACCGGGGTGCACCGATACCGGGTTCTGCCGATCAGCGATCCCATGCATGTGCCAACCTTCGGCATCGCCACCCAGGCCGGACTGCGCCAACCCAAGATCGTGCGCGCCTTCGTTCAGCATTGCCTGGCGCTGAACGCGGCCAACGCATTTCGGCCGTTGATCGTTTCTTAGACACGATTACCAACATTATTTAGCGGAATAGGGCATATTTATTCTGTTTTTTGGCGGAACAGGGCTGGCATAGGCTTTTGCCAACGCAGCAAGCTCGGGGAGTAACGGGAATGGGATTTCGTACAGGAACACTGGTGGCGGCCACCGCGCTGGTGTCGCTTATGGCGGGGGCCGTCGCGGCCCAGGAGACGCCGAAACAGGGCGGCACCCTGGTCACGATGCTGGGCCAGGCGCCGCGCAACCTCAATCCGGCGGTGCAGTCCGGCATCGTGACGGGCTTTCCCGGAACCCAGCTTTTCGCCGCGCCGCTGCGCTATGACGAAGACTGGACGCCTCAGCCCTATCTCGCCGAAAGCTGGGAAGTCGCGGAAGACGGGCTTTCGGTCACGCTGAACCTCGTGCAGAACGCCAAGTTCCACGACGGCACGCCGATCACATCCTCGGACGTGGCTTTTTCGGTCAAGACGATCCAGGAAAACCACCCGTTCAAAACCATGTTCGCCCCGGTTACCGAGGTTGAAACCCCCGACGATCACACCGCCATTCTGCGCCTCAGCCAGCCGCACCCGGCGCTTATGCTGGCGATGTCCAGCCAGTTGATGGCGATCATACCCGAACACATCTATGGCGACGGGCAAGACCCCAAGGCGCATGATCGCAACTCCGACAACGTGGTCGGATCGGGGCCCTTCAAGCTGGTGGAATACAAGCGCGGCGAGCATGTGATCGTCGAACGCTTCGATGACTACTTCATCGAAGGCCTGCCCTATCTCGACCGGATCGTGATGCGCATCATCACCGATCCCGCGGCGCGCGCCATCGCGCTGGAAAACGGCGAGGTCGATCTGGCCACTTTCGAATCCCTGCCACGGATCATCAACCGCCTGAAAGAGGTCGACGGCCTGACCGCCACGCCCCAGGGTTACGGTGCCATCGGCCCGATCGACTGGCTGGCCTTCAACACCGCCGAAGGCCCGACATCGAACGTGAAGGTGCGCCAGGCCATCGCCTATGCGGTCGATCGCAACTTCATTCTCAACGCGCTGATGCTGGGCACCGCCTCGGAGGCGCGCACCGGCGTGCACCCCGACAGCCCGTTCTACGAGCCCGACGTCGAAACCTACGAGGTCGATCTCGACAAGGCCAACGCGCTGCTGGACGAAGCGGGCTTTCCCGTGGGCGACAACGGCACCCGGTTCGGCCTGACGGTCGATTTCGGCTGGCCCGGTGTGAAGCCGCAGGTCGAGTATCTGAAGGCCGCGCTGCGCAAGGTCGGCATTGATGTCACCGTCCGCGCCAGCGCCGATTTCCCGACATGGGCCAAACGGGTCGGCGGGCACGAGTTCGACATGACCTGGGATACGGTGTTCAACTGGGGCGACCCGGTGATCGGGGTGCACCGCACCTATCAGTCGTCCAACATCAAGAAGGGCGTGATCTGGTCCAACACCCAGCAGTATGCCAACGCCCGCGTCGACGAATTGCTGGAAATGGCCGGCAAGGAAAGCGATCCGGCCAAGCGCAAGGCGCTTTATTCCGAGTTCCAGAAGATCGTCGCCGACGAACTTCCGGTCTACTGGACGAACACCTTGCCCTACCACACGATCTACTCGGACCGCGTGGGCAACCCGCCGCTGGGCATCTGGTCCTCCAGCTCGCCGCTCGACAAGACATATCTGAAGTGATTTCCGGCGCGGCGGGCTTCCGGCCCGCCGCGCGTTCCCCATACTGACGGTGGCCGCGCAAGTGAACCTGGCAAGAATTATTCTGGTGCGTGCCGCCTATGCCGCGGGTCTTCTGATCGCGGTGCTGGTGCTTAACTTTTCGATGATGCATCTGGCGCCGGGTGACGTGGCCGATACCATCGCCCAGTCGATGGGCGGCGCGGATGCCGAGGTTATGGCGCAGATCCGTGCGGATTACGGGCTGGACCGGCCCTTCGTGGTGCAACTGGGCAGTTATGTGCTGCGCGTGTTGCAATTCGATCTGGGTTATTCCTTCTTCTACAACGAAAGCGTTTCGGGCCTGATTCTCAGCCGGCTGCCGGCGACGCTGCTTCTGGTGATCACGGCGCAGATCCTCGCCATCTTCATCGGTGTCGTGCTGGGCGTGATCTCGGCGCGCCGGCCCAATGGCATGTCGAGCCATTTCGTTACGCTGCTGGCGCTGTTCGGGTATTCCGCGCCGGTCTTCTGGACCGGCATCCTGCTTCTGATCGCCTTTTCGCTGAAAATTCCGCTGTTTCCCGTGGCCGGCATGGTGGATGTGCGCATCGAAGGCGGGTTCTTCGTGAAAGCGGCGGATATCGCGCATCACATGGTGCTGCCGGTGATCACGCTGGCGTCGATCTTCATCGCGCTCTATTCGCGGCTCAGCCGGGCCACGATGATGGAGGTTCTGGGTTCGGATTATGTGCGTACGGCCAAGGCCAAGGGGCTGACCACCCGCGAGATCGTCTACAAGCACGCGCTGAAGAACGCGCTGTCGCCGGTGATCACGCTGGCCGGACTGCAGCTTTCGGCGGTGGTGTCGGGGGCGGTTCTGGTGGAAACGGTGTTCAGCTGGCCGGGGCTGGGCACGCTCGCGTTCCAGTCGATCATCGCGCGGGACACGCCCACGATCCTCGGCATCCTGTTCTTTTCCGCGCTGGTGGTGATCGTCGGCAACCTGCTGACCGATCTCGCCCTGCGCCTCGTGGACCCCAGATTGCGAGGCCGGGCATGACCGACCAGACCAACCCGCAGGAAACCACCCCCACAGCGCGTTCGCCGTTTTCCGAGGCGCTCGAGATGTTCCTGCGCAACTATGCGGCCGTGGCCGGGCTGGCCATTCTGATCCTGATCGCGCTGGCGGCGGTGTTCGGGCCGGGCCTCTACGGCACCGATCCTTTCGATATGGTCTGGGCACCGTTTTCGCCGCCGGGCGCCGATGGGTTTCTTCTGGGCACCGATTACCTGGGCCGCGACCTGATGGCGGCGCTGCTGCACGGGGCGCGGGTGTCGATCGTGATCGGGCTGGCGGCGGCTTTCATGTCGGTGGTCATCGGCGTCAGCATCGGCGCGCTGGCGGGATACTATGGCGGGCTGATCGAAGAGGTGCTGATGCGCATCACCGAATTCTTTCAGGTGCTGCCGACCCTGCTGTTTTCCATGGTCATCGTCGCGCTGTTCGGCGCCTCGCTGCCGATGATCACATTCGCCATCGGCATCGTCAGCTGGACCGCGGTCGCGCGGATCACCCGATCCGAGTTCCTGCGCATCCGCGAACTGGAATACGTCACCGCCAGCCGCGCGTCGGGCGCCAGCAACGGCAAGCTGATGTTTTCGGTGATCCTGCCCAACGCGCTGCCGCCGATCATCGTGCAGGCGGCGCTGATGGTCGGTTCGGCGATCCTGTTCGAGGCGGGGCTCAGCTTTCTGGGGCTGACCGATCCCAACGTGGTCAGCTGGGGCCAGATCATCGGTTCCAACCGGCAGTATATTCTGGATGCCAGTTATACGGTGACGATCCCCGGCCTTGCGATCTTTGTGACCGTGCTGTGCATATCGCTGGTGGGCGACGGCCTGAACGATGCGCTGAACCCCAAGCTGAGGCAGCGCTGATGTCCGCTTTGCTGAGCGTGCAGAACCTGCGCATCGAACTGACCACGCGCGACGGCGTGGCCCCGGTGATCGACGATCTGTCGTTCACGCTGGACGCCGGCGAGGTGCTCAGCTTTGTCGGCGAAAGCGGCTGCGGCAAATCCATGACGGCGCTGGGCATAATGGGCCTGTTGCCCGACCGCATCGGCCGCATCGCCGGCGGCCAGATCATGTTCGACGGCGAAGACCTGACCAAAGCCAGCGAAAAGCGCCTGCGCGAAATTCGCGGCAACGACATCTCGATGATCTTTCAGGAGCCGATGACCTCGCTGAACCCGGTCTATACCGTGGGCGAACAGATCGCCGAAGTGCTGCGCGCGCATCAGGGGCTGAGCAAACGCGCGGCCTGGGCGCAGGCAGCCGAGCTTCTGGACGCGGTGCGCATCCCCAACCCGCGCGGGCGGATCGACGATTACCCGTTCCAGATGTCGGGCGGCCAGCGCCAGCGCGTGATGATTGCCATCGCCCTGGCCTGCAAGCCCAAGATCCTGATCGCGGACGAACCGACCACCGCTCTGGATGTGACGGTGCAGGCGCAGATCTTCGATCTGCTGCGCGACCTGCGGCGCGATACCGGCACCGCCATCATCATGATCACCCACGACATGGGCGCGGTGGCGGAAATGGCCGAACGGATGATCGTGATGTATGCCGGGCGCCGCGCCGAAGAAGGCCGCGTGGACACCATACTGGAGCATCCGCGCCATCCCTATACGCGCGGTCTGGTGTCTTGTGTGCCGCATATCACCGATCACCTGACCGAAGCCCGCGACGTGCTGACCGAGGTGCCGGGCATCGTTCCGTCGCTGCGCGATTTCGGGCAGGATCAGTGCCTGTTCGCGGCGCGTTGCACGATGGCCGAAGATCGCTGCCGCGCGCAGCGCCCCTCGGCGGTGGCTTTCGGCACAGATCAGCGCGCCGATTGCTGGCGCGCGGAGGACGTATGATGACACCCGATCCGCTGTTGCGCGTGCAAAACCTTTCGGTGCGGTTCGCGGTGCGGCGCGGTGGCTTCATGGCCGCGAAATCATGGCTCTATGCGGTCGATGATGTATCGTTTTCGGTGCGGCGCGGCGAAACCCTGGCGATCGTCGGCGAAAGCGGATCGGGCAAGACCACGACCGCGCTGGCCGTTGCGCGCCTGGTGGCGGCCAGTGCCGGATCGGCGCATCTGGGCGATACCGATCTGCTGGCCCTCGAGGGTGAGGCGCTGCGCCAGGCGCGCGCCCGGTTGCAGTTCATCTTTCAGGATCCCTACAGCAGCCTCAACCCGCGTCTGCGCGCCGGCGCCATCGTTCGTGAACCGCTGGACAGCCAGGACAACACCGCCGCAGGCGACCGGCAGGGCACCGTGGACCGGCTGTTTCAGGCCGTCGGGCTGCGCCCCGAACAGCAGGCGCTGTTCCCGCATCAGTTCTCGGGTGGCCAGCGCCAGCGCATCGGCATCGCCCGCGCCCTCGCCACGCAACCCGAGCTGGTGATCTGCGACGAACCGGTTTCGGCGCTGGATGTGGCGGTTCAGGCGCAGATCCTGAACCTGCTGCGGCGCCTTCAGGGCGAATTCGGTCTGACCTATCTGTTCATCAGCCACGATCTGGGCGTGGTGCAGCACATGTGCGACAGTGTCGCGGTGATGTACATGGGGCGTATCGTCGAACATGCGGACCGTCTGCCGTTGTTCAACACGCCCCGCCATCCCTATACCGTCGCGCTCTTGTCGGCGGTGCCGTCGGTGGACAAGGCACGGCGCGCGCGGGCGCAACGGGTTCTGATTCCCGGCGATCCGCCCGATCCGGTGAACCTGCCGCCGGGCTGCCGTTTCGCCAATCGCTGTCCGCTTGCCGAAGCCCGGTGCAGCCAGAGCGAACCGCCGCTGCGCGAGATCGCGCCGGGCCACAAGGTTGCCTGTCACCTGGTCTGATCCGCGGGGTGCCGGCGGTGGCGCCGGGCCTTTCTCAGCCGTTCAGAAGGCGCGGCAGAAGATCGGGTATCTTCTTGCGCAATTTGAAGAAACCCGCCGTGGCATGGGGCCAGCAGGCGGCGTCGTAGGGCCGCAGAAGCTGATAGACCGGCAGGTCCAGCCGCTGCGCCGCCCGGCGCAGCGCGCAGGCGGCGGGGCCCTGCGGCAGATAGGCTGTTACGATCCCGTCAAGTTGATCCGCGCGGGCCCATGCGCCGATCGCTTCGGCCCAGTCTGCGCCTTCGCCGGTCCCCACGGGGACCGCGTGATGGGCGGCGGCGCGGGCGGTTGCCCCGGCCACGGCGGCGCGGGTGAAGGCGGCGACCGCTTCGGACACAGGTTCGGGGCTGCGCCCGGCGGCGGCGTCCAGCCCCAGCACCGAAACCGGTGGCCGTGCCAGGCCCAGGGTTTCGGCGTGGCCATCCTCTTCGGTGATCAGAAGGCCAAGGCGCGTGGCGCCGGGCGGCACCGTATCCCCTTGCGGCGTGGCGCGGCGCGGATGGATGATGTCTTCGGTCAGCGGCGGCGCGGTGGTGGCCAATGCGTCGCCCGGATCGAATCTTCCGTCGGTATACCTGGCGATGTTGTCGGCGCGGGCCAGATAGGTTTTTCCGCGCGTGTGCAGCCCGCCGACCCACCGCCATGACAGGGTGTTCGAGGCCGGATCGCCATCGAGCAGGTGACGCAGGAAGAAATCCGCGCCCAAAACCCACGGCAGGCGCAGGGTAAAGATCCAGATGCTGGCAAACCACATGCGGGCGTGGTTGTGCAGATAGCCGGTGTCGCGCAGTTCGCGCGCCCAGGCATCGAAGGGCGCGATGCCGGTTTCGCCGGCGATCGCGGTGGCCACTTCGGCCCGCAGGCCCGGCGGCATGTCGCGCAACAGCGCGTCGCGTTCGGCGCAATAGCTTTCCCAGACCGATGGGTGATTTTCGAGCCAGCCCTTGAAATAGGCCCGCCAGATGACCTCCTGAACGAATTTTTCCGCCGTTTGCGGGCTGTGCCGGTCCAGCACCGCGGCCAGCACCTCGCGTTCTTCGATCAGCCGGTGGCGCAGCCAGGGCGACAGCGCCGATACCATCCTGTGCTGGCCCGGGCCGAAATCGTAATTGCGGGTGCCGGCATAGACCCGCCCGGCATTGCCGGCCCATGCTTGCAGCCGCGCAAGGCCCGCGGCGCGGTCGGCGGTCCAGATCGGTGCATCGTCGGGGCCATCAAAAAGCGAAAGCTGGGTCATGGTCGTGGTCCTCCGGGATCGGTTCCCCTGCATAGTGCAGATCGACGGCATCGGCATCCGGGTTTTCGCTGACAGCGTTGACCCGGCGTCTCAAACCGGTCATCGAATGGAAAACACGCGAATTCTGGCGAGTGTGAGGGCAGAGTATGAACATTCTTGTCACCGGTGCCGCGGGAATGCTGGGCGCGCGGCTGTCGGCGCGGTTGCTGGGCGAAGGTCTGGGAGGGCGCGGCGCCCGACGGGTGATTCTGGCGGATGCGGTCCGCCCCGATGTGCCCGGCGCCCGCGCCGATTGCCGTGTCGGCGATATCTCCGACCCGCAATTCGCCGCCGGGCTGCTGGCCGACCGGCCCGAGGTGATCTTTCACCTGGCGGCCATCGTATCGGGCGAAGCCGAACAGGATTACACGCGGGGCTACCGCGTCAACCTCGATGGCACGCGGCACCTGTTCGACGCGGTGCGCGCCGCGCGGTATTGCCCGCGCGTGGTTTTCGCATCTTCGGTTGCCGTGTTCGGCGGGCCGTTTCCGCAGCGCATCCCCGACGATTTCATCGCCGCGCCACAGACCAGCTATGGCACGCAGAAGGTGATGGGCGAACTGCTGCTCGAGGATCTCACCCGGCGCGGCCACATGGACGGCGTGGCGCTGCGCCTGCCGACGATCTGCATCAGGCCGGGACGGCCCAACAAGGCCGCCTCGGGCTTCTTTTCCGGCATCCTGCGCGAACCGCTGGCCGGGCAGGAGGCGGTCTTGCCGGTGCCCGACGACATTCGCCACTGGTTCGCCAGCCCGGCTGCCGCGGTGGCCAACCTGTTGCATGCGGGCCAGGTGGACCTGTCGCCGCTGGGGCACCGCCGCGCGCTGAATCTGCCGGGGCTTTCCGCCACCGTGGGCGATCAGATCGAAGCGTTGCGCCAGGTGGCCGGCGCCGATGCCCTGCGGTTGATCCAGCGGCGGCCGGATGCAACGATCACCCGGATCATCTCGAGCTGGGCGCAGGATTTCGACCCGGTGCGCGCCACCGCGATGGGGTTTTCCGGCGATGCCTCGTTCGTCGACATCATCCGCCAGCATCTCGCGGAAACCGCCGGCTGAACACGCCGCAAGAATTCGATTGCGCCCAACCGCCCGCCGCGGGCATCCTGCCGCCCACAACAACACGGCAGGGAGACAGGCAAATGACAGAAATCTGGCAGCTTTCCGCGGCCGCGATAGCCGAGGCGGTGCGTGGCGGCGACCTGAGCGCCGTCGAAGTGGCGCAGGCCCATCTCGACCGTCAGGAGGCGGTGAACCCGTCGATCAACGCCATCGTCCAGAGCTTTCCCGAAGAAGCCCTGGCCGAGGCCCGCGCCATCGACGCGCAGCGCGCCGCCGGGCACGATCCCGGACCGCTGGCCGGGGTGCCCGTCACCACCAAGGTGAACGTGGACCAGCGCGGCCACGCCACGACCAACGGTTTGAAACTGCAACGCGATCTGGTCGCGGCGCAGGACAACCCGGTCGTTGCCAACCTGCGCCGTGCCGGGGCGGTGATCGTCGGGCGCACCAACACGCCGGCGTTTTCGCTGCGCTGGTTCGCCGACAACGATCTGCACGGGCAGACGCTGAACCCGCATGATGCCGGGCGCACGCCGGGCGGGTCGTCTGGCGGCGCTTCGGCGGCAGTGGCCGCGGGGCTGTGCGCCATCGGGCACGGCACCGATATTGCCGGATCGGTGCGTTATCCGGCCTATGCCTGCGGGCTTCAGGGGCTGCGGCCCAGCCTGGGCCGTTTCGCGGCGTTCAACCCTTCGGGCGCCGACCGCTACATCGGCGCCCAGCTGATGGCCGTTTCGGGCCCGCTGGCGCGCAGCATCGCCGACATCCGGCTGGCGACGCTGGCGATGCTGCCGCCGGATCCGATGGATCCGTGGGTGACGCCCGCGCCGCTGGACCAGGGCCCCCACGCGCGCCGGGTCGCGCTCTGCCCGGCGCCCGACGACATGCCGGTGGACGAACCGGTGCTGCGCGCGCTCGAGGCTGCCGCAGCGGCGCTGCGCGATGCCGGCTGGGACGTGACCGAAACCAAGGCCCCGCCCATGCGCGCCGCCGCACGGATCAACGCCACGCTCTGGATGGCCGAAATGCAGATGGCCGCCGAAAAGATGGTCGCCGCCGAAGACAACGCCAATGCCCGTTTCGTGTTCGAGCGCATGGCCGAAGATGCGGGCCCGGTCACGCTGGATACGCTGATGGCCGCCTTGCAGGCGCGCGTCGGGCTGATCCGGGAATGGGAAACCTTCCTGCGCGATTGCCCTGTCGTGCTCTGCCCGACCTCGGGCATGTTGCCGTTCGAGCAGTTGCAGGACGTGCGGTCGCCCGCGGATTTCGCCACCGTGTTCGAAGCACAGCTGACGCAGCGCGCGTTGCCGACCCTGGGCTTGCCGGGGCTGGCCGTGGCCACCGGCACCGAGGCCGGCGTGCCGGTCGGGGTGCAGCTGATCGCCGGGCGTTTCCGCGAAGACATCCTGCTGGCCGCCGGTCACGACATCGAAGCCGCGCTGGGCGCGCCGGTTGTGGTCACCCCGGCGGCGCGCTAGGCTGCCGCCGGCAACGTCACGGGCACCGGCATCCGCATGGGCGGCAAGCGGGCCAACGGGGGGAAGACGGCGATGAATGCACTGAACGGCAAGACGGCGTGGATAACCGGGGGTGGCTCCGGGATCGGCGCGGGTGCTGCGATACAACTGGCCGAGGCCGGCGCCGAAGTGATCGTGTCGGGCCGGCGCGCGGAACCGCTGCAATCGGTTGTCGATACCATCCTCGCGGCGGGCGGCCAGGCACGTGCGCTGCCTCTGGACGTTGCCGAAAAGGCCGCCGTCGCGGATGCCGCCGCCGCCATCGGCCCGGTCGATATCCTGCTGGCGAACGCCGGGCTGAACGTGCCCGCACGCGGCATGGGCGTGCTGAACACAGACGACTGGGACCGCGTGGTAAATGTCAATCTCAACGGCGTCTTCTACCCGGTGCACGCGGTTCTCCCCGGAATGCGCACGCGCGGCGCCGGCACGCTGATCCTGATCGCCAGCTGGGCGGGGCGCTACCCCGGCAAGCTGACGGGGCCGGCCTATTCGACCACCAAACGCGCGGTCATCGCGCTCAGCGAATCGATCAACGGCGAAGAAGGCGGCAATGGCATCCGCTCGACGGTGATCATGCCCGGCGAAGTCGCCACCGACATCCTGAAATCCCGGCCACGTCCGCCCTCGGCACTGGATCAGGCGCGGATGCTTCAGGTCGACGACCTGGCGCGCACGGTACGCTTCGTCGCCGAAATGCCCCAGCATGTGTGCCTGAATGAAATCCTGATAGCCCCGACGTGGAACCGCTTCTACATGGGGATCGACGAACTGGACTGACCCATGCCCGGACCCCTCGACGGCTTCCGCATCATCGATGCCACCACCATGATCTCGGGGCCGCTGGCCACCATGATCCTCGCCGACCAGGGCGCGGAGGTGATCAAGATCGAGCACCCGCGCGGCGGCGATCACGCGCGCCAGGTGGCCGACCGGCGCGGCGGCATGGCGGCGGCGTTTCTCAACAACAACCGCGGCAAGAAATCGGTGACGCTCAACCTCAAGGATCCGCGCGGTGTCGCCGCGGCCCTGCGGCTTTGCGAACAGGCAGATGTCTTCGTGCAGAACTTCCGGCCGGGAGTGGCCGAACGCATCGGGCTGGGCGAGGCGGCGGTGCGCGCCGCGCGCCCCGATATCGTCTATGCTTCCATCGCCGGTTTCGGCTTCGAAGGCGACTGGGCCGACAGGCCGGTCTACGACCCGCTGATCCAGGCGCTCTCCGGGCTCGCTTCGGTCCAGGGCGGCGCCGATGCCGCGCGCCCGCGGCTGGTGCGCACGATCCTGCCCGACAAGGTGACAGCCCTGCAGGCCAGCCAGGCGATCACCGCGGCGCTGCTGGCGCGCGCGCGCAGCGGGCAAGGCACGCACCTGCGGCTGTCGATGCTCGATGCGGTGGTGGCCTTTCTTTGGTCGTCCGACATGTCGGGCTACACATTCGTCGGCGATGAAGTCCGCGAAAAACCCGCCGATCAGACCCAGAGCTTCGTCGAACTGATCTACCAGACGGCCGACGGATGGATGGCGGTATCGGCCCACACGGATGCCACCTGGCGCGGGCTGGCCACGGCGGTCGGCCAACCCGATTGGCTGGCCGATCCCCGTTTCGCCACCGTGGCGGCGCGCGAAATCAACAAACCCGCGCGCCTGGAGCTGACACAGCAGGCCCTGCTGCACGACAGCACCGAAAACTGGATGCGCCGGCTGGGCGCCCAGGACGTGCCCTGCGCCCCGGTTCTGACCCGCGCCCAGATGTACACCCACCCCCAGGTCGTGGCCAATGGCACAGTGATCGAATCAGATCATCCGCAGGCCGGGCGCATCCGGCAGGCCCGCGCCCCGGCGCGCTTCTCGGCCACTCCGCTCGATCCGCCGCGCCCGGCGCGGCGGCTGGGCGAAGACACCCGCGCAGTCCTGGCCGCCGCCGGCTTCGACGCCGCAACCATCGCGCTCTATCTCGCGGAAGGCGTCGCAACAGGCCCGCAGGATGGCGCGGAATGACCACTTCACACTTCATCTTGCCAGGTAAACTCCGGGGGTCCGGGGGCTGGCCCCCGGCCAACGCGCGCACCCCGAACGAGGCCGGATCATGATCGATTTCTACTACGCTCCCACGCCGAATGGCTGGAAAGTCGCCATCATGCTGGCAGAATGCGATCTCGAACATACAACCCACCTCATGCGCCTGTCCCAGGGCGATCAGTTCACCGAAAGTTTCCTCGCCATAAGCCCGAACGCCCGGATGCCGGCCATCGTCGATCACGCGCCCGGCGCGGGCTGGGGCGATGCACCGGTCCCGGTCTTCGAAAGCGCCGCGATCCTGTTCTACCTTGCCGCCAAGACCGGGCGCTTCATGCCGCCGCCGCAAGACAAGCGCGCGATGAAGGAACTGGACGAATGGCTGTTCTGGCAAACCGGAAACCAGGGGCCGATGGCGGGGCAACTCAGCCATTTCCGCAACTATGCCCCCGAAGCCGATCGCGCCTACGGGCTCCGGCGGTACGCGGGCGAATACGACCGCAATCTCGGGGTGCTGGAAAACCGGCTCGACGGGCGGTCCTACATTCTGGGCGATGATTACTCTATCGCCGACATGCAGGCCTTCCCCTGGGTCTTCATCGCCAAACCGCTGGGCGCGTCTCTCGATGCATTCCCGCGGGTGGCGGACTGGCGCGCGCGGATCAAGACGCGGCCGGCGGTGCGGCGGGCCATCGACCTGTTCAAGGGCGATCAGAATCGCGGCCAGCACCGCGCCGACAACAACGATGTGCTGTTCAACCAGACCGCCGCCTCGCTGCGGCCTCGGGCTCAGGACTGAAACAGCGGAAAACTCGCCGCCAGCGACCAGGCCAGGATCACCCCCAGCGCAACGCCGGCGGCCATCGGGCCGGCGCGCAGACCCACCCAGCGCCCCATCGTGCCATAAAGCGCAAAGAACAGCACGATGACCGGCAGGATGATCACCAAAAACATCAGCCGCTCGAAGTCGAGCCAGACCGCCGCCCCCAGCGAGGCCAGAAACCCCAGCCGCGCCAGCACCCGCCGCCAGACCGGCGCATATCCGCCCGCGCTGACCATCGCATCGCCGATCATGAAGGGCACGGTTCCCAGCAAGGCGCCGGCCAGAACCAGCCACCGCAGCCCGGTCGGCACAAAGCTGGCCGCGTAGCGGTCCAGCAGCAATCCGAACACCAGCACTCCGAACCCGGTCAGCGCCAACGCCGCACCCGGCCGCAACGGTCCGAAACGCGCACCTCCCAGCCGCAACACGGCGATCTGGACGACACCGTAGATCAGCAGATGCAGCGCCAGGTAATCCGCCACAAGCACCGGCAGGACATCCAGGCGCACCTGCGTCGCCAGAAGCGGCGCGATGCCGGCCGGGGCCGCAACCGCGATCAGAAACCAGGCCACCGGGATCGGGCGGGGTGGTGCGCCGCGTTCCAGAAATCCGGCCAGACAACGCCCCAGCGCCAACGTCGCACCCAGCAACAGCGCGATCCACCCGCCTGTTGCCGCTATCGGCGCGTCCGACCGCCGGTCATAGCTCAGGTCGAGAAAATCGCGCAGCGCGCGCAGCGTGGTGGGCGCGAAAAGCACACCGGCATGTTCGACGCCGGGTGCCACCACCGCCCGGCGCCAGACCTCGCCGGACCGGACGGTATCGCCTTCTTCGGCCCCCGGATCAACCATCCGCAGCGCCTCCACGGCCACCGGGCGCAGCCCCGGCTCCCATGCTCCGGTCACGATCAGCAGGCGTTGCGGGTGGTCGGGGCTGACGGCCTCGGAATACATTGAAATCGCAGCGACCGGGCCGATCGCTGGATCGGCGGCGGCGCTGCGCACCACCACATCCGATGCCATCGAATGCCCGATCAACGCCACCGGCCCCTGCCATCCGGTGCGGGCGATGCCCGCCGCCACGACGCGGCGTGTTTCGGCCACCAGCCGCGCGGTGGTTCCGTCGATGGCGGCCACGTCGCCGCCCATCGGCACACCGTTGCGCCCGTGCCCTTCGAAATCGAAGGCCAGCGCCCGGTATCCGCCCCTTGCCAGGGTCAGCGATATCGCCTCCATCAGCCGGCGCGACCCGGCAAAGCCATGCGCGACGATAACCAATGGCCCCTCGGCGCCTGGCTGCTGGTACAGTGTCGCCGGGGTTGTCCCGACCGGCAGGGCGATGCGGTCGATCCCCTTGCGATAGCTCTCGAGTTGCCAGATCGCCAGAAGCATCAGGGCGAGAGCGATGCCCGCGAACCCCGCGCGTTGCAGGCTTCGGGCGCTGTTGGCTTGGGGTGGTCTTGGGGTCACGGGGGCGGCTCCGGTCTGGAATGGTGCAAGGGTAAGGCGCGCGGTGGCCAGGGAAAGGGCGATCATGCGTCCAACCGGCTGCGCGCGGCGCCTTCCGGGTGGAAATCCCTGTCGCGCACCCCATGTTTTGTATACAAATTCATAACCTGTCATTGAAAACCAGCCGGCCACCCCCGATCCGCGCCGGACCTGCACGGGAAAGAACAAGATGGCTTCGGACAGTCCGAAACTCGCCGCCGCCGAACTGGCCTATCGCCGCATCCGGTCGGATATCGTCAGCGGTGTCCTGGCGGAAGGCGAAAGGCTGACCGAAGAGCGGCTTTCGGGGGATCTGGGGCTCAGCCGGACGCCGGTTCGCGAAGCGATCCGGCGGCTGACGCTGGAGGGCTTCATCACCCGGCAGGGCGGCTATACCACGCAGGTGGCGCGGTTTCCCGAGGACGAGATGGAACAGGCGTTCCACCTGCGCCAGATGCTGGAAGGATACGCCGCCGAACGGGCCGCGCGGCTGGCCACGCGTGCGGACATCGACGAAATCCGCCGGCTCAGCGACGTGATCGCCGCCAACACCCCACCCCGGAACCCCGAGGCCTATCAGGCGATCTCGGAGGCCAACGAGGCCTTCCACCGCAAGATCGTCGAAGCGGCGCGGTCGCCACGCCTGACGGCGCTGATGTCGATGGCCTTCGATGTAGGCATGGTCGTGCGGACCTATCGCAGATACTCGGAAACCGAACTGCGCCGCAGCGCCGGGCATCATCGCGAGATCTCGGATGCGATTGCCGCGCGGGCGCCGGAATGGGCCGGAGCGGCGATGCGCACCCATATCCGCGCGGCCCAGAGCGCGGCGCGCAAGGCCGATGTGGTCGCGGCGGCGGCGCAATGAACGGGCCCGAGGCCAATGTCGACGCGGCCACCCCCGATGATCCGTTGCGGGCCGCCGATGCGCGGCTGCGGCTGTTTACCAGCCCGGATCGCGCGGCTCTGATCGCCGGCGATCGGGTCGATGGCCCGCTGGCCGGCTGGTCTGTCGGGCTGAAGGACAACATCGCGGTGGCGAGATTGCCCTGGACGGCCGGGATCGGCCACCGCAGCGGGCTGTGCGCGCCGCGTGACGCCCATGTCACCGCGGCGCTGCGTGCGGCGGGCGCGGATCTGGCCGCCGGGCTGATGATGGACGAGGCCGCGTTGGGGGGCACCACCGACAACCCGTATTTCGGGCGCACCGACAACCCGCTGGCGCCCGGTTACAGCGCCGGTGGCAGCTCGGGCGGATCGGCCGCCGCGGTCGCCGCGGGCGTGCTGCGCGCGGCGCTGGGCACCGACACGCTGGGTTCGGTGCGTATCCCGGCCTCGTACTGCGGGGTTGTAGGGCTGAAGCCGACCGCGGGCCTGATCGGCCGCAGCGGGATCCTGCCGCTGGCGCCGTCGTTCGATACGGTAGGCCCGATCGCGGCCAGTATCGCCGACATCTGGCCGCTGCTGGCGGTGCTGGCCGGCCCCGACCCGGACGACAGCGACAGCCGCCCGGCGCCGCCCGGCTGGGACGAAGCGCCGCCGCCCGAGGCGTTGCGCGTGGGCATCGCGGTGCCGGGCGGCGCCACGCCCTGCGCGCCCGAAGTGGCACAGGCGCTGCAACGCGCGGCCACCGCGCTGGGCGAGGCGGGGGTAACGGTGGCGACGGTGGAAACCCCCGGCTGGCGGCCTGCCGCGCTGCGCCGCGCCGCCTTCGTGATCACCGAATGCGAGGCGGCGGTGGCGCTGGCGGATGCGTTCGATCGGGGGCTGTCGGCGGGCGTATCGGGGATGCTGGCCTATGGCCGGTCGCTGGGCGCGGGCAAGATGGTGCGGGCGCTGGACGAACTGCGCCGCGCGCGCGCCGAAATCGACCGTGCCTTCGGCCGTGTCGATGTGCTGCTGACACCGACGACGGCGCATCTGGCGCCGCGCGCGGATCAGCCACCGCCCGAAGACCAGGCCGATTTCACCGCACTGGCTAATGCCACCGGGCTTCCGGCGCTGGCGCTGCCGGTTCCGGGGCAGGGGCCTTTGCCGGCTTCGGTGCAACTGATCGGGCGCGCCTGGGGCGAACGCGGGCTTCTGGCGCTGGGCGCCGTCATCGAAGCGGCAGCCGGCGCTGGCGGCGGCGTGCGCCGGGGCTAAGGGGTGCCTGAAACCGGAGCGGCGAAAAGATCGCGGTGCCGGTCGCGCAGCAGGTTCTTTTGCACCTTGCCCATCGTGTTGCGCGGCAAGGACTGAGTGAGCAGGATTTCCTTGGGCTGCTTGTAGCGCGCCAGCCGGCCGGACATGTCGTGCCGCAGCGCGGGCAGGTCTACTGGAACGCCCGGTTCCACAACCAGCGTGGCCACGACTGCTTCCCCGAAATCGGGGTGCGGCACTCCGAAAACCGCCGCCTCGCGCACAAAGGACGCTTCGTTCAGCACCGATTCCACCTCTTTGGGGTAGACGTTGTAGCCCCCGCTGATGATCAGATCCTTGCTGCGCCCGACGATGTGCAGATATCCGTCGGCGTCTTGCCGGCCCAGATCCCCGGTGATGAAGAAGCCGTTCTGGCGCAGTTCCTCGGCGGTTTTGTCGGGCATGTTCCAATACCCGCGAAACACGTTGGGGCCGCGCACCTCGATCATGCCGATCTCGCCCGCCGGCACCGGTGCGCCGCCGGCATCGGTGATCGCGATCTCGACACCCGGCAGGGCAAAGCCGACGGTGCCGGCGCGGCGCTCGCCGTCGTGGGGGTTCGATGTGTTCATGCCGGTTTCGGTCATGCCGTAGCGTTCGAGGATGCGGTGGCCGGTGCGTTGCTGGAACTTCTGATGCGTTTCCGCCAGCAATGGCGCGCTGCCCGAAACAAACAGCCGCATCCCCGCGCAGACATCCGCGCCAAAGCCCGGCGCGTCGAGAAGCCGGGTGTAGAACGTGGGCACACCCATCATCAGGGTCGCGCGCGGCATCGCCTGAAGCACCGCATCGACCGTGAAACCGGGCAGAAAGATCATCCGTGCACCGGCCAGAAGCGTGGTGTTGACGGCGACGAAAAGGCCATGCGCATGAAAGATCGGCAGGGCATGCAAAAGCACATCGTCGCTGTCGATACGCCACAGGTCGCACAGCGCGCGGGCGTTCGACAGAAGGTTCTCGTGGCTCAGCATCGCGCCCTTGGACCGGCCCGTGGTGCCCGAGGTATAGAGCAGGGCCGCGATATCCTGCGCCGTGCGGCGGGCCGGTGCGATACGGTTGGGCAGGCCGGCGGCCAGATCGGCAAAGCTGCCCTGACCGGCGGCATCCAGCGTCATAACCGGGGTCGTGCCCAGGGCGGCGATGCGGTCCGCCATGCGCGGATCGCATATGGCAAGGCCCGGCGTGGCATCGGCAAGAAAATAGGCGATCTCATCCGTGGTATAGGCGGTGTTGAGCGGCACGAAGACCACGCCGGCGATCAGGCATCCGGCATAGAGCGCCAGCGCCTCGGGAGATTTCTCGACCTGCACGGCAAGCCGGTCGCCCGGCGCCAGGCCGCGTTCGGCCAGCGCCCCCGCCGCCCGGCAGGCCATGCCGTAAAACGCCGTCCCGTCGATCGCGCTGCCATCGGGGCGGATCAGGAACGGCGTGTCGCTGGCGCCAAGCGGTGCCAGAAGCGCGTCATGCAGCGGGTTGGTCATGGCTCAGGCCTCCGTGGTGTCGGGATCGGATCGCAGATACCGCCCCGGCGGCGGCTTGGCATCGCCTCGGCCGGGCCCGGCTTCGGGTCGGGATGGTTCATTTGCGCGCGAACACCGGTTTGCGTTTTTCGGCAAAGGCGCGGCGGCCTTCGGCGTAGTCGGCGCTGGCGAAACAGGCATCGGTCAGCGCGGCGATCCGGGCCGCCGCGTCGGTCTCGGGGTGCTGCACCGCGCGGATCGCGGCCTTGGCCGCCTCGACGGTGAGCGGCGCGTTGTCGGCGATACGCGCGGCGGTTTCGGCCACGGTCTGGGCCAGATCGGCGGGTGCCACGACGCGGTTCACCAGACCGTTCGAAAGCGCCTCGCCGGCCGACATCAGCCGCGCCGAATAAAGCACATCGGCCGCGACGGCCGGCCCGGCCAGTTGCACCAGTTTGCGCACACCGTCGAGACCATAGCCAAGCCCCAACCGCGCCGCGGTGATGCCCAATCGGGCGTCGTCGGCACAGATCCGCAGATCGCAGGCCAGCGCGATGCCCATGCCGCCGCCGACGCAAAACCCCTTTATCTGGGCAATGGTCGGCTTGGGGAAACTGTAGAGCGCGTGATCGGCCGCTTCAGAGCGGGCGTTGTAATCGGCGACACCTTCGGGCGTGGCGCGCAACCTGTCGAATTCGGATATGTCGGCGCCCGACACGAAGGCCTTGTCGCCGGCCCCGTCAAGAACGACGACGCGCACCGCCGTGTCGTCGGCAAAGCCCTGCAGCGCGGTTTTCAGACCGTCCCACATGGCCAGCGACATGGCGTTCATGCGCGCCGGCTGATTGAAGGTGATCCTGCCGACAGGGCCGTCGCGGCCCAGCACGATGCGCCCGTCGGCCAGTGTCATGCCATCCATTGGCCGCCCCCGTCCATATCGACCACTGTACCCGACAGGTAGGTGACACGCGGCGAGGCCAGCATCACGGCCAGCGCGGCGACCTCTTCGGGGTGCTTTGGCCGACCGAAGGGAAAACGCGCCGGATCGATCAGTTCGGACCAGCGATCGGCGTCGCCCAGTTCCTCTGCGGCGCGCTTGCGGAACATCGTGGTCATCCGGTCGGTCAGAGTGGGCGAGGGATTGATGCCGAAGACGCGCACATTGCTGGCGGGGGTTTCAGCGCCGAGAGCCTGGGTGAAGCCGATGAGCGCGGCATTGCCGGCGGCGCCGCAGATGTAGTTGGCGCGCACCGCGCGTCCGCCCATGCCGATGATGTTGACGATGGTGCCCGCGCCGCGCCCGGTCATCGCCGGGGCGTAAAGCTGACACAGGTGGATATAGCCGAAAACCTTCAGTTCCCATCCGGCGCGCCAGTCGGCCATTGTCATGTCCGACAGCCGGCCGGGCTGAATCGCGCCGGCGTTGTTGACCAGAATGTCGATGTCGGGGCGTGCGGCGAAAAGCGCCTCGCGGCCCGCGTCCTGGGCCAGGTCGGCGGCGAACAGCGACGTGCCCGTCGCGCCTTCCGATTCCAGAAGGGCCTGCGCCCGCGCCAGCGCGTCGCTGTCGCGCGACACCAGCGTTACATGCGCGCCCTCGGCCGCGAAGGCCCGCGCGGTGGCCAGGCCGATGCCCTTGGAGGCGCCGGTCACGATGACCGACCGGCCGCTGATTTGCAGATCCATGACGATGTTCCCCAGTCTGTTTTCTGTCTGTTTCTTTGCCTGCCCGCCGGTCCGCAAGGTTGCGCCGCACGCGCCGGGCCGCCGATCTGGCCTGGTATGCCGCCGCATGCAAGACCTGTCCGGTGCCGGATGATGCCGAGCGTTATTTTGGATACATCATCTGCGACAACCTGTCCCGAGTTCAAGAGTAAAAACAAGGGCCAGGAAGATCCGGCATCCGCGCCAAATTTTTGAGCCTTTGAAATAAGTATTTTAGAACAATGAATTATATGTATTCACGCGATGATCTTGATGGATTTCCGGTGTGGAATTGTTTCAGGGCAAATATTTCTCTTCCCTTTTTCGTACACAAAACTAGCTTGTCCATCAGCGTGGACCGGCGATTGCGTGGGCCACGCTGACCCTTGGCAAACCCGCAAGGCGCAGCAGACGCCGCGGCCCGCAACAGTGAGGAAGATCATGAACCAAACGGAATTCAATCGTCGCCAGCTTCTGGCTCTGATGGGGTCTGCCGCCGCGGTGGCGGGTCTGCCGCGCGGCGCGATGGCGGCCGAGGCGCTGAAGCTCTGGGCGCCGGGCATTGCCAAGGTGGGTGGCAATGACTGGAGCGCGATGGAAGCGCAGGCCGGTGTTTCGATCGCGCCCATCGCCAAGTCGGCGCGGGCCGACGAATCGATTCAGAAGATGGTCGTGGGGGATGGCAACAGCCTCTATGATGCGATGACCGACAATGGCGGTGGCATGGAGGACGCACTGGCGTCGCAGGGTGCCATCGTGCCGCTGGACGCATCGCGGATCGCGAATTTCTCGAACATGGTTGCCGATTATCAGGACGGTGGCGCGGCCGCGGACACCATCCGCTACAATGGCGATCTGGTGGCGATCCCCTATATTTCGAATGCAGACAGCCTGGCCTTCAACCACGGCGTGATCGGCGAGGAGCTTTCCTCGTGGGAGGCGCTGTTCGACAGCCAGTTCCGCGGGCGCGCGGCAATGCAGAACGACTTTGGCCCGACCCTGACGAACACGGCGATCTATCTCAAGCAGTCGGGCAAGCAGGATATCGAGAACCCGTCGGACATGTCCGAGGCCGAAGTGCGCGGCGTTTGCCAGTTTCTGATCGACCTGAAGAAGAAAGGCCATTTCCGCACGTTCTGGGACGGGGTGCAGAACGGTGCCGACCTGTTGTCGTCGGAGGAGGTGCTGGTGTCGTCGTGCTGGGAGGTGATCCAGATCTTCGCCGCCCGCAAGAATGGAGCCGACATCCGCTATGGAACCATGAAGGAAGGCCATCAGGCGTGGAACAACGTTGTCATGCTGACCCGTGGCGGCAAGGAGCGCGGCATGGAAGACGCGTTCTATGCGCTGGCCAACGTGTACCTGTCGCCCTGGTTCGGGGCGCGCACGCTGGCGGGTCTGGGGTTCACCCCGCAGATGGTGGGCGTGAACGAATACATCGACGCCCATCCCGACGATTTCGACGCCGATACCAAGGCCATCACCGCCGAGCGTCTGGCGCGCAAGCAAGAGCGGATCGTGGTGCCGGGCAACAGCTGGCAGAACGTGTTCCCGACCAACATTCGTGCCTATCAGGATTGGTGGGCGCGGGTGCAGGCGGCCTGAGGCCGCTGGGGCGATGACCGTCCGGAACATCGAAGGCGTGGCCCCCGTGGCCGCGCCGCTGCGCGAGCCGATGCGCGAAAAGCTGGCGCGCTGGGTCTTCGCCCTGCCGCTGGCCTTCATGCTGTTGTTCTTCGCGTTGCCGATGGCGCTGACCTTCGTGTTCAGCGTGTTCGAACGCACGATGTTCTGGATGGAGCCGGGGTTTACCCTGTTTTCCTACGAGAACTTCTTCTTTTCCGCACGGCTCGAGAATTTCCTGTCGTCGATGTACTATTCCGGCATCGCCGTGATCGTGTGTTTCGTGCTGGGTTTCCCGATCGCGGTGTTTCTGCGCAAGTCGGTGCCGCAGGTGGCGCAGCATCGGGTTGTGTTGCTGTTCATCCTGCCGTTCATGGTGTCCGAGATCATCCGGGTGTTCGCGCTGCGCCCGGTGTTGCAGCGCAACGGGCTGGTCAACACCACGTTGCAGAACCTCGGCCTGATAGACGAGCCGATCACGGCGCTGCTTTACACCCACACCGGGGTGATCATCGGTGAGGTGATGTCGTTTCTGCCTTTCATCATCTTTTCGGGCTTTCTGGCCATGGAAGCGGTGCCGAAGTACATCTTTGAAGTCTGCGACGATCTGGGTGCCGGACCTGTGCGCCGGTTCTTGGATGTGATCCTGCCGCTGGCCGCGCCGGGCATCTTCGCGGGCTGCACCTTCATCTTTGTCAACGGTCTGGGCGTGGCGCTGTTGCCAAACATCCTTGGCGGTGCCGGGGCGGTGAACGCGGGGCTGATCGCCACGCAGGCGATCGCGGCGCTGGATTTCCCGCTGGCGATGGCGGTCAGTGCGATCATGATGACCACGCTGATGGCGCTTTTGTACATCGGGCACCGGCTGTTCGATCTGACCAAGATCCTGTCGCCGATCAACTGAAGGAACCGCCGATGGACGACTATGCCAATCCCTGGCTGCACAGGCTGAAATGGGCCTATCTGCTTCTGGTGGCGGCCACGCTGATGGGGCCGGTGTTCTATGTCATGTATATCTCGTTCAACGCCAACGGCTTCGGCGCCAACCAATACGAGTTCACGCTGGAATGGTATGGCCTGATCTTTTCGGATCAGTTGCTGATGGGCGCGCTGGGCTGGACGCTGCGTCTGGCGGTGATCTGCACGTTGATCACCGTGCCGATGGCGCTGTTGGCGGCCAAGTACTACAAGGCCGCTCGCAACAAGGTTCTGCCGGTGTTCCTGTTTCTGGCGCCGTTGTTCGTGGCGCCCGATATCCTGGGATCGGCGCTTCTGGTGTTTTTCAAGAACGTCAACGGCGCCTTGCGATCGTTGGGCGATGCGCTGGGCACCGATGCGCTGGACGGGTTGTTCCAGCTTGGCTTCGGCACCGCGCTGATCGGGCTGATCATCTACACGATGCCCTATGCCTTCGTGGTGATCCTGATCACCATGGGCCGGTACAAGCCGGAGCAGACCGAGGCGGCGCGCGCCTGTGGCGCCAACGGCTGGCGCGCGTTCTGGGACATCGAGTTTCCGCAGATCCGCGCCGGAGTGTTCAGCGCCTGTTCGTTCACCATGATCCTGTGTTTCAACGAATACACCCGCACCAGCCTTCTGAAGGGCGGGTTCGACACCTTCACCACCGTGCTGATCAGCCAGATGCTGAACACCGGCATGTCCGAACAGTCCTACGCCATGTCCAGCCTTGTCAGCTTTGTCGCCATCGCGCTGATCGGCGGGATCATACTCTACACGCTCGTCCGCTCGGACAGCCTCGCCCGCGAGGCCCGGGCCAAAGCCGAACCGGTGATGTCCACATGAATGCCCTGGGAACCCTGAAGATGACCGAAACGAAACCTGCCGCCGTCGAGGTGCGCGGGCTGGCCAAGCACTATGGGTCGGTCGTTGCGCTGAAGGATGTGAACCTGTCGATCGCGGCGGGCGAATACTTTGTGCTGCTCGGGCCTTCGGGTGGCGGCAAGACCACGCTGTTGCGCACCATCGGCGGATTTCACCGGCCGACGCATGGGCAGGTTCTGCTGAACGGGGTGGATGTGGGGCATTTGCCACCCGACAAGAGGACCACATCGATGGTGTTTCAGTCCTATGCGCTGTTTCCGCATATGACGGTGCTGCAAAACGTCGGCTACGGGCTGAAGATCGCGCGCATGGGCCGCGATGCGATCCGCGAGAAGTCCGCCGCCGCGCTGGAAATGGTCGGTCTGACGGGGTTTGCCGACCGCAAGCCGCACGAGCTTTCGGGCGGCCAGCAACAGCGCGTGCAACTGGCGCGGGCGATGGTTCTGAACCGCGACATCCTGCTGCTGGACGAACCTCTTGCCGCGCTGGACGCGCAGCTGCGCAAGGACATGTGCCTGGAACTGAAGCATTTGCAGGAGAAGGTGGGGATCACTTTCATCCACGTCACCCACAACCAGGAAGAAGCAATGACAGTCGCGGACAGGATCGCCCTGATCGCCGATGGCGAACTGGTCGAACATGGCCGCGCGCGCGATGTCTATCGCGCCCCGCATCGTGCGTTTACCGCCAGTTTCGTGGGCGAAAACAACATTCTGCGCGGCACCATCCGTGAGGTGGACGGCGACGATGTGACGGTGGACGTGGCCGGCCACCCGGTGCGCACCGGGCGGCGCGGGCTGGCGGTGGCGCGCGGTGCCGCCGTTACCCTTTCGATCCGCTCGGAACTGGTGCGGATGGGCGGACCGGGCGAGGCGCTTCATTCGCTGCCGGGCCGCTATTCGGAATCGGTGTACCTGGGGCTGACGACATCGCATATCGTGGCGCTGGCGCCGGGCACCGACATGGTGTCGCGGGTGGTCGAGGATCTGCCGCAGGTGCCCGAACCCGGCGCGCCGGTGGTGATGTCGTGGTCTCCAGGCGATCTGCGGCTGCATGTGGACTGAACCGGCAATGCACCCCAATCCCCGCATTCCCTACCGCCTGGCCACCGACCGCCCCCGGCTTGCCCCGCTGAACGGCAAGCCGCTGATGGTGCATCTGGCGATGAACATCGAATACTGGCCTTTCGACCGGCCGATGCCGCGCGGGATCATTCCCGCGCCGCACGGTGCCGCGCCCAGCCCGCCGGACGTGCCGAATTATGGCTGGGTCGAATACGGGATGCGCGCGGGCATGCCCCGGATCATGGCGATGCTGGCCGAACGCGGGCTGCCCTGTTCGGCCTTCATGAATGCCCAGGTCTGCGATGTTTACCCGGCGCTTGCCGATGCCGTGGTTGCTGCGGGCTGGGAACTGGTCGGGCATGGCTGGTTTCAGCAATCGCTCAAGCAGGTCGACGACGAGGCGGCGGTGATCCGCCGCAGCCTGTCGCGGCTGGCGCAGGCCGGCGGCACGCCGGTGCGTGCCTGGCTGGGGCCGGGGCTGGGCGAAACCGAGGCGACGCCGGACATCCTGAAGGCCGAGGGTGTCGAGTTTCTGCACGACTGGGTGGTCGACGATCTGCCGGTCTGGATGCGCACGCGGCATGGGCCGATGGTGGCGCTGCCCTACACCTTCGAACTGAACGATGTGCCGATCTGGGCGATCCAGCAGAGTTCCAGCGACGAGATGCTGAAGCGGCTGAAGGCGACCCTGGCGGTGTTCGAACGGGAACTGGAACAGAACCCGCGGGTTCTGACCCTGGCGCTGCATCCGCATATCATCGGCGTGCCGCACATCGCGCACTACTTCGCGCAGGCACTGGACCTGCTGTTGCAGCGTGACGATACGGTTTTCGTGACCTCGTCGGTTCTGGGCGACTGGTTCGTCGCCGCCGATGGCACGGGCGGCGCCGAACTGGCCGGCTTCGGCGAAGGGTTCGCGCCATGACCGCGCTGGCCGGTCTGAAAGTGCTTGACCTGACGCGGGTGCGCGCCGGGCCGGCCTGTTGCAGGGTGCTGGCGGATTTCGGCGCCGATGTGATCAAGATCGACGCCCCCGAGGGGCTGGACAAGAATGCCGGTGTGTCCGGTGCGCGCCACGGCTATGACATGCTGAACCTGCACCGCAACAAGCGGTCCATGACGCTGAATCTGAAATCGGATGCAGGCCGGGATCTGTTCCTGAAAATGGCCGCGCGGGCCGACGTGGTGGTTGAAAACTTCCGGCCCGACGTCAAGACCCGGCTGGGCATCGACTATGCGGCGCTGAGCGCGGCGAACCCGGCGATCATCCTGGCCTCGATTTCCGGATTTGGCCAGGACGGGCCCTATGCGGGGCGCGCGGGATTCGACCAGATCGCCCAGGGCATGGGGGGCCTGATGGGCACCACTGGCTTTCCCGGCGAACCGCCGTTGCGCGCCGGCACCGCGGTGGCCGACCTTTCGTCGGGGCTCTATGCCGCGACGGGCATCTTGCTGGCGCTGGCCGAAAGAACCGCGTCGGGGCGGGGGCAATGGGTGCAGACATCGCTTCTGGAGGCGCAGATCGCGCTGATGGATTTCCAGGCGGCGCAGTATCTGATCGATGGGGTGGTTCCGGGGCAGGCTGGCAACGATCATCCGACGGTCACGCCGATGGGGGTGGTCGCCACCGCCGACGGGCATATCAACCTGGGCGTCGGCGGCGATGGCCAGTGGCAGGCGCTCTGCACCGCGCTTGCGCGCGATGACCTGGCCGCCAATCCCGCCTACGCCAGCGTCGAAGGGCGCTTTGCGCATCGCGCGGCGCTGTGGGATATCTTGCGCCCGGTGTTCGCGGCGCATGGCTCGGCGCACTGGATGGAACTTCTTGAGCGGCACGGTGTGCCCGCCGGCCCGATCTATACGATGGACCAGGTGTTCGCCGACCCGCAGGTCCGGCACCTGGGCATTGCCGCGCCGGTCGACGATCCCGAACGCGGGCGCGTGCGGGTGGTGGGCCAGCCCGTCACCCTGTCACGCACCCCGGCGGGCATATCGCGATCGGTGCCCGATGCCGGCGCGCATACCGACGAGGTGTTGGGCGAATACGGGCTCGACCCGACGCAGATCGCCGCGCTGCGCGCGGCAGGCGCCCTGTGACAGAACCACAAAGGACCAAGCGATGAACATGATCGATCTCGATGCCATTTCGGTGCCCGCGGGCGAAGACTGGAGCGATATCCGCGAGGGGGTTGCGCGCCTGTGCGAGGGGTTCGACAACGCATACTGGATGGCGCTGGACAAGGCCGACGCCTATCCGACGGAATTCGTCAGAACACTGACGGAAAGCGGTTTTCTGGGCGCGCTGATCCCGGAAGAATACGGCGGTTCGGGCCTGCCGCTGAGCGCGGCGGGCGCGGTTCTGGAAACCATCCACGCCAGCGGCGGCAACGCGGCCGCCTGCCATGCGCAGATGTACACGATGGGCACGGTGCTGCGCTATGGCAGCGATGCGCAAAAGGCGCGCTATCTGCCCGATATCGCCTCGGGTGCGTTGCGGTTGCAGGCTTTCGGTGTGACCGAACCGACCACCGGCAGCGACACCACCCAGTTGAAAACCCGCGCCGAAAAGACCGCGCGCGGCACCTATGTCGTGAACGGCCAGAAGGTATGGACCAGCCGGGCGTTCGAATCCGATCTGATGCTGTTGCTGGCGCGCACCACCCCGGCGTCCGAGGTGACCCGAAGGTCCGACGGCATGTCGGTATTCCTGATCGACATGCGCGCCGCGCTGGGCAACGGGCTGAGCCTGTCGAAGATCGACGCGATGATCAACCACAACACCTGCGAGGTGTTTTTCGACAATCTCGAGATCCCCGGCGATACCCTGGTGGGCGAAGAGGGCAAGGGGTTCCGTTACATCGTCGACAGCATGAACGCCGAACGCATCCTGATCGCCTATGAATGTATCGGCGACGCGCGGTTCTTCGTGCGCAAGGCGGTGGAATATGCCAATGACCGCACCGTTTTCGGCCGGCCGATCGGTGCCAACCAGGGCATTCAGTTCCCGATCGCCAAGGCCTATGCCGATCTTCAGGCCGCCGAGATGATGGTCAGGAAGGCCGCCGCGCTGTTCGATGCGGGCCACAAGGCCGCCGCCGAGGCGAACATGGCCAAGATGCTGGCCGCCGATGCCAGCTGGCAGGCGGCCGAGGTCTGCATGCAGGTGTTCGGGGGGTTCGCCTTCGCCCGGGAATACGGCATCGAACGCAAATGGCGCGAGGCAAGGCTGTACCAGACCGCGCCAATTTCGCGCAACATGATCCTGGGGTATCTGGGTCAGCATGTGCTGGGCCTGCCCCGCAGCTACTGAGCGCGGTGATGGCGCTGTCGCGGGCCAGATGGGTGATGCTTGGCGGTGTCTGGCTGATCTATTTCTGTTTCGGTCTGACAATCGCGTCCATGGCGCCTCTGGTTTCGCTGATCGCGGCGGACCTGGGCGCCAGCAACGCCGCGATGGGTGCGGTGCTGGGGGCCTGGCCGCTGACGTATATCGCCGCCGCAATCCCCTGCGGTATCCTTCTGGACCGGCTGGGTGTGCGCGTGACGCTTTTCGCGGCCACGGTGATCATGGCGGCATCGGGCGTGGCGCGCGGCATGGCCGACACCACCGGCATGCTGATGCTGGCGGTGGCGCTTTTCGGGATTGGCGGGCCGATGATATCGGTCGGCGCGCCCAAGCTGATCGCCGGCCTGTTCGAAGGCCCGTCGCGCGGAACGGCGATGGGCATCTACATCACCGGCCCGTACCTTGGCGGGATGACGGCCCTTGCGCTGACCAATGCCGTGGCCCTGCCGGCGATGGGCGACTGGCGCGGGGTGATGTTTCTCTATGCCGGGCTGGTGATGGTGTCGGGGGTCATCTGGCTGGTGCTGACCGGCCTTGCCGGGCCGGCCGCGCGCGCCGAGGGCGAGGGCAAGAAATTCAGCCTTGCCGCCTTTGCCGAGATCCTCGGGCTGCCCGCGGTGCGCATCGTCCTGGCGATGAGCGTCGGGATCTTCTTCATCAACCACGGCCTGAACAACTGGCTCCCCGAGCTTTTGCGCGCCAAGGGGCTGGATCCGGTGCGCGCGGGATATTGGGCCGCGCTGTCAAGCGCCGTTGGGGTGATCGGGGCGCTGACGGTGCCGCGCCTGGCGACGCCCGAACGCCGCATGGCGGTGATGGCGGCGCTGTTCACGGCGTCTCTGGCGGCCAGCCTGCTGCTGCACCTGGCGCCGGGGCCGCTGTTGGCCGCCGGGTTGGTCGCACAGGGCGTCGCGCGCGGCTCGATGATGACGGTCGCGATCCTGATCCTGATGGAAACCCGCGGCATCGCGCGCGACCGGCTGGGCCTGGCCGGGGGCATGTTCTTTACCACCGCCGAGGTGGGGGGCGTTCTGGGGCCGGTGGTCTTTGGCGCGCTGTCGCAGTGGACCGGAGGGTTTGCCGCGCCCCTGGTCGCGGTTTCCGCGATCTGCGGTGGCCTGCTGGCGTTGCTGGCGGCGCTGGTGCGGACACAACAAAAAGGCGGGGGCAAAAGCGCCTGATCGCGGCCTTTTCGGCGGGCGCGGGCGGTGCCCCGTGGCGGCAGATGGCCCATGCCGGATGCCTTGCCTTGTGATCGGCGTGGATGTGTTGCAAGTTGCGGCAACGGGGCGCGCATCTTGTCGGATGCAAAAAAATCGCCCCATTTTCGGAACCCTTCGACGCCTTGCGCGTTGGTTCCCGGGGTTGGTCCGTCACCGCGCTGCATCTTTGCGGGCGCGCACCGGGCCGGCGCAAAACAAAAGATGGATGATACATGAAACTGGACCCGCTGAAGGTGACGCCGGTCGCTGACCGCTCTGTACCCTACCGTAAAATCGCCGTGCTCGGATCGGGCGCGTGGGGGACCGCGCTGGCGGCCCTGGCCCGGCGCAGCGGTCGGGATTTGGCGCTGTGGGGGCGCGACGCCGACGTGGCCCGCGAGATCGTCGAGACCGCGACCAACAGCCGGTATCTGGGCGACGTGGCATTGCCGGCGGGCATTCAGGCAACCACCGACATCGCCGAGGCGGTCGCCGGGGCGGATGCGGTTCTGGTGGTGGTGCCGTCGCATGCGGTGCGCGACACCTGCGCGCGCATGGCCCCGCACCTGCGGCCGGGCGTGCCCGTGGCCGTCTGCGCGAAGGGCATCGAGCGCAACACCGGCCTGATGATGACGCAGGTTGCCGAAGATGTGCTTGATCCGCGCCCCGTCGGGGTGGTGTCGGGGCCGACCTTCGCGCGCGAAGCGGTTCTGGGCCATCCGACGGCGGCCACCGTGGCCTTCCCCTTCGGACCCGCCGACCGGCTGTCGCCGGCACAGAGCCCCGCGGCGCGCCTTGCGGTGTCGCTGAGCACCGAGGCGTTTCGCACGTCGGTGTCGGACGATGTGGCCGGCGTGGAAATCGGTGGCGCGATCAAGAACGTGATCGCCATTGCCTGCGGCATGATGACGGGCGCGGGCTTTGCCGAAAACACCCGCGCGGCGCTGATCACCCAGGGTGTCGACGAAATGCGCCGCCTGTCCGAGGCGATGGGCGGCCGTCCCGAAACCGTGACCGGCCTCGCTGGTCTGGGCGATCTGTCGCTGACTTGCTCCAGCGCGACATCGCGCAACATGTCGCTGGGGCTGCAACTGGGCGGCGGCACCGAACGCGCCCGCTGTTTCGATGGCAAGCCGGTTGTTGTCGAGGGCGAACTGAATTCGAAAACCGTGACCGATCTGGCGCGGCGCCTGCATATTCCATTGCCGATCTGTGAAGCGGTGCGCGCCATCCTGCACGACGGTGCCGACCTGGGCGAAAGCTTTGCGCGGCTCTGGGCCCGTCCGCTCGAGGCCGAACCGCAGGCGATGACCATGATGATCGACCATCCGGCAACCGACACCGCGATCCGGGAACTGGCGGAGCGCATCGCATGACCGGCCAGACAGCCGCTGAAACCGGCAATTCCCGCGACCGCTTCGTTCTGGCAACCGATCTCGATGGTACATTTCTGGGCGGCTCGGACAGCGACCGGCGCACGCTCTACGACTGGATCGAGGCACACCGCGCGAGCATCCGCCTGATCTTCGTCACCGGCCGCGATCCGCGGTTCATTGGCGAATTGTGCGGCGGCGGCGTGCCATGGCCCGAGTATGTGATCGGCGATGTCGGCACCACGATCGCACAGGTGATGCCGGACCGGCGGATCGAACCGATCCCGGCGCTCGAGGCGGAAATCGCGACACTCTGGGGCGACAGCGGCGCCAGGGTCCGGGCCCGTCTGGACGGCCACCCCGGCCTGACGTTGCAGCCGACGCCGTTCCGCTACCGCGTCAGCTATGATCTGGATGCGGCGCGGTTCGACGACAGCGCGGTTCAGGTGGTGCACGACATGGGCCTTGCGCCACTGATATCCGACGACCGGTTCTTCGATGTCCTGCCCCCCGGCGTCAGCAAGGGGCCATCGCTGCGCCGCCTGATCGCCCACCTGGGTGCCGATCCGGGCCGGGTTCTGGCCGCGGGCGACACCATGAACGACCTGTCGATGCTGGAAATGGGCATACCCGCCGTGGCGGTGGGCGGGTCTGAACCGGCGTTGCTGCGCGCGCTGGCAGGCAAGACCCATGTTCACCGCTCCGACCGCGTAGGCGCGGCCGGTATTCTCGACGCGATGGCCGCGTTCGATCTGCACCCGACGCCCTGAGGAGAGAAACCATGCCATCCGATCTTGTTATCGTCTATCACCGTCAGCCCTATCAGGAAGTCGAGGAAAACGGCGAAACCCGCCTGATCGAGAACAAGAGCCCGAACGGCATCGTTCCGACGCTGAAGGGTTTCTTCGGCCGGGTCGATCATGGCGCCTGGATCGCGTGGAAGCTGGCCGAAGACCCGGCCAATCCCGGTTTCGAACGCCAGATCGAGGTGTCGGACGCCTATGGCGACTATACCGTTTCGCGGTTGCCGCTGACCGCGCGGCAGGTGCATGAATTCTATCACGTCACCTCGAAAGAGGCGTTCTGGCCGATCCTTCATTCGTTCAAGGAACAGTACAACTATGACCCGGTGGACTGGCCCAATTTCCGCGAGGTGAACTGGGCCTTTGCCGAAGCCGCCGCCGCCGAAGCGGGGCAGGGTGCCGTCGTCTGGGTGCATGACTATAACCTGTGGCTGGTGCCGGGATATCTGCGGCAGATGCGGCCCGACCTGCGGATCGCGTTCTTTCATCATACGCCGTTTCCCTCGGCCGACATGTTCAACGTGCTGCCGTGGCGGCGCGAGATCGTCGAAAGCCTTCTGGCCTGTGATGCGGTCGGCTTTCATATCCCGCGCTATGCCGCCAACTTCGTGTCGGTTGCGCGCAGCCTGACGGATGTTGACGTGGTGCGCCGCGCGCCGGTCGAGGATGCGCTGATTTCCGAAGGCACGGCGCTGACCGAACGGTCGGTGCCGACCATGCTCGAGGCGAATGGCAGGCAGGTGCGCGTCAGCGTCGCGCCGGTGGGCGTGGACGTGGATTTCGTGCATGAAAAGGCCCACAGCGCCGCAACCGAGGCCAAGCGCCGTTCGGTGCGCGCGGAACTGGGCGACGATGCCAAGCTGATCTTGTCGGTGGGGCGGACGGATTACACCAAGGGCGGGGTGCAGCAGCTGGAAAGCTTCGAGCGTCTTCTCGAGGAAAACCCGGGGCTGCGCGGACGGGTGCGGCTGATGCATGTGTCGGTATCGGCAAATCGCGGCATGGCGGCCTATGCCGATATCCAGAACGAGATCGAACAGACCGCCGGACGGATCAACGGGCGGTTCGGATCGTTCGAATGGCAGCCCGTGGCACTGATTTCCAACGCCATCCCCTTTGACGAGCTGATCGGCTATTACCGGGCGGCGGATGTGGCGTGGATCACGCCTCTGGCCGACGGGATGAACCTGGTGGCCAAGGAATTCGTCTGCGCGCGCACCGACGGCGACGGGGTGCTGGTGCTGTCGGAATTCGCCGGCGCGGCGGTCGAGATGCGCTCGGCCGTGATCACCAACCCCTATTCCAACCGCTCGATGGACAGCGCGATCATGACCGCGTTGTCGATGGAGCCCGAAGAAAGGCGCGTGCGCATGGCCGACCTGCGCGAGATCACGCGCCGTCTGGACATCGCCGCCTGGGGCAACCTGCACCAGCAGCTTTTCGATGAAATCGGCGCCGAACGTGCCAGGGTGTTGAAAAGCGCCTGAACCAGCGGCGGACCGCGGCGCGCATCCGCGCGGTTTGTCCCGTTGCGGTCTATACGCTTGTCATTTGGTGGGCGGTGGTGAACAACCGCGCCGAATGCGCCCGGAAAAGATGAGTAGCACGACGATGGCCAAGGATCAGTTTTTGAACCACACCGACATGAAGGATGCGATCCTTCGGCATCTGATGATGACATTGGGCAAGCTGCCGGATACGGCGCAGTTGTACGACTGGCGCATGGCCACGTCGTTCGCGGTGCGCGACCGGATCATGGAGCGCTGGTTCGCGGCGACGCGCGCGACCTATGAGAAGGACGCCAAACGGGTCTACTACCTGTCGATGGAGTTTTTGATCGGGCGCCTTCTGGAAGACGCCATCGTGAACCTTCGGCTTGAGGATCTGGTCAGATCGGCCTTGCACGCGCTGGGCCAGGATTACCGCGATGTCCTCGAGGACGAGCCGGACGCGGCGCTGGGCAACGGCGGCCTGGGGCGGTTGGCGGCCTGTTTCATGGAATCCATGTCGACGCTGGGCGTGCCGGCCTTCGGCTATGGCATCCGCTATGAACACGGCCTGTTCCGTCAGAGCTTCGACGGCGGCCGTCAGGTCGAGCGGCCCGAGACCTGGCTGCAGCAACAGCACCCCTGGGAGTTCGAGCGCCCCGAGGCGCGGTTCCGCATCGGCTTTGGCGGCGACGTCAGCGAAACCGGCAGCCGCGCGGAATGGACCCCGGCGGAAGGTGTCTTTGCCGAGGCCTACGATACGCCTGTCGTCGGCTGGCAGGGGCGCTGGGCCAACACCCTGCGGCTGTGGTCGGCGCGCGCCGAAGATCCGTTCGATCTGAACCGGTTCAACCACGGTGACTTTGCCGGTGCCGCCGAGGGCGAGGCGCTGGCGCGCACGATCAGCCGGGTTCTCTATCCCGATGACACCACAGGCCAGGGCCGCGAACTGCGGCTCAAGCAGGAGTATTTCTTCACCGCCGCGTCGCTGCGCGACATCCTGCGCCGGTTCGACACCCAGCACGACGATCTGCGCGCGCTGCCGTCGCGGATCGCCATTCAGCTGAACGACACCCACCCCGCCATCGCCGGGCCCGAACTGGTGCGCATCCTGCACGACGAACGCGGGCTGGAATTCGACGAGGCGGTGGTGATCGCGCGCGGCTGTCTGAGCTATACCAACCACACGCTGTTGCCCGAGGCGCTGGAAAGCTGGCCCGAGGATCTGTTCGGCCGGCTTTTGCCGCGCCATCTGACGCTGATCGATCGCATCGACGCGGCCCATGCGGCGGCCAACCCTTCGCGCGCGGTCAGCGCCCGTGGCGACCATCAGGTGAAGATGGGCGAGTTGTCGTTCATGATGGCGCACAAGGTGAACGGGGTTTCGGCGCTGCACACCGAACTGATGAAATCGACGGTCTTTGCCAATCTGCACGGCCTGCATCCCGACCGGATCGTCAACCAGACCAACGGCGTGACCCCGCGGCGGTGGCTGTTGTCGTGCAACCCGCGCCTTGCCGCGCTGATCACCGACACGATCGGCGACGCCTGGGTGGGCGATCTGGAACGGCTGGCCGATCTGGAACCGCATGTCGGCGACGCGGGCTTCCGCGAGGGTTACGAGGCGGCCAAGCATGCCAACAAGGCGGATCTGGCCAACTGGCTGAAATCCGACGCCGGCGTCGATGTCGATCCGGCGATGATGTTCGATGTTCAGATCAAGCGCCTGCACGAATACAAGCGCCAGCACCTCAACATCCTGGAAACCATCGCGCTGTGGCAGGCCATGCGCGCCGATCCCGGCGCCGACTGGACACCGCGCCTGAAAATCTTCGCGGGCAAGGCCGCGCCGGGGTATTTCTTTGCCAAGGACATCATCCGGCTGATCAACGATGTCGCGGCGGTGATCAACACCGACCCGCAGACAGCGCATCTTCTGAAGGTCGTGTTCCTGCCGAACTACAACGTGACGATGGCCGAACGGCTGATCCCGGCATCGGACCTGTCCGAACAGATCTCGACCGCCGGCAAGGAGGCATCGGGCACCGGCAACATGAAGTTCGCCCTGAACGGCGCGCTGACGATCGGCACGCTGGACGGCGCCAACGTGGAAATCCGCGAGAAGGTGGGCCCGGAAAACTTCTTTCTGTTCGGCATGACCGCCGATCAGGTCGATGGCCGCCGCGCGGTGCACGATCACGCCGCACTGGCCATCGCCGATAGCCCCGAACTGGCCGCGGCGCTGGAAGCGGTGCGCAACGGCACCTTCTCGCCCGACGAACCCGATCGCTATCATGGCATCGCGGGCAACGTGTCGGGGCCGGATTACTTCCTGGTGGCATCGGATTTCGCCGATTACTGGCGCGCCCAGCGCGCTGTCGACGCGGCCTTTGCCGCACCCAGAACATGGGCCCACATGGCCGCGCTGAACACGGCGCGCAGCGGATGGTTTTCGTCCGACCGCACCATCCGGGGCTACAGTGCCGATATCTGGGGCGCGCAGTCGCTCCTTTCGGACGAATAGGACATCAGCGGCCGGCGGGCGGTTGCGCCGGTCCGATACACAGCAGGGAGGCACCATGCCTGACGACGCATCCCACATGCGCGCAAACCTGACCGGGTCTGACGACCTGAACCGCATCGCGACCGGCAAATGCAGCGACCCCTTCGCGGTTCTGGGACCGCATATGGTGGACGGTTTGCTCCAGGTCACCGCTTTCGATCCCGGCGCGGCGCGCATGACCGCCTGTCAGGGCGCGCGGCGCCATCCGCTCACACCGCTGGGCGACGGGCTGTTTCGCGGCCCGGTGCCGGGCGAAGGGCCCTACGATCTGGAGGGCGCCGATGACACCGGCCGCACGTGGCGCTTTGACGATCCGTACCGCTTCGGGCCCTTGATGGGCGAACTCGACGAGCATCTTCTGGGCGAGGGCCGGCATCGCCACCTCTGGCGGGTGCTGGGCGCCCATGTGACGACCCACGAGGGCGTGGCAGGCACGAAATTCGCGGTCTGGGCGCCCAACGCGCGGCGGGTTTCGGTGGTGGGGCCGTTCAATGGCTGGGACGGACGGCGCCACGGGATGCGGCGGCGCGGTGCGACCGGCGTATGGGAGATTTTCCTGCCCGGTCTGGGCGAAGGCACTGTCTACAAATACGAAATCCTTGCCGCCGATGGTGGATTGCTGCCGTTGAAATCCGATCCGGTCGGCTTTGGCGCACAGCACCCGCCGGAAAACGCATCGGTGGTGCGCGATATCCGTGGCTATGGCTGGTCGGATGATGCATGGATGGCGTCCCGCGCTGGGGCCAACCGGCGCGATGCACCGATTTCGATCTACGAGGTGCACCTGGGGTCGTGGAAGCGCATGGCCGACAACCGCCGCATGTCCTATGTCGAGGCGGCGCGCGAATTGGTGGATTACGTCCGCGACATGGGTTTCACCCATATCGAGCTTTTGCCGATCTCGGAGTATCCGTTTGACGGCTCGTGGGGTTATCAGCCTGTCGGGCTGTTCGCGCCGACGGTGCGGCACGGCCCGCCGCATGAATTCCGCGACCTGGTCAATGCTGCGCATCTGGCCGGGCTGGGGGTGCTGCTGGATTGGGTGCCGGGCCATTTCCCGACAGATGCGCATGGCCTGGGCCAGTTCGACGGCACCGCGCTCTACGAACACGCCGACCCGCGCGAAGGCTTCCACCAGGACTGGAACACCCTGATCTACAATTATGGCCGCAGCGAAGTGGCGAATTTCCTGACGTCGAATGCCGCCTACTGGCTGGAAGAATACCATATCGACGGCCTGCGGGTGGATGCGGTGGCCTCGATGCTCTACCGCGATTACAGCCGCGCTTCGGATGCATGGGTGCCCAACAAGGATGGCGGCCGCGAGAACTATGAGGCGATCGACATGCTGCGCCGCATGAACACCGAAACCTATGGCGCGCATCCCGGCATCATGACGGTGGCCGAGGAAAGCACGTCGTTTCCGAAGGTGTCGCGCCCGGTGGATGAAGGCGGGCTGGGCTTTGGCTACAAATGGAACATGGGCTGGATGAACGACACCCTGCGGTACATGCAGGAAGACCCGATCAACCGCCGCCACCATCACGACAAGATGACCTTCGGAATGCACTATGCCTATTCCGAGAACTTCATCCTGCCGATCAGCCATGACGAGGTGGTGCACGGCAAGGGCACGATGCTCGATCGGATGCCCGGCGAAAGGGCGGCGAAATTCGCCAACCTGCGCGCCTACTACAGCTTCATGTGGGCGCATCCGGGCAAGAAGCTGCTGTTCATGGGGCAGGAATTCGCGCAGTCGTCAGAATGGAACCACGACACCGCGCTGAACTGGCACGAGGCGGGCGATGCAGCACACGCCGGGGTGGCCCGGCTGGTGCGCGATCTCAACCATCTTTACCGCGCGACGCCGGCGCTGCATGAACTCGATTGCGATCCCGAGGGCTTCCGCTGGATCGAAGCGAACGACGCCGAGCATTCGGTGCTGGCGTGGTTGCGGCGTGCGCCGGACCGGCCCAGCGTGGCCGTCGTGTGCAATTTCACCCCGGTTGCCCGCGAGGCCTATCGGATCGGATTGCCCGAAACCGGCGTCTGGCGCGAGATCTTCAACAGCGATGCCGAAGTCTATGGTGGCGGCGGGCGTGGCAACATGGGCGCCGTTCTGGCGGTGGCCGAACCGCGCCATGGCCAACCCGCCAGCGCGCCGGTTTACCTGCCGCCCCTGTCTGCGGTGTTTCTTATCGGCGAATGATGTGAGACAGATTGCTGGCAGCAGCGCATCTGGTGCCGCAACAACAGGGGCATTTTGCCCGGAGGGGGAGAAATGAGCCTTTCAACCACACGTCTGGCAAGCCGGTCGATGGCCTTCGTTCTGGCCGGCGGCCGGGGCAGCCGGCTGCGTGAACTGACGGACATCCGCGCCAAGCCGGCGGTGTATTTCGGGGGCAAGACCCGGATCATAGATTTCGCCCTGTCGAACGCGCTGAACACCGGGATCCGCAAGATCGCGGTCGCCACCCAGTACAAGGCGCACAGCCTGATCCGGCATTGTCAGCGCGGCTGGTCGTTTTTCCGCGCCGAACGCAATGAATATCTGGATATTCTGCCGGCCAGCCAGCGCGTCGATGACAAGTGGTATGAAGGCACGGCCGATGCGGTGTTTCAAAATATCGACATCGTCGACAGCTACGGTGTGGACTATATCGTGATTCTCGCGGGTGATCATATTTACAAGATGGATTACGAATTCATGCTGCAACAGCATGTCGCGACGGATGCCGATGTGACCGTCGGTTGCCTGACGGTGCCGCGCGCCGAGGCGTCGGCCTTTGGCGTGATGGACGTGGACGACAGCGACCGCATCACCCATTTTCTGGAAAAGCCCGACGATCCGCCCGGCACCCCCGACAACTCCGAGGTCAGCCTGGCGTCAATGGGCATCTACGTCTTCAAATGGGCGTTTCTGCGCGACATACTGCGCAAGGATGCCGAGACGCCCGGATCGAACCGCGATTTCGGCGGCGATATCATTCCGCACATCGTTCGGCACGGCAAGGCGATGGCGCATCGTTTTGAAACCTCCTGCGTGCGTCACACCCCGGATGCCCCGGCCTATTGGCGGGATGTGGGCACGGTGGATGCCTTCTGGAAGGCCAATATCGACCTGACCGACTTCAACCCCGAGCTTGACCTTTGGGACCGGCAGTGGCCGATCTGGACCTATTCCGAAAGCGTGCCGCCGGCCAAGTTCATCCACGACGAGGAAAACCGCCGCGGCAACGCCACCAGTTCGCTGGTTGCCGGGGGTTGCATCATCTCGGGCACCGAGGTGCGGCGATCGCTGCTGTTCACCCAGGTGCACACCAACAGCTATGCATCGCTGGATGGGGCGGTGGTGCTGCCCTATGCGACGGTGGCGCGTTCGGCGCAGCTGCGCAATGTGGTGATCGACCGGGGCGTGCAGATCCCCGAAGGCCTGGTGGTGGGCGAGGATCCCGATGAGGACGCGCGCTGGTTCCGGGTGACATCGGGCGGCGTGACGCTGATTACCCAGCCGATGCTGGATGCGAGGGCCGCCGCGCAATGACGCAGGTGCTGTCGGTGACATCGGAATGCGTGCCCCTGGTCAAGACCGGCGGTCTGGCCGATGTGGCCGGCGCTTTGCCCGATGCGCTGGCGCCGCTGGGTGCCGATCTGCGGACGCTGCTTCCGGGCTATCGCGCGGTCATGGCGGCCTGCGGCACGGCGCCGGCGGTGCTGCACTGGCCCGACCTGATGGGCGGGCCGGCGCGGGTGCTGCACGCCGCACTGGGCGCGCGGGCGCTTTATGTGCTTGATGCGCCGCATCTGTTCGATCGTGCCGGATCGCCATATCTGGATGCCGACGGCCGCGACTGGCCCGACAATCCCCGGCGGTTTGCGGCGCTGTCGCTGGCCGCGGTGCGCATTGCCGCCACCGGCATCGAAGGCTGGGTGCCGCAAGTCTTGCATCTGCACGACTGGCAGGCGGGTCTGGTGCCTGTGTATCTGGCCGAAGCCGGCATTGCCGGGCGTGTCGGCACCCTGATGACGGTGCACAACATCGCCTTTCAGGGGCTGGCGCCGGCGGCGTCGCGCGGCGAACTGGGTCTGCCTGAAAGCGGCTTTACCCCCGAAGGATACGAATACTTCGGCCAGATCAGCGCGTTGAAGGCCGGCCTTGCGTTGTCCGATGCCATCACCACCGTCAGCCCGACCTATGCCGCCGAACTGATGACACCGGAATTCGGCATGGGGCTTGACGGGGTGCTGCGCCACCGCCAGGCGCATCTGAGCGGGGTTCTCAACGGCATCGACACGGGCGTCTGGGGCGCACCCTACAAGACACCGCAGGGCAAACGCCGCCACAAGGCGGCGCTGCGCGCGCAACTGGGCCTGCCCGATGGCGACGGCCCGCTTTGTGTCGTGGTGTCACGGATGAGCGCGCAAAAGGGGCTGGACCTGTTGCTTGCGGTGGCGCCCGCGCTGCTTGGGCAAGGTGCCCAGCTGGCCGTTCTGGGCAGCGGCGACGCCGATCTCGAAAAGCGTTTCGGCGATCTTGCGGCGCATCCCGGCGCGGCGGTGCGCATCGGCTATGACGAGGCGCTGTCGCATCTGATGATGGCCGGCGGCGACGCGATCCTGGTGCCGTCGCGCTTCGAACCCTGCGGGCTGACGCAATTGTACGGGCTGGCCCACGGCACCCTGCCTGTGGTCGCGCGCACCGGCGGCCTGGCCGATACGGTGATCGATGCCAACCCGGCGGCGCAGGCGATGGGCGTGGCGACCGGATTTCAGTTTGCGCCGGTCACGGCCGAAGCGCTGGCGGTGGCGCTGTCGCGGATGATGCAGGTCTGGCAGGCGCCCGATCAATGGCGCCGGATGCAGCGCAACGCCATGCGCCAGCTGGTCGGATGGGCGGTTGCCGCGGCCGAGTATGCGCGGCTCTATCAGGGGTTGGTCAGGAACTGATGCCAGTCTGGACAATGACCGAAGGCCGGCCCCACCCGATGGGCGCGACCCTCGCGGGGGACGGTGTGAACTTTGCCGTCTTCTCGGCCCATGCCGACAGGATCCAGCTGTGCCTGTTTTCCGACGACGGCACGCAAGAGGTACAGCGCCTTGACCTGCCGGAGCGCGACGGCGACATATGGTACGGGTTCGTACCGGGGCTGGCCGAGGGCCAGCTTTATGGCCTGCGCGTGCACGGCTCCTTCTGCCCGGCCGAGGGGCACCGGTTCAATCCTGCCAAACTGCTTCTGGATCCCTATGCCCGGCGCATCACCGGGCACCCGCGCTGGCATGGCGCGCTGATCGGCGGCGATCCGGCATGTCCCGACCGGGCCTGCGGGCGCGACAGCGCCGATTTCATGCCGCGCTGCGTTGTGACGGCGCCGAACCGGGCCGATCTGGGCCCACGCCCTTCTGTGCCCCGGTCGGACATGGTGATCTACGAAGCCCATCCCGGCGGCCTCACGCGCCAGCACCCCGAAGCCGCGTCCGCCGGCCGTTTTGCCGCGCTGGCCAGCGACGCGATGCTGGCGCACTACCGCGATCTGGGCATCACCTCACTTGAGCTTTTGCCGGTGCAGGCTTTCATCAACGACCGGTTCCTGATCGAAAAGGGGCTGGTCAATTACTGGGGCTATCAGACCATCGGCTTTTTCGCCCCCGAACCGCGATACCTTGCCACGGACGATATCGACGAATTCCGCAGCATGGCGCGCAGGCTGCACCTGGCGGGCATCGAACTGATCCTCGACGTGGTCTACAACCACACCGGCGAAGGCGATGCCTCTGGCCCCACGCTCAGCTTTCGGGGCCTCGACAACGCCAGCTACTACCGCCTGGAAGCCGCGGATGCGCGGGCCTACGTCAACGACACCGGCACCGGCAACACGCTGGCCGCCGATCATCCGATGGTGCTGCGGATGATCCTGGACAGCCTGCGGTACTGGGTTACCGAAATGGGCGTGGACGGTTTCCGCTTTGATCTGTGCACCACGCTGGGGCGTCTGGCGCAGGGCTTCGATCCCGATGCGCCGTTCTTTCAGGCGATCCGCCAGGATCCGGTTCTGGCCGGCACCAGGCTGATCGCCGAACCCTGGGACATCGGGCCGGGCGGCTATCAGCTGGGCGCGTTCCCCGCGCCGTTCCATGAATGGAACGACCGGTTTCGCGACGATGTGCGGCGTTTCTGGCGGGGCGACGCGGGCATGGCGCCGGCGCTGGCCAACCGCATCACCGGTTCGGCGCATGAATTTGATCACAGCGGCCGCCGGGCCACCACTTCGGTCAACATGCTCACCGCGCACGACGGGTTCACCCTGGCCGATGTGGTGTCGTATGCGACACGCCACAACGCGGCCAATGGCGAAGACAACCGCGATGGCCACGCCGAGAACCACTCGGACAATATGGGTGTCGAAGGGCCGACCGAGGATCGCGCGATCCTTTCGGCGCGCGCGCGAAGGTGCCGCAACCTGATGGCGACGCTGATGTTGTCGCAGGGCACGCCGATGCTGCTGGCCGGCGACGAGATGGGCAACAGCCAGCAGGGCAACAACAACGCTTATGCCCAGGACAACCCGACCGGCTGGATCGACTGGTCGGGCCGCGACGGGGCGATGCACCGGTTCACCCGCGCGCTGATCGGGTTTCGCGCCGCGCATCCCATCCTGCGCCAGACCCGGTTCCTGCACGCCCATGAACGCGAGGACGACGGTTTCGCCGATCTGTTCTGGTGGAGCGCGGATGGCAGCGCCATGACAGCGGCGCAATGGAACGATCCCGACCTGCGGCTGCTTTGCGCCGAAGTCCGCACCGCCGCCGCCACCCCAGAATATGCCAGCCGCGAGGACGCGCTTTACCTGGTGTTCAATGCCGGTGAGGCGCAGCGCCTTGTGATGCCTGCGGTGCCGGAGGGCCGGGTGTGGCGACGGTGGGTCGATACCCATGACGCGACTGTGGCCGCCGGTCCGGTGGAAGCCGCGACAACCCTGATCGCGGCGGCATCGGTCGTGGCCTTCGTGCTGGAGGCGCCGCAGTGACGGATCCGGTGCTGGAACTGGCGGAAGCGATGGGCGTTCTGGCCGACTATCACGGCCTCGACGGGCAAAGATGGCACACGTCGCATGATACCGCGCTGGCGCTTCTGGCAGCGATGGATTGTGCGGTGTCCGGCCCGCGCGAGGCGGACGAGCGGCTTGCAGCGGTTCGCGCGGGGCGTTCTGCGCGGCGTTTGCCGGACTGGCACATCTGTTTGCCTGGCGAGGCGCCGGGCTGGGCCGGGCCGGACGATCTGGAGTGGCAACTGACCTGCGAGGACGGCACGCGGCACGAAGGGCGCGGCGCGCTGCCGCCGCTGCCCCTGGGCCTGCACCGGCTTTCGGCGGGCGGCGAACGCATGACGCTGCTGTGCGCGCCCAAAAGCCTGCCGGTGCCGGCGCGGTGCTGGGGTATCACCGCGCCGCTGGCAGGATTGCGGACACCCGAACAGGGGGGCGTCGGCGATTATGCCGATCTGGCGCGGGCGGCCCGCGGCGCCGCGCGGCACGGGGCCGCCTTCCTTGGGATCAACCCGGTGCACGCGGGTCTTGATGACCGGACCGACAGTTTCAGCCCCTATGCGCCGACCCACAGGCGCCGTTTCTCGACGCTGCACATCGCCTGTCGCGGTGGCGTGGGGGATGCGGGCGGGCCGCTGATCGATTACGCCGGCGCGGTTCCGGCCAGACAGGCCCGGTTGCGCGCCGCATTCGATGCGGCTGGCGACGATCCGGCCTTTGCCGCGTTTCGCCGGCGCGAAGGCCAGCCGCTGGCCGATTTCGCCCTGCACCAGGCGCTGAGCGCGCACCACGGACCGTTCTGGACGGATTGGCCTGCGGCGCTGCACGATCCGGCCGGTGCCGCGGCGCGCGCGGCGGCCGGCCAGATGGCGGATGCGGTGGCATTTCATGCCTGGATGCAATGGCGGGCGGAAACCCAGCTGGCCGATGCGGCGGATGCGGCGCGCGGCGCGGGAATGGCCCGCGGGCTTTACCTGGATCTGGCGGTGGGCACCCATCCGGCCGGGGCCGAGACATGGCAGGACCGCGCCAGCTTTGCCTATGGCGCGTCGCTGGGCGCGCCGCCCGATCCTTTCGCACCCGAGGGCCAGGCATGGAACCTGGCACCGTTCAACCCGCAAGCTCTGGTCGCGCAGGGCTTTGCCGCGCTGGCCGAAACCCTGCGCAAGCAGCTGCAATTCGCCGGCGTCCTGCGCATAGATCACGTTCTGGGGTTCGAACGGGCGTTCTGGGTGCCCCTGTCGGGCGGCGCGCCGGGCGGATATGTGCGGATGCCGCGCGACGCCATGCTGGCGGTGGCCCGGATCGAAGCGGCGCGGGCCGGCGCGGTCGTGATCGGCGAGGATCTGGGCGTGGTGCCGGAAGGGCTTCAGCAGGCGCTGGCCGCTTCGGGGATTCTCGGGTGCCGTCTGGCGATGTTCGAAAGGCACTATCACGGCGACGGATCGTTCAAGCGACCGCATGAATACGACAGCTGCGCCATCGCCAGTTTCGGCACCCACGATCTGCCGAGTTTTCGAGGCTGGCGCGCCGGGGTCGACATCGACGCCCGCGCGGCGCTGCATCGGCTGGATGGCCCCGCCGCCGACGAGGCGCGCGCGCGGCGTGGTGGTGATGTCGCGGCCTTCGACGCGGCCGTGGGCGCGCCGTCGGGCATGGCGGACGACAGCGCCGCCACCGATGCGATGCACCGGTTTCTGGGCCAGAGCGCGGCGCGGCTGGTTGCGGTTCAGGCCGAGGACGTCTTTGGCATGACGGTTCAGGCCAACCTGCCGGGCACCGTGAACGAACACCCCAACTGGCGGCACCGTTTGCCCCTGGCGCCGGATGCGTGGGAATTTTCCGGGGATCTGGCGCGCACCGGCCAGATCCTGAAAGAAACAGGCAGACAGGAGACCACGACATGACCACGATCACCACGGTGGCAACACAGCCCATCGCCGGGCAGAAACCCGGCACATCGGGTTTGCGCAAGAAGACCAGCGTCTTCATGACGCCGCACTATCTGGAAAACTACATCCAGTCGGTGTGGAACGGCATCGGTGGGCTGAAGGGCAAGACGCTGGTTCTGGGCGGCGACGGGCGGTACTTCAACGACCGCGCGGCGCAGGTGGTTCTGCGCATGGCCGCCGCCGCCGGGGCAGCGCGCGTGATCGTCGGCCAGAACGCGCTGTTGTCGACACCGGCCGCATCGCACCTGATCCGCAGCCGTGGCGCCGACGGCGGCATCGTTCTTTCGGCCAGCCATAATCCGGGCGGCCCGGACGGCGATTTCGGCGTGAAGTACAACGTGTCGAACGGCGGCCCGGCGCCCGAAAGCGTGACCGACGCCATTCTCGAGGCCACCGGCAAGCTGACCGCCTATCAGATATGCGAAACCGCCGATATCGATCTGTCCCGCGTCGGCAGTGCTGCGCTGGGCGACATGCAGGTCGAGATCGTCGATCCGGTCAGCGACTACCAGGCGCTGATGGCGCAGATCTTCGATTTCGACAAGATCCGCGCGCTGATCGCCGGCGGTTTCCGCCTGCGGTTCGATGCGATGCACGCGGTGACGGGCCCCTATGCGCACCAGATCCTCGAGAAAACGCTGGGCGCCCCGGCGGGCACGGTGATCAACGGCGCTCCCAGCCCGGATTTCGGCCAGGGCCATCCCGATCCCAACCCGATCTGGGCCAAGACCCTGATGGACGAGATGATGGGCGAGAACGCACCCGATTTTGGCGCGGCATCCGATGGCGACGGCGATCGCAACATGATCGTCGGGCGCGGGATCTATGTGACGCCTTCGGATTCCCTGGCGGTGTTGGCGGCTCATGCCACCTGCGTGCCGGCCTATGCCGGCGGGCTGGCGGGGGTTGCGCGGTCGATGCCGACATCGCGCGCGCTGGACCGCGTGGCCGAGGCGCTGGGCATCGGCTGCTATGAAACGCCCACCGGGTGGAAATACTTCGGCAACCTGCTGGACGCGGGCCGTGCGACGCTGTGCGGCGAGGAAAGCGCCGGCACGGGATCGGACCATGTGCGCGAAAAGGACGGGCTGTGGGCGGTGCTCTTCTGGCTGAACATCCTGGCCGAGACCGGGCTTTCGGTGGGCGAACTGATGCAGGCGCACTGGGCCCGTTTCGGCCGCAACTACTATACCCGCCACGACTACGAGGCGGTCGACAGCGATGTGGCCGACGCGCTGGTCGCGGATCTGCGCGCGCGCCTGGGCGAACTGCCCGGCCAGACACATGCCGGGCTGAAGGTGACGGGCGCCGACGAATTCGCCTATTCCGATCCGGTCGATGGCAGCCTTTCGCGGGGGCAGGGGCTGCGGGTCGATCTGGAAGGCGGCGGCCGCATCGTTCTGCGGCTGTCGGGCACCGGCACCGAAGGTGCGACGCTGCGGCTCTATCTCGAACGGCTGGAACATGACCCCGGCCACATGAACGACGATCCGCAGGACGCTCTGGCGGCCATCATCCGCGCCGCCGACGTTCTGACCGGGCTGAGCGAACGCACCGGGCGCAGCGCGCCCGACGTGCGCACCTGAACCAGAAAAAGGGAGAAACCATGGCTCTGCAAGAGCGCATCACCTTCGACCAGACCGCAGCCGAAGCCCGCCGCGATGCGGCGCGGACGGCGCAGATGACCGCCGCAACCAGTTTTGCCGCCGAACAGCAGATCGCCCGCCATCTTGGCGGGCAGTTCGACGGCACGGTCGCGCATTTCGGGTTCTGGGTGCCCGAATTGCTGGATCACCGGGTGCCGGACGGCGATATCTTTCTGGAGGTGCTGGCGCCCTTGCAGCCGCTCGACCTGACAACATCGCATCAGGAGGTAACCTTCGAGCGCGTGCTGCTGCCTGTCGTGCGGCTCGATGCGCATTGCTTCAGCGCGGTTGTCGGGATGCAGGCCGGCACCCGCGAAAGGGTGGGCGATTTTTATGCGTTGGCCTGGCGCGATGCGGACGGGGCGATGCACAGGGTTCTCGATCCGCTGGCCGCGTCGCTGCCCTTCGGGGCGATGGCGCCCGCCGAATTGTACGACGTGGCAGCGATGCAGGCCGGACGCGGCGACGCCGGGTATTTCGCCGAACGCGCCGGTACATCCGACACGCCCAGCAAGTTCGGGCCGGTCAGCAACATCCTGCAGATCCATGTGCCCACGGCCACGGCGGGCGGCACGCTGGCCAGCCTGACGCGCCACTATCAGCGCCTGGCCGAGCGGGTGGACCGCGATCTGCCAATGGAACCGGCCGACCAGCTGTTTCTTGGGTATGACGCGGTGCAGCTGTTGCCGGTCGAACCCACAACGGTCTATGAGACCGGGCCGGATTTCTGGGAGGAAACCGCCAGCGACGACCACATCGACGTCACGCTGCGGCGCCCGGATACCACCAACTGGGGCTACGACGTGGTGATTTCGGGGATGGCCACCGTCAACCCGGTGCTTCTGGAAACCGGCCGGCCCGACGAACTGGTGGATCTGGCGGCGGTGTTGCATGGTTTCCCGCATCGGCCGAAGCGCCTGATCCTGGACGTGGTGTTCGGACACGCCGACAACCAGGGCCTGCGCGCGCTGAACGGGCATTTCTTTGCCGGGCCCAACATGTACGGGCAGAACCTTGATTATCAGAACCCGTCGGTGCGCGCGATCCTGCTGGAAATGCAGCGCCGCAAGGTGGATTTCGGCGCCGACGGCGTGCGCGTGGACGGGGCGCAGGATTTCAAATACTGGGATTCCGCCGCGCACAGGCTGGTGCATGACGACGAATACCTGCAATCGATGGCCGATACGGTGCAGCAGGTGGCGGGCACGCGCTATCGCCCGTGGTTCATTTTCGAAGATGGCCGGCCCTGGCCCGAGGCCGACTGGGAGCTGAGTTCGAGCTACCGGTCCGTGATCGAAACCCAGCGCGACGACGATGTGTTCCAGTGGGGGCCGCTGACCTTCGCGCACAACACGCCGTTTCTCTACACTTTCTGGCTGTCGAAGTTCTGGCGCATCCGCGAGATGGTCGAAAACGGATCGAACTGGATCTCCGGCACCTCGAACCACGACACGCTGCGTCGGGGCACGCAGGTGAACCCCAAGCTGAACATCAACACCCGCCTTGGCAGCACCGAGATGGACATTCTGGACAAGGCCTATGACAACCCGGCGGTTTCGATGCTGACCTATGCCGCGCTGCCCGGTGTGCCGATGGATTTCCTGAACGCGATGGCGCGGGTGTCGTGGGGCTTTATCCGCAATCAGGACGACAGGTACGGCGTGAAGGTGGTGGCCGAAGAGGCGATCAGCCTGAAATGGCAGGTCGATGAATACAGCTATTCCATACCCTCGAACTTTCGCCGGCTCAAGGCCTTCGGCTTCGAGACGCGGGTGGAACTGGAGCGGTTTCTGGAGTTTCTGCCCGCTCTGGTGGAGGTCACGGATTACGACCTGGAAGACATCGTGCGCCTGCTGAACGCCACCGATCCGGCGCTGGCCGCGCAGCCCTTCGATGTGCAGAAGCTGAAACAGATCGCGCGGGCTTGGATGGACGACATGCACGAATACTGCAACGTCGGCAATTCGCTCAGCGGGCTGGATGCCGATCAGGTGGGGTTTTCGCTGCGGCTGCGCGAATTCCGCCGCGCGCGGCCCTGGCTGACCGGCAACTACGGTGCCGGAGATCATTTCGACTATGTGCGTCCGATCGACGGGCGCACCCTGTTTGCGGCCCAGCGCACCGGACCGGGCGGCGAACAGGTGTATGTGGTGGCGCATATGGAAGGCAATGCCACCGCCGATATCGATCCTCTGACGCTGGCGGTGCCGGGCATCGGCGGAACCGGCTGGAAACTGGCGCTGAGCACGCCCAATATCGGATCCGAATACCAGGGCGGCCCGCTTGTCATGAAGGATTCGATGGCGGTGCTCTATACCCGGCAGGTCTGACCGGGCATCACGAACGCGGCAGCACGATAATGCCGCGTTTCAGCCCCAAGGCCAGCGCGCCGACCCAGAACACGAACAGACAGCCCACCGTCAGCGCAAAGCCCGGCGTGGTGCCCATTTGCGCGCGCAGCGGCGCGGTGGCGGCGATCAGGCCGGCGCAGGCCGCTGTCAGCACGATCGCCGGCAGGAACGCGCGGATCAGTCCGCGCGCCCGCAGGTCAAGTTCGCGGCCCATGAACCACAGCGACAGCGCCGCCACCACGCTGGATGTCACCACATGGGCCATCGCCGCCGCTTCGCCGCTGAGCCGGCCAAAGGCCAGCAGCGACACCAGAAGAACCACCGCGCCGGCGGTGCGCACGCGGAACTGGGTCCGTGCCTGGCCACGGCAGATCATCGTGGGTTCCAGCAGGGCGGACAGGAACAGGATCGACCGCGACACGCACATGATCACGACAATGGCCGCGACCGGGCCCCAGATCTCGGCAAACACCACCGTCACGATTTCCTCGGAAAGCAGCGCGAAGGAAATCAGAATCGGCCATGCACAGGCCGCGCCCATCGTCATGGTCTCGGTCCAGGCGGTGCGCAGCCCGTCCAGATCGCCCTGTTTTTCCAGCCGCGTGAAGCGCGACCAGCTCAGCAGCTCGACCGGCTGCATGATCAGGTCGGCCACCGTCTGCGACATGCGCGCGCCGCCGCGGTAGGTGCCGACGGCGGCGGGGTTCAGAAACGCCCCGAGGATCAGATCGGCGCCATAGTTCGAAAACATCTTCATCGCGTTGGTGCCCCACAGCGGCAATGCCGTGGCCCAGCCTTCGACCATCGCGTCACGGTGAAAGCGCAGGCCAGGGCGCAGGCGCACCAGAAGCGTTGTCAGGATCAGATCCGATATGCTGGCCGCGTAGCGCCCCAGCACAAGGGCCGCAACGCCCAGCCCGGCATTCAGCCCGATCAGGATCGTCGTGGCGGCCAGGATCTCGCCCAGCACGACATAGGAACTGGCGCTGCGGGTGCGTTTCGAGCGCACCAGGTTCGCCTCGTTCCACGAGGTCAGAACCCGCAGCAACGGAAACCCGGACAGCATCACAAAGGTCTGACCCACCGCGCCACCGGCCAGAACGCCCACCCCAAGCATGACCGCCGCACCGCCGACGCCCTGCATCGCCATGATCCAGAAGATCGTATCGCGGTTGCGGTCGTATTCCGTGGTGCGCAAAAGCGCATGGTAGTAGCCGGTGAAAAGGAAGGTGTTGATGATCACGGCAATGGCCCATGCCAGGGCATAGGTGCCGAATTCGGTCAGCCCGACAAACCGCGATGCGATCATGATCTGCGCGAACGACAGGATCTGAACCGAAAGCCGTGCCGTCACGCCCACGACATAAGGAGAGCCGAATGATTTCAGCATGAACGCGGCCGGTGCCGGGCTCGGGGTTTGCGGTTTCGCCACAATTGCGGGCCAAGCCTTTTCGGGCCGGCCGATTCGCATGGGAAAAACGCGGACAATTCGATGTGCCAACCCTGTTTAGCGGTCTCGATGACCGGTCTGATGATCCTGAAAACACTCACAAAAGGCAGGTTTCATGCCATGCGGGCCAAGGCCGTCAGAAACAGTTTGTTTCTCTCAATCATGTCGATATTATGGCGAAGTTGGGGTAGCTATGGGGACATTGGATACGGTTGCAAGGAGTCTGAAAAGTGCATCATAGCGTTGTCTTCTCCGGTAAACCGGAATCCTCGGTTTTGCAGGAGCATCCCGTGGTGAATTTCAGCGCCAGCGTGCCGCTGACAAAACTTGTGTTCGACAAGGTTTTTTCAGCTTTCGCACTTGTTTCGTTGCTTCCGTTTCTGTGTGTGATCGCTGCGGCGATACGCCTGACCACAAAAGGCCCTGTCCTTTACAGACACATGCGCGTGGGCAAGGACGGCCGGCTTTTCCCTTGCCTCAAGTTTCGCACGATGGTGGTGGATGCCGACCGACGCCTTGAAGCGGTGATCAGCGTCGATCCGATCGCCCGCCAGGAATGGGATGAACGCCGCAAGCTGGACCGGGATCCGCGCATCAACGCCATCGGCCATTTCCTGCGCCGGTCCAGCCTGGATGAACTGCCGCAATTCTGGAACGTTCTGATCGGCGACATGTCGGTTGTCGGGCCGCGGCCGATCACGGTGGACGAGGCTTACCTCTATTCCAAGCACCTGGCGGTCTATACCGCTGTGCGCCCCGGGATCACCGGAATGTGGCAGATCAGCGGGCGCAGCAACACCAGCTATGCGGAGCGTATCCGCATGGACGTGGCCTATATCGGCAACTGGAGCCTGCTTCTCGACCTGAAGATCACCCTGCGCACGGTGCGGGCCGTACTGTCGGCGGATGGTGCGCGCTAGGCCGCGACACTCTGGTAGAGGCCGACCAACGCCTGCACCCAGTCAGCTTCGGTTTCCGCGATCGGCGTGACGCGATCGAACCCGCGCTTGCTCATGTCGGCAATGCGTGGGTCGGGCATTTCGGCAAGGGCGCGCAATGCGCCGTCAAAGGATTGTGGATCGTGCACGTCGAAGGCCAGGCCATACCCGGCATCGACCACGTCGCGGGCCAGCATCGCGGTTTGCGCCACCGCCACCGGCAGGCCGCTTTCCACCGCTTCAGGCACCACCAGGCCGAACGGTTCGGGATGGATCGACGGCAGCACCAGCGCGCGCGCCCTTGCGATATGCGCGGCGATGCCTTCGCGGGTCTGCCATCCCGTCACCCTGGCATCTGGATATTCGCGTTCCAGGCGTGCGCGCATGGCGCCTTCGCCGATGAACACCAGGTGCAGGCCGGTCCGCCGGGCCGCCGCCGCCAGTTGCAAGACGCCCTTGTCCTCTTCGAGGCGCCCGACATAGGCCAGCGTTCGGTTTTCTTCCGCACGGATGCGGGTTTCGCTGAAGGGGCGCACCGGGTTGCGCAGATCGCGCAGCAGGCCGTCGGGATATCCCGCCCGCATCAGGTGCGGCCGCATTCCCGGATGGATCATCACGATGCCGGCCCAGGGCCGGGAAAGATCGAAGCAGCGGCGCAGGCTGTGCTGACGCAGCACCCGCCAGCCCTTGTGCAGATACGACCGCTTGTCGCAATTGCACAGCAGGCAACTGCCCGAAAGTGGCACGCGGGTGCAGGGTTCGGATTTCTGATAATCCATGTAGACCCCGTTGGGGCAGGCCAGGAACATGTCGTGCGCATGGATGTAGCAACGCGCGGCAACGGGCGCGAGCGCGGAAAAGATCGAGGGCGAAAGGATCTGCGCCCAACCGTGCAGGTGATAGACCGTGCCGGGCGTGTCGTCTTCGGCGATCAGGCGGGCAAGCATGTCGCGGGTGTCGCTGTTGTGGATCCCGCGTGAAAAGGCATCCCCGCGGCGCCGGTTCAACAGCCGGGCGCCACCGGCCGCCACCACCCGGACGCCGAGGCGCTTCAGGTCGTCGTTGTCGCCGGTGTCGCCGCAGACGTAGGTCACATCGATGCCGCGCGCGCGCAACAGCCGCACGTTCAACAGCGCAAGGCCCGTCGCGCCGCCAAAGGCCTGACTGGCATCGTTGATCACGACGACTCGGGTTAGCGTCATGGCGCGCTCCAAATTTTGTATTTTGGTCACAGTCGCGACCCAGATGTTGACACTGGCCCCGTGTTGCAAGCCGCTATGGTTGGTTTACCGGACCTTGCTCTGCTAAGCTATCACCGGGATACGGCCAAATCGTGGCAGCCGGGGCAGGGTATGAAAATTGTAATCTGGGGACTGCATTATTCGATGAACGTCGGCGATGGCGTGATCGCCGAATGTCTTGGCGATTGTCTGAAAAAGGCGGCACCGGGTGTCGAGGTGACGACCGTCGACATCTCGGGGCGGCATGGATTCGGCGAAAAGATGCTGGCGAACCGGACGCTGGCGTTGCGGATTCTGTCCGCCTTGCCGGTCTTTCTGCGCCAGCGTGTGGTGATCTGGCGGCTGGGGGCGATGCTGCGGCGGCTGCGGCCCGAATGGGAGCGGGCGGCCGCGGGTGCGCAGCTGTCTGTCATTGGCGGCGGGCAGATCTTTTCGGATGCCGACCTGAATTTCTGCCTGAAAATCGCCCAGGTCGGCGAGGTGTTGGAAACCAGGCGGATGCCGGTGGTGGTGCATGCGGTCGGTGTATCGCGGAATTGGTCGACGCGGGGGCGCAGCCTGTTCCGCAAGCTTCTGAAAACCGATCTGCGCGCGGTGGGCATCCGCGATGACCTGTCGCGCGCGGCCTGGATCGCCCAGTTCGGTGCGGACGGGCCGGCGCCCGCGATCACCCGCGATCCCGGCCTGATGGCGGCCGATTGCTATGGCCGTCCCGAACGCCAGACCGACACGATTGGCATCTGTGTCACCGCTCCGATGATCCTGAGCTATCATTCCGACGGCAGCGTGGCCGGCACCGGCGGCTCGGGCGAAGCGTTCTTTGCCAATCTGGCGCTGGAACTGACAAAGGCGGGCCACAAGGTCACGCTGTTCTGCAATGGCGCCGAAGAAGACCGCGAATCGCTCGAGCGTATCGCTCTGGTGCCGCATGTGGCGGCGCTGCGCGAGAAGGGCCAGTTGAAGGTGGCCGATCCGCCTGAAACCCCGCGTGAACTGGCGCATATGATCGGCGGGTTCGACGCGGTCGTGGCGCACCGCCTGCACGCCTGCATCGTTGCCTATGCCTACGGTGTGCCCCACATTGGCCTGGGGTGGGACAACAAGCTCGAGAGCTTTTTCGCCTCGGTCGACCGGCTCGACAGTTTCGTCGCGGCGGCCGATGCCGGCCCACATGAAATCGCGGTACTGTGCGAACAGGTCATGGCGCACGGGATAGATCCGCAGACGCACGCGCGGGTCGTCGCCGAAGCCCGCGCGCAATCGGTCGCGGTGCTGTCGCACCTCAGCGGCGCGGCGGGATCAGTCGGCGTGGCTGATGGTGACACGGAGCCGGGTCAGATCCCGGTTTGACGTCGGGCCGGGGCCGATCACGAAATCGACGGTTTCCCCGGCGGCCAGATCGACCGGACCCAGCACCCATTCCGTCGGCCCGGTGACGCGGCGCTGCGCGACCACGCGCAGCCGGTGCTTCAGACGAATATCGATGCCGTCGCTGTCGGGATGTTGCGGCGCGGCCGAAATCACGATGGTCTGGGCGGCCGTCACCGGCGAGGTATAGCGCAGCACCGGCGTGACCGGACGGGCGGCATTGCCGGCGGGCACGACGAATTCGGAATCCGCGCGCGCCAGACTGTCGAGATCGCTTGCCAGATAGGGCGTCCAGGGCACGCCCTCGCGCTCTTGTCCGGGGCGCATCTGCATGGGGCGCAGCCGCAGGCCGCGCTGCAGCAACCAGGCAAAGGGCGATGCGCGGCCCGAACCGGGATAGGCAAACTGATCGAAGCTGTCGGCGATCACCCGCTGTTCGCCCAGGTCCGGCTGTCTATCCAGGGCGGCGCCGGTGGCGGCGCGGATCACCACCGGGTGCGCGCGCGATAGCCGCAGACCGTCCGAGGCGATGGCCCTTCCGGTCGCGTCGAAGGCGGAAAGGCCCGGTGCGGTCAGCCGCAGATCGCGCGGCGCGCCCCAGATCACCAGCATGGTATCGCCAAACCGGCAGCCATAGGTAAAGGGATCGGGCCGGATCGCGCGTACCGGAAGGCCCGGCAGCTCGGCCACGACATCGACAAATCCGCGGCCCACATCAGTCAGCGTGCCATCGGCGGCCAACAGCGGTGTCCACCCGTCGCCGCGCGGGTTCAGCGGATACCACACCGCCCGGGTGACGCCTGAAAGCGCCATCTCGCAATAGGATTTCAGCAGGTGCGCTGGCGCAAGGCCCGGATCCTCCAGCCCGAATTCGGTGACTTCCAGAGGCATCCGGGCCATCCCGGGCACCGCGCGGATCAGATCGACCTGACGGCGCAATTGCTCGGGCGCGGTATAGTAGGGATGAATAACGAATGCATCCATATGCGCCATCGCGCCCTGGCGGGACAGCGCCTGCACCCAGGCCAGGGGAACCGAAACCGCCGCGCCGCCCAGAACCGGCGTTTGCGGGGCGGCACCACGGATCTGGCGCGCGGTTTCCTTCAACAGACGCGCATAGGTCGCGGCGCGGGTCTCCAGCGGGCCGTCCCAGCCCGGCCCGGACGCAAAGGTCGCGCTGTTCATTTCATTGCCCACTTCGACCGAGTGGATCGCCGGAAACCTGTCGAGCGTGGCAACCGCGAAGCGCGCGAACCCGTCGATGCCGGCGTCGGTATAGGGCGTGGTGCCACCGTCGTAGGCGGGGTGCGGATTGTTTACAGTCAGGCTCATCCCGGCGCCGAAAGCGGCCAGGCGATCGGGAAACAGGCTGCGTTCGCTGAGATGTTCATAGGTGCCCATGGGGGTTTCGATGTCGCGCCAGTAGACCGCGTCGCGGAAATCCTTCAGGCCAAGCCGTTCGGCGGCGGCCAGCATGTCGGGTTGCCAGCCCTGGCCGAAATTCGATGCCACGCCAAGACGCGGCGCCACCGGGTTTTCCGGCCAGCCCTGCGCCCGGACCGGCGCGGGCGCGGCCAGCGCCACGGCGATCAGCGCCGCCAGCGTGACAACGGCCCCACCCTGCGCGGTGCCCGCCTGCTGGCGCAGCCACATCCGGCGGTGATGCAGCATGACGCCGCGCGACAGCCCCGCCGCCAGCCCGGCCATGGCAAAGAAGAACACGCCCTGGTTCGGGGTGCCGGCGGTGAGAAAATCGATCAGCAGCATGGCGCCGCAGGCGGCCTTGAGCGCGCGGATGGTGGCCGAGGTTTGCGCATCGCCATGCTGCGCGGGCAGCCGCCACAGCCCGAACAGGAACACCGCATAGGCCGCCGTGCCGATCAGGCCGACGCTGCTGAGGCTGGCGAGAAGCCAGTTCGACGCGCGGGTGCTGCCCAGCCCGGCCCCCAGCATGTAGGTATCGAGGAAGTTCTTGAAGGCCTGGCCGTTCCAGCTCATCCTTTCGACACCCGACGCGGTGTCGAGCTTGTCGAAGATCGCGCGATTGAGGAAATCCTGCACCGGGTCCAGAAGCTGCTGGGCCATGATCATGAAGATAGCCGCCAGCCAGATCAACAGGCCGATCCCCAGCGCCCGCGCCAGCCCCCGCCGGGTTGTCTGCCGGCCGCCGCGCCGCCAGACCTGCATCCCGGCAAAGAAGACCACGAACAACACCAGCGACACATAGGCCGACGACGAAGTCGACCGCAGCAGCACGGCAACCGATGCAAGCGTCAGGATCAGCGCCACGCGCGATCTTGGCTGGGCGAACCAGAACTGCAACCAGAAGGCCGACAGCGCCAGCGAAAACGCGCCAAAGACCGAGGCTTCGGGAAAGCCGCCGATCATCCGTTTCACGCCGATCATCTTGTGATCGACGTAGATGGCGTAATTGGCGCTGCGCAACGGATTCATCAGCCGCGTCGTGTCGGTGGCATAGGTCAGCACGTCCAGAACGCCCAGACCGACATGCACCAGCGTCAGAACGATCATCGCGCGCACCACCGGCTGCGCATCCGGCGTTTTGCGAAACAGCGCCGCGAAACAAACGTATGCCAGGAAACCCAGCACCAGAGAAAACATCTGGGTGATGTTGCCGGTCGTGGGATGCAGCGGAATCACCACGATTCCCGACGCATTGGCATCGCGCGACAGGCTGAAGATTTCGGTCATGCCGCGAAACGCCGCCGGCGCGATCAGCGCGGACAGCCCGCAATAAAGGATGAATATCGTCAGCGCAAAGCCCGGCAACCCCGGCCGCAACGCGCCGACCAGCCGGTCAAACCCGCCGACCCGCGCGACGCATGAGGTAAAGACCGCGAAAACACAGGCTTCCTTCAGGCCGATGGTCGCGCCGCCCAAGGCCGGCAGGTTGATCGCCGCCGCCGCCCCCAGGGGCACGACACCCATGAAGGCCCACAGGCCGCGGTGCGGGCCTTGCACGAAAATGATCGCCATGGCGGCAACCGCGATCAAGGTGCTGAGAACAATGTCCATTGTGTCGCCGTGTTTGGGTTACTTCGCGCCGGAACGCGATGCCCGGGCTTCCTAGCATATGATTCTTGTTTTTGAAAAATGCGGTCGCTTTTGTTTCCAAAGCCCTGCCAATAGCATAGACTCTTCCTTATTGCGTGGAATTTGAACGGAAATCCGCCCGCCATCGTCGTCAAGTTTACAAGAAATTTGGTTACCTCGGGCAAATCTGCATAATCGTCAGTGTGGCGATACTAAGGCAAAGGTGCGGCCTGATCCGGCTTGGGGATCGGGCGCGGGCCCCAGGCCGGATCACGCCGCAAGGCAGGCATTCTAATGGAGCGGTGAGTTTTGGCAAACAGCCCGGAAACGGTTCGACAGCTCTTCCCGACGCGTCAGGCGGTTGTGGAACCGGACGATCATGACGCTTTCGACGCGCGTGTGCTTGCGCGGGCCGTCTGGCAGAAACGCCGGATGATCGGGACTGTCATGCTGGCGGTTGCCGCGCTGGTGTTCGTTCTGGCATCGGTCTGGCCGCCGACCTACACGGGCGAGGCCAAGATCGTGCTGGACCCGCGCAAGGCGCAGATCGTCACCAACAACGAGGTGGTCGGAAACATCGACCCGTCCGAACAGGTGCTGAACGGCGAAATCGCGGCGCTTCGATCCAACCTTCTGCTGCGCGAGGTGCGCAACCGGCTTCCGGCCAGCGTCATCGCGGAAATCGACCCGGTGAAAACCGGCGCGCCGGTCTGGGCGGCGCCCGTGACGGTGCCCGCCGCCTTGATCGACGCGGTGGCCGGAACCGCATGGAAGCCCGCGCTGGACGACATGTTGCGCCCACGTCCCGAAAGCGACGAGATGGCCGAAACGCTTCTGATCGAGGAAATCGGCAAGAAACTGACGATCCTGGCCGAACCTTCGTCCTATGTGATCGTGATCCGCGCGGATGTCGGCAACGCCGTGGCGGCGCAGATCCTCGCCAATACGGTGGCCGATACCTATATCTCCACCCAGATCAGCTCACGTCAGGAATCCGTCGAACTGGCCACGCGCTGGCTTGAGGAGCGTTTGGAGACGCTGAAACTCGAGGTGGAGCGCGCCGAGACGGTGGTTTCGGAGTTTGTCGCCCAGAGCCTGGTGGAAAACGGCGGGACCATGGAGAACGCCTCGGAACAGCTTTCGCGGCTGAACTCGGAGCTGATCGACGCGCGCGATGCGCGGCTGACCGTCGAGGCACGGCTGAGCGAACTGACCGAACTGACCCGCAACGAGGGGCTGCTGGCCGCTGTGCCGGTGATCGAAACGCCCAGCCTTTCGGTGCTGCGTGCGCGGGCGCTTGAACTGCGGTCACGCGATGCGGTCTGGGCGCGGAATTTCTCGCCCGACCAGGCGCGCCGCGTCGAGATCCGCGAAGAACTGAGCGAGGTCGACGCGGCGATGGAGGCCGAGGTGCAGAACGCGCTGGTCGGATTTCGCAACGAATACGAGGTATCGTTGCAGCGCGAGGACAGCCTGCGCCAGTCGATCTCCGAGATCGAAGAGCGCGTGGTGCGGATTTCGCGCTCGGAACTGGGCCTGCGGCAATACCAGCGCGAGGCCGAGGCCGCGCGGCTGAACTATGAGGCGCTGCTGACGCGGCTGACCGAAGCGCGCACCCAACAGCAGATGCAATTGCCCGATGCCAAACTGATCGCGCGCGCCGTGACACCCGAAAAACCATCGGCGCCGCGCCCCAAGCTGATGGCTGTCTTTGCCGCTGTGATGGCGGGCACGGTGACCGTGGCGATGATTTTCTTCAACGAGCTGACGCCCACGGTGTTCCGGTCGGCGCGCGAGCTTTCGCAGGCCACTGGCCTGCCGGTGATCAGTTCGCTGCCGCTGCTCAACGACGATGAGGCATCCGATATCCTGACGCTTCTGGCCGACGATCCATACGGGCCCTATGCCGAACGGATCCGCCAGTTGCGCACCAATGTCACCATGGGTGACAAACGCAGCCGCAGCGTGATGCTGATTTCGGCGCTCCAGAACGAGGGCAAGAGTTCGACCGCTCTGGCACTGGCACGGATGGCCCACCTGGCCGGCAAATCGACGATCATCCTGGATTGCGACCTGCGCCGCCCTGGTCTCTACCGCACGCTCGATCTGCCGGCGGATCTGGATTTTGCCGATTTCATTCAGGACAACTGCACGCTGCACGATGCGATCTGCACCGATACGAAATACGGCTTTGACGTGCTTTCGGTGCGCGAACCCTATCACCTGGGCGCGGATCAGTTTGCGGTGTCATGGCTGAACCCGCTCATTCGCGAACTCAAGCGGGTGTATGATTTCGTGGTGGTCGACAGCCCCGCGATGCTGTCGGTGGCCGATGCGGTGACCGTGGCGCAAGTGGTGGACCGCAGGGTGTTTGTGGTCGCCTTTGACGAAACGCCGCGCACGGCGGTGCGCGACGCCCTGTCCCGATTGCAGGAGGCACAACTGAAAATCGACGGGATTGTATTTAGTAAAGTCGACGGAACGCGCAGTTCCGAAGAAAACTTCGAGGCTTATGGTTATGAATTGTGACACGCGTATTCCGGTCAACACAGGCGACACGCTGCCTGTCTTTCGCAAGGCCACTCCAGTGACGACACGCAAGAAACCCCCACGCGTTGCCATCATCCACTATTGGCTTGTGGGTATGCGTGGCGGCGAAAAAGTTATCGAGGCGCTGTGCCGGATGTTTCCGCAGGCCGAGATTTTCACCCATGTCTATCTGCCCGACAAGGTCAGCCCGCTGATCCGGTCGCACAAGGTGCACACCACTTCGATCGCGCGCCTGCCGCTGGCGGGCCGGCTTTATCCAAAGTACCTGCCGTTCATGCCGCGCGCGCTGGAAGAGATCGATCTGACCGGTTTCGATCTGGTCATCTCGTCCGAATCCGGCCCGGCCAAGGGGGTGATCGCGCCGCCCGATGCGCTGCATCTGTGCTATTGCCATTCCCCGATGCGCTACCTTTGGGACCAGTATCACGTCTATCGCAAGGATGCGGGTTTCGTGACGCGGCAGGTCATGCCCGGCCTGGCCAGCAAGCTGCGGGTCTGGGATACGGTCAGCGCCGCGCGTGTCGATGGTTTCGTCGCCAATTCACGCCATGTCGAACAGCGTATTCACAGCTATTGGCGGCGCACTGCCGATGTGGTGGCACCTCCGGTCGCGGTGCAGGATTTCCAGCCGGTCGCGCCCGAACAACGCGGCAGCTTCTATCTCTGGGCGGGCGAACTGGTGTCGTACAAACGCCCCGACATCGTGATCGAAGCCTTCAACCGGTTGGGACTGCCGCTGATCGTGATCGGCGGACCGCCCAAGGCCGAACGAAAGCTGGCTCGCAACGCCCGCGACAATATCCGCTTCCTCGGGCAGGTGCCGTTCGAAAAGCTGCGCCGTTACCTGGCCTGTTGCAAGGCGCTGGTTTTTCCGGGCGAGGAAGACTTCGGCATCATCCCGGTCGAGGCGATGGCCTCGGGGCGCCCGGTGATCGCCTATGGCCGTGGCGGCGCGCTGGATACGGTCATCGACCGGACCACCGGCCTGTTGTTTCAGGACCAGACCGCCGATGGCCTCGTCGAGGCGGTGCGCCGGTTCGAAGACGAAGGCCTTGAGGATCTGCCGGTAGAAGGCATGTTGCGCCAGGCCTCGCGCTTTGACGAAGCGCATTTCCGCGCCGGGTTCTCGCGGGTGCTGGCGCGCTACGGAATGCAGGTGGATGTGCCGGCGCTTGCCTCGGTAGGCTCGGCCTAGGGCAGCCGCAGGTCAATCACCACGCGGCCCATGCAGGCATCCGCGTGATGACAGCCGATCACGCCGCCGGTGAAATCCGACGGCGTGATGTGGCGCACGGGCGTTTCGCGGTAGTGCTGCTGGCTCAGTTCGGTGATCTCGAACAACCGCAGGCCATAGCCGTAGATGCCTCCGGAATTGTCCTGCGCCAGCCGGAACAGCCGGCCGTCCTGCACGAACAATCGCCCGGCGTTGCGCGCGCGGTCGGCGCCTGTGACCACGGGGTTCAGCGCATGGGCGCGCGCGCCCGACAGATCGGGACCGTCCAGCGCGAAAACCGAAAGGGCATTGCAGAAATCGCCAAAGCTGTCGTCGCAAGGGTTGGTGAAGCACCACCATTGGCCGCGCCATTCGATCAGCGTGGTGTCGGCCGTGCGTATCCCTTCCAGACCGGTGGCATGCAGCGTCCATTCCATGGGAAACCGTTCGGCACGCCAGATCTCGACACGGCGGGTCGCGTTGGTTTCGGGGATCATGAAGATATCGTCGCCGTGATGGAACACGAACGGATAGGACAGATGGTGCGGCGCGCGCAGGACCGGCCCGAGGTCGCGCATGATGTCGCCGTCCAGAACCGCCGCGGCGATGTGGCCCCGCCGTGTGCGATAGTCGTATTCCTCGAACAGGCAATAGGTTTCGCCATCGTGGTGCAGAAGAAACGGATCGGCGCGGAATGTGTTGCGCGGGCGCGGCTGGGCCCGGATGGCCGCCGGATCGAAATCGCCGGCCGTGCCCTGGCCCAGCGCCAGAACGAAGGGCCTCGGTGTCGCGCCGGCGCGGTGGCGCAGCCTGCGCAGGCCGCGCCCGGCCGCGTCAGCCAACACATGGCCGGCATAGCGCAACAGATCGCCAGCGCCCGGTGGCGGTGGCCGCGGCGTGACCGGATCGGGCGGGGTGGTTTCTGCGACCCGCCCGTCGCGGTGCAGCAGCGCCAGAAGCCTGCGCAACGGTTGCACCGACTTCTCGCGCATGTAGGCCTGTGTCCGGCTGGCCAGGGGCTTGGTGTCGCAAAGATCGCGGGCGATGGTCCTTGTGTGGCCCGCCCGCGCGCAGATCACCCGCAGGCAGGTGACCGGACCGGCGCCAAAGCAGTCGTGCAGCCCGGCCTGCGGCGCGAAGGCATCGGGCCGCCACAGGCCATGCCGGGCCCGCGCGGCCATGGGATCGACCGCGCCGTGCCAGGAAAAGTCGATAACGACATCGGGTGCCTCGGGGTCGGTTGCGGCGAGGTCCAGCGCGACGGGCGCCGCATCCAGCGGCGGCGCGTGATCCGGCGGCGGCAACGCCCGGAGTTCCAGCCCCAGCATCGTGCCAACCGCCCGGGGCAGCGGCGCCGGGGGACCGGGCGGCGCGATCACATGGGCGATACGGTATCTGGGATCGCCGCGCAGGACCGCGATCAGGCGGCGCGGGCCGGCTGTGACATGCGGCTGCGCCGGCAGGACGATCCATAGGCAAATCGGTGACAGCGGCGGGCCTTTCCTTGAGAACGCGGGGGCCGGCATAGCATGGACCCTCGCCGGCCCGGCGCGCAAGCCCCGTCGGAACGGCACCACCGGGATGCGGAGCTTTTCCGGGGTTGCATGTGGCAAACGCGCTCTGTCATGGTTCGCGCATCCGCGTCGCATCACCCAAGGGAGCCGTTCGTGTCGTTGTGCATCTTGCGCCGAATACTGTTGGCGGCTGCGGTTGCCTGCGCCTGTGCCACGGGCGCCGCCGCTGGCCAGATCACCGTTTTCGCCGCCGCCAGCCTGAAGACCGTGCTGGATGAGATGATCGCGCTCTATGCGGCCGATCCAGCCTGGGGCGGCGCGCCGAACGCCGCGGCGCGGGTCGTGCCGGTTCTGGCCGGATCGTCCATCCTCGCGCGCCAGATTCAGCGCGGCGCCCCGGCGGATGTATTCATTTCGGCCAATCCCGGCTGGATGGATGCCCTGGAACGTGATGGCCTGCTGGCCGAGGGCAGCCGCCGGAACCTTGTGTCGAACCGTCTTGTTCTGATCGTGCCGGCGGCGGCGGCCACGGATCTGCGTTTGCCGGATCTTGATCTCGGGGTCTGCCCCGGACCGGGCGGGCGCATGGCGATGGCGCTGGTCGATGCGGTGCCCGCCGGCATCTACGGCAAGGCGGCCTTGCAGGCGCTGGGGCTGTGGCCAACGCTGCGCGACCGGATCGCCCAGGCCGACAATGTGCGTGCTGCGCTGGCGCTGGTTGCTCTGGGCGAAAGCCCCTGCGGCATCGTCTATGCCACCGATGCGCAGGCCGAACCGCGCGTTGCCGTCGCAGCGGGCTTTCCGGCCGACAGCCATCCGCCGATCGTCTATCCGGCGGCGGTGATCGCCGGCCGCGACACACCCCAGGCACGCCATTTCCTCGCGTTTCTTGCAGGCCCGGAGGCGCGGGCGGTTTTCGCGCGCCACGGGTTCGCGGCGGCCCTGCCGTGATGGGCCTTGGTCCCGAAGAGTGGCAGGCGGTTGCGCTGTCGCTTCGGGTGGCGTTCTGGGCCACCGCTCTCAGCCTGCCGCTGGCGGTCTTCGTGGCCTATGCGCTGGCGCGGTGGCATTTCGCGGGCAAGCAACTGATCAACGGGCTGGTGCATCTGCCGCTGATCCTGCCGCCGGTCGTCACCGGTTATCTGCTGTTGCTGACATTCGGCACCCGTGGGCCGGTGGGATCGGTGTTGCAGGACATCGGCATCGTTCTGGCCTTTCGCTGGACCGGGGCCGCGCTGGCGGCGGCGATAATGGCATTCCCGCTGATGGTGCGCGCCATTCGCCTGTCGATCGAGGCGGTTGATCCCGGTCTTGAACAGGCGGCCGCCACGCTGGGCGCGTCGCGGGCCTGGGTCTTTGCCACAGTGACGCTGCCGCTGATCCTGCCGGGGATCATCGCGGGCACGGTCCTGGCCTTTGCCAAGGCGATGGGCGAATTCGGCGCGACAATCACATTCGTCTCGAACATTCCCGGCCAGACCCAGACCCTGCCTTCGGCGATCTACGCCTTTCTTCAGGTGCCTGGGGGCGAGGCGCCGGCGCTGCGCCTGGTGATCGTATCGGTGGCGGTGGCGATGTCGGCGCTTGTGCTATCCGAGGTTCTGGCCCGCCGCGTGGCGCGCGGGCTGGCGGGCGCATGACGCTGGCGATCCAGTTGCGGCACCGGGTCGGCGGGTTCGATCTGAACGTGGTGTTCGATGCGCCGCCGGGCGTGACGGTTCTGTTTGGCCGCTCGGGATCTGGCAAGACGACGGTGGTGAATGCGGTGGCCGGCCTGATACGGCCCGACAGCGGGCATATCCGGCTGCTGGACAGGGTACTTGTGGACACCGCGCGCGGCATCGACGTGCCCACCCATCGCCGCCGGCTGGGATATGTGTTTCAGGAGGGGCGGCTGTTTCCGCATCTGACGGTGCGCCAGAACCTCGCCTATGGGCGGTGGTTCGCGGGGCGCGCCCGCGGTGGCCCCGATACGGATCGCGTGATCGAGATGCTGGGGCTGGGCGGGTTGCTGGCACGGCGGCCTCAGACGCTGTCGGGTGGGGAGAAGCAGCGGGTGGCCATCGGGCGCGCGCTGCTGGCGCGGCCGCAACTGTTGCTCGCGGATGAGCCTCTGGCCGCGCTGGACGAGCCGCGCAAGGCGGAAATCCTGCCCTATTTCGAAAGGCTGCGCGACGCGGCCGAGGTGCCGATCCTCTACGTCAGCCATTCGGCTGCCGAGGTCGCGCGGCTGGCGACAACGGTTGTCGTGCTGGAAGCCGGTCGCGTCGCGCGGCAGGGGCGCGCCGCCGAAGTGCTGAGCGATGCATCGGTGCTGCCGGCGGGGGTACGGGGCGCGGGGGCGGTTCTGGATGCGCGGGTGCGCCGGCACCATGCGGACGGTTTGACAGAACTGGATGCCGGGGGCGTGGCCCTGTTTCTGCCGGGGCTGACGCATGGGCCGGGTGCCGCGCTGCGGGTCCGCATCGCGGCTCACGAGGTGATCCTCGCGCGGGGCAAGCCCGAAGGCCTGTCGGCGTTGAACATCCTGCCCGGCCGCATCGTCAGCATCCGCCAGGGCAGCGGCCCCGGAGCGATGATCGTGATCGATACGCCGGCGGGCCGGTTGCTGGCGCGGGTGACGCGGCGGTCGGTTCAGGCGCTGGAACTGTCCGAGGGCGTCACCTGCCATGCCATCGTCAAAAGCGTCGGCATCGCGCCCGAAGACGTGGGCGCGCCCGGCGCGGTCTGAACCGCGCGCGCGGCGATGCGACGGCCCTCACTCTGCCTGGGGCACCAACGGGGGCGCGCCATGTACCGTGACCGGCGGCAATGGGCCTTCATGGCGCGCGATCTCGACCAGGCAGGAATGTGCGATCGGCCCCTGCGCCAGTTTCGATGTGCCCTTGTCGGGCGTCAGCACGTTGGGGTTGCCGTGCACGCAGGTATCGCCCAGCGGATCGTACCACGCGCCGGTTTCCAGCTGGATCACGCCGGGGCGGATTTCATCGCTGACACGCACCCCGGCCAGGCAGGCGCCCCGCCCGTTGAACACCCGCACCACATCGCCGTCGCGCAGACCGCGCGCCGCTGCATCATCGGGATGCACGATCACCGGCGCGCGCATCGCCACCCGGTCGGCGCGGCTTACGCTGCCGTGGTCGAGCTGGCTGTGCAGCTTCATGCGCGGTTGGTTCGAAATCATGTGCAGCGGATAATCTTTTGTGCGCCCCAGCCATTCCAGTGGCTCCATCCACGCCGGATGACCAGGGCAATCGTCATAGCCAAAGCCGTCGACCGTCTGCGAAAAGATCTCGATCCGGCCCGAGGGCGTGGCCAAAGGGTGCGCCTCGGGATCGGCGCGAAACGCCTCGAGCAGGACGGTTTCGCGCTCTGGTGCGGGCACTTCGGCATAGCCATCGGCCTGAAACCTGTCCCATTCGGGCAGGCTGACACCGGCGCGCGCCGCCGATTGGCGCGAGATGTCATAGAGCCATTTCTGCCAGTCTTCCGGGCTGCGGTTTTCGGTGAACTGCGCTTCGAAACCCAATTCGGCGGCCAGCCCGCGGAAGATGTCGTGATCGCTGCGCGCGGCGCCGACCGGGGCGATGGCCGCATCCATCACCACCTGGAAGGGATCCTTCGAGGTCAGCGCGATGTCGCTGCGTTCGAGGGTGGTGGTGCAGGGCAGAACGATATCGGCATGGCGGGCGTGGCTGTTCCAGCACCATTCGTTGGCGATGATGGTTTCAGGCCGGGCCCAGGCGCGGCGCATTCGGTTCAGATCCTGATGGTGGTGAAACGGATTGCCACCGGCCCACCAAACCAGGCGGATATCGGGGTAGGTGTAGCGCCGCCCGTTGTAGTCGAACGCGGCGCCGGGATTTTCCAGCATGTCGGTGATGCGCGCGACCGGGATGAAGCTGCCCACCGGGTTGCGCCCCTGCGGCAGCGCCGCGTAATCGACGTGGCGCCGTGTCTGGCCGACATAGTTCATGGCGGAATAGCCAAAGCCGATCCCGGTTCCCGGCAGGCCGATCTGCCCCAGCATGGATGCCAGCGCAATCGCCGCCCAGAAGGGTTGTTCGCCGTGGTCCTGGCGGGTCAGCGACCAGCTGACCGAGATCATGGTGCGGCTGGCGGCCATGCGGCGCGCCAGATCCCGCAGCGCGTCTTCGTGCAGGCCGCAGATGTCGGCCGCCCATGCGGCGGTCTTGGGGGTGCCGTCGGTTTCGCCACGCAGATAGGCCGCGAAACGGTCGAACCCCACGCAATAGCGATCCAGAAACGCCTGGTCGTGCAGATCCTCATTCAGAAGGACATGCGCAAGCCCCAGCATCATGGCGGCATCGGTCGAGGGGCGGGGCGCGATCCATTCGGCCCCGACGGCGGCCATCACATCCGACCGCAGCGGCGAGATATTGACGAAGCGCACCCCGGCGGCATGGGCGGCGGCCACGCCCGACCTTTGCACATGCGCGCCCAGACCGCCCTGGCTGATCTGGCCGTTCTTCAGCGGGACACCGCCAAAAGCGACGAGAAGGTCAGCATTTTCCGCCACCGACCGCCAGCTTGTCGTGCGTTCGAGGTGTCCGCGGAAACTGCCCAGAACATGCGGTACGATGACTTCGGCGGCGGCATAGCTGTAGGTGTTCACCGAGGATGTGAACCCACCCGCGAGGTTCAGAAACCGCTTGAGCTGCCCCTGGGCGTGGTGAAACCGCCCGGCACTGGCCCAGCCATACGACCCGGCGTAGATCGCGGCATTGCCGTGGTCGCGACGCACGCGGGTGATTTCGTCGGCAACGAGACGGTTTGCCGTTTCCCACGACACTTCGACAAAGCGGTCGCTGCCGCGCAGATCGCCGCGCGCGCCGGGCCCGTCGCGCAGCCAGCTTTCGCGCACCATCGGCGCGGTGATCCGGGTGGGGCCGTCGAGAACATCGACGATGCCGGGGCCGATTGGCGATGGATCGGGGTCTTTCTCGAAGGGGTGCAGCGCGGTGACGCGCCCGTCGCTGCGCTCGACCCGGTAGGTGCCCCAATGCGTCGATGTCAGGATGTCGCGCGGTGCCATGCCATGTTCCCCCATGCAGTCACCGGCATGGTCGGGCCTGCGCGCCGGCGCGTCAAGCCGGCTAAAGCGCGATGGCCGACAGGATCGCCTCGGATGTGGTCTGGTCACGCGGGGTCTGCATCTTGACCGCGCCACGCTGGACAACGAAGAACTGGTCGGCCAGACCGAAGGCAAAATCGAAATTCTGTTCCACCAGAACGATGGCCATGTCGCCGGCTTCGCGCAGCCGCGAGATGTTGCGCCCGATCAACTGGATGATGTTCGGCTGGATGCCTTCTGTCGGTTCGTCCAGCAACAGAACCCGTGGCCGGGTGATCAACGCGCGCGCGATTGCGAGCTGCTGTTGCTGACCGCCCGAAAGATCGCCGCCGCGCCGATCCTTCATTTCGGCCAGCACCGGGAACAGATCGAAAATTTCCGCCGGTATCCGATGATCGGCGCGGGGCAGGCAGGCAAATCCTGCCTCGAGGTTTTCCGTCACCGTCATCAGCGGGAAAATCTCGCGGCCCTGCGGCACATAGGCGATGCCCGCGCGCGCCGCCTGAAACGCGCCCAGGTGGGCCAGCGGTTTGCCGTCCAGGCGGATCGTGCCGCCGGCGTAGGGATGGCGCCCTGCAATCGCCTTCAGCAGCGAAGTCTTGCCGACGCCGTTGGTGCCCATCACCGCCGTCACCTTGCCGGGTGCGGCACTGAGGGTCATGCCGTTCAGGATCTGGCTCTGCCCGTACTTCAGGGTCAGGTTTTCAATTTCAAGCATCCTTGCGCCCCAGGTAGACGTCGATCACGGTCTGGTCGGAGGTGACATGATCCAGGCTGCCCTCGGCCAGAACCGATCCTTCATGCAGCACCGTTACCTTGCAATCCAGCCGGCGCACGAATTCCATGTCATGTTCGACAACCACGACGGCGCGCGTCTGCGCGGCCCGGCGCAGCAGGTCGGTGGTGTGTTCGCGTTCCGCCGTGGTCATGCCGGCGGCGGGTTCGTCCACCAGAAGCAGCCGCGGATCCTGCGCCAGCAGCATCCCGATTTCCAGCCATTGCTTCTGGCCGTGGCTGAGAACGCCGGCGCGCCGGGCCAGATGTTCGGTCAGCCCGATTTCCTCGGCGATTTCCTCGATCCGGGCAGCGCCTTCGGCGGTCTTGCGGTGCAACAGCACCGCAAGCGGGCCGCGCGGATTTTTCAGCGACATGGCGAGGTTTTCGCGCACGGTCTGATCTTCGAACACGGTGGGCTTCTGGAACTTGCGGCCGATGCCCTCCATGGCGATCTGGCTTTCCGACAGGCCCAGCAGCGAAATGTTCTTCTCGCCCCACAGCACGCGGCCTTCGTCGGGCCGTGTCTTGCCAGTGATGATGTCCATGAAGGTGGTCTTGCCGGCCCCGTTTGGCCCGATCACCGCGCGCAATTCCGGTTCGCCGATCTGGATCGACAGGTTGTTGATGGCGCGGAAACCGTCAAAGCTGACCGATACGCCCGAGACTTCCAGAAGGGTCATTGTTTTCTCACCAGATAGTCAAACAGCCCGCCGATGCCCTTTGGAAAGAACAACGTCACGGCCACGAAGGAAAAGCCCAGAAGCACCAGCCACCAGTCGGTCCAGCGGATGACATAGATCCCCAGGTCGATGTCGGGCGCGCCGCCACCGGTGAACCACGATGACAGCAGCGATACGAAGGCCGCGCCGATGACCGCACCATAAAGCCGTCCGCGTCCACCGATCGCAACCCAGACCGCCAGGTAGATCGATGCGATGGGGGCGATTTCCGCGGGGTTGATGATGCCGGCCTGCGGATAATAGAGCGCCCCGGCGATGCCCGACACCACCGCCGTCAGGGTGAAAATGAACAGCTTGTAGCTTTCGACGTGATAGCCGAGGAAACGCACCCGCGCCTCGTCGTCGCGGATCGCCTTGACCACGCTGCCCATCTTGCCCGAGACCACCCAGGCAAACAGGGCATAGCCCAGCGCCAGCGCCAGCGCCGAGCCGAGGAAGAACACGATGCTGATCGTCGACTGGGGCACATCGTCAAATCCGGGGATGTTCTGAAGCCCCGAAAGGCCGTTGTTGCCGCGCAACCCGCTGTCGTTCTGGAAAAGGTAGAGCGACAGCGCCAGCGTCATCGCCTGTGTCAGGATCGACAGGTAAACGCCTGTCACCCGGCTGCGGAAGGCCAGCCAGCCGAACACCAGCGCCAGAAGCCCCGGCACCAGAACCACCATCGCCAGTTGCAGCGCCAGGCTGTCGGCAAAGGCCCAGATCAGCGGAAACTCGGAACTGCCGACAACCCCGAAGATCTGGTTGCCGATGGCGTCGCTGATCTCTTGCGGGGTCGGCGGGATGCTCTGGGCGGCCAGGCTGGTGACGACGATGCCTTCGGTGCGCGCATACATCAGCCACATGCCGATGGCATAGCCGCCGATCCCGAAAAACGCGAAGTGGCCCAGGCTGAGGATGCCGCAATAGCCCCAGACCACATCCATCGCGATGGCGATCAGGCACAGGCACAGCGTCTTGCCCAGCGTCTTGACGAAGCTGGTCGAGATCACGCCGATGCCGAAGCCCTCGGACAGGACGGTCACGCCCAGCGTGAACAGCCCCAGAGCGGCGAGAAACCACAAGACCGAAGGGTTGCGATAGACGAAGGTGCGGGTGAAGGCGTTGCGCATGGGATCAGTCCGCCGCGGCCCGACCCTTGAGAGCGACGATGCCCTTTGGCCGGAACTGAATGAAAAGGATGATGAAAAGGATCATGTAGGTTTGCGCCGCCAGGGTGTTGGACGGGTTCAGCCATTCGATGCCCTTTTGCAGGAAGCCGATCAGAGATGCCCCGGCCAGCGTGCCCCAGACATTGCCGACGCCACCCACGACAACTGTCATGAAGCTCTGCACGATGTAATCCGCGCCCATCTCGCTTGTCACCTTGGCATAAAGGCCGATGGCCACGCCGGCGATGCCCGCGATCCCCGAGCCAAAGCCGAAAGTCAGCATGTTGATGCGGTCGGGGTTGATGCCCATGCTGGCGGCCATGCCGGGGTTCTGGGTGACGGCGCGCACCTCGAGCCCGAGCCGCGTGCGTTTCAGCACATAGAGGATCAGCGCCAGAAAGATCAGCGCCAGAACGAAGATGGCAATGCGGATATAGCTGATCTGGATCACATCCGACACGATCCACGCCCCGTCCAGCCAACCCGGCGAGGTCAGCGGCCGCGCCTGGGTGCCGAAGATGTTCTTGGCGATCTGCTGCAATGCGATCGAGATGCCGAAGGTGGCCAGCAGCGTCTCCAGCGGGCGGTGATAGAGATGACGGATCACCAGCCGTTCCATCGTGACCCCGGCGCCGAAGGTTATCGCAAAGGCCAGCGGCAGCGCCACGATGATCGAAACCGTGTAATCGGGGATGAACAACTGTACCACATAGCCGGTATAGGCGCCCATCATGATGAATTCGCCATGCGCCATGTTGATCACACCCATCACCCCGAAGGTGATGGCCAGCCCGATGGCCGCCAGGAAATAGATCGACGCCAGCGAAAGGCCGTCCAGCGCCAGATCGGCGGCCTGGGCAAAGGCGACGCGTTGTTCGACCGATCCCAGCGCCGCGCGGGCGGCATCGGTGATGGCTGCGTCGGGTTCGTCGTAGAGTTCATAGAACACATGCGCGCCGATGGCGGTCTGGCGGTCTTCGGCGGTGACAAGGGGCGGAACGGTGCCTTCGGCGGCCAGCGCGGCATAGGCGCGGGCGCGGGCATCTTCGTTGCCCAACTGGCCCGTTGGCACGCCGCCAACGCGCCCGTCGACGATATTGGCGGCCAGGGCGGCGCGTACCGCATCCGGCGCGACCGCGGGCGGGGCCAGCCCGGCATCGACCAGCGCGGCATAGGCCGCATCGGCGGCGATGTCGGTGCCGGGTTCGAGAACGCGGGCCAGGTTGCCGTTGGGCGCCGCCGCCGCAACGCCGGATTCGACCGCAAGGACCAGGTTGAGAACCGACCGCGCCTCGACGCTGGTGTCGGTGGCCAGGCTGGCAATGGCGGCGATGCGGTCGGCGGGATCGTCGGCGAACCGTGCCGAGAGGAAATTCGCCAATTGCACCTTGCGCGCGCGCAGGCCGCTGTCGGTTTCGGGCGGAATGGATGCCAGCAAGGGCGCCAATTGGTCGGCTTCCGGCCGGCGCGCGATGGAGGCGACGGCGGTGATGCGCCTTTCGAGATCGGGATCGTTCAACTGAAACTGCACCAGCGCGGTTGCGATCACCCGGCGCACGCCACCGTTGGGCTTCAGCTGGGTGAACCCGGCGCTGTCCGCCGTATCCGCCGCGCCGGTGTCGATGTCGCGCAGCGCCAGCGTATCGCCGGATTCCGTGGCGATATAGAACAGGCCGGTCGCGTCTTCACGCCAGACCGCCTTGTCCTGCCAGTTTTCCAGGAACGCGGCCACGCCGGGCAAACCCGAGGCGCCCAGATCGTCTAGAACGACCTGAACGGATTTGCGCGAAGGCTTGGACAATTCGTCGGCATGGGTCTGAAGCAGGGCCTGCAAGTCCTGCGCGGGGGCCGCAAAGGCCGTCGTCAACAGCAGGAACACGGCGAGAAGGACGCGGCGCATGGCGGTCTTTCGATCTTGGGCAAGGAGAGGGAGAAGGGAACCGAGATCGGGGCTGGGGGCGGGCCACCCAGGGCCCGCCCGCAACCGGATCAGTAGTTCGAGGTCAGCTGAACGCAGGTTTCGGTCTGGGTGTTGTACATGCCGCAACCCAGTTCTTTCCAGTCAGACTTGAGAACCGCGCTTTCCGGCAGGAAATCCGTCCATGCGTCGCCCGGCACTTCCGTTGTCTGGCTGATGATGTCGAACTGGCCATCGGCCTGGATTTCACCGATCAGAACCGGCTTGGCCAGATGGTGGTTGGGCAGCATGACCGCCGTGCCGCCGGTCTGGTTGGGGAATTCCTGCCCTTACATCGCGGTGCGCACCGCGTCGACATCGGTTGTGCCCGCTGCTTCGGCGGCGTTCACCCACATGTTGAAGCCGATGTAATGCGCTTCCATCGGATCGTTGGTCACGCGGTCTTCGCCGGCAAAGGCCTTCCATGCGGCGATGAATTCGGCGTTGACGGGGGTGTCGGCGGACTGGAAGTAGTTCCAGGCGGCCAGGTGGCCCACCAGGTTCGAGGTGTCGAGGCCCGAAAGCTCTTCCTCGCCCACCGAGAATGCAACGACCGGAATGTCGTCGGCGCTGACGCCGGCGGCGGCCAGTTCCTTGTAAAACCCGATGTTCGCGTCGCCATTGATCGTCGAGATCACGCCGACCTGCTTGCCGTCTTCACCCAGCGCGACCACATCGGCCACGATCGTGGCCCAGTCCGAATGGCCGAAGGGCGTGTAGTTCACAAAGATGTCTTCGGCCGCGATGCCGTTGTCCTGAAGATATTGCTCAAGGATGTTGTTGGTCGTGCGCGGATAGACATAGTCGGTGCCCAGCAGCGCGAATTTCTCGACGCCCAGTTCCTCGAGGAAGTAATCCACCGCCGGGATTGCCTGCTGGTTGGGGGCAGCACCCGTGTAGAACACGTTCTTCGAGCTTTCCTCGCCCTCGTATTGCACCGGGTAGAAGAGCAGCCCGTTCAGTTCCTCGATCACCGGCAGAACCGACTTGCGGCTGACCGACGTCCAGTTGCCGAAGATCACGTCGACCTCGTGCACCGTCAGCAATTCGCGGGCCTTTTCAGCGAACAGCGGCCAGTCGGACGCCGGATCGACAACCACCGCCTCGATCTCGCAGCCCAGAACGCCGCCCTTGGCGTTTTGCTGTTCGATCAGCATCAGCATGGTGTCTTTCAGCGTGGTTTCGGAAATCGCCATCGTTCCCGAAAGCGAATGCAAGACGCCGACCTTGACCGGATCGGCACAGTCCTGTGCCAGGGCCGCACCGGCGGTCAACGCCATGGAAGCCGCCAGAGGCAGCGAAAGAATTTTGGATTTGGTCATGAGATTTCGTGTCCCTTTGTCCACTTGTGCACCAACCGTTTCGCTTCGGTCCCTTTGAGGAATCCCCGAATTTGTGCTAGGCGATACACGCAGCAGCAGTGTTGCAGTCGCGTGGTGGGAGCAATCTGCCAGGATGGCCCGCCACGCGGCGATACGCACCCCAGGTGCGCAGCCGCATCCTTTCGCCGCGTGCCGGCGCGTGGCAAGCGCGGGGGCGATCCGCACCGTTGGTCAGATTGGCTGTGGCCGGGTTTGCCCGATTCTTGGGCGGCGATGCGCGGGGTCTGTTCGGTTTCGCGCCATGTTTGGAACATCCACGGGCGGGATCAGGGCGCGCACCACTGGCCGCGCCAGTCGTCGGCGCGGTGATAGATGGCCCTGCGGTGTGGTTCGTTCAGGTCCACGAGGTCGATCCGGTCCAGCTGGCATTGCAGCACCGCAAAGCCAGCGGGATCGCCCGGCTTGCGGTAGGCATCGGCATCGGCGATCGGCGTTCCGGGCGCGGGCGTGGTGCCATAGGACGATCGCGAGGCGGCCGGCACGCGGCCCCAATCGGCGGCGGCATCGGCACCTGTGGCTATGCGCACCTCGGCGCGCAGGCGGATCTGTATCTGCGCGCTGGCCGACCAGATCATCATCTCGGCCCAGGGTGTCTGGCGCAGCGCGCGCACCTTGGCGGTTGTCGGATCGGTGTGGATGGTCACCAGCGATGCGGTCCGGTCGGCGGCGCGCATCACCACCGTGCGCACTTCGGGGCGCCCTTCGGGCGAAACGGTGGCCAGACTGATATGGCGTTCGGCCATGCCGCGTTCGCGCAGCGCGCGCAGGATGATATCCCATGCCGTGTCGAGAAACCCGGCCAGGTCGTTGCGATCATTCATATCCCGTCATCTCCAGGTATCCGTTGCCCGCGTGGCTGCCGGTCAGTGTCACCGGACCTTCCCAGTAAGGCACCGAAAGGTCCATCCATGCCATCGGGTTCAGCGCCTCGACCGTCACGTCCAGCCCGCGACCGGGCACCTGAACCCGCCACCGCGTCGGCACCTGCCGCCCGGCCACCGTGGTTCGCGACAACGGTTCGGGGCGGAACGCGCCCGGCGCCAGCGCCACCGCCGTGCCATCGGGCGAAATCCATGTGCCCGAGGTGAAATGGCCGCCATCGTTCTGGCGCAGCCGGAATCCCATGAGTTTTTCGCCAGTGTCGAAGTTCAGCGAGAACCAGTCCCACCCCGATTGATCGGCGGCCAGCGGTTGCGATGACCATTCCCTGTCGAGCCAGGCGGTGCCCGTCACCTCGACCGGGCCTTCCGGCAGCGTCAGCACACCGTGCAGCGCGAAGAACGGCTGGGAGTAGTAATAGCTGGCCTGACCCTGCGCCGACTTGACCGAATACCCGCCATCGCCGTGAAAGATCAGGGGGCCTTCGGCGCGCAACGTGACATCATAGGCGAAGCGCGGGCCCGCCGCATTCAGCCGCAGCATGCCGAGATCAGGGCCCGTCATGCGCCATTCGTCGATCCAGGCCTCGAACGGGGCGGCGCGCACGCCGGCCTGTCCGATGCCGCCCCGCGCCAGCCTTTCGGTTGCGAAATGCCGATCGGGCGTGGTGACCGCCGCATGCCCCAGCCAGATCTGCGGCGTCTGCCAACCGGTGCCGTCCCGAGGCGCCACGGCCGACCGGAACAGTGTCCATTGAAGGCCATAGGCGGTGCCGTCGGGGCCTGTCATGTTGGCGGTCAGATACCACCATTCGATCCGATAGGCCGGATGCGCGCCGTGGTCGGCCGGAAAATCGAACTGCGGATCGGGTGCGGGCCGGGCAAAGCCGTCCGCATCGCTGCCCAGGCCCGCAAAGCCCTGGGCCAGCGCCAGCATTGGCCAGACCAGGGCCACGATCAATGCCATCGCCCTAACGTTCATGGGCAAACACCCGCAACAGCGCCTCGGGCGGCGTGCGCGCCAGCCGCACGGCCGGCCAGAGCGCGGCCAGCAGCGCCGCCAGAACGGTCAGCAGCCCCAGCCGCGCGTAGTCGGCCGGAAACAGAAACATCGGCAGGCGCCATCCGAAGGCGGCCACGTTGACCACCGCCAGCAGCATCCACGCCAGAGCCAGCCCCAGCGGCAGCGCCGCCGCCGCAGTGAACGCGGCCAGAACCATCGCGCGAATTACCTCCAGCCGGCCCAGTTCGCGCCGCGTCAGACCCAGGGCCCAGGCCGGTGCCAGCTGCGGCACGCGCATCGCCGAAAGCGTCAGCAGGCTCATCAGGATGGCGAAACCGGCGACCGCCAGCGTCAGCACATTCAACGCGGCGGTCACCGTAAAGGTGCGTTCGAACACGCCCAGAGAAAAGGATTTGATCGCCGCCTGATCCACGATGCGGCCCGCATCCAGGCCGAACACCTCGGTCAGATCGCGCCGCAGCGCATCGGGATCGTCGGTGCGCAGACCGAACCGCGTGGCGCGCCTGTCGGGGAAAAGATCTGCGAACAGCGCGTCCGAAACGATCGCCTGGCCCACCGGGTTGCCATAATCGCCGAAGATGCCGGCGATGGGCAGGCTCAGCCCCGGCGCCACCGCCAGCGGATCGCCCAGCCACAGCCCGGCGCGGCGGGCCAGCTGTTCGTTGACGATGACCGCCGTGCCGTCGGCCACCCGATCCCACAGCGCCGAATCGCCCGCCAGGAACCGCCAGTTCTCGCGGTAGGTCGGGCCGACGCGGATGCCATGCAGTTCGGCCTCGTTGCCGGCCATGCGCCGTGGCACCGAAAGCAGCGGCAATACCTCACGCGCGCGCGGTGCCACGAAGGCCTGCAGCGCTGCGGCCTGCGACGGTGTGTCGGCGGTGACGTAGAGTTCGGCGGCCAGTCGCTGATCGAGAAACGCCGTGAAAGTGGCGCGAAAGCTGGAAACCATTGTCGAGACGCCGACATTCGCCGCCATCGCCAGCAAGAGCGCCATCAGGGCCAGGCTGAGCCCCGGCAGTTGCAGCCGCGTGTCGGCCCAGAACCATTGCCACTTGGCGCCACTGGCCCGCCGCTGGAATGCGCGTAACATCGTTTCCAGGGCAGGGGGCAGCAACAGCGCCGCGCCCAACAGCAGGCAGGCCAGCACCGCGAACCCCATGATCATGCCCTGGCCCCAGACCGCCGCCCCGGCCCCCGCCACCGCCAGGCCCGCGGCCCCGGCCAGCGCAAGGCGGGTGCGCCGGCCGCGCACCATGGATCCCGCCCGCGCAGTTTCGAGCAGCGGCATCGCGGAAATCCGGGCCAGCGATCCGCCGGCGGCGAGGGCAGTACCCAGAAAGGCAATCGCCATTCCCGAAACCCACCATTCCGGGCGCAGCCGCAGGGTGTTGGCGATATCCGCGCCGTAAAGCCCCTCCAGCGTGGCCGCCACGTCCGGCAGCAGCAGCCCGGCGATCGCATAACCCAGAACCATGCCGATGCCGCCCGCAACAAAGGCCAGCACGGTCAGTTCGGCCATCATCAGGGCCATCAGCCGGCGCAGCGGCATTCCAAGCGCGCGCAGGGTGCGGACCATGCCGCGGCGTTGCTCGAAGGCCAGGCCGATGGCGCCGTGCACGATGAAGATGCCCACCGCGAAGCTCAGCAGGCCAAAGGCTGTGAGGTTCAGGTGGAAACTGTCGGTCAGCCGCCCGATGTCGCCGCCCGCCTGCGCCGGCTGCACCACCAGGTCGGGCGCGATCTGCTCAAGCGGGGGGCGGCCCAGCGGCTGGTCGCGGGCGACGATCAGGCGGCTGATCGCGCCGGGCCGGTCCAGCAGCCTTTGCGCGTGGCCGATATCGGTGATGGCGGTGTTGGCGGCCACGTCGGGCGTGACCACAACCGTCATCCCGCCAAGCCCCTCGAGGCGGCGCGCGACCTCGGCATTTGCGAACAGCGGGGGATCGGTCAGCATGCGCGTCAGATCCACGGCGCCGTCGCGGTTGGCGGGCCCCATCCCCCCCGGCGAAGTCAGCGGGTCGAGCCCGACGATGCGCAGGCTGCCACCCGCTGTGGCGATCCGGCCTTCCAGCACCGGGCCGACCTGCCAGCCGGCGCGGCGCAGCGCAATGAACTGCGTTTGCGCGATGGTGTCGCCGACGCGCGGTAAAAGCTGATCGAAGCGGCCTTCGCCCACGGTGGCGGCCGCCGCGTCATAGCTGGCGCGGGCCTCCATGTTGACGGCCTGAACCCCGCTCCAGAGGGCGGTTGCCAGCGCCAGGCCGGCCACCAGTGTGAACAGTTGCAGCGGGTTGCGCCGCCAATGTGCGGCCAGCGCGATCAGCCCTGGTCCGGTCATGTCAGGCACCCCGCGCGCAGGTGCAGGCGGCGGCCCATGTGCGCGGCCAGGGCGGAAGAATGTGTTACCATCATCAGGCCCGCGCCGGTCTGCGCAACCAGCGTGAGCAGCGCCTCGAGAACGTTGGCCGCCGTCGCCTCGTCGAGGTTGCCGGTGGGTTCGTCCGCCAGAACCAGCCTCGGGCGCGCCGCAAGCGTGCGCGCGATGGCGACCCGCTGTTGCTGCCCGCCCGACAGCTGTTCGGGATACTTGTGCAGATGCGCGCGCAACCCCAGCGCATCAATCAGCCCGTCCAGTTGAGCAGGGTCCAGCCGGCCCGCCAGCCGGGCCTGGAATTCCAGGTTGGCCGCCACCCGCAGCGACGGGATCAGGTTGAACTGTTGAAAGACCACGCCGACGGTGCCGCGGCGCAGCGCCGCGCGCCCCGCGTCGTCCATCGCGCCGATGTCCTGTCCATCCAGAAGGATCCGCCCGGCATCCGGCACATCCAGCCCGCCGATCAGATGCAGCAACGTGCTTTTGCCCGAGCCGGATTCACCCGTGAGAGCGACAGTCTCGCCGGCTTCCATCGCCAGATCCACCGCGCGCAACACCGCGACCGGCCCGGCCGCACCGGCGTGGGATTTGCTGAGCCCGGTGACCTGCAAAAGCATTCGACTTCTCCTTTCTGCCCAAGCTAACGCCATGACGGGCAATGAAAAGAGCGACAGTCGCGAAATTGGCGTCGGGCGTCAGCCGCCGGCGATCCCGATCAGCAGGGTGATGGTGGCGAAGATCTGCCACCAGACCAACAGGCCCAGCGCCATGCCAGGCAGGATCCACCAGCCATGGGGCATGGCGGCGTCATCGGCGGGGCCATCGACACCTGCCAACAGCCCGGCGCCATGCGGACGGTCCCACGGACCGGGCCGGTCGCGCCGCCGCCGCCGGGCAGCATCAGAAGCATCGGTGCCGCGGCCGAGATCGTTGTATCCATTTTGCATCGCGGTTCTCCTGTCCTGATGCTTTCAGGCTAGGGCCAATACCTTTACAAATCGCGAATGTCCGGCATTACCATCCGACGCGCCAGACCGGCCGCGAAGGCGCGGTGGTAATCCGGTTCAGCCCCGAATCCTCCATCAGCCGCGCCGCCTCTTCGGCCAGCAGGCGTTCGTCGGCCTGGCCCTTCACCGGAACACGCCCCATCTCAAGGAACATCGGTGCCGCCAAGGGCGTGACACGCTCGAGCGGCACCAGATCGATGCGGTCGCCGATCCGCCGGGCCATGTCCTCGATGCGGCTGAAATCAATCAGTCCGCGCATCGCTTCGGTGCGGGTGATCCGCAGCATCAGGTGACCGGGATCGTACTTTTGCAGCGTGTCGTAGAGGATATCAGACGAAAACGTGGCCTGGCGCCCCGATTTGCGCGCCGAGGGCGTGTTGCGCTCGATCAGCCCGGCGATGTTCGCGCTGGCACGGAACGTGCGTTTCATCACCGCGTTGCCGGCCAGCCACCGTTCCAGACCGTCGCGCAGGGCTGGCAGATCAAAAAGCGGCGCGGGATCGGTGATCGGGTCGAGGCTCCAGATCATTGTGGCATAGTCGGTGGCCACGAAGCCCAGCGGCCCCAGGTTCAGATCCTCCATCCGCTTGCTCAGCAACAGCCCCAGCGTCTGCATGGCATTGCGCCCGGCAAAGCCGTAGATGCAGGCATGGGCCCGCCCGTCGTGCGGAAAGCTTTCGATCAGCAGGCGGCCGGCGCGGGGCAATTGCGATACCCTGCGCTGCAACGCCAACCATTCGGCGGTGTGCGGTGGCAGATCGGGCCAGTCGTCCTGGGCGAAGATGCGCAGCACCCGTGCGCTGAGCTGTGTCGAGGTCGCGAACTTGGTGCCCATGAAGGTGGCGATCCGGGGCTTGCGGTCGGCGCGGCGGGTCACTTCGACCGTCATCTCCCGCAGCCCTTCATAGCGCACGATCTGGCCGCCGATCAGAAACGTGTCGCCGGGTGTGAGCGTGGCGGCAAAGCCTTCCTCGATTTCACCCAGCGGTTTGCCGCCACGGCTGCGTTTCAGCCGGACCTTCAGCGTGTCGGTGTCCTGAATCGTGCCGATGTTCATGCGGATGCGTTGCGCGCTGCGCGGATCGCGCAATTGCCACAGCCCGTCGGGGCGCTGCAGCAGTCGTTGCCATTTGTCATAGGCGCGCAGCGCATAGCCTCCGGTGGCGCAGAACGCCAGGCAATCATCGAAATCGGCACGTTCGAGATCGCGGTAGGCGCCGACGCCGCGCACCTCGTGGAACAGATCGTCGGTGTCGAACGGGCCGGCGCAGGCGGTGATCAGGATGTGCTGGCACAGCACGTCCAACGGCCCGCTGCCGCGTGGCTCGCCATCCAGCGCGCCGGCGCGCACCGCCTCGAGGGCCGCCTTGCATTCGACCACCTCGAACCGGTTCGCCGGCACCAGGATCGCCTTGGATGGCGCGTTGTAGCGGTGATTGGCGCGGCCGATCCTCTGGACCAGCCGCTTGACGTTCTTGGGCGCACCGATCTGGATCACCAGGTCGACATCGCCCCAGTCGATCCCCAGATCCAGGCTGCCGGTGCATACGATCGCCCGGAGATCGCCGCGCACCATCGCCTGTTCCACGCGCTCGCGCTGAACCCGGTCGAGACTGCCGTGATGGATGCCGATGGGCAGCGCGTCTTCGTTGGCCAGCCACAGGTTGTGAAAGAACAATTCAGCCTGTGCGCGGGTGTTGTGAAAGATCAGGGTGGTGCGATGCGCCCGTACCAGATCCAGAACCGCCGGGATGGCATAGGCGGCGCCCCCGCCGGACCAAGGCGGTGGCGCGTCGGTCTCGAGCATCGCGATATCCGGTGCCGGGCCGGGATCTGCCACAAGGATCGGGCAGGGATCGGGGTGGCGGGCCAGCAGCCGCGCGATGGCCTGCGGATCCTCGACAGTGGCCGAAAGCCCGACCCGCCGCAGCCCCGGACACAGACGTTGCAACCGCGCCAGCGCCAGAAACAGCTGATCGCCGCGTTTGGATTCCGCCAGGGCATGGATTTCATCGACAACCACCCGTTGCAGCCCCGCGAACATGCGCGGCGCGTCTTCGTACGAAGTGAGCAGCGCAAGGCTTTCGGGCGTTGTCAGCAGGATGTGCGGCGGATCGGCGCGCTGACGTTTCTTGCGGCTGGCGGGGGTATCGCCGGTGCGATCCTCGATGCGGATCGGCAGGCCCATCTCGTCGACCGGGCGCGTCAGGTTGCGCCGAATATCGACCGCCAGCGCCTTGAGCGGCGACACATAGAGCGTGTGAAGCCCGGTGCGCGGCTTGCGCGCCAGATCGACCAGCGTGGGCAGGAATCCGGCCAGCGTCTTGCCGCCGCCGGTGGGCGCGATCAGCAGCAGCGAAGGGTCGTCGGCGCGGTCAAGCATGGCCTGCTGGTGGGGATGCACACGCCAGCCTTTGGCGGCGAACCAGTCGGTGAATTCGGAAGGCAGATCAGGCATGGCCTACAGATAGCGCCCGCGCACAGAATGCGAAACCGGCGGTGCGGTCACTTCACGATCAGTTCGTCGCGCACAAAAAGGTTGGACCAGGCGCGGTCGATCATTTGCGGCGACATCTGGTAGGGGATGCCCTCAAACTCGCAGACCGCGATCATCTGGTCGATCAGGAACCCCGGCTGATAGCTGGCATAGACGTTGCCGATGGTGGGGTATTTGTTCTTCAGCAGGTGGATCAGGCCCTTTTCATCCAGCGGCATCCCCTTGTTGCGTGCCACCATGGCGAAGATCTTCAGGAATTCCTCCTGGCTGGGGCCGTCGACCTTGATCTTGAAGAATATCCTGCGCAGCGCCGCCTGATCGAAAATCTCGTTCGGGTGGAAATTGGTGGAAAAGATCACCAGCGTGTCGAAGGGCACTTCGAATTTCTCACCCGATTGCAGCCCGAGGATGTCCTTGCTTTCCTCCAGAGGTACGATCCAGCGGTTGATCAGCGCCTGTGGTGCGGTGCTTTGGCGGCCCAGATCGTCGACGATGAAAATGCCGCCCGTCGCCTTGAGTTGCAAAGGCGCCTGATAGGTCTTGGCGGTAGGGTTGTATACCAGGTCCAGCATCGAGAGCGTCAGTTCACCGCCGGTCACAACCGCCGGGCGGCGGCAGGCGACATAGCGCATGTCGGGCCGTTTGGCATTGCGGCGCAGCGCATTCGGATCCTCACCTAGCAACTGCACCCGGGTGTGCACGATCGGATCATAGAGCGTAATCACCTGCCCCGAGTATTCGACCGCGTGCGGCACATATATGCGGTCGCCCATGGCGGCGCGTATACCATTGGAAATAGAGGATTTACCGTTGCCGGGTGGGCCATACATCAGGATCGACCGCCCGGCGCTTACCGCCGGCCCCAGATGATCCAGAAGGGTTGGCGACAGGATCAGATGGCCCATCGCCTGCGCCAGCCTCTCGCGGGTGAGCGCGATGTTGCGGATCGACTGGCGGTGCACCTGCTTGCGGTACTCGGCCAGCGGCACGGGCATCGGCCCGAAGTATTCCGATTGCGCCAGCGCGTCCAGCGCCCGCGCGACGCCTGCCTCGGTCAGCTGGTAGGCCATTTCGCTGCCGGCTTCGGTCGCGGCGGTGCCCGATGCTTCCATCAGCTTTTGCCGGCGGGCGATGTCGATCACCTCCTGAACGATCGGAACCGGCAGGCAGACCGCCTGGGCCAGTTCCCCGACCAGGCTGAGGGTCTTGCGGAACATGGTTTTCAGGCAGATGTCGCGGATCATCGCAAAGGGCAGGCCGATATCCTCGATCAGCCGGGGCGGCGCGGGGGCATGAACCCTGGGCGTCTGGGCGTTCATTGTTCCGGTCCGGCGGTGGGCCTGGCGGGCGTGGTTTCCGGGTATCGGCGGATCATGAACCGGCCCCCCGCAGCGTGCCCAGCAGCAGATAGATCGCCAGTGTTCCGCCCAGCGAAAACCCCATCGGAAACTTGCCGGTCTGGTTCCAGCTTTGCCAATGCGGCGCGACGGCCCGCAGCGGCGTGTTTTTGGCCAGGCGGTGCGTGGCCACGGCGGCCAACAGGTTGGCGGCAAAGATCATCATCAGCAGGGTCGCATCGCCGGGCGCAACGAAGGGCGCGGCGACCGCGGCGAATTTGGCATCGCCCGCGCCCATCACCCCGGCGGCGTAGAACATGACCCCAAGGCCCAGAACGATGGCCATCTGGGACAGACGCCACAGGTATTCGGGCATCGGCACGATGGCCAGGCCGGGCAACAGGAACACCAGCGCCAGGGCGATCACAGCCTGATTGGTGATGCGCATTTCGCGCAGGTCGGTGAAGGCGACATAAAGGCAGAGCGGCAGAACGAAAGGCAGAAACCACATCGCCTGTGCCGCCGGGATTGCCATGATCTCAGCCCGCTTCCAGTGCGCGCAGCGAACGGACCGCTTCCTCGAAGTGCTGCGGATGGGTGTCGATGGCTTCGCGCAGGATGCCCTTGCCGGTTTCGATATCGCCCTGCTTGACCGCCGACAACGCCATTGTGTGCAACAACTGGGCCCGTTCCGTCTGGCTGGTTGGGATGACCGGCAGGGAATAGTTGCGCTGCGCGCCACGGGCGAGAACCATGTTGTTCTTGGCGGTGAACAGCGCGGCGTCCTGGCGGATGGCTTCTGCGAAAAGACGCTCGGCTTCCGAGAAATCGCCGCGCGTCAGCTTGGAGTATCCCCAGTTGTTCAAGACGCCGGCGGGCCGTGTCGTCAGCCCGACGGCGGTTTCATAGAAACTGTCGGCGCGTTTCCATTCCCGGTTGCTGTCGGCGATCATCGCCTCGAGGCGATACCGCTGGAATGTCTCGTGCGTGGGTGCAACCCCGTCCAGAACGGTTTCGGCGCGCGCCCAGTCGCCCGACCGGATCAGCGCATCGGCCAGATCGACGGCATCGTCGGGCACGGTCTCGGGCATTTCCACGACCCGCTCCCAGGCACCGACCGCTTCCGTGTTGCGCCGCGCGCGCACCAGAGATTTGGCAAGGCCGCGATGCAGCTCGATGCGTTCGGGGTGATCGCGGACCGTGCGGGTGAAATAGGCGACCGCCTCGTTGGGGTCGGCCACGGTGAGCATGACGTCGCTCAGGTTGCTTTCATCGACGACATTCACTTCCTGAAAGGCACGGTTTACGGTCTGTTCGCCCGTCTCGGAACACGCCGACAAAGCAACGATACCCGTCAGGCACGCGGAGAGAAGGATGGGGTGGCGCATTTTTGCGTCCTTTTGCTGCTCTTGCCTCGGTCATGGTATCTGACGGATGACGAAATCGCCGCTGCCCCGCCGCACCAGTTTGTAGTCTCCGTTTTTTTCGATATCATTAACAGGATTTTCCAAATTTGCGAGTGCTAAGCGCAGATTATCGCGGATTGAGTCACTTTCGCCGCTATCAAGCGCGTAGGCCTTGCGGAAAATCTGGATCGCTTCGCCGGTCTTGCCCTGTTCCATCAGAACCACGCCCAGGTTGTTCCAGGCTTCGGCCCATTCGGGCGCGGCCTCGACACTGCGGCGCAGCAGCGTTTCGGCCTGGCCGAGCCGGCCCAGACCAAGGTTCGCGCTGCCAAGCCCGCTGAGCACTTCGGGTGTTATGCCGTCATCGAGCGCGGCGCGGGTGAAGGCCTCGATGGCCAGTTCGTGTTCGCCCGCGGCGATCAGCCTGTGCCCCACCTCGAGGCCGTCCACCGCCTCGGCGCGCGGATCGACACCGGGCGGAAAAGGGCCATCCGCATCGCCGGATATTCGCGGAGCCGTACAGGCCGCCGCCAGGGCCAGGATCACTGCGTGCAAGAACAGGGTTGCCGCACGCCGCATTGCCTGGATCGCCTCTCGTCAATTGCCCATGGTCGTGATGCCATGTATCGACGGACCGACCAGAATGATCAGAAGCGGCGGAACCGTCAGCATCATTGTGGCAAGGGTCATCTTGGTTGGCAACTTGTTTGCAGCCTCTTCCGCGCGCATCACCCGTTTGTCACGCATTTCGGCCGAATAGACCCGCAGTGCATCCGAGATCGATGTGCCGAAGGTGGCCGATTGTACCATCACCGTCACGAAAGACGACACGTCCTGCACCCCGCACCTTGTGCCCATGTCTTTCAGAACCGTGCTCTTGTCCTTGCCGGCCTTCATCTCGTAGGCGACGGTTTCGTATTCGTCGGCCAGCGCCGGATACGAAGCGCGCAGTTCGCGGGCGACACGCACGATGGATTGATCCAGGGATTGCCCTGCCTCGACACAGACCAGCATCATGTCGAGCGAGTCGGGAAACCCCGATGTGATTTCGGATTTGCGCGCATCCACGCGTTTGCCAACCCAGTATTTCGGCAGCATGTAGCCGGCCAGACCGGGCCCTACGGTGTAGATCACCAGTTGTTGGGTGCTCATGCCCTGATCGGCGTTGAGAATGATCACATAGACAAGACCACCCACCAGCCCCAGCACCGCAAGAACCATCTGGGCAAAATAGAAGATGCGCACCGCATCCTTCGACCGGTATCCCGCCTGCGTCAGTTTCAGTTGAACGGCCGAAAGCTCGTCCACATCCTTCGGTTCGAGAAAGTTGGCGAAACGCTGCAACTGTTCGTTGCGCGCGCCCTGACGCAGGCGCTCTTTCTCGAAGCGGACCTCGGTGCCTTTTTCAATGCTCCGCTGAAGTTTCTTCATCGGATCCTCGCGCTGATTGACGAGGAACGGCAAGGTCAGCAGAACCATGAACAGGCCCAGCACGCCCAGAACGATCAGCGGCCCGAAGGGCCCCAGAAGATCGGTGATCATCGCGTCGAGCGCGTTGAGAATTTCCATGATGGCCTCGTTACACCTTGATGTTCGTCAGCCAGCGCATGACGATCAGGTTCAGAGTGAGGAAAACGCCGACGAAAAAGCACGCCGGGATGAAATAGGGGTGGTCCAGAACGTCGTCGTAGTAGTTCGGATCGCTGACCTGGATCGCGACCAGCGCGAACAGAGGAAAGCCCGACAGGAACTTGCCCGACCACTGCGCCTCGGCGGTGATCGCCTTGACGCGCCGGAACAGCCGGAACCGCGCGCGGATCACCTTGGCCAGACCGGCGAGGATTTCCGCGAGGTTGCCGCCGGATTGCTGCTGGATCGTCACCGCCACGGCGAGAAACCGCAGATCCTGCATCTCGAGCCGCTCGGCCATGTCCTTGATCGCCTCGCCGACATCGCGGCCATAGGCGGATTCGTCGGCGATGATCCCGAATTCGGTGGCCAGCGGATCCTGCACCTCCTTGGCGACGATCTGCACCGCCGAAACGAAGGGATGCCCCACCTTCAGGCTGCGCACCATCAGTTCGACGGCATCGGGCAGCTGTTCTTCCAGCAGCGCCATGCGTTTGCCGGCCTTGTGCGACACCCAGAAGTACACCCCGCCCACGCCGATCGCGACCGACAACAGCACGCGTACCGGCGTTTCGGTTTCGGTGCCGATGGTCAGGCCGAAGAACGCGAACACCGCGACCGCGCCCATGAGCATCACCAGTTGCTTGGGTGAAAACGCGATGGCGGCCTTTTGCGCCTTGGTGGCCAGCAGCGAATAGAGAGGGATGCTGCGCGAGCGCATGTGCTGCTGCATTTCCTTGCGCAGCTGGTCGAGAACCTGCTGGCGCTCGGCGCCCTTGTCGAGCATCTCGAGCCGGCGGTTCACCCGCGAGTTGAGGCTGATGGATTTGCCGAAGGCCACCAGGTAGACGCCCTCGACCAACGCCAGAACACCGACGAAGATCAGGCCGTAAATGACAGGTTCCATGCTCATTTCGGGGCCCTCAACCGACCTTGGTGGGTTCATAGATGGATGCGGGCAGGTCATAGCCCCACATCCGGAACCTTTCGGCATAGGCGCTGCGCACACCCGTGGCGGTGAAATGGCCGATGATCTTGTTTTCGGGCGTCAGGCCGACGCGCTGATAGCGGAACACCTCCTGCATCGAGATCACATCGCCTTCCATCCCGGTGATTTCGGTGATCGAAGTCATCCTGCGGGATCCGTCTTGCAGCCGGCTGGCCTGAACGATCAGGTTGACGGCCGAAGCGATCTGGCTGCGCACCGCCTTGATCGGCATTTCAATTCCAGCCATCGCGATCATGTTTTCCAGACGGCTGACCCCGTCGCGGGCGCTGTTTGCGTGGATTGTCGTCATTGATCCGTCGTGGCCGGTGTTCATGGCCTGCAGCATGTCGATGACTTCCTCGCCGCGGGTTTCGCCGACGATGATCCGGTCGGGGCGCATCCGCAGGGCGTTCTTCAAACAGTCGCGCGGGCTCACCTCGCCCTTGCCTTCCACGTTGGGCGGGCGGCTTTCCATGCGGCCCACATGGATCTGCTGCAACTGCAGTTCGGCGGTGTCTTCGATGGTCAGGATGCGTTCGGCATTGTCGATGAACGACGACAGCGCGTTCAGCGTGGTCGTCTTGCCCGATCCGGTACCGCCCGACACAATGATGTTCAGCCGCGTGGCGACGGCCGCCTGAAGATACGCAGCCATTTCTTCGGTAAGCGCGCCGAAACGCACCAGATCGTCGATGCCCAGCTTGTCTTTCTTGAACTTGCGGATCGAGACGAGGCTGCCATCCACCGCAACCGGCGGAACCATCGCGTTGAAGCGTGACCCGTCCTTGAGACGGGCATCGACGTAAGGGTTGCTTTCATCCACCCGGCGGCCGACAGCGCTGACGATCTTGTCGATGATGCGCAGAAGGTGGCGTTCATCCTTGAATGTAACATCGCTCAACTCCAGTTTGCCGTCGCGTTCCACGAAAACCTGCCGCGGGCCGTTCACCAGGATGTCGTTCACCGTGTCATCCTGAAGCAGCGTTTCCAGGGGGCCGAGGCCGGTCACCTCGTCGTAGAGTTCCTTGTTCAGGGTCATGCGATCCTCGCGGTTCAGCACGATGCCCTTCTCTTCCAGGATTTCCGTGGCGATGGCGCTGATCTCCGCGCGCAATTCGGCTTCGGTTGCGCGTTCCAGCGCGGCCAGGTTGAGGTTGTCCAGAAGCGCGCGGTGTAGATCCTGCTTGATCTCGCCCATGCGTTCGCGGCGCTTGCGCTCCTTGTCGTGCGGCGCGGCCCGCGCGGCGGCACCATCCATCGGACGGCGCATGGTAACCGCGGGCTTGGGCTGCGCCAGTTCGGCGGCGTCGTTCATGTGCGGCACCGGCATGGCGGGGCGACGGGCCGCGCTGGCTGACTTCTTGTACTTGGAAAACATCTGCTCGGATCCCGGTGTTCAGGTTTATGCGGCCTCGGCGTCTGACGCGCCGAGTTCATAGAGCGATTGCGCCAGTTTCAGGATTTCGCGGCGCAGCGGGCTTTTGGCGGCGGATTCGGCCAGCGGCGTGCCGTGGTCGGCGCTCTGGGTGATCTGCTTGCCACCATCCGGCAACAGCAGGTCGATCGAAATTCCAAGGCTTTCGCCCATGCGTTTGATTCTGCTCTTGCCGCTCAGATCGGTGAATTTGGGCGCCCTGTTCAGGGCAAAGCGCAGTTTGTTGAACGGCAGATCCTCGGATTGCAGCGCGCGTTTCAAGCGCAGCGCGTTCTGTGCCGAACGCATGTCGAGTTCGACGACCGAGAAATATACATGCGCCGCCTGAAGAACGGTCTCGGACCAGGCGGTGACGGTGGTGGGCATGTCGATGACCACAAAGTCGAAGTGGCGCCGCGCAACGGTGATGATCCGGTCGACGTCCTCGGGCGCGATCAGGTCCAGCGGCAGGATGTCGGCCGGCGCGGTCAGCACCTGCATCTTGTCGCGAAAGCTCATCAGGGCCTGGGCGAAGATATCGTCATCCATCGCCTCGGTGTCGGCCAGCATTTCATAGACGGCATCGCGGCGTTGCAGATCGAGGAACGTCGACACCGATCCGAATTGCAGGTCGAGATCCAGAAGGCAGACCTTGGGCGGGGTCTTGCCGCCCATGTTGGCCAGTTCCCAGGCCAGGTTGACGGCCATCGTCGTCGCGCCGACACCGCCGGCAAGGCCGTGCACCACCAGAACCGCGCCTTCGCGCGATGCCTCGCCGCTGCTGAAACGGTGCACTTGCGCCTGCGGTTGCTGCGCTTGCACGGGCGCATCGGGTTGTGCGCGCAGCCTGTCGATGGCCTCCTGCAGCTCGTTCTCGGGCAGGGGGTAGGGCACGAATTCATCCGCCCCGCGCCGCAACAGTTGATGCAGGGAAGCGGGCGTGACGTCTTCGGCGATGAGGATGACCTTGATGCCGCGGCTCTTGGCCTGGCTGATGATCTCGGACATCAGCACCAGGTTTTCCTCGTCGGTAGTGTCCAGCGCCAGCGCGATGAACTCCAGCGCCTCGGCTTCGGGCTGACCGAAGAACGCCAGGGCCTCGGCAAAACGCAGATCGCCCCAGGTATCGCCCAGGGCCGTTTCCATATCTTCGATCAGCAAATCGAAATTCTGGACATCGCGACTGACTGTGCAGGCCACGATCGGGCTGGTCTCGGTCGGGGTCAACTCGCTCATCATTACCTACGTCCTTTGGTCAGGCCGGCGCGAGTTTATTGGAAAACCGTTAATCCAGTCTTGCCCCACGCCGGACCGATGTCCGACATTCGGCGGAAATGGCTGCATTTCCACCGCATTGATCAATGAACGAGGATTCGGGCATTATTGCGGCCAAATTCACATAATTGCGCGACTGCGGCCTTGGCCTATTCGGCTGCTGTGTCCGACCCGCCGGTGGTTCCGCTCAGGGTTGAGAGGGCCGCGGCGCTTTCGACGTATTCGCGATAGACGATCTGGGCGTACTTGCCATCCAGAACCGAAGGGTGCGCGGCGACAAAGCCGGTCACTTCGGTGACGGTGCGGCGATTGCGCGCCTCGCGGCCGCTGGTGACGATCAGCGGCTGCGTTTCCCCGCGCGACACCACCGCTTCCAGCCGGCTGCGCGAAATCCCCTGGGCGGTGAGGAACCCGACAACAGCCTGGGCGCGTCTCATGCCCAGCCGGTTGTTGTAGGCATTGCTGCCGACCGCGTCGGTGTGCCCGAAAACCCGGAACCGGACCTCGGGGAACTGGGCGATCCATTGCGCCTGCCGCAGCAGGATTTCGCGGGCGGCACCGTCCAATGCGGCGCTGTTGAAGGCGAAATTGACCGTGCTCGTTGTTTCGGCGGCAAACCGGTTGGCCAGATCCAGCGTGAACTGACGGTCGCCGGAATGGATCAGCACGTTGTTCATGGTGGCGTTGCCGAAGGATGCGGTTTCCACCTCGGCCCCGGCCTCGTTGTGCCACGCGGTATCGGTCGATGTGCATGCCCCAAGGGCGATCAGGGCTGCGGCGGCAAGCGCTCGGGGCAGGGGCATGATCATCGGTTCAATCCATCACATAGCCGTAGGAGCCGCTGAAATCCTGTTTTGCCACTTCGCTGGCGGCGCCGCGTGTCGGACGGTCGCGCGCGGCGGTGCGGCCAAACAGGAACAGATCGCGTTCGGTCGGGGGCTTTACGCGGTCCGTTGGCAGGGCCAGCGCCTCGCCGCGGGTCGGCGTGACCAGATGCGCGGTAATGATGATCACCAGTTCGGTCTGGCTGCGCTGAAACTCGGCGCTGCGGAACAGCGCGCCCAGCACCGGGATATCGCCCAGCCACGGCAACTGGCTGTTGCTGTCCACGAACGTGTCTTCGATCAGCCCGGCGATGGCAAAGCTTTCGCCGTCGCGCAGTTCGACCGTTGTCGATGTTTCACGCCGCGAGAAAGCATCGATCTGGAAACCATTGACGGAATACCCGTTTGTGGGATCGATGTCGGATACGGCAGCCAGCAGTTCGAGATTGATCAGATCCTTGTCCACAACCCGAGGCACAAAGTTAAGTTCGATGCCGAAGGGTTTGAACTCGACAGTGATTTCGCCGTTGTCCTGGTTGACGGGAACGGGATATTCGCCACCGGCGAGAAACTTGGCTTCCTGGCCCGAAAGCGCGGTCAGGTTCGGCTCTGCCAGGGTGCGGACAACGCCCTTGCGTTCGAGCGCCTCGAGCAGGAGGCCAACCTGCAGCGATCCGGCGTTGAAGCCGAAGGCGATGGCGCCTGTGTTCGAGTTTGTCGCCGGAATGTTGCCGCCCAATGTGGTTCCGACACCGCCCGAGTTGTTCGTGGTGCCCGATCCGCCGTTGATGCCCAGATCTCCGCCGAAGCCGGTGCCGTTGAGCGAAAGCGACGAGCTGAGCGATTTGGAAACCGATCGCTGCATTTCGGCAAAGCGGACCTTGAGCATGACCTGCTGAACGCCACCCACGCTCATCAGGTTCGAAACGCGTTCTGGCGCATACCGCTCGGCGAGGTCCAGCGCCCGCTGCAACCGTTGGGCGCTGGATACCGTACCGGACAGCACGATGCCGTCGTTCGCGGTGCGCACCTCGATCTTTTCGCCGGGCAGGATCTGAAGCAGACGTTCCTTGAACTCGGTCACATCCGCGGCAACCTTGACATCGACGTTGGTGATCAGCTGTCCGCCCGCGTCCAGAAGGGTCAGCGTGGTCAGCCCCGGCGATTTGCCCAGCACATAGATCGTGCGGTCGGACAATGTCGAGATATCCGCGATGCCCGGGTTGGCAATGCTGAGTTCGGCAAAGGGAATGTCGCTTTCGACAACCACGGCGCGGTTCATCGGAACGTTCAGCGTGGATACCGTGCCGCGCGTCACGATGCGCACCGTGTCCGACAACGCCGGCCCCGCGATGAATCCGGGTGCAGCCGTGAAGGTCATCCCCAACAGGGATGCCCTGATCAAGTTCTTGAGTGTCATGTGACCTGCCTCTCCGATCACGCCTCGGGGACGGGTCTTGGTGCCCGCCTTTGGAACACCTTGGGGCAGTTGCGCGTTATTTGCAAGAATCAATGGGTTCGGGCGGGAACCAAATGTGGATAAGTGGCAACAGAAAGGGCAAAACTCCGTCACGGGACCGGCGATGTGCGGGCCCGTGACGGGTTTCTTGGCGTCAGTTCGTGCAGGGAATCGGGATTTCCACCACTTCGGCACCGCGTCGGGTTCGAACGGTACAGACCTTTTCCTTGGCCTGTTCGATGCGCACCTCGGCGGCGGCCAGCCCCAGAAGCGATCTTTGATCCACTTCGATCGCCGCCGAAACCGTATCGTCATCGGCGCCGACAAGGGCCAGCGACAGACGGCCCGTGCTCTGGGCCTGCGCCAGGGCCGCCACCTGTTCGGGCCGTGCCGACACGGTGACCGTGCGGGCGATCACCGCCTCGTCCATGTCATCGCCGGTGGTCTGATCGATCGCGATCAGCTTCACCCCGGCTTCGATCAATTGTGTGAATTCGCCGCGCGCCACCTCGGAGATACGGTCGGCGCTGCCGGTCCAGTACACATCCACCTTGTCGCCCGGCCGCAGGAAGCCCGAGACGCCGCTGGCCACATCGACCTTGATCGCAAAGGCGCGCATCCCCCGTTCCAGCCGCGAGGTGATGCCCGCGTCTTCTCCCGGTTTGCTGACCTTGACGGCCAGGATCGCCTCGCCCCGCTCCATCGCGCGCAGGATCACCCGGCGGTCGGTTTCGTCCGGCGGAAACAGCGCCTCCACATCGATGAAGGCGCCTTCGGGGACGGCGGCTTCGGGCCATTGCACCCGCCCCACGTCCTCGCGCCGCAGCGGTTCGCCGTACTTCAGCGCACGCTGGGCGACCAGAACCTCGACGGTGGGCACCACCGCGCCGCGGGCCTGACGTTCCATTTCCAACTGTGCCTGGTGCTGGGCGATGTAGTTGCGCGCCATCAACACCGACGCCCCAGCAAGGGCGATCCCGACAATCAGGACCAAACCGAATACCAGTCGCATATCGTTTCCTTTCGCTTTGTCCGACCATGGGGCCGGGCCGCCATGACCGCGGGCGCGCTATCGCTGTTCTTGCATGAAGGTAGAGGTCTGATCCGCCGCCGCGACCGCGCCCGTGTGCATCTGCGATGCGACCAGGGCGGCCATACCCGCAAGCCCTGCGCACAGTACAACCCAATCCACCGTGACCGCGCCGCTTTCGCCATGGCAGAACTCTTTAACCTTGCGGACCATGAAGCCCCCTTTGAAACTCGCGATTGAAACTGATCCCGGGCGCGTTGCAGATCGGCACCCTGTCAGAAACAAACAGCAGAACTCTGGCGAAAATTGGGCGCTGCGCTATCTCAAGTCACTAAAATAGAATGACAATTTTCTGCGTTCGGCCATGCCGAAACGCAAAATCGCGCCCTGATGAGGGCGCGACCTTGGTGTCAGATCCGCGATGGGATCATTCGGGCGCCTGCAGGCCCATATAGGTCGAGGTGCTGGCGGTCAGGCCGGTCGCGCCGGTCTGGATCGAGGTGTAGGCAGCACCTGCCAGGGCCACGACGGCCGCCGTCAGAACAACCCAGTCAACCGTGACCGCGCCGCTTTCGTCCTTGCCGAATTTCTTTGTAAACTTAAACATTTTAGTCCCTCCACAGGATCACTGGAAACAGTTAGCATGGCCGCGACGGTAGATGCTTCTCCCTTCATCCGCGCCGTGGTTCCCGGTAATTACACCGCCAGTCGTGGCAGAATTGGGGCGGAAAAATGGAAATAGTGCCTCAAAACGGCGAATTCCTCTTAAATCCGGCCTTTCTGGTGGATTGGACACCTCTGGTTGTGGGATGCGCGGCACAGTCGCCCGCCAATCCGAAGTGTCGTTTTCACGGTTGGACGAATTCAGTGGCCGGCGCCGAAGATTTCCGAAACTCTGGACAAAACACAACAGACCGGGCAGCGGATCCTATGAAAGCAACCAGACTGTGGCAGGCCGCCTGTGCGGCACTGATGTTGGCCGCCTCGGGCGCGGTGGCCGACACGCCGGCGCCGTTTCCCGATTTTCAGGCCAAACGCGTGAAACCGCCCGCCGAAGGCAGTGCCAGGCGCATCACCATCCAGATCGCCCCAGAAGCGCCCGGCGCCGCGCCCTCTGCCGCGCCCGCCGTCACCGCCCCGCAGGAGGCGGGTGCGGGGCGTTATGGCTGGTTCTGGGACAGGGTTTCGCCGGACCTTGCCCAGAGCGGCCCGGGCCGTCTGGAGCCTGCCTTGCAGGCCATCGCCGCGCAGGCGGACGGCATGTCGACGCCGCGCCTGCAACAACTTCAGGAGGTTGCGCGCAGCCGCGGCATCGCCATTCTGCGGGCCACGGTCGGCACCCAGGTGTCGCCGGCGCTGGTTCTGGCGGTGATTTCGGTTGAATCCTCGGGGCGGGCGGATGCCATAAGCACCGCGGGCGCACAGGGTTTGATGCAGTTGATGCCCGACACCGCCGCGCGCTTTGGCGTAACCGACGCGCTGGCCGCGGATGACAATATCCTCGGCGGTGTGCGCTATCTCAACTGGTTGATGGAGCGATTTTCCGGCGACCCGATCCTGGTACTGGCCGGCTATAACGCGGGGGAAGGTGCCGTGCGCGACCACGCGGGTGTGCCGCCTTATGCCGAAACCCGCGATTATGTGCCCAAGGTTCTGGCGGCTTTTCAGGTTGCCAAGGGTCTGTGCCGCACGCCGCCCGAACTGATTTCGGACGGCTGCGTGTTTCACACGATGAACTGAACGCGTTTCACAACATGAACTAGACGCGTTTCACACGATGAACTGAACGTGCCTCAGACCAGCGTTGCCTCGGTTGCCGCGCGCAGTTCCTCTTCGGTGACGCCTTCGGCACATTCCACGATGCGCAGGCCGCCTTCGACCACGTCGAGAACCCCGAGGTTGGTGATGATCCTGTCCACCACGGCCTGGCCGGTCAGCGGCAGGGTGCAGGATTTCAGAACCTTGCTTTCGCCATGCTTGTTGGTGTGATCCATAACCACCACCACGCGGCCGACGCCCGCAACCAGATCCATCGCGCCGCCCATGCCCTTGACCAGCTTGCCGGGGATCATCCAGTTCGCCAGATCACCGTTTTCGGCCACTTCCATGGCACCCAGAATCGCCATCGCGATCTTGCCGCCACGGATCATGCCGAAGGATGTCGCGCTGTCGAAATAGGCGGTGTGCGGCAGTTCGGTGATCGTTTGCTTGCCGGCGTTGATCAGGTCGGGATCCTCGGTGCCTTCGATGGGAAACGGGCCCATCCCCAGCATCCCGTTTTCCGATTGCAGCGTCACTTCGATGCCTTCGGGGATATGGTTGCTGACCAGGGTCGGAATGCCGATCCCAAGGTTCACATACCACCCGTCGCGAAGTTCCTGTGCCGCGCGCGCGGCCATCTGATTGCGGTCCCAAGCCATTGCTTTTCTGCCCTTGTCAGTCGGTTGCCGACGCACCGGCCGGCACATCGATGGTTATGATCGTGCCCGCTGCGCCCCGTGTCAGGCTGAGCGTGCCTTCCAGGCCTTCGATCAGGCCAGAGACGATCCGCCCGCCCGTCGAGGTGTTGTCGGGCCATTTGGTATCGCGCGAGATGCCCACGCCATCATCCGCGACTGTCAGCCTCAGGCCGCCTTCCGACAGGCGCGACATGCGCACTTCCACCAGCCCCGCGTCAAGCCTGTCAAACGCATGGCGAAAGGCGTTCGTCAGCACTTCGGACAGCACCAGCCCGACCCGTGTCGCGGTTTCGATCGGCACCAGAAGGGGGTCGATCTGACTGGTCATGCGAATGCCCGGCTTGCCGTCGACATGGGCTATGGCGCTGGCCATGCGCGACAGGAAACTGCCGAGTTGCACCTGATCGCGGTTCGATTTGGTATCCGAAAGCTTCATTTCCTCGTAGAGCAGTTGCAGTGATTCGATCCGCCGCGCGAGGGCCGCAAAATCTTCGGGCGCGGTGGTGCTGCGCGATTGCTGCTGGATCATCGAGATGATCATCGAAAGATCGTCGCACACGCGGTTCTGGATCTCCGCCAGCTGCGCGTTCACCAGATCGGGGCCGGCGTCGCGGTCAGAACTGCGGATTTCCTTCTGGATGCCGATGAAATAGAGCGTTTCGCCGTTCTGGTCGTTGATCGGGGCCACGATCAGACGGTTGATGAACGGCTGTCCGTTGGCGCGATAGTTCAGGATGTCCACGGCGACATCCTCGCGCGATTCCACAGCCTTGTGCAGTTTGTCCACATCCGATTTCTGCGATCCCTCACCCTGGAGGAAGCGACAGTTGCGGCCGATCGTTGCGGTGCGCGAATATCCCGTGATCCGCTGGAACGCCTCGTTCACATAGACGATGGGATTGTCTTCGAGGTTGGGATTGGTCAGGACCATGCCGACCTGCGCGCGAGAGAAACCTTCAAACGCGCGGTCGTCGTCCAGTAGCGAAATCAAGCTGCTGTCGGGCATCGCGTTGTCTTTCCGGGTCAGGCGGCGCGGGTGGTACGCTGCTCGATGCGCTTTTCATGGGTGCCCTGGATCAGGCGGTGAACATAGATCCCGGGCAGGTGGATGGTGTCGGGATCGAGGCTCCCCGTCGGTACGATCTCCTCGACTTCGGCAACGCACACCTTGCCGCACATGGCCGCCGGCGGATTGAAGTTGCGCGCGGTCTTGCGGAACACCAGGTTGCCGGTCGCGTCGGCCTTCCATGCCTTGACGATGCTCAGATCGGCGAAGATCCCACGCTCCATTATGTAGGTTTCGCCATCGAAATCCTTGTGTTCCTTGCCTTCGGCGATCACCGTTCCGACGCCCGTCTTGGTGTAGAAACCCGGAATGCCGCAGCCGCCGGCGCGCATCCGCTCGGCCAGCGTGCCCTGCGGGTTGAACTCGAGCTCAAGCTCGCCGCTGAGATACTGGCGCATGAATTCGGCGTTTTCACCCACATAGGACGAGATCATCTTGCGCACCTGACGGGTTTGCAAAAGGATGCCGATGCCGAAATCGTCAACGCCGGCGTTGTTGGACGCAAAGGTCATGTCCTTGGTGCCCGCATCGCGAATCGCCGACAGCAAAAGCTCGGGAATGCCGCACAGCCCGAACCCGCCTGCCGCAACCAGCATTCCGTCAAACAAAAGACCGTCCAGCGCATCCGCCGCCGAGCCATAGACTTTTTTCATAACCTAGCACGTCCCGTGTTTTTTCGTCCGGCAGTCTTGCCGCTTGGTGCGGGCGAAGTCAACAAACTGTGCACCGTGGTCCACAATCGCCGACCGGCGCCGCCTGTCAACTCTTTCCGCCGGTTCCTGACGCCTGGGCCTTGGAGGCCGCGGTCTTGGCCGGGGCGGCCTTCCTTGCAGTCTTTGCCGCCTTGGGGGCTGCCTTCTTGGGCGCCGCCTTCTTGCGTGGGGCCTTCTTGCCCGACTTGGCCGCGCGTTCCGCGATCAGTTCGACAGCCTGTTCCATCGTCACCTGTTCGGGCGCTGTGTCCTTCGGAATGGTCGCGTTGATCTTTTCCCATTTGACATAGGCGCCATACTTGCCTTCGTAGATCGCGACCGCGCCGCCGCCATCGGGATGTTCGCCCAGTTCGCGCAGCGGCTTGGCAGCGACGCCCCGGCGCCCGCGCGACGCGACCTTTTCGGCCAGCAGCTGCACGGCGCGGTTCATGCCGACGGTGAACACCTCGTCAATGCTCTCGAGGTTGGCATTGGTGCCGCCGCGTTCCGACGTGCTGGCCGCGTGTTTCAGATAGGGTCCGTACCGCCCAATGTTCGACCAGACCATGACGCCGTCTTCCGGGTGTGGCCCGATCTTGCGCGGCAACGACAGAAGCATAAGCGCGCGATCCAGCTCGAGATCTTCTGGCGGCCAGTCCTTGGGCACCGACTGTCGCGGCGGCTTCTTGTTCTCCTCGGTCACCTCGCCGCGCTGCACATAGGGGCCGAAGCGCCCCTTGAACACGCGGATCGCATCGGCGCCGTCGTGGCCCAGAAGCTTGCCTTCGGGCGGAATCGCGCTGTCTTCCTCGCCGCCGGGCGGGCCGAAGGCGCGGGTATAGCGGCATTCGGGGTAATTCGAACAGCCGATGAAGGCACCGCCCGACCGCGCGGTGCGCATGCTCAGCCGTCCGGCGCCGCAGTTCGGGCAGAGCCGCGGATCGCCGCCATCTTCGGTTGGCGGGAACAGATGCGGTTCGAGCACCTCGTTGATCTTTTCCAGCACTTCCGTGATTCGCAGTTCGCTGGTCTCGCCGATCGCCGCCGAGAAATCGCGCCAGAACCGGCTGAGAACGTCCTTGTAGCTGGCGTCGCCGGCGCTCACATCGTCAAGCTGCGCCTCGAGGTCGGCGGTGAAGTCATAACCGACGTACTTGCGGAAATAGTTTTCCAGGAAGGCGGTTACCAGACGGCCCTTGTCCTCGGGTATCAGGCGGTTCTTGTCCTTGCGGACGTATTCGCGGTCCTGGATCGTGGTGACGATGCTGGCATAGGTCGAAGGCCGCCCGATGCCCAGTTCCTCCATCCGTTTGACCAGCGTCGCCTCGGTGTAGCGCGGCGGCGGCTGGGTAAAACTCTGCAGCGCGAGCACGGCAGCGTTTTCCGACAGCACCGCGCCATCGGTGCGTGCCATGCCAACGGCTGCGCCGACCGGTTCGATCACGTCGTCGGCGCCGGACCTTGTGAACTGATCACGCAGCCCCGACCGCCCGAAGGCCGCCGCCTCGCCCTCGGTGATCTGCGGCAGCCGCTTGTCCTCATCGTCGGTGGGGGTGTCGTCGCGGCCTTCCTCGTAGATCCGCATGAAACCGTCGAACAGCATCACCTGTCCGGTTGCGCGCAGTTCGATCTGGCTGTCGTCGCTTGCCACGATCACCGTCGTCCGTTCCATCCGCGCAGCTTCCATCTGGCAGGCCAGCGTGCGCTTCCAGATCAGATCGTACAGCTTGCGCTGATCGGCGTCCGTCAGGCCCAGGGCCTGGGCATCGCGCGTCATTTCGGTGGGTCGGATGCATTCGTGCGCTTCCTGCGCGTTCTTGGCCTTGTTCTTGTAGATGCGCGGGCTGCCGGGAACATAGGCCTTGCCGAAGCGGTCCTCGATCGCGGCGCGCGCGGCCTGAACCGCCTCGGGTGCCATGTCGATGCCATCGGTCCGCATGTAGGTGATGTGCCCCGCCTCGTACAGCCTTTGCGCCGTGCTCATGGTCTGACGGGCGCCCATGCCGAACTTGCGGCTGGCCTCTTGCTGCAGGGTCGATGTCATGAAGGGCGCGGCAGGGTTGCGCGCGGCCGGCTTGGCCTCGACCGACGCGACATGAAGGTTACGGCTGGCGATCGCCTGAACCGCCATTTCGGCGCGCGTCGCATCCGACAGATCGAACCGATCCAGCTTGCGCCCGGCCAGAGTGGTCAGCCGGGCCTCGTATTCCTGGCCGCGCGGAGTGGCCAGAAGCGCCTTGACCGTCCAGTATTCGCGCGGGCGGAACGCCTCGATCTCCATCTCGCGTTCCACGATCAGGCGCAGGCAGACCGATTGCACCCGCCCGGCCGATTTGGCGCCTGGCAGCTTGCGCCACAGCACTGGCGAAAGGTTGAACCCCACCAGATAGTCCAGCGCGCGGCGTGCCAGGTAGGCCTCGACCAACGGCATGTCCACCTGGCGCGGGTTCTTCATCGCCTCCGTCACCGCCGTCTTGGTGATTGCGTTGAAAACCACGCGGCTGACCGGCGTATCCTTCCTGATCGAACGCCGTTTGGTCAGCGCCTCCTGAAGGTGCCAGCTGATCGCCTCGCCTTCCCGGTCCGGGTCGGTCGCGAGGATCAGCGCGTTGTCGCGCGCCAGCGCATCGGCGATCGCCTTGACGTGTTTCTTGCTGTCGCTGGCGACCTCCCATTTCATCTCGAATTCATGGTCAGTATCGACCGACCCGTCCTTTGGCGGCAGGTCGCGGACATGCCCGTACGAGGCCAGAACGGTGTAGTCGGGCCCGAGGTACTTGTTGATCGTTTTCGCTTTGGCCGGGGATTCGACAACAACTACAGGCATTTAAGTGAAAACCTCTGGAACCGGGATGCATGGTCTATGGCCGTGGTTCATGTGGGGTGCAAGGGGGAATTGTCAATCGGTCAGGTTTGCCCGACCCGCGTGCAGCCTTCGTTGCAGGCGATCCCGGCGGTCGTGCGAGGGTTGCGCGACCGTCAGTTGCTGCGGGCCAGAAGGCCGCCGGGCTGGCGCTGAATCCGGCCGTCCAGTTCCAGATCCACAAGCACCGGCCCGACCCGGCGCGCGGGTTCGCCGAGATCGCGGATCAGCTGGTCTTCCGCCACCGGCGCAGCGGCGAGGCGGTTCAAGATCTGTTGATGCAGCGCGAAGTGTTCGGGCTGCGGGCGGTGATCGGGCGGTTGCGGCACCTCGCGCGCAGCAACCGTTTCATCGGGCAGGGATGGCGCGGACGGGACGAGGCCCAGCGCGGCGACAACGTCGTCGCCGTTGCGCACCAGATGCGCGCCGTCCCGGATCAGCATGTTGCAACCGGCGGCGCGGGCGTCGAAGGGATGGCCGGGCACGGCCAGAACGTCACGCCCCTGGTCGAGCGCATCGCGCGCGGTGATCAGGCTGCCCGACCGCGCCGCCGCCTCGACAACGATCACAGCCTGCGACAGCCCCGAGATGATGCGGTTGCGGCGCGGAAAATGCCGGGCCGTCGGGGTCAGGCCCATCGGCTGTTCGGACATGCGCAGACCCTGCGCGGCGATTTCCGCACAAAGGCTGGCGTTTTCAGGTGGATAGATGACATCGACACCGCCGGCCTGCACCGCGATCGTACCCGATGCCAGCGCGGCGGCGTGGGCGGCGGTATCGATGCCGCGCGCCAGCCCCGAAACCACGACGAATCCGCGCGCACCCAGATCGTCGGACAGCGCGCGCGCCATGCGCACGCCCAGCGAAGACGCGTTGCGCGCGCCCACGATGGCCACCGTTGGCCTGTGCGCCAGCGCCGGATCGCCCAGCGCCCAAAGGATCGGCGGCGCATCGGCCAACTGCGCAAGACGCGCCGGATAATCCGCCGCGCCAAAAAACAAAAGCCGCGCACCGGCGGCTTTTGCTGCTTTCATTTCCGCCGCGATTACGCCGGGCGGGCATGGTTCATAGCCCGATATCCCGGCCTGCCGCGCCACTTCAGGCAGGGCGGCAAGCGCATTCTGCGCTGTGCCATGTTCAGCCATGAGCCGGTGATATGTGGCCACACCGACCCGCCGAGAGCGCAAGAGACGAAGCGCCGCAAACCGCGCTTCTTCCGTGGTGGGTGGGAGTGGGGGGTGAGTGGAAGAAAATTGTTCCTCGGCCATCCGTCGCTCCGTCTGCTTGCAGAATCGTTTTTAGCGGTGGCTGGTTAACGCGAAATGAATATGTGGCGGGATTATGGCAGCTTTGCGGCGAACCTGAAATAAATTTATACTTCTCAATATGTTGGCTTTGCGCTGGCCGAAACATTTGCGGAACATGCCGGCGCATCCGTCGCCCGTGCTGCGGGGCAGGCCGAGCGAATCGTCGCGGTGCCCGCTGGTTCCACGATCAAACCGCCGAGCCGCCCACCGTCAATCCATCGATCAGAACGGTCGGCTGGCCGACACCGACAGGCACCCATTGCCCTTGCTTGCCGCAATTTCCCATGCCCGGATCCAGCGCCATATCATTGCCCAGCGCACGGATCCGGCGCAGTGCCGTGGCGCCATCGCCGATCAGCGTGGCCCCCTTGACCGGCGCGCCGACGCGGCCGTTCTGCACGCGGTAGGCCTCGGTGCAGGAAAATACGAACTTGCCGTTGGTGATATCCACCTGGCCACCGCCGAAACCCACCGCGTAAATCCCGTCGCGCACGTCCGCCACCAGGTCTCCGGGCGTTGCGTCGCCGCCCAGCATGTAGGTGTTGGTCATCCGTGGCATCGGTATATGCGCAAAGCTCTGGCGGCGCCCGTTGCCTGTGGGCGCCACGCCCATCAGCCTTGCGTTCTGGCGGTCCTGCATGAAACCCACAAGGATGCCGTCGTCGATCAGGACGTTGCGCGCCGATGGCGTGCCTTCGTCGTCGACCGTGATAGATCCGCGCCGGTCGGGGATGGTTCCGTCGTCCAGAACGGTGACACCGCGTGCGGCCACCTGCTGCCCCATCAGGCCGGCAAAAGCGCTGGAACCCTTGCGGTTGAAATCGCCTTCCAGCCCGTGGCCGACGGCCTCGTGCAGCAGGATGCCGGGCCAGCCGGGCCCCAGCGCCACCTCCATGACACCTGCGGGCGCCGGCACCGCCTCGAGGTTCACCAGCGCCACGCGCAGCGCCTCGCGCGCCTTGGCCTGCCAATCGGCCGGATCGATCAGACCGTCCAGCCCGATCCGGCCGCCGCCGCCGGCGGTGCCGGTCTCGCGGCGGCCCCCGCTTTCGACGATGACCGAAACGTTCACCCGCGTCATCGGCCGGGTGTCGCGCACCGCGTGACCGTCCGGGCGCAGGATTTCGATTTGCTGAATCGAAGCGGCCAGCGTTGCCGTCACCTGCACCACCCGGCTGTCGAGGTCGCGGGCGAAGGCGTCGATCTCGCGCAGCGTATCGATCTTGACCGGAAAGGCGGTGCCGGCGATCGGATCCGCGTCGGTGTAGAGCCGCGTGTTGGTGGCCGCCGGCGCGTCGGCCCATGTGCCGCCGCCGTCGCCCACGGCCAGCCGCACGGTTTGGGCGGCGCGTTTCAGCGCGCTTTCGCTCAGTTCTGTGGAATGGGCATATCCGGCCACCTCACCGCGCACCGCGCGCAGGCCAAAGCCTTCGGCGGCGTCGTAGTTCGCCGTGCGCAGCCGCCCGTCATCGAACACCAAAGCCTCCGAGCGGCGCCGTTCGAGGAAGAGTTCGCCATCGTCGGCGCCATCGACGGCGGCGCGCAACACGCGCAGCGCGTCCTCGCGGGCGAAGCTGTCGTGAAAGGGGCGGAAGGCGTCTGGGTTCATGTCGGGCAAGCCTTTGAGCGGAGTTTTAATTCGTCGAAAGCGTCCGTTTGACGCAAGCTGCGGTCTTTCGCTGGTCCGGGGAATATGGTTTTAACCGTCTGCAAAGGCAATGGGCGGAGAGCGCCCGCCGAAAGACACTTGCGATCAACCGATCAGGACATGACATGAAGAAAGTTTTGACGTTCTCCGGGCTCTTCGCTGCCCTTTCCACGATGCCGGCACTGGCGCAGGACGGACTCGAGATCATCGGCGCACCGGTCGACGGCAAGATGGGGTTCCAGCCCGCCGCATCCGAACTGGCCCGCGACCTGCAGTGGCTCGATGGCATGATCCTGGTGATCATCACGGCGATCACGCTGTTCGTCACCGCGCTGCTGGTCTATGCGATCGTGCGGTTCAACCGCCGCGCCAATCCCAACCCGGCCAGCTTTACGCACCACACCCCGGTCGAGGTGGCATGGACCGTCATCCCCATCGTGATCCTCGTGTTCATCGGCGCGTTCTCGCTGCCGGTGCTGTTCAAGCAACAGGAGATCCCCGAGGCCGACCTGACCATCAAGGTAACAGGATACCAGTGGTACTGGGGCTACGAGTATGTCGATCACGATTTCGCCTTCGACAGCTTCATGCTGGGCCGCGACGGCCTTGAGGCCGCCGGCTACAGCCAGGACGAATACCTGCTGGCCACCGACACGGCCGTTGTCGTGCCCGTCGACAAGACCGTGGTGATGCAGGTTACCGCCGCCGACGTGATCCACGCCTGGACGATCCCGGCCTTCGGCGTGAAGCAGGATGCGGTTCCGGGCCGTCTGGCGCAGCTGTGGTTCAAGGCCGAGCGGGAAGGCATCTATTTCGGCCAGTGCTCCGAACTCTGCGGCAAGGACCACGCCTACATGCCGATCACCGTGAAGGTTGTCAGCCAGGAGGCATATGACGCATGGCTTGACGGTGCCATCGCCGAATACGCCGGCACCCCGCGCGCCGTTCAGGTGGCATCGAACTGATCCCGGCGGGCGCCTGCGCGCCCGACCCGCGGCAACCCCGTACAACAGTCCCGAGGGCAAGATGAGCGACGTGAGTTTCGACAGCAAGATCGGCACGGGCGAGGCCGGCTTCGGCGATTACTTCGCCTTGCTCAAGCCGCGGGTGATGTCGTTGGTGGTTTTCACCGCTCTGGTGGGGCTGCTGGCCGCGCCGGTTGCGGTGCACCCGATGATCGGCTTCGCGGCGATCCTGTTCATTGCCGTGGGCGCCGGCGCATCCGGTGCCCTGAACATGTGGTGGGACGCCGACATCGACGCGGTAATGCGGCGCACGGCCAAACGGCCGATTCCGTCGGGCAAGGTCGAACCCGGCGAGGCGCTGGCCATCGGTGTCGCGCTGTCGGGCATGTCGGTCGTGATGCTGGCACTTGCGGCCAATCTTCTGGCCGCGTTTCTTCTGGCCTTCACGATCGTCTTCTATGCCGTGGTCTATTCCATGTGGCTGAAGCGTTCGACGCCGCAGAACATCGTTATCGGTGGTGCGGCAGGGGCATTCCCGCCGGTGATCGGCTGGGTGTGCGCCACCGGAACGATGGCCGTAGAGCCGTGGCTGATGTTCGCGCTGATCTTCATGTGGACGCCGCCGCACTTCTGGGCGCTGGCGCTGTTCATGCGGTCGGATTACGACGATGCTGGCGTGCCGATGCTGACCGTAACGCATGGCCGGCGCACCACGCGCAATCATATCCTTGTCTACACCGCTATCCTCGCGGTTCTGGCCGTGGGCACCGCCTTCACCGCCATCGGCGGCCCGATCTACCTGGCGGTGGCCGTGGTGATGAACGCGCTGTTCGCTTTGGGGGCATGGCGCATCTGGCGCCGCGACGAAACGATGGCCGAGGCCGACAACTTTGCGGTCGAGAAATCGTTTTTCAAGCTGTCGCTTCTCTATCTGTTCCTGCACTTCGGCGCGATCCTCGCCGAGGCGCTGCTGCGGCCCTGGGGCCTGGGAGGTTGGGCATGAGCCTGCGCGTAGAACACGAAATCCACAGCCGCCGCTATGGCCGCAACCTGGGGGTTGCGCTGGTGTTGGTCGGCTTCATTGCCGTGGTCTTCGGCCTGACCGTGGCCAAGGTTACATCGGGCGCTTTCGAGTTGCCCAAGATCGAAGAGGGGAGCAATGGCTGATCCGCGTCTGAAGACTGTGGCCCAGACCGTCGGTCTGGTGGTGGTGATGGGAGGTCTGGCCTGGGCGTCGGTGCCGTTCTATGACTGGTTCTGCCGCGTGACAGGCTTTGGCGGCGTGCCCAGCGTGGCCGCAGGCGGATCGGATGCGATCCTGGAGGACATGATCAAGGTGCGTTTCGACGGTTCGCTGAATTCCGGGATGCCCTGGGAGTTCCGCCCCGTCGAACGCGAGATGGAGCTGCGCATCGGCGAAACCGGTCTGGCGTTCTACGAGGCCTACAACCCCACCGATCGCCCCGTCGCCGGATCGGCCAGTTACAATGTCACCCCCTATGAAGCGGGCGGGTTCTTCACCAAGATCCAGTGCTTTTGCTTCGAAGAACAGGTTCTGGCGCCCGGCGAACGGGTTCAGATGCCGGTAACCTTCTATGTCGATCCCGAAATCGTAACCGACCGGGACGCCAAATATGTGCATACGATCACGCTGTCGTACACGTTTTACGAAATAGATCTGCCCGAAGGCTATGCCGCCCTCGAAACGCAGACAGACAAGACCTTAAACTGACACCGGAAGGTGAGGGACCCTGAATATGGCACATGCTAAAAATCACGACTATCACATCCTGAGCCCCTCGATCTGGCCCTTGCTTGGCTCGGTTGGCGGGTTCGCGATGCTGTTTGGCGCGGTGCTCTGGATGCACGACATCACGCCTTTCGTTTTCTGGATCGGTCTTCTGGCCGTGCTTTATGTGATGTTCGGATGGTGGTCCGAGGTTGTCGCGGAAAGCCGCATCGGCGATCACACCCCGGTGGTTCGCATCGGTCTGAAATACGGCTTCATCCTGTTCATCATGTCCGAAGTGATGTTCTTCGCGGCCTGGTTCTGGTCGTTCTTCAAACATGCGCTTTATCCGATGAACGAATACGCCGGATCCACCTATGTTCCGCCGGAATTCTATCAGGTCAACGCCTTCGAGCTGCCGCTGATCAACACGCTTCTTCTGCTGCTGTCGGGCTGCGCCGTGACATGGGCGCACCACGCCCTGGTGCACGAGAACAACCGCAAGGATCTGATCAACGGTCTGGCGCTCAGCATCGTTCTGGGCATCGCCTTCACCGCGCTGCAGGCTTACGAATACTACCACCTGCTGCACGACAAGGACTGGATGTTCGGCGGCGACAAGTTCTTCTCGAACTTCTTCATGGCAACCGGATTTCACGGCTTTCATGTGATCATCGGGACGATCTTCCTGGGCGTCTGCCTGCTGCGCGCGATGAGCGGGCATTTCACCCAGGAGCGGCACGTCGGCTTCGAGGCCGCGGCATGGTACTGGCACTTTGTCGATGTGGTCTGGCTGTTCCTGTTCTTCGCCGTTTACATCTGGGGCATCGGCTGAACCACCGATTTGCGGTTGCGCCCTGCGGCCGCGTGGGTATCCAGCAAGGCGCGCGGTAAAACGCGCGCCTTGTGATTTTTGCAAAGGTTTGTCTGGTTCGAGGGGCCCGTGGCATGCGCCGTCTGATGTTTCTGCTGATCTTCGGTCTGACCGGGTGCGCCATCCTGGTGGCGCTGGGTCTTTGGCAGGTGCAGCGCCTTGCGTGGAAACAGGCGCTGCTGCAACAGATCGACGCGCGCATCGCGGCCGAACCCACCGGCCTGCCCGCCGATCCTGATCCCGAGACCGACAAATACACCCCTGTGGCCTTGTCCGGCACCTTCGTGCCCGGCGAACTGCACGTTCTGGTATCGGTGAAACAGGTCGGCGCGGGTTACCGGATCGTGGCGCCCTTCGTCACCGACACCGGCGACCGGGTGATGGTGGATCGCGGTTTCGTCCGGACCCCGGCGAAGACCGCCGCGCGCAGCCTCGGCCCGCAGCGGATCGCCGGCAATCTGCACTGGCCGCAGGAAACCGACGGTTACACCCCAGCACCGGACCTGCCGGGCAACATCTGGTTTGCGCGCGATGTGCCGGCGATGGCCGCGGCCCTCGACACGCGCCCGGTCCTTATCGTGGCCAGGTCGCAAACCGATCCGCAGGTGACGCCGCTGCCGGTGGACACCAGCGGAATTCCAAACGATCATTTGCAGTATGCGATCACCTGGTTTTCGCTGGCCCTGATCTGGGCGGCGATGACCGCATTTTTCCTGTGGCGTCCGCGGGCGCCCAAGACAGGCAAAGAGACATGAAATACATCTCGACACGCGGGACCGCCCCGGTGCTGGGCTTTGAAGACGCGATGCTGACTGGTCTGGCCCGGGATGGCGGGCTTTATGTCCCCGAGCGGATTCCGACGATGGCGCCCGGCGATATCGCCGCGCTGGCGGGGCTGAGCTACGAGGAAACGGCGTTCCGCGTGATGCGGCCCTTCATCGGCGATACCTTTTCGGATGCAGAGTTCCGCGCGATCATCGACCGGGCCTACAGCGGGTTCGCCCATGCGGCGCGGGCACCTCTGGTGCAGCTGGCGCCGAACCACTTCCTGCTCGAGCTGTTTCACGGCCCGACGCTGGCGTTCAAGGATTTCGCGATGCAGCTGATCGGGCAGATGTTCGAGACTGCCCTGTCGCGGCGCGGCGAACGTGTGACCATCGTCGGCGCGACCTCGGGCGACACCGGATCGGCGGCGATCGAAGCGTTCCGCGGGCTGGATGCGGTGGATGTGTTCATTCTCTATCCGCACGGCCGGATTTCCGAGGTGCAGCGCCGGCAGATGACCACCCCGTCCGAGGCAAACGTGCATGCGCTGGCCGTGGATGGCGACTTTGACGACTGCCAGGCGCGGGTCAAGGACATGTTCAACGATTTCGAGTTCCGCGACGGGGTTCGGCTGGCCGGGGTCAATTCGATCAACTGGGCACGCGTTCTGGCGCAGGTGGTGTATTATTTCTCAAGCGCAGTCAGCCTGGGCGCGCCGGCCCGAGCCGTCAGTTTCACGGTACCCACCGGCAACTTCGGCGATGTCTTCGCCGGATACATCGCCAAGCGGATGGGCCTGCCTGTCGGGCGGTTGATGGTGGCGACCAACCAGAACGACATTCTGCACCGGTGTCTGTCGGGGCATGGCTATCACAAGGGTGAAACGCTGCCCTCGATCAGCCCGTCGATGGACATTCAGGTCAGCTCGAATTTCGAACGCGCGCTGTTCGACGCTTATGACCGCGAAGGCGCGGCGGTTGCGCAGCTGATGGCGGAACTGGCGCGCGGCGGCTTCGATGTCAGCCAGGGGGCGATGCAGGCGCTGGCCGAACACTACGGGTCGGGCCGGGTGTCCGAAGACGAGACCCGCGCCACCATCGCGGCCACGCTGACCGGCGCCGGGGAACTGCTTTGCCCGCATTCGGCCGTTGGCGTCAGGGTGGCCGAAGACACCCGCGACAGCGCAACGCCGATGATCACGCTGGCCACCGCGCATCCGGCCAAGTTTCCCGCCGCGGTCGAGGCGGCCAGCGGCGTGCATCCGCCTCTTCCCCCGCACATGTCCGATCTGTATGACAGGTCGGAGCGCGTCACCCGGATCGCCAACGACCTGGAGACGCTGAAGGCACATATCAGAGGGCACATCGTTCATTGACCGTAAGACAAGAAACGCTTTCCAACGGGTTCCGCATCGTCAGCGAAGAGATGCCTGGCCTTCAATCGGCCTCGATCGGCATATGGGTGACGGCGGGCGGGCGGCACGAGCGGCTGGATCAGAACGGCATCGCGCATTTCCTGGAACATATGGCGTTCAAGGGCACGAAACGGCGCAGCGCGTTGCAGATCGCCGAAGCAATCGAAGATGTCGGCGGCTATATCAACGCCTACACCAGCCGCGAGGTCACGGCCTATTACGCGCGGGTGCTGAAGGATGACGTGGCGCTGGCGCTGGACGTAATCGGAGACATCGTGCTGAACCCGGTCTTCGATCCCGCCGAAATCGAGATCGAACGCGGTGTGATCCTCCAGGAAATCGGTCAGGCCCACGACACGCCCGACGACATCATCTTTGACTGGCTGCAAGAGGAAAGCTATCGCGGCCAGCCCATCGGGCGCACGATCCTGGGGCCGACGGAACGGGTGAGCCATTTCGGCCGCGCCGACCTGGCGGGCTTCGTGGCGGAACACTACGGGCCGGGCCAGATGATCCTGTCGGCGGCCGGTGCGGTGGATCATGACCTTCTGGTCAAGCTGGCCGAAAAGATGTTCGGCGCGCTTGCGGCCAAACCCTTCGCGGCGGTCGAACCGGCGGTTTTCACCGGCGGCGAGGTGCGCCACGCAAAGGCTCTGGAGCAGGCGCATTTCGCGCTGGCGTTCGAAGGTCCGGGATATCGCGACGATGCGATCTATACCGCCCAGATCTATTCCAGCGCGTTGGGCGGGGGCATGTCGAGCCGGCTGTTTCAGGAGATCCGCGAACGGCGGGGGCTGTGCTATACCATCTTCGCGCAGACCGGCGCCTATGCCGATACCGGTGCGATGACGATTTACGCGGGCACCAGTGGCGGCCAGATCGGCGAACTGGCGGAAATCACGATCGCCGAAATGAAGCGCGCCGCCGAAGACATGAGCCCCGAGGAAGTGGCCCGCGCGCGCGCGCAGATGAAAGCGGGGATGCTTATGGGCCTCGAAAGCCCGTCGAATCGTGCCGAACGCCTGGCGCGGCTGGTGCAGATCTGGGACGAGGTGCCGCCGCTGGAAGACACGGTGGCCCGCATCGACGCGGTCAGCACCGGCGATGTACGCGAGTTCGCCCAGCAGGTGGCCGAACATGCGCCGGCGGCCCTGGCGCTTTACGGTCCGATCGACGCGGCGCCCAGCCTGGCGCAGATGCAGGAAAGGCGCGCCGCCTGATGCTGCTCTGATGTTGCTGGCCAAACGCAAGCTCAGGATCGAAACCGAAAGGTTGACCCTGCGCCCGCCGGTGCATTCGGATTTTCGCGCCTGGGCGGCGCTGCGGCGCGAGAGCGAAGCCTACCTGACCCCCTGGGAGCCGGTCTGGGCCGCCGATCACCTGACCCGCAAGGCCTTTACCAACCGCGTCTACTGGGCGCAAAGATCGGTAAGTGGCGGCACCGCCTTGCCGCTTTTCCTGCTGCGGCGGGCCGACGATGTGCTGTTGGGCGCGATCACGCTGGACAACATCCGCCGTGGACCGGCACAGGCCGGAACGCTGGGTTATTGGACCGGCATGGTTCATGCCCGCCAGGGATACATGCGCGAGGCCATCGGCGCGGTGGTGCACCATGCCTTCACACGGTTGTCGCTGAGCCGCATCGAGGCCGCCTGCCTGCCCGAGAACCTGCCGTCACGCGGGCTTCTGGAGAGCGCTGGGTTCAAGTACGAGGGCGTGGCGCAATCGTATCTGCAGATCGACGGGAGATGGCGGACGCATGTTCTCTATGCCTGCTTGCGAAGTGACCGGCGGGGGCGTACCGACGCCGGCTGAGAGCTGCGTCTGCCGATGCGGAGGTGGCCGCGGGCGGAAGCTGCGGGAGCCTCCGGCGGGAGTTTTTCCGGCAAGATGAAGCGCGCGCCGCTACGAGGTGGCGTGTCCGTCGTGAGCGTGGCGTTGCGATCGGCGGTTCAGCTTGCCGCGCGAAAAGCATAGGATCGTATGACAGGCGCGCCGAATCCCGGGTCGGCGCGAAGCAAGCGGGCAGGAAAGCGGATCGATGAAAATTGCGATGTTGGCGCGGAACCCCAACCTCTATTCGCACAAGCGGCTGAAGGAGGCGGCGGAAGCACGCGGTCACGAGCTGGATATCATCAACACCCTGCGGTGCTATATGAATATCGCCTCGCGCCGGCCGGAAATCTATTACAACGGCGAAAAGCTGACCGGATACGACGCGGTGATACCGCGGATCGGTGCGTCGGTGACCTATTACGGATTGGCCGTGCTGCGGCAGTTCGAGATGATGGGGGTGTATCCCCTGAACGAGAGCGTCGCCATCGGGCGCTCACGCGACAAGCTGCGGTCGATGCAGTTGCTGGCGCGCGATGGCATCGGCCTGCCGGTCACGACATTCGCGCATGATCCCAAGCAGACGGACGAGGTGATCAAGCTGGCGGGCGGGGCGCCTTTGGTGATCAAGCTTCTGGAGGGGACGCAGGGCATCGGTGTGGTGCTGGCCGATACCGACCGGTCGGCGACATCTGTTGTCGAGGCGTTTCGCGGGGCCGGGGTGAACATCCTTGTGCAGGAGTTCATCAAGGAAGCCGGCGGCACCGATATCCGCGCCATCGTGGTGGGTGGCAAGGTGATCGCGGCGATGAAGCGGACCGGTGCGGAAGGCGAATTCAGGTCGAACCTGCATCGCGGTGGCAGCGCGCAGTTGATCCGGATTTCGCCGGAAGAGCGTTCGACGGCGATCAGGGCGGCCAAGGCCATGGGGTTGGCGGTTTGCGGTGTGGACATGTTGCGATCGAACCATGGCCCGGTTGTCATGGAGGTGAATTCGTCGCCCGGGCTGGAAGGCGTGGAGAAGGCCACCGGCCTCGACATCGCCGGCAAGATCATTGAGCACATTGAGCGCAACGCGAGGCCCGGCGCTACGCGCACGAAGGGCAAGGGGTGATGCCGCGCGCCACCCGCGCGGCGTTTCGCATCGGCGCGGCGGAGGTGGCGGTCGGCACCCGTGCGACGGTGGACCTGCCGGTCAGTCTGATGTCGGATCACACGCCTGTCAGTATGTCAGTGCATGTGATCCATGGCCGGCGCGACGGGCCGCGGGTGTTTGTCAGCGCTGGAATTCATGGTGACGAGATCATCGGCGTGGAAATCGTGCGGCGCCTGCTGCGGGCGCCGGCGCTGCGCGCGCTGAGCGGCACGCTGGTGGTGGTGCCCATTGTCAACAGTTTCGGCTTTCTGAACCATTCGCGGTATCTGCCCGACAGGCGCGATCTGAACCGATCGTTTCCCGGCTCGTCCGGGGGGTCGCTTGCGGCGCGGCTGGCACATCTGTTCACCTCCGAGGTGGTTGCGCGCTGTGACATGGGGATCGATCTGCATTCGGCGGCGGTGCACCGCACCAACCTGCCGCAGATGCGGGTATCGCCGGATGCCACCGAGGCGATGGCCTTGGCGCAGGTCTTTGGTGCGCCTGTGGTGCTGCGGTCTCCGATCCGCGATGGCAGCCTGCGGGGGGCGGCGCGGGACATGGGCAAATCGGTTCTGCTCTATGAGGCGGGCGAGGGCCTGCGGTTCGACGAGACATCGGTGCGGGCCGGGGTGGCCGGTATTCTGCGGGTGTTGCGGCACAAGGGCATGGTTTCGGCCAAGGGCATTGCGCCGGCCAAGGCGGTGCCCCTGCTTTGCGCGCACAGCAAATGGCTGCGGGCGCCGGCGGGCGGGCTTCTTCGGAACTACCGCGCGGAGGGCGATCTGGTTCATGCCGGGCAGGTTCTGGCGGCGGTTTCAGATCCGTTCGGTGCCCGCGAACGCGAGGTTCTGGCGCCATTCGACGGCATCATTGTCGGGCGCGCCGTGATGCCCGTGGTGAACGAAGGCGACGCACTGTTCCATCTGGCGGCGGTGGCGTCCATGAAGCGCGCCGGCGACGCGATCGACGATCTGGCCACGCAACTGGCGGATGATCCGATTTTCGACGAGGACGAGATCATCTGACCTGATCGTGCCGATTTTCTGCTGACTTTCGGCGGCGCCGGGTTATCTTTGAGTCATGTTGAGAGCCTTGATCATTTCGCTGGTCGCGCTGACGGCCACCACCGCGCAGGCCCAGGACCGGCGCCCCAGCCATTGCATCGCGATCGCGGATGCGGCGCCGGGCGTGCAATACCTGCACAAGGCCAGCTGGACCGCGCCCATCGCGGAATTTTCGGTGCGTTTGCAGTATATTGCCCATGCTTCCTTTTTGATCCAGACGGCTGGCGGGCTGAACGCCGTGACCGATTTTACCGGGTTCATCGGCTCTACCCGGATGATCCCCGACGTGGTGACGATGAACCACGCCCATTCCACACACTGGACCGCCAACCCCGATCCCGCCATCCCGCATGTTCTGCCGGGATGGGGCGAAACATTTGGCGCCGGTGTCGATCATCATCTGGACCTGGGCGAAATGCTGGTGCGCAACGTGTCGACGGACATCCGGTCGGAATGGAGCGGACAGGAGCCCAACGGCAATTCGATCTTTGTCTTCGAGGTGGCCGGCCTGTGCATCGGCCACCTCGGCCATCTGCACCATGTGCCAAATGACGCGCAATTCGCAGCGCTGGGCCGTCTGGATGTGGTGATGGCGCCGGTGGATGGCGGCATGACGCTGAGCCTGCCCGAAATGATCCAGACGTTGAAGCGGCTGAAATCTTCGGTGGTGATCCCGATGCACTGGTTCAGCGGTTTCGCGCTGGACGCTTTCCTGGTGGGCATTTCCGACGAATTCGCGGTGGTGCGCACCGGTGGGTCGTCGATCGAAGTGTCGCTGAGAACGCTGCCGGACCGGCCGACCGTGATGGTTCTGGAACCTGAGTGGCTGCGCGATCCGGCCGAGTAACCGCTTGCGCCCCAACGGGTTTGGCTGTTTTCTGCGCGCAATGCAGATGCAAGGAGCCCTGCCGCGATGCTGACAGCCGTGACCTCCGGTTTCGAAACCGACCTGCGCGCGGTGTTGCCGGCATCCGTTTTCCGCGCGCCTGAACCGCGGTACCTGGAAGAACCCCGCGGCCGCTATGCCGGAACCGCCGGCCTGGTGCTGGCGCCCGATTGTACCGCGCAGGTGGCTACCATCGTGCGGGCCTGCGCCGCGGCATCGGTGCCAGTCATTCCTTATGGCGGGGGCACTGGCCTGGTGGGCGGGCAGATCGCCGAAGACGGCATCGCGCCGGTGATCCTGACGCTGGAGCGGATGAACCGGGTGCGCGCGGTCTACCCGGAAGAAAACGTGCTGATCGCCGAGGCGGGCGTGATCCTTGCCGATGTACAGGCTGCCGCCCGCGCGGCCGATCGGTTGTTTCCGCTTTCGCTGGCGGCCGAGGGATCGGCCCGGATCGGTGGCAACCTTGGCACCAATGCGGGCGGGGTGAATGTACTGCGCTACGGCAACACCCGCGATCTGTGCCTCGGGCTCGAGGCGGTCCTGCCCGACGGCCAGATCTGGAACGGGCTGAGCCGGTTGCGCAAGGACAACACCGGATATGACCTGCGGCACCTTCTGATCGGGTCCGAGGGCACATTGGGCGTGATCACGGCGGCGTCGCTGAAACTGTCGGCGATCCCGGCGCAGTCGGGCACCGCGCTGTTCGAGGTGCGCGATCCCGCCGCGGCGCTGTCGCTTCTGGGCCTGGCGCGCGCGCAGATCGGCGAAGGCATCAGCGCCTTCGAACTGATGCACCGCCAGGGCCTTGCGTTTCTGTCGGAAACCCTGCCGGATGTGCGCCAGCCATTCGCCAGCCAGCCCGAGTGGAGTGTTCTTATCGAAATCGGCCTGGCGCGGGGGCTGGATCCGCAAGATGCCCTGGCGGCGATCTTCGAGGCGGCCCTTGAGGCGGGGCTGGTCGGTGACGGGCTGATCGCTCAGAACGCCGCGCAGCGCGATCAGTTCTGGGCGGTGCGCGAACAACTGCCCGAGGCGAATCGGCGGATCGGGTCGGTTTCCTCGCACGATGTTTCCGTGCCGCTCGGGGCGATCCCGGAGTTCATCGAACGCGGCGGCATGGCCGTCGCCGCGTTGGGCGATTTCCGCATAAACTGCTTTGGCCACGTCGGCGATGGCAACCTGCACTACAATGTCTTTCCGATGCCCGGCCGGACCCGCGCCGATCACCACCACCAACGTGACGAGATCAAGCGGGTTCTGCACGATCTGGTGCACGAACTCGGCGGATCGGTCAGCGCCGAACACGGCATTGGCCGGCTGAAGGTGGACGATCTGGAGAAATACGGCGATCCGGCGAAACTGTCGGCGATGCGTGCCATCAAGGCCGCGCTGGACCCCAAGGGCATCATGAACCCGGGTGCCGTGCTGCGCGCGAACGCTTGAACCACCTGCTCGGGGCGGTCACAGCCCCTCGTAGGCACACAATGCGTGCACCTCGATCCCCATTTTCTCCAGAACCGCCCGTCCGCCAAGATCGGGCAGATCCACGACGACCGCGCAGGCCACGATAACGCCGCCCAGACGTTCGATCAGCGATATGCCCGCCGCGGCGGTGCCGCCGGTCGCCAGCAGATCGTCGACAACAAGAACCCGTTCGCCCGGCTGGATCGCATCGTCGTGGATTTCCACGATCGCCTCGCCATACTCCAGCTTGTAGTCCTGGCTGATCGTGGTGCCGGGCAGTTTGCCTTTCTTGCGGATCGGGACGAAACCCACCGAAAGCTGATGCGCGATCGCGCCGCCCAGGATGAAACCCCGCGCTTCGAGGCCCACAACCTTGTCGATGGGCTGGCCGGCAAATGGGTGCAGCATCTGGTCGATGGCCATGCGAAAGCCACGCGGATCGGCGAACAGCGTCGTGACATCGCGGAACATGATGCCTTCGTGCGGAAAATCGACGATGGTGCGGATGTAGTCCTGAACGGATTTCATGGGATCTCTCGGTTAGGGCGGCGGGATGTGGAGAAGGCGGGCGGTCGCGCCCTGTGGATGACGAAGGCGCCGCGCTAGAGAACGCGGCCCGCCACGGTGGACAGCCGCGCAACCATTGCGGGGTCGCGTTTGTCCGGCGCGGTGATGATCGCGTTGTCGAGCGCATGATCGCAACCGTGCGGGCAGGGGGCGGGCCGGTCGCCCAGAAGATCGGGCAACCGCGCGACCAGCGCACGGGCCCGCGCGGCATTGCCGGTCAGGATTTCGATGATCCGGGTCACGTCGACGGCGCCGTGATCGGGGTGCCAGCTGTCGTAATCGGTGATCATGGCGACCGAGGCATAGCAAAGCTCGGCCTCGCGGGCCAGCTTGGCTTCGGGCATGTTGGTCATACCGATCACGTCACAGCCCCAGCTGTCGCGGTACACTCTGGATTCCGCCAGCGAACTGAACTGTGGGCCTTCCATCGCCAGGTATGTGCCGGCGTCATGCACAGTGACACCGACGGCACGCGCGGCTTCGCCGCAAGCCTGGCCCAATCGCGCGCAGGTCGGATGCGCCACCGACACATGCGCAACGCAGCCTTCGCCGAAAAAGGATTTCTCGCGCGCGAAAGTGCGGTCGATGAACTGATCCACGATCACGAAATCACCCGGCGCCATGTTTTCGCGGAAAGAACCGCAGGCGCTGACCGAGATCACATCGGTTACACCCAGTTGCTTGAGCGCGTCGATATTGGCGCGGTAGGGCACGCTGGTCGGGCTGTGTACATGCCCGCGCCCGTGGCGGGGCAGGAACACCATGTCGATCCCGTTCAACCGCCCCGTCAACAGAGCGTCCGACGCCGGCCCCCAGGGTGTCTCGACCGTGCGCCATTCGGCATCGGACAGTCCTTCGATTTCATAAACCCCGGATCCGCCGATGATCCCTATGCGTGCCTGCGTCATGCGATCGTGTTCCCGCCCTGCTGCCGTTCTGCCGTGTTGCGGTGGCACCCTAGCAAGCGTGCCGGGCTTGCAAAAGCGTCTATTCGGTGTGCCGGCGCGCGGGAAACCTGCACCATGCCGGCAAATGCGCGCTATGTCGCCTTTGCATGGCGGCGCTGCCCGGTTGGGTCTGGCCAAACAGGGCCACGACGCATAGACAGCGCCTTTGATCCGTCGCGCGACGCAACCACAGGATATCCGTTTTGCCCAAAAGCACATTGGCCCAGTTTGCCAGCCGTCTCACGCTTCCCGATCTGCGGTTGTCGCCTGACGAGGGGCTGACACCGACGCGCATCCGGATCGAGCTGTTGTCCGGTCTGACCGTGGCGCTGGCGTTGGTGCCCGAGGCGGTGGCCTTCGCCTTTGTCGCGGGCGTGCATCCCCTGGTGGGCCTTTATGCGGCGTTTCTGGTCGGGTTGATCACGGCGGTTTTCGGCGGCCGGCCGGGTATGATTTCAGGTGCGACCGGCGCTCTGGCGGTGGTCATGGTGGCGCTGGTGGCGCAGCACGGGGTTGAATACCTGTTCGCGACGGTGGTCCTGATGGGGCTGCTCCAGGTGTTTGCTGGCGTGATGCAATGGGGCCGCTTCATCCGGTTGGTGCCGCACCCGGTGATGCTGGGGTTTGTCAACGGTCTGGCCATCGTGATCTTCCTGGCCCAGCTGGGCCAGTTCAAGGTGCCGGGCACAATGCAGAACACCGGCCACGGTATGGGCGGCGGCGAATGGCTGTCGGGGATGCCTCTCTATACCATGCTGGCGCTGGTCGGCCTTACGATGGCGATCATCTGGCTGATGCCGCGGCTGACCAAGGTGGTGCCGGCGCCGCTGGCCGGGATCGCCGTGGTGGCCGGCCTGGTGATCGCCTTCGGGCTGGATGTGCCGCGGGTCGGCGATCTGGCCTCGATCCAGGGCGGGCTGCCTTCGCTGCATGTTCCGATGGTGCCGCTGAACCTGGAAACGCTTGAGATCATCTTGCCCTATGCGGTGATCCTGGCCGCCATCGGCCTGATCGAAAGCCTGCTGACGCTGAACCTTGTGGGCGAGATGACGGGCAAGCGCGGCGGTGCCAGCCAGGAGTGCATCGCCCAGGGCGTGGCCAACACCGTCACCGGCTTCTTTGGCGGCATGGGCGGTTGTGCCATGATCGGCCAGTCGATGATCAACGTGAAATCCGGTGGCCGCACCCGCGTGGCGGGCATCGCCGCGGCACTGTTCCTGCTGCTGTTCATCCTGGTTGCCGCGCCGGTGATCGAACTGATCCCGCTGGCCGCGCTGGTGGGGGTGATGTTCATGGTGGTGATCGGCACCTTTGCGTGGAATTCGCTGACCATCCTGCGCAAGGTGCCGCTGACCGATGCCTTCGTGATCCTGCTGGTGACGGTCGTCACGGTTCTGGAAGACCTTGCCGTCGCGGTCGTGGTCGGGGTGATCGTTTCGGCGCTGGCCTATGCGTGGAACAACGCCCGGCGGATCCATGCGCGCACCTATGAAACGCCCGAGGGCGCACGGGTCTATCAGATCCAGGGGCCGCTGTTTTTCGGCTCGAGCGAGGGGTTCGCCGAATTGTTCCGCCCGTACGAGGATCCTTCGGTTGTCATCGTCGATTTCGCCGACAGCCGCGTCGTCGATCAGTCGGCGCTTCAGGCGATCGAGGCGGTGGCGTTGAAGTACGAGGCGGTGGGCAAACAGGTGCAACTGCGCCACCTCAGCCGTGATTGCCACGCGCTGCTGAACAAGGCCGGCCACCTTATGGTCGACAGCGACGACGATCCCGATTACGGGCTGGCCGTCAATTATTCGGTGCGCACCGGCATTCTGGGCGGGCACTGAACCTGCCTTCAGTGCCCGGCTTTTGGCGCGCCGGGCGCATCCGGTCCGAAGCTTCCGCAGCGGCCCTTCCAGCGCCTTGCCAGGTTTGGCGGGGCCGGCCGATTTTGCGGAAAACCTGCATTCTCCATTGACCCTGCTCATAATTTGCGCAGCCTGAAGGGGTATGCCCGCGCAATACGGCGTGGAAATGCACAGAAAAGAGCCTGCGGCACAGCCAGCAGGCCAAAGGGAGGGAAAGATATGCCTGTAAAACCACCAGTCACGGATCTGCCGATTCGGGTTGCCAGCAGCGGTTTTTACCGTGGATTCACCAAGGATGTCGCGATCACCGCGAAAATTCTGGTCGGTGCCCTGATCCTGTGGGCGATCGCATTCCCGGACCAGGCCGGTTCGGTTCTGGGCGCGCTCAACAGCATCATCCTGGCCAGCTTCAGCTATTGGTACGTCTACGCGATGGCGTTCTTCGTGATCCTGTGCTTTGTGCTGGCGCTGTGGCCCACGGCCGGGCGCCTGCGCCTCGGGCATGACGACGACCGGCCCGAGTTCACCAACTTTTCATGGTTTTCGATGATGTTCGGCGCCGGGATCGGGATCGGGATGCTGACATTCGCAACCGCCGAACCGATGTACCATTTCGCCAAGAACCCGGCGACGATCATGGGCCTGACAGAAGGCAGCACCGCCGGCAACGTGCGCGACGCCTACATCTGGTCGTTCACCCATTGGGGCCTGGCGGCCTGGGCGTCCTATGCGATTGTCGGTCTGGCGCTGGGGTACTTCTCGTACCGCCGCGGCCTGCCGCTGACCATCCGGTCGGCGCTGACGCCGCTGTTCGGTCAACGGCTTTCGGGGCCTCTGGGCCACGCCATCGACGTGGTTGCCGTGGTTGCCACGGTGCTGGGCGTGGCGCAGACGCTGGGCTTTGGTGTCGAACAGTTCATCGCCGGCCTGTCGCGCATCGGTTTCGGCGACTGGCTGTTCACCGTTGCCGAAGACGGCACCCGGTCGTCTTCGACGCTGGGCATCGTGGCCGCTCTGGTTGTGATCATGGGCGCATCGACGCTGTCGGCGCTTTCGGGTGTCGGAAAAGGCATCAAGTGGCTGTCGAACATCAACATGGGCCTCAGCTTTTTCGTTCTGGTGTTCTTCCTGATCTTCGGGTCCACCTTCTTCGGGCTGACCGCGCTGTTCGTCGGGATCTTTGATTATCTGGTGTCGATACCGGGCAACATCTTCACGGTCTGGTCGGCGGATGGCACCGAAACCGGCGATGCGCTGGCCGGGTGGCAGGGCGGCTGGACCATTTTCTACTGGGCCTGGTGGATCGCGTTCGCGCCCTTTGTCGGCGTGTTCCTGGCGCGGATCTCCAAGGGCCGCACGGTGCGCGAGTATGTTCTGGGCGCGATGATCATTCCGGCGGTCATGTGCTTTGTCTGGTTCGCGCTGGTCGGTGGCACCGCGATCGATCTGGAACTGTCGGGCGTGGCGGACGGTGCGATCGTCGGTGCGGGGCAGTCGGATCAGCTGTTTGCGATGCTGGCCGTGATCCTCAGCGAGGGCCTGGCCTATGCGATGTCGGTGCTGGTGGTGATCTTGCTGCTGACCTACCTCGTCACTTCTGCCGACAGTGCCGTTCTGATCATCAACACGATCAATGCCGCGGGCGACGAAGGCCCCAAGGCCCGGCCACATATCCTGTTCTGGGGTGCCGCGCTTGCGCTGGTTGTGGGCGGTCTGATCGTGGCCGGCGGTCTGGGTGCAATCCAGACGGCGATGGTGATCGGCGCATTGCCCTTCAGCTTTGTCATGGTTCTGATGGGGCTGTCGCTGCTCAAGGCGATCTACCGCGACGGCAAGCGGGCCAAGCATGGCCTGGCCACCACCCATGTGGAAGCCGCCGGATCGGCCCCGGCTGAATGACCGGCGCCGATCGTTCTTGAAAAGAAGGCCCCGCACGGCGTGCGGGGCCTTTTTCATGCCCGGCGGTCCGGTGGACGATCAGTCGTCGGGGCGGGCCAGTTCGAACAGATCCGTCACCTGGGCATAATCGCGATAGCCCAGCCGTGACAGCGGCTGAAACGTCGTCACGTCGAAACGGCCGTCGCGCAGCGTGTCGTCGCGCATGTGGACACCCACAACCTCGCCCAGCACCAGAAAGTTCGCCTCGCCCGCCAGGGTGACGATCTGCGTCATCCGGCATTCCAGCGAAGCGGGGGCATTGGCCACGCGCGCGCAGGCGATGGTTTCGCATTCCGCCGCCGCCACGCCGGCGTGGGCGAATTCATCCACGTCCTTGCCAAGCGTCTGCGAGCTGGCGTTCATGGCATCGCGCATCGCGTATTCCACCACGTTCACGCAGAACACGCCGGTTTCGCGGATGTTGGCGATGCTGTCCTTGGTGCCGTCCTGATCGGGCTTTGACGAGGTCGATGCGAACATCACCTGGGGCGGCACATAGGCGACCGCATTGAAAAACGAATAGGGTGCGAGGTTGTTCACCCCCTTGCCATCGCGCGATGACACCCAGGCGATGGGGCGCGGGGTGACGATGGCGTTGAAGGGATTGTGCGGCAGGCCGTGGCCTTGCTCGGGGCGATAGAACATTCATCCGTCTCCTGATGTTTGCCCACGACCTAGCGTCGTGTTAGGGCGAATGCCACTGGCAAATTCGCGAAAGTCACAACCGCCTTGATCCGTTTGACCGAAGAAACACCGCCCGACTGGTGGGAGGTCGAGGCGCTTTTCGACCTTTGTTTCGCCCCTGGCCGGACCGCCTTGTCATCGTACCGGCTGCGCGACGGGCTGCCGCCGCTTGCGGGCATGTCGCAGATCGCGCGCGACGAAACCGGTGCGCTGGCCGGGGCGATCCGGTTCTGGCCGGTCCGGGCCGGCGGTGCCGCGGCGCTGCTGCTGGGGCCGGTGGCGGTGCACCCCACGCACCAGGGCGAAGGCCTGGGCGCCTTGCTGATTGGCCGGTCGCTGGCAGATGCGGCCGATCGCGGATGGGCGCGGGTGCTTCTGGTAGGCGATGCGCCCTACTATGGCCGGTTCGGGTTCGAACGTCTGGATGCGGTTGCGATGCCCGCGCCCACGAACCCCGACCGGGTTCTGGGGCGGGCGCTGCGGCCCGGCGCGTGGGACGGCATCACCGGCGATGTCACGCCATGGCAGGGCCCTGTGGATCCCGGCCATTGAAACCCGCAGCGCCCGGCCCAATCTAGCAGGGACGGCTACGGAGAATGCTATGTCGGATATTGTGACAGTCGAACCCGTCGATGTCGAGGCCGAACTCGAGCGGATCGCCGGTGTCTACCGCACGGCGGGCGGCACGGGAATGCAGGTGCTGACCCTTCTGGGCACGCGGGCCGAAAACCTTCTGGAACGGTTGCCGCAGCCGGTGCGCGCGCGTCTCGACGAAGGCACCGAACGGGCGCTGGCGGTGGCCATGCGCGCGGCCGATGCCTCGCGGCGGACAGTGCCCGACCAATCGGCTTGGCTGAACACCGCGGTCACAACGGCAATGGGCGCCGCGGGAGGTTTCGGCGGCCTGCCTTCCGCATTGCTGGAACTGCCGGTGACAACAACCATCCTGTTGCGTGCGATCCAGGGCGTGGCGGCCGAAAACGGCTTTGACCCGACCGCGGAAAACGTGCGCTTCGACTGCCTTCAGGTGTTCGGCGCAGCGGGGCCCCTGGCCGATGACGACGGCACCGACCTGAGCTTTCTCACGCTGCGCCTCACGCTGACAGGCGGCGCGATGCACAAGATCATCGCCATGGTCGCGCCCCGGCTGGCGGCGGTTCTGGGCCAGAAGCTGGCGGCCCAGACCGTACCGGTTCTGGGGGCCGTGGCCGGCGCGGCGACGAACTACGCTTATACCAGTTATTACCAGTCGATGGCCGAAGTGCATTTTGGCCTGCGCCGGCTGGCCATAGATGCCGATGTGCCGCATGACCGTCTGGTGATGTCGCTACGCCAGCGTCTGGACGCGGTGCCCAGCCCCTAAAAGGGCCAGAATTGCGTGTTTTTGGCCGCAATGGGCACAATATATGGGGAAATTCCCGGATAGGGGGTGGTGCGCTGGCTGCTGTCGGATAAGCTGAATAAAACCTGAAGCGCAAGCGAGAGGCAGGGATGAACGCATTTCCGATCAAGCAACTGCCGATCCGTGTCCGCACGCATGACAAGACCGACATGCGGACCCAGTTCGCGGCCTTGTGCTATCGCATCAACGGCGACAAGGTTCAGGTTCTGCTGGTCACGTCGCGCCGGTCGAAACGCTGGATCGTGCCCAAGGGCTGGCCCGGCACGGGCCTGACACCGGCGCGTTCGGCGATGCGCGAAGCCTGGGAAGAGGCTGGCGTCGAGGGCAGGGCGTGGGACATGTGCCTGGGCCTTTACTCCTATACCAAGGTCATCAGCCCGACCCAGGCCATGCCTTGTGCCGTCATGGTTTACCCGGTGCATGTGAGGCGCCTTGCCTCGGATTACCCCGAGCGCAATCAACGCCGCCGCAAATGGTTTTCGCCGCGCAAGGCATCGAAGCGCGTCGGCGAACCAGAGTTGCAGCGCATCCTGCGTGACTTCGATCCAAGGCTGCTGCGCGCGGTCTCTTGAACCCGTCGGTCCCGGAGATAAGTTACATCGAAGGGACAGGAATTGCACCGCGATGATCCAATACGCCTTGAAATGCGCCGAAGGGCATAGGTTCGACAGCTGGTTTCAATCGGCCGCGGCCTATGAAAAGCTGGTGGCCGGCGGCATGGTGTCTTGTGCGGTCTGCGGGGCATCGACAGTTGAAAAAAGCGTGATGGCACCGCGCTTGTCGCGCGGTGAGCAGCCCGCACCGCGCGCGGATCTGTCGGTTGCGGCCAGCCCGCAGGAAAAGGCGCTGGCCGAAATGCGCCGCAAGGTGGAACAGAACGCCGACTATGTAGGCCGTGCTTTCGCGTCCGAGGCGCGCAGCATGCACGAAGGCGAAACCGAAACCCGTGCGATCTGGGGCGAAGCGCGCCCGGATGAGGCGCGCAAACTGCTGGAGGACGGGGTGCCGGTTATGCCCTTGCCCTTCATGCCATCCAGAAAGACGAATTGAACATGCATATCGTGATCACAGGCGCCAACCGTGGCGTTGGCGCGGCCCTGGCCGGCCTCTACCGGGCCCAGGGCCACAGCGTTACCGGAACCGCGCGCGACGGATCCTGCGACATCCAACTGGATGTGGCCCGGCCCGAGGATCACAAGGCGATGGCCGAAACCCTGGCGGGAAAACCCGTCGATCTGTTGATCTGCAACGCCGGCGTCTACCGCGACAAGGGCCAGACGGTCGATACCGGGTACCCCCCCGAACTTTGGGCGGAGGGCTTTGCCACCAATGTGACTGGCGTTTTCCTGGGCATTCAGGCGCTTTTGCCGAACCTGATGCTGTCGCCGGCCGGCAAGATCGCGATCATCTCGTCACAGATGGCATCGGACACCCGCGCGCCGGGCGGCAGCTATATCTACCGCGCCTCGAAGGCGGCGGTTCTGAACCTGGGGCGCAACCTGTCCAGCGATCTGCGGGAACGCGGGATCGCTGTGGGAATCTATCACCCCGGGTGGGTCCGCACCGATATGGGCGGATCGGCCGCCGATATCTCGGTGGATGCATCGGCCACCGGGCTGTTGGCGCGGTTCGATGCGTTGTCGATGGACACCACCGGGTGTTTTGAAACATGGGATGGGCGCGATCACCCGTTCTGATCGTGCATTTCGGCCCAAAGCGCATCTTGCCCTTGCTGCGGCTTGCGCATAAACCCGCCACGATTGCTGTGGCGGAGACGGTCCCATGCCTGTTCTGGTTATGAAATTCGGCGGCACCTCGGTGGCCAACCTCGACCGGATTCGCCGGGCGGCCAAACGCGTTGGCGTGGAAGTGGCCAAGGGCTACGATGTCATCGTCATCGTAAGCGCCATGTCGGGCAAGACCAACGAACTGGTCGGCTGGGTCAGCGAAACCTCGCCGATGTTCGATGCGCGCGAATATGATGCGGTGGTGTCCTCGGGCGAGAACGTGACCGCGGGGTTGATGGCACTGACACTTCAGGAGATGGATGTGCCGGCGCGCAGCTGGCAGGGCTGGCAGGTGCCGCTGCGCACAACATCGGCGCATTCGGCCGCCCGGATCGAGGAAATCCCCACCGAAAACCTGTCGTCGAAATTCCGCGAAGGCATGCGCGTGGCCGTGGTGGCCGGCTTCCAGGGCGTCAGCCCCGAAGGCCGCATCACCACCCTAGGACGCGGCGGATCGGACACCACCGCCGTGGCCTTTGCCGCCGCCTTCGATGCCGAACGCTGCGATATCTACACCGATGTCGATGGCGTCTACACCACCGATCCGCGGATCACCGACAAGGCCCGCAAGCTTGATCGCATCGCCTTCGAGGAAATGCTGGAACTGGCCAGCCTGGGGGCCAAGGTGCTGCAAACCCGGTCGGTTGAACTGGCCATGCGTTACAAGGTCAAGCTGCGGGTGCTGAGCAGCTTCGAGGAACAGTCGGACAGCGCCGGAACGCTTGTCTGCGACGAGGAGGAAATCATGGAAAGCAAGGTTGTTGCGGGCGTGGCGTTTTCGCGGGACGAAGCCAAGATGACCCTTCTGAGCGTGGCAGACCGCCCCGGCATCGCGGCGACGATCTTCACCGCGCTCAGCGAAGGCGGCGTGAACGTCGACATGATCGTTCAGAACATCAGCGAGGAGGGCCGCACCGACATGACCTTCTCGTGCCCGATAGACCAGGTTCGCCGTGCCGAAGCGGCGCTGGCCAAGGCGCGTTCGGAAAAGGCGCTGAACTTTTCCGAACTTGTGGCCGATACCGGCGTTGCCAAGGTTTCGGTGGTTGGCATCGGTATGCGCAGCCACACGGGTGTTGCCGCCAAGATGTTCCAGGTGCTTTCGGCCGAGGGCATCAACATAAAGGTTATCACCACGTCGGAAATCAAGATCAGCGTGCTGATCGACCGCAAGTACATGGAACTGGCGGTGCAGGCGCTGCATGATGCCTTCGAACTGGAAAAAGCCGCCTGAACCAAAGGCGTCTTTGCTGTGGCGCGACCCGGTGACACGCGATAGTGTCACGTCTGGCAGACAGCAAGGATCCTGACACCTCATGCCTGAACGCTTCGAATCCGAAAGCCGCAAGCTGCTGGGCCGCCTGCGCGACGCGATGGCCAGCGATCTGGCAGGCCAGGCGCGGCTGGACCGGATCACCCACCTTATCGCCGACAGTATGGGCACCGAGGTCTGTTCGATCTACCTGTTCCGCGACGATGAAACCCTCGAACTCTGCGCGACCGAGGGGCTGAAACCCGAAGCCGTGCACCAGACGCGGATGCGCATGGGCGAAGGTCTGGTCGGGCGGGTCGCCAAGCGCGGCCAGATCATCAACACCCCCGATGCCCCCTCTGCCAAGGGGTTCCGCTATATGCCCGAAACCGGCGAGGAAATCTTTTCGTCGTTCCTGGGGGTGCCGATTCAGCGGCTGGGTGAAAAGCTGGGCGTTCTGGTGGTGCAATCCAAGGACCAGCGCGTGTTTTCCTCGGACGAGGTCTATGCGCTGGAAGTCGTGGCGATGGTGCTGGCCGAAATGACCGAACTGGGCGCTTTCGTGGGCGAGGGGGCCGCGCTGTCGGCGCGCCACCAGCAATCGGTGCTGTTCCGTGGCACCACGGGCCAGGAAGGCGCCGCCGAGGGGCATGTCTGGCTGCACGAACCGCGCGTGATCGTCACCAACCTCATCGCGGACGATCCGGTGCGCGAACAGGCACGGCTGACCGAGGCGGTGGACGACCTGCGCGTGGGTGTCGACCGGATGCTGGAAATGTCTGTCGGCGGCGACAGCGAACAGCTTCAGGTGCTCGAGGCCTACCGCATGTTCGCCAATTCCAAAGGCTGGATGCGGCGTATGGAAGAGGACATCGCCCGCGGTCTCAGCGCCGAAGCCGCCGTGGAAAAGGAACAGAGCCAGGCCCGCGCCCGCATGGCACAGGTTCAGGACGCCTACCTGCGCGAACGGCTGAGCGATCTGGACGACCTGTCGAACCGACTGTTGCGCATCCTGACCGGGCAGGGGCGGCAGACCGGCGCCGAAATGCCCACCAACCCGATCCTGATCGCGCGCAACATCGGGCCCGGCGACCTTCTGGAATACGGCCGGTCGCTGCGCGGTGTGGTCCTGGAACAGGGGTCGGTGGGCAGCCATGCGGCCATCGTCGCGCGGGCGCTGGCGATTCCGCTGGTGGTGCATGCCGAAGGCATCCTGAACGAGGCGCTGAACGGCGATCACATCATGGTGGACGGCGATCAGGGCGTGGTGCATCTGCGCCCCGACGATACGGTGGTGGCCGCGTTTCGCGACAAGATCGCGATGCAGGCCAAGGCGCAGGAACGCTATGCGTCGATCCGCGACAAGCCGGCCGAAACGCTTTGTGGCCGGGTCATCGGGTTGCACATGAACGCCGGGCTGATGGCGGATCTGCCCTCGCTCGAGGGGTCGGGGGCCGAAGGGGTCGGGCTGTTTCGGACCGAGTTGCAGTTTCTGGTCCGCAACCAGATGCCGAAACGGTCGGAGCTGGCCGAACTCTATGCGCGGGTACTGGACGCCGCCAAGGGCCGCCGCGTGGTGTTCCGAACCCTCGACATCGGGTCGGACAAGGTTCTGCCCTACATGAAGCCCAACGACGAACCCAACCCGGCGCTGGGCTGGCGCGCGATCCGTGTCGGTCTGGACAAGCCCGGCGTGATGCAGATGCAGCTTCAGGCGCTGATCCGGGCCGCCAATGGCCGGCCATTGACGGTGATGTTCCCCTTTGTCGCGCAGTTCGATGAATACCGCGCCGCCCGCCAGGCTTTCGAGAAGGCGATGAACCGCGAAGAGAGGCTGGGCCATGTGATGCCCGAACGCGTTGAGGTGGGCGCGATGCTCGAGACGCCGTCGCTGGCCTTTGCGCCCAAGGCGTTCTTTCAGCAGGTCGATTTCCTGTCGATTGGCGGCAATGACCTGAAACAGTTCTTTTTCGCCGCCGACCGCGAGAATGAAAGGGTCCGGCGGCGCTATGACACGCTCAACGTCAGTTTCCTGACCTTCATCGAACAGATCGCCGAGCGCTGCGCCCAGACGGGCACGCCGCTTTCCTTTTGTGGCGAAGATGCCGGCCGCCCGGTCGAGGCCGTTTGCATGGCGGCCATCGGGTTGCACACCCTGTCGATGCGCCCTGCATCAATCGGGCCGGTGAAGTCATTGTTGCGGCGCACGAATCTCGATGAGTTGAAGCAGGTGATCTACGCGGCCCGTCACCGAGGCGACCAATCGGTACGGCCTTCGGTGATGGAATATCTGCGCGCGCAACCCTGAGATGTCCCAGGGATTGAGTGAAAGCAGACTTTCTATTTTAATCAATGACTTGCATGAATGTCTTGCGGTTTGGCCCGAGTCGCCCGGGATTGTCCACAACCTGTGGGTAATCTTCACGGATGGGCTTGGGCAGAAAAGCTCTGAACGATATTTGTACTTTTGCGCCATTTTAATTGGTTTGCTCACACAAATCTTTAATTATTTTCCATATTCGAACAAATGGCAAATCTTGCCCACAAGGCGGGCGGCATCTGTTCGCCGGGGTCGGTTTCAGGCGTTACTTTGCGATGCGGGGTGCCGAAATGGCCGTAAAGGCGGCCCAGCGTCGGCCATGACGCCCCGCCAGCCGCGGTTTTACGATCTGCATCAGCGCCTTGTCGAACAAACCTGCGGCAGCACTGGATCGTCGCGCGTTTTGTCGCGGCGCGGATCACCAGCGCGGCGCAAGGTTTCGCGGTGACGCGGGGCGGCGGCCAGGGGTTTTGCCTGCGGCCACAGGCCCTTGCAATAAGGCTTTCACGCCGCACGGATTCAATTGACGAGACCGGGTTTTCGCCCCATATCGCAGATCATGACAGACCTTGCGCACATCCGAAATTTCTCAATCGTGGCTCACATCGACCACGGCAAATCGACACTGGCGGACCGGTTGATCCAGTCGACCAACACGGTGAGCCAGCGGGAGATGAAAGAGCAATTGCTCGATTCGATGGACATCGAACGCGAGCGGGGGATCACCATCAAGGCCCAGACGGTGCGCATCAACTATGTGGCCGAAAATGGCGAGGAATACGTTCTGAACCTGATCGACACACCGGGCCATGTCGATTTCGCCTACGAGGTCAGCCGGTCGATGCGTGCGGTCGAAGGCTCGCTTCTGGTGGTCGACAGCACCCAGGGCGTCGAAGCGCAGACCCTTGCGAATGTCTATCACGCCATCGACGCCGATCACGAAATCGTGCCGGTTCTCAACAAGATCGACCTGCCGGCGTCGGATTGCGACCGCGTGGCGGAACAGATCGAGGATGTCATCGGCATCGACGCCTCCGGCGCGATCCGGGTCAGCGCCAAGACCGGCGAGGGCATCCGCGAAACGCTTGAGGCGATCGTGCGGAGCCTTCCGGCACCCAAGGGCACCCGCGACGCGCCGCTCAAGGCGATGCTGGTGGACAGCTGGTACGACAGCTATCTGGGCGTCATCGTTCTGGTGCGGATCATGGATGGCGTTCTGAAAAAGGGCGACCGTATCCGCATGATGCAGAACGGATCTGTGCATCATGTCGATCGCATCGGCGTTTTCCGCCCGGCGATGACGGTGATCGACGAATTGGGCCCGGGCGAGATCGGGTTCCTGACCGCGTCGATCAAACAGGTCCGCGACACGCGGGTGGGCGATACGATCACCCATGAAAAACACGGCGTAGAAAAGGCCTTGCCGGGCTTCAAGCCGTCGCAGCCGGTGGTGTTCTGCGGGCTGTTCCCGGTGGACAGCGCCGAATTCGAGGATCTGCGGGACGCGATCGAGAAGCTCGCTCTGAACGATGCCTCTTTCAGCTATGAGATGGAAACATCCGCGGCGCTGGGCTTTGGATTTCGCTGCGGCTTTCTGGGGCTGCTGCACCTCGAGGTGATCCGCGACCGGATCGAACGGGAATACGATATCGAACTGATCACCACCGCGCCTTCGGTGGTGTATCACATCCACATGCGCGACGGGGCGGTCACCGACCTGCACAACCCCGCCGACATGCCCGACCTGACCCATGTCGATCACCTGGAAGAGCCGCGGATCAAGGCGACGATCCTGGTGCCCGACGAATACCTGGGAGACGTCCTGAAACTGTGCCAGGACCGGCGCGGAATCCAGCTGGATCTGACCTACGCGGGCAGCCGCGCGATGGTTGTCTACGATCTGCCGCTCAACGAAGTGGTCTTTGACTTCTACGACCGCCTCAAATCCGTGACCAAGGGCTATGCCTCGTTCGATTATCATCTGACCGAATACCGCGAGGATAATCTGGTGAAGATGTCGATCCTGGTGAACGACGAACCTGTCGATGCGCTTTCGATGATGGTGCACCGCGACCGCGCCGAAACCCGCGGGCGCGCGATGGTGGAAAAGCTGAAGGATCTGATCCCGCGCCACATGTTCAAGATTCCGATCCAGGCGGCGATCGGCGGCAAGGTGATCGCTCGTGAAACCCTGTCGGCGATGCGCAAGGACGTGACCGCGAAATGCTATGGTGGCGATGCATCGCGCAAGCGCAAGCTGCTCGACAAGCAGAAGGCCGGCAAGAAGAAGATGCGCCAGTTCGGCAAGGTTGACATCCCCCAGGAGGCGTTCATCTCGGCGCTGAAAATGGACGGGTGATATAGTGCCTTGGCGCCCGCTGCTTGACTGATGTCAAGGCGGGCTGTCTCGCCTTTGGACATGCTGGCAACAGTAGCGTCGAAGGGAGAAACGCCAATGGACATCGCCGATCGCAAAAAGCTGTTGCTGGAACGCCGCGCGGAACTGACCGGTCATCTGGACCGCATCGAACATCAGTTGGACCAGACCCCGAACAAGGATCTCGAAGATCAGGCTTCCGAACGCCAGGGCGATGAGGTTCTCGAGGCGCTGGGCCAGACCGAACTGCACGAGGTGCAGCGCATCGATGCCGCCCTTGGCCGGATCGCCGGAGGCACCTACGGGATCTGCGTGCAATGCGGCGAAGACATCTCGGAGGCCCGCCTGGCGTTGTTGCCGGACACGCCGCTGTGCAAGACCTGCGCGCGCTAGGCGTCGAGAAAGACCCGAACTGCGGCTTCGAATTCGCGGGGTTTCTCGGCGTGCAGCCAGTGCCCCGCGCCCGGCAATTTGGCAAACCGCGCTGCGGGAAACAGCGCGCGGATCGGCTCGCGGTGTTCGGGCCTGACATAGTCGGACGCAGCACCCGACAGGAACAGGGCCGGCCCTTTCCAGGCGGTATGCACCTCGGGGAAGGTCATGATTTGCGGCATCGCCGCTTCCAGCGCGTCCAGGTTCAGCTTCCATCGCCCGGCCTTCACGTCGAGCGACTGGGTGAAAAAGCTCTGCAATGCGGGTGCGACACCGGCATCGGCCAATTGCTGTTCGGCTTCCGATCTGCGGGTCACGCGGGCCAGATCCACGGCGCGCATCGCGTGGATGAAGGGCAATTGGCTGTGGCTGTAGGTCACTGGGGCGATGTCGGCCACGACCAGCCGGTTCAGCCCCTCGGGATGTTCCAACGCCAACATCATGGCCGCCTTGCCGCCCATCGAGTGGCCCACCACGTCGCAGGGCCGGCCTTCGGCTGCGATCACCTCGGCCAGATCGGCGGCAAGGTCGGCGTAGCCGTGATCGTCCGACCAGAAGCTGTCGCCGTGATTGCGCAGGTCGACGGCGATCACCTCGCCCCGGTCGGAAAGCCGTTTGGCGATCACGCCCCAGTTGCGCGCCGAACCATAGAGCCCGTGCACGATCAGCAAAGGCGGGCAATCTGTTGGAATTCCATGGCGAATACGGTTCAGCATGGGCAATATCCTTAGGGAATTCCGGGGCAGTTGACCAGAGGCATTGAGACGGTCGGCAGGGGCAAGTAAGCTGGCGCGCGGGGGGACATGGATTGACTGATCTGAGCAAACTGACGCGGAAAACCGACTGGATCGCCGTTCTGATGCGCGACAGTTTCGGCACCCGGACCCGCGATCTTGCGCGGCTGGAACGCGGGGCGGGGCGGCGTTTGCCGCGCGCTGTTCGCCACGATCTGCGGATGCTTGCCGATGCGGAGCAGACTGCCAGCAACCCGAAACTGGCGCCGACGCTGGATTATCCCGCGCTTTACGGCGCGGCGGATCGGGTGATCGCCCATCTGCGCGGCATCGACGCGGCCGACCGGCGCAAGGGCACGGTGCTGCGTGTGCTGGGTGCGATCGCGTTCAACCTGATCGTTGTCTTCGCCTTGCTGATCGGCGTGCTGGTGTGGCGCGGATACCTGTAGGTCCGCGCCACGGGTTTTCACGGGCCTGTGGCTCTGCCGATCACAGGTTGGGATAGATCGGGAACCGCGCGCACATCTCGGCAACCTCGGCCTTTACCTTGGCCTCGACGGCGCTGTTCTCGTCTTCTCCGTGCGCGGCCAGACCATCGACAACTTCGATGATCCAGTCGGCAATCTGGCGGAACTCGGGCTCGCCGAAGCCGCGGGTGGTGCCCGCCGGCGATCCAAGGCGGATGCCCGATGTGATGGTCGGTTTCTCCGGATCGAAAGGCACACCATTTTTGTTGCAGGTGATATTCGCACGGCCCAATGCCTTTTCAGTGGCATTGCCCTTCACGCCCTTGGGCCGCAGATCCACCAGAACCACATGTGTGTCGGTGCCGTGGGTGATCGTGTCCAGCCCACCCTTGATCAACTGATCGCTCAGCGCCTGGGCGTTGCGGATCACCTGCTGCTGATAGATCTTGAAGCCGGGGCGCAGAGCCTCGCCGAAAGCCACCGCCTTGGCGGCGATCACATGCATCAGCGGGCCGCCCTGGATACCGGGGAAGATGGCCGAATTGAATTTCTTGGCCAGTGCCGCGTCATTGGTCAGGATCATGCCGCCGCGCGGTCCGCGCAGCGTCTTGTGGGTGGTGGTGGTGGCGACATGCGCATGAGGGAAGGGCGAAGGATGCTCGCCCGCCGCGACCAGACCGGCGAAATGCGCCATGTCCACATGCAGGAAGGCGCCGACGCTGTCCGCGATCTGGCGCATCCGCGCGAAATCGATCTGGCGCGGGATTGCCGATCCGCCGGCGATGATCAGCTTGGGCTTGTGGGTGGCGGCCAGTTCGGCGACCTGGTCGTAATCCAGCAGGTTGTCTTGCTGGCGCACACCGTATTGAACGGCGTTGAACCATTTGCCCGACTGGTTCGGGGCGGCGCCGTGGGTCAGGTGCCCGCCGGCATCCAGAGACATGCCAAGGATCGTATCGCCGGGCTTGAGCAATGCGGTGAACACGCCCTGGTTGGCCTGGCTTCCCGAATTCGGCTGCACATTGGCGAATTCGCAGCCGAACAGCTTGCAGGCGCGTTCGATGGCCAGGTTTTCGGCCACATCCACGAACTGGCAACCGCCATAATAGCGCCGGCCGGGATAGCCTTCGGCGTATTTGTTCGTCATCACCGAACCCTGCGCCTCCATCACGGCGGCGGACACGATGTTTTCCGACGCGATCAATTCGATCTCGTCGCGCTGACGCCCCAGTTCGTCGGTGATCGAACCGAAAAGTTCGGGGTCGCGGCTGGCGAGGCTTTCGGTGAAAAAGCCGGTGTCACGATGCGGCGCATTCATGGCGGTAACTCCGTCCTGCTGAGTGGATTTGAACGATTTCCTATCGGAAACCGCAGCTTTGGAAAAGGCGATAAAACGACCAAAGCGGGCTTTGGCGCGGCAAGGCTGGTCAGATCGGATCAACTGTGATTGTTTCGAAGCCAAAGTGGCAGGACCGGAAACCCGATGACCCAGGATATGAAGATCGCGTTTCTGGCCAGCCCGGCGCCTCTGGCGCAGACCGCGCGCGCGGTTCTGATCGGGCGCTACGGCAATGCCGCGCCCGAAGCCGCCGATGTGATCGTCGCGCTGGGCGGCGACGGGTTCATGTTGCAGACGCTGCACGGAACCCAAGGGCTGCCCGCGCCGGTTTATGGCATGAACCGGGGCACCATTGGTTTTCTGATGAACGCCTATTCCGAAAGCGATCTGGTCGACAGGCTGAGCGTGGCGCATGAGGAGGTGATCAACCCGCTGGCGATGCAGGCGATGGATCACGAGGGCCGGATGCACGCGGCGCTGGCCATCAACGAAGTGTCGTTGCTGCGGGCCGGGCCGCAGGCGGCCAAGCTGCGGATCACGGTCGATGGACGGCTGCGGATGGAGGAACTGGTCTGCGATGGCGCGCTGGTTGCCACTCCGGCGGGGTCGACCGCCTATAACTATTCCGCGCACGGCCCGATTCTGCCGATCGGGGCGGACGTTCTGGCGCTGACGGCGGTGGCGGCGTTCCGCCCGCGCCGCTGGCGGGGCGCGCTGCTGCCCAAGACCGCCCGCGTGCGCTTTGACGTGGTCGATCCCGAAAGGCGCCCGGTCATGGCAGAGGGCGATTCGCATGCTTTCGCCAATATTCACTGGGTTGAAATCAGGTCCGAACCGAAGATCGGGCACCGAATCCTGTTCGATCCGGGCCACGGCCTGGAAGAGCGGCTGATCTCGGAACAATTCACCTGATCCGCGCAGGGTTTTTTGCATCTGCGGCATGTTTTTGCGGACTTGTGTGAACTGGTTCACATAGCGCCGCGCGCACCCTGGTTAATGTGATCTTATCAGGACGGCTCAAACGCACCTTTTCATCCCCGGGCTACCCCCCGATTATCCCCTGCGTTCGTCCTGATCGCCCTTGCCGATGCTCCTTGTCCCGGAGCGACGCGAGGATCGAGAGGCAGATCCCGCCACTCCCAACCGGTGGAGTGGTCACCGGTGGCGGATCTGACTTTCGCAGTGCCGGGCGTGGCCCCAAACCGCGCCCGGCCTGCGCCATGCGACGCGCGCGCGGCGGGCTTCTCCACAGGATCACCCGCGCGCGGCGTGCTCGCGCCGCGCATATGGCTTGGCAATTGCGGGTCTGCCCGCTTAGGTTTGCGCAGATCAGGAAAGGGACACCATGACAGAAGAACTCTGGCGGCTCGATGCCGCGGACATCGTGCGGATGACACAGAACGGCGAGGTCAGCTGTGCCGAGGTTACCCGGTCGGCGCTGGCACGGATGGACGCCGTCAATCCCGGTCTGAACGCGGTTGTGGCCAGTCTGGCGGATGCGGCGCTGGAACGGGCTGACGCGCTCGACAAGGCGCGCGCGGCGGGCGCCCCTCCCGGCCCGCTGCACGGGGTGACGGCGACGATCAAGGTGAACGTCGATCAGGTCGGCGCCGCCACGACCAACGGTCTGACCGCGCTGAAGGATCTGATCGCCACCGACGATGCGCCCCTGGTGCGCAACCTGCTGAACGCCGGCGCCGTGGTGATCGGGCGCACGAACACGCCGGAAATGTCGTTTCGCGCGGATACCGACAATCCGCTGCATGGGCGCACCCACAATCCATGGGGGCGCCATGTATCCGCCGGCGGATCGTCGGGCGGGGCCGGATCGGCGGTGATGGCCGGCATAGGAGCGCTTGCGCATGGCAATGACATCGGCGGATCGCTGCGGTTTCCGGCGGCCGCCAACGGCGCTGTCACGGTCAAGCCGGGGATCGGCCGCGTGCCCGCATGGAACCCGTCGCAGGGCGAGACCGAACGCGGGATGCTGGCGCAATCCATGTCGGTGCAGGGGCTGATCACCCGCTCGGCCGCGGATCTGCATCTGGCGATGCCGGTGGTCATCAGACCCGATCCGCGCGATCCCTTCCACGTTCCGTTGCCCTGGCGCGGCGCGCCTCTGGACGGGCCGGTAAAGGTGGCGTTCTCCCGGTCGACCTTCGGCTTCGATCTGCACCCCGAGGTCGATGCCGCATTGACCACGGCGCGCGACGCGCTGGCCGATGCCGGCTATGTCATCGAAGAGATCGACCCGCCGCTGATCGAGGAAACCGGGATTTGCGGCTATCGCGCGCTGATGGGCGAGGTGAAATCGCTGATGGCCGAAACCATCGGTGAAATGGGATCACCGACACTGCGCGCGATCTTCGCGGAATACTTCCGCCAGTTTCCGCCCTATGAGGGCGACGACCTGATCCGCATGATGGCCCAGCGCAGCCACTACGCGCGGCAATGGTCGCTGTTTCTGGATGCCTTCCCGCTGGTGCTTTCGCCGTTCCTGCCGCAGCCGTTCTTCCGCCCCAACCGCGACGCGGAAGGTGCCGAAGGCGTGCGCGAGGCGCTGGGCGCGGCGATCTGGTCGTATTCGATGAACTACGTCGGTCTGCCCGCGGGCAGCGTGCCCGCGCGGCTTGCGGATCTGCCGCAGGGCCCGCAACCGATCAACGTGCAGATCATCGGCCGCCGGTGGCGCGAGGATCTGGTGACCGATGCACTGGCCGCGATCGAAACCCGTGTGGGCCGGATGTCGGTACCGCTGTGGGAGCGCATGGCCGGCCATTGACAGCGGCGCAACGATTGACCCACCCTGCCGCAGTCAACCGGCAGGGAGGTGCCGACACCATGCAGATTTCTTCGATTCTCCGGCGCGCGGCGCAGATCAACCCCGATGGCATCGCCACCATCTGCGGCGCGCGCAGGCACAGTTGGTCGCAGGTGCTGGACCGGGTCGCGCGCCTGGCGGGGGCACTTCAGGCGCTGGGCATGAAGCCAGGCGACCGAGTTGCGCTCTTGTCGCTGAACTCCGACCGGTTTCTGGAATACTTCTACGCTACCGTCTGGGGCGGCGGTGCGATGATGCCCATGAACATCCGCTGGGCGGTGCCGGAATGTGCCTATGCGCTGAACGACGCAGGGGCCGAAATCCTTCTGGTCGATGAAAGTTTCGCGGCCGCTGCGCCGGCGATCCGCGCCGCGGCGCCGGGTGTCGCGACGGTGATCTATTGCGGCGACGGCGAAACGCCCGAAGGCATGTTGAACTATGAAACCATCCTGGCCGCCGCCGAACCGGTCGCCGATGCGGGGCGCGGAGACGATGATCTGGCCGGGATCTTCTACACCGGCGGCACCACCGGGTTTCCCAAGGGCGTGATGCTGAGCCACACCAATTTCTACGTCAGCGCCATGTCCAACGTGTCCGAACTGGCGTTGCACGACGGGTCTGTCTACCTGCACGCCGCGCCGATGTTTCACATTGCCGATCTGTTGTGGTTCACGGCCGTCACGGTGGTGATGGGCACGCATGTGATCATTCCGGCGTTTACGCCGGCCGCCACGCTTGCCGCCATCGCCCGCCATCGCCCCTCGCATGTGTTGCTGGTGCCGGTGATGATCCAGATGGTTCTCGAAAGCCCGGATCTCGCCACCACCGATTGCAGTTCGCTGCGCATGATCGCCTATGGCGCCTCGCCGATCACGGATCGGGTGTTGCGACGGGCCTTCGATGCCTTCCCCGATGTGCAGTTTCTTCAGGCTTTCGGCCAGACCGAACTCAGCCCCGTCGCAACCATCCTGTCGCCCGAATACCATGCGCTTGCCGGGCCGAAATCGGGCAAGCTGCGCGCCGCCGGCCGGCCCACCCGCGTCTGCGAGATCCGGGTCGTCGACGAAGCCGGCCACGAGGTGCCGCGCGGCGGGATCGGCGAAATCGCCGTCCGGGGCCCGATCTGCATGCTGGGATACTGGAACAAACCCGAAGCCACCGCCGAAACCATCCGCGAAGGTTGGCTTCACACGGGCGACGCGGGCTATATGGACGAAGACGGCTTCATTTTCCTGATGGATCGGGTGAAGGACATGATCGTATCGGGCGGCGAAAACGTTTACTCTACCGAAGTCGAGAACGCGCTGTCGCAGCATCCGGCCGTCGCCACCAGCGCCGTCATCGGCATACCTTCGGAAAAATGGGGCGAGGAGGTGCATGCCATTGTGATCCTGGCCCCCGGCGCCGAAGCCACCGCCGAGGATCTGTCGGCGCATTGCCACAGTCTGATCGCCGGCTACAAATGCCCGCGCAGCTTCAGTTTCCGCAGCGACCCGTTTCCGCTGTCCGGGGCCAACAAGGTGCTGAAGACCGAATTGCGCAAACCGTTCTGGGAAGGCCACGCGCGGCAGATCGCCTGACCGCGCAAGCCCGCCGCGCGCCTCCGAAAGGCGCGCGGCGGGCAAGAGGCGCCAGCGCCTGCGTCAGCCCTTGGCGTAACCTATGGTCTGCATCGCGTCGCGGATTTCATCCAGGATGGCCGGATCGTCGATCGTCGCCGGCTCCTTGAACGGCTGGCCATCGGCGATCTTCACCATGATCCCGCGCAGGATCTTGCCCGACCGTGTCTTCGGCAGGCGATCCACCACCAGGGCCAGCTTGAAGGCGGCCACAGGACCGATCTTTTCACGCACCAGTCCGACACATTCCTTCACGATATCCGCGTGGGGCCGGTTCACACCCTTGGTCAGACAGACGAACCCCATGGGCATCTGGCCCTTCAGGGCGTCGCTGACACCGATCACCGCACATTCCGCCACATCAGGATGCCCGGCCAGAACCTCTTCCATGGCACCGGTCGACAAACGGTGCCCGGCCACGTTGATCACGTCGTCGGTGCGCGCCATGATATAGAGGTATCCGTCCTCATCCTTCATGCCCGCATCGCCGGTTTCATAATAGCCCGGGAACGTCGTCAGGTAGGATTTGACATAACGCTCCTGCGCATTCCACAGGGTGGGCAGAGTGCCCGGCGGCAGCGGCAGCTTCACGGCAATGGCGCCCAGCGTGCCCGGCGCAACAGGATGCCCGCCCTCGTCGAGGATCTGCACGTCATATCCGGGCATGGCCACCGAAGGCGACCCGATCTTGACCGGCAAAGCCTCGATTCCCACCGGGTTGCCGGCAATCGTCCATCCGGTTTCGGTCTGCCACCAATGGTCTATCACCGGCTTCTGCAAAAGGTTCTGCGCCCATTCGATGGTGTCGGGATCGGCGCGTTCGCCGGCCAGGAACAGCGTGCGCAGGCACGAGATATCGTAGGGCGCCAGGAACGCGCCCTTGGGATCCTCGCGCTTGACCGCGCGAATGGCCGTCGGCGCGGTGAAGAAGGCGGCCACCTTGTGCTCTGAAATCACGCGCCAGAACGTTCCCGCATCCGGCGTGCCGACCGGTTTGCCCTCGAAGACGATGGTGGTGTTGCCGTGGATCAGCGGGCCATAGCAGATATAGCTGTGCCCCACGACCCACCCGACATCCGACGCGGCCCAGAACACCTCTCCCGGCGCAACACCATAGATGTTCTTCATCGTCCAGTTCAGCGCCACAAGGTGGCCTGCTGTGGGCCGCACTACGCCCTTGGGCGCGCCGGTGGTGCCCGACGTATAGAGGATATAGGCCGGATGATCGCCCGAAACCGGCACACAACCCGCCGGTTCGGCACCCTCCTGCACCGCATTCCAGTCATGGTCGCGCCCGGCGATCAGTGTCGCGGTTTCTTCCTCGCGTTGCAGAATGATGCAGAAGTCGGGCTTTGCCTGCGCCATCTCGATGGCCCCGTCCAGCAGCGGCTTGTATTTCACCACCCGCCCGGGCTCCAGTCCGCACGAGGCCGCGATGATCGCCTTGGGCGCGCAATCGTCGATCCGCACGGCCAGTTCGCTGGCCGAAAATCCGCCAAACACCACCGAATGAACAGCGCCCAGCCGCGCGCAGGCCAGCATCGCCACCAGGGCCTCAGGCACCATCGGCATATAGATGATCACCCGATCGCCCACCGCGACGCCCTTGTCGCGCAATGCCCCCGCCAGGCCCGCCACCTTTGCCTGCAATTCGGCATAGCTGATCTTCGCCTTGCGCCCGGTGATCGGGCTGTCATGGATGATGGCCGTCCGTTCGCCGTTGCCGGCCACGACATGTCGGTCGACAGCATTATAACAGGTGTTGACCTGGGCGTCGGTAAACCACTCGAACAACGGCGCGCGGCTGTCTTCCAGGGCACGGCTCGGCGGCTTTACCCAATCGATGGCCCGCGCCGCTTCCATCCAGAACCGCTCGGGGTCCGCCAGCCAGTCCGCGTAAACCTCTGCATAGCCCATCGCACACTCCTCCTGTCAGTCTTGCGTTACACCATCTTTTGCGCGCGCGACGCCCGGGGTGCAAGCCTGCAACCAGCGCCAGATTGCCGCTGCCGCGCCGCCACCTTCATTGTTCGCCAAATACTCCGGGGGCGGCACCCGCAAGGGGGCCGGGGGCAGAGCCCCCTCCCGCCTCATCCGTATTGCGCCACCGGTGTGCCGGCGATGGCGCTCATGTTCAAAAGCCCGCGCGCCGTGATCGACGGGGTCACGATATGCGCCCGGTTGCCGATTCCCATCAGGATCGGACCAACCTCAAGGCCGCCGCCCTTCATCTTCAGAATGTTGCGCACTCCCGAAGCGGCATCTGCATTGGCAAAGATCAGAACATTGGCCGCGCCGGTCATGCGGTTGTTCGGCAGGATCCGGTGGCGCAGCTCGGGGTCCAGCGCCGCGTCGATGTTCATCTCGCCTTCATACACAAAGTCCCGCGGCGCGCTGTCGAGGATTTCCAGCGCCGCGCGCATCCGTCGGCCGGTATCGCATTCGGTATTGCCGAACTGCGACTGCGCGCACAACGCGATGTTGGGCGCCAGTCCAAAACGTTTGACGTGGCGCGCGGCACCGATGGCGGTCTGCGCGATCTGCTCGGGCGACGGGTCCGACCGGATATGCGTATCGGCGATGAACAGCGGCCCGTCTTCCAGGATCATCAGGCTCAGTGCCCCCTGCAAAGGCTGCCCGCCCTGGCACAGCACCTGTTCGATGTAGTTCAGATGCCATCTGTACTGGCCGAAGGTTCCGCAGATCAGGCTGTCGGCATCGCCACGATGCACCATGACCGCGCCGATGGCGGTGGTGTTGGTGCGCATGATCGCGCGCGCCAAGTCCGGCGTCACGCCGCGCCGTGCCATCAACCCGTGATAGGTTTCCCAATAATCGCGATAGCGCGGATCGTTCTCGGGGTTGACCAGTTCAAAGTCCGATCCGGGCCTGATCTTCAGGCCCAGCCGCTCGCAGCGGGCCCCGACCACCTCGGGGCGGCCGATCAGAACCGGCATTTCGGTGGTTTCCTCCAGCATCGCCTGCGCCGCGCGCAGCACCCTGTCGTCCTCGCCTTCGGCAAATGCGATGCGGCGGGCCGCGCTCATCGCGGCCTGAAACACCGGCCGCATCAACAGCGCCGACTTGAACACCGAACTGTCCAGCTTGCGGCGATAGCTTTCCATGTCGTCGATCGGGCGGGTCGCCACGCCGGTTTCCATCGCCGCGCGCGCCACGGCCGACGACACCACGCCCACAAGGCGCGGATCGAAAGGTTTGGGAATCAGGTACTCGGCCCCGAAATTCATCTGTTCGCCCTGATAGGCGGCGGCAGCCTCGGCGCTGGTGGTGGCCCGTGCCAGCGCGGCGATGCCTTCGATGCAGGCCAGTTGCATCGCATCGTTGATTTCCGTGGCCCCCACATCCAGCGCCCCGCGGAAGATAAAGGGAAAACACAGCACGTTGTTGACCTGATTTGGGAAATCGCTGCGCCCGGTGGCGATGATCGCATCGGCCGACACCGCGCGCGCGGCGGCGGGGGTGATTTCGGGATTGGGATTGGCCAGCGCGAAGATGATCGGCTGCGGGGCCATCCGCGCGACCATCTCGGGCTTCAGCACATCGGGGCCCGAAAGCCCCAGGAACAGGTCGGCGCCTTCGATCACCTGATCCAGCCGGCGCAGATCGGTGGCCTGCGCATAGGCGGCCTTCTGCGGGTTCATGTCTTCGGTCCGGCCTTCATGGACCAGGCCGTGAATGTCGCACAGCCAGACATTTTCGCGCCGCACCCCCAGTTTGAGCAACATGTTCAGGCAGGCGATGCCCGCCGCGCCCCCGCCGGTCGAGACGATCTTGATGTCCTCGAACCGCCGCCCCGAGACATGCAGCGCGTTCATCGCGGCCGCGCCGACAACGATCGCCGTGCCGTGCTGATCGTCGTGAAACACCGGGATGTTCATGCGCTCGCGGCACAGCTTTTCGACGATGAAGCAATCGGGGGCCTTGATGTCCTCAAGGTTGATGGCGCCGAAGGTCGGCTCGAGCGCGCAGACGATATCGGCCAGTTTTTCGGGATCGGTTTCGTTCACCTCGATGTCGAAACAGTCGATGTTGGCGAACTTCTTGAACAGAACCGCCTTGCCTTCCATCACCGGCTTGGATGCCAGCGCGCCGATGTTGCCCAGCCCCAGAACGGCGGTGCCGTTTGAAACCACCGCCACCAGATTGCCGCGTGCCGTGTATTGCGCGGCCTGCGTCGGATCGGCGCGGATTTCCAGACAGGCCTCGGCGACGCCCGGCGAATAGGCAAGCGCCAGGTCGCGGCCATTGGCCATCGGCTTGGTGGCCCGGATCTCCAGTTTGCCCGGCTTCGGATGTGCGTGATAGGCCAGCGCGGCCTGACGCAGTGAGGGTGTGTCGGACATTTCGGGGGCTCCGTAAAACTGATAGTTTAGTGTTAAACTACTTTTGTGCAGGGTGAAATGCCCGGCAGCGGCTATTTTTGCCCCGCGTTCAGAAAGCCGCGGCCGATCAGGTCTTCCGGGGTGGTGAAGCGGAAGCTGGAGGGGCGCCAGAACTCGGTCATGCCTTCGCGGTCGAATTGCGCGGCGCGGCGCGCGTATTCATCGGTGCCGAAACTGCCGCGCGCCGCGCGTTCGCGATCGCGATCGATGTAGTCGCCGGTAAACTTGTAGTGCCGCAGAAGCGTGGTAAAGCCCGCCACCGAAAGCGGGCGGCTGACATGCGGATGTTCGCCGGGCACCACGCCGGCACCATTGCGGATCAGCGGATGCTTTGTCAGGCACGGGTTTTCGCCAAACACCAGCTGCCGGATGCCGCCGAACAGCAGCGGCACGTCGCGATCGGCCAGCCGGTTTTGCGCCAGAAACCAGTGAAACGGAATTTCCGGATCGAAATACCCATGACGCGTGACCGCCGAAAGATCGGCGTGATCCATCGCCGCCACGGCAGCGCCAAATCCGATCCCCGCGGGCAGATCGGCGAAGCGGCGCGGAAACATGTCGAGCATCTGCGCCACCACCCCGGTATGACCGTCCGCGTTGAGACCGCGCAACAGGCCTTGCAGATCCTCGTCGCCGGGCCAGTCGAACAACTCGTCCGCGTCGGCGATCAGGCTCCAGCCGCCGCGCGTGAACATGGTGCTGGCGGCATAGCGGATCAGCGGCTCGTGGCGTCCGAAATCGGCATCGGTCGCGGCGAGGATGGTGCCGGGTTCGGCGCGCGCGATTTCGCGCGTGGCATCGCGCGAGCCGTTGTCGACGACGACGAAGCGGTCAAAGCCGCGCGCACGGTGCCACTCGAAGAAATAGGGCAGGTGGTAGGCCCCGTCGCGCACCACCAGAATCACCGCCGCCGCATCGTCGGCCAGGTGAAACCGCCGCGGGCCGGCCAGATGGCGGAACCCCGCACCGATGCGGGCGCGGGCGATGGCGGTGGCTAGGCGCTGGAACACGGCGGATCTCCTCGTCGCCGGATGGCGTGCGCGCGCAGTATTCCGGCCCGCCCGCGCGGCGTCAAACGCGAAAACCGCATCGTGTGGCTTGCGGTGCCGGCGCCGAATGCCCAGACTGCGCGCAATGGGTGCAACCGGAGGCGCAGGTGTCGCAAACGCAAATGGAAATGGAATTGGTCGTGCCGACCCCGGACCTGGGCGCGGACCTTCCGTTTTATACCGGTGTTCTGGGGATGCGCCTCGACATGATCTATCCCGCCGACGATCCGCGGGTTGCGGTGGTGTCCGGCCATGGCCTGCGGCTGCGCCTTGATGCCGGGGCAGGCGGCGCGCCGGGCGCGCTGTGCATCCGTGCCGACGATCCCGACGCGGTGGCCGATGGCGCGCGCAGCCTTTCAGCGCCCAACGGGATGCGGATCGAAATCGCGCCGCGCAACCCGCCGCTGGCGTTGCCGGCCCCGCAACATGCCTTCGTGGTGCGCAGGCTGGCCGACCAGGCACCCTGGGTCATCGGCCGCGCGGGCATGCACTACCGCGATCTGATTCCCGACCGGTTGGGCGGGGCGATCATCGCCAGCCACATCCGGATCCCCGATGGCGGGCCGGTGCCGGATATGGTGCATTATCACACCGTCGGGTTCCAGCTGATCTTCTGTTATCGCGGCTGGGTCGATCTGGTCTACGAGGATCAGGGTCCGCCATTCCGGCTGTTGGCCGGCAATTGCGTGATCCAGCCGCCGGGCATCCGCCACCGGGTTCTGTTCGCGTCCGACAACATCGAAGTGATCGAGATCGGCGTACCGGCCGAACACATCACCACGATCGATCACCATATGACGCTGCCCAACGGGCCGGCCAACCCCGACCGCGTGTTCGACGGGCAGCGGTTCGTGCATCATCAGGCGGCCGATGCAGAATGGCGGCCTTTCCGCTTGCCCGGATATACCGCGCGCGACACCACAATCGCCCGCAACACCGGCAATGTTGCCGGGGTGCAGGTGGTGCGCAGCGCCGGCGGCGATTCGGTCTGGGCACGCCATGATTGCGATATTCTGTTCGGATTCGTGATGGAGGGGTCTGCCACGCTCGAGGGCGAGGGCAAGCCGCCCTTTGCGCTGAGCGCGGGGGACGCCTTTGTCATCCCGCCCGACATGCGCACCCGCCTGGCCGGTCCCAGCGCGGATTTCGAACTGCTCGAGGTGTCGTTGCCCGGCGCCTTCGGCACCCATCTCGAGGAGTGATGCGATGGATCTCAGACAGGCCGCCACGGATGTGCGAAACCGCGCCTATGCGCCTTATTCCGGCTTTCAGGTCGGCGCCGCGGTGCGGGGTGCATCTGGGGCGATCTATGCCGGCTGCAACGTCGAGAACGTGGCCTATCCCGAAGGCACCTGCGCCGAAGCCGGAGCCATCGCAGCCATGGTCGCCGCCGGCGAAACCCGGCTGACCGAGGTTTTCGTGATCGCCGGTTCGCCGACGCCAGTGCCGCCCTGTGGCGGCTGCCGCCAGAAACTGGCGGAATTCGGCGCCGGCGACGTGCCGGTCACCATGGCCACCACAGGGGGCGCCGAACAGGTGATGACACTGGATGCGCTGTTGCCCGGTGCCTTCCGGGCCGGGCACATGGACGCCGGCTGAATGGATGCGCGCGGCGTGATCGCCGGGCTGCGCCGGCGCGAACCGCCCGATCCCGAGGCGCTGCGGTGGTTCGCGCGCGGCCTGGCCGACGGGCGCGTCAGCGATGCCCAGGCGGGTGCCTTCGCGATGGCGGTCTGCATGGGTGGTCTGGACGACACGGCGCGCGCGGTTCTGACGCTGGCCATGCGCGACACCGGCGATGTCATGCGATGGGACTTGGGCTGCCCGATCCTCGACAAACATTCGACCGGCGGGCTGGGCGATTGCGTTTCGCTGGTGCTGGCGCCGGCGCTGGCGGCCTGCGGCGGCGCGGTTCCGATGATCTCGGGGCGGGGCCTGGGCCACACCGGCGGCACCCTGGACAAGCTGGAAGCGATTCCCGGCGTGTTCACGGCAATCGACGGCGCCGACCTGCGCGCGATCGTCGGCCAGGTGGGATGCGCCATCGTCGGCGCCACCGCGCGCATCGCGCCCGCCGACAAAAGGCTTTATGCGATCCGCGATGTCACCGCCACGGTCGAAAGCGTGGATCTGATCACGGCCTCGATCCTCGCCAAGAAGCTGGCGGCGGCGCCCGATGCGCTGGTGCTGGACGTCAAGGTTGGCTCGGGGGCCTTCATGAAGACGTCCGACGCGGCGCGGGATCTGGCGCGGGCGCTGACCGCCACCGCCACCGCCGCCGGTTGCCGCGCGACCGCCGTGATCAGCGACATGAACCAGCCGCTGGCGCCGGCGCTGGGCAATGCGCTTGAGGTGGCCGAGGCGCTTGGGGTGCTGTGCGATGCCAGACCGGGCCCGCTGCGCGAACTCAGCGCGGAACTGGGCGGGGCATTGCTGCGCGATGCGGGGCTGGCGGACGATGCGCGGGACGGGGCCGGGCGCATTTTGCGCGCGCTCGACGACGGGCGCGCGGCCGAACGCTTTGCGCGGATGATCGTGGCGCAGGGCGGCCCGGCGCATCTGCTGGAAAACTGGCGCCGCATCCTGCCGCGCGCCCCGGTGATCCGCGAGGTTCACGCCCGTGTGCCGGGCCATGTTGCCGCCATCGACGGCGAAGCGCTGGGCCTCGCCGTGGTCGCGCTGGGCGGCGGGCGCCAGGTCGAGACCGATACGGTCGATCCTTCGGTGGGCTTTTCCGGTCTCGTGCGGCTGGCTGACCGGGTCGGGCCGGACACGCCGCTTGCGGTTGTGCATGCCGCCGATACGGCCGCCGCGGATGCCGCCGAAACGCGGCTGCGCGCCGCGCTGCGCATCATGCCCGAAGCCGCCGATGTCGCGCCGCTGATCCACGCGTGGGTCGGCTGATGGCGCGGGCGTTTCTGGTGGTGATGGATTCGGTGGGCATCGGCGGCGCGCCCGACGCGGATCGGTTTTTCAACGGCGATCTGCCCGACACCGGCGCGAACACGCTGGGCCATATCGTGCGGGCCTGCACCGAGGGTCTGGCCGAAACCGGGCGTTCGGGGCCGCTGGATCTGCCGAACCTGGGGGGGCTTGGCCTCTGGCGGGCGATGGGTCTGGGCGGCCCGTCGCCGCAAGGGCGCTGGGGCACCGCGACCGAGATCTCGCCCGGCAAGGACACGCCATCGGGGCATTGGGAGCTGGCCGGCGTGCCGGTGCCCTGGGACTGGACCTGCTTTCCCGACAGCACCCCCGCATTTCCCGACGATCTCGGCCGCCATGTCGCCGAAACCGCCGGCACCGCCGGGATACTGGGCAATTGCCACGCCTCGGGGACCGAAATCATGGCCCGGCTGGGCGGCGCGCATCTGCGCAGCGGCTGGCCGATCTGCTATACTTCCGCCGATTCCGTCTTCCAGATCGCCGCTCATGAACAGGGTTTCGGGCTGGAACGCTTGCTGAAGCTCTGTGCGGATGTCGCGCCGCGGCTGCATGCGATGCGGGTGGGCCGGGTGATCGCGCGGCCTTTCGTGGGCACGGAAGGTGCGTTCCGACGCACCGCGAACCGGCACGATTACGCCATGGCCCCGCCGGCGCCGGTGCTGACGAACTGGGTGCATGACGCCGGGCGCAAGGTGCACGCGGTGGGCAAGATCGGCGATATCTTCTCGATGCAGGGCATCGACGACCTGCGCAAGGGCAGCGATGCGGATCTGATGGAGGCGCTGGGGGATCTGGTCGACAGCGCCGAGCACGGCAGCCTGACGTTCGCCAATTTCGTGGAATTCGACAGCCTCTATGGCCACCGGCGCGACGTGTCGGGCTATGCCCGCGCGCTGGAATGGTTCGACGCGCGGATCGGGCCGATCCTTGAGCGCCTGCGCCCCGGCGATCTTATGATCCTGACGGCCGATCACGGCAACGATCCGACCTGGCCGGGCACCGATCACACCCGTGAAAGGGTTCCGGTTCTGGTGGCAGGCGCCGGCGCCGGACCGCTGGGCGATGTTGCCTTTGCCGATGTCGCCGCCACCGTGGCCGCCCATCTGGGCGTGCCTTCCCAGGGGCCGGGCCGGTCGTTTTTCCGATAGCCGGGGTTGCGGCGGGGCGCGCCGCGCCGCAAAACGAACCGCAACAACAGGAGACCCGCTATGTCCGATCATCTGACCGTCGTCGATCACCCGCTGGTGCAGCACAAACTTACCCTCATGCGCGACAAGGACACGCCCACGGCGGTCTTTCGCCAGTTGCTGCGCGAGATCAGTCAGCTTCTGGCCTATGAGATCACGCGCGAATTGCCGATGACCCGCAAGCCGATCGAAACCCCGATGGAGCCGATGGACGCGCCCACCCTCGCGGGGAAAAAGCTGGCGCTGGTGTCGATCCTGCGGGCGGGCAACGGGCTGCTGGACGGGGTTCTCGAACTGATCCCCTCGGCGCGGGTGGGATTTGTCGGTCTGTACCGCGACGAGGAAACCCTGCAACCGGTACAGTATTACTTCAAGGTTCCGGACGGACTCGAGGATCGCCTGGTGATCGCCGTTGATCCGATGCTGGCCACCGGCAATTCATCCGCTGCGGCGGTGGATCTCCTGAAACAGGCGGGCGCCACCGATATCCGTTTCCTGTGCCTGCTGGCCGCCCCCGAAGGGGTTGCGCGGATGCACGAGGCGCATCCCGACGTGCCGATCGTGACCGCGGCGCTTGATCGCGGCCTGAACGCGCAAGGATACATCATGCCGGGTCTGGGCGACGCCGGAGATCGCATGTTTGGCACCAAATAGAGCCTCTGGGCGCTTTACTCAGAAGTGTTATTGCGGCATGTTTCGCCTATATCTTGTGGGGGCATAGATGAAATTTACAACCGTTATTGCATTCGCCGCATCGGCGGCCACTATGGTCGCGACCGGTGGCCATGCGCAGAACATCCGGCAACTGGGCACGCCGGCCGAGATACCTCCGGCGAGCTTCACCCAGGATCAGTACATCGACAGCCGTGGCTGTATCTACATCCGGGCCGGAATCGATGGCAGTGTCACCTGGGTGCCCCGCGTGACCCGTGACCGCAACGTGATCTGCGGCGCCACGCCGTCGCTGCGCCAGGCGACGGCGGCGGCGGCCACGCCGGCCCCCGCGCCACAGCCGGCGCCCCCCGCGATCACGCCGAGGCCCGCGCCCGTGACAGTCGCGCCGGCGGCCACGGCGGCGCCTCAGGTGGCTCCGCGCGTTGCGGCAACGCCGCGTCCGACAACCCGCGCGCCCATGCAGACCATCGCCACCACCACAAGGCCGCCGCGCCCCGCCCCCGCGCCGCAGCAGGTTCGACGTGCGCCGGCACCGGCCCCCGCGCCGGCCCCCGTGGTGGTGCCGCGGGCGGCCCCGGCCCCGACGGCGCGAATTCCCGCGCGCAACGGATCGCCCTGCCCGAACGCATCGGCGTTCAGCCAGCAGTTCATCAACGACGGCACGCGCCTGCCGGTGCGGTGCGGTCCGCAGCAGATGAGACGCCAGAGCAGCGCGCTTCAGGGCGATGCCAACCTGGTGCGGGTCGGTGGCAAGGAAGTGCGCGTGGTGCCGCGCCATGTCTATGAAAACCGTCAGAACACCCGCAACGTGCAGGTGCCCGAAGGGTATCGCCAGGTCTGGGAAGATGACCGGTTGAACCCGCACCGCGCGGAACAGACGCTGCGCGGCCATGCCGACACCCAGCAGATCTGGACCAACACCGTGCCGCGCCGGCTGGTCGATCCGACCAAGCCCCTGCCGCCATTGTCGCGGCCCAACGTATCGCCGCCCGCCGCCGTGGTTCTGCGGCCCGAGGCTTCGGCGGTGACCGTGCAACGCCCGACCGTGCGGGTGGCCAGCAAGCAGGCCGCCGCTCCCGCCCCGCGCACGACCATTTCGACCAGGTCGCAGCCTGCCGCGACCAGGTCGCAGCCTGCCGCGACCAGGTCGCAGCCTGCCGCGGCCGCAGGCGTGGCACGTTATGTTCAGATCGCCACGTTTGGTGTTCCGGCCAATGCCCAGGCCACCGCGCAGCGGATGATGCGCAGCGGTCTGCCGGTCCGGATGGGGCGCATGACACGCGGCGGGCGGACGTTTCAGACCGTGATGGCAGGCCCCTTTGACACGCAGCAGGCAGCGCAGATCGCCCTGCGGACAGTGCAAGGCGCCGGATTCGGCGACGCCTTCATCCGTCGATGAGCCGCATTGGCCCGGCGCCGCCGTGAGGGGGCGCGGGTGACGCGCCTCAGACTTCGCAGATGCTTTGCAACAGCAGCCAGTCCCGGTCGCGCAGAATCTGCGGCACCGGCAGGCCGGCCATCGGGTCGGCCTCGATCAACCCCAGAACCGTCTCACCGGTGCTGTCCTGGGAATAGGCATAGGGTTCGGACCGCAGACGCAATTCGGCAAAGGCGGCCAGGATGTCTGGCTGGCCCAGCGGGGGGAGATCACGCGTCAGCAACCCTTCGGCATAAGCAGTCAGCATCGCGCCATCGAGCGCGCCGGTGGTGAGCAGGCGCAGGCTGGCCGCTGTGCCGCCATAGTCCAGAAGTCGGGTGAGCGGATCGTGCAGTGCCGCACGCGCGCGGGCGACGGCAATATGCCCCGCGACCACGTCGGGGGCCTCGTAATCCTCGACCAGCCTGCTGTTAATAACGACGGTTCCGCCCGGCAGCACCAGCGCCCCGCGCAGGCCAGAGGGCACCACCACAACCGCGCCGACGCCTGTCCGCGTGGCCAGCGCCCGAAGGGCCGGCGCGGCGGTGGCATTGATGCAGACCGGCCCGGTGAGCCGCTCGATCCGTTCGAGCAGGGCAGCGCCGATTTCCGCGCGCTTGATATCGGGCAAGACAGCCAGGGTCTGCCGTTGCAGCGCACCGGGCAGCCAGAATACCGCCAGCGCGGCGACCGCCGCCACCGAAAGCAACCCGCCGAACAGCCGCAGCCGGCCGGGGCGCGGGCGGGCACGATCGACCGCGTTGCGCAGGGTTTCGATGGCGGCGATCATACGATCTTCTTCCGGTGCGATTTCCAGCGTTTCGCCGGGCGTGCCCAGAGGATCGCCGTCGGGAACGTAGATTGCGGGCACCGTTCCTGGATTGACCCTCTGGATGGCGGCGAGGGACCAGTGGGTCAGGGCCGAATCGTTCATGTCGGATATGGTGAGGGTTGCCTCGCCCAGCGAAAGGACGACCTCGCGCCGCTGGTCGTCGGGCGAGGCGCGCCAGAGCGCTGTCGCTTCGAGCCGTTGATACTTCTTGAGTGCGGTCATCGCCGGGCGTGCCTGTCTTGCTCGGGCCGGTCATATCACGGGGCGGGCGACCGAGGCAAACGCCACCCGCGCCGCGCCGCTGCGGATGCAGGGTATGGCGGGCGCGGGCGGGTGCCTCCGGCGGGGATATTTGCAGCGAAAGGAAGGCGGCCGCGCGCGCCGGCTGTCAGCCTTCGGGTTCGGCCGCGGCGCGGCGCAGTTCGAATTTCTGGATCTTGCCGGTGGAGGTTTTCGGCAGTTCGCGGAAGACGACGTGCTTGGGCGTCTTGAAGCCGGCGAGGCGGGCGCGGGCGAAGGCGATGATCGCCGCTGCATCGCCGGTGCAGCCGGTCTTCAGTTCGATGAAGGCGCAGGGCACCTCGCCCCATTTTTCATCGGGGCGGGCGACCACGGCGGCCAGCGAGACGTCCGGGTGCGACATCAGCACGCCTTCGACCTCGACCGAGGAGATGTTCTCGCCGCCGGAGATTATGATGTCCTTGGCGCGGTCGGCGATCTGGATATGGCCGTCGGGATGCTGCACGGCGAGGTCACCGGAATGGAAATAGCCGCCTGCGAAGGCTTCGGCGGTGGCCGCCGGGTTCTTCAGGTAACCTTTCATCACCGAATTTCCGCGGATCATGATCTCGCCCTGGTCGGTGCCGCTGAGCGGAACGGGCCGCATTTCGGAATCCGTGACCACGATGTCTTCCATCATCGGCATGGCGACACCCTGACGCGCCTTGAGCGCGGCACGCTCTGATTCGCCGGCGCTGTCCCAATCCGGGTTCCACAGGCATTCGGTGACATGGCCGTAGGTTTCCGTGAGCCCGTAGACCTGGGTGACGTGAAAGCCCAGCGGTTCGATCTTGGCCAGGGTTGCTGGCGCGGGGGGCGCGCCGGCGGTGAAGACCTCGACCCGGTGCTGGAAGCTGCGCCGGTCGCTGTCGGGGGCGTTGACCAGCATGTTCAGCACGATGGGCGCACCGCCGAAATGGGTAACGCCGTGGTCGGCGATGGCATCGTAGATCGCCGGGGCGGTGATGTCGCGGCAACAGACGATTGTGCCGCCCAGCATCGGCATCATCCAGGTGTGGTTCCAGCCGTTGCAGTGAAACAGCGGCACGATGGTGAGATACACCGGATGCAGCGTCATCTGCCAGCTGACCACCGTGCCCATCGTCATCAGATAGGCGCCGCGATGGTGATAGACCACGCCCTTGGGCCGGCCGGTGGTGCCCGAGGTATAGTTGAGCGCGAGGCTTTCCCATTCGTCGCCGGGCATGATCCATTCAAAGCCGGGATCGGCATCGGCCAGCATGTCCTCATAGACCGGATGACGGCCCGACGCCGGAAACCCGGCCGCGTCATCAGGGACTTCGACGATCTGCGGCCCGTCACCTGGCATCGCCGCCACCGCCGCTTCGGCCAGGTCGAGAAACTGGCTGTCGACAAGGGCGACCAGCGCGCCGCCGTGTTCGAAGATGTAGCTGACCGTGTCGACATCGAGCCGGGTGTTGATCGTGTTCAGGACGCCGCCGCAGGCGGGCACGCCGAAATGCGCTTCGGCCTGGGCCGGAAGGTTGGGGATCAGCGTTGCAACCACATCGCCGGGTGCGACGCCGCGCGCGGCCAGTGCCGAGGCCAGGCGGGTGCACCTTTCGTGGTATTGCGCGTAGGTCTTGACGTGATCGCCATAGATCACCGCGGTGCGGTCGGCAAAGACCCTGGCGGCGCGGCGCAGATGCGACAAAGGGGTCAGCGGCACATGGTTGGCCGCACATTTCTCCAAACCGGTCTCATCTTGCATCCAACCCATTGAACCCTCCCGCCATGTGTCGTTCATTTGATCGTCTGTCTGGTATATGTCGCGCGTGGCGCGGAATGGAAGAAAATATGCGCCCCAGTCCCGTTGCCCCGCTGCCGCCGACCAGGCCTCTTGCGGCCGCGCTCGCCATGGTTGTGGCCATGGCGGTGATCGGGGTGATCGACAACTTCATCGTCGTGCTGGCCGAGCATATCGGCCTGTGGCAGTTCCATGCGGTGCGCGCGGCGATGGCGCTTCCGCTGGTTGTCGGATTGTCGGTTGCGGGTTTCGGCACGCTCTGGCCGGTGCGATGGTGGGCGGTGGCGCTGCGCAGTCTTCTGGTTGCGCTGTCGATGCTGTTCTATTTCGGATCCCTTGCGCTGATGCCGATTGCTCAGGCGCTGGCCGGGTTGTTCACTTCGCCGATCTTCATTCTTCTGATCACGGTCGGGTTGCTGCGCCAGCGGATCGGGCCTTGGCGGCTGGTGGCTGTCGGCCTTGGGTTCGCCGGCATCGTTCTGGTGTTGCAGCCCGACGCGGCGGCGTTTGACATGCTCAGCCTGTTGCCTGTCGCCGGGGGGGTTTTCTATGCGCTTGGGGCGGTGACGACCCGATCGCTTTGTGGCGGAGAAAGCACGGTTGCCCTGTTGGCGGGGATGTGGGTGGCGCTGGGCCTGCTGGGGTTGGCGGGCCTTGCGGTTCTGGCGGTCTGGCCGCTCGGATCGGGCGCGGGGCCGGCGGGGTTTGTCACCCGCGGCTGGGTCTGGGAGATGGGGCCGGCCCTGCCCTGGGTTCTGGTGCAGGCGGTCGGATCGGTGGCCGGCGTCTTTCTGATCATTCGGGCCTATCAGTGGGGCGAGCCGTCCTATGTCGCGGTGTTCGAGTATTCGGTGATGATCTTCGGTCCGCTGTTTGCCTTCGTGATCCTGGGGCAGGCGGTTGGGCCCTTGCAGATGGCCGGTATCGCGCTGATCGCGCTGGCCGGAGGGGTGATCGCCCTGCGGTCCGGGGGCTAGCGCGATGATCGTGAGCACCGGGCGCGGCTATGTATTCGTGCATATCCCGAAGACCGGCGGCACCGCTCTCGGCCTTGCTCTGGAGGCCCGGGCGATGCGCGACGACATCCTGATCGGCGACACACCCAAGGCGCGGCGGCGGCGTGGCCGTCTGGGCGGGCTTTCGGTGCCGGGCCGGTTGTGGAAACACGCGACGCTGGCCGATGTCGATGGCATCGTGCCCGGTTTCGCCGGATTGTTCGCCTTCACGCTGGTGCGCAACCCCTGGGACCGGATGGTCAGCCTGTATCACTGGTTGCAGCGGCAGACCTTCGATCATCCGGCTGTCGGGCTGGCGCGGCGGCTGACGTTCGAGGCCTTCGTGCTTCATCCGGTGATCGCCCAGAGCGTCGGATCGTCGCCGGCGCGCAGCTACATGACCGGACGCGACGGGCGCGAACGATGCGATCTCTACATCCGCCTCGAGCGTTTTGAAGCGGATTCCGGGCCGCTCTGGGCACATCTGGGGTTCCGGCTGACCTTGCCGGTGGCCAACACATCCGACCGGCGGCGCGACTGGCGCGGGTATTACAGCGATCGCGCCGCGGATGCGGTGGCGCGGTTGTGCGCCGAGGACATCGGCAGGTTCGGTTACGGCTTTGACGGGATGGCATGAAAAAGGGAGCGCCCGCAGGCCGCCCCCTTGCCGCGCACCGCGCCGCCTTTGGTATCAGGCCGCCGCCGGCTGTGCCGCGCCGAACCGTCCGTAGAAGGTTTCGCCCTTCTGGGCCATTTCGCGCAGCAGCGCCGGGCAGGTGAAACGCTCGCCGAACTTCTCGGTCAGGCTGTCGCAGCGTTCTGCCGCATAGGCCGCGCCGATGATATCCAGCCATGAGAACGGCCCGCCCGACCACGGTGCGAAGCCCCAGCCCAGGATCGCGCCCACATCGCCTTCGCGGATGTCTTCCAGAACGCCCTCTTCCAGAGCGCGCACCGCTTCGAGAACCTGCGCGAACATCAGACGCTCCTGCACCTCGATCAGGTCCGGCTGGGTTTCGGCCAGCGGATAGCGGTCGTGGATGCCCTGCCAGTATCCCAGCCGCTTGCCGTTTTCGTCATAGTTGAAGTACCCGGCCTTCGCCTTGCGGCCCAGACGGCCCTCGTTTTCCATCCAGACGATCAGATCGTCGGCCTCCGATGCGGGATAGGCGTTGCCCATCGCCGCCTTGGTGGCGCGCATGATCTTGGTGGCCAGGTCGATCGAGGTTTCGTCGCCCAGTTGCACCGGCCCGACAGGAAAGCCCAGTTGCTGTGCCGCATGGTCGATCAGAACCGGGGCCACGCCCTCGGTGATCATCCGCGTCGCCTCGTTGCCGTAGGGAATGATGCAGCGGTTGGCATAGAAGTAGCGGGCATCGTTCACGACGATCGGCGTCTTGCGGATCTGGCGCACATAATCCAGCGATTTGGCCACCGCGCGGTCGCCGGTCTTTTCGCCCTTGATGATCTCGACCAGCAGCATCTTTTCGACAGGCGAGAAGAAATGGATGCCGATGAACTGTTCGGGCCGCGAGGATGCCTCGGCCAGGCCGGTGATCGGCAGGGTCGAAGTGTTGGAGGCAAAGATGCAATCCTCGGGGATTACCGCCTCGACCTTGCGGGTCATCTCGGCCTTGACCTTCGGGTCTTCGAACACCGCCTCGATGATCAGGTCGCAACCTTTCAGCGCCTCCAGGTCGTCAGTTGCGGTGATCAGTTTCAACAGGGCCTCTTTCTTTTCGGGCGTCGCCTTCCTGCGGGCGATGCCCTTGTCCATGAAGCTGGCCGAATAGGCCTTGCCACGGTCGGCGGCGGCCTGGTCACGGTCGATCAGCACCACTTCGATGCCAGCCTGGGCCGACACCAGGGCGATGCCGGCGCCCATCATGCCCGCCCCCAGAACGCCAACCCGCGAGACCCTCTGATCGGGCACGTCCGCAGGCCGCACGGCGCCTTTTTCCAGCGCCTCCTTGTTCACGAAAAGCGAACGGATCATCGCGCCCGACGAAGGGTTCATCAGCACGTTGGTGAACCAGCGGGCCTCGACCTTCAGCGCCGTGTCGAAGGGCACCAGCGCCCCTTCGTAGACCGCGCTCAGCAGCGCCTTGGCGGCGGGAAACGCGCCTTGCGTCTTGCCGTGCACCATTGCGTTGGCGCCCACGAAGGTCATGAAGCCGGCCGGGTGGTAGGGCGCGCCGCCCGGCATCTTGTAGCCCTTGGCATCCCAGGGTTTCACGATGTCGGCGTCGGTTGCCTGCAACACCCACGACCGGGCGGCCGCGACCGGATCGGCGACCACTTCGTCGACCAGGCCCGCGGCCTTTGCCTTGGCCGGTTCGACCATCTTGCCTTCGAGAAGGTAGGGCGCGGCGCCCATCGCCCCCATCTTGCGGACCAGGCGTGTGGTGCCGCCCGATCCGGGGAAGATGCCCAGCAGGATTTCAGGAAGACCGACGCGCGCCTTGGGGTTGTCGGCCAGAAAGATCCGATGCGTGGCCAGCGCGATCTCGAGCCCGATGCCGGCGGCGGTGCCGGGCAGGGCGGCTGCAATCGGCTTGCCGCCCTTGTTGGTCTTGGGGTCCATGCCCGCGCGTTCGATCTTGCGCAGCATGTGGTGCACCTGCATCGTGTTGTCGAACAGCGCCTGCGCCGGGTTGTCGCCCGCCTTGGCCCGCACTTCGGCGAGGATGTTCAGATCCATGCCGCCGGCGAAACTGCCGGGTTTGCCGGATGTGATCACCACGCCGCGGACCGACGCATCGGCCAGCGCGCTGTCGATCAGGGCGTTCAATTCGGCGCCACCGTCGATCGACATGACGTTCATGGATTTGCCGGTCACATCCCAAGTGATGATGGCAACGCCATCGTCGTCCGTGGCCATTGTGAAATCGGTCATTTGCGGGTCCTTTCCTGGATCTTTCTGAGGGTCACCAAAGCCTCGGTGGGCAGCGGTGGAAACTGGGGGAAGTCTGTGTTGGCCACCGAATTGGTGACAGATGACATGCGCCATTCGGTGCCTTGCCGTTCCAGAATCATCCGGCTCTGGATCGGGCCCAGAAGGCATTGGCCCGCGCGGGACATGGTGGTGGCGTGATAGCCGCAGATCTGCGTCGCGCTCAGAAACACCGCGCGGTCGGCGCGGCGGTCCAGGCGGTCGGCGCCGCGTTCGTTGTATTCGGCGCGCAGCATGTCGAAGAAACCGCGCAACTGGTCGGGCGCATCGAAGGTCCGGTCGAAGTTTTCGCCGTGGCAGCTGTGCGGCAGGCAATGCAGCGCCACATAGCGGTCAAAGTCGCCCGCCACCGTCGCCGCCGAAAGCGCATCGACAAAGCCCTGATAGATCGCCCGCGGGTCGGCCGCACCGCGCCGTGCATCGTCCGACAGCATCAACTGGCGCGACCGATGCGCCCAGCCCGAGGGCGCCGGGCGGATCTGGTCCGGCGGCCAGGCGGTGCTGTTGGCCTGGGTTTCCAGTTCGACCGCCTGCCAGATGCCGCCCTCGCGCTGCACCACCAGCCTTACGGTATAGCTGGGCACGACAGGCGTTGAGCCCCGCAGGCAATGGGTGACGTGATAGCCTTCGATCAGATCGTCAGCGATGTATTCGGCCCGTGTCGCGAGGCGGATATAGGCATCGACGCCGAGGTCACGCAGTTCCTGCGCGCGCCGCGTCAGCCCGGCGGCCAGATCCTCGCGGGTTTCGATGACCACCTCCGAGGTGTTCGTGCGCCGCAGATGGGGCAGGCGGATCAACTGGCACAGCAATGGAATATCCATTGCCATCAGGGCCGTGGAGGCGCGATCTATGCTCTCTTGGTAGACCTCTATCGCCGGTTGCATCCGCCCGCTCCCGCTCCCGCTTCAGACGCGTTCGATGATCGTGGCCGCGCCCATGCCCGAAGCGATGCAAAGCGTCGCGAGGCCGGTGCCCTTGCCCGAACGTTCCAGTTCATCCAGCAGCGTGCCGATGATCATCGCGCCGGTGGCGCCCAACGGGTGGCCCATCGCGATCGAACCGCCGTTGACGTTCACCCGGTCGCTGTCGACGTCGAAGGCCTGCATGAAGCGCAGCACGACCGATGCGAAGGCTTCGTTGACCTCGAAGAGGTCGATGTCGGAGATGCTCATGCCGTTATCGGCAAGGATCTTTTCGGTCACCGGCACCGGACCGGTCAGCATGATCGTCGGATCGGTGCCGATCTTTGCCGTGGCCCGGATGCGCGCCCGCGGCTTCAGCCCGTGGCGTTCGCCGAACTCCTTGTTGCCGATCAGAACCGCGGCGGCGCCATCGACGATGCCCGACGAATTGCCGGCGTGGTGAATGTGGTTCACACGCTCAAGCTCAGGGTACTTGAGCAAGGCGATCTTGTCGAAACCGGGCATCTGTTCGCCCATCATCTGAAACGAGGGGCTGAGCGCGCCGAGGCTCTGCATGTCGGTCTGCGGACGCATGTATTCGTCGTGCGACAGGATCTCGAGCCCGTTCTGATCCTTGACCGAAATCACCGACCCGGCAAACCGGCCATCGTCCCAGGCCGCCTTTGCCCGGCGTTGGGATTCCACGGCCAGCGCATCGGCATCGTCGCGGCTGAAGCCATACTTGGTGGCGATGATGTCGGCACTGATGCCCTGTGGCACGAAATATGTCTTCATGGCGACCGAAGGATCGGCCGCGATTGCCGCGCCATCGCTGCCCATGGCGACGCGACCCATCATTTCGACACCGCCGGCGATATAGGCCTGCCCGGCGCCGCCCCGGACCTGGTTTGCGGCCAGGTTGACCGCCTCCATGCCGCTGGCGCAGAACCGGTTGATGGCAAGGCCCGGGATCCTTTCGTCGAGATCCGAGGCCAGAACCGCCGAGCGCGCAAGACATCCGCCCTGTTCCATCACCTGCGTGACATTGCCCCAGATCACGTCCTCGACGACGTGGCCGTCGAGATTGTTGCGTTCCTTCACCGCATTGAGGGTCAGCGCGCTGAGACGCAGCGATGTCACCTCATGCAGCGCACCATCCTTGCGGCCCTTGCCACGCGGGGTACGCAATGCGTCGTAGATATAGGCTTCGGTCATTTCGGTCTCCTTCAGGCCCGGTCGGACGGGTTGCCGGGCATCAGATCATAAGGGGCTTTCCAGCCCGGTTGTTGGGAAAGGCGGGTCAGCCAGGCGTCGATGTTGGGCCACTGCGCACGATCGAAGCCAAAGGGTTCGGGATAATACAGGTAGCCGCAGCAGGTGAAATCCGCGTTGCTCATGGTGTCGCCGACCATCCACTCGCGTCCGGCGAGGTGCGTGTCCAGTACCTCGTAGGCGCCGGTCAGACGGCCCTGGTTGAAGGCTATGACTTCGGCGGGGCGTTTCTCGGCTGGCAGGAAGTTAAGCATGAACCGCACCGGGCCGATCACGGCACTCAGCTTGTGGTTGTCCCACAACACCCAGCGCAACACTTCGCGCGCTTCCGCTGCGCCGCGGCCGGCAAAACGGCCGTGCTTGCTGCTGAGATAATCCAGGATGACACCGGACTGCGAAAGCCTGACCTCGCCGTCGACCAGCACTGGCGCTTCGCCCATCGGGTTGATCTCAGCACGATAGGTCGCGCTACGGGTTTCGCCGCCGAAGAAATCGACGAAGACCGGTTCCCAATCCAGGCCGCTCATCGCGAGGCCCAGCGCCGCCTTGTAGGAATGACCGGATTCCCCGAAGCAGTAAAGTTTCATCGTCATGTCGCAAGCCCCTCCCAAGGCGCGTTTGTCGATCTCCGGACGCGGGGGCTTCACACCCCCGCACCCCCGTGGAGTTTAATCTGCAAGATGAAGCTGTGGGCGGTTACCATTGGTTAACCACTTGATGCCTACCATAGACGCTGTGCGGCAGACTGGAGAGTTGAGCCGCATGCAAGGTGAAGCCCCTTCGTCCCGCATGTGCCGGACGGAGGGGTGGACGACCGCGCCAGGATCCTCGACGCGGCGTTCGCGTTTCATCTTGCCAGATAAACTCCCGCCGGAGGCTCCCCAAGTATGCAGATTTCGGGACGCTCCGGCATTTGGGTGCGTTCGCCATCAATTTAGCGTCGGTGAAGATTTTCTTGCCGTTACTCATTTTTTGCGTGCTTCGAGTTCGGCCGTGAACAGACGCAGGCGGTGGGTCATGTTTTCGGAGTGGGTGACGCTCTCGAAGTTCTCGAAAAGAAACGACAGGGCTTGGTTTTCGTCCAGACCCGCCCGTGCGGCGAAGGCTTTGAGCGCACGGTATCCTTCGTCAGTCATCGCTACCGGGAAGCGTCGGGTCAGTCTGAAGCGTTTCGGCATCTTTGGCCCTGTCGTGATTCGGATTGCCGGGGGCCGGGCGACGGCGTTTTCTGCCGCCCGGCCGATCACGGTTCAGAAGTTTGCCGCTTCGAGGGCCATAACAGTATCTGCGCCGGACTGGATCCGGCTCAGGTGCAGTTTAGTGGCCGGCAGTTGGCGCGCCATGTAGTACCTACCGGTGGCCAGTTTGGTTTCATAGAAGGCGGCGTCGGACGCGCTATTGGCAAGCGCGTGCATGGCCGCCTTGCCCATGCGGGCCCACATCAGACCGAGGCAGACGTGGCCGAACATGTGCATGAAGTCGTAGGAACCGGCGAGGGCGTTGTTGGGGTTCTTCATGCCGTTTTGCATGAAGTACATTCCGGCGGCCTGAAGATCCTTGGAGGCTGCCTTGAGCGGTTCGATGAAGGCACGGTCGTAGTCGGCGTCCTGGCCGGCGTTTTCCTTGACGAAGGTCTTGACGAGGTCGAAGAAGGCCATGACGTGCCGACCGCCGTCCTGGGCCAGTTTGCGGCCCACGAGATCCAGCGCCTGGACGCCGTTGGCGCCTTCGTAGATCATCGCGATGCGGGCGTCGCGGGTATATTGCGACATGCCCCATTCCTCGATGTAGCCATGACCGCCATAGACCTGCTGGGCCTTGATGGTCATGTCATAACCCTGGTCGGTGAGAAAACCCTTGATGACGGGGGTGAGCAGCGACACCAGCCCGTCGGCGGCCTTGTCGTCCTTTCGGTGGGCGGAGTCGATCAAGGTCGCGCCCCAGAGGATGAAGGCACGGGCGCCTTCGGCGAAGCTTTTCTGATCCATCAGCGAGCGACGGATGTCGGGGTGGACGATGAGCGGGTCCGCGGGGCCGTCGGGGTTTTTCGTCCCTGTCACGTCCCGGCCCTGGAGACGGTCGCGGGCATAATCGAGCGCATTCTGGTAGGCGGCTTCGGCCTGTGCCAGGCCCTGCATGCCGACGCCCAGGCGGGCTTCGTTCATCATGGTGAACATGGCGCGCATGCCCTTGTGGGCCTCGCCCAGCAGATAGCCGGTGGCGCCGTCATAGTTCATCACGCAGGTCGAGTTGCCGTGGATGCCCATCTTCTCTTCGATCTTGCCGACCGCGACGCCGTTGCGTGCGCCCAGGGTGCCGTCGTCATTCACGAGTATTTTGGGAACAATGAAAAGCGAGACGCCCTTGATGCCTTCGGGGGCGCCGGCGATCCGGGCCAGCACCAGGTGCACGATGTTGTCGGCCATGTCGTGATCGCCGGAGGAGATGAAGATTTTCTGCCCTGTGATCTTGTAGGTTCCGTCGTCCTGGGGTTCGGCGCGGGTGCGCATCATGCCCAGATCGGTGCCGCAGTGCGGTTCTGTCAGGTTCATGGTGCCGGTCCATTCGCAGGAGACCATGCGCGGCAGGTAGAGATCCTTCTGGGCGTCGGTGCCATGGGCGAGGATCGCAGAGGCCGCGCCGTGGGTGAGGCCCTGGTACATGGTGAAGGCCTGGTTGGCGGCCGAGAAGAATTCGCCCACGGCGGTGCCGATCACATAGGGCATGTTCTGGCCGCCGTATTGTTCGGGCATGTCGAGGCCGGGCCAGCCGCCCGATTTGACCTGTTCGAAGGCCGCGCGGAAGCCCGTGGGGGTGTAGACCACGCCGTTTTCCAGCCGGCAGCCTTCGGTGTCGCCGACCGGGTTGAGCGGGGCGAGAACCTCGGCGCTGATCTTGCCGGCTTCTTCGAGAATCGCGCTGGTGAAGTCGGCTTCGAGTTCGTCGTAGCCGGGAATATCCGAGGCGGTGACATCGAGAACTTCGTGCAGCACGAACTGCATGTCCTTGGTGGGGGCGGTGTAACGTGGCATTCGAAAACTCCCTGGGGTGTTTTTGTAGTCGCGGTTCGGTTTACTCGGCGGCCTTCATCGGACGCGCGGAGGATTTGATGATCTTTTCGCCCCATTCGAGCTGGGCGCGCAGGTCGCTGATGGCGAGGTTGAGTTCGTCGCGCTGGCGTTCCATGTCGGCCAGCCGTTCGCGCGCGATGGCGTAGGTGCGGCTGAGCTGGGTCATCTGCTGATCGCCGGTGTGGTACAGATCGAGCAGCTGGCGGATTTCCTCGAGACTGAAGCCGAAACGCTTGCCGCGCAGGATCAATTTCAGCCGGGCCCGGTCGCGTTTGGTGAACAGTCTTTTCTGACCGTCGCGGATCGGGAACAGCAGTTCCTTGGCTTCGTAGAAGCGCAACGTGCGCGGCGTGACCTCGAAGGCGTCGCACATTTCGCGGATGGTCATCGTATCGTTTTTCATCTTGTTGCTCTCGTCGCTCCGGTCGTGACGGGCATTTAGGTACGCTGGGTGAGGTTTACACCATCAGGTTACGTTGACGTAAGTCGAACGTCGCGTCACTTGGGTGACGATGCCGTGCCGGATGTGAAGGTGGCGGCGAGGTGGCGGCGCTTGGGGGCGCGCCGCGTTCAGGCCTGTTCGGAGGCCATGGCCTGGGCCCGCATCCGCGCCAGTTCTTCAACCGCCTCGTCAAGCTGCGCGCGTTGGTCGCGCAGTTCGGCCAGTTGCCGGTCGGCCATTTCGACAAAGGCGCGCATTTGTGCCGCGGTGCCTTCGTTGTCGTAGATCATCAGCCACTGGCGGATTTCCTCGAGTTGGAAGCCGAACCGGCGGCCGCGCAGGATCAGCTTCATGCGGGCGCGTTCGCGAGGGCCGTAGAAACGGCTACGCCCGTCGCGGGTGGGCCGCAGCAATTCGATGTATTCATAATACCGAAGCGTGCGCGGTGTGACATCGAACGCGGCGCACATTTCCTTGAACGTCAGGACTGGATCGGTCATGGCGGCGTCTCCTCCCGGCGCGAGGGTAGGACGTTGCGATGGCGAGCGCAACAGCCGGGCTTGCCCTTTGGGGCGGGCGCGGATCATAAAGGCGGCAGATATCCGCAAGGCAGGGATGGCAATGACCGACAAGGCAGTATTCGCACGGCAGTTCATCGAGGCGATCCCGCATGGCAGGGCGCTGGGCATGGTGCTGACCGGCATCGGCGACGGCACGGCCGAAATCGCGATGCCCTACGATGCGCGTCTGGTCGGCGATCCCGAGACAGGCGTGATCCATGGCGGCGCGGTTTCGGCGGTCATGGACACCTGTTGCGGGGCCGCGGTGATGAGCCATCCGATGGCGCCGGCCTCGACGGCCACAATAGACTTGCGGATCGACTATATGCGCGCGGCGCGGCCCGGGCAGACGATCGTGACCCGCGCGACATGCTATCACATCACGCGATCTGTCGCCTTCGTTCGGGCAACCGCCGTGGACGACGACACCGAAACGCCCGTGGCCACGGCATCGGGCGCCTTTACGGTCGAGGCGCGCTGATGGCCCGGAACAGGCCGGAACCGGTGCAGGTGATCAAGCAGAGGCGCGATGCCGCTCTCGGGGCGCTGGTGCATGGCGTGCCCTATATCCAGTTCCTCGGGATTACGTTCGAACGGCGCGGCGACGAGTTGACGGCGGTCCTGCCGTTCGAGGAAAAGCTGGTGGGCAACCCTATGTTGCCGGCGATCCACGGCGGGGTGACGGCGGCGTTTCTCGAGGTGACGTCGATCATAACGCTGAGCTGGGGGATGATCTGGGAAGACGTCGAAAGCGGTGCGCTGACGGTTGAAACGCTCGCGGCCGGAGATCTGCCGCGATTGCCCAAGACCATTGATTTCACAGTTGATTACCTGCGGTCGGGATTGCCGCGGGACGCTTATGCGCGGGCCACGATCAGCCGTGCGGGGCGGCGATATGCATCGGTGGATGTTGCCAGTTGGCAAGACAACCGCGCCCGGCCCTTTGCCAAGGCGACCGGTCACTTCGTGATGCCGCGCCGTCATGGCTGAGACCGGGCCCGCAGTGGCGGCGGCCGCACCAGAGGTCACGCATCGCCGGGTTCTGAACATCGCCTTGCCGATCGTGCTTTCGAACGCGACCGTTCCCATTCTCGGCGCTGTCGACACCGGGGTCGTAGGCCAGATGGGGGCGGCGGCGCCGATCGGCGCGGTCGGTCTGGGCGCGATCGTGCTGAGCGCGCTGTACTGGGTGTTCGGCTTCCTGCGCATGGGCACCGTGGGGCTGACCGCGCAGGCCGCGGGCCGCGGCGATACCGGCGAGGTTGCCGCACTTCTGACCCGCGCGCTGATGATCGGATTTGGCGCAGGCCTCGGCCTGATCATGCTGCAGTTGCCGCTGTTTCATGGCGCTTTCCTGGTGTCGCCGGCCAGCGACGAGGTCGAGGATCTGGCCCGGGCCTACATGGGCATCCGCATATGGTCGGCGCCGGCGGCGATTGCGATCTACGGCATCACCGGCTGGCTGATCGCACAGGAGCGCACGCGCGCGGTGCTGATCATACAGGTCTGGATGAACGGCCTGAACATCGTGCTGGACCTTTGGTTCGTGCTGGGGCTGGGATGGGGTGTCGAGGGGGTGGCGGTGGCGACCTTCCTCGCGGAATGGAGCGGGCTTGCCATGGGGCTGTGGTTTTGCCGCGCGGCCTTTGGCGTGCCGGCCTGGCGCGACTGGTCGCAGGTGTTCGATGCCGCGCGCCTGCGGCACATGCTGATCGTGAACGGCGACATCCTTGTGCGGTCCCTGCTGCTTGAGGCGATTTTCGTGTCGTTCCTGTTTCTCGGGTCGGGGTTCGGGGACGTGACGCTGGCGGCGAACCAGGTGCTTTTGCAGTTTCTCATGATCACTGCCTACGGGCTGGACGGTTTCGCCTTTGCCGCCGAGGCGCTGGTGGGGCAGGCGATGGGGGCGCGGGCGCGGGCCCGGCTGCGGCGCGCGGCGCTTCTGGCCAGCCTGTGGGGCGGGGTTGTCTGCGCGGGGCTTGCGTTGGTGTTCGCGCTGGGCGGGGCGCGGGTGATCGACCTGATGACCACAGCCCCCGACGTGCGCGCGGCGGCGCGGGTCTATCTTTGGTACATGGTGGCCGCGCCGGTTGTCGGGCTGGCGGCCTGGATGCTGGACGGGATTTTCATCGGTGCCACGCGCACCCGCGACATGCGCAACATGATGGCGGTGAGTTTTGGCGTCTATGTGGTTGCGGCGGCCGGGCTGGTGCCGTTGCTGGGCAATCACGGTCTGTGGCTGGCGATGCTGATTTCCTTCGTGGCGCGGGGCGTCACGCTGGCGCTGCGGTACCCGGCGCTGGAGCGGGCGGCCGATCCGGTGTGATCCGGCGCGTTGCGCCGGACGGGGGTTTTCCACCCCCGACGCGCCCCTGGTGGGGCGCTGCCCCCGGAGGATATTTACGGCAAAAGGAAAGCCTTTGCGGTCAGTCGTTGCCGCCGCGTGCCAGGGCGGCCTGATAGGCCGGGCGCGCGCGGTTGGCCGCCACGAAGGCGGCGAGCCCGGGCAGCGCGTCGGCGCGGCCCTGCCGCATGGCGATTTCGGCGGGAAAGCTGAGCATGATGTCGGCGGCCGAGAGGGTATCGAGAACGAAATGGCCGGACGGGCGCAGGCTTTGCTCCATGTAGCTGAAGTGGCTCTCGAGCTGGTGCTGGATGCGCGGGTGCAGCGGTGCGGCCGCGTCTCCGAGCCGCGAGGTGTACAGTTGCAGCAGGACCGGTGTCATGGCAGAACCTTCGGCGAAGTGCATCCATTCGAGGTGTTCGATGTGAGCGTCGGTGCCTGGCTCGGGCAGCAGGTGCTGGCCGAAGCGGGCGCAGAGGAGTTCGGTTATGGCACCGGATTCGATGACCATGCGCCCGTCGAGTTCGATCATCGGCGATTTGCCCAGCGGATGCAGCGCCAGCAGTTCGGGCGGCGCGAGGTTGGTGGTGGCGTCGCGTTCGTGGCGCACCACGCGGTACTCAAGCTCAAGCTCTTCCAGAAGCCAGAGGATGCGCAGCGAGCGCGAGCGGTTGAGGTGGTGCACAGTAATCATCGGGCGGGCCTTCCAGGTTTGTCTGATGATGCCAGCATGGCGCAGTGGACACGCCGCGCCAAGGGTTGGGTAGCGTGACGTCCGGTCAGGCCGGCGCGCTGCCGTGCGCAGCGGTTCAGAGCCAGTCGGCGCGTCCCGTGCCGACGGCATCGGCAATGCAGGCGTGCCCGTCGCGCGCCAGCAGATCGTCGAGGCCGGCGAGGATTTCGCCGACCAGCGGAAGGCCGCCGTAGACCAGCGCGGTATAGAGTTGCAGCGCGCTGGCGCCGGCACGAATCTTGGCATAGGCGTCTTCGGCGGATCCGATGCCGCCGACACCGATCAACGGCAGCGGTGTGAGTGTCGACAGCCTGGCGAGCACGCGGGTCGACCTATCGAACAGCGGCGCGCCCGAAAGGCCGCCACGTTGATCACGGGCCCAGTCGCGCAGGGCGGGGCGCGCCGTGGTGGTGTTGGTGGCGATGATGGCATCGACGCCCGTGGCTTCGGCGACGGCGGCGATATCGGCCAGGTCCGCGGCATCGAGATCGGGCGCGATCTTGAGAAACACCGGCAGCCGCGCGGGCAGTTCGGCGCGCGCCGCCATGACCCTTTCGAGCAGCGCCCGCAACGCGGCCTTGCCTTGCAGGTCGCGCAGCCTTTCGGTGTTGGGCGACGACACATTGACGGTGGCAAAATCCAGATCGGCCCCGCAGGCCCGCAACACCTGGGCGAAATCCGCCGCGCGGTCGGTGCTGGTCTTGTTCGCGCCGAGGTTCAGGCCGATCACCGCGTCGCGCGGGCGGTCGCGCAGCCGCGCGGCCATTGCGATCATGCCATCGTTGTTGAAGCCGAAGCGGTTGATCACCGCCCGGTCGCCGGGCAGGCGGAACAGTCTCGGGCGGGGGTTGCCGGGTTGCGGGCGGGGCGTGGTGGCGCCCACCTCGACAAAGCCGAACCCCGCGCGCGGCAATTGCGCGAGGGCGGTCGCGTTCTTGTCGAAGCCGGCGGCGAGGCCCAGCGGATTGGGCAGGTCGAGCCCGGCGATCCGGGTGCGCAGCCGGGGCGTTTCGATGCGTCCGGGCAAGGGCGCCAGACCGCTGCGCAGCGCGGTCAGCGCAAGACCATGCGCGGTTTCGGGATCGATCCCGCGCAGCGCCGTCATGGCCACCGACTCTGCCCAGCGCCGGATCATCCGAACGCGGCGCCCTTTGCCCGCGGCGCGCAGCGGATCAGCCGCGAGGTTTCCACCGCCGCCTGGCGGTGCACCACGGCCCGGGCATATTGCGGATCTTTCACCATCGCCAGAAAGGCATGCGCGGACGGGTAGGCGGCGATGAATACCTGGTCCCAGCGTTCGTCCGACGGCCCGATCAGCACGGTTTCAAAACCGCCGCGCCACAGGATCGCGCCGCCGACACGGGCAAGCACCGGGCCGCTTTCGGCGCCGTAGCGGGAATAGGCTTCGGCGCCGCTCAGCCCGCCATCGGCCAGCGCGTGATCGCGCGGATAGGCGGCCAGATCGCGCAGCCGAACGAGGTTCAGCATTTCGATCGGCGCGTCGCGATCCAGTGCCTTGAAGGCTTCGAACTGGGCACGGTCCGGATCGATGTGGCCGGTCAAGGCGCGACCCCTTCGGGCAGCACATGGCGGCCGTCGTGCAGCGGCATCTCGCGCACCCACACCGCATCCGACAAGCGCAGCGCGCGGTAGAGATGCGGGAATTCGGCGCCGCCGCGCGACACCTCCCATTTCAGCGCGGCGCCCAGCGCATCGGATGACGCGGCAAGCACCATCAGCCCTTCGGCGCCGGCGAAATGCCGCGCGGCGGTCTCGGCCAGTTGCGCTGCGGTGGAGAAATGCACATAGCCGTCCGCCACGTCGATCGGTGCGCCGGCGGTCTCGCCCTGCCGGTGCAGCGCCGCCCATTCCTCGGGGCGCAGTATCTTGAAAACATGCATGGCGGTGTGATGCCCTTCGCTTTGCGCGCGGTCAAGCGCGGATCGCCGGTGTCTTTCTTTGACAGCGCGCGGCAATCGGCGCAGATTTGTGAAATCAACAGAAGGAAGCCTCCGAATGATGTCCCGATTCCTCATGACCGCCGCAGGCATGGCCCTTCTGGGCAGTGCCGCCAGCGCGGAATTCAAACTGACGGTGCTGCACACCAACGATTTTCACGCCCGGTTCGAACCGATCAGCAAGTACGACAGCGGCTGTTCGTCGGAAGACAATGCCGAAGGCAACTGCTTTGGCGGTTCGGCGCGGTTGGTGACCGCGACCCGCGACGCGCGGGCGCGGGCCGAAAACTCGATCCTCGTGGATGGCGGCGATCAGTTCCAGGGTTCGCTGTTCTACACCTATTACTAGGGCGCGCTGGCCGCCGAGATGATGAACAAGATGGGCTATGACGCGATGACCGTGGGCAACCACGAATTCGACGACGGCCCCGAGGTTTTGCGCGGGTTCATGGATTCGGTCGCGTTCCCGGTGCTGATGTCGAATGCCGATGTCACCCGCGAGGAACTGCTGGCGGATGTTCTGAAGCCCAGCACCGTGATCGAGGTGGGCGGCGAGAAGATCGGCCTGATCGGGCTGACACCGGAGGACACGCATGAACTGGCCTCGCCGGGGCCGAACATCACCTTCGGCGATCCGGTGGCGGCGGTTCAGCGCGAGGTTGACGCGCTGTCGGCGGCAGGCGTGAACAAGATCGTGGTGCTGAGCCATTCCGGATACCGGGTAGATTTGCGCGTGGCGGCCGAAACCACCGGTGTGGACGTGATCGTCGGGGGGCATTCCAACACCTACCTCAGCAATGAATCCGACCGGGCCGACGGGCCCTATCCGACGATGGTGGGCGATACCGCCATCGTGCAGGCCTATGCCTATGGCAAGTTTCTGGGCGAACTGAACGTCACCTTCGACGACGGCGGCCGGGTCGTTGCGGCGGTGGGCGAGCCGCTGATCATGGATGGCGCGGTGGCCGAGGATGACGGCACCGTGGCGCGGATCGCGGAAATGGCGGCTCCGCTCGATGAAATCCGCAATCGCGTGGTGGCAGCAGCGGCGGCGCCCGTGGATGGCGACCGTGGCAACTGCCGGGTGCGCGAATGCGAAATGGGCAACCTGGTGGCTGATGCGATGCTGGCGCGGGTGGCCGATCAGGGTGTGCAGGTGGCCATCGCGAACTCGGGCGGGTTGCGCGCCTCGCTGGATGCGGGCGATGTGACGATGGGCGAGGTGCTGACGGTTTTGCCGTTCCAGAACACGCTGTCGACCTTCGAGATCTCGGGCCAGGGGCTGATCGATGCGCTGGAAAACGGGGTCAGCCAGGTTGAGGAGGTCAAGGGCCGGTTCCCGCAGGTTGCCGGCCTTCGGTTCGTCTGGGATGCCTCGGTGGCACCCGGTGCCGGCCGCGTGCAGGAGGTGATGGTGGCATCGGGCGACGGTTTTGTTCCCATTGATCCGGCGGCCACCTATCTGGCTGTCACCAACAACTATGTGCGCAACGGCGGCGACGGCTATGCGATGTTCAGCGGCGAGGACAAGAACGCCTATGACTTCGGCCCCGACCTTGCCGATGTCACCGCCGAATACCTTGCGGCCAACGCGCCTTACACACCCTATCTTGACGGGCGCATCGCCCAGCGCTGAGAGGGGTGGCCTAATCGTCGCGCAGATCCGGCCAAAGCGCCGGATCGAGCGCGGCGACAAAAGGCGCCAGCACGTCACGGCGGCTTTTCCATCTGCCCAGGGCGCGACTGTGGACCGGCTCGCGCACCTGGTTCACGCTGGCCGTCTGCACCGGGGCCTTGTTGTCTTCCGGCCGCACCATGTCGGCGTGCCAGGGCAGACCGATGAATGCGGCCATGTCCCTTGTGCCTTGCAAGGGGTCCGACACCAGCGCGGCATAGTCGATCCCGAGTATCCGCCCCGGCAGGATGCGCTGCCAATGCTGCATCATCTCGGCATATAGGTTCATCCGTAGGGCGATGTGCGACAGATCGCTGGTGTATGACAGCGCCGTTCCCGCGAATCTTGTGCGCCACATCGAAAGCGCGACGTCGCGCGGATCCCTGCGCATGTGGATGATCCGGGCCTGCGGAAACGCACCCAGCAGAAAGCCGAGGATGCGGTAGTTTTCCGGCATCTTGTCGACAAAGGCGGATACGCCTTCCGGCAGGGCGGGCAGGGCCGCCAAATAAGTATGCGCAAACGTTTCCGCATCGAAGGGCGCAGGGCCTTCCAGCACCTTCTGGACGGCGTATCCGGCGGCGGCAAGTTCGCCCAGCCCGACGATATCGGGATGGTTGCCCAGCATCGCCTCGGTCAGCGAGGTGCCCGACCGGGGCAGGCCGACGACGAACACGGGAACCCGATCTGGCGCCGCGCAATCCGGCGCGGGCGGAAACGGTGTTGGAAACCGGGCCGCCATGTCATGGTGCATCTGGCGATCGCGGGCCGGATCATAGGGCACGCGCGCCGCTTCCAGCGCATTGGCCTTCGCAAGCCAGCGCGCTTCGCCGTCTGCGTCGTCTTGCTGTCGCGCGATCCGGGCCAGGGCAAAGCCCGCTGCGATCTGGTTTTCCGATCCCTTTTGCGATTTGCGAAAGACGGTTTGCAAAGCCGGGAACAGCGCCTTGTTCGCTTTTTCGTCCTGAAGGTGCACAAGGTTGCTCATCGCGAGCGCATGCGCCGGTTCGTCGGCCAGGATGGTTTGCAGTGTCTGCCGCGCCGCCGCGATGTCGCCGATTTCGTTCAGCATCGTCGCATAGCGCAGCAAGGTTGCCGCATGCTTCGGGCGTATGGATACCGCGGTGCGGACCAGCGCCAGCGCCTGCGCATGCGCCCCGGTACGCGCCAGCGGCAGGCTTTTGCGCAGCATCGCCTCGGGGTCGTTCGGGGCGATACCCAACAAACGGTCATACTCGGCGATTGCGGCCAACGGGCCTTCGGTCATTTCGCGCATCTGCGCCATCAGGAAATAGGCGCGCGGATTGCGCGGCGCGGCGACTATGCTGCGTTCGGCCGCCGCCATCGCGCCGGCGGTGTCGCCCGTTTCCCACAAGGCCCGCGCCATCAGGTAGGTCGTATCGGCGTCGCCGCGGCCCTTGCGGGCGAGCAGTCCGAGATGTTTCAGCGCGCATTGGGGCCTGCCCAGCGTCAGAAGTGTCTGGGCGATGTTCCGGTGCGCCTCGTCGAACGCCGGGTTCAGGTGCAGTGCCCGTTCGAAGTGGGGCAGGCTGTCGGCATGTTTGCCAAGGCCGCACAGTGCGATGCCGATTACATTGGGAAAGATAGCCGAGCGCGGATCGCGCGTGGCGCCCGCGCGCGTCGCTTTGAGCGCCGCCTTGAAGTTTCCGTTTTTCAGAAGATCGAGAGCCGCTCTTGATGCATTGTATTCTGGCATTGTAGGGTTTTGCCTGATGAGGTGTACCAACTGGAATTGAAAAAGCTGATGGTGCTTCTTCGATCGCCGGCAAGAGGATTCGGAAAACCGGTATCGATATGTGTGGACGCTTTGCGATAACCCTGCCCAGCGACGCGATGGTGCGTCTTTTTGAGGCGGTTCCTGCAAACGATCTGCCGGATGTGCCGAACTTCAACGTCTGTCCGACAAACCCGGTGCATGTGGTCCGCCTGTCCGGTGGGCAGCGGCGGCTGGATGCCTTGCGGTGGGGGTTCTTGCCGCACTGGTACAAGACGCCGGGCGGCGGGCCGCTGCTGATCAACGCCCGCGCCGAAACCCTGGCCGAAAAGCCCGCGTTCCGCGACGCCTGCCGCAGCCGCCGCGCGCTGATCGTCGCGTCGGGGTTTTACGAATGGACCCGCACGGAAACCGGCGCGCGCCTGCCCTGGTACATCACCCGGCGCGACGGCGCGCCGCTGGCCTTTGGCGCGGTCTGGCAGAACTGGGGTGCCGACAGTCTTGGCACCTGCGCCATCGTCACCACGGCGGCCAATAAGCATATGGCGCAGATCCATCACCGCATGCCGCTGATCCTGCCGCCCGAAGACTGGCCCATGTGGCTGGGCGAGGCGGGCAAGGGCGCCGCGCGGCTGATGCGGCCGGGGCCCGAGGACGCGCTTGAATTTCACCGTGTGGGGGTGGCTGTCAATTCCAACCGCGCCGCGGGGCCCGATCTGATCGCGCCGCTGGCGGCAGAGAGCGAGGGCGGTTCTAGTCCTTGAGCGGCCGCAGCGGCGCGCGGCTGAGCGCGTTGCCCGCCAGCGTCACCTTGCTGAGCAGGCGCAGGAATTCGGCCTGTTCATCGGCGTCGAGGCCGGCGGTGATCGCCGGTTGCAGCGCCTCGACGATCGGCCGCGCCGTGGCCAGCATCGAAACGCCCGCCGCACTCAGCGCCAGGGTCTTTGCGCGGCGGTCGTGTTCGGCGGTCGCGCGCAGTATCAGGCCGCGCGTCTCGAGGCGGTCGATCACCTTGCCCAGAGTGGCGCGGTCGTGCGCGATCAGGCCCGCCAGGCTGGCCTGATCTATGCCGGGGTTGGATTCCAGCGCCGACAGCGCCGCGAACTGCACCGGGGTCAGCCGCAGCCCGGCCCGCCCCATCCGTTCGGCAAAAAGGGCCACCGAAATCTGGTTCAGACGCCGGATCAGGTGTCCGGGCATAGCGTGAAAATCCATCGGGTCTCCGACTTGGCCTATCCGGGCAGGCGCGCAGGCTAGCCCGCCGGGCCGCGGCTGTCCAGCGGCCCGGTGCGTATCAGTCCTTGGCGCGCAGGCCGGCCTTCTCGCGCATCCGCGGATCGACTTCCTCGCGGCTCGAGCCGGAAAGGAATTCATCGAAATAGGCGATCATCGTGGGCTTGGGGGTGTTGGGCCGCTTCGCGTCCCAGCGTTCGGTATAGACAGCCGAAATGCCGCGCCGGTGGTTGGGGCGCAGATGCCGCTTCATCCGCAGGTCACTGACCAGCTTGCCGCGATAGTCGCACTTCAGCCTGTCGTTGACCCAGATCTGAAGATAGCCGTTTTCGTCGGTGCCGAAATTGGTGCGCAGCACGATGTCGGTCCAGCGGCCCTTGGTGCGCTTCATGCTGAACAGCCGGCAGATCTGGCCAAAGTTCTGCTGTGCGCCCCATTTTTCCCCGACGTTCATATCGTCGAGCTGGACAACAACGTCTTCGGAATTGTCGCTGGGCCGGGTGCAGATGTTGCGCGCACAGTTGCGCCAGTTGCCTTCGCCCTGTCCCAACTGCACGAACCGCAGGATCGACCGCGCCTCGCCGCCCAGTTTCCATTGCGCCAGCACCACCTTCAGCGCCACGTCGGCCGGAAAGCTGGGGATGGTCTCATTGTAAAAGCTCCAACCGTACCAGATGTCCTTGTTCAGCAACGCATCGGCACCGCGGCGTTTGATACGGATCTCGCTGCGGTAGCGCGGATTGCGGCAATCGCTGCCGCCGCAATCGCCGTCGCGCAGTTCGAAACGCTCAGAGTTGCGCCCGCGCCGCACCGGCTCGCCTTCGAACGAAAAGCGGAACGCGTGTTTGTGCGGGCTGAGGTTCATGGAATAGTCGCGTGGCGCCGCTTCGGGGGCCGGTGCGAGAAGAAGCGACATGAATATGCCAACGAGCGCGGTGAGCGCGATCTTGCCTTGCCTGTACATCTGATTCCTCGCTGCGGGCAAAAGTGGCCCGCGTTCTGGTTGGATTTACTGCGCGATGGGCCTTTGGACGGCCGGTTTTTATTGTTCGAGAGAATCGCAAACCCGCGCATCCGTGTCAATCGCGGGTCGGGCAGGCCGCCGCGCGGCGGATTCGCCACGAATTGTGGCGTGCCTGTGGCAGGATTGGCGTAGCATTTGGGCCACAGTGCAACAATTCTGACATGAACCTCTGGAATGTAGCAGATTTACCACCGCAACCGGACAATACCCCGAAAAAATGCGGATTGTTCTTTACCACTTTCACTCTGCCCCTTACCCCTTTGCTTAATAACAAGAATTAAATTCAAAAATCGAGCAAATGAGGCAAAAACATGGCAAGAATCAGTGTCTTCGGCATTGGCTATGTCGGCGTAGTGTCGGCGGCCTGTCTGGCTAAGGACGGGCATCAGGTGATCGCGGTCGATGTTGACCCCGGCAAGATCAAGTCGATCAACGACGGCCTGTCGCCGATCGTGGAAAACGGTCTGGACGAGCTGATCGCGGAAGTCGTGGCAGCAGGCAAGCTGACGGCGACGGACGATGTCCAGTTTGCGGTGGACAACTCGGACGCATCCTTCGTCGCCGTTGGCACGCCTTCGGCGCCCGACGGTTCGGTTGGCCTGAAGTACGTCGAGGCGGTCTGTGAAAACATCGGCCGCGCTCTGGCGGCCAAGGACGGCGATCATTCGGTGATCATCCGTTCGACCATCGTGCCCGGCTCGATGGAAGGCACCTGCATCCCGGTCCTCGAACGTACATCGGGCAAGACCGCGGGCAAGGATTTCGGCGTTGGCTACTATCCTGAATTCCTGCGCGAAAGCACCGCGATCGAAGACTACTACGATCCCGGCCTGATCGTGTTCGGCGCGATGGACGATTTCACCACCAAGGTGCTGACCGAACTGAACCAGGACCTGGGCTGCAAGATCCACGTCGTGGACCTGCGCACCGCTGAAATGGTCAAGTACACGTCGAACACCTGGCGCGCGGTCAAGGTGACCTTTGCCAACGAAATCGGCAACATCGCCAAGGCCAGCGGTCTTGACGGGCAGACGGTGATGGAAATCCTGTGTTCGGACGACAAGGTGAACATCTCGTCGTACTTCATGCGCCCCGGTTTCGCCTTCGGCGGGTCGTGCCTGCCCAAGGATGTGCGCGCGCTGCGCCACCTGGCCAGCACGCTGGACACCCCCGCCCACATGCTGAACGCGGTTCTCGAAGCCAATGAATCGCAGATCAAGCGCGCTGAAACGATGGTTCTGGCATCGGGTGCGAAGAAGGTCGGCTTTGTCGGCATCTCGTTCAAGCCGGGCACCGACGATCTGCGCGAAAGCCCCCTGGCCGAACTGGCCGCGCGGCTGATCAAGCAGGGCGTTCAGGTCGAAATCTACGATCCTTTCGTCTTCGAAGCCTATGCCAACGAAAATTCGACCGCAGGCCGTGGCAACGACGTGATCCCGGATCTCAAGGACCGCATGGTCGAGACCCTGGACGCGCTGATCGACGAAAGCGGCGCCGTTCTTGTGGGCAACTTCTACAAGAACACGGTCGACACGCTGGAAAAGGCGGCTGAAAAGCTTCCGGTTTTCGATCTGACGCGTATGAGCCGGACCCGTGTGACGGGCGGCAACTACGAAGGTATCTGCTGGTAGGGGCAAGCCCGTGTTCACCATCCTGACACATCTTGCTTACTTTTCGATCATCATTCTCCTGGGTAGCACTATCCCGCAGGGCTATCTGGGAAATGTCGAAAACGTAGGCAGCACACTTCTGATCGTGGGCTTCCTGGGCGCCTGGCGCTACACCTGGGCCATGATCAACTTCGTCCGCGCGATCATTTTTCGCCGGATGGTCTTTCCTGCCCGCAAGGCATTGGCGTTCCGGCGTTACCGCAACTGGAAAATCCGGACGCATGCCTATTTCCTGATCACCTCCTACATGGTGGAGCCTCAGGTTACGGTGCAGGTGTATCGTGCGTTGTTCCTGGCCGCATCGCGGTCGAAGGACGGTGCCACGATCGTGTCATCGGTGGTGCACGGGGCCGACGAACGGCTGATCCGGCAGATCTATGAAAGCTGCAAGGCGCGGATGGATCTGAGCAATGTGCATTTGAACATTGACCGGATCCCGGCCAACGGCAAGCGCGATGCGCTGGCGCAGACGTTGCGGATCATCGGCAGTTACCTGCCGACCCGCAACGACATCCTCGTCTTCGTGGACGGCGACACCTCGGTGCCCGCCGACATCGTCGAACAATCCGCGCCGCATTTCACCTATCGCAACGTCGGTGCTCTCACCACCGACGAAGGCGTTCTGATCGAAAAGAAGAACCTGTTTCGCGACTGGTTCATTCTGCGTTTCAATCAGCGTCAGGTGATGATGTGCTCGATGGGGCTCAGCAATCGTGTGCTGACCCTGACGGGGCGGATGTCGGTGTTTCGGGCCGATCTGGCGACGAAACCCGAATTCATCGACCAGGTGGAAGAGGATTTTCTGGATCACTGGCGCCTCGGGCGGGTCAAGTTCCTGACGGGTGACGACAAGTCGACGTGGTACTGGCTGCTGCGCAACGGCTACGAGATGGCCTACCTGCCCGACGTGCAGGCGCTGTCGGCCGAAACCCAGCCGCGCGAGACCTTCTTCGCGTCCAGCCGGGTTCTGATGGTGCGTTGGTTCGGCAACATGATGCGCACGAATGGCCGGGCCCTGCGGTTGAACCCGCGCAAGATCGGGTTCTTCACCTGGTGGTCGATCCTTGACCAGCGCATGTCGATGTGGACCACCCTGACCGGGCCGCTTGCGGTCTTTTTGACGGCGGTGTTTCATTCGCCTGCCATCGTGCCGCTCTACATCGCCTGGGTGATGCTGACACGGTATTTCTTCTGCATCATCATCGCGTTGTTCCGGGGCGAATGGTTCCCGATCTCGCATCCGCCGATCCTGTATTTCAGTCAGGTGTTCGGCGCGGCGGTCAAGACCTTCGTCTTTTTCCGCCTGGACAAGCAAAAATGGACGCGACAGACATCGACGGGAAAGCGTATTCCGGTCGCCATCGACGCGCGTCTCAAGGCCTATGAGTCGACGGCCCACCACGCTGTGGCCATCGCCTTCCTGACAATCGCTATCATGTTCCTCACAAAAGTCTGAGCGACATCGGCCCGAGTTGGAGAGATGTAATGAGTGACGATACATCGCAAGTGAAGTCCGAGGCACCCAAGGAGGTGCCGAAGGACTTTGTATATGACACCGAACACCCGGTCCTGCCGATTCCGTTCACGGCGACGTTGGGTGAAAAGAAGCTGAAAGGCGTGGGCATTTCCGTCGCCGCAGCCTATGCGTCCGCCGGCGACGCATTTGATCCCGACATCGTCGGATCGCGCCATGTGACGAAATTGCAGTTTGATTTCAAAGGCTTCTCGATCACGATCTTTCCCGAGGTTTCGGTGGAAGGGATCCGCGATGGCGAATTGACGTTGCAATTCATGGATCCCGCCGGCCCGCATCTGCCGCAGCTGCGCTATATCCTCAACAGCTTCATCGCCGGCGATTTCGTTTCGCTGGGATCGATGCTCAGTTACACCGGCCCGACCACGCCGGGCGACGCCAAGAGCGGCGGGCAGCAAAAGCAGAACCGGTTCAACGCCCGGCGTATCGGCACGCTGCTGGCGTCTTTCGTTCTTATCGGGGCGGCCTTCTACACCATCTATCAGCGCTATACCGTGTCGTATGAACAGCGGCCGGTTTTCATCCTGCGCGCGGGCAACGACATGCGCGCCACCAGCGGCGGCCAGATCTCGTTTCTGAACCCCACGGCGCGCCAGGGTGAGGTGATTTATTCGATCAGCGCCAACACCGGCGACGTGCTGAATTTCAAGAACCCGTGCAATTGCGAAGTCTCTGTGAACAAAGAGATTTATGAGGGTGCAACTGTTTTGCCAAGCGACCCAATTTTGACATTATTTGATTCTAACTTCGATATCAGAGTGCAGACTCACATGAGCGTCGAAGGACTGACAAAGGCGATGAACGGGGATCGGATCTATCTGGAAATGAACGACGGACGCAGCGTTCCGGCCGAACTGGTGGTGACGACATCCACCAGCGCGGCGGCCCGCGCGGGCGAATTGTTCGTTCCGGTCGAGCTCGATACCCAGGATGGCGCGCTGACTGCCGACGACATCGGCGAACCGGCGCGTGTTCGGCTTTCCAGATCCCTCCCGTGGATCATGTGAGATCAAAGAACACAAAGGTACGAAGAGGCAGGATCGATGACCAAAATACACCCACTGGTGATTTGCGGCGGCAACGGGACGCGACTTTGGCCCATGTCCCGGGCCCAAAGCCCCAAGCAATTTCAACGCGTTGGCGGCACAGAAGGGCCGACGTTCTTTCAGGCGACGCTGGAACGCCACCGCTGCGAAGGCTATGCCGAACCTGTGGTGGTGTCGTCGGTGACGCACCGGCGCACGGTTCAGGCGCAACTGGCAGAACTGAACTGCGCGGCGGACGTGATCTATGAACCGATGGGCCGCAACACCGGTCCCGCGGTCCTGGCGGCGGCGCTGCATCTGGCCAAGTCCGACCCGGATGCGGTGATGCTGGTGATCCCGGCCGATCATGTCATCGACGGCGACATGAACACCACGATCTTTTCGATGATCGACGCAGCGCGGCACGGTTATATCGTGACCTACGGTATCACCCCGCGCTATGCCGAAAGCGGCTTTGGCTACATCACCGACGGCGGCAGCGTGCCGGGATATGCCGGCCTGCACAAGGTCGACCGGTTTGTCGAAAAGCCGCCGATTGAAAAGGCGCGCCTGCTGGTGGACAGCAAGAAGGCCTATTGGGCCTCGGGTATCTCGATGTTCTCGGCGCGCACGATCATCGAGGAATACCAGAAATACGACATGCCCACCTATCGCACCGTCAAGCAGGCGGTCGAACAGGGTATCTCGACCGGATCGGGCCTGGTGCTGGATCGTGATTTCTTCCGGCAGGCCACCGCCGAGCCCACCGAAAGCGTGGTCTTTGAAAAGACCGACAGGATCGCGCTGGCACCTCTGGACGTCAACTGGAACGATGTCGGCAGCTGGACCGCGATGTATGGCGTCTCGGCGCCCAACGCGGACGGCAACGTGTTTCAGGGTGATGTGATCGCCGTGGACACCCACAATTCGATGATCCGTTCGGAAACCCGGCTGGTGGCGGTTGTCGGCATGTCCGACGTGATCGTCATCGACACCCCCGATGCGGTTCTGGTGACGAAGGCGGGCGCCTGTCAGGACGTCAAGAAGATCGCCGAACAGCTCAAGGCGGGAAAACGCCCCGAAATCGAAAAACATTCCACATCGGAACACGCCTGGGGCAAGATGAAACAGGTGCTGAACCGCGAACAGTTCAACCTGTCGACGCTGAACATCAAGGCGGGCGGTTCACTGCAGGTGGATCCGGCCTACGAGCGCGAAGCGATCGTGGTCAAGGGCCAGGTCGATGTGTCGAACGGCACCCGTCACAACACCCTGCGCGAAGGCGACCGGCTGCTGCTGGACAGCAAGACGCCCAGCCGTCTGGTGAACCGCACCGGCGAGGTGGTGGAGCTGGTGTTCCTGACGATGGAAGATCGCCAGGACACGCTGGAAGCGGTGGCCGTCGAGGCCTCTCTCGCGGGGGCCGAAGGCAGCGCGGCGAAAGACATCGGCGTGGCGCGCTATGCATGAGGCATTGCGCCATATCGGCCGGTTGGCACTGCTGACGGGGGCGACTGTCGCTTTCGCCGGCACTGCCGCGCTGGCGCGCCCGGACATGGCGCCGGACGTGCTGCGCGACCGCATTACCGCGTTGCACGACAGCATCTCGGCGGGCGCGGCGTTCGGAGATTCAGCGGCTGCGCTGATCGACCGGGCGGGCCTGCGCGAGGCGATGAAGCTGCCCCCGGTCGCGGTGCAAGGCTTCATGCCGCTTCAGCCCGCGCCGCTGGCCGCGGCCCCGTCGAACATCGAGGTTCAGGTGCTGAACATGCGCCTGTCGCTGGGCATGCTCGCGCAGTCCTTTGGCGCGCGGAACAATTTCGCGGTGCTTCAGGCACAGGCCCAGGGCCGCACCGACGCCCTGGTGATCACGCGGGGCACCGCGTCGCTGGCCGATCTGAAGCTGTTCATGCAACACTACCGTCTTCAGGATGCCGAAGCCGGCGCGGCCTTCGTGGCCCGCGCGCCCATCGTGGTGCTGGCCGGCGCGAAACTGCGGCTGGGGCCGGGTGAGGTGCTGAACCTCAGCCGCCCGGACGGCGCCTTTGTGGTGAACTTTGGCCATCTTGACGTGGACGGCGGCGAAATCAACGCGGTGGGCACGGCCAACACCGGCACGCCCAGTTTCCGGCCCTTCGTGGTGACGGGCCTTCAGGGCACCGCCCAGGTCAAGAATGCGCGGTTTTCGGGGCTGGGCTTTGGCCAGACGCTGAAATTCTCGGGCTTTTCGATCTTGCGCAACGCGCTGTTGCCGGCGGCGGACATTTCTTTCATCCGCGACAGCGTGTTCGAGGACGTGCGGTCGGTTTCGATCCATTCGGTGCGCGACCTCGAGATTACGGGCAACCGGTTTCACAATGCCGGCTCCGAGCCGCTTCAGATCACCCGCGCCAAGGGCGTTCAGGTGACGGGAAACCTGTTTTCGGGGATGATGAACTCGAACGCGATCAAGCTGACGAACAATTCCGACAACGCCGTGATCCGGGGCAACGTTATCCTGGGCGGCGAAAAGGCCGGCATCTCGATCAATACCGGAAGCGATCACGCCACGGTCAGCAACAACATCGTCTGGCGCCGCGATGGCGGTGGCATCCGCGTGGCCCGGTCGAACTGTGGCCGGGTGTTCGACAACATCGTGATGGACAACCGCCAGAAGGGCATCGAGGTGCGCACCAGCCTGGGTTCGGAAGTGATCGAGAACCTGGTCGCATCCAACAAGAGCGCGGGCATCTGGGTTTCGGCGCAGGCGTGGAACACCAACACCGTGCTGCGCGGCAACGTGCTGCATGAAAACGGCGCCGGGCTTGGCACCGCCACGGCCGAACTGATCACCCTGGACGGTAACGATTTCAGCGGCCAGTTCCCGCAGTTCCTGGCCGGCGATCTTGCCCGTCAGAACCGGCACATCGCATCCGACATGGACGGCACGCGCGCTGTCATCCTCAGCGCCGATGGCCTGATCGAGAACTTCACCGACCAACCGCATTGCGGCGTCTACTGACCGGAAAGGAGGGCAGACAAATGATCCGACGACTTCTATCGCTGACGATGATCCTTGCGTTGATCTGGCTGTCCCTGCCGGTGGCCGCGCAATCCATCCCGATGACGATCAACCCCGATCCGGCCAGCACCAAGATATCGGTGGTGACACAGGCCAACCTGTCGCACACCCGCCGCCTGCCCACGCGCGCCCTGCGCGATGCGCGCAAGGCGATGCTGGCCAAAGAGCCGATTTCCGAAGAAGACATGCGCAAGCTGGCCGATTACAACGACGGGCTGGCCGCGAAGCGCTATGCCGACATTCTGCGGGCCCGCGACCCGATCGGCAATGCCGCGGAAATGGCGCATTACTATTCGGTCGCGACCGGTACGGGGCGGGTCTATGCACTGAAGCCGATGATCGCCGCGATGCACCACATCCGCCCCGAAGATCTGTCGCGCAATCTCAAGCGGCAGCTGATCTCGGTGCTTTATCCCCACGCTTGGGCAGGTAACTCCCTGGCGCTGGATGCGGTGATCGCATTCAACGGGCCCGACAAACTGTTCGGGGCGATGTCGCAATCGACCCGCAACAAGATAATGGAACATGGTCGTAAAGGAAGCGGCCGGTTCGAACTGCGCTTTGCGCTCGAAATCCTCGAAGCACCGGAAACAAGCCGGGCCGAGCTGGAGCGTGCGGCGGAATACCTTGAGGCAGCGAAACAATCGAAGATCCTGGCGATCCAGGCGACGGCGACAACGCTTTTGTCGCAGTTGGACGCCAAACTGGTGACGGAGGCCGGGATCTCGCAATAAGCCAGGAGCAGTGGCATGAAAATTGTGGGAGCAGCAATCGCAGGTCTGGCCGGCGCCCTTATTTGGGCGGGGCAGGGACATGCGCAATCTGCATATGGATGCACCGACCTGTCCGGGCGGCATCACCTGTCGGCGGTCGAAGGCGCCAACGGGATGTTTTACCGTGTCGAACCGGACTTGCGCAATTTCCACGCGTTCTCGGATGAAACCGTGGCCGATATGGCCGAACTGTCGCGCACACTGGCGGCGCTGGGCACGACGCTTGTCTATGTGCCGGTGCCGACCAAGGCACTGGTGACGCCCGGCAACGTGACCTCCGAGGCGGTCGATTTCGGGTTTGACGTGGATATTGCCAGCACGATCTACGACGACATCATCACAAGGCTGAGTGCCGCGGGCGTGGTCGCCGTGAACGCGCGCAAGGCGATGGTGCGCGAGGGCGAGGCGACGATGTTTCGCGCCGATCACCGCTGGACCGCGCGCGGCGCGCAGCTGACCGCCGAGGCGGTGGGCGAGGCGCTGCGCGGCACGCCGCTCTATGCACAGGCCCGGCGCGCGGCCTTTGTCAGCAGCCCCACGCAGGTGGTGCAGATGCCATCGGAAATGCGCGAGGTGCTGCAAAAACGCTGCATGATCGAATTGCCGCGCGTGGAAACCATGGGCTATGCCACGTCCAAGGTGCAGGGCGTTGCCGCCACCAGCGGCACATCCGTGTTCAACAGCCCGGCGGTTTCGATCACTTCGGCGTCGCAGCTTGCGGTTCTGGGCAGCGAATACACCGGCACCGAAGCCTCCAATTTCGCCGGGTTCCTCTCGGAAGCGACCGGCCTCGACGTGCTGCAATACGCTGTTCCCGATGCTGGGCCCTTCGCGGCGATTTCGTCGTACATGACATCCGAAGTGTTTCAGTCGCAGCGGCCGGCCGTTCTGGTCTGGGAAAATCCGGTGCATCTGAACCTGGCGTCCTTTGGCGATCAGCCGATGCGCGAGCTGATCGCGGCGGCGGGCAACACCTGCCGGGTGCCGCTGAACCTGATGATCACCACCGAACAGAACCTGCTGCGGGCCGACCTGTCGCGGCTGGACCCGACGCTGGATTACACGCTGTTCGTCGATACCGGTGGCGCGCCCAGCGGCAAGGCGGTGTTCGAATTCCGCTCGCCGTCAAACCTGACACGGACCCGCACCATCCAACGCCATGAAAACCAGGTTCACACCGGGCGGTTCTACATGCCGCTGACCGGCCTGTGGCGCGAAGGCGCGCAGGTTGTCGATATCAAGCTGGACGTGCCGTTCGGCAGCCAGCCGCGCGTGTCCGCCTGTTTCTACACCGGGAGCAACTGATGAAACGTCTTGCCCTTTCCTCGCTCGCGGTCTGCATGATGACCGTCGCCATGCCGATCCTTCCGGCCCAGGCGAAAACCCTCGACATCGCCTTCATGCCGCCGGCGATCGAGCCGCAGAACGTCTGCACCGCGGCGCCGCGGACCGATCTCGAGGATGATCTGGACATCGGCCAGAACGACGAACGGCTTTCGGACCGGATGCGGGTTTCGTTCCTGCGCCGCGACATCAGCCGGTTGCAGACCCAGGACCCCGACAAGTGGTTCGATTTCATCAATGCGCTGATCACCCGCCAGGCGCAGATCGACGAGAGCTTTGCCGGCCCGGAAGAGATCATGGCCCGCATTTCGCTTTATGTGGATGCCGGGCGCACCGATGCGTTGCGTGCCGTCGGCCTGGTGGAACAGCTGCGCGCGATGGAAGACACGCTGATCAACAACCACCGTCTGGTGTTGGCGCAATACTATCTGAACGGTATCGGGGTCGCGCCCGATGCCGAATACGCCCGCACGCTGATCCGCAACGCTGCCTATGACGGCAATGAAAACGCGTTGATGAGCATCGCGCGCATGGAACTGGAAGGCAATCCGGTGGAGGGCTGGGACGCGCCTCTGGATTTGACGGTCACGATGGCCTTTGGCGGGATGCTGGGGCAGCTGTCGCCCAACGTCTGCCGCCGCGCCGAACGGATCGCGCGCGAGTATCTGAACGGCGAAGTGGTCACCCGCAACCCGCAGATCGCCTATGACTGGTACAAGTTCTCGGCCGATCTGGGCAGCGCCGAGGGAGCGTGGCGCGTTGTCGAATTCCATCTCGAGGCCGACGCGATCCAGAAAGACAACAAGGTGATGCTGCAGTACCTGCGGCTGGCGGTGGAACGCGGCATCGCGATCTCCGAAGGGCAGATCGAACAGCTGAAAGCATCGGGTGATGTGGACGAGCAAGAGCTTCTGGCGATGCTGGGGTTCAACCATTCCGCCGACAACGGCCGGCTGCGGCCATCGGTTTCGCCGCTGTTCCAACTGGCGGTGAACATCGACGGTGAACGGGCCGAAGATGAAAACATGTATGTTGAGTATCTGCGCGAACTCACGCAGATGCCGGAAACGCCCGGCTGGGTCTATACCACGCTGGCCGAACAGATCCTGATCAGCCGCGGGCGCTGGGCCGGCGAACCCGAGGCGATGGCGATGCTGGAAGAGGCGGTGCGCCGCGAAGATCCCGAAGGCATCCGCCTGCTGGGCCAGAAGCTGGTGCGCTGGCGCGACGATCCGGTGCGGCTGAACCGGGCGGTGGATCTTCTGACCGATGCGGTCACGCGGTTCGGTGTCGCCCCGGCGATGGAGGATCTGGACAGGCTCTACCGGTGCCAGGCCAACGAAGCGCCGCTGATGCGCGAGGCGAACCATTGGGCGCGCGGCTTCTCGGCCTCGCAATACGGCACCGTGGGTGTCAGCGCGACCGATCTGTTGCGGCTCGATCCGTTCAAGGAACCCGAGGTTCTGGCCCAGATCCAGACACAGGCGCTGGCCGGCCGGGTACAGTCGCTGGCCCATTGGGTGCAGCGGGTGCAGGTCGATCCGTGGTCGAGCGACCGCGCCCAGAGACTGTGGTCGGCGCGTATCGACCGGTCGGATCAGGCGCTCGAGGCGTTTGCCGAACTCGAGGTGGAACTGGCCACCAATCCGGCCGAACGCGACCTTGCGGTCGAACTGTTCCGCCGCGTGTATCTCAACAACGGTGTGACAACCGCGCTGGACCTGGCGATCGCGCTGGTCGAAGACAACGCCCGGTCGCCGCAGATCGCCGCCGAGATCATCGAATTGCTGACCAAGGCCGGCAACCGTGGCGAAGGTGCCGCGATCCGTCTCAAGGCGCGGCTTCTGGCCAACGAGCGGACCGAGGCATCGGTCTATCAGGAGTTCGCCCGCGAGATCGAGGACCGTGGCGACTTCCTGGCGCTGATGTTCGCCATCCCGCATGTCGAACAGGCCGTGGCCGACGATTACTTCGATCGCGCCGTGTCGCTGATGAACTGCACCACGAAGGATGTCGCCGAACTGGGCGAAGCCCACGCCAAGCGCGGTAACGGCAACATGGCCTTCCATTGGCGTGGCATCAGCCTGGTGATCGAGGGCGGGCATGTGCTGTCAAAGCTGCGGCTGTCGGACAGCCAGATGGAGGTGTTCAACGAAGGCGCCGCGCCCGGAGTTCTGGATGTCTACCAGCGCGCGCTGGCCGATGGCGATATCTCGGCGCATCGCCGGCTGTTTCGGCTGCTGTCGGATCCCGACCTGGAAACCTACAACCCCGCCGAGGCGGCCACGCATCTTCTGTCGCTGCTGCAAAGCCCGCGCGACGCCGACCGGACATGGGTTCTGACCCATTACCGCAAGGCCAACGAAGAGGTGCGCAACGCCACGGCGGCAACCTTCAACATCGACGATGTCTTCATGCAGGCGTCGCAGAGCGGCGATGCAAACGCGAAATACGAGTTTGGCCTCATGCTGCGCGATACGGCCAAAACACCCACCGACCTGATCAATTCGGCCCGGTGGTTGCAACAGGCAGCACAAGCAGGAAACCCGGCAGCCATGGCTGAATACGGCTATGCGCTGGCCTATGGCATAGGAGTTCCCCAAGACATGATACAAGCATTGCAATGGCTCGACCGTTCTGCCGCGGCAGGCGAGGCGCGGGCGAAGGACATGGCGCAACTGGTCCGGCTGAGCGTGGGCCAATGAAGATGCGCCTGTTCAGCCTGATGGCCCCGCTCGCGCTGACCGCAACGCGGGGCGCGCCGCAAGGCGCGTCGGCGGCGGGATTGTTCGTCTGTGCGCCCGCGCCCGAACCGGTCGCGTCGCTGGCCTACGGCAGCCGCTACACCGACGAAAGCGTGACCCGGTCGCATATCGACGAAGACAGCAACGCCGAAGTGGACGAGGCGCTGGGACCGATCGACGATTTCCTGCGCGATCTGTCTGACACCGCGAACATGGTTTTCGATCCCAAGGCCGACCGCCTGGCCGCCGCCGATTGCGCCGTGGCGCAGATGGCCGCATGGGCCCGCGCCGGCGCGATGACCGATCTGCAAAGCCGCAACGCCAACATGACCATCGCCTCGCGTCTGGCCGCCTTCGGGCTGATCGCCGATCAGGTCAACCGGTTCTCGTCCGACCGCTACGCCCAGCAAGAGGTTGGGCAGTGGCTCAACGGTCTGATGCAGCGCCAGATGGTGTGGTGGGAGGAAGAAGCCCCGCCCGGTGCCAAGCAGGGCAACCTGCGCGCCTGGGCCGCTCTGGCCGGGGCCGCCGTTGCCGAGATCAGCGACGATCCCCTGCTGCGCGCCTGGTCGGCGTGGTCGGCGAAATATGTGATGTGCAAGGCAAGCGACGACGGATCGCTGCCGCAGGAGATGAGCCGGGGCAAGTTCTCGTATCACTACCAGTTGCACGCCACCGCGCCGCTGGTCGTCACCGCCGCGCTGCTGGAACGGCACCGCATGCCGATGCGCCAGGAATGCGACAATGCGCTCGACCGGATCGTGCAGTTTTCGCTCAGCGACTGGACGACAGGCCAGCGCACCGCTGCGATCACCGGCGTGACGCAGAACTATTTCGATGGAACCAAGACGTTGAAAGGGTTTAACCTTGCGTGGATCGAGGCCTACCTCAGCATGGCGCCCAGCGCCCGCATGTCGGCCCTGGCCGAACCCTACCGGCCGCTGGGCCATTCCAAGCTGGGCGGCAACCAGACGTTGATCTGGGGCAGCAACTGACCGCATCGGGCCCCGCGCGACGCCCTTCGGCACCCCGGACATCGCGTCCGGGGTGCTTCACCTTCTGCGGTGCAGAAAGGCGCGGGTATTGATTTTGGTGGTTTCATGCTATCTGCATGAAATCATTCCGGAGCTTGTCCCATGCGCCTGCCGATACCCGTTCTCGCCGCGATTCTCCTGGTCTTGGCCACGCCATCGCCGGGGCCGGCGCAGGGCCGTGCCGCCGCTGTCGGCGTGCAGCCCGTCGAGACGCGCGCGCTGGCCGAAACGGTGCCGGTCTTTGCCGAAGTGACCACGGCGCGCGATGGCGCGGTGGCCAGCCGGGTCGCCGGCAACGTGCAGCAGGTGCATGTCCTGGCTGGCGCCCGCGTCGCCAAAGGCGATCTTCTGGTCGAACTCAACGACGAACTGCTTGCCATTCTCGTTGCCCAGTCCGAGGCACAGATGGCCGAAGCCGAGGCCGGCATCGACACCGCCCGCGTGCGCGTCGATCGCACCACCACCGCATTTCAGAGGGTCGATGCTCTCAGCGGATCGGCCTCGTTCAGCCAGGGGCGCTTTGACGACGCGCAATCCGACATGCTCGAGGCGCGGTCGCAACTGGCCGAGGCGCAGGCCCGCGAGAAAAGCAGCGAATCGCGGTTGGCCGAAACCCGCTACCAACTGGAACGCAGCCGGATCGTGGCGCCGTTTTCCGGCGTGGTGATCGAGGTCATGACGATCCCGGGCGCCTTTATCCAGGCGGGAACGCCTGTGGTGCGCCTGCTGGACACCGACGCCTTCGAAATCGAAGCCAGCGTGCCGTCGCGCTATGTCACCGATCTGGAACCGGGGCAGGCGATGAAGGGCGCGCTGGAAACCGGCGACACGGTCGACCTGACGCTGCGGGCGATCTTGCCGCTTGAGGATCCATCGACCAGAACCCGCGCTGTGCGGTTTTCGGCGCCCGGCCTCGGGCAGGTGCGCAACGTGGCGGTGGGCCAGTCGCTGACTGTTCAGGTGCCGGTCGGCGCGCCGCGCGACGTGTTGTCGGTGCCCAAGGACGCGCTGGTGCAGGGGCGCGGCGGCTGGACCGTATTCGTTGCCGCCGATGGCAAAGCGCAGCCGCGCCCGGTTTCCATCGGGGTGCCCCTGGGCGACCGTTACGAGGTGCTCGACGGCCTGGCGCCCGGCGATCTGGTGGTGGTGCGCGGCAATGAACGCCTGCGGCCCGGACAGGACATCGCGCCCAGCCCCGTGGAGACGAACTGATGGATTTCATCCGCTTCGCGATCGATCGCCCGGTTGCTGTCGTCGCCGCCGTCTTCATGGCGATGCTGTTCGGCGGCATTGCACTGTCGCGCATCCCGATCCAGCTTGCGCCGGATGTGCGCAAGCCCATCGTCGTGGTGGAGACCAACTGGCCCGGAGCCGCCCCCTCGGAGATCGAGCGCGAGATCGTGAACCCCCAGGAAGAGGCGCTGCGCGGGCTTGAGGGCCTTGAAATCATGACATCCCGGTCGCGCACCGGGCAGGCCGAGGTGACGCTGGAGTTCGCCGTCGGCACCGACATGAGCCAGTCGCTGTTGCTGGTCTCCAACCGTCTCGACCGGGTCAGCGGTTATCCTGACGAGGCAAACGAGCCTTCGCTGAACACCTCTGGATCCGACGACAGCCCCATCGCATGGGTGCTGCTGACAGCCCAGCCCGGCAACACCCGCGAGATGCCGACTTATGGCGATTTTGTCGAGGATGTCATCAAGGACCGTGTCGAACGGATCGAAGGGGTTTCGGCCGTCAACGTGTTTGGCGGGGTCACCCGCGAATTGCAGGTGGTGGTGGATCCGCGCCGCTTGTCGCGATACGGGCTGACGGTGCCGCAGGTGGTGCGCACGCTGCGTGCCGAAAACATCTCGATCTCGGCGGGCGACGTGGACGAAGGCAAGCGCCGCTATGTGGTGCGCACCGAAGGCAACCTGAACACCGAGGATGCGATCCGCGATGTGGTGTTGCGGTCGGGCGCGGCCACCGGGGCCATCGGCCGCGTGCGTGTCGGCGATGTGGCCGATGTGGGCTTTGCCTACAAGGAGCCCACCAGCCGCCTGCGCTACAAGGGCCAGCCCGGCCTGGCGTTCAACGTGGTGCGCGAATCCGGGGCCAACGTGATCAACGTGATGGAAGAACTGCGCGTGGTTCTGGACGATCTGCGCGTTGGGCCGGTCGCCGCCGCCCAGCTTGACATGCAGCAGGTCTACGACGAAACGATCTACATCGACGGCGCGATCGATCTGGTGACCCAGAACATCTGGATCGGTGGCGTGCTGGCGGCGATCATCCTGATGCTGTTTCTGCGCAGTCCCCGCGCGACGTTGGTGGTGTCGCTGTCGATCCCGGTTTCCATCGTGGCGACCTTCGTCGTCATGGCCATCACCGGGCGTACGCTGAACGTGATCTCGCTGGCCGGGATCGCCTTTGCGGTGGGCATGATCGTGGACGCGGCCATCGTTGTTCTCGAAAACATCTTCCGCCTGCGCGAGGCCGGGCTGAACCGCCGCGATGCGGCGCATCAGGGGGCCAAGCAGGTCTGGGGCGCGATCCTGGTCTCGGCGCTGACCACGGTTCTGGTGTTCGTGCCGATCCTGATCATGCAGCTGGAGGCCGGGCAACTGTTCCGCGACATCGCCGTGGCGATTTCGGTTTCCGTGCTTCTGTCGCTTGTGGTCGCGGTGACGGTGATCCCGGCGCTGGCCAGCCGCCTGTTGCGTCCGGGCGATCAGAAACCCGTCCGGATCTGGGGGCTGGATCACCTGGCGCTGGCGTTCCGCACGATGGTCATGGCCTATGTGCGCGCCACCGTGCGGTTCCGCGCTTTTGGCATTCTCATGGTGGCGCTGATCGCCGGCGGCGCCGGCGTGGCAAGCTGGGCGTTCCTGCCGCGGCTCGAGTATCTGCCCGAGGGCAACCGCAACCTTGTGTTCGGGCTGATCATCCCGCCGCCCGGCTACAATCTGCAAACCACTGAAACCATCGCCCAGCGCATCGAAAACGTGGCCCGCCCGCTGTGGCAGGCCGCACCCGCCACCGAAACCGAAGATGGCACGCCGACCATCGCCAACTTCTTCTTCGTGGCGACGCCGGGCAATTCGTTTGTGGGTGCCGGTGCGGTCGATGGGCAGCGCGCGGCCGAACTTATCCCCGTGCTCAGCCGCCCGATCTTCGCCGAACCCGGCACCTTCGGCTTCATGACCCAGCCTTCGTTGTTCGGGCGTGGTGTGGGCGGCGGCAGGGCGATCGAACTGAATGTGTCGGGGCAGGATCTGGACGATATCCTTGCTGTCGCCGGGCGCGCGGCGGGCATCGTGTCGGGGCTGCTGCCGCGGTCCGAGGGGCATCAGTTCCGCCCGATTCCGGGGTTGGAACTTGGCGCCCCCGAGGTGCGGCTGATCCCTGACAGGCTGCGACTGGCCGATGCCGGTCTGGACAGCTCGGGGTTGGCCGCCACGGTCGACGCCTTCAACGACGGGCTGCGCGTGGCCGAGATCACGGTGGGCGCCGAACGTGTCGATCTGGTGCTGAAGGGCGATCCGTCGGTGTCGGATGCGGTGCGCACGCAGGATGTGGGCAACTACCCCGTGGTCACGCCCGGCGGCCAGATCGTGCCGGTTTCGGCACTGGCCGACGTGGTGCTGACCGCCGGACCCACCGAGATCCGCCACCGCGACAGGCTGCGCACCGTCACGCTCGAGGTGCGCCCGTCGGATGCGCTGCCGCTGGAAGAGGCGGTATCGCTGCTGCAACGCGAGGTGATCGAGGTGTTGCAGGCCCAGGGCATCCCGCCGGATATCCGGCTGAGCGTTTCGGGCACGGCGGATCAGCTGAGCCAGACCTGGGCCGCGATCCAGATCAACCTTCTTGTGGCGCTGGTGATCGTGTTCCTGGTCATGGCGATCCTGTTCGAAAGCTTCGTGCTTCCGCTTGTCATACTGATATCGGTGCCGGTGGCGGCGGCGGGCGGCGTGGGCGGCCTGGCGTTGCTGAACACCTACCAGACCCAGCCGTTGGACATGCTGACGCTGCTGGGTTTCATCATCCTTGTGGGGATCGTCGTCAACAACGCCATCCTGATCGTGCATCAGACACTGTACCACCTGCGCGAGGAAGGCATGGCGCCGGTGGATGCCATCGAAGAAGCGACGCGCAACCGGATCCGCCCGATCTTCATGTCGACGCTGACCAGCGTGATGGGCATGTTGCCGCTGATCGTGTTTCCTGGCGAAGGATCCGAGCTCTACCGCGGTCTGGGTGCCGTGGTGGTCGGCGGATTGTCGATGTCGGCCTTTCTGACGCTGCTGACGGTGCCGCCGCTGCTGCGGCTGTGCGTGCGCGCGCCTGAAGCGCCGGAACCCACAACCGCCCTGCGCGGGCGTTCGGCACGGGCGTGATGGACGCCGGCGCGCGTTTGGCATAGCTGGGCCGGCAGGAGGCCCTCAATGCCAGACCAAGACTACGAGATTTTCCTGACCGCGCCGCCGGGCCTTGAACAGGTGCTGTGCGACGAGGCCGTGGCATCGGGCTTTGCCGGTGCGACGGCGGTGCCCGGCGGGGTCACGCTGCGCGGCGCCTGGCCCGAGGTATGGCGCGCCAACCTGGTGCTGCGCGGCGCCACGCGGGTTCTGCTGCGCTTCGCCAGTTTTCGCGTCATGCATCTGGCGCAGCTCGACAAGCGCGCGCGCAAGGTCGATTGGGCTGGGGTGCTGCGACCGGATCTGCCGGTGCGGGTCGAGGTCAGCTGTGCGGCTTCGCGGATCTATCATGCGAAAGCCGCCGCCCAGCGCATCGAAACCGCGATTCGCGAGACCGTCGGGGCCGAGGTTTCGGCGGATGCCGGCCTGCGGGTGATGGCACGGATCAACGATGATCTCTGCACGCTCAGCATCGACACCTCGGGGGAAAGCCTGCACAAACGCGGCCACAAACAGGCCATGGGCAAGGCGCCGATGCGCGAGACGCTGGCGGCGCTGTTCCTGCGGCAATGCGGCTACGATGGCAGCGAAGCGGTGGTGGATCCGATGTGCGGATCGGGCACCTTTCCGATCGAAGCCGCCGAGATCGCCGCCGGACTGGCGCCGGGGCGCGACCGCGGTTTCGGGTTCGAAGACCTTGCCGGTTTCGATGCCGCCGCGTGGTCGCGGATGCGGGCATCTGCCACCCGCCCGGTGCCGCAGGGCCCGCCGAGGGTGTTCGGCTACGACCGCGACCAGGGCGCCATCGCAATGGCTTCGGCCAATGCGGAACGTGCCGGCGTGGCTGGCTGCATAACGCTGGCCCGGCAGGCGGTCAGCGATCTGACGCCGCCAGATACGCCGCCCGGCCTCGTCATCGTCAACCCGCCCTATGGTGCGCGCATCGGCAACCGCAATGTGCTGTTCGCGGTCTACGGCGCCCTGGGCAAGACGTTGCTGGCACGGTTTGCCGGATGGCGTGTCGGGCTGGTGACCAGCGATGGCGGTCTGGCGCGGGCCACTGGCCTGCCGTTCAGGCCGGCCGGACCGCCGGTGCCGCATGGCGGCCTGCGGGTGACGCTGCACCTGACACCGCCGTTACGCTAGCGGCGGCGGTGGCACGGGCACTTCATTCCGCGGCGCTGCGCCCCGCGTCCGACCCGGCCCCGACACTATCGCCCCAGGCACCCAGGATCTGATCCGAGGTCATCACCAGGCCGGCGTGCAGCGATACGATCCTGAGCGCGGCCTGCTCCAGTTCGGCGCCGGAGCCGCGCACCAGATCGGCGGCCACACAGACCCGGTACCCCAGGTTCGAGGCATCGAAAGCCGCGTTCAGCACGCAGCAATCGGTCATGCCGCCGTTCAGGACCACCCGCCGCACACCCATTGACCGCAGCAGGAAATCCAGATCGCTGGGGTAAAACGGCGTCAGGCGCTTCTTCGTCGTCACCATCAGATCCTCGGGCGCCACTTCCGTGGCCAGCTCGGTCCATTCGGTGCCTTCGATCGCATGCGCATCGATGCCGGGCAGAGGCGGCGCATAGAGCGCCACCAGCGATCGCCAGGCCGCCGGGTGCCGGCCTTTCAGATCGTCCTCGCCGGTCTTGCGCAGGGTCGACCGGACATGGATGACAGGCACGCCCAGCGCCCGGGCTGCGCGGTGAAAGCTGTCGACCGGGCCGATGATATCACGGGCGCGCGGGGCGGGGCAGGGGCACATCGGACTGTCCGAAAGATGCCCCCAATGCATGTCTATCGAAATCACCGCCGTATCGGCGGCGGCGATCCATTCGCGAAAGGGGTCGTCCGGCAATTCCCGTTCGGTCCCGTCGACAATCGCTTTCATCCTCGTCCCTCCGTTCATTGCGGGGGCGCGCGGCGGGGGGTGCACGCCCCGCGCCCGGTTTAATTAGGGCGTCGGGCCGGCCCCCCGCACCCCCTTTCCAACGGGATCGCGCC
>JANSXZ010000023.1 GCA_024742705.1 Paracoccaceae bacterium | reverse complement strand
GCCCCGGCGCTTCAGCGCTTCGTTATAGGCCCGCCAGTTCTTGATCTTGTAGGTCGGGGGTATCGGTCTGCTCATGCCATCCAGCTATCACGCTGGATTCACGGGGTGAATCCCCCAAGGGCTTTGTGCAACAGAGCCGTCTCGTGTCAAAGGATCCTCCCAGAACTCGAGGTCGCGGGCACCCATCGGGGAAGTTGGCATCTTCCTTGTCCCGCGACTGCTCGTATCAAGTTAATAAATCAAAGTGATTTATATATTGACGACCGCAGGCCGAGGTGTCATCGTGCCGGCGCATCCGACGATCAGGGCAAAACAGGGAAGGCCATGTCATTCGCGCCGCGCATTCAGGCAGAAGACGATCTCTCGGTCGCCGGTCAGGATGGGCGTGGATCGAACCAGAGCGGTATGCGGGCCTATAACGAACGGTTGGTGCTGTCGTTGATCCGGCAGTACGGTCCGATGCCGAAGGTTGCGATTGCGCAGGTGACGGGGCTTTCGGCGCAGACGGTTTCGATCATCATGCGCGCGCTTGAAGCCGACGGTCTGCTGTTGAAAGGGGCGCCAGTGCGCGGCAAGGTCGGTCAGCCGTCGGTGCCGCTGGGCCTCGATCCGCAGGGGGCGTTCTTCTTCGGCCTTAAGGTTGGCCGGCGCAGCGCCGAACTGGTGCTTGTGGATTTTCTGGGTGAAACTGTGTTCCACGCCACCGAAACCTATCGCCATCCCACGCCCGACGGCGTTGTCGGTTTCGCGCGTTCGGCCATTGCCGGGGGGCTGTCGCATCTGCCGGCCGAACACCGGCCGCGTGTTGCGGGGCTGGGCATTGCGTTGCCGTTCCGTCTGTGGGAGTGGGGGGCCGTTCTGGGCGACGCGTCGGACGCGCTCGACGCCTGGCTGACCCGTGACATCGAGGCCGAAATCGCCTCGGAGCATACGTTCCCGGTCTTCCTGTGCAACGATGCGTCAACGGCCTGCGGGGCCGAACTGGTCTTGGGCGACCGCGACAAGCCCCGCGATTTCCTGTATTTCTACATCGGCTTCTTTGCCGGCGGCGGGCTGGTTCTCGACAATGCGCTTTATACCGGGCGCAGCGGGAACGCCGCGGCGCTAGGATCCACCCCGATCGTGGCGTCCGACGGTCGGCTGCGCCAGCTTGTCGATGTGGCGTCGCTGGCCACGCTCGAGCAGATGCTGAGCGCGCGCGGAATCGACGCCGCCGCGATGTGGGGCAGGGCGGACGGCTGGTCGCTGCCGCGCGATCTGCTTGAGGTCTGGCTGGATCAGGCCGCGGCGGGGCTGGCACAGGCCATCGTCAGCGCCACCTGCCTGATCGATGTGGATACGGCAGTGATCGACGGGGCGATTCCGCCCGAGGTCCGAGCCGGGCTGGTGGCGCGCACGGTGCGCTGCTTGCGAGACAGGCCGGTTCGCGGGATCGAGGTGCCGGATGTGCGCGAAGGCACGATCGGTGCCGCGGCGCGCGCGCTGGGTGCCGCCAGCCTGCCCCTGTCCGAACGTTTCCTTGTGGACCGCAAGGTGTTTCTGAAAGGCTGAAAAATGATCTTGTGTTGTGGCGAAGCCCTGATCGACATGATCCCAATGCCCACTCCGTCCGGCGTGGACGGTTTCGTGCCGCACAATGGCGGCGCGGTCTACAACACCGCCATCGCCTTGGGGCGGCTCGGGGTGCAGACAGGTATGCTGACAGGTGTTTCCACCGACATGTTCGGGCAGCAACTGGTCGACGGGCTGAAAACCAGCCACGTCGACGTGTCGCATCTGATTGCCTCCGACCGCCCCGCCACCCTGGCCTTCGTGCGGCTCACGAACGGCCACGCAACCTATGATTTCTATGACGAAAATTCGGCCGGGCGCATGATTGGCCCGCAGGACATGCCCGACCTGACGCCTGATGTCACCGCGCTTTTCTTCGGTGGCATCAGTCTCGCCTGCGAGCCGGGCGCGGACACCTACGCCAGTCTTCTCGAACGCAACGCACGCGACCGGGCGGTGATGCTGGATCCCAACATCCGCCCCGGTTTCATCCGCGACATCGCGCGCTACCGCGCGCGGCTGGAACGGATGATCGCGCTGTCGGATATCGTCAAGGTATCGGACGAAGACCTGAACTGGATCATGCCGGCGCCCCTGTCGCTGCGCGAGAAGGTCGACAGGATCCTTGAGATGGGGCCGTCGCTGGTGGTGCTGACACGCGGCGGCGACGGCGCGACCGGTTTTCTGTCCAGCGGACAGGATGTGCAGGTGCCCGCCCTGAAGGCGCAGATCATGGACACCGTCGGCGCCGGCGACACCTTCAACGCCGGCGTTCTGGCCAGGTTGGCGGAACTGGGGCAGCTGCACAAACCGGGTCTGGCCGATCTGTCGCGGCAGGTTCTGGCCGAGGCACTGCAGCACGGCGCGCGTGTCGCCGCTGTCACCGTTTCGCGCGCCGGGGCCAATCCCCCCTGGGCCGGAGAGCTATAGAACGGGGCATCCTGACGGCACCCCTTTTTTTTCGATCTTGTTAGCGCTATCAAGTGCGCGGAACATGCGACACCCCGTGATCAGCCAAAGGACACGACCATGACCCTAAGGATTGCAATCAACGGTTTCGGCCGTATCGGCCGCGGCGTTCTGCGCGCCCTTGCAGAGCGCGAAGACAGATCCATCGAAGTGGTGGCAATCAACGATCTGGCCCCGCCCGACCACATGGCGCACCTGCTGAGCTTTGACAGCGTGCACGGCCGGATCGGCGTGCCGGTGCGCGCCGAGGGCGACACGCTGCACGTCGGCGACCGGACGATCCGCCTGACGGCGATCCGCAACCCCGAGGATCTGCCCTGGCGGGATGTGGACATCGTCTTTGAATGCACCGGGCTCTTCACCGACCGCGACGCCGCCGCGCGCCACCTTGCGAACGGGGCGAAGCGTGTTCTGATCTCGGCGCCGGGCAAGCGGGCCGACAGAACGGTTGTCTTTGGTGTCAACCACGGGGATCTGACGGCGCAGGACGTGATCGTATCGAACGCGTCCTGCACGACGAACTGCCTGGCGCCCGTTGCGATGGTTCTCGACCGTGCCTTCGGCATCCGCACCGGCTATATGACGACGGTGCACGCCTTCACCGGCGACCAGCCCAGCCACGACAATTATCACCGCGATCTCTACCGGGCGCGGGCGGCATCGGTTTCGATGGTGCCGACATCGACCGGCGCGGCGAACGCCATCTCGCTGGTGCTGCCGCAACTCGAGGGGCGGCTGGAAGGGTCGGCCGTTCGGGTGCCCACGCCCAACGTGTCGATGATCGACCTGTGTTTCCTGCCGGAACGTCCGGCCACCCGCGACGCGGTCAACGCCGCCATCGCCGAGGCCGCACAAGGCGAACTGGCCGGGGTTCTCGCCTATTCCGACGCGCCGCTCGTGTCGGTTGATTTCAACCACGATCCCCATTCGTCGTGCTTCGCCGCACCGCAGACAGCAGTGACAGCGGGCGGCATGGTGCGTGTGGTCAGCTGGTACGACAACGAATGGGGCTTTTCGAACCGGATGCTCGACACCGGGCTCTGCATGGGCGCATTGCTGGATCCGCCGCTGCGGGCGGAGGGCTGACCGAATGGTTTCACGCGTCATTCCGGTTGCGCCATTCGATCTGGTGATTTTCGGTGCCACCGGCGATCTGGCCCGGCGCAAGATCCTGCCGGGCCTGTTCCATCGCTTTGCCGTGGGCCAGATGCCCGACGCGGCCCGCATCATCGGGGTGGCGCGCACAGATATGGACGAATCCGCCTTTCGGGCGGACGTGCAGGCGGGATTGTCCGAGTTTGTTCCGCAGGCGGCAGGAAATTCGGAGATGCTGTCGCGGTTTCTCGACCGGATCGGCTATGTCCGGGTGGATGCCACGGGCGATGAGGGCTGGTCGGCGCTGCGCGACGTGCTGCGCGCCGACGTGGTGCGCGCCTTCTATCTGTCGGTCGCACCATCGCTGTTCGGCGCGATTGCCGCCCGGCTGCACGACCACGGCATCGCCACGGCGGAAAGCCGCATCGTGGTGGAAAAACCCTTTGGCCACGATCTGGACAGCGCGCGGGCCCTGAACGTCGACCTGCGGCAGAGCTTTGACGAACACCAGATCTATCGCATTGATCATTACCTGGGCAAGGAAACGGTGCAGAACCTCATGGCGCTGCGCTTTGCCAACTCGCTTTGGGAACCGTTGTGGAACGCGACCCATGTGGATCACGTCCAGATCACCGTCGCGGAAAGCCTGGGCGTCGAAGGCCGAGGCGAATACTATGACCGCGTGGGCGCGATGCGCGACATGGTGCAGAACCACCTGATGCAGCTGTTGTGCCTTATCGCGATGGAGCCGCCTTCCCGGTTCACGCCGAACGCGGTGCGCGACGAGAAGGTGAAGGTGATCGGATCGCTCGAGGCCACGGCCCTGGGCGATATCGTGCGCGGCCAGTACCGGGCGCGTGGCGACGAGAAAAGCTATCGCGACGATGCCGGCAACCGGGCCAGCCGCACCGAAAGCTTCGTGGCGATGAAGGTGAACATCGGCAACTGGCGTTGGGCAGGCACACCTTTCTACCTGCGTACCGGCAAGAAGATGCGCGCGCGCAGTTCCGAAATCGCCGTGGTGTTCCGCGACCCGCCGCACATGATCTTTCCACGGATGGAAGGCCGCCGGGGCAACGCCCTGATCATCCGGCTGCAACCCAACGAAGGCATAACCCTGCGCAACACCATCAAGGAGCCCGGCCCCGGCGGGTTCCGGCTGGCCGAGGTGAACCTCGACATGACATTCGCCGATGCGCTGGACCAGCAGGGCGATCCGCAGGACGCCTACGAGCGCCTGATCATGGACGTGTTCCGCGGCGATCAGACGCTGTTCATGCGCGGCGACGAGGTTGAGGCAGCCTGGGCCTGGGCCGATCCGATCATCGCGCAATGGGAAGAGGCCGGGCTGACGCCTTCGGGCTATGACGCGGGCAGTTCGGGCCCCGAGGATGCCCTGATGCTGATGCATCGCGACGCCCGCCGCTGGCGCGAGATCGAATGAAGCAGGCGCGGCGCCTGTCGGGGGCGCGGCGCGGATTTCTGCGGAAACCTGCGGCACAGCCGCGACCCTGCGGGGGCCTGCGGTGGTTTTCGCCGCACGCGGGGTTGATTTCCGCGCGAACGCCGCCTTATCTTTCTTAAAGTTTACACGCGTATGGTTTGGAAAGATCGCGAAAACATGCCCCAGACGGAAATTCGCAACATGGAGGATTTCGCGGCTGTCAGCGGCATCTCCCGCCCCACGCTGTCGAAATACTTCAACAATCCTGACAGCGTGCGCCGTTCGACCCGCGAACGGATCGAACGCGCGCTGTCGATCTATGACTATCGCCCGAACATCTACGCGGTGAACCAGAACCGGCGGCGGACCAAGAACATCGGTATCGTTGTTCCCAACCTGGCCGACCCGTTCTTTTCCGAAATCAGCCGGGTCGTCGAACTTGCCTGCATCGCGGCCGGGTACAGCCCGCTGCTTCTCAGTTCGCATGGCAACCCCGCGCAGGAGGGCCAGAACCTCGAGGCGCTGCGGTCGATCAAACCGGCGGGCGTGCTGCTGGCCCCTTTCGGGCGTCTGTCGGAACGCGCCGAGATCGAAAGGTTCGGCAGGGATTTTCCGGTCGTGCTGTTCGATGCCAACATCGAAAGCGCCTGCGAGGCGTTTGTCGGCACCAACAATGCCCAGAGCATAGACCTGATGGTGGAATACCTGTGCCGCAGCGGCGAGCCGCCCTGTTTTTTCGAGATGAAGTCCCCCACGAACCCCAACGCCAACAAACGCCGCAATGCCTATCTGGAAAGCATGGATCGTCATGGTTTCCCGCCGCATATTTACCAGGCGAAAGGCGATGGCTGGGACTTTGAAGTGATCGGCAGCAGCGAAGGCGGGCGCCTGATCGCCGACGGGGCGTTCAAGACGAACACCGTGCTGTGCAGCAACGACCGTCTGGCGATCGGTATGCTTTCGGCGGCCTACAAACTGGGTAGGAAGGTCGGGCATGGCGCCGATTGCACGCTGCGCATCGCCGGGCATGACGACCATCCTTTCTCGCGGTTCACCTGCCCGTCGCTGACCACGATCGCCCAGGATTACGCGGCGATCGCGAATCTTGCCGCGACCACGCTTTTCAAGACGCTGGAGACCGACGCGCGCCCTTCCGAGCGTGTCGAGACCTTGTTCGAGGGTACTTTGGTTATGCGCGACTCCGCGTAAAATACTGAAATGGATAGAATTTCAGAAAATATTTTACGCGTGTAAAAATCTTATTGACTGCGCGTAATGTTAATCGCTACCACTGGTGCATCATCCCGACCAAGAGGAGGAGTTCCGGATGTCTCTCAGGAATTCGGCTTTTGCAGCCACAGCGCTGTCGTTCGTCACCGCAGGCGGTGTCTTTGCCGAAACGATTACCATCGCAACCGTCAACAACGGCGACATGATCCGAATGCAGGGTCTGACCGACGATTTCACCGCCAGGACCGGCCACACCGTGGAATGGGTCACACTCGAGGAAAACGTCCTGCGCCAGCGTGTCACCACCGACATCTCGACCAGGGGCGGCGCGTTCGACATCATGACCATCGGCATGTATGAAACCCCGATCTGGGGTGCCAATGGCTGGCTGGTGCCGCTGAACGATCTCAGCGCGGAATACGACGTCGACGATCTGCTGCCAGCAATGCGCAGCGGTCTGAGCCATGACGGCACGCTGTTCGCGGCCCCGTTCTACGGCGAAAGCTCGATGATCATGTACCGCACCGACCTGATGGAAAAGGCCGGCATGGAAATGCCGACCGCGCCGACCTGGCAGTTCATCCGCGAAGCGGCCGCCGCCATGACCGACCGCGAAAACGACATCAACGGCATCTGCCTGCGCGGCAAGGCCGGTTGGGGCGAAGGCGGTGCCTTCATCACCGTCACCGCCAATTCGTTCGGCGCGCGTTGGTTCGACGAAGACTGGAATGCACAGTTCGATCAGCCGCAGTGGGCCGAGGCGCTGAATTTCTATGTCGACATGATGAACGAATCCGGTCCTGCCGGTTTTGCCATCAACGGCTTCAATGAAAACCTGTCGCTGTTCCAGCAGGGCAAGTGCGGCATGTGGATCGACGCCACGGTCGCGGCGTCCTTCGTGACCAACCCCAACGATTCCACCGTGGCCGACAAAGTGGGCTTTGCGCTCGCGCCGAACTCGGAAGGCGTTGCAAAGCGTGCCAACTGGCTGTGGGCATGGGCTCTGGCGATCCCCGCCGGCACCCAGAAGGAAGCCGCCGCGAAAGAGTTCGTGGAATGGGCGACCTCGAAGGACTACATTGAACTGGTGGCCGGCAAGGAAGGCTGGGCCAACGTGCCTCCGGGCGCACGCACCTCGCTCTATGAGAACCCCGAGTATCAGAAAGTGCCGTTTGCACAGATGACGCTCGATTCGATCAAGGCGGCGGACCCGCAGAACCCCACCGTGGATCCCGTGCCCTATGTCGGTATCCAGTTTGTCGCGATCCCCGAGTTCGCCGGCATGGCCACCGAAGTGAGCCAGGAGTTCTCGGCCGCCTATGCCGGACAACAGACCGTCGAGGAAGCCCTGGCCAAGGCGCAGGCGCTGACCAACGAAGTGATGGAATCCGCCGGCTACCGCTGAACCAGCGGGCCCCGAAACCCCGAAGCCTGATGGCCGGGGTTGCGGGGCCAAGGTTTCAGGGCCCGATGAAGGGCCCGATGCGAGGGTGGTGGAAACCGCCGCCCTTGCATCATTTCCCACCCAAAGATGGTATCTTTCATCTTGAGCGGCACGTTGCCGCGACCGGAGGAGGTCTGCCCGATGGCAACCCAACATTCCCGTTCAGCTGCCCGCATCATGATGGCACCCGCCGTAATCCTGCTTCTGGGATGGATGCTGGTTCCGCTGACGATGACACTCTACTTCTCGTTCAAGAGATACCTGCCGCTGCGCGGTGGCGATCTGGGCTGGGTGGGGTTCGAAAACTACATCCGCTTCATTTCCTCGAGTTCCTTCTGGCCCTCGGTCATGACCACGCTGACAATCGTCGGCGGCGTTCTGGCGATCACGGTGGTTCTGGGCGTCTTCCTGGCGCTGTTGCTGAACCAGCCGATGTGGGGCAGGGGCTTTGTCCGCATCCTGGTGATCGCACCCTTCTTCGTCATGCCGACCGTATCGGCACTGGTGTGGAAGAACATGTTCATGGATCCCAACTATGGGCTTCTGGCGCATCTTTGGGAATTCTTCGGCGCAACGCCGGTTGAATGGCTCAGCCAGGCGTCGCTTACATCCATCGTCATGATCGTTTCGTGGCAATGGCTGCCCTTCGCCACGCTGATCCTGCTGACCGCGATCCAGTCGCTGGACAGCGAACAGCTTGAGGCGGCCGAAATGGACGGGGCACCCGCCACCAAGCGCTTCGCCTATATCACGCTGCCGCACCTGGGCCGGGCGATCACCGTGGTGATCCTGATCCAGACGATCTTCCTGTTGTCGATCTTCGCGGAAATCTTCGTCACCACCGGCGGCGCCTTCGGCACCAAGACCCTGACCTACCTGATCTTCCAGCGGGTGCTGGAGAGCCAGAACGTCGGTCTCGGTTCGGCCGGCGGGGTCTATGCCATCATCCTTGCCAACATCGTCGCGATCTTCCTGATGCGCATCGTCGGCAAGAACCTGGACACCTGAGGGGGGAACACCATGGCACGCAATGTCACCCAACGCCGCAAGATCCTCAATACCGCAGCCGCCTGGACAATCGGCCTTCTGATCTTCTTTCCGATCCTCTGGACCATCCTGACCAGCTTCAAGACCGAGGCCCAGGCGATTGCCGATCCGCCGATTTTCCTGGCCTTCGACTGGACGCTGGAAAACTACGGCGCGGTCATGGAACGGTCGAACTACTCGCGCTTCCTGTGGAATTCCATCGTCATCGCCGGCGGATCGACGATCCTGGGCATCCTGATCGCGGTTCCGGCGGCCTGGTCGATGGCCTTCGTGCCCTCGAAGCGCACCAAGGACATCCTGTTGTGGATGCTGTCCACCAAGATGCTGCCCGCGGTCGGCGTTCTCTATCCGATCTACCTGCTGTTCATCCAGTTCGGTATCCTCGACACCAAGATCGGCCTGGTCATCGTGCTGATGCTGATCAACCTGCCGATCATCGTCTGGATGCTCTACACCTACTTCAAGGAAATTCCGGGTGAAATTCTCGAGGCGGCCCGCATGGACGGCGCTTCGCTGAAGGAAGAGGTGCTTTATGTGCTGACGCCAATGGCCATTCCCGGCATCGCCTCAACCCTTCTTCTGAACGTGATCCTGGCCTGGAACGAAGCCTTCTGGACGCTGAACCTGACAGCGGCAAAGGCTGCGCCCCTGACCGCGTTCATCGCCAGCTATTCCAGCCCCGAGGGACTGTTTTACGCCAAGCTCAGCGCGGCATCGACAATGGCCATCGCGCCGATCCTCGTCCTCGGCTGGTTCAGCCAGAAGCAACTCGTCAGCGGCCTGACCTTTGGCGCCGTGAAATAAGGAAGGACCGTATCAATGGGACAGATCAAACTCAACAAGGTCACCAAAAGCTTTGGCGATGTCGCGGTCATCCCGCCGCTGGACCTGACGATCGAAGACGGCGAGTTTACCGTCTTCGTCGGCCCCTCGGGCTGCGGCAAGTCAACGTTGCTGCGGCTGATCGCCGGGCTCGAGGACGTCAGTTCGGGGCATGTGGAGATCGACGGAGTAGACGCCACCGACGTGCCGCCGGCCAAGCGCGGCCTGGCGATGGTGTTCCAGTCGTATGCGCTTTATCCGCATATGTCGGTGCGCAAGAACATCGCGTTTCCGATGAAGATGGCCGGTGTGACCGCGGATGAGCAGAACCGGCGCATTTCGGCGGCGGCCGAGGCGCTGAACCTGACCGACTATCTCGACCGCCGGCCCGGACAGCTGTCGGGCGGCCAGCGTCAGCGCGTGGCGATCGGACGGGCCATCGTGCGCGAACCGGGCGCGTTTCTGTTCGACGAGCCGTTGTCGAACCTCGACGCGGCGCTGCGCGTCGGCATGCGCCTCGAGATCAGCGAACTGCACGAGCGGCTGAAGACCACGATGATCTATGTGACCCACGACCAGGTTGAGGCGATGACCATGGCCGACAAGATCGTGGTTTTGCGCGCCGGGCTGATCGAACAGGTGGGCTCGCCGCTGGAACTCTACCACACCCCTTGCAACGAATTCGTCGCGGGCTTCATCGGCTCGCCCCGGATGAACCTCATCAAGGGGGCCGAGGCCGCCAAGCATAACGCGGCCACCATCGGCATCCGTCCCGAACACACCGCCGTCAGCATGACCGAAGGCTTGTGGAAGGGCGTTGTCGGCGTGGCCGAACACCTTGGGTCGGATACGTTCCTGCATGTGCATGGCGTGCCCGGTTGCGACCCGATGACCGTGCGTGTCGATGGTGAACTGCCGGTCCGGCATGGCGACACGATCTGGATGACCCCGCAAGCCGACAAGCTGCACCGCTTCGACGCCGAAGGTTTGCGGATCGACTGATGCGGCTGGCGGGTAAGACAGCGCTGATCACGGGTGCCGGCCGCGGTATCGGGCGCGTCTTTGCGGCGGCCTATGTCGCCGAGGGCGCGCGCGTCGCGGTGGCCGACATCGATGCCGAAAGCGCGCGGCAAAGCGCCGCCGCCCTCGGCGATGCGGCAATCGGCGTGGCGATGGATGTGACCGACCAGGCCAGCATCGACGCGGCGTTGGCCAAAGCGGTGGCGCATCTGGGGCAGATCGACATCCTGGTGAACAATGCCGCGATCTTCTCGGCGGCTCCGGTTGTCGATATCGCGCGTCAGGACTATGCGCGTGTTTTCGATGTGAACGTGGCGGGCACGCTCTTCACGATGCAGGCCGTGGCGCGCCACATGATCGAAAGAGGCATCAGGGGCAAGATCATAAACATGGCCAGCCAGGCCGGGCGCCGGGGCGAGCCGCTGGTGGCGGTCTATTGTGCCTCGAAGGCGGCGGTAATCAGCCTGACCCAATCCGCCGGGCTGAACCTGATCGGCCACGGCATCAACGTGAACGCGATCTCGCCCGGCGTGGTCGACGGCGAACACTGGGATGGTGTCGATGCCTTCTTTGCCAGGTACGAAGGCAAGGCGCCGGGCCAGAAGAAGCGCGAAGTCAGCGCGGCCGTCCCCTTCGGCCGGATGGGCGTGGCCGAAGACCTGACCGGGATGGCGATCTTTCTGGCCAGTTCGGAAAGCGACTATGTTGTCGCGCAAACCTATAATGTGGACGGTGGCCAATGGATGAGTTGATCGCATTGTCGAACGAAACCCTGAGCAAGCTGGAAATCGCGCGCCCGCAATACGATCGTTCGGCGCTGACGCCGGGCATCGTGCACATCGGCGTCGGCAATTTTCACCGCGCCCACCAGGCGTGGTATCTGCACCGGCTGATGCAGGCGGGCAGCGCGCGCGACTGGGCGATCCTGGGCGCGGGCGTCCGCCCCTATGACGCCGACATGCGCGAGAAACTGTTGCGCCAGGATTGCCTGACCACGTTGATCGAACTCGATCCCGATGCCGTGGGTGCCGAGATCGTCGGCACGATGATCGATTATCTGCCGGTGGAAGAGGGGCACGGCCCGCTGATCGCGGCGATGGCCGATCCGCGCATCCGCATCGTTTCGCTGACCGTTACCGAAAGCGGTTACTTCTTCGATCCGGTCACCAAGCGGTTCGACGCATCCCATCCCGACATCCGCCACGATGCGGCACATCCCGACAGCCCGCGCACGGCCTTCGGCGCCATCGTCGCCGCCCTGCGCCTGCGCCGCGCGGCGGGGCACGGGCCCTTCACCGGGCTGAGCTGCGACAATCTTCAGGGCAATGGCACGCTCTTGCAACAGGCGGTGGTATCGCTGGCGCGGCTGTCCGACCCCGCGTTCGCGGACTGGATCGCCGCCAATGCGACATTTCCCAATTCGATGGTCGATTGCATCGCGCCGGCCACCGGGCCGCAGGAGCGGGCGCTTGCGCGGGGCTTCGGCATAGACGACGCGGCGCCCGTCACGCATGAACCCTATCGGCAATGGGTTGTCGAGGATACGTTCTGTGCCGGCCGTCCTGATCTGGGGAAGGTGGGTGTCACCTTTTCCAACGATGTTCACGCCTATGAGACGATGAAGATCCGCATCCTGAACGCCGGCCATCAGGTTCTGGCAAATGTCGGTGAAACCCTTGGAATCGAAACGATTTCGGGGTGTTTGTCGCATCCGCTTGTCGCCGCGATGTTCCGCAAGGTGCAGCGCGAGGAGATCATTGGAACCGTCGGTGCCGTGCCGGGCATGACGCCGCAGGCCTACCTGACGCTAATCGAAACGCGCTTTGCCAACCCCCGCATCGTCGATACCACGCGCCGTGTGGCGTTCGACGGTTCGGCCCGGCACACCGGCTTCGTGCTGCCGATCCTGCGCGATCAGCTGGCGGCGGGCGGGTCGGTCGCCGGGCTTGCGCTGGTCGAGGCGCTCTGGGCGCGGATGTGCGCGGGCCGGCGCGAGGACGGCACCGAGATAGCGCCCAACGATCAGTCGTGGGACGACCTGACCGCCGTCGCGAACCTGGCACGCAGCCGGCCCCTGGCCTGGCTCGAACAGACGCATCTCTATGGCGACCTGATCGACAGCCCGCCTTTCGCCCGCGCCTTCGAGGCATCGCTGGCCTTGATCTGGGCCGAGGGTTGCGAAGCGGCCCTGCGTGAGTATGCGGGCGAGGACAGCCGCGCCAGCCAACCGGCAAGGACCGGCTAGCACGGCGCAAAGGCTGCCGTCGCGTCCTGGCCGGCCAGACAATCCCCGCGCTGCGGCGAGCCCTCGCGCTCAGCCGGTTTTCGGTGTCGCGGCGGATCCGGCGAGAAGCCCGCCATCGATTGTCAGTTCCGCCCCGGTCATGTAGGCGGCCTCGTCCGAAGCGAGCAGCAGCGCGATGGCGGCGACCTCATCGGGGGTGCCAAAGCGGCGCATCGGCGTATCGGCGACAAAGGCCGCCATGCGCGCCGCGCGGTCTGGCCCGTCGCCCAGCATCGGCTCCCACATGGGGGTAAGGATGGCGGCCGGGTGGATCGAATTGCAGCGGATGTTCAGCCCCTGTTCGGCGCAGTACAGCGCGACAGACTTGGTGTGATTGCGCACCGCCGCCTTCGATGACGCATAGGCCGCCGCCGCCGGGATGCCCACCAGACCCGAACGTGACGAGATGTTGATGATCGATCCCGCCCCGCCGGCGCGCATCGCGCCGATGGCATAGCGACAGCCCAGGAAGGTACCGTCCAGGTTCACCGCATGCACCGCCCGCCAATCGGCCAGCGTGGCGTGTTCGGGATCGTGCGGGCGCATTGCCCCTTCGAAACCGGTGATGCCGGCGTTGTTCACCAGCGCATCGCAGGTGGGCCATGCCTCGGCAAGCGCGGCCCAGTCGGCTTCGGATGCCACGTCGAGGCGCATGTGCCGCCCGCCGGTTTCCGCCGCGACCTGTGCTGCACGGTCCGCCACCTTGTCGGTCGCGACGACGGTTGCGCCGGCTGCGGCGAAGGCGCGGGCGATGGCCGCTCCGATGCCGCGTCCCGCGCCGGTGACAATGCAGGTCTTTCGGTCAAGACGTCCCATGGATTGCTTCCTTTCTTCCCGGTTTCCCAAGAAATCCATTCCGTGGATGCGGCTGTCAAACGACAACCACGTTTCCGCGCTTGTGCCCCGTCTCCATGTGGCGGTGCGCCTCGATCAGATCGGCCAGCGGATACACCCGGTCGAGAACGACCGAAAGCGTGCCGGCCTGGGCCATTGCCAGAAGCCGTTCGAGATGGGCGCGCAGGATCTCGGGGGGCTGCAGGCCGGCGGCGGTGAACAGGGCGCGGCGTCCACCGGTCAGCCGGGTCTTCAGCATCGCACCCAGAAGCGGCAGCGTCAGCACGGGGCAGATGTAGCGCCCGCGATCTGTCAGCCGCGCCCGCGCCGCCGCAAAGGAACTGACCCCGAGCGTGTCGAAGATCACGTCGTAACGGTCTGGCTGCATTGTGAAATCCTCGCGGGTGTAATCGATGGTCCGCGCGGCCCCCAGCGCAGAGACCAGGCGCGTATTGCCGGTGCTGCTGGTGGCGGTGACATGGGCGCCGGCGGCGGCGGCGATCTGCACGGCCGCGGTTCCCAGGCTGCCCGAGCCGCCGAGGATCAGCACGGTTTGGCCCGGCCGCAGCTGCGCAAGCCGATGCAGGAAGTGGTACGAGGTCAGCGGTCCGTCGCACATCACCGCCGCGTCCTCATGCGACAGCGCCGCGGGTTTCTTCATCAGCACGCCGGATTCGTCCAGACAGATATGGCTGGCATTTGCGCCAAAGTTCATCCCGGCCTCGCCGAAAACGGCGTCGCCCACGGCAAAGCGCGTGACATCTGCGCCCGTCGCGATCACCTCGCCGGAAAGCCCGGTGCCCGACAGGTTCCGGCGCGGGCGGCGCAGGCCAAGGAAAAGCCGCGCAAAGCGGGGCTGACCGGCCCGCATCATCCCGTCGGCACGGGTGACGGCCGAAGCACGGATGCGGATCACGATTTCATTGCGGCCGGGGGTTGGAAGCGGGCGGGTCACCGGCCCCAGAACTTCTGGTGCGCCGTAGCGGCCGATGCTCCAGGCGTTGAATGTTGCAATCATGGCGTTCTCCTTCGGGTTGGGTTTCCCGGGATCTAGCGGTCTGAATGTGCGCCGCATATTGCCATTATCACACCAGCATGGTTCATAATCGTTCCGCATGGTGGATTGGAAATCTCTTCCGGCCTTTCTGGCCGTTGCGCGGGCGGGATCGCTGCGCGGTGCCGCGGAACAGCTGGACGGCACCCACGCAACCGTGCGCCGGCAGATCGAGGGGCTCGAGGCGCAACTGGGCGTGCAACTGTTCCGGCGCAGCGCCGGCGGGCTCAGGCTTTCGGCTGCGGGGCGCAAGCTGTTGCCGCAGGCGCTCGAGGCGGAAACCGCCCTGCGGCAAGGTTTCAATGCGGTGCGCGGGCTCGATGGCGAGGCGGCGGGCCGTATCCGCCTGTCGGTGGACCCGATGACGGCGCATTTTCTTGTGGCGCCGGTTCTGGGCGAATTCCTGTCGCTGTACCCCGATATCCACATCGACATGAACCTTTCCTATAACATTGATTCCATTGAAAAACTGGAAACCGATGTTTCAATCCGCCATGTCCGCGCGCTGACCGGCGACGCCGTGGGCCGCAAGCTGTTTGCCTTGTCGCTGGGGGTCTTTGCCGCGCGCGGCTACATTGATCGCCACCTGCACGATGCCGGGCCGCGCGGCGAGGGGCTGACGTGGCTGGGCTATGGTGCGGTGCCGGAGTTGCAGGACATGATTGAAGCCTCGCCGTTTCCGCGTGCCACGGTGCGTCATGCGATACCGGATCCGGCGATGCATATGCATCTGGCGCGCGCCGGGGCCGGCATGACGTTTCTGGCGGCCTGGGTTCAAAGCGTCTTTCCCGAGTTGCAGCGGGTGCCGGGCACCGCGCTCGATCAGAGCCGTTCGACCTGGGTGCTGATGCATGGCGATCTGCGCCGGGTGCGGCGGGTTCGGCTGTTCGTGGACTTTCTTTATGAAAGCCTGCTGGAGCGGCGCGCGGATTTCATCGGCGGCTGACCGGGGCAATCGCGGCGTTGCCGGCGCCGGGGCAGCCGGTATCAGGCCGGTAGGCGCCCATGGCGCCGCGCGCAGGTCGCTTGAAAGGCTGGCCGAAATGGGGCAGCTTTTTGATGGGCTGCATTCCTTGCGGGTGTGTGGGTTCAGGGTTTTTCGGTTGCAGCCAGATGTTTTGAATTGCGCGAAGGAAGCCCGCAACCATGGCCATTGTGAACGGAACAGAGAACAGCGAACGCATCGATGGCACGGCGAGTGACGATACGATCGTGGGCATGGGCGGCAACGACAGCATCCACGGAGGCGCGGGCACGGATGTTGCTGTTCTGCCCTTCCAACGCAGCCACGCCCTGTGGGAAACCGTCGACGGGGGCCTGCGGTTCCGGTCGGGGCCCACGAACCTCGAGGTTGTCTTTGTTTCGGACGATGTTGAATTCGTCGAATTCGCCGAAGGCACCGCCGAGAGGATCTTGCGGGTGGCCTATGCCGATCTCGAGGCGCGGGCCGAACCGCTGGGGGGCGTGTTCGATGGAGACGGAGCAGGCGCGGGCGGCACCGCGGGAACGCCGCAGGCCGATATCATCTTCGGCTCCCGGCCGGGTGCTGCCAACATCGGCGATGCCGGAAGCGACCTGTTTTTCGGCGGGTTCATCGGGCGCAGGGAATTGGGCAACTTCTACGACGGCGCGCGCTTCGAAGGCGATCTGATCGCTGACGCCGAGCTGGCCGGCCAGGACAGGCTGATCATCGACTGGTCGCTGTTCGACGGGTTCAACCCCGACCCGGGGCAGGCGGCCGCGCCTCACGAGGTGTCTTTGCGCTTTCTGTCTTTCATCGGTCCCGATCGGTCGGTTCTGACGCATCTGGAAGCTGGTCTTGGCGGCGCGTTGCTGGAAGTGACGGACGCGAGCGGCAACAGCACCTTTGGTGTTCCGGTCACGGGTGACATGAAACTGCGGAGGATCGAAGCGCTCGATCTGCGCGGCACGACCGGCAACGACAGCATCCCCGGCGGTTCGGGCGACGATGTCATCGACGGGTTCTCGGGAAACGATATCATCTGGGGCAACGAGGGCGTCAACGACCTGCAAGGCGGCTCTGGCGACGATACGGTGCACGGCGGCCAATACGGCCATTGGAACGGCGGCGAAGGGGTTGACCTGCTGGTCGCCGATCTTTCCTGGGCGTCCCAACCGGTGATCTTCGATGCGCGATCGGGCGCCCCCAGCCCGACATGGAACGCGGGAAGCTGGAACGAAACGCGGTTTTCGGGGTTCGAGGATTTCGATCTGGTTCTTACGTCTGGCGACGATATCTTCATTCCCGGCGCCGGCAAGCCCAACAGCGGCCTGACGCATGTTCGCGGCGGCGCGGGCAATGACACGCTTCATGCGCCGGATCCCGGTGGATGGTCCTATGGCGAAGCGACGCTGCGCGGTGGCACCGGCACCGACACCCTGGTCATCGACTACACCGATGTCGCGCTTCGATCCGGGGTTCGGATGTATGATGCCGGCCGGAACGATTCCACCGAAGTGACGGATATCACGCAATGGTTCCACACCACCTTTGACATTCTCGACGCGGCCGAATTCGAAGCGCTGAATTTCTCGGGCAGCAACCGCGACGACCGTGTCTTCGGCGGTGCGCTTGCGGACAGCCTGCGCGGCAACGGCGATGATGACACGCTGACAGGCCATGGCGGCGACGACCTGCTGGACGGTGGCGCCGGCGACGACGTTCTGCGCCCCGGCGATGGGAGCGACACGGTGATTGGCGGGCTGGGCGACGACACGGTGGACATCACCGGCGGCGCGGACAGTGTGGAAACCGGCGAAGGCGACGACAGCATATCCATATCGGGCGGCATCGCCCTGGTGGATGCGGGCAGCGACAGCGACACGCTGGACGCTGGAACATCCATCGCCGGCAATTGGGCCGGCGGCAACGGTCTCGATTTCCTCTTTGCCGATTTTTCGGCGATGACGGCCGGCATTCTGCACAATGCGGAAACCGGCGCGCACAGCACATCCGACGGATCCCTGCGGTTCTCCGGGTTCGAACATCTGGTCGCGTCCTTCGGATCCGGCGACGACCACATCGTCGATCTGCCAGGCGGAACCCAGGGTGCGCCCAATGGCAGGATCGACATGGGCGGCGGCAACGACACGCTCGATATCTCACTGGGCGGGATGCGCGGCGCGACGCTGTCGGGCGGGGCGGGCGAGGATCTGCTGATCCTCGATGCCTCGGCGCCGGTTCCGGGTGATCCGAGGACGGTGGAAAACGTCAACATGCGCGGGGCGGCCGTGGAAGACAGGCTTCCCGGCACCGCCTCGATCGCCGATGTGGTGGGCATCTTCTTCGACGGGCTGGTCCGGCTTGACGAACTGTCGGGTTTCGAACGGGTGAACATTTCCGGCACGCAAGACAAAGACGAGCTGTTCGGCGGCGCGCTTTCCGACACCCTGATCGGCAACGGCGGCAATGACCTTCTGGTCGGCGCCGGCGGGCGCGACAGCATCGATGGCGGCGCCGGCGAGGACGTCGTCGCAACCGGCGCGACGACCGCCGGGGAATGGCACGGCGGAACCTGGGCGGACATGCTGATCGCGGATCTCTCGGGCCTCACCTCGGCCATCCGCTATGATGCGGCCACCGGCGAGCATCGCTCGCAGGACGGTGCGCTGCGGTTTTCGTCGTTTGAGTCGCTTCAGATCAGTCTTGGCGACGGCGATGACCACCTGCGCGACGAAGCGGGGGCGATCACGAGCAATCCTTTGGGCGCGACCCACAGCCGGATCGACATGGGCGGCGGCAACGACACGGTTGAACTGTCCCTCGGCGGGCTGGACAGAGCCACGGTTGCCGGTGGCGCGGGCGATGACCGGCTGATCATCGATGCCAGCGCCGCATCGAGCGAGACCTTCGACGTGGTGCGGATACGCATGATCGACGCGAGCGGCCAGGCTCCGTCGGATCCGGAAACCACCCTGGAAGACATTGCCGAAATCCGGTTCAGCGGGCGGCGTTCGGACGGGCGTGTTTCCAACGGTCTCGACATCGACCTGAGCGGGTTCGAGAGCGCCGACATCGTGGCAACCGACAGCGACGATGTCCTGTTTGGCGGGTCGGGCGACGATCGGCTGGCCGGCCGCGGCGGCAACGATCTGCTTGGCGGCGGCAGCGCCGGAAACGATACGGTGGTGTTCGGTGTCTCGTCCGAAACCGTCACGGTCCGGCGTCTGGCGGGTGACGATCTGCTGGTGATTTCGGCCGAGGGCACCGATACGCTTTCGGGCATCGACGTGCTTGAATTCTCGGATCGCGCCATGGCTGCGGGCGATTTCGCCCCGCCGGCGGGCGGTGTGCAGATCCTGGGCGACACGGTCGAGGGCGCGACCCTGCGCGCCGTTTCGGGCATCGTCGACGCGGGCGGCATCGGCGATCTTGCATACCGGTGGCTGCGCGACGGCACCGACATCGGCGGGGCCACCGGGGCAACCTACCGCCTGACGCCCGCGGATGAAGGCGGCGCGATAGCTGTCCGGGTCGCCTATACCGATGGGTTTGGCATGGACGAAACCGTCACCTCGGCGGCGACCGGCGCTGTAGCGGCGCGCCAGACGATCGCCGGCACCGAAGAGCAGGACCGCCTGACCGGAACCGACAGCCCGGAACGGATCGCTGCCGGCGCCGGAAACGACAGGCTGGACGGCGGGGCCGGGTTCGACGATCTGGCCGGAGGCGCGGGTGACGATTTCCTTTATGGCGATGGCCTGAAGGTCGCGGCCGTCGCGGACATCCCGGCGCTGGTCTACCGGCTTTATCTGGCGACCCTCGCGCGCGAGCCCGACATCGGCGGGCACCTCGGCTGGACCCAGGCGATCCTTGAAGGCGTTTCGGCCCCGGTGCAGGTGGCCGCGGGTTTCGTCGCGTCGCCCGAGTTCCAGAACACCTATGGCGCGCTGGACGATCCGGCCTTTGTCGAGCTGCTCTATCAGAACGTCCTGAACCGCGCATCCGATCCGGACGGGCTTCGGGGCTGGCTGGATCAGCTGGCCGCGCAGGCCACCCGCGCCGACGTGGTTCTGGGTTTCGCCGACAGCGCCGAGTTTCAGAACAGCACAAGCGCCGATGCGCTGCGCTGGATCGACAGCCATACCGACAGCGTCTGGTCCGACGATGTCTACCGGCTGTACCAGGCGACGCTGAACCGCGAACCGGATCTGGCGGGGTTTGTCGCGTGGATGGGCCTTTTGGGTACGGGCACGGCGTTTCCAGCCGCCATCGAAGGCTTCACCGGCTCGCCCGAGTTCCAGAATACCTACGGCGCGCTTGACAACACCGGCTTCGTGACGCTGCTTTACCAGAACGTGCTGAACCGGGCGCCGGATGCGGGCGGGCTGGCCGAATGGCTGGGCCGGCTGGACGGCGAAACCACGCGTGCGCAGGTGGTGGAAGGCTTCGTGCAGAGTGTCGAATTCATCAACGCGACCGCAGCGCCGCTGGTGAACTGGATGCGCGGGCAGGGGATCGACGATGTGCTGGACGGCGGTTCCGGCGCGAACGTTCTGGTCGGCGGGCGCATGTCCGATGTCTTTGTCTTCGACCAGGCCGATGGCGGCACACACCGCGTTCTCGATCTCGAAGCCTGGGATAACCTGCGCTTTGACGGCTTCGGCTATGCCTCGGCGGCCGAGACGCGGGCCCAGATGATACAGGAAGGCAACGACGTGGTGTTCACGGACCAGGGAACGACGGTGGTTCTTGCGGGCACGGCGCTGGGGTTGATCGACGACGCGATGATCCTTTAGCCGCAGGCCGAAGCGCGAAACAGCATGTGCTCACCTGATGAAAGTGATATTGATCAGGTTGCTACGGCGTATACCTCACCAAATTTATCATCCGCGGAACCCGGCGGCGCGCGGTGGCCGGGCCGCCCGCGCCGCCGCGAGCGAACCGGTCCTTGTGCTCAGGTTTCCGGCGCTGCAAGAACTTCGGATCGCTGTGTGCCCAAACCGGCGATGCCCAGGGTGACGACCTCGCCGCCATGCAGGTAGCGTTGCGGCGACTTGCCCATGCCCACGCCCGGCGGAGTGCCGGTCGAGATCACGTCGCCGGATTGCAGGCTCATGAAGCGGCTGCAATACGAGACGAGGTGGGGCACCTTGTAGATCAGTGTGGCCGTCGATCCCGATTGCATCCGCTCGCCGTCCACGTCCAGCCACATTTCAAGATTGTCCACATCCGCCACCTCGTCGCGTGTCACCAGCCACGGACCCGTCGGCCCGAAGGTGTCGCAGCCCTTGCCCTTGTCCCATGTTCCTGCGCGCTCGAGCTGGAAGCTGCGTTCGGACACGTCGTTCACCACGCAAAAGCCCGCGACGTGGTTCATGGCATCGGCTTCATCGATGTAGCTGCCAGGCTCGCCTATCACGACGCCCAGCTCCACCTCCCAATCTGTCTTGACCGAACCGCGCGGAACCTGGATCGCATCGTTCGGGCCGACAACAGCCGATGTCCACTTGTTGAAGATCACCGGTTCCGGCGGGATCGGCATCCCGGCCTCCTCGGCGTGGTCGGCATAGTTGAGACCGATGCAGATGAACTTGCCGATGCCGCCGACGCATGGCCCCAGCCGCAGGTCTTGCTGCGGGGTGCCTGCAACCAGCGGCAGGGTTTCGGCATCGAGCGCCCGCAACGCCTTCAGGCCGGCGGGGCGCAGCGTTTCACCGCCGATATCGGCGGCGGCCCCGGACAGATCGCGCACCCGGCCGGAATTGTCGATCAGGCCCGGTTTTTCGGCACCGGGTGTGCCATAGCGAACGAGTTTCATGGGGTATCCTTCTTGTCGGAGGGGGTGTTGACGGCCCGGGACATGCGCCCGGGGCCGGCCAAGGCATCGCGCATCAGGCCGCCTGCCCGGGAGTGATGCCTGAAATCGCCTGAATCAGGTTGTCTTCTGTCACCTCGTCCGAGGTGAACGTGCGCATGATCCGGCCCGAATACATCGCGACGATCCGGTCAGACACATGCAGCACCTCGGGCATTTCGGAACTTATCACCATCACCGCATGGCCCTGCGCGGCCAGTTCGCGCAACAGCTTGTGGATTTCCGATTTGCTGCCCACGTCGATGCCGCGCGTCGGTTCGTCGACGATCAGCACGGTGGGGTGCATCGACAGCCACTTGCCAATCACGATCTTCTGCTGATTTCCGCCCGAAAGGTTGCCGACCTTCTGGCGCCAGCCGGGTGTGCGGATGTCCAGACGGTCGCGATACTGATCGAAGATCGCGATCTCGGCGCCTTCGGCGACGAAGGGCCCGGCCTTCAGGTCATCGACCTGGGGCAGGGTCATGTTGTCGCGGCAGTTCATCCCCAGAACCAGCCCCTGGCCCTTGCGATCTTCCGGCACCAGCGAAATGCCCCGCGCGATGGCATCGGCGGGCGAGTGAATGCGCACCTCTTGCCCGTCCAGCAGGATCTGGCCCCCCGACGTATCACGCAGCCCGAAAAGCGTTTCGGCGATCTCGGTCCGACCGGCGCCGACCAGGCCGTAGAACCCCACAACCTCACCCCTGCGGATCTCGAAGCTGACATCGCTGTAAAGCTTGCCACAGCTCAGCCCGCGCACCTCCAGCGCCACATCGCCCAGGTCATGGTGCGACGCGTTGCGCGTCAGATCCAGTTTGCGCCCGATCATCATCTGGGTCACGGATTCCTCGTCGGTGCCGGCGGTTTCGACGGTGCCCTGGTACTGTCCGTCGCGCAGGATGCTGATGCGGTCGGTGATCTTGAAGATCTCCTCCATCCGGTGCGAGATATAGACGATGCCGACGCCCGAGGCCTTCAGATCCGAGATGACATCGAACAGCACCACCTTTTCTGCATCGGTCAATGACGCGGTCGGCTCGTCGAAGATGACGGCCTTGGCGTCCACGGTCAGGGCGCGGGCAATTTCGACCATCTGCTGATTGGCGATGGACAGATCGCCAACCCGCGTGGTGGCGTCAAAACCGACGTTCAGCTTTTTCAGGATCGCATCGGTGCGCTCCGTCAGCTTGCGCCAATCCACCCGCCCGAACCTCTTGCGGGGCAATTCGCCCAGGTAGATGTTTTCGGCCACGCTCAGCTCTTCGGCCAGGCTGAGTTCCTGGTGGATGAAGACGATGCCCTTGGCCTTGGCCTCGAGCGGGCCGGCCATCACGACCTTCTCGGGGCCCATGAAGATGTGGCCATCGTTGGGCTGGTGGATGCCGCCCAGCACTTTCATCAACGTCGACTTGCCGGCGCCGTTTTCACCCATGAGGGCGTGGACCTCGCCCGGCATGACCGAAAAAGATACTCTGTCCAGCGCGCGCACGCCGGGAAAGGTCTTGACGATACCCTCGAGGCGCAGAACCGGTTCGGTCATAGCTTCAACTCCTCTTTGCCTTTGACGTTCAGTTGTCTGTCAAGCACCAGAACCGCGATCAGGATCAGGCCGATGACAAGGTTCACCGTCGAGGTGTCGGCGCCGATATGGCCAAGGCCCTTGCGCAAGAGCTGGATCGCGACGACGCCACCGAAGGTGCCGATGACACTGCCGGCGCCGCCGGTGATCTTGGTGCCGCCAAGCACCACGGCGGTGATCACCCACAGTTCGTAAAGCTGGCCGTCGTTGGGATTGACCGATCCGCTTTCCGAATAGAACACCACCGCCGACAGCGCCGCCAGAAAGCCGATGATGCCGAAGTTGATCATCATGTGCGGCCCGACGCGGATGCCCGCGTTTACCGCCGCCTCGCGGTTGTCGCCGATCGCATAGGCGTTGCGCCCGTGCACGGTTCTGGCCATCAGAAACCAGATCGCCGCTGTCACCGCCAGAAGGAACCACGAAGCCGTGGCCAGGCCCAGAAACTCGGCTTCGGCGAAATCCACCAGCGTCCAGTTCAGGTGGCTGGTTGGCTGTTCGCCGTTGAACATGAAGACGATGCCGCGATACCCCAGCATCGCGCCCAGCGTGACGATAAAGGCATCTACCCCGGTCTTCCAGACGATGAAGCCGTTCAGCGCGCCCAGGGCGGTGCCGACCGCGAGGGCCAGCAACCAGGCAACGGGGATCACCCAATCGCCAAGCCCCGCGAAGATCGGCCAGGTCATGCTGTCGAGAAGCACAATGGCCGCGATGGCGAAGGTAGCCCCGACGCTCAGGTCGATGTTGCCGTTCACCATCACGATGGTCATGCCCATCGCGATGATGCCGATCGGGGCCGACTGTTTCAGCAACAGCAGCATGTTTTCCCAATCCATGAAGGCCTTGTCGGACAGCGACAGGAACTCGCCCGCGATGCTGAAGAAAATCAGCTCGAGCACCACAAACCCCCAGATCGCGCCGCTTTTCAACGCCTTGGACAATGCACCCGGTTTCATGATCTCTCCCCCCTTACGCGATCGGCGACCAGAGCTTGCCGCGCTTGGCCGCGATATCGAGCCAGACAGCAAGGATGATGATCACCCAGGTCACAACGAACTGGACATAGAATTGCAGGCCGATCAGCAGCAGGCCGTTCTGGATGAAACCAAGGATCAGCACGCCGATCACTGTCTTGAAGATGGTGCCCGATCCGCCCAGCAGCGACGCGCCGCCCAGGATGACGGCGGCCAGTACCTTAAGCTCGAGCCCTTGCCCCACCGTGTTCTGCGATCCAAGTGACCGGCTGGCCTGAATCAGGCCCGCCGTGGCCACGCAGGCCGCCGACATGACATAGCACAGGAACACGGTGCGCGCCCGGCGGATGCCCGAGAACGTCGCCGCGGTGCCGTTGCCGCCCACGGCATAGACCTTGCGGCCAAAGCCCGTCTTGGACAGCACCAGACCCAGCAGTGCGGCAAGGGCGACAAAGATCAGAATGGGCACCGGGATGCCCAGCGCCGTGCCCTGTCCGAACACGCTGAACCATGTGCCTTCCTTGTCGGCGATATCCATGTTCTTGCCGCCCGAATAGGTCAGCGTCAGCCCGTGGATCGCCGACAGCATGCCAAGCGTCACGATCAGCGAATTCAGTTTCAGGTATCCCACGAGAAAGCCGATCAGGGCGCCCAGCGCCAGTGTCATGGCGAACATTGCCGGGATCGCCATCGCCGGCCCGACCTTGTCGTGCAGATCAAGCACCACGATCGTCGAGAACGACATCATCGACCCGACCGACAGGTCCAGGTTTCCGCTGATCACCACGAAGGTGACGCCCAGCGCCATGACACCCAGGATCGCCGACGACCGCACCACGCTCAGAATGTTGTCGGGGGTCAGGAACTTGGGGTTGGCGATGGTAAAGCCGATCAGGAATGCCGCGAAGGCGAGCAGAATACCCTGTTTTGCGAGGATGCCCGCGATCTGTTGTTTGGTGAATGTTGCCATGATCCCCTCCCTAAGGTCAGTGACGGCCCGAAATCTGTCTGTCTTGCGCCGGTGCCGCGCGCGCCCCGTCAGACCAGGGTCATGCCTCCGTCAATCATCACGATCTGGCCGGTCATGTAGTCGCTGTCGCTGGATGCCAGAAACGTCGTTGTCCCGGTGATGTCCACGGGCGTCGCCACGCGCCCCTTTAGGATTCCGGCGGCGAATTCCTCCATCGCCTGGCCCGGACGTTCGGCCGCGCCGATGGCCATCAGATCCTGGTCCACCTGTTCCCACATCTCGGTCGCCACCACACCGGGGGCGAACCCCGTGACGGTTATGCCATGCTTGGCCAGATCGCGGGCACCGGACTGCGTCAGCGACACCACGGCGAATTTCGATGCGCAATAGGGCGCCACGTTGTCGAAACCCTGACGGCTGGCGATCGAGGCTGTGTTGATGATCTTGCCGCCGGTCCCCTGGTCGATCATCTGCCGGGCGGCCTCCTGCATGCCCAACAGACAGCCCAGCCCGTTCACGCCCATGATCAGGTTCCAGTTGTCCTCGGTCACATCGAGAAAGTTCATCGGCCTGTTCACACCGGCATTGTTGAATTTCACGTCCAGACGGCCAAAGGTGCGGACCGTGTGACCGATCATCTCGCGGACCTGCAGGCGGTCGGTCACGTCCACATGGTGCGAAGTGACGGCGTCACGCCTTCCGTTCAGCCGGCTGCGGTTGGCCTCGGCCACTGCGGCCGCCTTTTCGCTGTTGATATCCGCAAAACAGACGCGCGCACCTTCGTCCAGCAGCGCCTCGCCGATGGCACGGCCTATGCCCTGGGCTGCACCGGTCACGATGCAGACGCGATCAGAAACACGTCCCATGGCGCGCCTCCCGATGGTCAAGTATTGTCAATAGGCAAGCGGGGCACAAGCGTTCCGTGCCCCGCAACCGGCGAGCGGCTCAGAAAACCGGCTTGGTGAATTCGCCCATGTTGTCCTGTGTGATCTTCGGTGTGTCGAAGTAGTTCAGGAAGGGCAGATCCTCGCCGTTCAGCGCGTCGATCGCGGTCTTGAGAGCGGCCTCGGCATCATCGACCGGCGACTGATAGATCGAACCCCAGTATTCGCCGGCGGCCATTGCCTCATAGCCCACGGCAAAGTTCGTGGCGCCGACGAAGATGATGCCATCGCGACCGGCGGCTTTGGCGGCGTTCAGGGCGCCCACGCCCATGTTGTCATCGCCGGCATAGAAGCCATCGATATCGTCGTACTTGACCAGGAACGCTTCCATGACCTGCTGCGATTTCTCGCGGTTCCAGTCGCCGGGCTGGGTGTCGACGATGGTCACGTTGGGGCAGACCTCGGGCAGGCGATCTTCGAAGCCGCTGGCGCGTTCGATGGCGGTGGTGTATCCCGGCTGCCTGGTGATGTGAACGACCTGTGCCTCGTTCTCGATGCCCATGTCCTTGAACTTGTCGCACATGATCTCGGCCGACCGCGCGCCTTGCGTCACGTTGTCGGGGCCCGAGAAGGATTTGACAAAGCCAAAGCCGGCTTCGGCGATGTTCGAATTGGTGACAATCACCGGAATGTCGGCCTGGAATGCCTTGCGCACCGCCGGAATCACCGCCTCGCCGTTGGTCGGCCAGATGATGATGGCGTCGACTTCCTGCTGGATCAGGTCTTCCATCTGCGCGATCTGACGCGCGACGTCGCCGCCGGCATCCAGTACCACAACCTCGACGTTTTCGTTCGCCTCGGCGGCGGCGATAAACGCTTTTTCGTATGTCGTCTGATAGCTGTCCACGCCCACATTGTTCTGGGTGATGCCGATCCGCATCGGCGAATGCCCGCCCGCAAAGGCGATGCTGCCTGCGGTCATCGCTGCGACAGCAGCCGTGGCGGAGAGAATTGTACGACGTTTCATTTTGGTTTCCTCCCGAGGAATTCATTCGACCTCGCCGCACACCGCCCTGCCTTCGTGAGGGAATCAGCGTCTGGCGAACCCGGTTGATGATGTGGAGATAGGTCAGGACTTGCGTCACCAAAAATATCCGATGTGGATATGAAAGTATCCATAATGAATATTTATCAGATATGCTTCGATCATTCAAACGCGGACATTAGGGAGGCGCCGACATGGGCAACTCAGATTCGTTCAAAATGAACAATTCCAAAGCGCATCGCGCATCTGAACCGAAGAACCTGCCCGGAAAGACAAGGCCAACCCCGATGAACGCCATGAGCGGACATAGTATAGCCAGGTTCGCGCCGCCCCAGGCCAAGACCGAGATGCTCCAGATCGTAGGCTTTCTGGAAGAGCTGTGCGACGAGCTGGAAGGCATGGTTGATGTCTCCGCGCCCAACGCCAACCTGCGCATGGTGCAGCTTTTGATTCGTGGCCATCTGGAAGGGCGCATCATCACCGCCACGGCGATGATCGGTGCCAGCCGCGTACCCTATGCCACCGCCAATCGCCGGCTCAAGGAAATGATCGAGGCCGGTCTGATCGAACAGCGCCCGCGCACCGCGACCGGCAAGAGCTTTTCGTTGCACCCCAGCGAGACGCTGCTGGAACAATGGGCGCAACTGTCGAGCCGCATCGCGCGCCTGGCCGCCAGCCGCTTTGGCGGCGACGAGACACTGGGCGAAACCGAAGACTACTACTTCGGCGGCTCGTATCTGAACGCCAGTTCGATCCAGCCGCTGCAGGTGCTTCCCGAACCGCTGAAATTGCCGGGTGGGCTGCGCGTTCTGGTGCATGGCGATCCGACGTTCATGGTGATGGACAACCTCAAGCGCCAGTTCGAACAGACGATCGGCACGCAGATTCATCAGCGCGCCTTCTCGATCGATCGCCTGTACCAGGAAACCGTGCGCAACGCGGCGCTGAAGGTCAGCCGCTATGACATCATCGCCGTCGATCTGCCGTGGGTCGGCGATTTCGCCGAGCGCGGCATCCTGATGCCGCTGGACGAGGCGCTGGATATCGCCAGCGTGGATCCCGCCGACTTTCACACAGCCGGCTGGAATGCGGCCCATTGGGGGGGCAAACCATACGGTCTGCCTTCGCAAACCACGCCGGAGCTGTTGTTTTACCGCAAGGATCTGTTCGCCCAAGCCGGGCTGAAGCCGCCCGCGACCGCCGATGCGCTGCTGGTGGCGGCGAAGGTGATGCACGACCCGCAGCGCGGCAAATACGGTATCGCCTGGAACGCGGCGCGCGGAACGGCGCTGGGGCATACGGTACTGATGACGCTGGCCGACTTCGGCCAGCCGATCCTGGATCTGCCGCCCATCGCGGGTGGCTTTCAGACACAGCATCTGGCCGACCGGCGCTACAGCGCGACAATCGATACCGATGCGGGCCTGCGGGCGGCGGAATTCCTGCTGGAACTGCTCGAATATTCACCGCCCGATATCCTTTCGATGTCGTGGTACGAAAGGGTGCGCCCCTATGCGGCGGGCCGTGTCGCGATGGCCTACGGCTATACGTTGCTGGCGCCGTACTTCGAACTGGACGAGCAATCGCCCGCCCGTGGCCAAACCGGGTATCTGCCGCACCCCGCAGGGCCGGGCGCGGGCCAGATCGCTCCGGTCGGGGGCTATCTTCTGGGCATCCCCGCCAACCTGCCCGAAGACCGGCTGGTGGGCGCCGTCGAGGCCCTGCGGGTGTTCACCTCGCCCGAGGCGCAAAAGCTTTATGTGCAGAACGGCAGCCGGACGAACCCACGCTATTCGGTCGGCGCCGATCCCGACGTGCGCGGCCTGTCGCCGATCTTCGAGGCCGTCGAGGCCATGTCGTGGCGCGACGAGTTGCAGTTCTGGCCGCGCCCGCCCGTGCCCGAGATCAGCAGCATCATCCAGATCTGCGGCGAGGAGTTCCACGACATGCTGCGTGGCATCATATCCCCGCGCGAGGCGCTGCGACGCGCCCAGGACCGGGCCGACAAAGCCATCAGGACATCAGACTTCAAGTGACAACAGGAGGAGACAACAATGGACCCCAACCGCCTCAAAGGTAAGAATATTCTGATAACCGGAGCGGCGCGTGGCATGGGCGAGGCCAACGCCGCCAGCTTTGCCGCGCAAGGTGCCAACGTGTGCATCGGCGATCTGGACGGAGACGAAGCCGCAACTGTCGCCGAACGGATCAACGCGGCGGGCAATGGCAAGGCGGTTGCGGTCAAGATGGATGTGACCCGGCGCGAAGACAACGCTGCCGCTGTGGCCGCCACGGTCGAGGCGTTCGGCTCGATCAATGTGGGCCTGTTCAACGCCGGCCTGAACAAGCCCCGGTTCTTCATGGATATCGATGAGCACAACTGGGACATGATCATGAACGTCAACACCAAGGCAATGTGGCTGGGGATGCAGGAAACCGCCCGCCAGATGATCGCGCAGGGCCCGATGGAGGATCACCCCTACAAGATCATCAACGTTGGCAGCATCGCATCGCGCAAACCGCTGCTCGACGTGACCGTCTATTGCACCTCGAAATACGGTGTTCTCGCGCTGACCCATTGCGGGGCGCTTGGCCTGTCCGAACATGGCATCACCGTGAACGGCTATGCGCCGGGCGTGGTGGTCACGCCGCTCTGGGAGCAACTGGACAAGGATCTTGTCGATATCGGTTTCAAGCAGAAGGAGGGCCAGGCCTACGAGGACATCGTGCGCGACGCGCTCCAGATCAAGCGGGTGTCCTATCCCAGGGATATCGTCGGCACGGCCTCGTTCCTGGCCAGCGATGACAGCGACTACATGACCGGACAGATGATCCATGTCGACGGCGGCTGGTGCATCCAGTAACGGCCCGGTTTTCAAAGTTTCAAACACTGAAAGGGCGCGCATGAACGCGCCCGAAAGGAGAGCATCATGTCTCGCGCACTTATGCCAAATATGCTGACACCGCAGGATCTCGAACCCAACTGGGAATGGCGCGAACGACTGCCCGCATGGGGCCATACTTCGGTGGATTTCGAACGCAGGATCGATCACGACCGGCTGCGCCGCTACCGCCTTGCGCGGACGCGCCAATCGCTTCAGAACTCCAACGCGGGTTCGCTTTTGTTGTTCGACGTCAACAACATCCGCTATGTCACAGCCACCAAGATCGGCGAATGGGAGCGGGACAAGATGTGCCGCTTCTGCCTGCTGACGGGCGACGATTCGCCCTATGTGTGGGATTTCGGATCTGCCGCTGTGCACCACAAGCGCCATTCCGACTGGCTGGAACCCGATCATTGCCTTGCCGGCGTGGTGGGTATGCGCGGCACGATCCCGCCGGATTTCGGGCTGATGCAGAAATACGCCAAGATGATCGCGCAGTTGATCAAGGACGCGGGCATGGCCGACATGCCCGTGGGTGTGGACTACGCCGAAACCGCCATGTTCCACGCGCTTCAGGCCGAGGGCATCAAGGTGGTCGATGGCCAGCAGATCATGCTGGCGGCGCGCGAGATCAAGAACTGGGACGAGATCCAGCTTTTGACCCAGGCCGCCGCGATGGTCGATGGCGTCTATCACATGATCTATGAAGAGCTGAAACCGGGCGTGCGCGAGAACGACATCGTCGCCCTTTCCAACAAGATGCTCTACGAGATGGGCAGCGACGATGTCGAAGCGATCAACGCCATTTCCGGCGAGCGCTGCAACCCGCATCCCCATAACTTCACCGACCGGCTGATCCGGCCCGGCGACCAGGCGTTCTTTGACATCCTGCAAAGCTATCAGGGGTATCGCACCTGCTATTACCGCACGTTCAACGTAGGCCGCGCGACAACGTCGCAAAACGATGCCTATGTGAAGGCGCGCGAATGGATCGATGCCTCGATCGCGATGATCAAGCCGGGTGTGACCACCGACAAGGTGGCCGAGGTCTGGCCCACGGCGGAATCGCTGGGCTTCCCGAACGAGGACGCGGCCTTTGGCCTGCAATTCGGGCATGGCCTGGGCCTCGCGCTGCACGAACGGCCGATCATCAGCCGCGCCATCAGCCTGGATCACCCAATGGAGATCCAGACCGGCATGGTCTTCGCGCTGGAAACCTATTGCCCGGCATCCGATGGCTATTCGGCGGCGCGCATCGAGGAAGAGGTCGTGGTGACGGAAACCGGCTGCGAGGTGATCAGCCTCTTTCCCGCCGAGGAACTGCCGATCGCGAACCGGTACTGACAATGGCCAACCTCTTTGACCTCACGGGCCGCAAGGCTCTTGTCACCGGCGGGGCGACGGGCATAGGCGAGGGCATCGCCCTTGGCCTTGCCGCCGCCGGGGCCGATGTTGCGCTGACCTATCGCAGCCATCCGCCCGAGGCCACGCTGGCCGCGATCGAGGCGCTTGGCCGCACCGGCGCCGCTGTCAGGGCGGACTTTACCGGAATGGACGAGGCCGCCGCCACGGAGGTGGTCGGTTTTGCCACCGATGCTCTGGGCGGTCTCGATATCCTTGTCAACAACGCGGGCATCATCCACCGCGAGGCGTCTGTCGACATGCCGCTTGAGGATTGGCGGCGCGTGGTTTCGGTGAACCTCGATTCCGTCTGGCTTCTCAGCCAGGCGGCGGGCCGGCACATGGTCGCGCAGGGCAGGGGCAAGATCATCATCGTATCGTCGGTTCTGGCATCGCAGGGTGGTCTGATGGTGCCTGCCTACGCCTCGAGCAAACACGCGCTGGTCGGTCTGACCCGCGCCTTGTGCAACGAATGGGCCGGGCGCGGCGTCAACGTCAACAGCATCGCGCCGGGCTATACCGCCACCGACAACACGCAGGCGCTGCGGGACGATCCGGACCGTTCGAAGGCCCTGCTGGACCGTATTCCCGCCGGACGCTTCGCGGAACCTTCCGAGATGGCCGGAGCGGCCGTCTTTCTGGCTTCGGACGCGGCCGGCTACTGCCATGGCAGCGTGATCACCGTCGATGGCGGCTGGCTCGCGCGCTGAGAGAGGACAAATGGAACATACACTTTCGGGCAAGACTGCCCTTGTCACCGCCGCCGGCAACGGGATCGGCCGGGCCAGCGCCGAAGCGCTCGCCGCGCGGGGCGCCACCGTGATCGCAACAGACATCGACGCCAAGGCCGTCGGCGCGGTTGCCGACGGATCGCCCAACATCACCGGCACCCGGCTCGACGTGCTCGACGCCGGCGCGGTGCACGATCTGGTGGGCGCCCTGCCGCCGGTTCAGATCCTCGTGAACTGCGCGGGCTGGGTGCATGACGGCACCATCCTCGATTGCGAGGACGCCGATTGGGACCGCGCGTTCGACCTGAACGCCAAGGCGATGTTTCGCATCACCAAGGCGGTGCTGCCCGGAATGCTGGGCACCGGCGCGGGTTCGATCATCAACATCGCCTCGATCGTCTCCAGCGAGAAGGGCGCGCCGCGCCGCTTTGCCTACGGTGCCTCCAAGGCGGCGATCATCGGCATGACCAAGGCCATCGCCGCCGATTTCGTCAAGGACGGCATCCGCTGCAACGCGATCTGCCCCGGCACTGTCGAAAGCCCGTCGCTCAGGGAACGTCTCACCGCGACCGGAGATTTCGACAAGGCGCATGCCGCCTTTACGGCGCGCCAGCCCATGGGCCGCTTCGGCACGCCCGACGAAATCGCGGAAATGGTGTGCTATCTGGCCGGCGACATGGCGGCCTTCACCACCGGACAGGCGCTGGCCATAGATGGCGGGTGGTCGATCTGATGCGTCTGGACCGTGCCGCCTGCATCGACGATCTGCGCAGCATGGCCCGGCGCCGAATTCCGCGTTTCGCCTTCGATCTGGTCGATGGCGGCGCGGAATCCGAACGCAACATGCGGCGCAACATGGAAGCCTTCGAAGAGATCGAACTGACGCCCCGCTATCTGGTGGATGTGGGTGACATCGACACACATGCTGAACTGTTCGGCAAGGTCTATGACGTGCCCTTCGGGATGGCGCCCATCGGCATGCTGAATGCCTTCTGGCCGGGCGCCGACGTGGCGCTGGCGCGGCTCTGCGCGCGGATGAACATGCCCTATGTCGCCAGTTCCGCTGCCTCCACCCCGCTGGAACGTCTTGCCGAAGCCGCCGGCGGCAACGGGTGGTTTCAGCTTTATGTATCCAGCGACGAAACCGTGACCGAAGGCCTGATCTCGCGCGCCGAGACGGCGGAGTACAAGGTGATGATCGTCACCGCCGATGTGCCCGCCGCCGGCAAGCGCGATCGCGACATCCGCAACCAGCTTGCGGTGCCGTTCAAGATCACGCCCGAGGTGGTCGCGGGCCTGATCGCAAACCCGCGCTGGTCGCTGGAAACCCTGCGCCACGGCAAGCCCAACATCGCCAACTACGCCGAACTTCTGAGGGGCGCGACATCTTATGCCGATGTGCAGAAAACGCTGATCACGCCCCGGTTCACATGGGAAGATCTGAAACGCCTGCGCGACCGCTGGAAGGGGCCGCTTCTGGTCAAGGGCATCCTGCATCCGGCGGATGCGGCGGAATGTGCCGGGCTGGGCTGTGACGGGATCGTGGTTTCAAACCACGGCGGGCGGCAGGTGGCGTTCGGGCCGCCCTCGATCCAGGCGCTGCCGCAGATCGCCGGGGCCGTCGGCGGGCGGATGAAGATCCTCCTCGACAGCGGCATCCGGCGCGGCGCGGATATTCTGCGCGCCAAGGCGCTGGGGGCGGATTTCGCATTGTGCGGCCGTGCGCTGGCCTATGGTGTCGGGGCCGGCGGCGCCCAGGGCGCGCAGCGTGCCTTCGATATCCTGCATCTCGAACTGATACGCGCCCAGGGTCAGTTGGGCGTGGCGGATTTTGATGCCGTCGGTGCGTCCGCGCTGACCTTGGCGCGCTAGCCGCGATTTTTCGCAACCGGCCGGGCGGCACGGATCGCCATTGGGCCGGCCGCTGCCGGGATCAGACGATCATGCCATCGTCGATAAGGGCGAGGTCGGTGTTCTCGAAGATCGCCGTCACGCCCTGATCGTTGAAGATCACGTCGGTGCCGTCCTGCGCCATGTTGGCCCGGGCATCCGCCGCGCCGGTGTAGCCGAAGCCGCGGAATTCGATGGTGTCCCACGCCTCGAGGTCGATCACGCGGTTCGTGCCGGATGCCGACGCGTCGAAGACGAATGTGTCGCTCATCATGCCGCCCGTCAGCACGTTCGAGCCGGCGCCGCCGGTCAGAACGTCGTCGACACCCTGCGCGCGCATCCACGCCTCGAGCGGCGCGGCCGTCGCGATCGCGAACTCGGGGCTCTGGCTGAAACCGGCAACCACGTCCTCGCGGGTTCCGCCCGCCGCCAGCACCCCCAGCCACCCCGCGACGCCCTCGGCATCGCCTTCGCGGCCCAGCACGTTGCGGTAAAGCAGATCGACAAAGCCCGCGTCGTCCAGCACGCCATAGGTGTTCTGAAACTCGCGGCTTGCCACGAACCCGGTGACCGCTGCGCTGAACGGGGTGCCATTACCCAGGCTGTCGGCCCACCCGCGGAAGCCGGCAAGGTCGGGTGCCCTGTCCAGCGTCGCCTGATACAACCGGTAGACATCGTCGGACCAGACCGCATCGGTATGCGCGGCCAGCCATTGATCGGCCTCGGCCTGCGTGTTCCGGATGAATTCGGCACTGTCGGAAAAACCCAGAACCACCTGCGCCCGCGCGGCACCGCCCGCCATCTGATCGAGCCATCCCTGCAACCCGTCGGCGTCCGACGCACGCCCCAGCACATTGCGGTAGAGCAATTCGACAAAGCCCGCGTCGTCGAGCGCGCCATAGGTGTTCTGGAACTCGGCGGAAGCGACAAAACCGGCCGCGACAGTGCCGGGCGACGTCGCGCCTTCAAAGATCTGCCCGGTCCAGCCGGCGTGCCCTGCCTTGTCCGGGGTGCGGTCAAGCGTTGCCCGGTAGAGCCGATAGACCTGCGATCCGGCCTCAGCCACCAGCGCGGCCTTGAACCCGTCGCCATATAGGAAATCGTCGCCGCCGCCCGCATCTAGCGCATTGGCCCCGGCATCGCCGATAATGGTGTCGTTGCCTTCGCCCATGACCAGGTTCTCGAACCCCGTTACGGTGTCGGTGCCCATGGCATCGGCGATCGTGAACGACGGCGACAGAACGATACGGTGATCCGCGCCGGTTTCCAGTACGGCGGTGTCCCGTCCGGCGCCGCCGATCATGTGGTCGCTGCCCGACCCGCCTTCGATCAGGTCGTCGCCGTCTCCGCCCTCGATCAGGTCGTCGCCGCCACCGCCGCGGAGCGTGTCATTGTCGGCGCCGCCTTCCAGCGTGTCGTTGTACCGGGATGTTTCGATCAGGTCATTGCCCGCTTCGCCCTTGACGTGCCAGGGATGGACCACCTGATCAGGCGATACCCCCGACATACGCATGACATCGTTGCCCTGGCCCATCGCGAACGCCTGAGCGCCCAGTATCTCGGAAGCGCTCAACTCGTCATCGGCATCGCCGTATACGCTGACGATGTTCTGACTGTAGTGTTCGATCTTGCTCGAGGCGTTCTCGGCGTCGAAGGTTTCAAAGAACACATGAATGCGCCCGCTCTTCGACAGTCCGAAGGTGACCTCAGTGATTTCATCGAAGACGCTGATCGAAGGAAGCGAGACTTCGCTCGCGATCACCTGACAGTCGGCATTGAGCCGGATCACCTCGTGGCCGAAATAACTCATTACGTTGTCGGGCTCGGTTCCCGTGTTGGTGACGGTGCGCACATAGACCGCATAGCCGCCGTCGGGCAGCGGCTGGGCGGCCCAGGAGGTCACGACCTCGTTTTCCTTGCGGTCTTGCTGGTTTATGTTGACGGTGTCGTAGATCACCGAAGCCGATGCAACGGCGCCGGCTTCGTCGTACTTCACCACCACCAGATCGCCGTTCTCGTCGGTGCCGAAGGCGACGCTGCGATCATCGCGGCCGCGGATGAATTCCACGTCTCGCAGCGCCCCCGCCGCCGCGTTGGAGAACGGATCGACAAGCCCGGTGACATCCAGCGGCCCCACCATGCCGGACCCAGGATCGCCCGGCGCCGGCAGACGGAACGCGCCGTAATCCCGGATGTCCTGGTCTCGCTCGGCGAAAACCAGCCGCGCGGGTTCGGAAGGATCGGCGGATACCTCGAAGTCGAGCACGAACTGCGCGTTTCCGTTGCCCGGCGTCACATCGCTCAGGTCGGGATCGGCCATGGTTCCGGGGTTCAGAAGCCCCGAATAGACGCTGTTCTGGAAGGTCAGCGCCAATTGCAACTGGCCATCCACCCACCCGCCGTGGGCACTGTCGCTGACAAAGGCGAACCCGTCGGGCATGCTGGCGATCAGGCTGTCGGCCAGGTCCAGCGGCGTCATGCCTGTCGCGGTGGCGGTGTCGAAGGTGCCGGCGAAAACGGTCTGGTCGGTGTTGTCGTTTTGCTGGAACGTGAAAAGGATGTCTGTGTCGCCATAGGCGCTGATCTGTACGTTCGAGATGATCCCGTTGATCTCGCCGTTCAGCGCAACCGGCTCGAGTATCTGATGTCCGCTTTCGTCAAAGACGGTCAGATAGGGCAGCGGCCCGCGTCCCGGAGGGCCGGCCATCCAGGCCATGGCCATGCCGCCATCCGGAAGGGCGGCGGTGGCCACCCCGCGCTGCTCGGTCACGCCGTCGGGCAGGGTTACCTGTGATTGGCGGGGATCCAAATTGAATTCGGGCATATCGGGCCTCACGGACAGCATGTCAATGCATTCCGCCTCCCGACCGGTTGCCTTGTTCCGGGCGATGCGCCTTGCAAGCGCCCGCGTCCGAATCCGGGAAACGCGAAGATCGTCGCAAGGTTTCCGCGATCCGTCGAGTATCGGAATCCAACCTGTCCAGCCCCACGCGGCCGCTTGCCCCGATACAGGGTATAGGGCGCCCCGCGGTTTTGCGCGTTGGGGCAGGGCGGATGTTGTGAGTGCAGGCTTCTGTTGCCAGGTGCCTGCGAACCCCGCCTTACGCTGCTAGGCGCAAGGACTTGAGTTTCGATGGTAAGTTACCGCTTACGCAGCAACGGCCACCGGAGCACGATTGTCATTTGCAATTGTACTGTTTTCGCCGGTAACGGTGGCAGACCGCCGAGACAAAGCTAACACCTTTAGACGTTCGTCGATCCTGTTTCGGCCCCCTGATCCCCAAATGAAGGATGGTTGGTGGAGCCGCCGGGTACCGCCCCCGGGTCCGATCCGCTTATTACGAGCGCGTTTATGTCCATAGTCCCGAAAGACAGAGCAAAGATAGCAACCGTCGGCGCCTGTTTCAATCCTCGGGAGCCTCCGGCGGGGATATTTTTCGCGAAAGGAAAGCCCCGTGCGGCGGGCGCGAAGCCGGTGCGCGGCGCGGGGCCATGCGTGCGGGGGCGACCGGGCCGCGCGCCGCGCACCAGCCCTGGCGCCGAAGTGTCCGGCGCGTGGCGGCGAACGGTGCAAATCGGCGGATCGGGGCCCATGTACCGCGTCTGGTTAACAAAAAACGGTTGCGGTCGGCGTGGAGTGCGACCACAACTCGGATCCATGTCTGCCACTGCCCTCCGAGTATCGCTGTCCGATGACGGCACGCGTCTGGTCGTGTCCGGCGCCTTGCTGACCGAAAGGCTGGGCACCGTGGAGACGGCATTTGCCCGTGCGGGGCGCGGGCAGGGCGCCCTGACGCTGGACCTGGGCGCGCTGGAGGCGATTGACACCGGCGGGGCCTGGCTGATCGCGGATCTGCGGATGCGCGCGGCGCGTTCCGGGCGGCCCTTCGATATGATCGGCGCCGATCCCGGGCATCTCGCGCTGATCGATACGGTTGAACAGAGCATCCCCGACGCGCCCGGCGAAGAGCCGCCGGAGCGCGGCTTCGTGCCCTGGCTGGCCGGGATCGGCCGGGCCACGGCGGGCAGCGGCAAGGTGCTTTCATCGCTTGTGGGGTTCCTGGGGCTGACGCTGCACCGATTGGCCTTCACGCTGCTGCGGCCCTGGCGGCTGCGCGGTGCCGCGTTGGTCACGCATATGCAGGAGGCCGGTCTGAACGCGGTACCGGTGGTTGCGCTGATGGGGTTCCTGATCGGGGTGGTGCTGGCGTTTCAGGGGGCGGCGCAGCTGCGCCAGTTCGGCGCCGAAGTGTTTGTGGTGGATCTGATCGCGATCTCGATTCTGCGCGAATTGGGCATCATGCTGACGGCGATCATTGTCGCGGGGCGGTCGGGATCGGCCTTCACCGCGTCCATCGGCACGATGAAGGTGCAAGAGGAGATCGACGCCATGCGCACGCTGGGCCTGGACCCTGTCGAGGTTCTGGTGCTGCCGCGGGTGATCGCGCTGTTGGTCATGCTGCCGGTTCTGGGGCTGATCGCCAATCTTGCCGGTCTGTTCGGCGGTGCGCTGATGAGTTGGATCGAGCTGGGTGTCAGCCCCGGCATGTTCATCACCCGACTGCGCGAGGGCACCGATGTGTGGCACCTGGCGGTGGGGATGATCAAGGCGCCGTTCTTTGCCGTCATCATCGGGGTTGTGGCCTGCTGGCAGGCGATGCAGGTTGGCGGATCGTCGGCCAGTGTCGGCCAGCGCACCACCGCATCGGTGGTTCAGTCGATCTTTCTGGTGATCGCGGTGGATGCCATGTTCTCGATCTTTTTCGCGGAGATCGGCGTATGAGAGATTACAGCGATCCGCGTGTGCAGCGCGCCGATGCGGGCCCGCGCGAGGCCATTATCCGGGTGCGCGGGCTGGTCAACCGCTTCGGCAGTCAGGTGGTGCACGAGAACCTGGATCTCGATGTCTGGAAAGGTGAGGTTCTGGGCATCGTCGGCGGATCGGGCACCGGAAAATCGGTGCTGTTGCGCACCATCGTCGGCCTGAACCGGCCGGCCGCGGGCCGGATCGAAGTGTTGGGAACGGATGTGGTGAACGGCCCCGAGGCCGACCGCCGCGCCGTGGAAAAGCGCTGGGGCGTGGCGTTTCAGGACGGTGCGCTGTTTTCATCGCTGACGGTGCTGCAAAACGTGATGGCGCCGCTGCGCGAGCATCTGAAGATGAGCCCCGCGCTGATGCGGTCGCTTGGCGAATTGAAGATCAGCCTGGCGGGGTTGCCGCCGCTGGCCTGCGGCAAGTTTCCCTCGGAACTTTCGGGCGGGATGCGCAAGCGCGCGTCGCTGGCGCGGGCGCTGGCGCTGGACCCCGATATCGTGTTTCTGGATGAGCCGACCGCCGGGCTGGATCCGATCGGGGCGGCGGCCTATGACGATCTGATCAACGAACTTCAGGCGGCGCTGGGGCTGACGGTGTTCATGGTCACGCACGACCTCGACAGTCTCTATGCAATCTGCGACCGTATCGCGGTGCTGGCGGAAAAGAAGGTTCTGGTGGAAGGCCCCATCGAGACGATGACCGATGTGGACCATCCCTGGGTACAGGAATACTTTACCGGTCCGCGTGCCCGTGCGGCACAGGAAAAGCGGTAGAAAGGACAAGCCCGGCAATGGAAACCCGCGCGAATTATGTATTGATCGGCGCCTTCACCCTTCTGGGGATCGTCGGAGGGCTGGGGTTTCTGTTGTGGCTGGCCAAGGTCGATGTCGAACGCAGTTATGCCTATTACGATGTGCTGTTCGAAAACGTCTCGGGCCTGGGGACGGCGGGCGACGTGCGGTACAACGGCCTGCCGGTGGGGCAGGTCGTGGCGCTGAACCTCGATCCCGACGATCCCGCGAAGGTGCGTGTGCGGCTGGAAGTGCGCAGCGATACGCCCGTGCGCGCCGATACGGTGGCCACGCTGCAATCGCAGGGTGTTACCGGCGTAAGTTTTGTCGCGCTTTCGGGGGGCACGGCCGAGGCCGCGCCGCTGCCCGATGGCGGCACCATCCCGTCCGAACGCAGCGCGATCCAGACGATTTTCGAGGGCGCGCCCGAGCTTCTGGAAAAGGCGGTTTCACTGCTGGAAGACATCAACCGCGTCGTCGACGAGGACAATCGCGATGCCATCACCGAAGTGCTCGACAATCTGGCCTCGGCCTCGGGGCGGATGGATCGGGTGCTTTCGGACTTTGAGAGCCTTTCGGGCGATCTGGGGCTGGCCGCACGCGAGGTTGCTGCCTTTTCGGGCCGTCTGGGCGCGCTTTCGGAAACCGCCGAAACCACATTGCAGACCGCAACCCGCACGCTGGACACCGCCAATGATGCGATCGTGCGTGCCGAAGGGGCGATCGACGCGGCGGTGGGTACGCTGGATGCGGCCGAAACCGCATTTGCCACGGCCGACGGGCTGATGCGCGAGGATCTGACCGGTTTCATCCGGCAGGGCACCGATGCGGCCGCCACGTTGAACGATGTGGTCACCCGCCTCGAGCCGGCCGCCCTGGCCACCGTGCAGGCCGCCCAGGCGTTGACCGAACAGCGGTTGCCGGCGCTCATGGATAGCCTGGCCAGCACGGCGGCCACACTGGAGACGCGGATCACCACGATCGGCGGCGAGGCGTCGGGACTGATTGACCGGGTGTCCGGTGTGGCTGGCCGCCTGGAAGGGCAGATCGCAACGCTGGGCGGCGAGGCATCGGGCGTGATGGCCCGCTACGAGGCATTGGGCGAAGACGTTCAGGCGCGTGTGGCGCAGGCGGAATCGGTCTTTGCCTCGGTTGAACGCGCCGCCGACGAGGCGGCCGGCACGCTGGAATCGGTCCGCGGCACCGCCGAAAGCGCGCAAACCTTCATCGATACCGAAGCCGGGCCACTGTCGCGCGAGGCGCGCGCCACGCTGGGCGCCGCGCGAACGCTGGCCGAAGACCGGCTGCCGGGCCTGATCGACCGGGCCGAGGGCACGCTGGCCACCGTCGATCGCGAGGTGGCGGCGCTGTCGACCGATGCGCGCGATATGATCGAAGCCGCCACCGCGCGGCTGGACGAGGCCCGGCAGACCATTGCGCGGCTGGATCAGACCCTGTCGGAAACCGAACGGACGATGGTTTCGGTGCGCGAAACCTCGGACACGGCCAATGCTTTGCTGGCCGGCGATGGCGCGGCGCTGGTGGCCGATGCCCGGGCCGCCGCCGCCGAGGCCCGCGCCGCGATTTCCGGTATCAATGCCGCGGTCGAACGCGACCTGCCGGACCTGATGGCCGAGGTGCGCGGCGCGACGGCCACCGCGAACCGCGTGATCGATACGCTGGGGCGTGACGCCACGGCTCTTGCCGGGCGGCTGGAAGGCCTGGCCGACGAGGGCGGGATCACGCTGGCCGCGGCCACCGAAACCTTCACCAATGCCAACGCGACGCTGGCCGCTGTCACCACCGCGATGGAGAATGCCGAAGGCACGCTCACCGCCGCCGAACAGACCTTCGTTTCGGTCAACCGTATCCTCGACGAAGACGTCGATCTTATGGTCGGCGATATCCGCGGCGCCGTGACGGCGTTTTCCGACACGCTCGAAAAGGTTTCGGGCGAAGTGGATACGATCTCGGCCGAAGTTCTGGACGCGGCCCGCTCTGCATCGAACCTGGTGGGAAATGTCGATCAGATCGTGGCCGACAACCGGTTGCAGGTGTCTGATTTCCTGCGTGTCGGCCTGCCGCAGTTTCAGCGGTTCATCTTTGAATCCCGCCGCCTCGTCACCAACCTGGAACGGCTGGTCACCCGCATCGAACGCGATCCGGGCCGGTTTCTTCTGGGCACCAACAGTTCGGAGTACCGCCGATGACATATCTTCCCGCGCGCCAGGCCGTGCTGGCCCTCGGGCTTGCGCTTGGCCTCGGGGGCTGTGCCGGCCTGCAATCGCTGACCGCCGTCACCCAGCCAACCGATCTGTACCTGCTGTCGCCCAAAAGCACGTTCGATCAGCGCCTGCCTCGGCTGTCCGACCAGTTGGTGATCATGGAACCCACGGCCACGGCTGCTGTCGATACCGACCGCATCGCTGTGCAGCCAACGCCGCTTCGGGTGCAATACCTGCCCGCCGCGCGCTGGGTCGATCGCGCGCCGGTGATCATTCAGGCGTTGCTGATCGAGAGCTTTGAAAACAGCGGCAAGGTGGGTGCCGTGGGCAGCTCGGCTGTGGGGCTGCGCGCCGATTACACCATCGTCACGGATGTGCGCGAGTTTCAGGCGCTCGTTCGGCCGGCCACGGCGGACCTGCCCGAACGGCTTGAGATCATCGTCCGGCTCAACGTCAAGCTGGTGTTCAGCGATGTCGACCGGATCATCGGATCGGCCTCGTTCGAGCGGCGCGTCTTTGCCACCAGCGAAGCCGCGCCTGATGTGGTCGAAGCCTTCGACAAGGCCCTCGGCGGCACCATGCGCGAAGCCGTCGAATGGAGCGTGCGCACCATATCGCGCTATGCCGCCGACAACGCCGGGCCGGGTTTCTGACACCGCACCACGAAAGGACGCGCCATGGCCGACCCTCTGGACAGCAACTATGCAAAGGCCGGATATCATGCGCCGCAACGGCCCGGCGCGCGCCCGGCGCTGTTGCTGGTGGATTTCGCCCATGCCTATTTCGATCCTGATGCGCCGCTTTACGGCGGGCAGGGTTGTGTCGACGCGCTGGATCATGGGATCCGGCTGGCCGACGCCGCGCGTGCCGCCGGCGTTCCGGTCATCCTGACCGAGGTCAAGTACCAGCCGGGCGGCGCGGATGGCGGTGCGTTCTATGCCAAGGTGCCGGCGCTTTCGTGTTTCGACGCGGGCCGCGAGACGCAGAAACTGGCGGCAGGGCTGACCCTGGCGCCGGGCGACCTGATGATAACCAAGCAATACCCCAGCGCCTTTTTCGGAACATCGCTGGCGGCCACGCTGCACTTCAACCGCATCGACACGCTGATCATCGGCGGTCTGACAACATCGGGTTGCGTGCGGGCCACCTGCATCGACAGCATTTCGTCGGGGTTCGTCACCCTGATCGCGTCGCAGGCCTGCGGCGACCGCGCCGAGGCCCCGCATGAGGCCAACCTTTTCGACATGAGCGCGAAATACGCCGACCTGATACAGACCGATGCGGCCATCGCCTATATGCAGGGCTGCGCCGCGGCTACATGATCCGCGGCTTGGCGCCGCTGTCGTCGCGCGCCGCGCCGGGGCCATCGGGCCCCCAAAGCCGGGCTATGAAACGCGCGCCGGTGATTCCGTCGGATGCCCCCGAGGCCAGCCACAGGATCGGCGCGCGCATCACCTGCGGCGACAGCAGGTTGCCATCCGCGCCCTTCTTGTCGGGTGCAGGCGGCAGCAGATCGGTATCCGCCGCGCCGCCGGGCAACAGGACATTCACGTCGATGCCGGTGCCGCGCAGGTCTTCGGCCCAGACCCGGCTGGCGGCCTCGAGGAACGCCTTGGTCGGCCCATAGGGCGCATAGCCGCGGCGCACCATCGTCTGGTCTGACGTCGAGATGTTGACGATCTTGCCGCCTCCCTGCGCCAGCATCTGCGGCACCACCGCGCGCGTCATCTCGAACGGGCCGTTCACGTTGGTATCGACGATGCGGCGCCAGGCCTCGGGATCGGCTTCCCAGAACCGGGTGGGCCGGGTGTTGAAGGTTTCCGATATCAGACGCATTCCGACACCGGCGTTGTTGATCAGCATGTCGATCCGGCCGAATTTGGCGAGGGTGCGCGCCACCACGCGCGCGGCGGCGGACGGATCGGTGACATCGGCGGCCTCGGCGATGGTGTCGCCGCCCAGTTCGTCGCGCGTTGCGGCCAGCGCGGGCGAAAGCGTCGCGCCGGTGATCGCCAGCCGCGCACCGGCGGCCGCCAGCGCCAGCGCCATCTCGCGGCCCAGACCGCGGCTGGCCCCGGTGATCAGCACAACGCGCCCGGAAACCGAGGTGTCTGTCGGGGTCATGGCATATATCCTCCGCCGTTGATCCAAAGCACCTGGCCAGTCATGAAGGCCGATTGGTCCCCCAGCAGGAACAGGATCGGCCCGGCCACGTCATCGGCGCTGGCGACACGGCCCAGCGGCGTCGCGCGGGCCATCGCGGCCAGATCGACGGGGGTGTCGTGGCGCGCGTCGCGGCCGGCGCCACCGCGCAGGAACTCGGTGTCGACCACGCTGGGGCCGACCGCGTTCACCCGCACATGCGGCGCCGCCTCGAGCGCGAGCGTCTTGGTCAGGCTTATCATGCCGGCCTTTGCCGCCGCATAAGGCCCGAACCCCGGCCGGGCATGCGCGCCCAGCCCCGAAGCCACGTTCACCATTGCCGCTCCGGCCGGTGCCGCCTGCAAAAGCGGCAGCGCCGCCTGCGCCGCCAGGAATGCGCCGCGCAGATTGCCGGCGATCACCTCGTCGAAGGCTTCGACCGGGGTATCGGCCAGAGCGCGGTGTGGCGACATGTAGCCGGCGAGGTTCACAAAACCGTCCAGCGGCCCCAGCCCGGCAAACCCGTCGCGCACCTGATCGGCGTCGTGAAGGTTCATAGCGACGCCGCGCACGCCCTCGGGCGGCGGTGCCGCGGTCAGCGTCGCGGCAAGGTCCAGCGCGATCACGGTGTCGCCGGCATCGCGCACCCGGCGGGTCAGAACGCGGCCGATCCCACCGCAGGCGCCCAGAATTGCAATTTTACGCGTCATGGGTTCATCCTGCGGGCTGCGGTGGATTTGTCCAGACAAATTTTGCTTGACGATGCCAGCCGCCACCGTACCGTACATCCATGCAGCAGGAGGGCCGACCATGACCGCAGCCGATGAACGGGTTCTGATCGCGGGGGCAGGGCCCGTGGGTCTGGTGGCGGCGGTGTCGCTTCTGGCCGAAGGCATCCCGGTGACCGTACTCGAGGCATCGGCCGATCTGGCGGTTGATCTTCGCGCCTCGACATTCCATCCCCCGACGCTGGACTTCCTGGCGCGGCTAGGGCTGGCCGACGGCCTGATCGCGCGGGGCATCAAATGCCCCCACTGGCAATTCCGCGATCGCCGCGAGGGCGAGGTTGCAACGTTCGATCTGGGGCTGCTGGCGGATGAAACGGATCATCCCTACCGGTTGCAGGCCGAACAATGGAAGCTGACCGAAGCGGCGCGGGCGCGGCTCGACAGCGATCCGGATGCCGAGCTGATCACCGATATCGTCGTCGAAACGGTGACCCAGGACGCCGATGGCGTTACCGTCACGGCGCGCCACGAGTCGGGCGAAACCGCCACCTTCCGGGCGCGCTACCTGATCGGTGCCGACGGCGCGCGATCGACCGTCCGCAAATCCACCGGTGTCGGGTTTCCCGGGCTGACGATCCCCGAGATCTTCCTGTCGCTGTCGACGCCGTTCCGCTACGATCAGGCCATCGAAGGGCTGGCCGACATTTCGTATATCTCGGACCCCGAGGAGTGGTTCGTGTTGCTGCGCACACCGACGTTGTGGCGCGTGCTGTTTCCCACCGATCCTTCGCTGAGCGACGAGGCAATTCTCGATCCGGCCCGGATCGAAACGCGAATGCAATCGGTGTTGCCTGGTGAACCCTATGAAATTGCGCATAAAACCGCCTATCGTGTGCACGAGCGGGTGGCCGATGCCTATGTGCATGGGCGCATCTTTCTGGCCGGCGATGCTGCACATCTGAACAATCCGCTGGGCGGGATGGGCATGAATGGCGGGATCCACGACGCCGTCAACCTGACCGAAAAGCTGGCGCATGTCTGGCGTGGCGCGGATCCGGAGACGATGGGCCGTTATGAGCGTCAGCGCCGCAAGGTGGCCATCGAAACCGTGCAGGCCCAGGCGCTGCGCAACCGCGCGATCCTGAACGAGACCGATCCCGAAAAGCGCCGCGCCTATCATGACGAACTGCGCGCGACCGTGGCCGATCCCGCGCGCCACCTGGCCTATGTGATGCGTTCGTCGATGATCCAGTCGCTGCGCGATCTGGAGGCGGTGGCCTGAGGCCGCCGAAGGGCCCCATGACGCTGCACACCGACGCCCGGACGCCACGCTATGCCGCGATCCTGCGGCGGCTGCGTGCAGAGATCGCCGAAGGTGTTCACCCGGTCGGCGCCAGCCTGCCCAGCGAGGCGGCGCTGTGCCGCCGCTTCGAGGTAAGCCGCTTTACCGTTCGCGAGGCGTTGCGCCGGTTGCAACAGGACGGCATGGTCGAACGGGTGCAGGGCGCCGGAAGCCGGGTGCTGCGCGCCACGCCTGGCACGGTCTTCGTGCAGGATTACCGTTCCGTCGGCGAATTGACGCGCTATGCCGCTGAAACCCGGCTGGTGCTGCTGGACACCGGCGAAATCACGCTCGACGCGGATCTGGCCGGGCGCATCGGCGGCATCGGCGGCGAGGTCTGGTTCCTGCTGCGCGGGCTGCGGCACACCGCCGAAGGCGGGCCGCTGGCGCTGGTCGAAAGTTATGTTCCACTGCGGTTCGCCGCCATCGCTCCAGACCTGGCGCGGGGCGCGGGCCCGATTTATGCCGGCCTTGCCCGGGCCAGCGGCGACACCATCGCGCGCGTCGAACAGGAAACCCAGGCCTTGCCTGCGCCCTATCATGTGGCCGAGGCGCTGGAACTGACGCCCGGAGCGCCGGCGCTGCGCATCCTGCGGCGGTACTCCGGCCAGGCCGGGCCTCTGATCGCCTCGTTCAACTGGCATCACGGGGGCGATCGCTATATTCACCGCACCCGTATCGAGCTGGATCGCGACCAGACCTAGACCTCGGCCCACTTGCGATCGAAGGCCCAGACATCTTCGAAACCCATCATCGCGCTGAAGGCACCGAAATCGTCCAGTGCAACGCCCTGCACATCGCCGGTTTCCTGCAGTTGCCCGTATGCGGATTTCAGCGCCGCGCCGACCGCCAGGAAACCCAGGGCGGGGTGAATACCGATGGCATAGCCGATTTCGGCCAGTTTTGCCGCCGGCAGGATCGGGGTCTTGCCGCCGGAAACCATGTTGGCCAGCGTCGGCTTTCCGATCCGGTCGTTGATCGCCTGCATTTCCGCGACGGATTCGGGGGCCTCGACAAAGATCACATCGGCACCGGCTTCGGCGAAGGCCTCGGCGCGGCGCAGCGCCTCGTCAAGGCCCATGGCAGTGCGGCTGTCGGTGCGCGCGATGATCAGGAAGTCGGCGCTGGAACGGCTGTCGCAGGCAACGCGGATCTTCGATACCATATCCGCCAGCGGCACAACCCTGCGGCCGGGGGTATGGCCGCACTTCTTTGGATATTCCTGGTCTTCGATCTGGATCGCGGTCACGCCCGCCGCCTCGTAGCCGCGCACCGTGTGGCGGACGTTCAACAGGCCGCCATAGCCGGTGTCGGCATCCGCGATCACCGGCGTCTGGGCGCCCTGGACGATGGCGCGAACCCGCGATTCCATGTCGGTATAGGTCATCAGGCCAGCATCGGGCAGACCCAGATGCGAGGCGGACACGCCATAGCCGGTGACATAGAGCGCGGCAAAACCCATACGGTCTGCCACCAATGTCGAGATCATGTCGAAGACGCCGGGCGCCGCGATGAACTCGCCCGCCTCGATCATTCGCCTCAGGTTCGGGTCGGCCATGTGTGTCTTTCCTTCTGCGCTGGGGCTGGGTGCCTTTCGGTGCATCAATAGGGCGATTGCGCGCATGGGGTCAACAATTTGTCCAGACAAATTCTTGACGTGGCTTTGCCGAATATGTCTTATCGTCGCAGACAAGGCACAGCGGGAGACGGAATGATGGCCAGGGACGCGCGGGGATGGCGGTGCAAGTTCGCGGTTGTCGCCCCTTCGACAAACACCATCGTTCAACCCGATATGGACGATTTCCGCGTGCCGGGCGTGACCAATCATTTTGGCCGGATCTATGTTCCCAACATGAAGGTCGCCAGCGACGAAGACTTTGTCGCGCTGGTCGAGGCCATCGGCGCCACGCTCTACGACGCCGTCGATCGCTGCGTGACCGCCGAACCCGACTATCTGGTCATGGGCATGTCGGCTTTGATGTTCTGGGACGGCCGGGCGCCTTCGGAAAAGCGCATGAAGGCCCTTTCGGAACACTGCGGATTGAAGGTTTCGGCAGGGTCGTTCGCCTGCGAGGACGCGCTGAACTTGCACAAGGCGCGGCGCATCGCGGTGATTTCGCCCTATTTCCCGGTCTCGGACCGCAACGTGACGCTGTTTTTCCAGGATTGCGGCTTTGAGGTGGTGCGTTTCCGGGGGCTGAAATGCCCCAGCCCGGTGGCCATCGCCCAGGTCGACGAGGCGACGCTGCGCGCCCATGTGGCCGAAATGGACGGCGACGACGTGGATGCCTTTGTGCAGGTGGGCACCAACCTGTCGATGTGCGCGCTCTGTGTCGATCTGGAACGCGAATACGGCAAGCCCTTCGTCGCGATCAACGCCGCCACCTATTGGCATGCGCTGCGCGCCGTGGGCGTGACCGACCGCTTTACCGGGCACGGGCCGCTTTTCGAACATCACTGAAAACGAAAACAAGAACTCCAGGGAGAAAGACAATGAACAAAAGACTGCTCGCCGCATTGACGGCCGCACTGACCATCGGCGCCACCGTGGCTTCGGCACAGGTTGCCGCTCTGGGATCGACCGCGCGCGGCGGCACCAGCCAGGTGGGCCGCACCCTGGCCGCCGCCATTTCCGAGGCCGCGCCGTTTCAGATGCGTCCGCAGGAACTGGCCAATACAGCCGATTACATCCCGCTGGTGAACGCGGGCGAGATCGAGTTCGGGATCGCCAATGTGGTGCAGTTGACCTATGCGGTGAACGGCACCGGCATGTCGGAAGGCCGGCCCAACGGCAACCTCCAGATGGTTGCAACGCTGATGCCGTTCCGCAACGCCTACATCGTGCGGGCCGACAGCGACATCCAGTCGGTTGCGGATCTGCGCGGCAAGCGCGTTCCTGTCTTCGCCGACCGCGCCCTGGGCGATTACGTCACGCGGGGGTATTTCGCCAATGCCGACATGACACTGGACGATGTCGATGGTGTGCCGGTGCCGAATTTCCCGCGCATGTGGTCCAGTTTCGGCGAAGGCTCGGCCGATGTCAGCATCGTCGTTGTCGGCGCCGGCAACAGCCGCGAGTTCGACGCAACCTTCGGAATCCGCTATCTTTCGTTTGACGACAGCCCGGAAGCGCTGGAGCGGATGCGCACCTATCTGCCGCAGACGTATCTTCAGGAAATGCCCGCCGGCAGCGTGCCCGGCATCGATACGCCGACAATGGTCAACGTGTTCGACTATACGCTTTTCGCGGGCGCCGACGTGTCCGAAGACATGGTCTACGACGCGGTCAAGGCGCTTTGGGATCAGGAGGCCTCGCTGCTGGCAGGCGGGCCGTTCTGGAACGGCTTCGCCAAGGAAAGCATGGGCAAGGACGTGGGGCTGACGTATCACCCCGGTGCGATCCGGTTCTACCAGGAAATGGGCGTCTGGGCGGAATAGGCCGGACGCGGCAGGAGGGCGCGGATGCGCGGATCGCTTCGGATCGGGGCAGGGGCCATTTCGGCCCTTGCCGGTTTGATCGCGCTGACGGCGGTGTTCTGGTCGTCGGGCGCACCACTCTGGATCGGCTGGAGGGTCTATCCCGAACAGGTGCTTATCGTCGCCCTGGCGCTGGCGATGACACTGGCCTATCTCACCCGCCCCTCCGGTCCGCCGGCGCTGTCGTGGCTGGCGGCCGGCCTGTCGCTGGCGTTTGGCGGATGGCTGGCGGTGCGGTTCCCCACGCTTTCGGAAAACGTATTCTACCACCCCACCGAGGCGCTGATCGTGTCTGCGGTGGGCTGCGTGCTGCTGATCGAAGCGGTGCGGCGCACAATGGGCTGGAGCCTGATTGTCATCCTCGGCGCGGTCTGCGCCTATGCGCTGTTTTCCAGCAACTTTTCGGGCCCGCTGCAAAGCCGTTCGATCGCGCCCGACCGGCTTTTGACATTCCTGATCCTCGATTCTGCCTCGCTGGCCGGTGCCGCGCTGACAATCGCCGTCGCTGTCGTGGTCCCGTTCCTAATCCTGTCACAGCTTTTGCTGGCCACGGGCGGATCGGCATTCTTTTCCGATCTGTCGCTGGCCCTGGCCGGGCGGCGGCGTGGCGGCGCCGGCAAGATCGCGATCCTCGGCTCGGCGTTTTTCGGATCGGTCTCGGGCAGCGCGGTCTCCAATGTCGCCTCGACAGGGGCGATCACCATTCCGATGATGCAGGACGGCGGCTACCGGCCCAAGACCGCCGCCGCCATCGAAGCGGCAGCCTCGACCGGCGGCCAGCTGATGCCGCCCATCATGGGCGCCGCCGCCTTCCTGCTGGCTGAAAACCTTCAGGCCAGCTACGTCGACGTAATGCTGGCTGCGCTGATCCCCTCGGTGCTCTATTACTTCAGCCTCTTTACCTTCGCCGATCTCGAGGCAGGGCGGCTGAACATCGCCCCCGTGCCCGAAAACCGTATCCCGCCAATGGCGCGGGTGATGCGGCGCGGGTGGTTTGTCTTCGCGCCTTTCGTGGTGCTGCTGGCAGGGCTCTTCGCCTTCAACCTGCGCCCGGAAACCGCCGCGCTGGTTGCCACGCTGGTGCTGCTTGGCCTGTCGCTGATCCAGACCTACGACAACCGGCGCGTGTCGCTGCGCGTTCTGGTCGATGTGATGATCAGCGCCGGCAAGGCCGCCGTGGAAATCGTTCTGATCTGCGCCATCGCCGGCATGATCATCGGCCTTGTGGCGCGCTCGGGCCTGTCTTTCGGGATGGGCTTCTTTCTGGTGCAACTGGGCCAGTCCAGCCTGCTGTTGCTGCTGGCGGTCACCGCCGCAGTCTGCATCGTGATGGGCATGGGCCTGCCGACGGTCGGCGTCTACCTGCTGCTCGCCTCGCTGGCGGCGCCGCCGCTTGTGGAATTGGGGCTGCAACCCATGGCCGCCCATCTCTTCGTGCTCTACTTCGGCATGTTGTCGATGCTCACCCCGCCAGTGGCGATCGCGGCTTTCGTCGCCGCCAACATGGCCAAGGCGCCGCCAATGGCCACCGGCTTCGAAGCGGTGCGCATCGGCTGGCCCGCCTACCTGATTCCGTTCTTTTTCGCCGCGTCGCCGGCGCTCTTGATGGACGGAACCGCGTGGCAGATCGTCGCCACGGCGGTTCTGGCGCTGGCCGGCGTCTATGCGATCACCGCCGCCATCGTCGGGCACCTGCGCGGGGCGCTGGCCTTGCCTACACGCGCCACGCTCGCCGTGGCCGGCGTGGCCATCCTTTGGCCCATCGATGCCTGGCAGCATGCGCTCTGGCTCAATCTCGCCGGTCTTGCGCTTGCCGCCGCCTGCCTGCAATTCCCGGCCCGCCGCCCGGCCTGATCTCGCCGGCGGTCCGCTTCGCTTCATCTTGCCGGATAAACTCCCGCCGGAGGCTCCCGTCCACGCCACCCGCGCCTGGCGTTGCCTCAGCGCGGTTCCAGAACAGTCACCCCCACCGATGCCGCCCGCGCCAGTTCGGCATCCAGCGACATGGGTATGTATTCGCCCCGCCGCCACAATTGCGAGAGATCGTCATAATGGCGCGACAGGAAATGTCCCGATTGGCCGGTCGAGATCACAAAGACCGATGAATCCGGGTCGGCGAAATCGTACACCCCGCGATACCCCGCGCCATGCACATTGGCGAAGGGCGTCGGGTCGCGCCCCGATGTCTTGCCGCGCTGCAGGGTGTTGTCGCCGCCGCTCGTCGATTGACGAATATTCAGGAAATACCGCAGCACCGGCACGCTGCCCAAGGTGGGGTGATCGTGGGTGGCCTGGTGTGCATCGCCCCAGCGCAGGCTTTCCAGCGCGCCGCCATATGTGGCGCCGATCCACACCAGCGCATCGTCCAGCGCCAGTCGCGCCATGTCCGTGCAGGTTTCGCGCGGCGCGCTCTGACGCACGTCGCACCATGCGGCGGCGCCGTCGATATCGCGGTAGACCCGTTCGATGAACAGCGGTTCGACATGGTTGAATTCATCTGCCAGCGGGCCCAGCTCGTCGCGGATCAGCCGATCCTGCAACGCCCGCAACCATGCGGCATAGATCAGCGGTTCGGGCAGATGCTCGTTCATCTCGCCGTTCCACTCCGAAAGCAGCGACAGCGCCTTCTCGCGATCGCCCAGCGCGGTTCCGGCGGGCGCGGCCTGGCCTGTAAACCAAAGGTCGGCGCCAATCAGCGGCAGCAACGACCGCGCGGTAAAGCTGACCGCATCCAGTTGCGCCTCGATGAAACTGTCGCGGGTGTGCACCTCGCGCGCCTGCATCAACCGCTGCCAGCGCATCACCCGCTGGGTGTCGCCCCACAGGAACGACAGGTGGTTTGGAAACGGGCGGTCCACGGTCTTGTTGTTGGTGTTGCCCAGGATACCGCCCAGCGGCGAGAGGAATTCGGGGTTCGATGCATAGGGCATCAGGCCCTGCCACCGGTTTTCCGGCCGCCAGCCCGGCGTCGGCATCCGCCCCTGGCTTTGGTGATCGGCCGACCGGCGCGGCACCGCGCCGATGGTCTTCATGGCGATGTTGGCGCGGTCCACCAGCGTCATGTTCTGTGCCGGCGCCACATGCAGCGCGGCGGCATTGATCGCCTCGCGCACCGTTCTTGCCTGCATCACGCGGATCGCCGACGTCATCGAGGTGTCGCGCGCGCTCAGCACGGTCCAGCTCATGGCGGCCACATGGCCCGGCGGCGTGACGGTTTCCAGGCCCGCGTGGCTGGGCGGCAGCACCGGGCCGTTGTCGGTCCAGCGCAGCGTCAGCGTCACCGGCGCGCCATCGGCGACCTCGATGATCGAAGGCCGCGTCTCGAATCGCTTCCAGCCATCCGGGGTGCGATACTCTTCGGGGTTTTCGGGGTTCAGTTGCTCGATGAATACGTCCTGATCGTCCACCCCCGCGGTCGTCAGACCCCACCCCAAAGCCGCCGAGCGTCCGGTGAACACCGCCGGCACCCCCGGCACCGTGCCGCCGATCACCCCCCCCGATGCCAGTTCCAGCCGGGCCAGATACCAGATCGCGGGCGCGGTAAAGCCAAGGTGCGGATCGTTGGCCAGCAGCGTGCCGCCCGCCGCCGAGCGCGACGGCGCCGCGGCATAGGCATTCGAGGCGCCGGCCAGGGCGGTCTGCGGCACCGGCGACAGGGGCCCATAGTCTTCCTGCGTGGCCCGCGCAAACCGCCGCGTGCCGGGCACCAGCGCGGCGTATTCCGGCAGGGCCGCGATGCCGGTACCGGGGGCGTCGGGCATGACATCGCGCAGCCTTTCACCATCCTCAAGCGCCAGAGACGTGCGCGCGCGCAGCACTTCGTTGCGCATGTGCCCCGACAACTGCAATCCCAGAAGTTTGACGATGGCGATGCTGTCGGCCGGCCGCCACGGCGCAAAAGGCGCGTTGAACACGAACATCTCGGGCGCGCCGCGACCCAGCGCATCGGCGTTCACCTCGGCCAGTCGCGCATTCACACCCGCGGCGTAGGCGTCCAGCGCCGCGCGGGTTGCCGCGTCCTGCGCCTCGACCGACGCCACCGCCAGCCGGTAGAGATCGAGCCGCCGCAGCAATGTGTCGATGCCCAGGGTGCGCTGCCCGAAAACCTCGGACAGCCGCCCCTGAGCCGTGCGCCGCAGCACCGTCATCTGCCACAGCCGGTCCTGGGCATGGGCGTAGCCGAGGCCGAAGAACACATCGCCATCGCCGCTGCCGAAGACATGCGGAACATTGGCATTGTCGCGCACGATCTCGACAGGCGCCGCGACACCGGCCACCTTCAGCCGCTTGCCATAGTCGGGCAGGGATTGCGACGCCAGATAATAGACCATGGCGATCACCAGAACCACCAGCGTCACAAGGCCGGCGGCAATGCGGAACAACCAGCGAAAAACCAAACCCATTGCCTTGTCCTTCCTTTGCCCCAGCTGCCGGGCCTGTTAGATACATGAACAGTCTAGAGCAAGTCACACAAAGGAAAAAGCGAATGGCAAAGCTGGCATTCTTGGGCCTTGGGGTCATGGGGTATCCGATGGCCGGGCACCTGAAGGAGGCGGGTCACGATGTGACCGTCTACAACCGCACGGCCGCCAAGGCCGAAAAATGGGTGGCCCAATATGGTGGCAGCCATGCGGCCACCCCGCGCGCGGCAGCCGACGGTGCCGATTTCGTGCTGGCCTGTGTCGGCAACGACGACGATCTGCGCGGCGTCTGCCTGGGCGACGACGGTGCCTTTGCCGGCATGTCGAGCGGATCGGTTTTCGTCGATCACACCACCGTTTCGTCGCGCGTCACCGCCGAACTCTATGCCACTGCCGGCGCGGCGGGTATCGGTTTCGTCGATGCGCCGGTTTCGGGCGGCCAGGCGGGTGCCGAAAACGGAGCGCTTTCGGTCATGTGCGGCGGCGATCAGGATATCTATGACCGCGCCCAGCCGGTCATCGCGGCCTACGCCAAGATGTGTTTGCGGCTGGGAGCGTCGGGCGCCGGACAACTGACCAAGATGTGCAACCAGATCGCCATCGCCGGATTGGTGCAGGGCCTCTCCGAGGCAATGCACTTCGCCGAAAAGGCCGATCTTGACACCCGCGCCGTGATCGAGGTGATCAGCCAGGGCGCCGCCGGCAGCTGGCAGATGTCGAACCGCTACGAGACCATGATCGACGATCACTTCGATCACGGTTTTGCGGTGGACTGGATGCGCAAGGATCTGGCGATCTGCCTGTCCACCGCCGATACAGTGGGCGCCAGCCTGCCGGTCACCGCGCTGGTGGATCAGTTCTACAAGGACGTGCAGAAAATGGGCGGCGGCCGCTGGGACACCTCCAGCCTGGTCAAGCGCCTGCGCGCCAGCGGCTGACCGCGCATCGCACATCGCCGCCGCGCGGGCCCGATTTGCAGGGTGCGCGCGGCCCGGCAGCGCAAAAGAAATCGAAAAAACCTGGAACCTTTGCTTGGCCCACCCGTTGGTTGGACATGAACGGCGGCGCTTTGGAATGAAGCGCAACGCCTTGAAAGAAAAAGGAAAGGTTCGAAAATGAAACTGACTCTGACAACCGCTCTCACCACCGCACTGCTGGCATCGCACGCTCTGGCAGGCAGCATGGGCTCGGATGATACCGCAGCCTACGGCGTGGACGACAAGGGCGACATCACCGCCTCGCGCGGCGCCGACAACCCCACCGCCGGCGACCTGATGGCCGACGATGAAACCTCCGATCTGGACCTGACGGCAGGCAGCACGAACCGCAGCGCCGGGGCCGACGATACGGCAACCATGGGCGTGGACGACAAGGGCGACATCACCGCCTCGCGCGGCGCCGACAACCCGAGTGCTGCTGACCTGTCCACCGGCAGCTGACACGCACCGTGCCATCCACAACGCACGCCGGGCCCTCGGGCCCGGCTTTTGCGGGTGTCAGGGAATGATCCGCGTGTATTTTGTGCCTTCCAGCGTCGCCCCGATGCGCAGGCCCGCCTGCCCGAACACCGCCGCCAGCACCGGCGTCAGAACCGTGGTCGTGTCGGTGTTGATGTTCTGGCCCTCGCGGCTGACCACATATTCCACATCCGCACCGGCGGCCCACCCGGGCGAGCGCCGGAAATCCTCCAGCGCATCGTCGGTCATGAAGAACAGCACATGCGCATACTGCTGCGCGCCAATCTGCAAACCGGCGCTGGCCTTTGTGGCCGAATAGTAGTCGATCGTCGCGCCACTCACGCGCAGCGCCCCGCGGCCATAGGCCGCCCCGAAGACAAACCCGGCTTCCGTCAGCAAGGGCATCACCAGCATGCCGGTGGATTTCTCGGCCAGCGCTATCGTGTTGGGATAGCTGGCGTACATCTCGTTCAGCGTTGCATCGACGCGCGCATCGATGTTGGTTGCGCCCGGGCTGCCCACACCATTGCCGCAGGCCGCCAGGCCCAATGCTCCGGCCAACACCCCAATCCCGAACCCGCGCCGGGTCATGGTCAAATCGCTCATCTGATCGCCTGTTTGATGTGCCTGTGATGCCGGTTTGCCGGCGTTTCATACACCATACGCGGGTTGCGCGGCTTTGTCACGCACCGCGGACGCCGCCCCGACCGGCGAAGGCCCGACCGGCTTCATCTTGCCGGATAAACTCCCGCCGGAGGCTCCCTTCCTCACCGCCCGCGCGGCACCGCAACGGCGATCAGCGCCGCAGCCAGCGGGCCGCCTCCGGCGCAAAGTAGGTCAGCACCCCGTTGCATCCGGCCCGCTTGAACCCCATCAGGCTTTCGATCATCAGCTTTTCGCCATCCACCCAGCCGTGCCCGGCGGCGGCCTGGATCATCGCGTATTCGCCCGACACCTGATAGGCGAAGGTCGGCACGCCGAAGGTATCCTTCACCCGGCGGCAAATGTCGAGATACGGCATGCCGGGCTTGACCATCACCATATCCGCGCCTTCGTCCAGATCGCGTTCGATCAGCCGCAGCGCCTCGTCGGAATTGGCCGGATCCATCTGATAGGTCTTCTTGTCGCCGGTCAGCGCCGACGACGCGCCCACCGCATCGCGGAACGGCCCGTAAAAGGCACTGGCGTATTTTGCTGCATAGGACAGGATCGTCACGTTCTGGTGGCCCGCCTCTTCCAGGCCGCGCCGGATCGCGCCGATGCGGCCATCCATCATGTCCGAGGGCCCGATGATGTCGGCGCCGGCTTCGGCCTGGGCCAGCGCCATGCGCACCAGGGCATCGACGGTGCGGTCGTTCACGATCTGGCCGTTCTCGACGAAACCGTCGTGTCCGTTGATGTTGTAGGTGTCCAGCGCCACGTCGGTCATCACCGCCATATCGGGCACCGCCGCCTTGATGGCCCGGATCGCGCGGTTGGCGTTGTTGTCCGGGCTCCAGGCTTCGGCGCAATCCTCGGTGCGGCTTTCGGGGCCGGTATAGGGAAACACGCAGATCGCCGGAATACCCAGATCGGCGGCCATGCGCGCTGCGTCGGCCACCCGGTCGACACTGCGGCGGACAACTCCGGGCATCGACGGCACCGGCTCCTCGATGCCTTCCCCGGCCCGCACGAAAATCGGCCAGATCAGATCCTCGGCCGACAATTGCGTCTCGCGCACCAGGGCCCGCAGCGCGCCCGATGCGCGGGTGCGGCGCAGACGAGCCATCGGAAAGGGTGCAACTTTGGGTTTCATGGTCCGTGCTCCTTGAACATTTCGCTTTTGGGTGGCATGGAAAACCGCCGCTCACAAGCTGTCAATGGTCCCGCGCTTTGGGCCGGGCGGCACGCGACAGGCAGAAAGGCAGACCGGTGAACTGGCAACAGACCCTTTTCGAAGCCATCGACATGCGCTCGTTCTCCAACTTGTGGTTCTGGATCGCGCTGGCGGTGGCGTGGTCCTCGGCCAGCCACTGGGTGCTGGGAGTGCCCTTCGACATGGTCACGCGGGCGCGGCGGGCCGGCGGCGTGTATGTCTCCGATCTGGAAGAACTGACCCGCATCAACGTCAATCGCCTGCTGTTCATTTCCAGCGTGTCCGGGCTGTGGCTGATCGGGTTTTCCGCCTTTGTGCTGACATCCTGCGCGCTGCTGGGGTTTGTTTACTTCGTTGAATTCGCTCAGGCGCTTTTCCTTCTGGCCTTCCCGATGTCCCTGGTCTGGTTGCTCAGCATCCGCACCGCGCTGCGCATCCGCCGCGAGGATGCCGGCGGCGAGTTGCTGTGCAAGCGGTTGTCGCGCCACCGGATGGCGGTTCAGGGCATCGGAACGCTTTCGATTTTCGTTACCGCGTTGTGGGGCATGTTCGTAAATCTGTCGCCGGGATTCGGTTGACACGGCCCGACCGCCCGTCACATAGCCCCCTCATGACCGGTCCCCGACATATCACCGTCAGCGGTGCGCCCGAAGGTTTCGATGCCCGCTTGCTGATCGACGAGGTCGCGCGCGCCGAGGGCCCCGTGATCCATGTCGCGCGCGACGACAAGCGCCTTGCCGCGATGCAGGCGGCGCTGGCGTTCTTTGCGCCGGATCTGCCGGTGATGACCTTTCCGGGCTGGGATTGTCTGCCTTTCGACCGGGTATCGCCCAACGCGGATATCTCGGCGGCGCGGATGGCCACGCTGGCGGCGCTGGTGCACGCGGTGCCCAGGCAGTTCGTGCTGCTGACCACGCTGAACGCGGCGACACAGCGCGTGCCGGCCCGCGCGGTCCTGCGCGAGGCGGCGTTCACGGCGCGCGTCGGCGGGCGCATCGACGATGACGCGTTGCGCGGGTTTCTGGTGCGCATGGGGTTTTCGCAAAGCCCCACGGTGATGGAGCCAGGCGATTACGCGATCCGCGGCGGGATCATCGATATCTTTCCGCCCGGCGAAAGCGGGCCGGTGCGGCTGGACCTTTTTGGCGATACGCTGGACGCGGCGCGCCGGTTCGATGCCGCCACCCAGCGCACCGTGGAAAAGCTGAACCTGATCGAACTGGCCCCGGTCAGCGAGGTGATCCTCGACGAGGCGGCGATCACCCGGTTCCGCCAGAACTATCGCATCGAATTCGGCGCCGCGGGCACCGACGATCCGCTCTACGAGGCGGTCAGCGCCGGGCGCAAGCATCAGGGTATCGAACACTGGCTGCCGTTCTTTCACGACACGCTAGAGACGCTGTTCGATTATCTGCCCGATGCGCCGGTCACCCTGGACGACCAGACCGAGGCGATGCGCGACGCCCGCTGGGCAACCATCGCGGATCAATACGAAACACGGGTTCTGGCCATGCGCGCCAAGACGCGGGTGGATTCGGTTTACAAACCCGCCCCGCCGGGATTGCTGTATCTCGACGATGCCGCCTGGTCCGAGGCGATGCAGGGCCGCCGCCGGGTTGTGTTCGCGGCCTTGCCACAGGCCACGGGCCCCGGCGTCACCGATGCCGGCGGCCGTATCGGACGCAATTTCGCGCCCGAGCGCCAACAGGAAAAACTGAGCCTTTTCAGCGCTCTGGAAGATCATATTCGCGCAAGGATGGCCGAGGGGCCGGTGCTGGTGGCCAGCTATTCCGAAGGTGCGCGCGAACGCCTGAGCGGGCTGATCGAGGACGAGGGCCTGCGCGAGACGATCGAGGTGGGCGATGCCACGCGCATCGGCAAACGCGGGCTGCACCTCGCGGTCTGGGCGCTGGAGCACGGGTTCACCGCGCCGGGGCTGACGGTGATTTCCGAACAGGACGTTCTGGGCGATCGCCTGATCCGCGCGCCGCGCAAGCGCCGGAAGGCGGAAAACTTCCTGACCGAAACGCAATCGCTCGCGCCCGGCGATCTGGTGGTGCATGTGGATCACGGGATCGGCCGGTATCGCGGGCTGGAAGTGGTCAGCGCGGCCGGCGCGGCGCATGAATGCCTTTTGCTGGAATACGCCGAGGAATCGCGGCTTTACCTGCCGGTCGAAAACATCGAGCTTCTCAGCCGCTATGGCCACGAGGAAGGCCTTCTCGACCGGCTGGGCGGCGGCGCCTGGCAGGCCAAGAAAGCGCGGCTGAAGGAACGCATCCGCGAAATGGCCGATCGGCTGATCCGCGTGGCCGCCGAACGTGCGCTGCGCCGCGCGCCGGTTCTCGAACCGCCGCCCGGTGCATGGGATTCCTTTTCGGCGCGCTTTCCCTACGAGGAAACCGACGATCAGCTGCGCGCCATCGCCGATGTGATGGACGACCTGACATCGGGCAACCCGATGGACCGCCTGATCTGTGGCGACGTGGGTTTTGGCAAGACCGAAGTGGCGATGCGCGCGGCCTTTGTCGCCGCCATGTCCGGCGTGCAGGTGGCGGTGATCGCGCCGACGACCTTGCTGGCGCGGCAACATGCCGCCAGTTTCCGCGAAAGGTTCCGTGGCTTTCCGTTGGAACTGCGCGCGCTCAGCCGGTTCGTCACAGCGAAAGAGGCCGCCGCCACCCGCGACGGCATTGCCCGCGGCACCGTCGATATCGTCATCGGCACCCATGCTCTGCTGGCCAAGAGCGTCCGGTTCAAGAACCTGGGCCTGCTGATCATCGACGAAGAACAGCATTTTGGCGTCGCCCACAAGGAACGGCTGAAATCGCTGCGCACCGATATCCATGTGCTCACGCTGACCGCCACGCCGATCCCACGCACGCTGCAACTGTCGTTGTCGGGGGTGCGCGACCTGTCGATCATCGGCACGCCGCCGGTCGACCGGTTGTCGATCCGCACCTATGTCAGCGAGTTTGACGCGGTCACCATCCGCGAGGCGCTGCTGCGCGAGCGGTATCGCGGTGGCCAGAGCTTTTACGTCGTGCCGCGCATTGCCGACCTGCCCGAGATCGAGACGTTCCTGCGCGAGCAGGTGCCCGAGGTGAGCTATATCGTGGCGCATGGACAGATGGCCGCCGGCGAACTCGACGATCGCATGAACGCCTTCTACGATGGCAAGTACGACGTGCTGCTTGCCACCACCATCGTCGAATCCGGCCTCGACATTCCCACCGCCAACACGATGGTGGTGCACCGCGCGGATATGTTCGGCCTGAGCCAGCTGTACCAGATCCGCGGCCGCGTTGGCCGTTCGAAAACCCGCGCCTATGCCTATCTGACCACCAAACCGCGCCAGAAACTGACCGCGACCGCAGAAAAGCGGCTGCGCGTGCTGGGCAGCCTCGACACGCTGGGCGCCGGTTTCACCCTGGCCAGTCAGGATCTCGACATCCGCGGCGCCGGCAATCTGCTGGGCGAGGAACAATCGGGCCAGATGCGCGATGTGGGCTATGAACTCTATCAATCCATGCTGGAAGAGGCGATTGCCAAGATCCGGTCAGGTGAGATGGAAGGCCTGAGCGTGGCCGACGACCAGTGGGCGCCGCAGATCAACCTGGGCGTTCCGGTTCTGATCCCCGAGGATTTCGTGCCCGATCTGGACGTGCGGCTGGGCCTTTACCGGCGGCTGAGCGATCTCAGCACAAAGGTCGAACTGGAGGGGTTCGCCGCCGAACTGATCGACCGTTTCGGCAAGCTGCCGCGCGAGGTGAACACGCTGTTGCTGATCGTGCGGATCAAGGCGATGTGCAAACGCGCCGGCATTGCCAAGCTGGATGGCGGCCCGAAGGGTGCGACGATCCAGTTCCACAACGACAAATTCGCATCGCCCGAGGGGCTGGTGGCCTTCATCCAGGCCCAGAAAGGCCTCGCCAAGGTGCGCGACAACAAGATCGTGGTGCGCCGCGACTGGCGCAGCGAAGCCGACAAGATCAAGGGTGCCTTCGCAATCGCCCGCGATCTGGCCGAAAAGGCCCGTGCGCCACGCCCGCAGAAGGCCGGCTAGCCCGCGCGCATCGCCGCCCGGGCGCAAAAACACGACGCGGCGACGGCGGTGTCGGCCCGCGCAAGCGCCATATCCAGCCGCTGCCGGACCTGCGGCAGTTCGCCCGTATCGCCGCGCGCCTGCAGGCAATCATGCAGGCCCTTCAGGCTCCAGACGTTATCGGGATGCACGGTGGCGCGGCTCAGCTGACCGCCCAGCCCCAGATCCTCGCGGTAGACGGCTTCGGCCTCGTCCAGGTGCCCCTGTTCAAACAGCAGCGCACCCAGCGCATGGCGCGATGGCTGCATCCATCCCCAGGGCTCGTCATAGGGCAGGGTGTCTTCCAATGCTACGGCACGGCGCAGATGCGCAAACCCGGCATCGAAAACGCCCTTGCGGTAAAGGATCTCACCTCGCAACATTTCCGATGCGATTTCAAACAGATCACGGCAGGTGTTGTTGTGCAGCAGGCGGCCCTCGGGCACCGCGTCGCGGGCTTCGGCAAAGGCTTTCTCGGCGGCTTCTGCCTCGGGCACGCGCCCCAGCGCCGCCAGCGCCAGCGCCTTTGCGTAAAGGATTGTGGCGGCGCCGACGCGGTACAGGTCGCGGTCTTCCGGCAGCGCCAGTTCCAGGATCTCGGACCAGCGGCCAAAGCGGATCAACACATGTGGCTCCATCGCCAGAAATGCCTCGAAGTAGTCGGCCATCGGCGGCGAGGGGATGCGCAGCATCTTTTCGGGGGTGGTTTCGGCCATGCCGCGCACCGCGGCAAGCGCCGGTTCGATCTGTCCCAGGAACATCGCGCCGTAGATCACGAAATGGTAATTGTGCTGGCGGTAGCCGGTATAGATGTTGAACGCGCCCCGCTCCTCATAGAATTTGAGGTCGGCCTCGATCGCCGCCTCGTTCCAGTCCACCACGTTCTGATAATGCCCGCACAGAACATCTATATGCGTTGGCATGTGAATCAGGTGCCCGGCATCGGGCACCAGCCGGCGCAGGGCATCGCCGGCCTTCAGCGCCTTTTCCGGGAAGGGCGACATTTCCATCAGGTGAACGTAGAGATGCAGCAGGCCGGGATGATGCATGGCTGACGGATCGCCCTCCAGCGCCTCTTCCAGGACCGTTTGCGCCTCGACCGTCCGCGCCCCCGCGGCGGGCTGGCCACTGGGCAAATCCCACATTTTCCAGGGCGTC
>JANSXZ010000035.1 GCA_024742705.1 Paracoccaceae bacterium | reverse complement strand
GTCGCGCATGAAGGCCAGCGCCACGCTGAGCCCGTCGGGCGCGATGCCGTGCCCCGTGCCCTTCATGATATGGGCATAGACATCCTGCCAGCCGGCCGCCTGCAACGCCTCGGCGGCCTCGGGCAGCGACCGGGCCGGCACGACATCGTCGGCGTCGCCATGCACCAGAAGGACCGGCGGCCGCACGACGACCTCGTCGGTCAGGGTTTCGGGCGACAGAAGGCGGCCGGAGAAGGCCACGACGCCGGCCACCGCGTCGTCGCGGCGCGGGGCGATGTGCAGGCTCATCATCGTGCCTTGCGAAAATCCGAAGAGCACAACCTGTTCGGGCAGTACGTCTTCATCCACCATCAGCGCGTCGAGAAAGGCGTTCAGGTCGTCGATGGCGGCGCGCATCCCGCGTTCGGCCTCTTCCTCGGACGAGCCGTCGATCCAGGGGATCGGAAACCACTGAAACCCCATCGGTGCGCCGGCACAGGCCTCGGGGGCGTCGGGGGCCACGAACAGCGTGTCGGGCAGATGTTCGCCCAGCGGATCGGCCAGCCCCAGCAAATCGGCGCCATTGGCCCCGTAGCCGTGCAGGAACACCACCACCGAGCGGGTTTCGCCGGACCGGGGCGGCCGGCGCATTGCGTTGAGTACCCGTGTCATGCGATCCCTTCCCTGTCCTTCGCCACCCGGTAATAGGCCCACAGCAGCCGCGCCGCAACCGATCTCCAGGGTTGCCATTGCAACGCGATTTCACGCATCTGGCGTTCGCGCGGGCGCGCATCGAGATCGAGAAGAAGGCGCGCGGCCTCTTGCAGCGCCAGATCGCCATGGGCGAAGACATCCGCGCGTCCGAGGCTGAACATGGCATAGATTTCGGCGGTCCAGGGGCCGATGCCGGGCACGGCCACCAGCCGCGCGATCACCTGTTCGGTCGGCTGCGCGCGCAGGTCGTCGAAATCCAGGCCGGCGGCGGCCAGCGCACGGGCATAGCGCATCTTCTGGCGGCTCAGGCCGGCGGCGCGCAGATCGTCGTCGCCGGCGGCACGGATCGCGGCGGGATCGGCCAGACCCGCCTCGGTCATCCTGGCCCAGATCGCGCGGGCCGACGCGACGCTGACCTGTTGGCTGACAATCGCGCCCAGCAGTTCGGCGAAGCCGTCCGGCCGGCGCCGCAGCGGCAGCGGCCCTGTCCGTTCCAGTGCCGCGGCAAAACGCGGATCGCGGCGGGCCAGCCATGCGGCGCCTTCGGCGACACAGGCCGGGGTTTCGATGATCCGGCCGACATGGGCGGGCTGCGGGGCAAAAGCGGATGATGTCATGGCGCGCAGCCTAGCCGCCGGGAAGCCCGGCGCAACCCCTTGAAACCGCCCGCCAATAGGAGTACCGCCAGATCCATGACACAGATCGACGATACCCGCGCCCGGCGCAACGTGACCGTTCTGGTGGCGGCCCAGGCTTTTCTGGGCGCACAGATGCCCATGAACTTCGTGATCGGCGGGCTGGCCGGACAGCAGCTTTCGCCGATCGCCTGCCTTGCGACGCTGCCGATTTCGCTGATCGTTTTCGGATCGATGACCACCGCGCCCTGGATCAGCCCGCTGATGCAGCGTTTTGGCCGGCGCGCGGGTTTTCTGGTGGGGGCTGCGGGCGGTTTCCTGGGTGCCGCGATTTCGGCCTATGCGCTGACGGTGGGCAGCTTTGCGCTGTTTCTCGTGGGCAGCTATCTGACCGGCATCTACATGTCGGCGCAGGGGTTTTACCGTTTTGCCGCCACCGACACCGCATCCGACGCCTACCGGCCCAAGGCGATTTCCTATGTGATGGCGGGGGGGCTGCTGTCGGCGATCGTGGGGCCGCAGATCGTGTCATACCTGAGTTCGAACACGGTGGACGCCAGTGTCATGCGGTTCTTTCCGGTGTTCGTGGCGATCATGATCCTGAACGGGGTGGGCGCGCTGCTGTTTCTGGGGCTGGACATTCCCCGCCCGCCGAAACCGGCGGCGGATGCGCCTCGCGGGCGCAGCCGGATGGAGCTGTTGCGCACGCCGCGCATCGCGGTGGCGGTGATTTGCGGGCTGGTGTCATATGCGCTGATGAACCTGGTGATGACGTCCACGCCGCTGGCGGTGGTGGGCTGCGGATTCAGCGTGGCGGATGCTTCCAACATCGTGACGGGCCACGTTCTGGCGATGTTCGCGCCTTCGTTTTTCACCGGCCACCTGATCGCGCGGTTCGGTGTCGAACGGATCATGGGACTGGGGCTGGCGATATTGGCGCTGGCGGGCCTTGTGGCGCTGAACGATGTGACGCTGGGCCACTTCTATGTGGCGCTGGTGCTGCTGGGCATCGGCTGGAACTTCGGTTTCATCGGCGCGACGTCGATGCTGGCCGGTGCTCATGCCCCCGAGGAGCGGGGCCGGGTGCAGGGGCTGAACGATCTGCTGGTCTTTGGCGGGGTCACCCTGGCATCGGTGGCGTCAGGCGGATTGATGAACTGTTCCGGCGGATCGCCGGTGGAGGGCTGGACCGCCGTCAACATAGCCATGGTGCCGTTTCTGGTGCTGGCCGGCGGGGCATTGATCTGGCTGGTGATGCGGCCGAGGGCGGCCACCGTCTGAGCAGGCCGGCAGGCCGGGTCACGGGGGCGCTGCCCCCGGTGCCGGAACGGCACCTCCCCCGGGATATTTAGGGCGAGCGGAAGCAGGGCGCGGCGCGCTACCACCTTGCCGTGGCGGCGCGCAACATCAGCGAGAGACGGCGGGCGGCCTCGCTCTGGCCCAATGTGCCAAGCGCCACACGGGCGGGATCGCGGGCGGCCTGGCGCAGCACCGGGCCGGTTTGCCAGGCTGCCAGCAGCGCCGGAGCGGCGCCCGGGCGCAGGCGCCGCCGGGCGGCGCGGGCGCGGGCCAGATCAGCGAGACCCGCGCGGGCGAGCGCGGCGATCGCCGCGGGGGTGCCATCGATCAGCGGGATACGCCCCGCCGATTCGAGCGCGGGCAGCGCGCGCAGCCAGTTCGCCAGCCCCATCGCCCGACCCAGTGGCACAACGGGCGCCGGATCGTCCTGGCCCAGCAGCGCTGCCGCAACCTCCAGCAGGGTGCCCGAGGTCGCCGCGATATGGCGCTCGAAATGGTCGGTATCTTCGAACGGGTCGCGATAGAGATCCCAGCGGCGCGCCTCGACCAGAGCGTCGAGCCCGCGCGCCAGGCCCGGTGTCAGCAGCCGCGCCAGCGGGGTGACGACCTGGTGACGCCGGGCCGGACCGCCGCCGGCGATTTCATCGAGCGCATCGCGCCACCATTGCAGCCGCATTTCGCCGATCATCGGTTCGGCGCTGACCCAGGGCGCCCGCGACACCTCGACATTGAAGGCGTAGAGCGCGAACAGCGGCGCGCGCGCGGCGGGCGGGGCCGCCATCGTGGCCAGGAAACGATCGGGATCGCCCTGCCGCACCAGATCGGCGCAGGCTGTGAGGTCATCGTCAAAGTGCATCGATCGCCTCGCGCAGCAATCGCCGCGTTTCCGGGGCGTCGACCACGCCCAGGTGGCCGACCCCGTCCAGCAGAACGTAGCGGCCGCGGTCGGTGACGGCGGACATGGTTTCGGCATAGCGCGCGGCAACGAAGGCTTCGTCGTCGCGCCCGGCGATCAGAACAAACCGCGGCAGTGCCGCGATGTCGCGCAGATAGGTCCGGCGCGGCGCGTAGGAGCGGTTCAGCCGGTAGCTGTAGGAGGTCGTCGCGGTCGCGCCCAGCGGACCGTCGAGCACCCTCGCCGGAAACGCGAAACGGATCACGGTCAGATGGTTGAGCACGCCGATGCCCAACCCGTTCAGCATCCCCAGGCCGATAATGCGCCGCACCATCGGTTGTGCCCAGCCGCCTGATCGCGGCCTTGCCGTCGGTGCGGCATGATGCAGGTAGGGCGCCAGCAGCACCGCGCTGTCGATCCGGTCGCCGTATCTGCCGCCCGCCATGCGCACGACCAGCCCGCCGCCCGAGGAATGGCCGACAAACAACGTCTGCTGCCCCGGCTGCCGGTACAGATCCACCAGATCGGCCAGATCTTCCTCAAGCTGGCCAATGTGATCGATATCGCCCCGCCGGTCGGGCGATGCGCCGTGGCCGCGCAGGTCTGGCACCAGCACGGTGGCGCCCTGCCCCAGTACCGGCGCAAGGCGCGCGAACTGCCGGCCATGCCAACCCGAACCATGTACCAGCACCACCAGCGGCCCGCCCGTGCCGAACCGCCGCAGCGTCAACCGCGAGCCGTCGCGCATCCGCGCCTGTTCCGGCGCCGGCCAGACCGTCGCGTCGCCGCCCTGCGCCGAAAAGTCGAGCCCACCCTCCGCGTCGGGCGCAACCCGCCCCTTCGCCGGCTGGCTGACGATCAGCCCCAGCGCCACCGCCACGATGCCCAGCACACCCAGAACGGCGATCACCGGCACCCAGGCCAGAATCGCCGCAATCCGGGTCACACCGATGCCCCGTCGCGCACCAGTTTCCAGCGAATCGCGTCCAGCAGCGCCTCGAACGAGGCATCCACGATATTCGCGCTGACGCCGACGGTAGACCAGATGCGGCCCTGGCTGTCTTCGCTGTCGATGATCACCCGCGTCACCGCCTCGGTGCCGCCTTGGGTGATACGCACCTTGAAATCCACCAGCCGCATGTCCTCGATCGCTTCCGAATACCGCCCCAGATCCTTGGCCAGCGCCTTGGCCAGTGCGTTCACCGGGCCCCGGTCGTTGCCCTGATCGTCCAGCGATTCACTGACCGACAGTTTCTTTTCACCGTCCACTTTCACCACGACGACAGCCTCCGAAAGGCTGATCACCTTGTTGTACTTGTTCTTGCGCCGCTCCACCGTGACCTTGTAGCGCTTGACCTCGAAGAAATCCGGCAAAACCCCCAACTCCGACCGCGCCAGCAACTCGAACGACGCCTGCGCCGTGTCATAGGCATAGCCCAGCGCCTCGCGCGCCTTGATCCGGTCGAGAATGCGCGCCAGTGCCGGATCACCTGGCGCCACGTCCAGCCGCGCTTCGGCCAGGCGCCGGCGCAGGTTCGATTGCCCCGCCTGGTTCGACATCGGCACCACCCGCGTGTTGCCGACAGCGGCCGGATCGATATGCTCGTAGGTGCGCGGGTTCTTCAGGATCGCGCTGGCATGCAGCCCGGCCTTGTGCGCAAAAGCCGATGCGCCCACATAGGCGCTCTGCTTGCGCGGCACACGGTTCAGGATGTCGTCCAGCATCCGCGCCGTGCGCGTCAACCCGCGCACACCCTCGGCGGTGATCCCGGTCTCGAACCGACAGGCATAAGGCGGCTTGAGAACCAGCGTCGGGATCAGCGCGGTCAGGTTGGCGTTGCCGCACCGCTCACCCAGACCGTTCAGCGTCCCCTGCACCTGCCGCACCCCTGCGTCAATCGCCGCCAGACTGCCGGCGACCGCATTCTCGGTGTCGTTGTGGGTGTGGATGCCCAGGCGGTCGCCCGGTACACCCGCCGCGATCACTTCCGAAACCGTCCGGCCGATCTCGGCTGGCAAGGTACCGCCATTGGTGTCGCACAACACGATCCACCGCGCACCGGCCTCCAGCGCCGCGCGCACCACCTGCATCGCATGCGCGGGGTTGGCCCGATAGCCGTCAAAGAAATGCTCGGCGTCGAAAATCGCCTCGCGCCCCTGGTCCACCACATGCGCAATCGAAACCCGGATGTTCTCGGTGTTCTCCTCCACCGAAAGCCCCAAAGCCTCGGTCACATGGAAATCATGGCTCTTGCCCACCAGACAGACAGCCGCCGTGCCCACATTCATCACCGCCGCCAGAACGTCGTCGTTCTGCACCGAATATCCCGCCCGCTTGGTCATGCCAAAAGCGGTCAGCCGGGCCCGCGTCGCCGGCGCCTCCTCGAAAAACGCGCTGTCCGTCGGGTTCGCTCCGGGCCATCCGCCCTCGATGTAATCCACCCCCAGATCGTCCAGCGCCCTGGCGATCTGCACCTTTTCGCCGGCGGAAAACTGCACCCCCTGGGTCTGCTGACCGTCGCGCAGGGTGGTGTCGTAGATGTACAGCCGCTCGCCCATCGCGCGCCCCTTCATTGTTCCCAAAATACTCCGGGGGCATGGGGGCTGGCCCCCATCCCAACGCCTCCCGTCCCGCGCGCCGTCACCGCCTCGGCTCCGCCTCGGGATCCAGCGGCGCAAGACGGCTGGCGTCGAAATCCGGCCCCGCCAGCGTTTCGACCCCCGATTTGCTCATCCGCACCTCGACTCCGGCCGCCTGCAACGCCGCCTTCAACGCATCCACTGCGCTGAAATCCTTGCTCTGCATTGCCGCCGCGCGCAACGTCGCCAGACGCCGCGCATAGGCCGACAGGTCCGCCGCCGCCGGATCGGCCCAACCGGGTGCCCCCGGCCCCTCCATCAGCCCCAGAAGAGCCAGGCCCGCCCGCAAATCGGCCGCCGCGCCCGCGCCGGCCAGCCCGTGCAGTTCGGCGATCGCCTGCGGCGTGTTCAGATCGTCGCACAGCGCCGCCAGCACCGCCACCGGCGGCCGCGCCCCATCCCCCGCGCCGCCTTCGTCTTCGGCCGTGCCGGGCGCCGTCGCCGCCAGGGCATACCACTTGCGCAGCGCCGCCTCGGCCTCGCGACGTTTCCGTTCGGTCCAGTCCATCGGCTTGCGATAATGCGTCGACAGCATCACCAGGCGGATCACCTCGCCCGGCACGCCCTGTTCCAGCAGATCACGCACGGTAAAGAAGTTCCCCAGGCTCTTGGACATCTTCCGCCCCTCGACCTGCAACATCTCGTTGTGCAGCCAATACCGCGCGAAATCGCCCTCGGGATGGGCGCAACGGCTCTGGGCGATCTCGTTCTCGTGGTGCGGGAACATCAGGTCGTTGCCGCCGCCGTGGATGTCGAAACTGGCGCCCAGCAATTCATGCGCCATGGCCGAGCATTCGATGTGCCAGCCGGGTCTGCCACGGCCCCAGGGGCTGGGCCAGCCTGGCAGATCATCGCCCGACGGTTTCCACAGGACGAAGTCCATCGGGTTGCGCTTGTAAGGGGCCACCTCGACGCGCGCGCCGGCAATCATGTCGTCCACCGACCGCCCCGACAGCCGGCCGTATCCGTCGCGCCAACTGTCCACCGCGAACAGAACATGGCCCTCGGCCTCATAGGCATGGCCGCCAGCGATCAGATCCGAAATCATCTCGACCATCTGCGGAACGAACCCGGTGGCGCGTGGCGCATGATCGGGCCGCAGGGCGCCCAGCGCGTCCATGTCGTCGTGATACCACCGGATCGTCTCGTCCGACCGCTGCGCGATCAGCGCCTCCAGCGTGCCTTCGGCACCTGCCGCCTTGCGGTTGCGCGCGGTTTCGTTGATCCGGTCGTCGACATCGGTGAAGTTGCGCACATACGTCACATGCTCCGTCCCGAAGACCGCCCGCAGCACCCGGTAGAGCACGTCGAACACCAGAACCGGGCGCGCATTTCCAAGGTGCGCCCGATCATAGACCGTGGGGCCACAGACATACATCCGCACATCGCGCGGATCGATCGGCACGAAGCTCTCCTTGCGGCGGGTGGCGGTGTTGGTCAGCTTGATCTCGGTCATGGCGCATCCTCACGCAGCAGGCAGCGCGGGCTTATCAAGTCTGGGAGGTGTTGAAAACGCCAGAAACCGGCACGCGCGGCGTTTCCGCCCGGGCTGCGGCGACAGGTCCGGGCAAATCCCGCCATGCGGGCGCGCCTGCACCGGCCGCGCTGGCCGCCCCGCGCGCCACCGATCCGCCCGCCGCGTTGACATTCTGTGCCCGGTCTGCGCCTTTCGGCCAGGTCGCGCGCGCCCCGCAGGGTTGGCCACGCGCCCGTGAAACGACGTGAACCAAAAGCGAGGGTCGCCATGCGCCTGTCTCATCGCATCCAGAACATCACCGGCGGCGGCTCGGATGGCTGGGATCTGTTCAACCGCGCGCGCGCCATGATCGCGCAGGGCCAGAAGATCACCGAACTGACGATCGGCGAACACGACATCGGCACGCACCCGGACATTCTGGAGGCGATGCACCGCGCCGCCACCGGCGGGCACACCGGCTATGCCGCGGTTCCCGGCACGCCAGAGTTGCGCCGCATCGTCGCCGACCGCGTCGCGCGGCGCACCGGCGTGGCCACGGGCCCCGAAAACGTTCTGATCACACCCGGCGGGCAGTCGGCGCTGTTTGCCGCGCACCACGCGGTGCTGGACGAAGCCGACACAGGCCTGATCATCGATCCCTTCTATGCCACCTACCCCGGCACGATCCGGTCGCTGGGCGCGCGCCCGCATCCGGTGCCGACGGTGGCGGAAAACGGGTTCCGCCCCACCGCCGATGCGCTGGCCGCGGCCGCGGCCGAGACAGGCGCGCGGTCGCTGCTGATCAACACACCCAACAATCCGACCGGCGCGGTCTATGACCGGGCCACCCTGCAAGCCATCGCCGGGGTCTGCGCGGAACAGGATCTTTGGCTGATCTCGGACGAGGTTTACGATACCCAGGTCTGGGCCGGCGCGCATCTCAGCCCGCGCGCCCTGCCCGGCATGGCCGAACGCACCCTTGTCGTCGGATCGATGTCGAAAAGCCACGCGATGACCGGATCGCGCTGTGGTTGGGTTGTCGGGCCGGCAGAGGTGATAGAGCGGTTGGTAGATCTGTCCACCAACACCACCTACGGCGTGCCGGGCTATATCCAGGACGCATCGGCCTTCGCGCTGCGCCAGGGCGAAGAGATGGAGCGCCAGATCGCCGCGCCGTTCCGCCGCCGGCGCCAGATCGTTCTCGACGCGCTGGCCGGTCAGGGCGCCGTCGGCGCGCTGCCCGCGCAGGGGGCGATGTACACGATGCTCGACATCCGCGCGACCGGGATGACCGGCGAAAGCTTCGCCGAGGCGCTGCTGGATGCCGAAGCGATCGCGGTGATGCCCGGCGAAAGCTTCGGGCGGTCGGCCGCCGGGCACCTGCGCATCGCCATGACCGTGGCCGACGAGGCCCTTGCCGATGCGATGGCGCGGCTGTGTCGCTTCGCGGCGCTGCAAGCCGCACGCCGCTGAACCGGCATCGGGGCCCATGTGGGCCCGGCGGCACTGTGCCCAGGCGGGCGGCGGGGCACCAAAAAACACGTTCCGAAGGCCAGAAAACGACCTTTGGTCGCGTTCAGGACAGAACAACGCGGATTTCGCGCCACGCTGGACCCCGGCGACAGGAGACGCGATGCAAGAGGAAACCTGCAAGATCACCCTGATCAACCGCACCATCGGTGCGGAGCGGGGACGCGCGGCACGGGGCAGGCCCGCACGCCGCTGACCGTCAAGCGCCGGATTTCCCTTCTTTTCGTTTCAGGACCACCCCGATGACCACAGCCACCAAACCCTCGACGTCGCGCGCCGGCGGGCGCGCCGCCCGCCGTGCCGCCCGTGCCGCGCCTCTGGCCGATCACCTGCGCCCGGTGCGCGCCGGCATGTCCGGCGGCCACTACGCACCGCTGACCCAGGCCGGCATGGACCGCATCCATGCCGCGGCACTGGATGCCCTGGAACAGATCGGCCTGGCCGATGCACCCGAAAGCGGCATCGCCCACCTGACGCGCGCCGGCGCGATCCTGGGCACCGACGGAAGGCTGCGGTTTCCGCGCGGCCTGATCGAAGATACCATCGCGCGGGCCAACCGCAGCATCACCCTGATGGGCCGCGATCCCGCACATGACATGGATCTCAGCGGCACCCGCGTGCATTACGGCACCGCCGGCGCGGCGGTGAACATCGTCGATGTGGCGACCCGGAGCTATCGCGACAGCACCTTGCAGGATCTGCACGACGCCGCGCGAATCGCCGACCGGCTGGACAATATCCACTTCCTTCAGCGGCCCCTCGTGGCGCGCGACATCGTCGAAACCATGGAGCTGGAGCTGAACACCGTATACGCCTGCTGCGCGGGCACCACGAAACACGTCGGCACCTCGTTCACCGATGCCTCGGTCGTGCCCGAGGCACTGGCCATGCTGCATATGATCGCCGGCGGTGAAGACCAATGGCGCGAACGCCCGTTTGTGAGCAATTCCAACTGCTTCGTCGTGCCGCCCATGAAGTTCGCCAGCGAATCCTGCGAGGTGATGGAGGCCTGTATCCACGGCGGAATGCCGATTCTGCTGCTGTCGGCGGGACAGGCCGGCGCCACCGCGCCGGCGCCGATCGCCGGGGCGATCGTGCAGGCGGTGGCGGAATGTCTGGCCGGCCTGGTCTATGTCAACGCGGTGCGGCCCGGACATCCTGCGATCTTCGGCACCTGGCCCTTCGTCTCCGACCTGCGCACCGGCGCCATGTCGGGCGGTTCGGGCGAACAGGCCCTTCTGACAGCCGGTTGCGCACAGATGCACCGGTATTACGACCTGCCGGGCGGTGCGGCGGCGGGCATCGCGGATGCCAAGCTGCCGGACATGCAGGCGGGATGGGAGCAGGCCATGTCGAACGTCATGGCGGGCATGTCGGGGCTGAACATGGTCTATGAGGCGGCCGGAATGCATGCTTCGCTTTTGGGCTTTTGCCTGGAATCGCTGATCCTGGGCGACGATCTGATCGGCCAGGCGCTGCGCTGCGTGCGCGGCATCGAAGTGACCGAGGATTCCGTTTCGCTCGAGACGATCCGCGCCACCTGCATGGGCGGGCCCGGCCACTACCTTGCCGCACAGCAGACGCTGGACGTGATGCAGACCGAATACATCTATCCCGCCATCGCCGACCGGCTTTCGCCGAAGGCGTGGTACGAGATGGGCAAACCCGACCTGATCGAACGCGCCACCGCCCGCAAGGAGGCGATCCTGGCCGAACGCGCAACCGCGCGTTTCGATCCGGTCACCGATGCGGCGCTGCGCGCGCGCTTCGATATCCGCCTGCCGGCCTGAACCGGCAAAGCGCGTCAGGGCGCGGGCGCGGTTTCGGTCTTGGTGGCCACGACATGCCATCCAAAGGTCTGAAGCTGCGCGGAACGGCGGTCCATGCGATCGCCGTCCATCGCCGCCATGGCACGCACGGCCAACCGCGCCAGCAACATCAGCAGCGCGCCCAGGGGTTCGCGCGGGCCGGCGCGGAACTGCTTGCGCGCCCGCGTCACCCGGCCCAGCTCCTGATCCATCATGTCGAAGTACCCGCCGTTCGGTGTCAGCTCGATCAGTTCGAAGCCCAGACGCTCGAGGTGGGTGCGATAGAAATACTGGGAAAACCCGGTGCAATAGTGATAGGGCGCGAAATGCGTCAGCGAATTGAACGGCGCGGTCAGGATGATGCGCCCGCCCGGCTTGACCAGACGCGCCATCTTTTCCACCGCGCGCACTGGATCGACCACATGTTCCAGAACCTCTGAGCAGAACACCGTGTCGAACTGCCGGTCCTCGGGGATGTCATAGAGATCGCAGATGAAATCCAGACGGCTGGTATCCCATTTGCCGGTGTGCAGCCCGACGCCGTCGCCGGCGCCGTCGTATTCGGCGATATCCTGCGCCAGGTATTGCAGGTGGTCGCAGAACGGTTTGTAGGCACATTCCCCCGCGCCCACGTCCAGCAGGCTGGACCCCTCGGGCAAGGCGCGCAGCGTGGTTTCGATCCAGCGTTCGCGCGCGGCGTGGTTCTTGAGACGTCTCATCGCGTATCCTCTTGCAGATGCCGAGGGTCATGCCACAAACGCCCGCCCCGGCGCCAGTGCCCGCAGCCCCGCGCCACGACAAAAAACGGGGCACCCGGAGGTGCCCCGTCAGTTTCGCCGTTCAGGCTCAGTCTGTTAACCGCCCGGTGCTTTTCTGCCTGCGGCCTGAACGTCGTCGGGGGCGAGCGCACCCGCCCCGTGTTTCGCGTCAGCTACACCCCGAGGTTCCGCCACAGGTGTTGCACTTCATGCAGGTGCCGTTGCGCACCAGCGTGTAGTTGCCGCATTCGCCACATGCCTCGCCCTCATAGCCCTGCATGCGCGCCTTGGTGCGTGCATCCATCGCCGTGACCGAGGCGGTTGCCGCCGCCGCAGCAGTCACCGAGGGCACCAGCGTCTGAAGGGCCGCGACCGGATCGGCCGCCGCGCTCAGCCCATGGGCCATCACGGTCTGACCGCCCTGAAGCACCACCAGTTCCTGCGGCAGCCGCTTGCGCAGATAGCCGGTCGAGCTGATCTGCTTGAGCACCTCCAGCGATTTCGACGCGGCGCTCTCGCTCATCTCGGTGATGTTGCTGACGCCTTCCTCTTCGCCGCGCCCCAGGTCGTCAAAGCTGGCGCCTTCGGGTTTGACATGCGCCAGATCGGTGCGATCCAGGTACGACACCGCCAGTTCGCGGAAGATGTAATCGAGGATCGACGTCGCGTTCTTGATGCTGTCGTTGCCCTGCACCATGCCCGCGGGTTCGAACTTGGTGAAGGTAAAGGCATCGACGAACTCTTCGAGAGGCACGCCGTACTGCAGGCCAACCGACACGGCTATGGCGAAATTGTTCATCATCGCACGGAAGCCGGCGCCTTCCTTGTGCATGTCGATGAAGATCTCGCCCAGGCTGCCGTCCTGGTATTCGCCGGTCCGCAGGTACACCTTGTGCCCGCCGACCATCGCCTTCTGGGTGTAACCCTTGCGGCGCTGGGGCATCTTCTCGCGGTGCGATTTGATGACCTCCTTGACAACCACCTTCTCGATGATCTTTTCGGCCAGCACCGCCGCCTTCTCGTGCATCGTGCCCGAGGCCAGCGTTTCGGCGGCGTCGTCGTCGTCTTCCACCAGCGCCGAAGCCAGCGGCTGGCTCAGCTTGGATCCGTCGCGATAAAGCGCGTTGGCCTTGACGCCCAGCGACCACGACAGCTCGTAGGCTTTCTGACAGTCCTCGATCGTCGCGTCGTTGGGCATGTTGATGGTTTTCGAAATCGCACCGGAAATGAACGACTGGGCCGCCGCCATCATGTAGATGTGGCTTTCGACGCTGAGATAGCGTTTGCCCTTCTTGCCGCAGGGGTTGGCGCAATCGAAGATCGGATAGTGTTCGGCCCGCAGGTGCGGCGCGCCTTCCAGGGTCATGGTGCCGCAGACATGGTCGTTGGCCGCCTCGATTTCAGCGCGCGAATACCCCAGGTGGCGCAGCAGGTCGAAGGTGGGGTCGGCCAGCTTCTCGGCCGGAATACCCAGAACATCGGTGCAGAACTCCGCCCCGAGCGTCCATTGGTTGAACACGAACCGGATATCGAACGCCGAACCCAGCGCCGCATCGACACGCGCCAGTTGCGCCGGGCCAAAGCCGTGCCCGGCCAGCGACGTGTGATTGATGCCGGGCGCATTGCCGATTGTGCCGTGGCCCACGGCATAGCCGACGATCTCTTCGATCTGGGCCGAACCATAGCCCAGTTTCTCCAATGCCGCCGGCACCGACTGGTTGATGATCTTGAAGTAACCACCGCCGGCCAGTTTCTTGAACTTGACCAGGGCAAAGTCAGGCTCGATCCCGGTGGTGTCGCAATCCATCACCAGGCCGATCGTGCCGGTGGGCGCGATCACGCTGGTCTGGGCGTTGCGATAGCCGTGCTTTTCCCCGAGGCTCAGCGCCTCGTCCCATGCGGCGATTGCCAGATCGACCAGACGCGCATCAGGGCAACCGGCATGATCCAGGGGCACCGGGCGCGTGGCCAGCGCCTCGTAACCGCTGTCGAGACCATGCGCCGCCTGACGGTGATTGCGGATCACCCGCAGCATATGCGCGGCGTTGCGCTTGTAGCCGGCGAACGGGCCCAGTTCGCCGGCGATCTCGGCCGACGTGGCATAGGCGACGCCGGTCATCACCGCGGTCAGCGCACCGCACATCGCCCGGCCCTCGCGGCTGTCATAGCCGAGGCCCATGTTCATCAGCAGACCGCCGATGTTGGCATAGCCCAGCCCCAGCGTACGGAAATCATAGCTGAGCTGCGCGATCTCGCGCGACGGAAACTGTGCCATCGTCACGCTGATTTCCAGCGTCAGCGTCCACAGCCGCGTGGCATGGACATATTCATCGGCCTGGAACGCGCCGTCGCGATAGAAGGTCAGCAGGTTCATCGACGCCAGGTTGCAGGCGGTATCGTCGAGGAACATGTATTCCGAACACGGGTTCGATCCGCGGATCGGGCCGTCTTCGGGGCAGGTGTGCCAATCGTTGACCGTGTCGTGATACTGGATGCCCGGATCGGCGCAGGCCCAGGCCGCGTGGCCCACCTGTTCCCACAGATCGCGCGCCTTGACCGTCTTGGCCACGGTGCCATCGCGGCGGTTGACCAGATCCCAGTCTCCGTCGGTTTCGACAGCCTTGAGGAAGGCATCGGTCACGCGGATCGAGTTGTTCGAGTTCTGGCCCGACACCGAGTTGTAGGCTTCCGAATCCCAATCCGTGTCGTAGGTCGGGAATTCGATGCTGGTGTGGCCCTGACGTGCGTAATCGAGCACGCGTTTGACGTAGGTTTCGGGAATCGCAACCTTCTTGGCATCGCGGATCGCCTGTTTCAGGCCAGGATTGGCCTTGGGATCGAAGGCATCCGCCGCCGCACCGTCCCAGGCGCGGATCGCGGCGAAGATCGCGTTCAGCTTCTGCTCGTGCATCTTCGAACCGGCGACGATGCTGGCGACCTTCTGTTCCTCGAGAACCTTCCAGTTGATGAATTCCTCGATGTCGGGGTGGTCGGCATCGACAATCACCATCTTGGCCGCGCGGCGCGTGGTGCCGCCCGACTTGATCGCTCCGGCCGCACGGTCACCGATTTTCAGGAACCCCATCAGACCCGATGACTTGCCGCCGCCCGACAGCTTCTCGCCCTCGGCGCGCAGATGGCTGAAGTTGGTGCCGGTGCCGCTGCCGTATTTGAACAGCCGTGCCTCGCGCACCCACAGATCCATGATGCCCCCATCGTTCACCAGGTCGTCCTTCACGCCCTGGATGAAACATGCATGCGGCTGCGGATGCTCGTAGGAGGATTTCGATTTGGTCAGCTTGCCGGTGGCATGATCGACGTAGTAATGGCCCTGCGCCGGTCCGTCGATACCATAGGCCCAATGCAGCCCGGTGTTGAACCACTGCGGGCTGTTGGGGGCCGCGCGTTGCGACGCCAGCATGAAGCGCATTTCGTCATAATAGGCGCGCGCGTCTTCCTCGGTCGAGAAATACCCGCCCTTCCAACCCCAGTAGGCCCATGCACCGGCCAGCCGGTCGAACACCTGCTTGGACGAGGTTTCGCCCGTCGTCGGCACATCGCCATCGGGCGCCGAGCGCCACAGGAAGGCGGGCACGCCCTTTTCCTTCACCTTTTTCAGCCGCGCGGGCACGCCGGCCTTGCGGAAATACTTCTGCGCGATCACGTCCGAAGCAACCTGGCTCCAGCCCGCCGGCACCTCGATGTCGTCCATCCGAAACACCACTGTTCCGTCGGGATTGCGGATCTCGGATGTGGCCGAGACGAAGTCCAGCGCCGCATATGCGTCCTGACCTGCGGTGGTGAATTTCCGTTCAATTTTCATTGTCGCTGCCTCTGTTCCAGCTTCGTTTTTGTATCGGATCGCATGTCCGGATCCGCGTCTCTGTCGACCGTGACAAGACAGGCAGGACCGATGCGCACACGTGTCCATCAAGGAACCCGGCACACTCGAAAACAACACTGATATGCTTGGTCTGTCCTGCCTGCACGCGCCGCCCTACACCATATATAGTGGCTACGCCGCCGACCTGCACAAACTGGCGTATTTCACGGGGTTCGGTCAACGGCATTTTTAGCGGTTTCGCAACTCTTTTGAATTGACCCGCGCGCCAGTTTGGGCAGGGGTGATTCAACAGGTTAACGCCGCCGCGCGCGGCCCTTGGCGCCGCGCCACGGCACGCCCGATTTCGCTTTGCGCTGAAACGGCTTAGACGACGGCGCGCAAAACCGTCCGCCGCGGCGTTGCATATGACGTTCGACAGCGTCAGTCTGGCCAACAGTTGCATCACCGCCACAGCCGGTGCCCAAGACGTGGCGGAGCCGCAAATGCCGAGACAACATCTGCTGATTTTTTCGCTGCTTTGCGCGTGTGCTCCACAAGATGTGGTGCCGCCCAGCGGCGCGGCGCGATTCTCGGATTACCCCGAAAGCCTGTTTGCCGCCTTCCGGTCGGAATGTGAGGGCCCCGAGGCGCAGATGATCGAAGTGGGGCGCGACACGCTGGAGTGTCGCCGCTACATGCCGCCCGACCTGACCGCAGGGGTGATCCTGCGCCACAACGGCACGCTCGACGATCTGCCCCGCCTCGTCATCCGCTTCAGCGCACGGCCCGACCGCCCCGGATATCTCGCGCTGACGGAATACTTCCTGCGCGTGCCGCAGGCCGATGGCACCACGCGCAAGGTATCCCAGGACAGCGCCAGACTGCATCGAAGAATTCAGAGGGTATATCGCCGCGCCGGCGGCGTGCCGGAATGACAGAGCGCCAGCCACGGGCCGGTTGCCGGCACGGGCTGCGGATCATGGTCGGGACGGCAAGATTCGAACTTGCGGCCCCCTGTACCCAAAACAGGTGCGCTACCAGACTGCGCCACGCCCCGGACCATGCCCGTCTCTAGCGCCCTTGCCCGGCTTTGAAAAGCCCTAACAGGGCCAGGCCGCAGGACCGTCGGCGAAAACCGGGTGGCGCATTTCGCTGCCTGCCACAATCCCCAGAGACCGGGCCAGCCCGCCGTTGATTTCCAGCACCGCAAAAATGTCCGGGCCACCGTCGATCGACGTCAGATCACCGGGCACCGCCATATGGTGAACCCGCTGCACGACACCGCTGCGGTCGGTGAAAATCATGTCGAGCGGGATCAGCGTGTTCTTCATCCAGAATTGCGCCCGGCGCGGGCGCTCGTAGACGAACAGCATGCCGGACGAACGCGGCAGGCTTTCGCGGAACATCAGACCCCGCGCCCGGCTTTCCGGCGTCTGGGCCAATTCGACCGAAAACCGCGCCTGGCCCCAATCGCCACGCAGGAACACGCTGTCGCCGGCGCAGGCTGCAAGCAGCGGCGCCGCCCAGAGCCAGGCCACCAGAACCGCAAGAGCCTTCATGTCAGGGCGTACCCGATGAATTCGCGGCCTCCCAGGCCATCACTTCGGCAGCCATGCGACCGCGCTTGCCGTCGATCACCCGCATCGCCAGCGCCTCGCCGGGCAACAGATCGGCCAGACCGGACCCGCGCAGAACCTCGATGTGCACGAACACATCCTCGGGCTTGCCGAAGACGTTGGCAAAGCCAAAGCCCTTGCCCTTGTCGAACCACTTTACCCGCGCGGGTTCCATCGGAGCCGCGCGCACCAGATCGGGATCGAGATCGGCCAGATCCGCCAGCACCGGCGCCGCCTCGCGGGCCGGCGGTTCGATACCCAGTACCTCGACCGCCTGCACACCGCGCTGGGTCTTGTGGGTCAACACCTCGATCCGCGCCGAATCCGCCACCGAGTTCTGGCCAAAGTTGCGCAGGACGTTGATATGCAGGAGAATGTCGGGGCCGCCATCGTCCGCGATCACGAACCCGAAGCCCTTCGTCTGATCGAACCACTTCACCTGGCCATTGACGTGATACAGATTTTGATGATCGTCAGCCAAACACAGCGCCCCTATCACGAGCATTCTTTACTATTTCTTCTCCCATAGTGCGGCATTTTCAACCGCAAAGACAAGCTCAAAACCTTTATATATTTCATGGTCTTGCATTTCGCGCGACGTGAAATTCACGGGTTGAGACGCTGAATGATCCATTTTTCAGATGGATTGGCGCGCTTCCAGGCAAATCTATCATGCAACCTGAACGTGCCGTCCGCCCAGAACTCGATCTCGACCGGGGTGACCCGGAAACCGCCCCAGAACGGCGGGCGCGACGGGTTCGGACCGTGCTGCGCGGTGACACGGGCCACCTCGGCCATCAGCGCCGAACGGCTGGCCAGCGGCTTGGATTGATCCGATGCCCAGGCCCCCAGGCGGCTCTTGAGCGACCGTGATCGATAATAGGCATCCGCCTGCGGCCCATCCTCGCGGCTGACAATCCCGCGCACCCGGATCTGGCGGCGCAGGGATTTCCAGTGCAGCACGAAAGCGGCTTTGCCGGCGCCGTCGATCTCGCGCGCCTTCTGCGAGGTGTAGTTGGTGTAGAAGACAAAGGCCGCATCCTCGATCTCCTTGAGAAGGACCATCCGCGCGTTGGGCAGGCCGTCGGCATCGACGGTGGCCAGGGCAATGGCGTTGGGATCGTTGATCTCGCTGGCTTCGGCCTCGGCCATCCACGCCCGCGCGATGGCGAACGGATCGTCGCCCGCAAAAATTCCGGTTCTGTCGCTCACGGCACTTTCTCCCTTGATCGCGCCGCGCTCCGGCCAGTGGCCGGCGCCCGCCGCCCTTGAAGCACCCCGGCCAATCGCCTAAAGGGTGATGACCGAATATAGACTGGCTGGGAGCGCCTCAATGTCAAATCAACTGATGTCCGGCAAACGCGGGCTGATCATGGGGCTGGCCAACGACAAATCCATCGCCTGGGGCATCGCGCGTGCCTGCGCCGAAGCCGGCGCGGAACTGGCGTTTTCCTACCAGGGCGACGCGCTGCGAAAGCGCGTCGAGCCCCTGGCGCAGAAGGTCGGCAGCGACATCGTCCTGCCTTGCGATGTCGGCGACGAGGCATCGGTCGATGCCTTGTTCGAAGCCCTGCGCGCGAAATGGGGCACGCTCGACTTTGTGGTGCACGCCATCGGATTTTCAGACAAATCCGAATTGCGCGGGCGGTACGTCGATACCAGCCGGGCGAATTTCCAGATGTCGATGGACATCTCGGTGTTTTCGTTCACCTCCGTGGTGGCGCGGGCGGAAAAGATGATGAACCCCGGCGGGGCGTGCCTGACCCTCACATATTACGGCGCCGAAAAGGTCATGCCCCACTACAACGTGATGGGCGTGGCCAAGGCCGCGCTCGAGGCATCGGTGCGCTATCTGGCCGAGGATCTGGGCAAGGACGGCATCCGCGTCAATGCCATCAGCGCGGGGCCGATAAAGACACTCGCAGCTTCGGGGATCGGCGACTTCCGCTACATCATGAAGTGGAACGAATACAACTCGCCCCTGCGACGCAACGTGACCATAGAAGATGTCGGGAATTCGGCGCTCTACCTCCTGTCCGACCTTGGCGCGGGCGTCACCGGCGAGGTGCTGCATGTGGACGCGGGGTATCATGTGGTCGGCATGAAGGCGGTGGACGCGCCGGACATGTCAAAGGGCTGACCCGATGACCGCCGAGAACCTCGTTGCGTTCAATCTGTTGCTGGCCGCCGCCATCGTCAGCCCCGGCCCGGCGCTGCTCTACATGTTGCGCGTGTCGGTCCGCGACGGTCGCGGGGCGGGGGTGCGCACGGGGTTTGGGCTTGGTCTGGCGGCCGCGTTTTGGACACTGGCGGCGCTGTTGGGCGTCGAGGCGGTATTCACACTCGTGCCCTGGGCCTATGGCACGCTGCGGTTCATCGGTGGCGCATACCTGATCTGGCTGGCCTGGGGCATGTGGCGCGGCGCGGGCACGGCGCCGGGTGAAGCCGCCGAAGCAAGGTCGCGCAGCCACCTTCTGAGCGGTGTGCTGATCAACCTGGCAAACCCCAAATCCGTGCTTTTCGCCGCGGCGGTTCTGGTCGTTGTGTTCCCGAAAGGCCTGAATGCCGGCGAAATCGCCCTGATCGTGTTCAATCACTTCGCGGTCGAGGCGATGTTCTACCTGGGGTTCGCGACCCTTCTTGGCAGTTCCCCGGCACGCCGTCTCTACCTCGATACGAAATCCGCCATCGACCGGACCTGCGCCGGCCTGATGGCCGCCCTCGGCCTGAAACTCCTGCTTGATCGGTGACACCATGACGGACCGCCTGCCCCATGAAAAAGGGTTCCACATCAGTTGGGATCAAATCCATCGCGACAGCCGCGCCCTCGCATGGCGACTCGACAAACAGGGCCCCGACAACGGAGCCTGGCGCGCCGTCGTCGCCGTAACCCGCGGCGGCATGGCCCCGGCCATGATCCTGGCACGCGAACTGGATATCCGGACAGTCGACACCATCAGCATCAAGTCCTACGACCACCAGACCCGATCCGAGGCCAAAGTTCTGAAACACCCGGATCAGAACCTCATGGGCGACGGAACCGGCATCCTAATCATTGACGACCTCGTGGACAGTGGCAAGACCCTGGAAGTTGTCCGCACCATGTATCCAAAGGCCCATTTCGCGACCGTCTACGCAAAGCCCCAAGGCAGGCCGCAAGTTGATACCTTCATCACCGAAGTGAGCCAGGACACCTGGATTTTCTTTCCTTGGGACATGGCGCTGCAATACGTTGAACCCTACCGCGGTGCGTGAAAGGCGGGACGCCTCCGGCGGGAGTATTTCAGGAACAATGAAGGGGAGCGCCAACCTGTTCTTCATTGTTCGAAAAATACTCAAAAAGCGTCGCTTCAGCCTTCAGAGGAATTTGCAATGACGATGCCAAGAACCGCCACAACCTTTGCTCCGCCGGTTATGGAAGCGCGACGATGGCTTGAAGGCCTGCGATTTTCGGCTGAAAATCCGCTGATAAACGTCAGTCAGGCCGCGCCTGTCGAGGCGCCGCCAGCAGCAATGCGGGCCGAGATGGCGCGCGTGGCGATCGAGGAGGATCAGGCGCATCTTTATGGCCCGGTGCTGGGGTTGCCGGCACTGCGTGAGGAACTGGCCGCCAGGACTTCGCAACATTACGGCGGGACGGTCACGGCAGACCGCGTTTGCATCACTTCGGGCTGCAACCAGGCCTTTGCGGCGGCGGTTGCCACCCTGGCGGGTGAAGCGGATGAGATCATCTTGCCCACGCCATGGTATTTCAACCACAAGATGTGGTTGGATATGTCCGGGGTGCGTGCGGTGCCCTTGCCTTGCGACGCCGGCATGCTGCCCGACCCGGACGCTTGTGCGGCGCTGATTACCCCGCGCACTCGGGCCATCGCCCTTGTTACGCCGAACAACCCGGCCGGTGTCGAGTATCCTTCGGATCTTGTCCGCGCGTTTGGCGACCTGGCGCGCCGGCACCGCATCGCGCTGATCCTCGACGAGACCTACCGCGATTTCGACAGCCGCAGCGGTGCGCCGCACCCCTTGTTCACTGATCCCGACTGGGACGACACCCTGATCCATCTCTACTCTTTTTCGAAGGCTTACCGGCTGACCGGGCACCGGGTGGGCGCGCTGGTTGCCTCGCGCGCGCGGTTGGCCGAGGTCGAGAAGTTTCTGGATACTGTGGCGATCTGCCCGAACCAGATCGGCCAGCATGCTGCGCTTTGGGGGATGCGGAACCTGTCGCAATGGCTGGCCGGGGAGCGCGCCGAAATCCTCGACAGGCGGGCGGCGATTGTCGATAATTTCCCGCGGCTGGAAGACAATGGCTGGGCGCTTCTGGGGCTCGGCGCCTATTTTGCCTATGTGGCGCATCCTTTCGCCATGTCATCCGCCGAGCTTGCACCGCGGCTGGTTTCGGCTGCGGGCGTATTGCTGTTGCCGGGGACGATGTTCCAGCCCGAAGGCAATGCCAACGGCACCCGGCAGTTGCGGATTGCCTTCGCCAATCTTGACCGCGCCGGGCTGGGCGAGCTGTTCACACGTCTGCAATCGCTGCCATCCGCGCTTGCCGGCGGCCCCGCCTCATATTAGACACGCGCGACAAGGCACAACCGCCCCGGGGGACAAAAACCATCATGGCCGCAGGCAAGAGCATTTCGAAGACCTTCGTCTGGATCCTGCTGGGATTGCTGATCGTCGGGCTGGCCGGTTTTGGCGCGACGAACATGTCGGGCACCATACGCACCGTCGGTCATGCAGGCGATCAATCGATCAGCGTGGACGCCTATGCGCGGGCCTTGCAGCAGGAAATGCGCGCATTTCAGGCGCAGACCGGCCAGCCAGTGACCATGGAGCAGGCCCGCGCGCTCGGGCTCGACCGTCAGGTTCTGGCGCAGTTGGTCGCCCTTGCGTCCCTCGACCACGAAACCGATGAAATCGGCCTGTCGCTGGGCGACGCGAACCTGCAACGCGAGATCCTGTCGATTCCGGCTTTTCAGGGGCTGGACGGAACCTTTGATCGCGAATCCTACAGGTTCGCGCTGCAGAACGCGGGGATCAACGAGACCGAATTCGAAGAAGATCTGCGCGCGGAAGCGGCACGTTCGATCGTGCAAGGCGCCATCAGCGACGGAGCGCGGATGCCCGGAACGTTGCCTGATCTGATCGTCGAGTTCATCGGTGCCCGCCGCGATTTCACCTGGGCACAACTGGACGAGGCCGATCTGGCCGCGCCCTTGCGCCAACCCGACGATGCCGAATTGCGGGCCTATCACGCGGAAAACATCGCCGACTACACGCTGCCTGAAACCAAGCAGCTGACCTATGCGTTGCTGACCCCGGAAATGATCCTGGACACCGTCGAGGTGGACCCGGCGCTGCTGCGCGAGCTTTATGAAACGCGGCGCGAAAGCTATGAACAGCCCGAGCGGCGGCTTGTCGAACGTCTGGTTTTTGCCGATCGGGCCAGCGCGGATGACGCCAGCGCACAGTTGTCGGTTGGCGGCACAACATTCGAACTGCTGGTGCAGGGGCGCGACCTGCAACTTTCGGATGTCGACATGGGCGATGTGACACGGGCCGCGCTGGGCGAAGCCGGGGATGCCGTGTTTGCCGCCACCGCCGGAGATGTTGTGGGGCCCTTGCCTTCGCCACTGGGACCGGCGCTCTACCGGGTGAATGGCGTGCTGGCGGCACAAAGCGTCAGTTATGAAGAGGCGCTGCCCGAGTTGCGGGCCGAACTGGCACGAGACCGCGCGCGGCGCGTGATCGAATTGCAGGCCGAAAGCGCCGACGATCTTCTTGTCGGGGGCGCAACCCTGGAAGACCTTGCGCAAGACACCGAAATGCAGCTTGGCACGATGGAATGGACCGCGCAGACGACACAAGGCGTAGCCGCCTACCAGGGCTTCCGGGAAGCGGCGGCGGCGGTGACCCCCGACGACTATCCGGAAGTGGCCTATCTCGAGGATGGCGGCGCGTTCGCCTTGCGGCTGGATGCGGTTTTGCCGCCGCGACCCGAACCTTTTGAAACGGCGCGGGCGGCGGTTCTCGAAGACTGGCTTCGCGCCAGCACGGAAACCGCGCTGGTCGCTCAGGCCGATGCGCTGGTGGCCCGCCTGTCAGAAGGTACGGATTTTGCCGGCACGGGCCTGACTGCCCGGCGTGAAACCGGGGTGACCCGGCAGTCGTTCATCGATGGTGCCCCGCGCACCATGATCTCGGAAGTCTTCGAGATGGCGCCGGGCGCGCTGCGGGTGATTGCCGACAACGGCGCGGTTTATGTTCTGCGCCTCGATGCGACCGCACCGGCCGAAACCGGGGGCGACATGGCGCGGCTGCGTGCGGCCCTGGGCGCCGATCTGGATCAGGCGCTTTCGCAGGCGCTTTTCCAGGCTTTCGTGGCCGACAGCCAGTTGCGCGCCGAACCGCAGATCGACCAGCGCGCGCTGAACGCCGTGCTGACATCGTTTCAATAAGGGCGGCGCCGGATGGCAATAACCCCGGATTTCCCGACGTTTGCCAAAGCCTATGAAGCTGGCGCGAACCAGGTTGTATATGCGCGGCTGGCTGCGGATCTGGACACGCCGGTATCGCTCATGCTGCGGCTGACGGGTGCGTCGGAAAACGCCTTCATCCTCGAATCGGTGACCGGAGGCGAGGTGCGCGGCCGCTATTCGATCATCGGGATGAAACCCGATCTGATCTGGCGCGCGCACGAAACCCGCGCCGAGATCAACCGATCTGCGCGCTTCGATCCAGAAGGTTTCACGCCCATGCCCGGCAATCCGCTGGACACGCTGCGCGCGGTAATCGCCGAAAGTCGCATCGATCTGCCTGCGGACCTGCCACAGGCGGCGGCGGGGCTGTTCGGATACCTGGGCTACGACATGGTGCGGCTGGTCGAACATCTGCCCGACGTCAATCCCGATCCGCTGGGCCTGCCCGACGCGGTGATGATCCGCCCTTCGGTTGTCGCGGTGCTCGACGGGGTGAAGGGTGAGGTCACCGTGGTTTCCCCGGCCTGGGTGTCCGATGGGCAATCGGCGCGTGCGGCCTATGCGCAGGCAGCGGAACGGGTCATGGATGCGGTGCGCGATCTGGAGCGGGCCATGCCGGCGGCCACCCGCGACCTGGGCGATGCGGACGACATCGCGCCGCCTCAATCGAATTTCACCCACGCGGCCTACAAGGCGGCCGTGGAAAAGGCCCGCGACTATATCCGCGCCGGCGACATCTTTCAGGTCGTGCCGTCGCAACGCTGGACGCAGGAGTTCAAGCAGCCGCCCTTCGCGCTCTACCGATCGTTGCGGCGCACCAATCCGTCGCCCTTCATGTTCTATTTCAACTTCGGTGGCTTCCAGGTGATCGGTGCCAGCCCCGAAATCCTTGTGCGTGTGTTCGGCAACGAGGTGACGATCCGGCCCATCGCCGGCACCCGGCCGCGCGGCGCCACGCCGGAAGAGGATCGCGCGCTCGAGGCGGATCTGCTGGCCGATGAAAAGGAGCTGGCCGAGCATCTGATGTTGCTGGACCTGGGCCGCAACGACGCCGGGCGGGTGTCGCGGATCGGCACCGTGCGCCCGACCGAACAGTTCATCATCGAACGCTACAGTCATGTCATGCACATCGTGTCGAACGTCGTTGGCGAACTGGCCGAAGGCTGCGACGCCATCGATGCCTTTTTCGCAGGGATGCCGGCGGGCACGGTCTCCGGCGCGCCCAAGGTGCGCGCGATGCAGATTATCGACGAACTCGAACCCGAAAAGCGCGGCGTCTATGGTGGCGGTGTCGGGTATTTCAGCGCCGGCGGCGACATGGACATGTGCATCGCGCTGCGCACGGCCGTGGTGAAGGACACGAAACTGTACATCCAGGCGGGCGGCGGCGTTGTCTATGACAGTGACCCGGAAGCGGAATACCAGGAAACCGTGCACAAATCCAACGCGATACGACGCGCGGCCGCGGATGCGGCAAGGTTTGCGGGCGGCGGCAACGGCTGAACCCGGCGTGACGGACCAGCGGCGCGTCACCCGTTGCCCGCAACGCGCGCGCTGTCGCGCTCTTCCCAGCCGGCGATCCATTCCGGCCCGCCGAGGGCGTCTAGCAACGGTTGCAGTTCGGTCGCGTAGTCGCGCCATTTGTCCAGACCCGAAGTGTTGATACCCGCGCGCACCTGAAGCACCGATGCGGTACGCACCGCGTCGCTGCCAGCTTCGGGAGAAAGACAGGCGGCATCGAAGGGCAATCCGACATGATCCAGAAGTGCCGCGATCTGATCCCCTGGCGCTTGCACCAGCGCGCGGTAGGATTGCTGGCGCAGCACACCGCCCAGTTTTCCCGCATAGTCGTCAAGCGATCGGTGCACGGCCGCTGTCAGGTGCCCGATGTGTTCAAGTGATCGGGAAAAGGCGTTGCCCTCGTGGAAGTTGGTGGTGAAGCACGACAGGCCCACATCAAGCGGGTGGCGCTGCATGAAGACAAAGCGCGCATCGGGAAACAGGCGCCAGGCCGCCCCCATTTCCAGGCAATCCAGCGGCATCTTGCCCAGGATGACCGATGCGTCGGCCGCATCGGGCGGCGCGGGCGGGATGCGGGCGCGGAACTTCGCCCGGCATTGCCGCAGGCCATCGGGATCGAGCGCGCCGAACCAGTCCCAGGGGCCGCCGGGGCACAGCCCCCGCGCGGTCTGGACCGCCGCCGTCAGCGCCTTGCTTTCACCGATACTGCGCACATCGGGATGGCGCGACAGGATGCTTTCCACCAGGGTGGTGCCGGAACGGGGCATCCCGACCACGAACACCATGCGCGGGCCGCCATCGGCTTCACCGCGGACCTTCGCGCCAGTGTGAAACCGCGCGATCTGTTCGTCGACGCGGCGCGTCACCGCATCGGGATCATAGCGCCCCGGTGTCAGCGCCTTGCAACGGGCAAAGGCATGGAACGCCGCCCGGCGGTTGCCGGCGGCCTGTTCGATGCGGCCCAGCGCGTTGAAGGCGATGCGCCGTTCCGCCGCCGGCAGATCGCGCGCCACCGACAGGTTGCGCAGGCTGCGCCAGTGCCGGCCGCCACGGGCAAAAGGCGCGATACGGTTCAGGGCCGCCAGCGCATTGGCCGAACGCGGGTTCAGCTTGACCGTCCGCGCGAAGGCTGCCTGCGCGGTGCCGGTGTCGCCCAGCGACAAGGCCATCGCGCCGATCTTGCCCCACGCGGCGGCATTGCGCGGGTCGATCTCGACCAGCGCCCGCATCAGCGCCAGCGCGGTGCCACCATCGCCCAGCGCCCAGTAGCAGGTGGCCGCCTGATCCACCATACGCGGTTCGGCCGCCCCGCCCTGCACCCTTGGCAACAGCAGGGCCAGTGCCCCGGCGTGATCACCGCCGGCGATCCGGGCGGCGATCTGATCGGCAAAACGGTCCCCGGCGGGGTGTCGCAGCATTTGCATCGGCGCCTCCTTCGATGGGTCCGGCACCGGCAGGCTAGGCCCTTGAAATGAACAAGCCGTGAACGGAAACCCGCTCAGCCACCGCCCAGCGCTTCGGTCAACACCGCCGAGACGGGCGCCAGCGCCACCTTGCTGGCGCGGTCCTGCAATCCCCAGAGCAACAGCGCGCTGATCGTATCGGGGCGCACGCGGCCCATCATGATCACGCTGCCCTCGACCCCTGCGCGAAACGCGGCCTGATCCAGAAACCGGCGCATCACCACCGGTGTCTGGCCCGCGCCATCGAGATCGCGGAACACCGGCGCCGCCGGCACGCCTTCGCGCACCGCCAGCTTCTGCGCCGTGTCCAGCCCGTTGCCCTGGTAGACGATGCCCAACCCTTCGGCGCGGGCAATCCCGGTCATCTGGTCCGACAGCGCGCGGTCGCTCTGAACCGCGCCATCCACCGCCTCCATCAGAGCCACCGCCTCGGGCACCGCGGCACGGGCGGCGCCGACGATCACCTCGATATCCGCAGGCGTGGCGCCGGCGGGCACATCGACCAGTGCAACAACCTCGAAACCGGCGTCGCGGTGGCGGGCCATGCGGGCCGCCGCATCCGGCAGCGTCGGATCGACAGCGAATGTCAGCGGATAGGGAAAGGCGGAAAGCGCCTCGGTGCCGATCGACGCGGCACCGTCGATCAGCACGATCGACATCAATGGCTTGGCTTCGGGGTTCACGAAAGGCTCGGCGTATCGTTCGATCGGCGGCGCGTCGGGGTCGGGCGCGGCGGCGATACCGGCACGCGAAAGCCCGAGGCCCGCCAGGGGATCGGGTTTGGCGGGATCGGGTTTGGTGGCGGGTTTGGCGGCGGGTTTCGCGGCATCCGGCGCCGGATCGGGTTTGGCGATCTCCGCTTCGGCCGCGGGCTTTGACGGTTCGGTCAGGGCGGCGATGCGGGGCGGCAGGGGATCGCGCGCGGGCGCCGGCGGCGCATCGGCGCGCGCGTTGCCCGGATCGCTGCCGGGCTGATCGGCCTGCGCGGCGGCGGCCGGGGCCGGCGCGGGATCGGCGGCCACCGTGGGCCGGGTTTCAGGCGTGATCGCGGCCGGCGTCTGCGGCCCGGCAGGCACGGTGGTGGCGTCGGTGCCACCGGCCGGCGCGGTGGCCGGCGCCGTCGCTTCGGCCCGCGCCCCGAACCCGCTGCCTTCGCCGATGTCCGGCGCATCCGGCGCGCGCGGCGTATCGGGCGCGGCCAGCGCGGTTTCCGACACCGGTTCGGGGGGCGCGTCGCCCGCCGGCGCGGCCGGCACCGGAGCATCGGATGGCCGCGCGACCGGCAGCACCGGCGCAACCTGCGCCGGATCCAGCGGCGCATCGGGCGTGCCGCCCACATCGGGGCGCCGGCCCGGCGACGTATCCGCAGGTTCGGCCGGACGCGGCAGCGCGCCCTGCGGCGGCACAGGATCGGTGGTGATGCCAGGTTTGGCATCCGCGCCGATGGTCACACCCGGCGCGCGCAGACTGGCCGGATCGGCCTGGGCATTGCGCGGCGCGGCCATCTGATCGGCGAATTCCGGCGATGGCCCCATCGGCACAACCAGAGACAGCGCGGTAACACCGGCCACCGCCAGAACACCGCCGATCATGAAGCCGCCCATGAAACCCTGCGCCACTGCCTTGTCCTCACCCTGTGCCGGGACGGCCGTCTGAGCGGCATTCGCTGACCCCGGTCTCGGCCCGGCCGCCCGCGCCCCTCTTGACGCTGCGCCACAAGCCTGAACATGTATGCGCCCAGAGTATACCGCGACCGGGCCCCCGGTCTCCAGCCCCTATTGCAAATACGGCAGAAACCCCGCGCCATGCTTCTGATGATCGACAATTACGACAGTTTTACCTACAACCTGGTGCATTATCTGGGCGAACTGGGGGCAGAGGTTGCGATCCGCCGCAACGACGCGCTGGATGTGGCCGCGGCGATGGCGATGCGCCCCTCGGGCATTCTGCTGTCGCCTGGCCCCTGCGACCCGGATCAGGCGGGCATCTGCCTGGAACTGACCAGGGCCGCCGCCGACGCCGGCATCCCGCTTATGGGTGTTTGCCTGGGCCACCAGACGATCGGCCAGGCCTTTGGCGGGCGGGTGGTGCGCTGTCATGAGATCGTGCACGGCAAGATGGGCCAGATGCATCACGGCGGCGACGGGCTGTTCGCCGGCCTGCCCTCGCCTTTCGCGGCCACGCGCTATCATTCGCTGATCGTCGATCGCGACACCCTGCCCGACTGCCTGCGGATCACCGCCGCGCTGCAGGATGGCACGATCATGGGGCTGCAACACCGCAGCCTGCCGATCCACGGGGTGCAGTTTCACCCCGAATCCATCGCCTCGGAACATGGCCACGCGGTGTTGCGCAATTTCCTAGAAACACTGAAGGTCGCTGCGTAATGGGCAAGTCAAGCAGCATTTCGCTTCGGATCGAAGGTTTCACGCCGTTGCAGCATGGTCCACAGGACATTGACGCGGCGGCGTGCGAGGGCGATGAGGGCCTGGGTGTGGTGCTTTCCCTCTTTTCGCTT
>JANSXZ010000013.1 GCA_024742705.1 Paracoccaceae bacterium | reverse complement strand
CCGGGCCGGCCCCTCCCACCACCCGTCCCACCCCCGCCCCCCGTTTCGTGGGGGGGGGCGGGGGGGGGGGGCCCCCCCCCCGCGCCCGGTTTCATTCGGGCGTCGGGCAGGCCAGCCGCAGCCCGTTGCCATCGGGATCGCGCAAGACCGCCATGTACCAGTTGTAGTAGGTCATGAACTGCGGCTTGATCAGCGTGGCGCCGCGCGCGGTGGCGGTTTCGACGGCGGTGTCCAGCGCCGCCTTGGTGTCGAACCGGAAGGTAAAGGCGGTCTGATCGCCTTCACCGGCCGCGCGGGGCGTCAGATCCAGCATTTCATAGGCCGCCAGCGCGCTGAACCCGACCATGCATTCCCCGGCCATGTAACCGCGGAACACGTCCGACCGCAGGCTTTCGTTTTCGGTCAGGTGAAACACATCGCGGTAGAACTCGGAGAGCGCCACGAAGTCGTCAGAGAACAGGCTGACCTGCATGAGGGTGTTCATGTCTGCCTCATGCCGCCGCGATGCCGAAGGTCTTTTCGAACTGCGCGCGCAGATGTTCGCCGGCGGTCATCGGCGGGTACTTCGGCTCGCCGTTCTCGGGCAGACAGGTGGGGGCGCATTCGACCTTGTAGAAATACTCGGGGTCGCAGAACACCGGGCAGGAATACCGCGTCTTGTCGGAATGGTTGTTCAGAACGCGGTGCATCGTCGCCTTGTACAGATCGTTCGTGATCACCGGGAACATCTCGCCCAGGTTGACGATGTAGGCGCCCTCGACCGGCGGCGCCGAGATCCACTGGCCATCCGCCGAACGCACTTCCAGCCCGCCGATGTCGTCTTGCAACAGCAGCGTCAGCAGGCCCCAGTCGGAATGGGCACCGGCGCCCAGCTGATTGGGGGCCGCGTCCTTGGGCATCGGCGGATACTTGAGAATACGGCAGTAGTGCAGCGGCTCTTCCAGACCCTTGTCAAAGTAATCCTCGGGCAGGTTCAGCGACAGCGCGACAACCCGCGCCAGATGCCGGCCCAGTTGCAGAACCCTCTGGGCATAGGCTTCGTACTGGGGGGCGAATTCGGGAAAGCTCTCCGGCCACTGGTTGCGCCCGGTGCCCGGCACGTTCATCTTGGTGTAGCGGTGGTTCTCATCGGCATCCACGCTCGACATGAAGCCTTCCTTCAGGTCCGGCGGCGATCCTTCGTCCAGCGTCTGGGCCGCCATCGGCTCGTAGCCGCGGGTCGATGCCTCCTTGACCGAATCAAGAGCCAGCTTTTCCTCGAGCGGCAGGTCAAAGAACTGCGCCGCCAGCTTCAACTGGTTGTCCATCACCTCCTGGGGGATACCATGGTTGATGATGTAGAAAAAACCGGGGTCCACACAGGCCTTGTGCACTTCCCAGGCCACCGCCTTGCGCTTTTCGATATCGTCCGAAAAACTGTCGGTCAGATCGATCAGCGGTACTTCGGTGGCCGGTTGCGGGGGTTCATAGACGATCATGGTCGGTCCTCCTTTGATATGAACAAGAACGGGTGATACGGCGCGCGGTCATGTGCGATCCTCGCGGACGTGATGCTGGCCCAGCGCGGCCGGCTGGGCCCAGCGGTCGGTGCCGCGCAACGCGGCCCAGATCATCACACCCAGCGTTGCAAGGTAGGGTGTCATCTGAAGGAAATAGCGCGGAACATCTATTCCGGCGGCGGCCACGCGGGGGATCAGCGCCTCGATGCAGCCGAACAGCAATGCGCCGCCCAGCGCGCGCCACGGATACCAGCGCGCGAAGATCACCAGCGCGATGGCGATCCAGCCCCGCCCGCCCACGACATTGTCAACCCAGATCCGCGACACGGCCACCGTCAGATAGCCCCCCGCCAGACCGATCAGCGCGGCACCGATCAGGATCGCGGCAAACCGGTACAGCGTCACATCCAGGCCCGCCGCGTCGGCCGCAGCGGTGTTTTCGCCGACGGCCCGCAGGTTCAAGCCGAAGCGCGTGCGCCCCAATCCCCAGACCGTGGCGGCACACAGAACCGGCGTTGCCCATGTGACGATGTCCTGCCCGAACAGCACCGGTTCAAGCCCCGTGATCGCGGTGTTGGTCCAGCGTTGCGACGTGGCGATCAGGCTGGTCAGCGCCTGCGCGGTAAACACCAGCGCCAGGCCCGATATCACATGGTTGATCCGCAGCCCCGCCACCAGAACCGCGAACACCAGTCCCAGCGCCATTCCCGCAACCGCCGCGCCGGCCAGCGCCGGCAGCGGCGCGGCGCCGCCGATGGTCAGCCCGACCCCGGCCAGCGCCCCGGCCAGCATGAAGCCTTCGGCCCCAAGGTTCAGAACGCCCGACCTTTCGCAGATGATCAGCCCCAGCGCCGCCAGCGCGAAAGGCGTGGCGAAGGCCGGCACATTGATCAGCCAGTTGAACAGGAACTCTGTCATGCGGCGCCTTTCCAGTGCATCCGGTAGGTCAGGAAGAATTCGGATCCCGCCACGCAGAGGATGAAGATCGCCTGGGCCAGACGCACCAGCGCGAAGGGGGTGCCAAAGAACACCTGAAGGCTCTGTCCGACCAGCAGAAGGATCGCCATGAACATCGAGAACAGCACCACGCCAACCGGGTGGTTGCGGCCCAGAAAGGCGATCAGAACGCCCGAAAACAGGTAGCCGACGAAGAAATCCTGGGTCATGCGGCCTTCGATCCCGGCGGCGATGACGAAACCTGTCAGCCCGCCCACAGCGCCCGATCCCAGGATCGCCGCCAGCGACAGGCCCAGAACCGGCACGCCCACCGCGCGCGCCATGTCGGGGTTGGCGCGCATCATGTCGGTCAGATAGCCGATCCGGCTGATCGAATAGACCCACCACAGCGCCAGCGCCAGCATGCCCGCCAGCGGCAGGGCCCAGGTCAGTTTCTGCCAGCCCAGCGGCGCGAGCTTTTCGAAGGTTTCGTATTGCTCGGTGTGTGGAAATGCGCTCACCGGGTCTTTCCACGGGCCGTAGAGCAGATGCAGGAGCAGGTTGAAGGCGACATAGTTCAGCAAGAGCGTGGTGATCACCTCGTTCACGCCCAGCCGGTGCTTCAGGTATCCCGGCCCCGCAATCCACAGCATCCCGCCCAGGCAGGCCGCCAGCGCCATCAGCGGCAGCCGCAGCGTTTCGGGCCCGATGTCATTGATTGCCACCGCCGAGGCACAGATCGCGCCCAGGATCATCTGACCTTCCAGGCCGATGTTCCAGAAATTCGCCCGAAAGGCGATCGCCGTCGCGAGGCCTGCCACCACAAAGGGCGCCGTCTGCACCAGAACCGATCCCAGGGCGCGGGGGCTGGAAAAGGCCACCGTCGCGATCTCGCGGAAAAGTTCCGCGGGCGGCACATCCCAAAGCGCCAGCAAACCCACCGACAGGGCCGCGGCCAGCAGCAGGCTGATGGCATAGACCGCCACGCGCAGCAGGTCGGGCACGGTCTGGCGCCGTTCCAGGATCGGCACCAGCCGCCAGCGCGTCGCGCCCGCATCGGGGGGCGGCGGTGCGGCGGGCACGGTGGCGGGCGCGTTCGCGTCAGTCATGGTGCACCATCGCCGCGCCGATCTGGGCGCGCTCGGCGGGCGCGTCGAACTCTGCCGTCAGACGGCCGCCGGTCAACACGCCGATCCGGTCCGAAAGCAGCAGGATTTCGTCGAGATCCTCGCTGATCACCAGAACGGCGGCGCCGGCGTCGCGGGCCGCGCGCAGCCGGTCGTGCACCGCCGCGCCGGCGCGCACGTCCAGGCCACGTGTCGGGCTATGGGCAAAGACCGCGCCGGGCGTGCCCTGAAACTCGCGCGCGATCACCAGTTTCTGGGCGTTGCCGCCCGACAGAAGCGCGGCGCGCTGGCTCAGGTTGCGAACGCCGCGCACATCGAAGGCCGCGATGGCGGCGGCGGCGTCGCGGCGCGCGCGGCGCCTGTCGAACCGGAGCCACGATCCGTAGCGTCCCGCCAGCGTGCCGCGCACGGCAAAGTTTTCAACCACGCTCATCGCGCCTGCCAGCCCGTGCCGGTAACGGTCGACCGGGATTGCCGCAAGGCCGCGGCGGCGCGGATCGTCGGCGGCCGCGCCGGCGATGTCGCGCCCGTCCACCTCGATCCGGCCGGCGCTGGCACGGGTCAGCCCGATCAGCACCTGCGCCAGCTCTGTCTGGCCGTTGCCGGCGACACCGGCGATGCCGTATATCTCGCCGCCGCGCACCGTGAAGCTGACGTTTGAAATGCCTTTCTGGCCGCTATCGCCCTGGCCCGACACCGCGTCAAAACGCAGGCGCGGCGCGCCCACGGCGACCGTGGGCGCCGGCATTTCCACAATCGTCTCGCCGACGATCTGCGTGGTCAGACGGCGCGGATCCGATTCGGCTGGGGTGGTTTCGACAATCTTGCGCCCCGCTCGGATCACGGTGATCCGGTCGGAAAACCCAAGCGCCTCGTGCAATTTGTGTGTGACCAGGATGACGGCGCTGCCGGCTTCGGCCAGCCCGCGCATCAACCGCATCAGGGCCAGGCCCTCGTCGTCGCTGAGAACGGCGGTGGGCTCGTCCAGAATGATCACCCGCGCGCCGGCCACCAGCACCTTGAGGATCTCGACGCGCTGTTGTTCGGCGATGCCCAGCGTGCCGGCCCGCCGTGCCAGGTCCACGGGGATGCCCATGCGCGTGGCCAGATCGCGCGTCGCCGCGGCGATCTCGGCCGCCGGGCGGCCGGGATTGAACAGCAGGATGTTGTCAAGAACCGAAAACGACGGGACCAGTTTGAAATGCTGGTGCACCATGCCGATGCCGCGTGCGGCCGCGTCGCGGGCGCCGGAAATGCGCGTCGGCTGGCCATCTATCTCGATCCAGCCGGCATCGGGGGCGTAAAGCCCGCAGGCCACGTTCATCAGGGTGGATTTACCGGCACCGTTTTCGCCCAGCAAGGCATGGACCTCGCCCGGCCTGACCGAGAAATCCAAGGCTTCGAGGGCGGTAAAGCCCCCGAAGCTCTTGGTTATCCCGTGCAGGGCCAGCGCGTGTTGCATGTGCTGTTGTCTTGTTTCGCGGGGTTTCGTTATTGCCCGATCACACCATCGACGAACCAGTCCATGCCCCACAGCGCACCGTCGTCCAGAACCGCTCCGGCGGCAACGCGTTCGGTGCCGTCGCGGTCGCTGAGCGGTCCCGCGAAGACGTGTTTGCCGGCCACGATGGCATCGCGTTCCGCCATGACAAGCGCCTCCAGTTCGTCGGACACGGCATCGCCGCAGCAGGCGATGTCGATGGCGCCCGCCGCGATCGACAGGAACGCGCCGTAGGGGGCGGGTTCGAATGTGCCGCTGGCGATCTTCTGGATTTCAGGTTCGAGAAAACGATCCCAGGTCCAGACCGACGAACACTGTGTCGCGCTGCTGAATTCGGACAGGTCACGGTGGTGGCCGGTCCCATAGATCCCGGCCTCGGCGGCGACGACCTGCACGGTGGGCGTGTCCACATGCTGGCCGATGACCTCGACGCCCTGTTCCACAAGCGCCTGTGCCGCGGCGCGTTCCTTGACCGGGTCGGCCCAGGCGCCGGTGAAGACCACGGTGACAGTGGCCTCGGGGTTTACCTGGCGCGCGCCCAGCAGGTAGGCGTTGACCGTCCAGTTCACCAGACCGAAGGGGTTGGCCGCGACAAAACCCAGCTTGCCGCTTTCGCTCAGCCCGCCGGCGACCATGCCGCAGAGATAGTGGGTTTCGTAGGTGCGCCCGTAGAACGATTTCAGGTTGTCGCCATTTGTCGTGCCGGCCGGGTTCAGGAACACGACTTCGGGGTATTCCTCGGACAGGGCCTTGAAGGTGTCGGAATAGCCAAAGGCCGACCCGAGGATGATGTTGGCGCCGCGTTCGATGAACAGTTCCGCCGCCGGCCGGATCGCCGTTGCCGATTCGGGGATTTCCTCTGCCTGCGGGATGCGCATGTCCAGCGTGCCCTCAAGCCGTGTGCGCGCCTCGTCGATGGCCTGCGACCATCCGCCGTCGTTGCTGGGGCCAAACAGGATCACGGCGGGCTTCGGATCGCCGATGGCCGCGAATTCGGCCTGCGCGGGCGCGGTCAGCGCCGCCGCGGCCAGCGCCGCGGCCGTCAACAGGCGGGTGGGAGAGGGCATTGAGGTCATAGCGGGCTCCTGCCATGGGCGTGCGTTTCCGATGTGTTGGACGGTCGCACAGTTTCTGTCGGATGGGCCGCCACGCGCTTTGCCGGTCAGCCTTGCGAAAACGGTGGTCATCTGGCGGGCCGCTGTCAAAGACTCTGGCGTGTTTGCGGCCACGCCAAGGCAAAATTTTTCCATTTGGTCAGAAATTGGGCAACGCGGGCGCTGATACGCTGCGGGGCGACAGCCGGGCGCCAGTCTGATAGGGTCGTCCGGGACATGATCGAACGCATTTTCCATCACGGTTCGGGTGCCCGGCCCCTGCCACACCCCGGCCGCCGCCGGTGACGCGGCGCGTGGGCGTCATCGGGCAGGGGGCGATCGCACGCGCTCTGGTGCCCCTGCTGGTGCAGGACGGCCATGCAGTGACTGTTCTGGCACGGCCCGGACGTGGCGGCGCGGCGGTGCAACGGGGGTGGGACGTGGTTGAATCGCTGCCCGACCTGATGAAGCGTCGGCCCTTCGCGGTGATCGAGGCAGCCGGGCAGGCGGCCCTGGCCCAGCACGGCGCGCCGGTGCTGCGGTCGGGTGTTGCGCTGATCGCGGCATCGGTGGGGGCGCTGGCCGACGACGCTCTGCTTGGCACCCTGGAACAGGCGGCGCAGGCAGGTGGCGCGCAACTTCACCTGCCGTCCGGAGCCATCGGCGGCATTGACGCCCTCGCGGCCCTCGCGCGGGCCGGGCCGGTTACGCTGCGCTACACCGGCACCAAACCGCCGGCGGCCTGGCCCGACGGCGTGCCGTCGGGGCGCTTTTTCGCCGGTACGGCCCGCGAGGCGGCACTGAGCTTTCCGAAAAACGCGAACGTGGCGGCGATCCTCGCGTTGGCCGGTCCCGGGCTGGATGCGACGCGTGTCGATCTGGTTTCGGACGCCACGGCAACCGGCAATACCCATGCCTGGGAGGCCCGCGCCGCGGGCGGCGAAATGGCGATGACCCTGCGCAATGCGCCCAGCGACGGCAATGCCTCGACCTCGGCGCTGACGGTGCATTCACTGCATCGCACCCTGCACAACCTGATCGCCGCAACGGTCGTCTAGGCGCGCACCCGGTCTACAACACCAAGGTGTCCGAGATCAGCCCCAGATCGGTGTCGTCAAAGTTGATCACCACGCCACGGTCCGAAAACACCACATCCGATCCCGCCTGACTGAATCGCGCCAGCGCGGCCGCCTCGCTGCCGTAGCCGAACCCGCGCAGTTCGATCTGATCCCAGGCTTCGAGATCGAGAACCTGATGGGTGCCGCTCTGCGCCGGGCTGAAAACGAACGCGTCGCTCATCAAGCCGCCCGCCATCACGTTCTGGCCCGCGCCCGCTTCGATCACGTCATCGGTGCCCTGTGCGCGCATCCATTCAACCAAGGGTTCCGCCGTGGCGGCGATGAATTCCTGGCTTTGCAGAAATCCGGCGACAACGCTCTCGCGGCTGCTGCCGGCGGTCAGGCGGCCGGTCCAGTCGGCAAAGCCGCTGTCATCGGGTGCCCGGTCAAGCACATTGTCATAGAGCAGCGTGACAAAGGCGGCGTTGTCCAGATCGGCATAGGTTGCGCGAAATTCGTCGGATTGCACGAACCCGCCCACCACCTCGAGGAACGGCGTGCCCGAACCCAGCCTGCCGGCCCAGTCGAGGAAACCGGCGAGGTCCGGCGCCCGGTCCAGCGTCGCCTGGTACAGGCGGAACACGTCGTCGCTCCAGGCCGATGGCGAATGTGCCTCGGCGAAGGCACGCGCATCGGCTGCGGTCGCGGCGCGGAATTCGGGGCTTTCGGCAAAGCCCAGAACCACGTCGGCGCGGCTGGTGCCTGCATTCAGCACATCGATCCAGTGCAGCAGCCCGGCCAGATCGGCGCCCCGGTTCAGCACATTGTCATAAAGCAGAAGCACGAAGTCGCCGTTGCTCATGCCCTGCGACATCGCGGCGAATTCGTCCGATCCGACGAACCCGCGCGCCAGATCGGCATTCGACATGCCTTCAACGGCGATCTGGCGGGTCCACGACAGGTAACCGGCGCTGTCTGGTTCGCGGTCCAGCACGGCGCGGTAAAGGCGGAACACCTCGTCCGCGGCGTCGGGGAAATAGTTGGCTTCGATGGTATTGCCGAACAACATGTCGTTGCCGCTGCCGCCCACGAGGCGGTCGCGTCCGCCGCCGCCGATCAGAAGATCGTTGTCGATCCCGCCGCGCAGCACATCGTTGTCGCCCAGCCCTTCAAGGGTATCGTTGCCGGCCAAACCGCTGAGCGCGTCGCGGCCCGGTGTCCCCAGCATCCTGTCCGCTACCGACGTGCCCATCCGCGGCGTGTTCGGCAGATCGTCGTCGAGAACCAGCGCCGACGCCGTGGTCACGCCCGCCGTCGCGCCGGCGATGTTGCTGACCCGCAGCGTTACCGTTTCATCGGGTTCGATTTCGGTATCGCCGGCCACTCCGACCGACACGCTGCCCGAAGCAACGCCTTCGGCGATCGAGATGGCAACCGGGATGCGCGCATCGCCCCGGAGCACGGTGCCGTCCGCCGTGACCCCGCCGGCGCCGGCCGGTTCACTGAGCGTGATCGTGAAAACCATGCGCCTGTCGGATCCGTCATCGCCTTCTGCGACATTGGCAGGTGTCAGCACATTCAGTTCGGGCAACGCCACGGGCGGTGGCGGTGGCGGCGGTGGGGGAGGCGGCGGCGGCGGGGGCGGGGGCGGTGCAACATCGCCGGAAATGACGATGTTGCGAACCGATTGCTGGGTTGCAACGCCGCCCGACGCGGCCGTCAGCATCACATGCGCCTCGGTCGCGCCGCCCATGATGCCATTGACGAAGGCGGTGGTGAGCCGGCCCATTTCCACATCGTCGAGCGTATAGGTGAAATCGCCCTCGGGATCCCAGACCAGTTCGACCTCGTGCCAGGCGCCATCCTCAAGATTGGCAACCCGCACCACCGGGTCGTGGTAGGCCGCGTTTTGCAGCCCATTGATCCGGGCGTAATCCGACGGCACGCCGCCGGGGAACTGATGGGTCGAGAAATGCAGCCCGACGCCGTTGTCCAGCCCGAAAAAGCCCAGCCCGGTGCCCAGGGCTGCCGCGCCGTCCGGATCGTCGTGCAGCGCAAGGCCGATGCCATAGCCGCCGGCTTCGTTGTCGTCGAAGTTCATCTCGAAGCTGATGCGGAAGAACGATTCCAGGTCGATCTGGCCCGATGTGGTGATCGCGCCTGTCTGGGTCGGCCCGGTGGCGTCGGTCAGAACATAGACGCCGGGCGTCGCCCCGGCCACCGCATCGCCCAGAAGGCCGAAGACCGGATCGACCGGATCGGCGTCGTCGTCATCGAGAATGCGCGCCGATGCGCTGAGCGTGCCGGGGGTGGCGTTGCGCAGGTTCGACAGGGTGACGGTGACGGTTTCATCGGGTTCGTCGACCGTGTCGCCGGGCACGTCGACGGTGATCCGCGCCTGTGTGGCGCCTTCGGCAAACTGCAGCCTCGCGGGCGCGAAACCGCCGCCGCCGCTGACCGCGACATCCGCCGTGACCCCGCCGGGCCCGGCCGGCGCGCTCAGCGTGGCGGTGAACACCATCGACGCGGTGGCGCCGTCGTCGCCTTCGGGCACATCGGCGGCGGCGGCGATGCGCAACACCGGATCCGGGTCGTCGTCGGGTGCGGCGGTAAACAGCGACACGTCGCGCACCGCCTGCTGATTGCCGACGCCGCCGGTTGAAGCGGTGAACATCAGATGCGCATCGGTGGCGCCTTCCATGATGCCGGTCATGAATGCGGTGGTCAGCCGCCCCATTTCGACCCCGTCGAGCGAATAGGTGAAATCGCCGCCCGGCCGCCAGATCACTTCGACCTGATGCCACGCGTCATCTTCCAGATTGTCGACCGATACCACGGGCCCGTGGTACGCGCCGTCCTGCAAACCCTTGACGCGGGCATGGTCCGAAGGCACCCCACCGGGAAACTGATGGGTTGAAAAACGCAGCCCTACGCCGTTCTCAAGCCCGAAAAACCCAAGCCCGGTGCCCAGTGCCCCGGCCCCGTCGGGGTCGTCGTGCAAGGCCACGCCAATGCCGTAGCCGCCGGCGTCGTCGTCTCCGAAATACAATTCGAACGTCAGCCGGAAGTATGATGTCAGGTCGATCTGGTCGGGTGTCGCCACGGCGCCTGTCTGGAATGACACGTCCGGCGTCAGAATATAGACACCGGTTTCGGTATCGAAGGCCGCGCCACCCACCGCCTGCAACGTGCCGATGCTAACTTCGAGTTCTTCTTCCATGCCACCCCCGGCTTTTTACGTCGCGGCGTGCGGACAACCGTTTGCGAACGTGTCCGGGCCGTTGCCGCCGTTCGACGCAAGCATTCCTGGCGCCGTGCCTTGATGCCGCCGCGCCACCTGTTCGGATGCTCGGCGTCGTCATGTGCCGCATCGCGTGGTACCATTCGCGCCCATGACGCGCCGCGCCACACGGGTCGCGAATCGCCAGCGGACCGACAGCCCCTTTTTCCCCAAGTTAACTATGTTGCCCAAGCCATCCATCATCAAGCTTTTCAACGGTGCCGGACGGAAACACACTGTTGCGCGAACGGAAACACACTGTGCGGGCAATCGCGACAAAGCGCTGCGGTGGCGACGCACCGGCGCACCATGACGGCGCTTGACCGGGGCGCCGCGCTGCGATTGTGTGACGGTTGCCGCGGCCGCCCGCCGCATGACGCGCCACAAGGAGACAGGTTCTGATCGCTGACGCCGCGCCCCCCGAAATCGTCTACTACTATTCGGCACATTCCGCCTTTGCCTATCTTGGCTCGGCCCGGCTGAGCCGGATCTGCCGCGCCAGCGGCGCGCGCCTGGTGCACCGCCCGATCGATCTGGCGCCGGTTCTGGCACATGCCGGCGCGCCGCCCTTTCGTGGCAGAACGGCGGCGCATGTCGATTACTTTTTCGGCCGCGAAATCGAACGCTGGGCCGAATGGCGCGCGGTGCCGGTGATCGGCCACCGCCCCACCCATCACGACAATCCGCTGGACCTTGCTCACGGCATGTTGATCGCGGCCCAGAACCGGGGCGCGGATGTGGATGCGCTGGCACATGCCATTCTCGAGGCGCATTGGCGGGATGATGCCGACCACGCCGATCCCGCAACGCTGGCGCGGGTGGCGCGCGCCGCAGGCATCGATCCCGAACCGCTGCTGGAGCAGGCGCTATCGCCGGAAATCCAGGCGATCCACCGCCGCTTCACGGACGAGGCGAAGGCGCTTAACCTTTTCGGGTCGCCCACTTATTCGGTTCAGGGCGATCTTTTTTACGGGCAGGACCGGCTGGAGTTCGTGGCCCGCGCCCTTGAACGCCCGTTTGCGCCGCACCGATGGTCGAACCCGCGTCCGGGCAACTGATTGCAACTGTTCCGCGCGAAGCTATAGTCGGACGGGCGCAAGCCTTTGGGGGGTATTCCGTGCGATCCATACAAGCAGCCCTGACGCTGGGTGTCCGGGTGGTGATCTTGTGCCTGGCCGGTGCGATGGCACAGGCCGCGGACATGACGCTGGACGCCGGCGACGCGCCCGAAGCGTTGCAGGCGCAGCTTTTGGCGGCGGCTTCGGTTGCCGCCGTCGCCGCCGATCCCGAAGCCCGTGCGACCGATCTTCTGGCGGCCGCACGCGCGGACTACGCGCGATTGACGGCGGTTCTGTATCAGGACGCGCGCTATGCCGGGACCGTGCGGGTGCGGCTGAACGGGCGCGAAGCCTCTGGGCTGTCGGCGTTGAACCTGCCGCGCCGCATCGACAAGGTGGAGGTGCAGGTCCGGGCCGGGCCTCAGTTCGTCTTTTCGCGCGCCGAGGTGCGCCCGCTTCCGGAAGGCGCGGCATTGCCCGAAGGCTTTCGCCCGGGCGCCGGGGCGCTGACTCCGGTGATGCGGCGCGCGGTGGCGTCTGCGGTGACGGCATGGCGCGAGGCCGGCCATGCAAAGGCCGAACCGGGCGCGCAGTCAATCGTGGCCAACCATCCCGCGCGCACGATCGACGCGCGGTTCCGCGTGGTTCCGGGCCCGCTGCTGCGGTTCGGCGCGCTGCGCATCGACACGCCCAGCGCGGTGCGCGCCGCGCGGCTGCGCGCCATCGCGGCGTTGCCCGAAGGCGCGGTGTATTCGCCCGACGGGGTCGCGCGCGCGGCCACCCGCCTGCGCCGAACCGGCAGCTTCGACAGCGTCGCCATCGCCGAAACCGATCGGCCCAATCCCGACGGGACGCTGGATTTCACCCTTTCGGTGCAGGATGCCAAGCCGCGCCGCATCGGCTTTGGCGCCGAATTGTCCAGCACCGACGGCATCACCCTGTCGGGCTACTGGATGCACCGCAACCTGACCGGATCGGCCGACCGGCTGCGGTTCGAAACCGAGTTTGGCGGGATCGGTGGCGACAGCGGCGGCATCGATTACACCGTGGGCGTGACCTATGCGTATCCCGCCGTCATCGGGCGCAACAACACACTGAACGCGGCGGCCTACCTGGAACGGCTGGACGAGCCGACCTACACCAGCGACGTGGCGCGCACCAACGTGGGGCTGGAACACGTCCGTTCGGAACGGCTCAGCTGGTGGTCCGATCTGGGGCTGCGGCGGTCGCGCACCGAAGACGTGTTCGGCATCCGCGATTTCAACCACGTCACGCTGGTCCACGGCCTCACATGGGACACGCGCGACGATGAGTTCGCACCGTCGGGCGGGCTGTATGCGGATGTGTCCGCGCTCAGCTTCTTCGGGTTCAGCGGGTCGGCGAGCGGCGTACAGCTGAAGGCCGACCTGCGCGGCTATCGGGCGCTGGGCGCGTCCGAGCGGACGGTCGTGGCGCTGCGCGGCCAGATGGGCCTGGTTTCGGGGGCGCAGATCTCGGAGACGCCACCGGAACTGCTGTTCTTTTCCGGTGGCGGTGGCACCGTGCGCGGGCAGGAGTATCAATCGCTGGGCGTGCCGCGCGGCAACACCCTGGTGGGCGGGCGTGGATTTCTGGCGCTTTCGGCCGAAGTCCGCCAGCGGCTGGGCAGCAATCTGGGCCTGGTCGGTTTCGTCGACTATGGCTATGTCAGCGCCGAGCCGGATTTTTCCGGCACCGGTGAAAGCCACTCGGGCATCGGGATGGGCGCGCGGTACTTCACCTCGATCGGGCCGATCCGCGTCGATCTGGCGGTTCCGCTGCACAACAAGACGTCGAATTTCTTCGGGCTGTACATCGGGATCGGGCACGCATTTTGAAACATCTCGCCGCATTTCTGCTGATCTTCCTGCTGCCGTTGTCGGTGGCCGCCCAGGGCGTGGACGAAAACGACGATGGCCCGGGGTATCTGGCCGGTCTGTTGCAATCGGCCCTGTCGGGCAGTGGCCGCGATGTTCAGATCCGCGGCTTCCAGGGGGCGCTGTCGTCGCGTGCCACGCTGGCGCGGCTGACGATCGCCGACCGCGACGGCGTCTGGCTCAGCCTCGAGAACGCCGCTCTCGACTGGAACCGTGCGGCGCTTTTGCGCGGCGCGGTCGAGGTGCGCGAACTGACCGCCGAACGCATCGAAGTGCTGCGCCCGCCGGTGTCTGAAGAAACCCTGCCCGATCCCGAAGCGGGCGGGTTTCGCATTCCCGAACTGCCGGTCAGCGTGTCCATCGGGCGCATCGCGACCGGCGATCTGGTGCTGGGGGCGCCGGTGCTGGGCACGCCGGTCGCCCTGACGCTTGAAGGCGCGGCCGAACTGGGCGATGCGGTGCGCGTGGCGATAGAGGTGCAGCGCACTGACGGGCGGCAGGGCGATCTGGATCTGGACCTGTCCTATGATCGGCAGACCGGACAGCTGACCACGCGCCTGGCGCTGGTCGAGGAATCCGCCGGGCTGGTCGCGGGGCTGCTGGATCTGCCGGGCCAGCCGGCGCTGGCGCTGCGCGTCGATGGCGCCGGCCCGGTGACCGGGTTTACCGCCACGCTGGCGCTTGACACCGATGGCCGCCGACGGCTGGACGGAGAGGTCACCCTGACCGGCCGCGATGACGGTGCCACGGCGTTTCGCGGCGACCTGGGCGGCGATCTCAGCGCGCTGCTGCTGCCACAGGCGCAGGCGTTCTTCGGGCCCGACATCCGCCTGGGATTTGCCGGCGAGAACGCCGCCGACACCGGGTTGAACCTGACGTCTTTCGATCTGACGGCGGCGGCATTGGATCTGCGGGGCGCGCTGCGGCTCGACCCCGAAGGCCGGCCGGTTCTGGTGGATGTGACGGGGCGCGTGGGCGATGGCCGCGATCCTGTCGATCTGCCCTTCGGAACCGGGCTGCGACTGACGCGCGCCGATCTGAACGTGCGGTACGACGCGGCCGATGGCGCGGGGTGGCAGCTGGATGCGCTGGCCCGCGATCTGGTGACGCCCGGCGTATCGCTGCCACAGGCCGCCGTGACCGGGCGCGGCGCGCTTGATCTGGGGCAGGCGACGCGGTTTGCCGGGCGGGTGGATCTGACGGCGACCGCCGATTTCGACGACCCGGCGCTGGCGCGTGCGCTGGGTCGCGAGTTGCGGCTTGGCTCGGATATCATATGGCAGAGCGGCGATCCGGTGCGGCTCGACGATTTCCGCTATGACGGCGCGACCGTGTCGGCACAGGGTGCGGGCGCGATCCGCGTGGCCGACGGCGGCGTTGCCTTCGATGGCCAGCTGCGCGCGGAAACCGGCGATCTTGGCGCGTTCTCGCTGATCGCCGGTCTGCCAGGTCTGGGCGGTGCCGCCAGCGCCAGCATCTCGGGCCGTGCCGATATTCTGGCCGGAGCTTTCGATCTGACGATCGGCGCGCAAACCCGCGACCTGGCATTGGGCATTGACCGCGCCGATCCGTTTCTGGGCGGCGTCACGCGCTTTGACACCGTGCTGGCGCGCGGTGCGACGGGCCTGCAACTCGACCGGCTGAGCCTGACCAACGCGGCACTGGATGTGGATGCGGCCGGCGCGCTCAGCAGCAGCGCGGGCGATTTCCGCTATGATGCGGTGTTGCGCGGTGCGGGCCGCGCGCTGGATGCGGCGGGCGGCGATCTGAAAAGCAGCGGCCGCGCGGTCTATGATGGCAGGGTCTGGCGGATTGACGGCGATGGCACGCTGGGCCCGGTGCAATCGGCGCAACAACAGATCGATGCGCTGTTGCGCGAAGGTGCGCGTCTGGCCTTTGCGGCGCGCCTGCAAGACGACGCGGTGACGATCGAAACGCTGGACCTGAGCAACCGGCACCTGCGGGTATCGGCGCAGGGCGCCCTTGCCCCGGCCATCGCGATGGAGGCGCGGGTGGAACTGCCCGACAGCGGTGTTCTTGCCGGGGTTCCGGGAGGCCCGGCCAGGTTGAACCTGACGGCGCGGGACGGCGCGCATGGCCTGGGCCTGACGCTGACAGGCGAAGCGCGCGACCTCGCGACCGGGGTGCCGCAGGCCGATGCGCTGCTGGCCGGGCGGATCGTGCTGGATGCGCGCGCGCTGCTGGCCGCAGACGGCGCGGTGCGGCTGCAACAGGCCGATCTCTCGGGGCCGGCCATCGAATTGCGCGCTTCGGGGCCGCTGGCGCCGGCGCTGGAACTGAACGCACAACTGGCGCTGCCGCGCAGCGGCGTGTTGCTGGGCACGAACGGCGGCCCGGCGGTGGTGAACGCCAGCGTCGCCGCATTGGACGCCGGGCTGCGCCTGCGGATCGCGGGCCATGTCGACGACGCGGCGCTGGGCGTCGAAGCCGCCGATGCGCTTTTGCGCGGCCGCACCGCCGCCGATGTCGAGGTTCTGCGCCGCCCCGACGGATCGCTCGACATTCGCCGCGCCGATATCCGGGGCAGCGCGCTGACCGCATCGGTGACCGGGCAGGTGGCGGGCGCGGAGGGAACCGCCGATCTGAGCCTTTCCGCGGCGCTGGACGATGTGGGCCGTCTGACTTCGACGCTGTCGGGTCCGCTGAGCGCGCAGGGCCGGGTGCGCGGCCGGATCGAGGCGCCGCGTTTCGATGTGTCGGCCACCGGTCCGGGCGGCGCGACGGTGCGCGGCGCCGGCCAACTGGGGCTGCCGGGCGGCGCGGTGGAAATCGACGCTTCGGGCGAGGTGCCTCTGGCGCTGCTCGACGCGGTTCTGGGCACGCGTTCGATCGCCGGTCAGAGCGGGTTCGAAATCGCCCTGCGCGGGCAGCCCGCGGTGGAAAACCTGACCGGCCGCGTCACGCTGGCCGATGCGCGGTTCTTCGATCCGGCGCTGGATCTGTCGCTGACCGGGTTGCGCGGGTCGATCGACCTGGCGCGGGGGCAGGCGCAGGTGACGCTGCGCGGCAATGTCGATGACGGCACGCTGGCGGTGGATGGCCCGATCGGCCTTGCCGCGCCGTTCCGGTCGGACCTGCGGCTGGCGCTGCGGTCGGTGCCTGTGGCGCAGGATCTGCTCTTTTCCACCCGCGTCTCGGGCGATCTGGCCATCGGCGGCGCGCTGACCGGGCAAAACCGGGTGTCGGGCGCCGTGGTTCTGGACCAGACCGAACTGCGTATACCTTCATCTCTGGGCGGGCAGGCCGAACCGATTCCCGACATTAACCATCGCGGCGCCAGCGCGGCGGTGCGCGCCAGCCAGGCGCGCGCCGGTCTGATCGGCGGCGACAGCGCCGGCGGCGGCGCGGGGGGCGGTTCATCGACGACGCTGGATCTTACCGTGTCCAGCGGCGATCCGATGTTCCTGCGCGGGCGTGGCATAGATGCCGAACTGGCAGGATCGGTTCGCATGGCCGGCGCGCTCGACGATATCCGCGCGCAGGGCCAGTTCAACATGACGCGCGGACGCATGACGTTGCTGGGCCAGCGTCTGGATTTCAGCCAGGGCCGGGTGACATTCGCGGGATCGTTGTTGCCGCAGATCTACCTGGAAGCGGTCAGCGAGGTGCCCGACTATGTCATCACCATCGTGATCGCCGGCCCGGCTTCCTCGCCCGAGGTCAGCTTCAGCGCCACGCCGGATCTGCCGGACGATGAAGTGCTGGCGCAGCTGTTCTTTTCGCGTCCGGTGGCCGAACTTTCGGCGTTTCAGGCCGCGCGGCTGGCGGCCGGCGTCGCGGAACTGGCCGGTGACGGCAGTCCGGGGCTTATGGACAATCTTCGCGCCGGGCTCGGGGTGGACGATCTGGACATCTCGACCGCCGCGGATGGCGAAACCGCGCTGCGGGCGGGCAAATATATTTCGGACAATGTCTATACCGATGTGGAAATCACCTCGGGTGGGAACACTTCGGTTTCGATCAATCTGGACCTGACGCCCGACGTGGTGGTCAAGGGCAGCGCCGACAGCCGCGGGCAGACCGGCATCGGGGTGTTTTTCGAACGCGACTACTGACCGGGAAAAACCTTCCGTCGGCGGCGACCATCTGCTAGCATTTGTGTCAAAACAAGAATGCGAGCAGGTGGACAGGCAATGAAAACGGGCTTTCTCGGCACGTTCGTTCTTTCATGGGCGCAGACCGAACTGGACGGCGCGGCAAATCCTTCGGTATCCGATCTGGTGCCCGGCGCAGGGTGGCTGTGGCATGGCGAAGCGGTGCGTGTCGATGGCCCGACCGGGGTGCTGCGGCTGGACCTGTCTTCGGAACGCCGCCAGATGCGCCGCCGCGCCGGGCGCAAGCTGCGGCGTATCCTGGGCCAGATGGATCCGGCGGCGGCCTATTGCGAGGCGGTGGACGACGCCGCGCCGCTGGCCGAAAGCGGCTTCGTGCTGACCGACGGTTGCGTCAGCTACACCGGGTTCCTGATCGAATACGAGGATCACCCGCCGCTGGTGATGTTTCAGGACACGCTGCCACCGCGCGACACGCAGCTTTGGGTGGCACGGCGCGGCGCCCGCACGGTGGGATCGCGCCGCAGCCCGGCGCGCGCCGGCGCGGTCATCTGTTTCGCCGCCGGAACGCTGATCCGGGTGCCCGGCGGGCACCGGCTGGTCGAGGATCTGAAACCCGGAGACAGGGTGGAAACCCGCGATGACGGGGCACAGCCGGTGGTCTGGACCGGCCGGCGCACCGTGTCCGGCGCGCGCCTGCATGTCACGCCCGGCCTGCGCCCGATCCGCATTGCCACCGATGCCTTCGGCAGTGGCCTTCCGCGCCCACGGCTTCTGGTGTCTCCGGCGCATCGGCTGCTGCTGCGCGGGCCGCAGGCACTGGCGCTGTTCAACACGCCCGAAGTTCTTGTGCGCGCGCGCGACCTGATCGGCCAGCCGGGTGTCGAGATCGCCCATTACGAGCCCTCTGTCACCTATCTGCACGTCATGCTGGAAAGGCATCAGATCCTCTGGGCCAACGGCATCGAAACCGAAAGCTTCCACCCCGCCGACATGCCACCGGATGCGCTGGACGCCGAGGATCGCAGGCGGCTACTCGCGGCGTTTCCCGCGCTGGCAAGCGATCCGATGGCCTATGGTGCCCACGCCCGCCGCAACCTGAGCCATCCCGAAACCGCGCTGCTGTTGCACAAGGCGGCCTGACCCGCGGCTTTCGACGGTTGACACCGCCGTGCCGCCGCTTTAGACGCCCGCCATTGGTGTTGGTGGCCCCCGCGAGGGGATGCCTGTCGGGTCCCAGACCAGAGGACAACGCCCTTCATCGCCGCCACGCGCGGCCATCCAGGAAGGAGATCAGCCGTGACCAAACGCACGTCTGCCAAGTACAAGATCGATCGCCGCATGGGCGAAAACATCTGGGGCCGCCCCAAATCGCCGGTGAACCGCCGCGAATACGGCCCCGGCCAGCACGGCCAGCGCCGCAAGGGCAAGCTGAGCGATTTCGGCATCCAGCTGCGCGCCAAGCAGAAGCTCAAGGGCTACTATGGCGATCTGACCGAAAAACAGTTCCGCCGCATCTATTCCGAGGCCGAGCGGGTCAAGGGTGACACCGGTGAAAACCTGATCGGCCTTCTCGAGCGGCGGCTGGACGCGGTCGTTTACCGCGCCAAATTCGTGCCCACGGTTTTTGCCGCGCGCCAGTTCGTGAACCACGGCCATGTGATGGTGAACGGCAAGCGGGTGAACATCCCGTCCTACCGCGTCAAGGAAGGCGACGTGATCGAAGTGCGTGATCGTTCCAAACAGATGGTTGCGCTGCTCGAGGCGGTCCAACTGCCCGAACGCGACGTTCCCGATTACATCGAGGCCGATCACGCGAAGATGAAGGCCACCTTCGTGCGTGCGCCGGGCCTGGGCGATGTGCCCTATCCGGTGATGATGGAACCGAACCTCGTCGTCGAATTCTACGCCAAGAACTGATGCCGCCGCGCCCCGCGCGGTGACGCGCGGGCAGGCCGCGACGACCGAAATCACACCACGGGCGCCTTGGCCCGGCGCAACACCGCCCCGCAATGCCGGGCGGTGTTGTCATTCCGGACCATGGCGCACCACAGCTTGAATACCCGCACCGGCAGGACTGCGCCGGCGCGCCCCAAGGCGGGGTTTGCGCCATTGACCTTGCAGGCGTGGTCGTTCATCAGCCAGCGGCACAGGCCCTGCTTCACCCGTTTTCCATTGTCCAAGGCGATGCCATGACCCTCCATCCCAAATACGGCCGCATCGACGGGCCGATCGTGATCATCGGATTCGGTTCGATCGGACGCGGCACGCTGCCGCTGATCGAACGCCACTTCGATTTCGACCGGGACCGCCTGGTCGTGATCGAACCCAATTCCGACGCCGGCGCGCCGCTGGCCGCGCTCGGCATCCGGCACATCCAGTCATCGGTAACGCGCGAGAACTACCGTGAGATCCTCGGGGGGCTGTTCGCAGACGGCACCGGGTTCTGCGTGAACCTGTCGGTCGACACCTCGTCGCTCGACATCATGAAACTGTGCCGTGAACTGGGTGTTCTCTACATCGATACGGTGGTGGAACCCTGGGCAGGCTTCTATTTTGAAACCACCGAGAACGCGCAGCGCACCAACTATGCCCTGCGCCAGAAGGTGCGCGACGAAAAGGCCGCCAATCCGGGCGGGCCCACCGCTGTTTCCTGCTGCGGCGCGAACCCTGGCATGGTCAGCTGGTTCGTGAAGGAGGCGCTTCTGACGCTGGCGCGTGACACCGGCGTCGATGCGGAGCCCCCAGCAGACCGGAACGGCTGGGCGCGGCTGATGCAATCACTCGGTGTCAAGGGCGTGCATATCGCCGAACGCGACACCCAGGCCCGCCACGCCCCGCGTCCCCGCGGCACCTTTGTCAACACCTGGTCGGTCGAAGGCTTCATCGCCGAAGGGTTCCAGCCCGCCGAATTGGGCTGGGGCACGCACGAAAAGTGGTTTCCCGAAAACGCGCATCGCCATGACAGCGGCTGCCAGTCGGCCATCTGGATCGAACGGCCCGGCGCGATCACCCGCGTGCACACCTGGTGCCCCACGCCCGGCCCGCAATTCGGATTTCTCGTCACCCACAACGAGGCGGTGTCGATCTCGGACTACTACACCGTTGGCGACGTCGCCGCGCCGGCGTTTCGCCCGACCTGCCACTATGCCTATCACCCCTGCGACGACGCGGTGCTGAGCCTGCATGAAATGTTCGGCTCCGGGCGCCAACAGACCATCCATCATATCCTCGAGGAAGACGAGATCGTCGAAGGCATAGATGAACTGGGGGTTCTGCTCTACGGGCACGCGCGCAACGCGCTCTGGTATGGCTCGCGCCTGAGCAACGCCGAAACCCGCGAACTGGCACCTTCCCAGAACGCAACGGGTCTGCAAGTGACCTCGGCGGTGTTGGCGGGTATGGTCTGGGCGCTCGAAAACCCGCGGGCCGGTATCGTCGAGACCGATGAAATGGATCACGCCCGGTGTCTCGAAGTGCAACGCCCCTACCTCGGACCGGTCGAGGCACACTACACCGACTGGACGCCTCTCCAGGACCGTTGGGAGCTGTTTCCGGAAGACATCGACGAAAGCGATGCATGGCAATTCCGGAACGTATTGGCAAGCTAGTCGATCGCGCTGCGCGCGATGCCTCCGGCGGGGATATTTATGGCGAAAGGAAAGCAATCGCGCCGCACCCTTTGACTGAGGCGAACTCTCTGCGAAGTGGCCGGAGCGGACCTGCCGCCCCGGCGCTCAGAACGGCCACAGCCCTTCCTCTCGCACGGTCATCGGCGTCCCCGCCTGTACCGCACCGCAATGAGACATGATCAAGGTTAACAAAATCTTTCCTTTTGCCAGAAATATCCTGGGGGAAAGGGGCAAAGCCCCAAGCCCGCTCAATCAGGGGTGTTGGCGCTTCCGGTGACAGAGCACTGGCGCCTTCCGGGTGAGGGCGCTAGAACGACGCGCACAGCAATTCGGTGATCCAATGACACGACGCCCCATGCCACATCCCGCTCCGCAACCGGGCATACTCGATATCGCGCTCTACCAGGGCGGCGCATCGCACATCGACGGGATGTCCCGGGTGCTCAAGCTGTCTTCGAACGAAAATCCGTTCGGTCCCAGCCCCGCCGCCACTGAGGCCGTGCGCGCGGCTGCGGTCGACCTGCACCGCTATCCTTCAATAGATCATGGCCCGCTGCGCCGTGCCATTGCAGAGGTGCACGATCTCGATGCCGAAAGGATCGTCATCGGTGTCGGTTCAGACGAGATACTGGCCCTGCTTGCGATGGCCTATGCCGGCCCCGGCGACGAGGTTCTGTACACCGCGCACGGGTTCTCGCTCTATCGCATCGTCGCCCTCGCGGCGGGGGCGGATCCGGTTGTCGCCCCCGAGCGCGACCGCAGGGTGGATGTCGACGCGTTGTTGTCGCGGGTCACATCCCGCACACGCGTCGTTTACCTGACCAACCCCGCCAATCCCGCGGGCACCGTGACCGGGCCGGCGGATGTGGCGCGTCTGGCGGACGGGTTGCCGCCCGACAGCATCCTTGTGCTCGACGGGGCCTATGCAGAATATGCCGAAGGGTTCGATGGCGGCGTCGGCCTGATGCAGGGGCGCGAAAACATCGTGATGACACGGACTTTTTCCAAAATCTACGGTCTGGGCGGTCTTCGTGTGGGCTGGGCCTATGCTGCGCGTGGGGTGATCGACGTTCTCAACCGCATCCGCGGGCCGTTCAACATGTCGACGGTCGCTCTGGCCGGGGCCGAAGCGGCGATGCGCGACAGGGACTTCGTCGAGATGTGCCGCGCCGTCAATGCCGAGCAGCGCAGCCGGCTGACCGAGGGCTTGTTGGGGTTGGGCATTGCGTGCGATCCAAGCCAGACGAACTTCGTGCTGGCCCGGTTCGCCGACGCGGCCGAAGCGGCTGCAGCCGACTCGGCGCTGAGGTCGCGCGGTGTTCTTGTGCGCGGCGTCAAGGGCTACGGGTTTCCGGAGGGGCTGCGCATAACCGTTGGCCGGCCTGAAGACGTCACTCTGGTTCTGGATGCCCTGACTGATTTCCGAGGCGCGTCATGACGGTGATTTATGACCGTGTCGCGCTGATTGGTCTGGGGCTTATCGCGTCGTCGATGTTCTGGGGAATCCGGCGGGCCGGTTTGGCCAGCGAGGTCAGCGGCTTCGCCCGCTCAAAGGCCACACGCGACACGGCCCGCGAGATAGGTTTGTGCGACCGGGTTTGCGACAACATGGCCGACGCGGTGCGCGAGGCCGATCTGGTGGTGCTCTGCGTGCCGGTCGGTGCGATGGGGGCGGTTGCCGCGGAAATCGCGCCGCACCTGAAGCCCGGCGCCACGGTGACCGATGTGGGATCGGTCAAACGCAGCGTGATCGAAGCGGTTGCGCCACATTTGCCTGATACGGTTCAGTTCGTTCCCGGCCATCCGCTGGCCGGGACCGAACATTCGGGGCCAAGGTCGGGTTTTGCCAGCCTGTTCGACAACAGGTGGTGCCTTCTGGTGCCCACCGAACATTCCGACGCTGCCGCGGTGGCGCGGTTGAGATCGTTCTGGGAAGGTCTGGGTTCGAACGTCGGGGAAATGGACGCGGACCATCACGACCTCGTGCTGGCCGTAACCAGCCACGCACCGCATCTGATCGCCTACACGATGGTTGGCGTTGCCGACGATCTGGGGCGCGTCACCGACAGCGAAGTCATCAAGTATTCGGCGGCCGGCTTTCGTGATTTCACCCGCATCGCGGCCAGCGATCCGGTGATGTGGCGCGACGTGTTCCTGACCAACAAGGACGCGACACTGGAAATCCTGGGGCGGTTCACGGAAGAACTGTTTGCGTTGCAACGGGCGATCCGCACCGGAGACGGGCCGCATCTTCAGGAGTATTTCACCCGCACCCGGGCGATCCGGCGCGGGATCATCGAGGCCGGCCAGGACACTGACGCGCCCAACTTCGGCCGCGGTACGGTGCAGAAATGAGACTGCACGGGCTGCGGTTCCTGGCCCTGGCCCTGATCGTCGCTTTCCCCGTCGCCGCGCAGGGCCCCGAGGTTTCGTTGCGCCCACTGGCGCGCGCCGCGTCTGACGCGGTTGAAACAGGCCGCCCACAGGCGCGCGCCGCGTCTGACGCCCCCGTTCCGGCCACAGGCCAGCGGCCGATGTTGCGGCCAGTGTCGGCGAAGACGCTTGCCATGACAGTGCCCGCCCCGGTGCCGGACACCGGGCCGGTCGTATCGCCGCGCCCCACGCTTCGGCCCGGGGCGCTGATCGAACAGGTGATGGCAGGCCGGCGCGCACGTCAGGCCGGATCGGTTTGCGGCGATCCGGACCTGCAAGGCGAAACCGTCGGGCGCGTCCCCGGACGGATCAAGGGCTGTGGCATCGCCGAAGCCGTGCGTCTCAAATCGGTCTCGGGCATAACGCTCAGCCAGGCGGCCTTGATCGATTGCCCAACCGCGCGGGCTTTGAAGACCGTGGTGGATACCGGCATCAAGCGCGCTTTTCGCGGCGCCGAAAGGGTAACGCGCCTGCGAGTGGCGGCGCATTACAGCTGCCGCACCCGCAACAATCAGCGCGGCGCCCGGATTTCCGAACACGGCAAGGGCCGCGCCATCGACATTTCAGCGTTTTACCTGGCCAACGGCAAGGTTGTGACGGTTGGCGGGGGGTGGACGTCGCGCGGCACGCGGCAGGCGCTGCGGCGCATTCACAAAACCGCCTGCGGCCCCTTTGGCACCGTGCTTGGCCCGGATTCCGACCGCTTTCACCGCGATCACTTCCATTTTGATACGGCGCGCTACCGCAGCGGGCCCTAATGCCGCTAGACGGCCCGTCAGCGCAGGATCAGCCGTGGCGCCGGGCCCAGAGGAAACGGCCCCAGCGCCATCACACCCTGCCGCAGGTTCAATTGCGCCACCAGGCGGTCGGGGTCGTCGCCCAACCTTGCGAGGAACGCGAGGCCGCGTTCGGTGGCGCGCAACACCGGGTCTGGCAACGCGCCCGATGCGGCCGCCATCTCGAGCATTGCGCGCCAGTTTTCGGCGCGGATGGTTATGGTGCCTTCCGGGATGCCATCGGCGTCCACGGTAACCGATCCGGCGGCGCGCAGCCGCAGCGCCCCCCAATGGGCATCGGCCAGGGCCAGATCGATCAGGCGCGGCTGCGGGCGGCCCGTTTCCAGCGCCGCGCGATCCCAAGGCCGGTCGAAGCTGGCGGTCATGTCGAGGGTCAGGGCATCGAAGGCGCGTGGCAGGCCGGGCGGTATCCGGGCCGCTTGCCGCGCGGCGATGCCAGGGGCGAAGGATCGGGCGGACAGCGCGATGCGATAGGTTTCGGGGTTGGTCTGCTGCTGCATCGAAACATGCAGATCATCGGCCTGGGCCAGCGGCCCCGCCGGGCCGGCAAGGCGCCACTTGCCTGCCGCAAGGCCCAGGTCCGCCAGTTCCAGGGCAAGCCCCGGCCGCAGATCCAGCGTGGCAATCAGGCCTGTGGCGTCCAGCGTGGCGGTATTGTCAAAATATGCAAACTTCTGCGTGCCATCTGCAAAGTTCATTGTCACATGTCCGGGCCAGATGGCACGGGCGTCGAGCGCCCAACCGGGGCTGCGCCACAGCGCGCCGGTGGAAGGATCCGCCAACGCCACATCCGTCAGGCGCATCACATGCCGCGTGGGAAATCCGGCGCTGTCCAATGCGCCGAAATCGGCCTGCCAGCCCAGATCGCGCCGCGCTTCGAACCACGATTGCAGTGCGCCGCGCATCGCCTGATGCGAAACCGCCCAATAGGCGCCCCAGGTGGCGCAGACGATCATTGCAACAAAGATCAGACGCATGCCACGCCGCCCTTTTCCCGGCCCTCTGAATGGTGTTTATAGCGCGCCAGACGGAAGGACCAGCAAGATGACGATGTGGGTATTCGGCTATGGATCGCTGCTGTGGAACCCCGGTTTTCCGGTGGCCCAAAGCCAGGTGGCGCGTTTGCCGGGCTATGCCCGATCGTTTTGCATGCGGTCGATCCACCATCGGGGCTCTGAGGCTGAACCGGGCCTGGTTCTGGCGCTCGACGAAGCAGACGGCGCCGAATGCACCGGCATGGCGCTGGCCGTCGCCGATGGCCACGAGACAGCGACGTTGGACTATCTGCGCGCGCGCGAGCTGATATCGTCGGCCTATGTCGAACGGATGCTGACGCTCGAACTTGCCACCGGCGCGCGGGTCAGCGCCGTGACATATGTGATCGACCGCGATCATGTGCAGTATTGCGGCGGTCTGCCGCTGGAGGAACAGGCCCGGATCATCGCGCGGGCGATCGGCGGGCGCGGCCCCAACAGCGAATACCTGTTCAACACCGCCCAACATCTGACCGAAGCCGGGCTGGCCGACCCCGATCTTGACTGGCTGGCGTTGCGCGTTCGCAACTTGTCCCTTTAAGCCCTTGGCGTTGGTTGTCATTTTCACTAGGCTCTGACGGGATCGTTCAAGGGGTCAGGAAACCGGATCATGGCGCAGCCAGGCTACGAGGCCAGCCCGCAGTTCTCACAACCGGTGCGTCAGATCCTGTTGATGCTGATGGTGATCGGGCTGTCCGGCGCGGGCGGTTTCGTGGCGCTGCCTCGGGTGTTGCCGATCTTTCAGGCCAACCCCTATCTCAACGGTTTCATCGTCTTTGTCTTTCTGATCGGCGTTCTTGCGTGTTTCTGGCAGGTGTTTCAGCTGATCGGTTCGGTGCGGTGGATCGAACGGTTCGCCAATGGCACCCTGGCCGAGGATGCGCGGCCGACCCGGATGCTGGCACCGCTGGCGTCGCTGCTGCGGGCGCGCGGCGCGCGGATGCAATTGGGCTCCTCGTCCACCCGGTCAATCCTCGATTCCGTCGCCACGCGCATCGACGAAGCACGCGAAATCACCCGCTACATTGTCAACCTTTTGATATTCCTTGGCCTTCTGGGCACTTTCTATGGCCTTGCAACCACTGTTCCGGCGCTGATCGAAACCATTCGCAGCCTCGCGCCGCAGCAGGGCGAAGAGGGCGTGCAGGTGTTCAACCGCCTGATGTCCGGGCTTGAGGCGCAGCTGGGCGGCATGGGCGTGGCCTTTGCTTCGTCGCTTCTGGGGCTGGCCGGATCGCTGATCGTGGGCCTTCTCGAGCTGTTTGCCGGACATGGACAGAACCGGTTTTACCGCGAGCTTGAGGAGTGGTTGTCGTCGATCACGCGGGTCGGGTTTTCGTCGGGCGAGGAAGGCGGCGAAACCGGGGCGATCGGCGCGGTTCTCGACCAGATGGTCGAACAGATGGACGCGCTGCAGCAGATGTTCAACCGTTCCGACAGCAGCCGCGCCGCCGTTGATGAAAAGCTGGGGCGCCTTGCGGATTCGGTCGACGCAATGGTCGAACGTCTGGATCAGGGCGACGCGACCGCCGCGGCACTTGACCGGGTCGCCGACAGCCAGGACAGGATCGCCGACCTGATGCGCGAACAGCAGGGCCAGGAGGCGATCGACGCGGAAAGCCGGATGCGCCTGCGGTCGATCGACGTGCAGATGCTGCGCATTCTCGAAGAGATTTCCGCCGGCCGTCAGGAGAGCATGGCCGAACTGCGCAAAGACATCGAAATTCTGATCAAGGCGCTGTCGCCGGCGCGCCCCGTGGCCCCGCGCGCCATCCGGCCCACGCGGGACGGTTGATCCATGGCCCTGTCGCGGCGCACCGGAAACCGGTTCCAAGGCTCGATCTGGCCGGGTTTCGTGGATGCGATGACCGGCCTGCTTCTGGTCCTGATGTTCGTTCTGACGATCTTCATGGTCATACAATTCGTCCTGTCGGAAACGATCTCGGGGCAGGAAGAAACCATTTCCGGCCAGGAAAGCGAGCTGGAAACCCTTGCCTCCGAAGTATCGGCATTGGCCACGGCGCTGGGGCTGGAAGAACGCCGCAACAATCAGTTGCAGGCCCGCATGGGGGCGTTGAACGCCACGCTGAACGATGCGCAGGACGATCTGGCGCGGCAATCCGCGCTGATTTCGGCGCTGACGGCCGAGCGCGATTCGCAGGCTGACGCGCTGGCCGATGCGCAGAACCGCATCGTCAGCTTTGAAGAACAGGTGGCCGGGCTGCTGGCCGATCGCGCCGCCGCACGCGACCGGGTTGCCCTGCTCGAAAGCGAACAGGCCGACGCCCGCGACCAGATCGCGACGCTGGAGTCCGAACGCGCGGATTTGCTGGATGAACAGGCACAACTGAACCTTGCGCTGGCGCGCGCGCGGTCAGAAATCGATGCCGAGGTCGAGGCCGCGCGCCTGGCAGCGGCGCGGCGCGCGGCGCTCGAGGCGCTGGTGGCGGATCTGCGCGCCGAAGGCGCCGACGCCGCGACCCGGCTGGAAGGGCTGACCGAAAGGGTCGAAAACCTGCAGGCGCAGTTGTCGGATGAAGAGGCGGCCCGCCTTGCCGAGGCGGCTGCCGCCGAAGCCCTGCGCGCCAGGTTGCAGGACGCCGATGCCGAACTGACCGCAATGACAATGGCGTTGGAACAGCAACGCCAGGAGGCCGAGGACACGCTGACGCTGCTGGCCGCGGCCGAGACCGCAGGCGAGGATCTCGAGGCGCGTTTGGCGGCGGCGCTGGCGCGGGCCGAAGGCGCCGAGGCGCAGGTGGCTGACCGGGACGTTCTGGCCGAACGGCTGACGGCGGTGCTGTCCCAGCTTGAACTGGCCGAGCAGGCGGCGGCGGCCACGGTAGCGGATCTGACCGGCGAACTGGCGCGGACGCGGGCCGATCTGGCAACCAGCCGGGCCACGGCGGCGGATCTCGACGCGCTGCGCGGCGACCTGCAAGGCGAACTGGCTGAGGCGCGCGCCGATCTTGCCGCGCTGCGCGCCACCGCCGAAGGTCTGGATGAGGATCGCGGCCTGTTGCAACGGGAACTGGCGCAGACCCGCGCCGCGCTGGACAGCGCGGAAGCGCGCGCCGCCGATCTGGATGCAACGCGCGACGATCTGCAAACCGCCCTGGCGCGGGCGCGCGCCGATCTGGAAACCGCGCGCACCGCCCGCGCCGACGCCGAAGCGGCGCGCCGCCAACTGGCGGGCGATCTCGAACGGACCCGCGCCGAACTGCGTGTCAGCCGGACCGACGCCCAGACCACCGCCGCCGACAGTGCGGCGATACAGGCGCGCCTGCTGGAGGCGCTGGACAGATTGCAGGCGGCGCAGGCCGCCGCCATCGACACCCAGGAACTGCGCCGGCAACTGGCCGCCGCGATCGCCGCCCGAGCCGAGGCCGAACAGCGCGCCGAAGACCGGTTGAACCTGGCCGAGCAGCGCGCGCGCCTCTTGTCGCTGGCCAACAACGAACTGACCGGGGCCAAGGCCGACACCGCGGAAGCGCGGCGCCAGCGCGCGCTTCTGAACCAGCAGGTCGCCGCGCTGCGGTCACAACTGGGCGTGCTTCAGGGGTTGCTGGATGAAGCCCGGCAGAAGGACACCGAAGCACAGGTGCAGTTGCAGACCATGGGCGCCGACCTGAACACCGCGCTGGCGCGTGTGGCCGCGGAAGAACGCCGCCGGCGCCAGTTGGAAGAGGCCGAACGCCGCCGTCTCGAAGCCGAAGCGCAGGATTTGCAGAAGTACCGCTCGGAGTTTTTCGGGCGGCTGCGCGATCTTCTGGGCGCGCAGGAGGGGGTGCGGATCGTCGGCGATCGTTTCGTCTTCTCGTCGGAGGTTCTGTTCGCGCCCGGCCAGGCGAACCTGTCGTTCGAGGGGCGGTCGGAAATCGCCAAGGTCGCGGATATTCTGGACGGGGTGATCCAGGACATCCCGCCCGAGATCGATTGGGTTCTGCAGGTGGATGGGCATACCGACAACGTTCCGCTGTCGGGGTTTGGCCAATTCGCGGACAATTGGGAACTGAGCCAGGCGCGGGCGCTTTCGGTGGTGCGCTACATGGCGTCAGAACTGGGTATCCCGCCGGATCGTCTGTCTGCCAACGGGTTCGGCCAGTATCAGCCGGTGGCGCGTGGCGACAGCGAAGCGGCGCGGGCGCTGAACCGCCGGATCGAGATCAAGTTTACCGAGAAGTAATCATTCGACACGCAAGGTGCCGGAACGGGCCCCGATGATGCGGCCCTCGCGGATCAGGGTGACGGAGCCGTTGTACGTCCCGCGCGGCCAGGGCGCGCTGGTGCGTTTGCCGGCGGCGCGAAAGAACTGGGCCTGGTTTTTTCGGATCAGCACACGTTCGTTGATCACCTGGCCGGCGGGGCCGCCGATGGCGAGCTGTACCACATCGCCCTGGCGCGCGCCAAAGCCCAGCCCGAAGAGCACCAGCGCCGGCGCGTCCGCCGGCATCGCCAGCCGTCCTGCCGTGCCGGCCTTGATGGCGTCGTATTCGGGCACCGCGATGTCGAAACCCGCCGCCACGATCCCGCCGCCCACATAATCCAGATCGGGTTGCCACAGATCGCCACGCGGCGCGCAATCGGGCGCCCCGGTCAGGGCAAAGGGATCGACGACCGCGCCGTCGCGCCGAACAGTCAGATGCAGGTGGGGAAACTGGGTGCGCCCGCTCAGCCCGACACGGCCCAGGACGGCGCCGCGCGCCACCACATCGCCGCTGCGCACCCGCAGGCTGCCGCGCGCAAGGTGGCAATACTGGGTCTGCCAGCCGTCGGAGTGATCGATCACCAGACCGTTGCCGCATTCGCGGCCTTCCACATCCGCGGCGTTCTCTGGCGTCATCAGCCTGTCGCGCACGCCGTCGCGGGTGGCGCGCACCGTGCCGGGCGCCGCGGCCAGAACATCCACCCCGGCGGCCATCGCAGCCAGCGTGGGCAGGGCGAAATCGGTGCCCTTGTGCGTGTCATAGCTGAGCGGGCCGCAGGTATGATCGCGCGCCCCCGGTCCGGGGTCGTGATCCACGAACTGCTGGATGTGACAATCCGTGCCCAATTGACAGTCTATGGGACGGGTCAGAAAGAAATCGCTCGCCGAGACGGACCCGGCGAGCGTCAGCATCGTGGCGGTCAGAACCGCCCGCATCAATCCGCGGTCAGCAGCGGCGGCTTGTTGCCGGACAGGCGCGGTTTGTCCGGGCCTTCCATTTTCAGGTGCAACTGACCGTCCTTGAGGCCCACCTTGACCACGCCGCCCTTGGCCAGCTTGCCGAACAACAGTTCCTCGGCCAGCGGTTTCTTGATGTGTTCCTGGATCACGCGGCCCAACGGGCGGGCGCCCATCTTGTCGTCATAGCCCTTGTCGGCCAGCCATTCCGCCGCCGGTTTGGTCAGTTCGATGGTCACGTTGCGATCCATCAGCTGCGCTTCGAGTTGCAGCACGAACTTCTCGACCACCTGAAGGATCACCTCCTTGGGCAGAGGCGCAAAGCTGATCACCGCATCCAGACGGTTGCGGAACTCGGGCGTGAAGGTCCGTTCGATTGCGGCGGTATCCTCGCCCTCGCGACGGTCGCGGCCAAAGCCGATCGCCGATTTCGCCTGTTCGGCGGCCCCGGCGTTCGATGTCATGATCAGAACGACGTTGCGGAAATCCACCGTACGCCCGTTGTGATCGGTGAGTTTGCCGTGATCCATGACCTGCAGCAGGATGTTGTAGACATCCGGGTGCGCCTTTTCCATCTCGTCCAGCAAAAGCACGCAGTGGGGATGCTGGTCGACACCGTCGGTCAGCATGCCACCCTGATCGAACCCGACATAGCCCGGCGGCGCACCGATCAGACGGCTGACCGCGTGTTTCTCCATGTATTCCGACATGTCGAAGCGCAGCAGTTCCACGCCCAGCGTATCGGCCAGCTGTTTTGCCACCTCGGTCTTGCCGACGCCGGTGGGGCCGGCGAAGAGATAGTTGCCGATGGGCTTTTCAGGCTCGCGCAGGCCGGCACGGGCCAGCTTGATCGCGGATGCCAGTGCTTCGATGGCGTTGTCCTGGCCGAATACCACACGCTTGAGCGAGCCTTCGAGATCCTTGAGAACTTCCGCGTCGTCCTTGCTGACGTTCTTCGGCGGGATGCGCGCGATCTTGGCCACCACGGCTTCGACCTCCTTGGTGCCGATTGTCTTGCGACGCTTGGCGGCGACCACCAGGTGCTGTGCCGCGCCGGCCTCGTCGATGACGTCGATGGCGCTGTCGGGCAGCTTGCGGTCGTTGATGTACCGCGAGGCGAGTTCCACGCTCGTCTTGATGGCATCGGCGGTGTATTTCACGCCGTGATGCTCTTCGAAATAGGGCTTGAGGCCGCGCAGAATCTTGACCGCGTCCTCGACCGAGGGTTCGGACACGTCGATCTTCTGGAACCGGCGCGACAGGGCGCGGTCCTTTTCGAAATGCTGGCGGAACTCCTTGTAGGTTGTCGAACCCATGGTGCGCAGCTTGCCGCCCTGAAGCGCCGGCTTGAGCAGGTTCGACGCGTCCATCGCACCGCCCGATGTGGCGCCCGCGCCGATCACCGTGTGGATCTCGTCGATGAACAGCACCGCGTCCTTGTGATGCTCAAGCTCGCTTACCACCGCCTTGAGACGTTCTTCGAAATCGCCACGATAGCGCGTTCCGGCCAGCAACGCGCCCATGTCGAGCGAATAGATGGTTGTTCCGGCCAGCACTTCGGGCGTTTCGCCGGCGACGATCTTGCGGGCCAGGCCTTCGGCGATGGCGGTCTTGCCGACACCCGGATCGCCGACCAGTAGCGGGTTGTTCTTGCGCCGGCGGCACAGCACCTGAATGCACCTTTCAACCTCGGCCTCGCGACCGATCAGCGGGTCGATGTCGCCTTCGCGCGACTTGGCGTTCAGGTCCACGCAGTACTTTGCCAGCGCGCTTTCCTTCTGGTCGCCCTCGGTCACGCCCTGCGGTTCTTCCTGGGCTTCCGTCGCGCCGCTGACAGGGCGCGATTCGCCGTAGGCCGGATCCTTGGCCACGCCATGCGCGATGAAGTTGACCGCGTCATAACGGGTCATGTCCTGTTCCTGAAGGAAGTAGGCGGCATTCGATTCGCGTTCGGCGAAGATCGCGACCAGAACGTTGGCGCCCGTCACTTCGGTGCGGCCCGACGACTGGACATGAATTGCCGCGCGCTGGATCACGCGCTGAAACGCCGCCGTGGGCACCGCTTCCGAGCCGTCGATGTCGGTGATGAGGTTCGCCAGATCCTCGTTCACGAAATCGTTCAGGGTGCTGCGCAGTTCGTCCGTGTCCACGCTGCACGCCTTCATGACGCGGGTGGCGTCAGGCTCATCCAGCAGGGCCAGAAGCAGGTGTTCCAGGGTTGCGAATTCATGCCGTCGTTCGTTGGCTAGCGCCAGCGCTGCATGAATGGCTTGTTCGAGTGTGTTCGAGAATGAAGGCACGCGGGTGCTCCTCTGATCTGCGCCGGCGGGGCAGGGCGCGACACGCGCTCCCCCGGTCCAACCATGTCGTCATACTGTTAGAGTTTGGTTGATGCGTGGCCGGCTTCAAGTTTTTTCTTTCATTTCGCCGTCACAATTGCCGTTACTGTGTTCCGGGCGCGTGGATTTTTGGCGTCAGAAGTTGTCTTTTCTGCGGCGGATTTCGGCGAATACATCTTCCGCCGGAGCTCCGCTCAGGTTCAGGTTGTGGGCGATCCCCGGATCGGCCGCGCGCAGAAAGGGGTTGGTGGCGCATTCCAGCGAAAGCAGCGAAGGCACTGTCGGCTGCCCCACGGCGCGCGCGGCGTCGATATCGGCAACCCGCGATATAAGATCCGGATTGTCGGGTTCAATGGTCAGCGCGAAGCGCGCGTTGGACGCGGTGTACTCATGGCCCGAACACACCAGCGTTTCGGCCGGCAGCGCGGCCAGTTTCGACAGGCTCTGCCACATCTGGGCATGCGTCCCCTCGAACACCCGTCCACAGCCCATCGCCATCAGGCTGTCTGCGGTAAAGACAACCTGCGAGGCGGGCGCGTGATAGGCGACATGGCCGACGGTGTGGCCCGATACGTCGATCACATGCACCGGCTCGCCACCGATGGTGAGAACATCGCCTTCGGTCACCGCCTGGTCCAGCGAGGGCAGGCGGCCTTGATCGGCCTGTGCGCCGATCACCCGTGCGGGATGTGCGGCGCGCACCTCGTCCAGGCCGCCGATGTGGTCCCAGTGGTGGTGGGTGATCAGGATATGGCTGAGCGACCACCCCCGCGCTTCCAGCGCCGCCAGCACCGGCGCGGCCTCGGGAACATCGACAAGCGCGGTTTCGCCGGAAGCGGCGTCATGCGCCAGGAAGGCGTAGTTGTCCGAAAGGCAAGGGACGGTCACGATCTCAAGAGGCATGGTCTTTCGCCCTTTCGCTGTTAAGTTCCATCCACAGAGTGACCGATCGGACGGAGAGCCGCAATGCATCTCGACGTGCAGGATCTGCGAAACTTCTACTACCGCAGCCCGCTGGGCCGCGCGGCACAGGCCGCCGTGCGCGGCCGTCTTCTGGAGCTCTGGCCCGAGGCCAAGGGCCAGACGGTGGCCGGCTTCGGCTTTGCCGCGCCGTTGTTGCGGCCGTTTCTGGGCGATGCGCGGCGGGTTCTGGCGCTGATGCCCGGCCCGCAGGGGGTGATGCCGTGGCCGCCGCAACTGCCCAATGTGTCGGTGCTGTGCGAGGAAACGCTGTGGCCGGTCGAGACCGGGCATATCGACAAGCTGGTCGTGCTGCACGGGCTGGAAACCTCGGAACGGCCTTCGGATCTGCTCGAAGAATGCTGGCGGGCGTTGGGGCCGGGCGGCAAGGTGGTGTTTGTGGTGCCCAACCGCGCCGGGCTGTGGTCGCGTTCGGACCGCACGCCGTTCGGTTTCGGGCGGCCCTATTCCATGAGCCAGCTCGAAACCCAGCTGCGCAAGCATCAGTTCCTGCCCGAAAGGCACCGGTCGGCGCTGTACCAGTTTCCGTCGGACCGCAAGGTCTGGATGCAGGCGGCCGGCATGTTCGAAAAGATCGGCCGCGCGATGCCGGCGGTGGTGGCCGGCGGCGTGTTCATGGTCGAGGCGAGCAAACTGGTCTATCCGCCCAAGGGCAGGGTGCAGCGCAGCCCCCAGCGCAGCCCGATCGAGGCGCTGGTGCCCAAACCCACCGCAACCCCGGTGTGACGTCCGACATGCGGTTGGACCTCGCCGTTGCGCTGTGTCTATACTCGCCGCACAAAAGGGAGGATCACAACCATGAACGACCAATCCGCGGTGCAGCGCCCTGTGGGCTTCGACATCCCCGACCCGGCGACGCTGACCAGCGTCAAGGACAGCGTTTCGCCGGCCGAATGGCAGTTGCGCTGCGATCTCGCGGCCACCTACCGGTTGTGTGCCCTGCACGGGTGGACCGATCTGGTGTTCACCCATATTTCGGTGCGTCTGCCCGACGAGGACGGCCAGGAGCGTTTCCTGATCAACCCCTACGGCCTGATGTTCGATGAAATGACGGCTTCGTCGCTTGTGAAGATCGATCTGGATGGCAACATCTGCCAGGAGACGCCTTATTTCATCAATCCGGCGGGCTTCACCATCCATTCCGCGATCCATGCGGCGCGCCACGACGCCGGCTGCGTGATCCATGTGCACACGCCCTATGGTGTCGCCGTTTCGGTGCAAAAGGAAGGCCTGCGCCGCTATACGCAGTTTTCGATGATCGTGAACAACGATCTGGCCTATCACGACTATGAAGGCATCGCGCTGAACCTCGACGAGCGCGCGCGCATCGTCAACGATCTGGGCGAAAAGAACCTGTTGATGCTGCGCAACCACGGCACGCTGACGGTGGGAGCGAATTGCGCGCTGGCGTTTCTGCGGATGTATTTCCTGGAAAACGCCTGCAAGACCCAGATCCTGGCCCAGGCGGCCGGTGGGGCCGAGCATCTGCACGAAGAACCGCAGGACATGGCCGATCTGGTCGCGGCGCAGGCGGGTGGGGCGTTTACCCCCGGATCGGGTGACAACCTGGTCTGGCCGGGGCTGATGCGCAAACTGCGGCGTGCCAATCCCGGTCACGATCTTTAGGCACACCCGGCGAGCGCCCCCCCCCCGCGCACCTTGTCGCGCGATTTGCATTTGCCGAAATCGCGGGCCCGTGCGGGCGGTGCTGTGCTGCATCGCGGCGCCGGGATTCGTCCGGGATGCGCAAACCGGCCGCAAATTTCCCGAAATCCCTGCGACACAAAGGGTCGCAGGGACGCCAAAGCCCTTTTTTACATGGCGCAGTCTATTTCCGTGTTACCGCTATAGCATGTTGCGGGGTTGGTAACGCTCTGTTACATCGTCGCTGATTTTGACGCCTTGAGCCTTTCAAGGCGATCCAACGCGCCCCACAGTCCGCTGGGGGCCATTTATCGGAAGGGTGGACGTGTCAGAACCGGCTTCGATTTCCACAGGCATCGCGGAACGCTATGCCACGGCAATCTTCGAGATTGCGCAGGACAACAACAACCTCGACGGGCTGGAAGCCGGTGTCAACGACCTGGCCACCGCCCTCGCCGAAAGCGCCGACCTCAGGGATCTGATTTCGTCGCCGGTCATCGCGCGGTCGGAACAGCGCGGCGCGATCACCGAGATCGCCGCCCGCATGGGGCTTGATACCGTTCTGGCCAACGCGCTGTCGCTGATGGCCGACAAACGCCGCCTGTTCGTTCTGCCGCAGTTGCTGACCGCGCTGCGCGCGCAGATCGCCGAGGCCCGGGGCCAGGTCACCGCCGATGTGACCAGCGCGCAGGCGCTGACCGCGGAACAATCCGACAAGCTGGCTGCGGTGCTGTCGGCGTCGGTCGGAAAAGACGTCACCATCAATGCCGCCGTCGATGAAAGCCTCATCGGCGGTCTTGTCGTAAAAGTGGGCTCGAAAATGATCGATACCTCGATCCGTTCCAAGCTCGACTCCCTCCAGAATGCAATGAAAGAGGTCGGATAAATGGGTATCCAAGCAGCAGAGATTTCTGCGATCCTGAAGGACCAGATCAAGAACTTCGGTCAGGACGCCGAAGTTGCCGAAGTCGGCCGTGTGCTGAGCGTCGGCGACGGGATTGCCCGCGTCTATGGCCTGGACAAGGTTCAGGCCGGCGAGATGGTCGAATTTCCCGGTGGCATTCAGGGCATGGCGCTGAACCTCGAATCCGACAATGTCGGCGTCGTGATCTTCGGGTCCGACCGGGACATCAAGGAAGGCGACGTGGTCAAGCGCACCAACTCGATTGTTGACGTGCCGATCGGAGACGAGCTGCTTGGCCGCGTTGTGGACGGTCTTGGCAATCCGCTGGATGGCAAGGGGCCGATCAACAGCACCAAGCGCGGCATCGCCGACGTGAAGGCGCCCGGCATCATCCCGCGCAAATCCGTGCACGAGCCGATGGCGACCGGCCTGAAGTCGGTCGACGCGATGATCCCGATCGGCCGCGGCCAGCGCGAGCTGATCATCGGCGACCGCCAGACCGGCAAGACCGCCGTCGCGCTCGACACGATCCTGAACCAGAAATCCTACAATGACGCCGCCGGCGACGATGAAAGCAAGAAGCTCTACTGCGTCTATGTGGCCATCGGCCAGAAGCGTTCGACCGTTGCGCAGCTGGTGAAGAAACTCGAGGAAAGCGGCGCGATCGAATATTCGATCGTGGTCGCCGCGACCGCGTCGGACCCGGCGCCGATGCAGTTCCTGGCGCCCTACGCGGCCACCGCGATGGCCGAATACTTCCGCGACAATGGCCGCCACGCGCTGATCGTGTACGATGACTTGTCGAAACAGGCCGTTTCCTACCGCCAGATGTCGCTGCTGCTGCGCCGCCCGCCGGGCCGCGAAGCCTATCCCGGCGACGTTTTCTATCTGCACTCGCGCCTGCTCGAGCGTTCGGCAAAGCTGGGCGACGATCACGGCAACGGATCGCTGACGGCGCTGCCGATCATCGAAACCCAGGGCGGCGACGTTTCGGCGTTTATCCCCACCAACGTGATCTCGATCACCGACGGGCAGATCTTCCTGGAAACCGAACTGTTCTATCAGGGCATCCGCCCCGCTGTGAACACCGGCCTTTCGGTCAGCCGCGTGGGTTCCTCGGCTCAGACCAAGGCGATGTCGTCGGTGGCCGGCCCGGTGAAACTGAGCCTGGCGCAGTACCGCGAAATGGCGGCCTTCGCGCAGTTCGGCTCTGATCTCGACGCCGCGACGCAGCAGTTGCTGAACCGCGGTGCACGTCTGACCGAACTGATGAAGCAGGCGCAGTATTCGCCGCTGACCAACGCTGAAATCGTCTGCGTGATCTTCGCCGGCACCAACGGCTATCTCGACAAGGTGGCGGTCAAGGACGTCGGCCGCTACGAAGCCGGCCTGCTGGCGCATCTGCGTGCCAAGCACCAGGCGCTGCTGGACGACATCACCGTCAACGACCGCAAGGTCAAGGACGACCTGGCCGACAAGGTCAAGGCCGCGCTGGACGAATTCACGTCTGACTTCGCTTAAGGAGAGATAAGGCAATGCCAAGTCTCAAGGACCTTAAAAACAGGATCGAGTCGGTCAAATCGACCCGCAAGATCACCAAGGCCATGCAGATGGTCGCCGCCGCGAAACTGCGCCGTGCGCAGGAAGCGGCCGAACAGGCACGCCCCTACACGGAACGGTTCAACGCCGTTCTCGGGGGGCTGGCCGCTTCGGTCGGCGGCAGCGACAGCGCGCCGTTGCTGCTGCGCGGCACCTCCAGCGACCAGGTGCATCTGCTGGTAGTCATGACCTCCGAACGCGGACTGTGCGGCGGGTTCAACACGAACATCGTCAAACGGGCGCGCGCGCGCATCATCGAACTGGTGGCGCAGGGCAAAACCGTGAAGATCCTGACTGTCGGCAAGAAAGGCCGCGATCAGCTGAAGCGCGACTATGCCAAGCATTTCGTCGGCCATGTGGACATGACCGAGGTGAAGAACGTCGGCTATGCCGATGCGCAGGGCATCGCCAAGGATGTGCTGGGCCGTTTCGATGCCGGCGAATTCGACATCGCAACGATCTTCTACGCCAGGTTCCAGAACGTGGTCACCCAGATCCCGACCGCCCAGCAGATCATCCCGGCCGACTTCGACGCGCCGGAAGATGCGGGCGCAAGCACGCTCTATGATTACGAACCCAGCGAAGAGGCGATCCTCGCCGATCTGCTGCCGCGCGGCGTGGCAACACAGATTTTCGCGGCTCTGCTGGAAAATGGTGCGTCCGAACAGGGCGCCCGCATGAGCGCGATGGACAATGCCACGCGCAACGCGGGCGAAATGATCGAAAAACTGACGATCGAATACAACCGCTCGCGTCAGGCCGTGATCACCAACGAGCTGATTGAAATCATTTCGGGCGCCGAAGCCCTCTAGAGACAACCGGAGTAACGACATGGCAAATGCAGTCGGCAAAATCACACAGGTCATCGGGGCCGTGGTGGACGTGCAGTTCGATGGTGACCTGCCTCAGATCCTGAACGCCCTGACCACCGACAATAACGGCAAGAAGCTGGTTCTGGAAGTGGCACAGCATCTCGGCGAAAACACCGTACGCGCCATCGCGATGGACGCCACCGAAGGCCTGGTGCGCGGCCAGGCCGTGACCGACACCGACGGCCCGATCTCGGTGCCCGTGGGCAACGCCACGCTGGGCCGCATCCTCAACGTGGTCGGCGAGCCGATCGACGAAAAAGGCCCCGTGTCGGCCGAAGAAACCCGTTCGATCCACCAGGACGCGCCCACCTTCAGCGAACAGTCGACCGAATCCGTGGTTCTTGCCACCGGCATCAAGGTGATCGACCTGCTGGCCCCCTACGCAAAGGGCGGCAAGATCGGCCTGTTCGGCGGTGCCGGCGTGGGCAAGACGGTTCTGATCATGGAACTGATCAACAACATCGCCAAGGTGCACTCGGGCTTTTCGGTGTTCGCCGGCGTGGGCGAACGGACCCGCGAAGGCAACGACCTGTATCACGAGATGATCGAATCCGCGGTGATCGTGCCCGACAACCTGAGCGAATCCAAGGTTGCGCTGGTCTATGGCCAGATGAACGAACCGCCGGGCGCACGGATGCGTGTTGCCCTGACCGGCCTGACGCTGGCCGAACAGTTCCGCGACCAGTCGGGCACGGACGTGCTTTTCTTCGTCGACAACATTTTCCGCTTCACGCAGGCCGGTTCCGAGGTTTCGGCGCTTCTGGGCCGTATCCCTTCGGCCGTGGGCTATCAGCCCACGCTGGCCACCGACATGGGCGCCATGCAGGAGCGGATCACCTCGACCAAGGCAGGTTCAATCACTTCGGTGCAGGCCGTCTATGTGCCTGCGGACGACCTGACCGACCCGGCGCCCGCCACATCCTTCGCCCACCTCGACGCAACCACGGTTCTGTCGCGTGCGATTTCGGAACTGGGCATCTACCCGGCGGTTGACCCGCTCGACAGTACCTCGCGTCTGATGGACCCGGCGGTTGTCGGGGAAGAGCACTACCAGGTGGCCCGTGACGTGCAGGGAATCCTCCAGCGCTACAAGTCGCTTCAGGACATCATCGCCATTCTCGGCATGGACGAACTGAGCGAAGAGGACAAGCTGACCGTGGCCCGTGCCCGCAAGATCCAGCGTTTCCTGAGCCAGCCGTTCGACGTGGCCAAGGTGTTCACCGGATCCGATGGTGTTCAGGTGCCGCTGGAAGAAACGATCTCGTCGTTCAAGGCGGTTGTCGCGGGTGAATACGATCACCTGCCCGAAGGTGCCTTCTACATGGTTGGCGGCATCGACGAAGTGAAAGCCAAGGCAGAGCGCATGGCCGCAGACGCAGCCTGATCCCCGCGCCACCCGACCGGTCAGAAGATCCGGGCGGGTGGCCTGCTTGTGAGGAAACACATCAATGGCAGACACCATTCAATTCGATCTGGTCAGCCCCGAGCGCAGCCTGGCAAGCCACGCGGTGAAATCGGTGAGCATCCCGGGGGCGGATGGCGACATGACCGCCATGCCCGATCACGCGCCAGTCATCACCACGCTGCGGCCCGGCCTTCTGAAGGCCGAAGCCAATGACGGTGTGACCGAGTATGTCGTATCCGGTGGCTTTGCCGAGATCAGCCCCGAAGGTATTTCGGTGCTGGCCGAACGCGCGATCCCGCGCAGCACCATCACCCAGGCCGACATGGACAGCCTGATGGCCGAAGCCCAGAGCCGCTATGACCAGGCCAAGGCGAACTTTCAGAACGAACCCGGCCCGGTGGATGACGCGGTGAAGCTGCTTTCCGATATGGTTGCCGTGGGCGACGAAATCGGATTGGCGGCAAAACAGCCCAACCTCTGACCGCGCCACCCGGCGGCGGTTTCGACGGCTCCGGTTATCCGGAGCCGTTTTTTGTTGCCCGCAGGCGGCCCGCCCGTGCAACCTGATGCCAAAGCAGATGGATGTTGGCGATGCAGCGACTTTCGGGGCCCCTTCTGGGGATCGACCAGGGGCAGAAAACCGTGTTTGCCCATTACGAAACCGATGGCGAGATGTGGACCGGGCATGGCCCGCGCGAGATCCGCGCGAAGGTCCGGTTTTCGGCCAGTTTCATGCGGCCTCCGGTGGTGCACGCGCATATGGGGCTGATCGACATGGCGACCGAACCCTACATCCGCGCCGATCTGACGACGGACGCCATCACCAAACATGGCTTTGTTCTGGTGTTCCGCACCTGGGACGACAGCCGCGTTGCGCGCATCCGCGCCGACTGGATGGCCATTGGTGAACTGCCCGACGACGAAAGGTGGGATGTCTAGCGGCCCGCGCGCCTAGTCTTCGGCGTAGAGCGATTCGTAGATCGGGGTCAGAGTGTTGGCCTCGAACAGCGATGACACCGACGTGCCGTTCCAGATGTTCAGGATCGCCTGGGCAAAGAGGGGGGCAGTGGGCACGATGCGGATGTTCGGCGCGCTGCGCGTTGCCTCGGTGGGCGAGATCGAATCCGTGATAACCAGCGATTTCATCACCGAATTCGTAACCCTTTCAACGGCGGGGCCGCTCAGAACGCCGTGCGAGATATAGGCGTGCACCTCCTTGGCGCCGTACTCCATCAAAAGTTCCGCCGCCTTGCACAGGGTTCCGGCGGTGTCGCACATATCGTCGACGATCAGGCAGATCTTGCCCGCGACATCGCCGATGACGGTCATCTCGGCGACTTCACCGGGGGTCTCGCGGCGCTTGTCGACGATCGACAGCGGCGCGTTGACCCGCTTGGCCAATTCGCGCGCCCGCGCCACGCCGCCGACATCGGGCGATACGACCATCAATTCGTCCATGCGCCCGCGAAACTGGGCGCGGACATCCAGCGCAAAGATCGGCGACGCATAAAGATTGTCGACGGGAATATCGAAAAACCCCTGGATCTGGGCCGCGTGCAGATCCATTGTCAGAACCCGCTCGATCCCGGATTCCACGATCATGTTGGCCACCAGTTTTGCGGTGATCGGCGTGCGCGCCTTGGTGCGCCGGTCCTGGCGGGCATAGCCGAAATAGGGCAGAACCGCGGTGATCCGCGCCGCCGACGACCGCCGCAGCGCATCGGCCATGATCAGCAGTTCCATCAGGTTGTCGTTGGCCGGGTTCGATGTGGGCTGGACGATGAACATGTCCTCGCCGCGCACGTTCTCGAAAACCTCGACAAAGATCTCGCCGTCATTGAAGCGTTCAACCCGCGCATCGACCAGACCCACCTGCATCCCGCGATGCAACGTCATGCGGCGGGCTATGGCCTGAGCCAGCGGGCGGTTTGCGTTTCCTGCGATCAGCTTTGGGTCCTGGATGAGTGGCATGGCTTTTGTGTTCCCCGAAGCTTGCGGTCGTTTACAGTGTCACGGATTCGTAACGTTGACACCGCTTACCACGGCCTTACCGTCAGGCAAACAGCAAGCCGGGAGCGCGCGACGCAATGCACAGCATCGACTATTACATGACGGCGATATCGCCCTACACCTACCTGGCCGACGATCGCCTTGAACAGATTGCCGCGCGCCACGGTGCCGGCATCGTCTATCGCCCGGTCGATGCGATTGCGCTTTTCTCGCGAACCGGCGGTGTGCCGCCGGCGGCGCGTCATCCCGCGCGCCAGAGCTACCGCGCCGAGGATTTGCAACGCCAGGCGGCCAACCGGAACATGCCATTCAACCTGGCCCCGGCGCATTGGCCCACGAACGCGGCGCCGTCGGGCTATGCGATCATTGCCGCGCAGGCGGCCGGCGGGGGCGATGTGGGCCGGCTTGTACGCGACCTGTGCCGCGCCTGCTGGGCCGAAGACCGCGATGTGGCCGATGATTCCGTGATCCGCGAATGCCTGTCCGCCGCGGGGTTCGATCCCGAACTGGCCGACAGCGGCCTTCTTGCAGGTGCGGAAACCTATGGCGCAAACCTGGACCGGGCGGTGGCCGCCGGCGTGTTCGGCCTGCCGTTCTACATCACGGGCGATGGTGCGAAATTCTGGGGGCAGGACCGGCTGGACGATCTCGACCGCCACCTGACGGGCGCCGGGGCATGACATTTCAGCCGCATGTCGCCCGGATCGGATCCGGCGCGCGAAAGGTTCTGGCGCTGCACTGCACGCTGGCCCATTCGGGCGCGTGGAAGTCTCTTGCGCGGGCGATGGAGGGCGACGGTGTCGCGGTGACGGCGATGGACATGCCCAGCCACGGACGCAGCCCGATGTGGGATGAAACCGGCGATTTCCACGACCTGGTCACCGATGCGGCGGCAGGGCTGCTGCGCGAACCGATGGATGTCGTGGGCCATTCGTTCGGGGCTTCGGTGGCGTTGCGGCTGGCGATTGTGCATCCCGATATGGTGCGCAGCCTGACATTGATCGAACCGGTGATCTTCAGCGTGGCGCTGCGCGACGATCCGGGCGCGGTGGATGCCTATGATGCCGTTGCGGTGGATTATGCCGCCGCGATGGAGGCGCGGAATTACCCTCTGGCGGCGCGCCTGTTCAACCGCGCCTGGGGCGATGGCACCAAATGGGACGATGTGCCCGAACGCTCGCGCCGCGCGATGACGCGGGGCATTCACATCGTGCCCGCCTGTGGCCCGGCGCTGATCGACGACAGCAAGGGATTTTTGCGGCCCGGCGTTCTGGCGGGGCTGCCGATGCCTGTGATGTTGTTGCGCGGATCCGAAACGATGCGGGTGATCGGTGTGGTCAATGACGGTTTGGCGCGGCGCATCCCCGGTGCGCGCAACCGGGTTGTGCCCGGGGCGGGGCATATGGTGCCGATCACCCACCCGGACGCCACGGCGGCCGAACTGCGCGCGCATTTCGCCACCGCCCCGGCGGACGCGCCTGACCCGGCGGAGACCCGCTGAAGCGGGTCACACGATGTTTGGCCCGCCCATCCGGGCGGGCGCCGCCATGCGGATCATGCGGGTTGGGCGACGGTGTCGAGCAGAGCGGCGAAGCGTGCGAGTTCCGCGTCGGGCAGCGACCAGTCGCAGACGAAACGTGCCTCGAGCGGGGCCGCGGGATCGTCGCCTTCGAGCGTGCCGCTCCAGAGGTGATACTGTGCGCCGCCGGATTTCAGAGCCGCATGGGTGGCGCGGGGCAGTTCCGCGAAGACCATATTGGCATCGGGCGCAGCCGTCAGGCGGGCGCCGGCGCGTTGCAGCAAGGCGGCGAGGCGCGTGGCCCTTGCATTGGCATCGGCCGCCAGCCTGAGCCAGAGGTCGTTTTCGAGATAGGCGGCGATCTGGGCCGAGAGATACCGGTGTTTCGAAAACAGGTGTGCCGCGCGTTTGCGCCGCAGTTCGAACTCCCAGGCATGGGCCGGATCGAAGAAGATCACCGCTTCGGCGCCCATCAGACCGTTCTTTGTACCGCCGAAGCTGACGGCGTCGATGCCGGCCTTCCAGGTCATTTCGGCGGCGCTGCAGCCCAGCTTCACCAGCGCATTGGCGAAACGCGCGCCATCCATATGCACCGGCAGATCATGCGCGCGGGCCACGGAGGTGAGTGCGGCCAGCTCGTCGCAGGTGTAGACCTGACCCTTTTCGGTGGCCTGCGTCAGCGACAGCGGTCCGCGCTGGGGACTATGTACGCCGCGCATTTCCTGGGTGGCGACCACAGCCGCGAGGGTTGCGGGGTCCATTTTGTCGGATCCGGCGATCTGGGTCAGTTTCGTACCGCCGGAAAAGAATTCGGGGGCGTTGCATTCGTCTTCGAAGATATGGGCGACCGGGGTGCAGAATATCGTCTGCCAGGGTTGGCCCAGCGTGGCCAGCGCCAGGGCGTTCGCCGCCGTGCCGGTCGCGACCAGATAGACCGCCGCGTCGGGTGCCTCGAAGAGGGTGCGCAACCGCGTGCGCAGCGTCTCCATGTGCGGATCGGATCCGTAGGCGGCGGCATAGCCGGTATTTGCCGCGACCACCGCGTCGATCACACTGGGGTGGGCGGGGCCCGCGTTGTCGGAGGCAAAGAACATCAGGTCGGCTCCTCGATGATGTGGTCTTCCCATTCTTCTTCCGGCACCTCGTATTCGGGCACCGTCCAGCCCTGAACCGAAACGCCGGCGCTGTGGACGGTTTCGTCGGTGCCGGACACCAGCGGGTGCCAATCGAACAGGGGTTTGCCTTCCCACAGCAGCCGATAGGCGCAGGTCTTGGGCATCCAGTAGGCGTGCCGGTCGAGATTGGACGGGCGCAGGACGATGCATTCGGGAACGAACTGGTGGCGGATCTCGTATTGCCCGCAGCGGCAGGTGCTGTCATCGAGCAGCCGGCAGGCGATCCGCGTGAGCGCGACCTCGCCGGTGTCTTCGTCTTCCAGCTTGTTGAGGCAGCATTTGCCGCAGCCGTCGCACAAGGCCTCCCATTCGTTGCGGGTCATGCGGTCGAGCGGCACGGTTTCCCAGAACCGCGGGCGCAGGCCCTTGCGCGCGATCGGATCGGTCACAGGGCGTCCAGCACCGCGCGAGCGCGGGTGCAGTCGGCGTCCATCTGGGCGATCAGCGCTTCGAGGCTGTCAAACTTTTCTTCGGCGCGCAGGTATTCGACGAGGCCGACCGACAGTGTTGCGCCGTAGAGATCGCCCGAGAAATCGAAGATGAAGGTTTCGAGATTGGGGCGGTTTTCACCGAACATCGGGCGCACGCCCATCGAGGCCGCGCCGTGGTATTCGCCCTTGTGTGGGCCGTCCATCACGCGCACCAGCACCGCGTAAACGCCGAAGGCGGGCGGATGCAGGCCGTCGATGCTCATGTTGGCGGTGGGATAGCCCAGTTCGCGGCCGCGCTGTTCGCCGCCGATCACACGGCCTTCGATGCGGTGCCAGTGGCCCAGCATGGCGGCCGCTTCGCGCGGGCGGCCCTGGCTGAGAGCGGTTCGGATGGCTGTGGAAGACACGGTGCGATCGGACCTTTCGAGAAGCGGTGCCATAGTCACTCCGAACCCGTAGTGCTGGCCAAAGCGCGCAAGGTCGGCGGCGGTTCCGCTGCGGCCCTTGCCGAAACAGAAATCCCCGCCCACGACCACATGGCGCAGGCCGAGGCCTTCGGCGATCACGCGGCGGGCAAATTCCTCGGGGCTGAGCGAGGCGAGGGCGGCGTTGAAGTTGAGCTCGTAGAGCGTGTCGACGCCCAGCCGTTCCAAACGGCTGGCGCGCGCGGCGCGACCCATCAGGCGGAAAGGCGGGCTGTGTGGGGCGAAGTATTCGCGGGGGTGCGGCTCGAACGTGAGGATGCCCAAGGGTGCATCGGGCGCGGCGCTGCGGGCCAGATCGATGACCGACTGATGGCCCAGATGGACGCCATCAAAATTACCGATCGCGACGCTGGCGCCGCGATCTTCCGGTTTCAGATATTGGTAATCCCGAACGATGCGCATGGCGCTTGGGTAGCGGGACGCGCGCGGCCTTGCAAGCCGCCTGTGCGCGGATCAGTCGAACTTGCGGCTGGGAGCCAGAACCGTCGCTTCGCCGATCAGCACCTTCTTGCCATCCACGGCGCAGTGGCAATCCAGACGGACCCGGCGTTTGGCGAAATCAATGTCGATGACCTTGACCTCGGCATAGACGGTGTCGCCGGGACGGACCGGGGCGAGAAACTTCAGCGATTGACCCATGTAGACGGTGCCATGGCCTGGAAGCTGTTCGCCGATGACCGCCGAAATCAGGCCCGCGGTCAGCATGCCGTGGGCGATGCGGCCTTCGAAGATGGTGTCGCGGGCGTAATCGTCGTCGAGGTGGACCGGATTGCGATCGGTGGACACCTCGGCGAACAACTCGATGTCGCGGTCGGTGATCTCTTTGCGCAAGTGTCGCGACATGCCCATTTCGATGTCTTCGATACAGATCGTGCCTCGGGGCAGGTTGTCCAGCATGTCGTTCTCCATCCGATTTCCCGCGCAATAAAGTTTGTTGTTGCGCACAAGAATTGCAACTTAATTACTTTGCGAACGCAGAAAAGCAAGAGAAAAAGACTTATCTGAGGTTGCCGATGGAATAATTCGGGGCAACGCCCTGCTCTTGCAGGAACTGTTGCAGTTTTTCGGGATCGGGTTGCGTACGGGTCGCGGTTTCGCGCGCGGCGAGGCCGCCCGAGATGAAGAGCGAATCGATATCCTCGCCCATCGCGCCCAGAATGTCGGTGGCCGCGCCGTCGCCGATGGCGAGAATCGCGGTGTCGGGCACGTCCTTGCCCAGTTCGGCCAGCCGAAGCCGGGCCAGATCGTAGATCGGCGGGTGCGGTTTGCCGAAATACAGGCTTTCGCCGCCCATTTCGGTGTAGAGACGCGCCAGCGCGCCGGCGCACCACTCGCGGGTTTCGCCGCGGTCGACGACGATATCGGGATTGGCGCAAAGCAGACGCAAGCCGTTCTGTTTTGCCAGCAGGAAATCGCCACGGTTCACCGCCGGGTCGGCCATCGGATCGAAGGGGCCGCAGCAGACGATCCCTTCGGCTTCGGCGAGCGGAACGCGGGTGATGGCTACGGGATCGGAAATCACGTCGATGGTGTCGAAGAAGCCGGCATCGCGGTCCCATTCGCCCATGAACCAGACCTTTTCGCCCACGATGCCGCGGAACATCGCGGCGCGGGCGCTGTCGCCCGAGGAGGCGATGCTGTCCCAGGCATCGTCGGGCACACCGAAGCGCACCAGTTGTTCGGCCACGCCGGGCGCGGGTTTGGGCGAATTCGTAACCAGAACCACGGTGCCGCCGCGCGCGCGGTAGGCGCGCAGGGCGTCGACGGCCGAGGGTATCGCGCGCAAGCCGTCATGCACACAGCCCCAGAGATCGACGAACATGGCGTCGTAGCGGTCGGAGATATCCGCGAGGGCGGTGACGATCCGGGTCATGAGAGAAACCTGTTCAATGAGGAAGCGGGAAAGTCTTGGCCGGCGCTGGTGGCACCGGAGGAGGGGGGCCTTCTGCCCCCCGCTTGGGCAGGCCCAAGCCCCCCCCGAGGATATTTTCCGCGAGGGGAAGGTGCGGCGGTGCACGCAGACCGCCGGTGGTGGTCAAGTCAGATCTTCAGGTTGGGAATGATCTGTTTCTTGCGGCTCATGATGCCGGGCAGCACGACTGTGTCGCCGGTGGCGGTGGCGCCGAAGGATTTTTCGGCCATCCCGCGCACCAGATCGTTCGGGACCAGCAGCGTGGCCTCTTCCTGGAGGATGTCGACCACGAAGAGCAGCACCTGATCCGCGCCGTCTTCGGCGGCAACGCCCGGCATGGCCGCGATCAGCGCATCCTTGCGGGCGAGAACCTGCGCCGGCGAGGTGGTTTCGAGAACGGATACGCGGAACTGTTTGCCTTCGACGGCGTATTCCTTGCTGTCCATGCGCAGCAGTTCCGCTTCGGAGAAGCCAGAGACATCGGATTTGGCGGCGAACATTTCGGCGGCATAGGCCGCGATGTCGATGTCGAGATCCTTGGCCAGAGCGTGGGCGATCGCGGTGTCTTCCTGTGTGGTGGTGGGCGAGCGGAATTCGAGGGTGTCGCTGAGAATGCACGACAGCATCGCGCCCTTTACGGCTGTTGGCATCTGGGCCATGTCATCGCCTATCATCTTGTACATGATGGTGGCGGTGCAGGCGACCGGTTCGATCCGAATGTCGATGGGGCCTTTGGTTTCCAGGCCGCCGACCAGCTTGTGGTGGTCGATGATGGCGCGGATATCGGTTTCGTTTATGGCATCGGGCAGTTCGGCGGGGTTGTTGGTGTCGACGATGACGACGGGGGTGCCGGCGGAGATGTCGGACACGATCCGGGGTTTGTCGAGCGACCAGCGTTCCAGCATGAACGCCGCTTCGGTGTTGGGTTCACCCAGCAGCACCGGCACGGCGTCTTCGCCTTTGATCTGGTTGAGATACCAGGCCCAGATGATCGGGCTGCCGGTGGAATCGGTATCGGGCGACTTGTGGCCAAAGACTTGCGTCGTCATGGTTCGGATGGTCCTCTGCGGTAGGGTTTTGCGGCGCGTATAGCGGCCCGGCGCGGGCTTGTCACGGCACCGCGATGTCGCAAATTGCAAAGAGGTTGGGATGCGCGAGCAAGATCTTTACGCCCCGGTCAAGGCGTTGCTGGCGCGGCAGGGCCATGTGGTCAAGGGTGAGGTTGGCGCCGCGGATATCGTGGCGGTGCGCGGCGAAGAACCGCCGGTGATCGTGGAACTGAAGACGCGGTTTTCGCTGGCGCTGTTTCATCAGGCGGTGGCGCGCCTGGCGGTGACGGATCATGTTTATGTGGCCGTGCCGCGGCCCGAGGGCCGAACCGCGCGGCGCGTCCTGCGGGACAATCTGGCGTTGTGTCGACGGCTGGGGCTGGGGCTGATCACGGTGCGCGCGGACGGCCTTGCCGAGGTGCATTGCGATCCGGGCCCTTATGCGCCGCGCAAATCCGCGCGGCGCAAGGCCCGTCTGCTGCGCGAATTCGATCGCATTTCGGGCGATCCCAATGCCGGCGGCGCAACGCGCCATGGTCTGGTCACGGGCTACCGCCAAGATGCCCTGCGCTGTGCCGCGCATCTGGCTGAGAACGGCGCCTGCCGGGGGCGCGACGTGGCGGGCGCAACGGGCGTTTCGGTGGCGACCCGGCTGATGCGTGACAATCACTACGGGTGGTTCGAGCGGTGTGGGCCCGGCATCTATGCGCTGACCGACGAAGGGCGTGCCGGGCTGCGGCACTGGGCCTACAGCTGGGAGGAGGGTGACCCATGACCGGCGGTGCCGGCGGGCGCCCGGCGGCGGGCCGGATCTCGTGTGAATTTCTGTCGACGCGGTGGTTGACACCCCGGCGGCTGACGCCTAGCTAAGCGTCGTTATCACTCGGGCGATACGAGTGCTAACGGGTCGGGCGAGGGTGCCCGGCTCTGGAGGAAAAACCTTTGAGCTTAAGGAGCTGCAAAGATGGCATTCAAACCACTTCATGACCGGGTGCTGGTGCGCCGTGTGGAAAGCGAAGAAAAAACCGCTGGCGGTCTGATCATCCCCGACAGCGCCAAGGAAAAGCCTTCGGAAGGCATCGTGGTGGCCTGCGGTGAAGGCGCGCGCAAGGACAGCGGCGAACTGATCGACATGGCGGTTTCGGCCGGCGACAAGATCCTGTTCGGCAAATGGTCGGGCACCGAAGTCACCGTCGACGGCGAAGAGCTGTTGATCATGAAAGAGAGCGACATCCTGGGGATCATCGAGAGCGACGCAGCCGCCAAAGCGGCCTGAACGCATCTGACCCTCGTCCACTCAAATTGAAGGAGCATTTCATATGTCCGCAAAAGACGTGAAATTCGACACCGACGCCCGCAACAAGATGCTGCGCGGCGTGAACATCCTGGCCGACGCGGTCAAGGTGACACTGGGCCCCAAAGGCCGCAACGTGGTTCTGGACAAGTCCTTTGGCGCCCCGCGCATCACCAAGGACGGTGTTTCGGTCGCCAAGGAAATCGAACTGGAAGACAAGTTCGAGAACATGGGCGCGCAGATGGTGAAAGAAGTCGCCAGCCGCACCAATGACGAGGCCGGCGACGGCACCACCACCGCGACGGTTCTGGCCCAGGCCATCGTCAAGGAAGGCATGAAATCGGTTGCCGCAGGCATGAACCCGATGGATCTGAAGCGCGGGATCGACCTGGCGACGCTGAAGGTTGTCGAGGCCATCAAGGCGGCTGCACGCGACGTGTCGGACAGCGCCGAAGTTGCGCAGGTCGGCACCATTTCGGCCAACGGCGAAGCGGAAATCGGTCGTCAGATCGCCGATGCGATGCAGAAGGTCGGCAACGAGGGTGTGATCACCGTCGAAGAAAACAAGGGCCTCGAAACTGAGACTGATGTCGTCGAAGGCATGCAGTTCGACCGTGGCTACCTGTCGCCCTACTTCGTCACCAACGCCGACAAGATGACCGTCGAACTGGAAGACGCGATCATCCTGCTGCACGAGAAGAAGCTGTCGTCGCTCCAGCCGATGGTTCCGCTGCTCGAGCAGGTGATCCAGAGCCAGAAGCCGCTGCTGATCATCGCGGAAGACGTCGAAGGCGAAGCCCTGGCGACGCTGGTTGTCAACAAGCTGCGCGGCGGCCTGAAGATTGCAGCGGTCAAGGCACCCGGCTTTGGCGATCGCCGCAAGGCGATGCTGCAGGATCTGGCCATCCTGACCGGTGGTCAGGTGATCAGCGAAGACCTGGGCATGAAGCTTGAGTCGGTCACCATGGACATGCTGGGTTCGGCCAAGAAGGTGTCGATCACCAAGGACGAAACCACCGTTGTCGACGGCGCCGGCGAAAAGGCCGAGATCGAAGCCCGTGTGGCCCAGATCCGCAACCAGATCGAAGAAACCACCAGCGACTACGACCGTGAGAAGCTTCAGGAGCGTGTGGCCAAGCTGGCGGGCGGCGTTGCCGTCATCCGCGTCGGCGGCATGACCGAAGTGGAAGTGAAAGAGCGCAAGGACCGTGTTGACGACGCGCTGAACGCGACCCGCGCGGCCGTTCAGGAAGGTATCGTCGTGGGCGGCGGTGTTGCACTGGTTCAGGCGGGCAAGAAGCTCGAAGGCCTGACAGGCGACAACAACGATCAGAACGTCGGCATCTCAATCGTGCGCAAGGCACTGGAAGCGCCGCTGCGTCAGATCGCCGAGAACGCCGGTGTGGACGGCTCGGTCGTGGCGGGCAAGATCCGCGAAAGCGACGACCTGACCTTCGGCTTCAACGCGCAGACCGAGGAATATGGCGACATGTTCAAGTTCGGCGTGATCGACCCGGCCAAGGTGGTGCGCACCGCGCTTCAGGACGCCGCATCGATCGCGGGCCTGCTGATCACCACCGAAGCGATGGTGGCCGACAAGCCGCAGAAAGAAGGCGCTGGCGGCGCTGGCGGCGGAATGCCCGACATGGGCGGCATGGGCGGCATGATGTAATCCTGCCCGGATACCGAATTTCAGGGAAGGGGCGGCTTGCGGGCCGCCCCTTTTTTCATGCCGCGCCCCGTCCTGGCGCGTGGCCTGCGGGCGGCATGGAAAAAAGCCGTTTCATTTGCAGCCCGAAGCCGGATATGACATCGCCCATGCGCCTTATCCTGCTGACCGGCCTGACAATGGTTGCCTTTGCGGCCAATTCGATTTTCAACCGGCTGGCGGTCGACAGCGGAGCGGCCGCGCCATTGGATTTCGCCGTGCTGCGGGTGGTTTCGGGCGCTGTGGCTCTGATTGCGCTGGTGCTGTGGCAGCGCCGCGACCTGACCCTTTGGCGGGCGCCGCGATTGCTGGGCGCCGGGGCTCTGACGGTGTACCTTGTGGGCTTTTCGCTGGCTTACCTCACGCTGGACGCAGGCCTCGGGGCGCTGATCCTGTTCGCGGTGGTCCAGATGACCATGTTGGCCCTGTCGGCGCTGCGCGGCGCGCGCGCGACGCTGCGCCAGGGGATCGGCGCGGCGATCGCGCTGGCCGGTCTGGCCTGGGTGCTTTGGCCGGAACCCGACGCGCCGATGGCGGTTGCGGGCGCCGCGCTGATGGCGCTGGCCGGCTTGGGGTGGGGCATCTACACAATGATCGGGCGGGGCGAGGCGGACCCGCTGGCCGCGACGGCGGCGAATTTCCTGCTGGCGGTGCCGCTGGTGGCGGCGGTGGCGCTCTGGGCCGGGGCCGATCCGGCACAGGTGACGCCGGCGGGATATGCCCTTGCGATTGCCTCCGGCGCGCTGACATCGGGGATGGGATATGCGTTGTGGTACAGTGTCCTGCCGCGAATCGATGCGTCTCTGGCGGCGACAGTACAACTGAGCGTTCCGGTGATCGCGCTGGTGTTGGGGGCCTTGCTGCTGGGCGAAGCGGTTGCCGCACGCGCGCTGGTCGGTGTTTCGCTGGTGATCGGCGGAATTTTCCTGACGCTGCGCAAATCCGCCTGACGATGCTGTCGCGATGCCCGCTTGCGGCCTATATGCTGGGGCGATGAAACATCTTCTTGTTCTTGCGCTTCTCAGCCCGGCGGCGGCAATGGCCGATTGCGTGGTGCTGCTGCATGGCCTTGCGCGCACCGAAGTGTCGTTTGCGATCATGGAACAAGTTCTGGAACAGCGCGGATACGATGTGGTGCGACCCGGCTATCGATCGACCGAGGCGCCGATCGGCACGCTTGTCGAACAGACGCTGCCCGAGGCGGTGGCCGCCTGCGGCGATCAGCGCGTCAATTTCATCGCGCATTCGATGGGCGGCATCCTGGTGCGCCACTGGCTGGCCGGCAACCGCCCGCCCAGTCTGGGCCGTGTGGTGATGCTGGGGGTGCCAAACCAGGGCAGTGCGCTGGTCGACCAACTGGGCGATCTCGAGGTGTTTGGCTGGTGGAACGGACCGGCGGGCGTGCAGCTGGGCACCGGACGCCAGAGCATCACCCGGCGTCTGCCGCCGGTTGCCTATCCGGTGGGCGTGATCGCCGGCAGCCAATCGCTGAATCCGGTGTTCTCGGCAATGATCCCCGGGCCCGACGACGGCAAGGTAGGCGTATCCGAAACCCGTCTCGAAGGACAGCGCGACCATATCGTGCTGCCGGTGACGCATACCTTCATGATGAACAACCCACGGGTCATCGCCGAGGCGGTGCATTTCATCGAAACCGGGTATTTCGATCCCGATATCACCTGGCTGGGCGGGTTGTTCACCTCGGCCTTCCCCGATTGCGACCAGACATGGTGCATGGTGGAATGACCGTTGCGGCGGATCTGACGGGCGCTCGGGTTCTGGGGCCGGACGGGGCGTGGCAACAGCGGCTGTCGCTGGCCGATGGCCATATTGTCGACGGTCCGGTGGGGCGGCCTGTTGATCTGAGCGGTTTTCTGGTGCTGCCGGGAATCGTCGATGTGCATGGCGACGGCTTCGAACGGCATCTGGCGCCCCGGCGCGGCGCGATGAAACAGATGGCCGAAGGGCTGGTCGCGGCCGAGGCGGAACTGGCCGCCAATGGCATCACCACGGCGGTTCTGGCCCAGTTCATCAGCTGGGAAGGCGGCCTGCGGGGGGCCGAATTTGCCGCGCAGGTCTTCGAGGCGCTGGCCGCGATGCGCGGTGCGCCGGGCACCGATCTGATCGCGCAGCTGCGCTTCGAGACGCATCTTCTGGAGGCCTATGACACGCTGCCGGCGCAGATCGCGCGATGGCAGGTGCCCTACGTCGTCTTCAACGATCATCTGCCGCACGAGCGTCTGGCCGCCGGCCGGCGCCCGCGCAGCCTGACCGGACAGGCGCTGAAGGCCGGGCGCAATCCCGAACGGCACCTGGCATACCTGAATGAGCTGCACGCCCGGCATGGCGAAGTGCCCGCCGCGCTGGATGCCCTGACGCGCAGGCTGGCGGCGCAGGGCGTGCGCATGGGCAGCCACGACGATCGCGGCGCTGCCCACCGCGCCATATGGCGCGCGCGGGGCGTGCGCATCGCCGAATTTCCCGAAACGCTGGAGGCGGCCGAAGCCGCCCGTGCGGGTGGTGACGCGGTTGTTCTGGGGGCGCCGAACCTGGTGCGGGGCGGGTCGCACAAGGGCAACGTCAGCGCGCTCGACCTGGTGGCGATGGGGCTGTGCGATGCGCTGGCGTCGGATTACCATTACCCCTCGCCCCGGCGCGCGGCGCTGCTGCTGGCGCGGTCGGGCGTGTGTGATCTGGCACAGGCCTGGGCGCTGGTGTCGTCGGGGCCGGCGCGGGTGTTGGGCCTGACCGATCGCGGCACGCTGGGCGCGGGCAAGCGCGCCGATCTGGTCGTGATCGATCCGGCGACGGAACGGGTGGCCGCGACAATCTCGCGGGGGGTGGTCAGCTATATGTCCGGGCCGGTGGCGGCGCGCTTCATGGCTTGGCCGGGCGCACGATCCGGTTGAAGTGGCCCATCTTGCGCCCCGGCTTGATCTCGACCTTGCCATAGAGATGCAATGAAACGTCGCGGCTGCGCGCCAGGTCGGGCACACGGCTCATGTCGTCGCCGATCAGGTTTTCCATGATCACGTCGGCGTGCCGCTGCCCGTCACCCAGAGGCCATCCGGCGACGGCGCGAATGTGTTGTTCGAACTGATCCACGCTGCATCCGCTTTGCGTCCAGTGCCCCGAGTTGTGAACCCTCGGTGCGATCTCGTTCACCACGAGGCCGGCGGCGGTGACAAAGATCTCAACCCCCAGAACGCCGACATAATCAAGGGAATTCAGAATCTTAGCGGCCAGCAGAACCGCATCCATCCGTTGCGCCGCGCTTAGGCGGGCGGGCACGGTGGTGGTGCGCAGGATGCCGTCGCCATGCACGTTTTCGCCGGGATCGAAGCAGGCGACCTCGCCCGAGGTGCCACGCGCCGCGATCACCGAAACCTCGTGGCTGAAATCCACGAAACCCTCCAGAATCGCCGGCGCGCCCTGCATCGCCGCCCAGGCGGCATCCGCCTCCGTCACATCGCTCAGCCGCGCCTGGCCCTTGCCATCGTAGCCCAGCCGCCGGGTCTTGAGGATCGCGGGGGTGCCGATTTCGGCCAGCGCCTCGTCCAGCGCCGCACGGTCGGACACATCGGCAAAGGGCGCCGTGGCCAGCCCCAGATCCTGGAGAAACCGTTTTTCCGTCAGCCGGTCCTGGCTGACCCGCAGCGCCTCGCGGGAGGGCCGGATCGGGCAGAGCGGTTCGAGAAGGTCGAGCGCGGCGGTGGGGATGTTTTCGAATTCATAAGTAATCACATCCACCGAGCGCGCAAAGGCGGTCAGCGCTTCGGCGTCGGTGTAATCGGCTGTTGTCAGCCGGTGGCAGACCTGCGCGGCGGGCGGTTCGGCGCCGGGTTCGAAGACATGCGTCGCGAGGCCCAGCCGCGCCGCGGCCATGGCCAGCATCCGGCCCAACTGGCCGCCGCCCAAAATTCCGATGGTCGCTCCGGGGGGCAGGGCGTCTGTCATCGCAGGATCCTTTTCATTGCGCGCGGTCATGCGGGGGCGGCCCGCGATCGGCTTCAGTCTTCGGGCGCATCGGGTATCGACGCCGACAGCGCCGCGCGCCACGCCTCGAGGCGCCGGGCCAGCGCCGCGTCCTGCAGAGCAAGGATGCCGGCGGCCATCAGCCCGGCATTGGCGGCACCGGCAGCGCCGATCGCCATGGTGGCAACCGGAAAACCACGCGGCATCTGCACGATGGAATAAAGCGAATCCACCCCCGAAAGCGCCCGCGTCTGTACCGGGACGCCGATCACCGGCAGGCGGGTCTTGCTGGCCATCATGCCCGGCAGATGCGCGGCCCCGCCGGCACCGGCGATGATCACCTGCAACCCCCGGTCGGCCGCGCCGCGCCCGTAGTCCCACAACCGGTCGGGCGTGCGGTGCGCCGATACGATCCGCGCCTCATAGCCGATGCCCAGTTCATCGAGGATCGTGGCCGCTTCTTTCATGGTCGGCCAGTCCGACTGGCTGCCCATGATGATGCCGATAGGAATATGTACCATGGCCTGCGCCTTTGCCGAAAAACGAAGGCGCACTATAGCCATCCGCGGCGCGGTGGCAATCCGTCAGGCGCGGTGTCAGGCGATGATATCCGGGGTCAGCCGGTCTTCGATCAGCGCGATCATGTCCTTGAGGCGCAGTTTTTGCTTCTTCAGCCGCTTGACCGTCAGTTGATCGGCGCTGGCGCGATCTGTCAGCGCGTCGATTGCGGCGTCCAGATCGCGGTGCTGGCGGCGAAACTCCTCAAGCTCCACACGCAGCACATCGTCGGTCTTCATCGAGAATTGGGTGGGTGCGTTCATGGGCGAATCCCGTCTGGTTAACAGGGGCAGAGCCATAAGATACCCGTTTATCATCTTTTCGCATAGACCTTGTTAACGCGGTGTTTTCTTCCCATATTCGTGGCGTCGGCTGCCACAACGGGGCCGCACGCATATGTCGCTTTAAGTGTCAAAGGACGTATTTATGACAAAGCTCACCCTCGGGTCATACCCGCATATGTTGGGGTTCGAACAACTGGAACGCCTGCTGGAACGCACGGCCAAATCCGGCAACGAAGGCTATCCCCCCTTCAATATCGAACAGACCTCGGATCATTCGTACCGCATCACGCTTGCCGTCGCCGGCTTTGCCGAGCGCGACCTTGCGATCACGGTCGAAGACCGGCAGCTGGTGATCCGCGGGCGTCAGCGCGACGATACCGAAGACAGGATTTTTTTGCACCGGGGCATTGCCGCGCGGCAGTTCCAGCGCTCATTTGTATTGGCGGACGGTGTCGAAGTCGGCGAAGCGGTCATGGAAAATGGCCTGCTTCATGTGGATCTGTCACGGGCCGTGCCGGACACCGTTGTGCAAACGATCAAGATCAGGAAAGGGTAACGCGATGAACACGCCTCAGGATATGACGCAATCGGGCAGCCGGATCGTTTATGTGAAAACCGTGGATGTGGCCGATCTGCCGGCCGCGGTGCGCACCGAAGCCGGCACCCTGCGCCAGCTTTACGCGGTGCACGACGAAGACGGCCAGCAGCTGGCCCTGGTGGCGGACCGCAAGCTGGCATTCACGCTGGCGCGGCAGCATGACTTCGCCCCAGTCGCGGTGCATTGACAGGTTTTCTTCTCGACTGGGTCGATGCCTTTTCCGACCGGCCCTTCGGGGGCAATGGCTGCGCCGTCGTTCATGACGGCGCGGCGCTGGACGATGCAACCTGCATGCAGATCGTCCGGGAAACCTCGCTCGTTGAATGCACCTTCACCGGGCCTTCGCAGGTTGCCGATCTGAAGGTCAGGTATTTCCTCGCCAGCCGCGAAATCCCCTTTGCGGGCCATCCCACGCTGGCCACGGCGGCGGCTTTGCGCGCGCGCGGTCTGGCCGGGCCCGGGCCGGTGTCGTTCGAGACGGGCGCGGGCATCATTACCGTCGGATTCGACGGCGCACGGATCGAGATGATCCAGCCCGCCCCTGTCTTTGGCATCTTCCCCGATCCCGCCCGCGTCGCGGCGGCCGTGGGGCTAAGGCCGGACGACTTCGTCGCGCCGCCGCAGGTGGTTTCAACCGGGCTGCCATTCTGCATCACGCTGCTGCGGGACCATGCGGCGCTGCGGCGCGCCGTTCTGAACCCGGGCGCGCTGGCCACACTGGCCACATCGCTGGGCCAGCCGGGCACCGACACGATGGAGCCGTTTCTGGTGACGCTTGCCGGGGCCACCGCGGCCGGCGATACGTTTTCACGGCTGTTGATGACCCCGCCCAGCCCCCCCGAGGATCCGTTCACCGGATCGGCCAGCGGTGCCATGGCGGCCTATCTGTTCGCGCGCGGCCTGATTGGGGAAAGTTTTGTCGCCGAACAGGGGCATTGGATGGGGCGACCGGGGCAGGCGCGCCTGCGGCTTCTGGGCACCCGCGAGGCCATCACCGGCGTCGCGGTCAGCGGCCAGGCCCATGTTCTGATCCAGGGCGAAATGCGGCTGCCGGCATGAGCGCGCCCGCGCCCGCCGTGGCCGTGTTGCCCTATGGCAACCGGCTGGGCCGGACGCGCATCGCGCTGGACGCGCTGAACTGGCCGCTGGGCCGGCCCGACCGTTTGCAGGCGCGCGGCACATTGGACGATCTGGCGCCAACAGATCACCTGCTGGTCTACCCGACAACAGGGCTGCATTTCCGGCTGCGTCGCGACACGCGGGCGCGTGTTTCCGTCATGGTGATCGAACCTTCGGTCGTGCACGCCCGCCATCTGGCGCTTTTGCGGCTGACCTATCGCCGCTTCTTTCGTGTGCTCAGCTACAACGAAGACCTGCTGGCGCGGATTCCGAATGGCGTGTTTCATCCTCATGGCACCACCTGGGTGCCCGAATGGCGCGACCTGCGCATCGAGAAAACACGGCACCTGTCGCTGATTGCGTCGAAAAAGCGCGACACCGAAGGCCACAAGCTGCGCCATGCCACGGTGGATTGGGCGCGATCCACCGGCATCGACATGGATGCGCTGGGCGGGGGCTATGCGCCCTTTGCCGACAAATCCGAAGGGTTGGCGCCCTACAGGTTTTCCGTGGTCATCGAAAACGTGCGCGAGCCGAACTATTTCACCGAGAAACTGGTGGATGCGGTGCTGTGCGAAACTGTGCCGATCTACTGGGGCTGTCCCAACCTCGGGCGGTTCTTCGACACCGAAGCCATCGTGCAATGCGCAACACCGTCCGATCTGCACCGCGCCATAGCGGCGGCGACTCCGGCGCTCTATGCGCGGAAGCTGGCGGCGCTGCGCGCACTGAAGCCGCTCGTCGCCACCTATATCGACTATGAAGCCGGGGCGGCGCGGGCGGTGCTGGCCAGCCTCTGAGCCGCCCCGCCCAACCGGATCAGCCGGCCTGTTCCGCCAGAAAGCGTTCGGCTTCCAGCGCGGCCATGCACCCCATGCCGGCGCTGGTCACGGCCTGCCGATATTTGTGATCGGTCAGATCGCCAGCGGCGAAGACACCCGGAACAGACGTTTCGGTACTGTCGGGTTTGGTCACGACATATCCGCCCATATGGGTTTCCAGAACGTCCTTGACCAATTCGTTGGCGGGTGCGTGCCCGATGGCGATGAACACGCCCTTGGCGGGAATTTCGCTGATATCGCCAGTCTGCACGTTCCTGACCCGCACCGCCTCGACGCCCGGTGGCGTATCGGTTCCGACCACCTCTTCGAGTGTGTGAAACCAGAGGGGTTCGATCTTGGGGTTCTTCATCAAACGGTCGATCAGGATCTTTTCGGCGCGCAACGTGTCGCGGCGATGGATCAGCGTGACTTTCGATGCGAAATTCGTCAGGAACAGCGCCTCTTCCACCGCCGTATTGCCGCCGCCAACCACGACGATCTCCTGCCCGCGATAGAAGAACCCGTCGCAGGTGGCGCAGGCGGATACGCCGAACCCCTTGAATTTCTCTTCGGACGGCAGGCCCAGCCACTTTGCCCGCGCCCCCGTTGCCAGGATCACCGCATCGGCGGTGTAGAGCGTGCCACTGTCGCCACGGGCGCGGAACGGGCGCTGCGACAGATCCAGATCGGTGATGATGTCGCCGATGATCTCGGTGCCCATGGCGCGGGCATGATCCTGCATCCGGATCATCAGGTCGGGGCCCTGAACCTCGGTGTCGCCGGGCCAGTTTTCCACCTCGGTGGTGGTGGTCAGCTGGCCACCCGGTTCGATCCCCTGAACCAGGATCGGCGCCAGCATGGCGCGGCTGGCGTAGACACCGGCGGTGTAGCCGGCCGGCCCCGAGCCGATGATCAGTACCTTGGTGTGGCGAGTATCGGACATGCGCATTCCCATCTGGCAGACAGGCGGCCCAGACGCCGCCGGACCCGAGATATAGTCCGCCTGCGCGGCGGCTGAAACCCCTGTCGGGCCAGTGACGGGCGGCTATGCGGTGACAAATTGCGCAGGGCCGGTTTGTTTTATTGCGCCAGTGCGAAAGATTATTGCGCGCACCTTTGCCCCTGCTATAAGAAACGCGAATTCAGGGGGCATTCAAATGGTCGCACCACGGCTTGATCCGATCGATCGCAAAATCCTGGCCGAGCTTCAGGCCGACGGTCGGATGACCAACGTCGAACTGGCGCGGCGGGTGGGCATTTCGGCGCCGCCCTGCCTGCGCCGCGTGCGCACGCTCGAGGAAAACGGATATATCCGCGGCTATCACGCCAAGGTGGACGCGCGCGAACTGGGCTTTGAGGTGCAGGTTTTCGCGATGGTCGGTCTGGCCAGCCAGGCCGAGGCCGATCTGAGCGTTTTCGAGGACCGGTGCCGTGGCTGGCCGCTGGTGCGTGAATGCCACATGCTGAACGGCGAGGTCGATTTCATCCTGAAGTGCGTCGCGCCGGACCTGAGTTCGTTCCAGCGGTTCCTGACCGGCGAGTTGCTGACCACGCCGAACGTGGCCAGTGTGAAGACTTCGCTGGTCATTCGCGGTGCCAAGGATGAACCGGGGGTGCCGTTCGACGTTCTGGAACAGCGGCTCAGCCGCGAAAGCTGACGCTCAGGCGACCGAAGCCTCGTCCAGATCCTCGCCCGCCGCGCGCGGATGCGCCAGCAATCCGAAATCGCCCAGTTGATGGATATGCGGAAACAACGCAAGGAACACATCGCGCATGGTCGGGTTCATCTGCCGGGTGACGGATGCGCCGGGGTGATAGGTTTCAAACTCGAGCCCGCTGAGCCGGATGATCGCATGGCGCGGCAGACACAGGTGATAGGTCTGAATCGTTCCCGGCGGGGTGGTGTCGATCACGTTCACGCCGTCAAGAAAGCTGCGCAACGGGGTCAACATGCGTTCGCCGCCGGGCAGGCCGCGCAGATGCGCGGGCGTTTGCAGCAATCGCGCCGAAGGGCCCAGAACCAGGGATGCCGAGGGCCGGCCGGGGCCAAAGCTCGATTCGGTGATCCGTGTCAGGTTGGTCTTGCGTCCGGCGCTGGTGCGGTGGCCGGGCACCAGCGACGTGCTGCCGATCCAGACCACCGGAAGCGGATCGCCGTCGACGGGCAGAACCATGTCGCCCGGCAGAAGATCCTCGATGGCCATCGGGCCCGCTGTGGTTTCGATCAGCGCGCCGCGGGCAAAGGCACAGAATGCGTCCTCGAACAGCGGCAAGGCCGGGGCGACGTGCCGGGCCTCGGCCACGGTTCCATCGGCCGCAAGCGACTTTACCTCATACCGGCGCATCTGCTGGCGGGGCGCGTTCTGCGCCTGCACCCGCGCCGCCACGATGTCGCGCGAATGCACGGCTGGCGGAACGGCGAGACGGTGTGCGTCGAACATGCGGTTGTTCTGCGTGGACATGCGGCAGCCCTTTACGTCAAAGGTCAGATCAGCGCCGGCCCCCACCGACAACGACAGATTGACACTCGGGTGAGTGTTTCGATCCGGGCGCATCTTCCGGTGGCAATCCGGTGCGCGGCGTCCGTTTGACGGAGAGTGACCTGCAGGTATCCTGCGACGGGTGTGTCGCGGATGCGGTCGGGGCTCCGGGTTCCCCTCAGGTGCTTGGCACGCGAACGTCCGGGTCGCGTGCGGCGGGTTCCGGCCTTCGGTCAGGCGCTTTTGAGGTTCAGCTGGATCACCTGGGCCGTCGGCTTGAGCGTGACAACGCGCGCCTTGCTGCGGGCCCAGGGCAGAACCGTGTCGTTCGCCTGAGCGGTTGCAACGACGGATTTGATGAAGCGGTTGCGGGTTTTCATGGCAGTGTCTCCTGATGCGGCCTGGCGTCCGGGCCTGTTTGTCTTTGTCTGTCGATCAATGTGACGTTGAACTGCGGCTGGCATTGGGCAGGTTTGAGGAATTTCAGACGTTTTTTGCCCAATTTCGCAAGACCGCAAAAACCAGATCAACTACATGAAAATATGGCGTTTTTACCGGATAGTCCGGCGTGGCTGATATGATTTGGGTCGCAATTGTGGCAAACACTGGCCCCAGCGGGCGCGGCTTACAGCGTGATCGCCGCGATCAGCCGGCCGTAATCCGCTTCGCGGGCGTGGACGCTGCGCCGGTAGGAAAAGAATCGCTCGGCATCCGAATAGGTACAGTGCCGTGTCCACTCTGCCGCGCCGACGCCTGCCGCGCGCAGACGGTCGAGCCCGAAGCCCGGCAGATCGAACAGCATCCTGTCGCCGGCGCCCTGCGCGAAGAACCGGGCAAAGCCATGATCGGCATCGAGAAAACGGTCGAGGAATTCGGGGCCCACCTCATAGGCGCGCTGGCTGATAGACGGGCCGATGACCGCGCGGATGTTGGCACGGTTGGCCCCAAGGGCAACCATCGCGTCCACCGTCGCCTCCAGCACCCCGTCGAGCGCGCCGCGCCATCCGGCGTGTGCCGCGCCGATCACCCGCGCGGCCGGGTCCGAAAACAGAACGGGCTGGCAATCGGCCGTCAGAACCGTCAGCACGAGGCCGGGTTGCCGTGTGACCATCGCATCGGCGCGCGGTTTGGCATCGGGCGGGCCGGTCAGCGTGACCACATCCGCCGAATGCACCTGCCGCATCGCACAGAGCGTGCCCTGCGCCGCGCCCATCGCCTCGGCCACACGCTGGCGGTTGATCGCCACCATGTCGGATTGGTCGGAAGATCCGGTGCCGCAGTTCAGGCCCGAAAACACCCCGGACGACGCGCCGCCCCGGCGGGTGAAGAACCCGTGGCGCAATGGGGCCAGTGCTTCGGACGTCAGGATTTCCAGCGTCATGGGATCAATCCGGGTGGCGGGGCCGCACCTTCGGGATAAAGGCCGATCACCTTGAACAGGTTTCCCATTTCATCGGGGTGCGTCAACCTTCGATGTGCGGCGATCAGTTCGGCCTGTGCCGTGCCGGTCAGCCGGGCGGCCAGGTTGCGGGCGCGGGCGGTGATGCCCAGGCGTTCCAGAAACACGCCCTGCGGGGTCAGCCGGCTGTGCGCGCAGGGCGCGGCAAGGGCCAGCGCCTCGAAATCCACATGGGCCGTCAGATCGGCGGATCCGGGATCGGCCAGCGGGTCGACACGGGCGTGACCGCTGAGCGCTTGCAAGGTATCGCCCAGCGACCGCCAGTCGCCGTAATCCACGATCACCGCCGCCCCCCCGTGGTCGCGGATGCGCGCGCCGATGGTTTCGGCGATCGGGGCCAGCGCGGGGCAATGCTCGACCAGATCGCCATCGCGGGTATCGTCATGGCGTGCCTGCAACGCCGGCTGCGGCAGCGCCGGCCCCAGGCCAAAGACAAGGTTGCCATCCTGCAGGCCGACGTGGCGTTCACGCCAGGCCGGACCGGCCCGCACGAATTGCCGCATCGGCAGGGCATCGAGGAATTCGTTTGCCACCAGGAACAGCGGCTGCCGGGGCAGGTCGGAAAAGCTCTCTATCCATCGGGGTGCATGATCGCGCAGGGTTTCGGCCTGGCGCGCGCGCAGCGCCGGGGACGCTTCTATCAGCGTCAGTTGTGCGGCATCGGCAAAACCGGGCACCGCGCGCGCGGCGCGCAGGGCATCGGCCATCAGCGTACCGCGGCCCGGCCCCGGTTCGGCCAGCGTGAAACGCGCCGGCCGGCCCTGATCATGCCAGGCCTGTGCCAGCGCGAGCCCCAGAAGTTCACCGAACATCTGGCTGATCTCGGGCGCTGTCACGAAATCGCCGGCCGCGCCCAGCGGATCGCGGGTGGTGTAATAGCCAAGCGTGGGGTGCAAAAGGCATTCGGCCATGAATTCGGAAAGGCCGATCGGCCCGTTGCGTGCGATCCGCGCGCGCAGCACGTCGCCCAGGGTCATGTCTTGCGTGCCGATTGCATCAGCCACAGCCCCAGCGCGATCATCGGCAGGCACAGCAGTTGTCCCATGGTCAGCCCGTAGCCGCCCGCGTGCAGCGCCAGCCCCAGCGGATTGCCCGGTGTCACGAATTGCGCGTCGGGCTGGCGCACGAATTCAACGGCAAACCGCGCGGCACCGTAGCCGGCAAAGAACACCCCCGCCACATATCCCGGCCAGAGCAGCGCGCGGCGCCGCCAGACCAGCCAGATCAGCAGCAGACCCAGAACAAGGCCCTCGAGCAGCGCCTCGTAGAGTTGCGAGGGATGCCGGGCGCAGGCGCCGGCCACGCCGGGGCAGAACTGCGCCGCGTCACCCGGAAAGATCACGCCCCAGGGCAAATCGGTGGCCCGGCCCCAGAGTTCGGCATTGATGAAATTCGCAAGCCGGCCCAGCATCAGGCCGCAAGGCACCGCAAGGGCGATCAGATCGGCGGCGCCGCGTCTGGGCAGGCGGTGGTGCCGGGCAAAGATCCAGGCGGCGACCACCACGCCCAGCAAGCCGCCATGGAATGCCATGCCCCCTTGCCAGATCATGAGGATCTGGTCCGGGTTCCGGAGGTAATAGCCCGGCTGGTAGAACAGCACGAAACCCAGACGCCCGCCGAGGATGATTCCGACGATCGACCAGGTGATGAAAGCCTCGATCTGGGCGGGTGTCATGACCGGCTGCGCACCGGGCCACAGCGCCGGGCTGCGCACCGCAGCCAGCGCGAGCCGCCAGCCGATCAGGATGCCCGCGATATAGGCCAGGGCATACCAGCGCAGCGCCAGCGTGACGCCGAATACGGTGACCGAAATCAGGTCGGGCGACAGGTCGGGGAAGGGCAGGGCGGCGAACATGCGCGACTGATGCCCGCGTGGCGGGGGGCAAGTCAAGCTTGCCGAATGCCCGCTGTGCGCCCATATGTTGCGCAACGTTAAAGGAGACGATGCGATGCAGACCCGCAACAAGATGATGGACGATATCTCGCAGTTGATGACCAATGCGATGGGCGTGGCGCAGGGCGCGCGCGAAGAGGCCGAAACCGCGATGAAGTCGATGATCGACCGCTGGCTGGCCGACCGCGATTTTGTAACCCGCGAAGAATTCGATGCGGTGCGCGCAATGGCCCAGAAGGCCCGCGAGGAGAATGCCGCGCTGGCGGCGCGCATCGCCGCGCTGGAAGCCAAGAACGGCGACTGATCCGGCGGCGGCGCTGCCGCGCCATTTCAAAACCACCCTCTTGCCGGCGCGACGCCCGATCCGGCCGTTGCGCCGTTTTGCCATGTCATGCGCCCGGCATGCGGCGATGGCGCACCCGGACCCCACTTTGAACGAGGATTTTGCGGGCGCCGCGCGTCTGTCCACAACTTATTGCGTCGGTGCGCAAGAATAGGGGTTGCCACGATCTCGGGCACAGATCACCATATCTGGTATGGATACGGGGGATCGCCCCGGTCCGTAGAGCAGGCATCTAGCGCTTGGGGCGCTGCCGCCCCTGACCCGCTAGTGAGTAGTGAGGTGGCACATGGCCCTTTCCGATCAGTATCTGGAAGAAGAAATACACCCCATCGACATTGTCGAACATCTGGCCGAGTACAACGACTGGGAGTTCGACCGGCTGGGCGACGATCAGATCGCCATGGCGGTCGAGGGCCAGTGGCGCACCTATTCCATCACCCTTGCCTGGTCGGGGTTCGATCAGACGCTGCGTCTGGTCTGCACCTTTGAGATGGAGCCGCCCGCCGAAAAGCATGCTCTGCTCTACGAGCTCATCAATGCGATGAACGATCAGTGCTGGGCCGGCGCCTTCACCTTCTGGGCGGAACAGAAGCTGATGGTGTACCGCTATGGCCTGATCCTTTCGGGCGACCAGGTGGCCGGGCCCGATCAGATCGACACGATGATATCGACCGCGGTGATGAGCGCGGAGAGATACTATCCTGCCATGCAACTGCTGGTCTGGGCGGACAGATCGCCGTCGGAAGCGATGCAGGTGGCCATTGCAGAGGCCTACGGGCGCGCGTAGACCATAGCCCTGAACGCGACTGTCGGGAGGGCATCCGATGAACATGGAACAGGTGGCGGCACGGGGCCTCGTGCTGCTGGGCTGCGGCAAGATGGGATCGGCGATGCTGGCCGGGTGGCTGGACGGCGGGCTTGCGCCCTCGTCCGTCTGGATCCTGGACCCGCATCCGTCGGACTGGCTGCGCGCGCAAGGTGTGCAGATCAATGCACCCCTGCCCACCGCGCCGGCGATCGTTCTTATCGCGGTCAAGCCGCAGATGATGCAGGATGCCCTTCCGCAACTGGCGCCGCTGGGCGGTGGCGACACTTTGTTCGTGTCGGTCGCGGCGGGCACGTCGATGGCCTTCTACGAGAAGACGCTGGGTGCGGCCACGCCCATCGTGCGGGCGATGCCCAACACGCCTGCCGCCATCGGGCGGGGCATTTCCGCGATTGTCGGCAACCGAGCTGCGGGGGCCGGTCACATGGACCTGGCTGAAAGGCTTCTTGGCGCGGTGGGTCAAGTTGTCCGGCTGGACGACGAATCGCAGATGGATGCCGTAACCGGCGTCAGCGGATCGGGCCCGGCCTATGTGTTTCACCTGATCGAAACGCTGGCCGCCGCCGGTGTGGCGCAGGGATTGCCCGAGGCGATGGCGATGCAACTGGCCAAGGCCACGGTCGCCGGCGCAGGGATGCTGGCGGAAGCCTCGGACGAGGCACCTGCGCAATTGCGCGTGAACGTGACCAGCCCGAATGGCACCACCCAGGCGGCGCTGGAGGTTCTGATGGATGCGGAAACTGGGTTCCCGGCATTGCTGGACCGGGCGGTGGGCGCTGCGGCACGCCGCGCGCGGGAGCTGGCGGATGGCTGATATCACTTTCGACGACTTCCTGCGTGTCGATATCCGGGTCGGCCGCATAACCCGCGCCGAAGCCTTTCCCGAGGCACGCAAACCGGCGATCAAGCTGTGGGTGCAATTCGATGGCGAAATCGGTGAACGCAAGTCGTCGGCCCAGATCACGCGGCACTATGCGCCCGATACGCTGGTCGGCAAACAGGTGATGGCGGTGGTGAACTTTCCGCCGCGCCAGATCGGCCCTTTCATGTCCGAGGTTCTGGTTCTTGGCCTGCCGGATGAAAACGGCGATATCGTTCTGATCGGGCCGGATCGGCCGGTGCCCGACGGAGGACGGATGCATTGATGAAACTTCTGATCACGCGGCCCATGCCGGATGACGTGGAAAGCCGGGCAAGGGCGTGTTTCGATACAACGGTCCGGCCGTCGAACGCGGTGCTGGATGCCGACGAACTGCGCGTCGCGCTGCGCGACTACGATCTGGTCATGCCGGCGCTGGGCGATCGCTTTGATGCGGCGGTCTTTGGCGATGTGACGCAGCTGCGATGCAGGCTTCTTGCCAACTTTGGGGTCGGCTACAACCACATCGACGTGGCCGCCGCCGAACGCGCCGGGGTTGTCGTTTCGAACACGCCCGGCGCGGTGACGGACGCCACCGCGGACATTGCCGTGATGCTGATGCTGATGTCGGCGCGGCGCGCGGGCGAGGGCGAGCGCATGGTGCGCGCCGGGCAATGGGAGGGCTGGCATCCCACGCAGATGCTGGGCCTGCACCTGACGGGCAAGACGCTGGGTGTGGTGGGCATGGGCCGGATCGGACAGGCCATTGCACGGCGCTGCCACTTCGGTTTCGACATGGCGGTGCGCTATTTCAACAGGTCCGAAAAGACCCTGCCGTTTCCGGCCGAGCGCGACGCCACGCTGACCGACCTTGCCGCGCGGGTCGATGTTCTGGTGGCCGCGGTGCCGGGCGGCGCGGAAACACGCAACCTGATCGGGGCTGACGTGCTGGGCGCGATGCGTCCCTGGGCGCATTTCGTCAATATTTCGCGTGGCGACGTGGTCGACGAACCGGCGCTGATCGCCGCCTTGCAGAGCGGTGGCATCGCCGGTGCGGGGCTGGATGTCTATGCCCGCGAACCGATGGTGCCGGACGATCTTCTCGAGATGGAGCAGGTGACGCTGCTGCCGCACCTTGGCACCGCCGCGCGCGAGGTGCGATCCAACATGGGCCAGATGGCGCTGGACAACCTGGTGGCCTTTGCCGAAGGGGCCGCCGTGCCCAACCGGGTGACAGCCTTTTAACTGCCCGGTGTCAGATCGCCCATCGCCGCGCGCCAATGGCGCCGGCACAGCGATACATAGGTTTCGTTCCCGCCGATCTGGACCTGCGCGCCCTCTCGGATGGGCCGGCCCTTGTCGTCCTGGCGAATGACCATCGTGGCCTTCTTGCCGCAACGGCAGATGGTGCGCACCTCGCGCATTTCGTCGGCCAGCGCCAGCAAGGCGGCCGAGCCGGGAAACAATTGCCCGCGAAAATCCACCCGCAGCCCATAACACATCACCGGCACTCCCAGGTCGTCTACCGCGCGCGCCAGTTGCCAGACCTGATCACGTGTCAGGAACTGGGCTTCATCGACGAAAACGCAGGCCGGCGCGGTCTGCGACAACTGCGCCGTGATCTTGTCGAACAGGTTGTCGCCAGCGGCGAAGGTATCGGCCTCGGCATGGATGCCGATCCGCGAGGCGATGCGGCCCCGGCCGGCACGCCCGTCGATCTGCGCGGTCAGCAGGTAGGTCTGCATCCCGTTTTCACGATAGTTGTGCGATGCCTGCAAAAGGACCGTCGATTTGCCGGCGTTCATCGTGGAATAGTTGAAATACAGCTTGGCCATATCGCCGTTCAGTGCGCTGCGTGACGTTCAACCAGGACCGATCCCACCGAATAGCCGGCGCCGAACGAACAGATCACCCCGGTATCGCCGGGCGCAAGATCGTTGGAATACTGCGAAAAGGCGATGATCGATCCGGCAGAGGACGTGTTGGCATAGTCCTGAAGGATGTTCGGCTGTTCGCCGGGCGCGGGTGTCCGGCCCAGTGCCTTGCGGCCGATGAAATCGTTCATCGACTTGTTGGCCTGGTGCAGCCAGACCCGCTTCAGATCGGCGCTGTCGATGCCTTCCGCGGCCAGGTGATCGCCGATGTGCTGGCTGACCATCGGCAGCACTTCCTTGAACACCTTGCGACCGTTCTGCATGAACTGCATGTCGCGGCGATCGGCCAGGCCGTCGGGGCGCGAGCGGCGCAGGTATCCGTTGTTGTTGCGGATGTTGTTGGAAAACACCGTTGCGCAGCTTGTCGAGCGGATCTCGAAATAGTCCACCGTCGCGTCTTCGGCCCGTTCGATCAGCGTGGCCGTGGCCACGTCGCCAAAGATGAAATGGCAATCGCGGTCACGCCATTCCAGATGCGCCGAACAGATTTCGGGGTTGACCACAAGCGCGGCGCGCGCAGATCCCGCGCGGACCATATCGGCGGCGGCCTGAATGCCGAAAGTGGCCGAAGAACAGGCAACGTTCATGTCGAAGGCAAATCCGCGCACACCCAGAAGATCCTGAATTTCAACGGCAATCGCCGGATAGGCGCGTTCCATGTTGGAGGCCGCGCAGATCACCAGATCGACATCGGCGGCTGTCTTTCCGGCCTGCGCCAGGGCCTTGCGCGCGGCATCCACGGCCATTTCGGCCATGATCGACGGTTCTTCGTCGCTGCGCTGACGCAGCAGCGGGTGCATCACGTCGGGATCCAGAACACCGGATTTGTTCACGACATGGCGCTGTTCTATGCCGGATGCCTTCAGGATGAAGTCTTCCGACGAATAGGGCACCGGCTCGGCCGTGCCGGCCGCTATGGCATCGGCATTGGCGGCGTTCACCTTGTCTGCGTAGGCGTTGAACGAGGCAACCAGTTCGGCGTTTGTGATGATTTCTTCTGGGGTAAAGACCCCCGTTCCGGTGATCGCCGGTTTGTACATGATGTGCCCTCCGCAAACGGTGGGCCGATGTGGCGCAAAACCGGGGGGCGCGTCAAGCCTGCGGGGGTCAGATGATGGGCACCAGCGGGATGCCGCGGCCGCAGGCGGCCAGCGTGGCAAGGGCGATCAGGATCAGGGCGGTGCGCATGTCGGTTTCCTTCGGTGGGCTGTTGTTCGGCCAAGGCTGAAGTGCCGGGCCGCGGGCGTCAAGCCCGCCGGGCAGGCCGGCGCGCTTGGCGTCCGATCGTTGCGGATGCGCCGCAGGCGGTTACGCCTGCAACGGCTTCACGCCCACGTCGCCCTCGGCCTGCGCCTTGATCGCCAGCGCGGCGGCATGTGCCCCCGCGGCGGTGGTGAAATAGGGGATCTTGTCATAGAGTGCGACCGAGCGGATGCCCTTGGAATCCTCGACCGCCTGCGCGCCTTCTGTGGTGTTGATCACCAGCTGGATGGCCCCGTCCTTCATCATGTCGACGATATCGGGACGGCCCTCGTACACCTTGTTCACCGTGTCACAGGCCACGCCGGCCGCGGCCAGCCAGGCCTGGGTGCCACGCGTCGCGATCAGATCGAACCCCAGACCGACCAGCGTGCGGGCGGCGTCCAGCATATGCGGCGACTTGTCGTCGTCGCGGATCGAAACGAAGGCGCGGCCGGTGTCGGGCAGAACCATGCCCGCGCCCATCTGGGCCTTGAGAAAGGCACGCGGGAAATCGCGGTCCCAGCCCATGACTTCGCCGGTCGACCGCATTTCCGGCCCCAGGATCGTATCGACACCGGGGAACCGGGCGAAGGGCAGCACCGCCTCCTTGACGGAAAACCAGGGCATGTTCGGGTTGGCCAGTGTCATCGGATCGGCCAGCGGCAGGATGCTGTCGTAGTTGTCGTCGACGTCGTAGGGCGGGCGCATCGGGAAGGCCGACAGCTTCTCGCCGGCCATCACCCGCGCGGCGATCGAGGCGATGGCGCTGTCGGTGGCCTTGGCCACGAACGGCACCGTGCGCGAGGCGCGGGGATTGACCTCGATCAAATAGATCTCGCCGTCCTTGATCGCGAATTGCACGTTCATCAGCCCGACAACCCCCAGCGCGCGCGCCAGGGCGTGGGTCTGGGTTTCGACTTCGGCGATGATCGCGGGGTCAAGCGAATAGGGCGGCAGCGAACAGGCGCTGTCGCCGGAATGCACGCCGGCCTCTTCGATATGTTGCATGATCCCGGCCACATGCACCGCCTCGCCGTCGCACAGCGCATCCACATCCAGTTCGACGGCGCCCGACAGATAGCTGTCGAGCAGCACCGGGCTGTCGCCCGAGACAACCACCGCGTCCGAGATGTAGCGTTCAAGCTGCGCGCGATCGCGCACGATCTCCATCGCGCGCCCGCCCAGAACGTAGGAGGGGCGGATCACCAGCGGGAAGCCGATTTCGCCGGCCACCTCGAAGGCTTCGGCATCGGAATGGGCCAGCGCGTTGTGCGGTTGCTTCAGGCCCAGTTTGCGCACCAGTTGCTGGAACCGCTCGCGGTCCTCGGCCAGGTCGATGGCGTCGGGCGTGGTGCCAAGGATCGGGATGCCCGCCTGTTCCAGGGCATTGGCCAGTTTCAGGGGTGTCTGGCCGCCGAACTGCACGATCACACCGTGCAAGGTGCCGTTCTGTTGTTCGACACGCAGGATTTCCATGACGTGTTCGAATGTCAGCGGTTCAAAATACAGCCGGTCGGAGGTGTCGTAATCGGTGCTGACCGTTTCGGGGTTGCAGTTGATCATGATGGTTTCATAGCCCGCATCGGTCAGCGCGAAGCAGGCGTGGCAACAGCAGTAATCGAATTCGATGCCCTGGCCGATCCGGTTCGGGCCACCGCCCAGGATCACCACCTTGCGACGGTCGGTCGGACGCGCTTCGCATTCGACATCGCCGAACACCGGCGCCTCGTAGGTGGAATACATATAGGGCGTCTGCGCCTCGAATTCGGCGGCGCAGGTATCGATCCGCTTGAACACCGCCGTGACGCCGAGGTTTTCGCGCGCGCGGCGTACGTTGTCTTCGTCGCGCCCGGTCAGCGTGCCAAGGCGCGCATCGGTGAAGCCCATCATCTTGAGCGCCCGCAGATCGCCTTCGTTGGTGGGCAGCCCGGACCGTTTCAGCGCCTCTTCGGCGTCGACGATTTCGCGCAGCCGCGCCAGGAACCACGGATCGAACATGGTGACCGCGTGGATTTCGTCATCGCCCAGCCCGTGGCGCATGGCCTGGGCAATCACGCGCAGACGGTCCGGTGTCTGACGGCTGAGCGCCTTGACCACCGCCGCCTTGTCGGGCGCACCGGGAATAGCGATATCGTCCAGCCCGGTCAGGCCGGTTTCCATCGAAGCCAGCGCCTTTTGCAGCGATTCGTGGAAACTGCGGCCGACGGCCATCGCTTCGCCCACCGATTTCATCGCCGTCGTCAGGTTGGGTTCGGCGCCCGGAAACTTTTCGAAGGCAAAGCGGGGGATCTTCGTGACCACATAGTCGATCGTCGGTTCGAAGCTGGCCGGCGTCACCTTGGTGATGTCGTTGTCAAGCTCGTCCAGCGTATAGCCGACGGCCAGTTTCGCCGCGATCTTGGCAATCGGAAATCCTGTGGCCTTCGAAGCCAGGGCCGACGACCGAGAGACCCGCGGGTTCATTTCGATCACGACCATGCGGCCGTCTTCGGGGTTGATCGCCCATTGCACGTTCGAGCCGCCGGTTTCGACACCGATCTCGCGCAGAACGGCGATCGAGCCGTTGCGCATGATCTGGTATTCCTTGTCGGTCAGCGTCAGCGCCGGGGCCACGGTGATGGAATCGCCTGTGTGCACGCCCATCGGATCGACGTTTTCGATCGAGCAGACGATGATCGCGTTGTCGGCCGTGTCGCGCACCACCTCCATCTCGAATTCCTTCCAGCCCAGAAGCGATTCGTCGATCAGGATCTGGCCAACCGGGCTTGCGTCCATGCCGGAGCGGCAGAAATGCTCGTAGTCGTCACGGTTGTAGGCGACGCCGCCGCCGGTGCCGCCAAGCGTGAAGGCGGGGCGGATGATCGCCGGCAGGCCGATGTCCTCGAGCGCGTCCATCGCGCGGGCAAGACCCGCCGCCAGGTCTTTCTTGCCGCGCGCGTCCTTTGGGGCGGTGACGATGGTGGCCTTCGGGTTTTCGATGCCGAGGCGGTCCATCGCTTCGCGGAAGAGCTTGCGGTCCTCGGCCATTTCGATGGCCGCGCGTTTGGCGCCGATCATCTCGACCCCGTGCTCCGCCAGCACGCCCATTTCCTCGAGCGCGAGCGCGGTGTTCAGGCCGGTCTGGCCGCCCATTGTCGGCAACAGCGCGTCGGGCTTTTCGCGGGCGATGATCTTGGCGACCACTTCGGGTGTGATCGGTTCGATGTAGGTTGCATCCGCGAGGCCCGGATCCGTCATGATCGTGGCCGGGTTCGAGTTGACGAGGATGACCCGGTAGCCTTCTTCGCGCAGCGCCTTGCAGGCCTGGGCGCCGGAGTAGTCGAATTCGCAGGCCTGTCCGATGACGATGGGGCCTGCGCCGATGATCATGATCGACTTGATGTCGGTACGCTTTGGCATGGCAGGCCCCTTTTGCATCCACGGCGGACGCCGCCGGGCGGGTCCAAATTGTCTGCGTTATAGGCATGGGGGACGCGGGCGCAAGGGGGAAGCGGCGGCCCGTGCTTCGGGCCGCCGGAGGGGGCGCCGCCCCCGTCGCCAAGGGCGACTCCCCCGGGATATTTCCGGCGAAAGGAAGCGGGGCATGATCAGCCGGCGGCGCGGGCCTGCCAGGTGCGCGGGGGATAGAGGTAATCGCGGGTCAGCGGGACCGCGTCGCGTTTGCGGGCAAGCTGGAACTGGTAGACCGCCTGGGCCTGTTCTTCAAAGGAAAGGATGCAGGCGATGAGATAGTAGCGCCACATACGCACGAACCTGTCGTCGCGGGATTTGCGCACCGTGTCGCGCGCGGCATCGAAATTGGCGAGCCAGTGGCGCAGTGTCCGTGCGTAGTGCAGGCGCCAGATCTCGATGTCGCATTGCCAAAGGCCTGACGCCTCGATCGGGCCTGCCAGTTCGGAAAGCGAAGGGACATAGCCGCCGGGAAAGATGTATCTGTGAATCCAGGGGCTGTGCGCCTGCGGCGGTGCCGCGGCGCGGCCGATGGTGTGGATCAGCGCAATGCCATCGGGTGTCAGCAGTTCGGCGATCCGGGCGAAGTAGGCGCGGTAGTGGGGCACGCCCACATGTTCCAGCATCCCGACGCTGACCACGCGATCAAAGGGTTCGTCGAGATCGCGGTAGTCCTGAAGCCGCAGGGTGATCCGGTCGCCGAGGCCGGCGGCATCGACGCGGGCGCGCGCGGTGTCCAGCTGGTTTTCGGACAGGGTGACACCGGTGACCCGCGCGCCGTAGTCGCGTGCCAGGGTGATCGCCATGCCGCCCCATCCGCAGCCGATATCGAGCACCCGGTCGCCCGGCGACAGCAGCAGCTTGGCGGCGATATGGGCCTTCTTGGCTGCCTGTGCCTGATCCAGCGTCATGTTTGGACGGGCGAAGTAGCCGCAGGAATACTGCATGTCGGCGTCGAGAAACTGCCGGTAGAGATCGTCGGACAGATCGTAGTGATGCGCAACGCGCGCCCTGGCCGAACGCGCGGTGTTGCGTTGCAGCAGCCTGCGGGCGTGAAACCGCACCCGCTGCGCGCCGCGCACCCATGCCGGCATGACCGCGCCGCCGCGGTTGCGCAGCACCAGCCGCAGCAGATCCTCGAGCCGGTCGTTACGGATGGTAAAGCTGGCGTCCATATAGGCCTCGCCCAGGGCCAGTTCGGGATCTAGGCAGAGCCGGCGCAGCGTCTTGTTGTCGTGAACTGTCACCTCGATGGCGTCGGCCGTTTCCTCGCCGTAGCGCCGATGCGATCCATCGGGGTATGTCACCCGCAGTGCGCCACGCCGGATCAGGCGCTGCATCATCTTGTCGAACGGTTTGCTCCACATCCTCTCGTTTCTCCGCCATTGCGGCCCGAAGAGGCGGGCCTGACACAAAAACCTGTGAAATCCGCTGCCTGCATAGCGAAAAACCGGCGAAATTGCAATTGCCGCGCGATTGTGAGGCCGTGGCGACCGCCGCAATCGCGGGCTTTGCCGCCGATGCGGGCGCCGGCGCGCTTGACTTCCCGTCTCAGGCGCGGTGTATCGGCGCGACCGTGGACCAGACCGAAGGACGCCCCTCATGAACGCCTATCGCAGCCACACCTGCGCCGCCCTGACCGCCGCGAATGTCGGCGAAACCGTCCGTCTTTCGGGTTGGGTGCATCGCGTGCGTGACCACGGCGGGGTGCTTTTCATCGACCTGCGCGACCACTACGGCATCACCCAGGTGCTGTGCGATCCCGACAGCCCGGTTTTTGCCCAGGTCGAAACGCTGAGGTCCGAATGGTGCATCCGCATCGATGGCCTGGTGAAGGCGCGCGATGCGGCATTGATCAACCCCAAGCTGCCCACCGGCGAGATCGAGGTGTTCATCCGCGACATGGAGGTTCTGGGCGCGGCGGGCGAACTGCCGCTGATGGTTTTCGGCGATCAGGATTATCCCGAGGAAACCCGCCTGCGGTACCGTTATCTTGATCTGCGGCGCGAAAAGCTGCAGCGCAACATGACGTTACGGTCGGATGTGGTGGCGTCGATGCGGCGGCGCATGTGGGATATCGGGTTCCGCGAGTATCAGACGCCGATCATCACCGCCTCGTCGCCCGAGGGCGCGCGCGACTTTCTGGTGCCGTCGCGCCTGCATCCGGGCAAGTTCTATGCGCTGCCGCAGGCGCCGCAGCAGTTCAAGCAGTTGATCATGGTCAGCGGGTTCGACAAGTATTTCCAGATCGCCCCGTGTTTCCGCGATGAAGACCCCCGCGCCGACCGTTCGCCCACGGATTTCTACCAGCTCGACCTCGAGATGTCGTTTGTCGAACAGCAGGACGTGTTCGACACGATCCAGCCGGTTCTGACCGGCATCTTCGAGGAATTCGGCGGCGGACGCACTGTTGACCGGACCTGGCCGCAGATCAGCTATCGCGATGCGGCCCTTTGGTATGGCACCGACAAGCCCGACCTGCGCAACCCGATCAGGATGCAGGTGGTGTCCGAGCAATTCGCCGGATCGGGCTTTGCCATCTTCGCGCGTCTGCTGGAGCAGGAAGGCACCGAGATCCGGGCCATTCCAGCGCCGGGCGGCGGCTCACGCAAGTTCTGCGACCGGATGAATGCCTTTGCGCAGAAGGAAGGCCTGCCGGGGATGGGCTATATCTTCTGGCGTGATGGCGCAGACGGCATGGAAGCCGCCGGCCCGCTCGCCAAGAACATCGGTCCCGAGCGCACCGAGGCGATCCGCCAGCAACTGGACCTGGGCGTCGGCGATGCGGCGTTCTTCCTGGGCGGCAAGCCCAAGACCTTTGAAGCCGTCGCCGGAAAGGCGCGCACCGAAATCGGGCGCGAACTGGGGCTGATCGACGAAAACCGCTTTGCCTTTGCCTGGATCGTCGATTTCCCGATCTACGAACAGGACGCGGAAACCGGCAGGATCGATTTCGAACACAACCCGTTTTCGATGCCGCAGGGGGGCATGGAGGCGCTGGAGGGTGACCCTCTCGAAGTGCTGGGCTATCAGTACGATCTGGCCTGCAACGGCTATGAACTGGTTTCGGGCGCGATTCGGAACCACCGCCCCGAGATCATGTTCAAGGCGTTTGAAATCGCCGGCTACGGCGAAGACGAGGTGCGCAAGCGGTTTGGCGGCATGGTCAATGCCTTTCAATACGGCGCGCCGCCGCATGGCGGCTGCGCTGCCGGCATCGACCGTATCGTGATGTTGCTGGCCGACGAGGCGAACATCCGTGAAGTCATCATGTTCCCGATGAACCAGCGGGCCGAAGACGTGATGATGTCTGCGCCGTCCGAGCCGATGGCCGAGCAACTCATGGAACTGGGGCTGCGGGTGATCCCGCGCGACTGACAAGGGCGAAATTTCGCGACAGGTCGTTTTTGGCGGTGATCGCGGCCGCATGCTCTGGTATCGTCTGATCAGGCGCCGGGTGGCGTCGCATGGCGTGGGGTCTTGCGGGTCTGATGTCGTACTTTTCTCCGGCGATGGCGGAAATCCGCTTTGGGTATGGCCTGTCGCCAAGGGTGGCACCGCCGAAAGACGCGGACCGGATGATCGCCCTGCTGGCGGGGCCCGACCTTGCGGCGCGACGGTTCCCGATTGCCGGATCCGATGCCTATCGCCAGCATCAACTGGCGCGGCAGGCGGCCAAGCGCCGATACAAGCGCCTGCGCGAGACCGATCGCAAGGGCGACGCGCGCGCGGCGATCCAGGCGGTTCAGCATCGCGCGATCGCCGAAGCCCGGATGACCATCGTGCAGACCCTGCTGCGCCGCAGCCTGTCCGCGGATGCCTTCCGCGAACGTCTGGTCGCCTTCTGGGCGGATCACTTCACCGCCCGCGTCGGCAGTACCTTTGCGCGCGCCGGCCTGCCGGCCTATACCGAAGAGGCGATCCGCCCGCATGTGGCGGGGCGCTTTGGCGATATGCTGCGTGCGGCGGTGATGCATCCGATGATGCTCCTTGCGCTGGACCAGAAGGTTTCCATGGGCCCCAACAGCCCGGCGGCCAACCGCCGTGGCGCGGGGCGCGGGCTGAACGAAAACCTCGCCCGCGAAGTGATGGAGCTGCACACACTGGGCGTGAACGGCCCCTATACCCAGGCCGATGTGCGGCAACTGGCCGAACTGTTCACCGGAATGACATTCGATGTCCGCTCGGGGTTTGAATTCCGCACCGCCTATGCCGAACCGGGGGCGGAAACGGTTCTGGGCCGGTCCTATGGCAGCGCCACGCCGGATGTGGCGGATATTGCGCGTGTGCTGGACGATCTGGCCGAACACCCGGCCACCGCGCGGCATCTGGCGTGGAAACTGGCGGTGCATTTTGTCGGCGATGCGCCGCCACCGGATCTGATCGACCGGCTGACCGCGCGCTACCGCGACACCGGCGGCGATCTTCTGGCCGTCAGCGCGGCGCTGCTGTCCGACCCGTCGGCCTGGACGGCTGCGCCCGGCAATGTCAAGCCGGCCGAGCATTTCATCAGCTCGGCCTGTCGCGCGCTGGGCCTGGACCAGAGCAACCTGGGCGCCCTGACCCACGATCAGGTGCGCCGCCTCGTGCTGCGGCCGCTGCGCCGCATGGGCCAGGAGTGGAACCGTCCGCCGGGGCCCGACGGCTGGCCCGAGGATGACAAGGCCTGGATCACCCCCCAGAGCCTGTCGGCCCGGTTGCAATGGGCGATCGATTTCCCGGCGCATCTGTTGCCGGTGCTGCCCGATCCCGGCGCTTTCGTCGGGCAGGCGCTGGGTGCGCGGGCCACCCCGGCGGTCGGCTTCGCGGCCCGGGCCGCCGAAAGCCGCGCCGACGCCATCGGACTGATCCTTGCATCGCCGGGGTTTCAGAGATGCTGAGCGGGAGAACACGATGACCAACCAGCCCACACGCCGCCAGGTTCTGGCGCAGGCCGCGCTGATCGGATGCAGCCTGGCGGCCAGCCCGTTGCTGACACCGCTCAGCCTTGCGGCGACGCCCGGGCAAAACCGCCTCGTGGTGATCATCCTGCGCGGCGGAATGGACGGGCTTGATGTGGTGCGCCCGGTCGGCGCGCCGGGATTTGCGGCCCTGCGTCCGGGGCTGAGCGACGGTGGGCACGATCTCGACGGGTTTTTCGCCGCGCATCCGGCGCTGGGCGATCTGATGCCGCTGTGGCGCTCGGGCGAGCTGGGCTTTGTTCATGCGGTGTCCACGCCCTATCGCGACAAACGCAGCCATTTCGACGGTCAGGATCTGCTCGAAGCGGGCACGCTGGATCTGGGCGACCGGCGGGGCGGTTGGCTGAACCGGGTGGTCCAGCAGGTGCCCGGCGCGCATGCCAACATGGCGTTCGCGGTGGGGCAGGGCGGCCTGCGCATTCTCGACGGTCCCGCGCGGGTGTCGGACTGGTCACCCGATGTGGCGCTGCGGTTGGGGCCGCAGGCGCGGCTGCTGGCGGACATGGTGATGCGCGATGATCCGATGTTCGACGCGGCGTGGCGCGAAGCCGGCCGGATCACCGACGGATTCGAGGCCCGCGCCGCCGAAGCCGCGCCGCAGCACCTTCAGGTGGCGCGTTTCACCGCAGCGCAGTTGCGCGCCGACACCCGGATCGCCGCGTTTTCGCTGTCGGGCTGGGACACGCATCGCAACCAGAAGCACACGTTGCGCCCGGCGCTGACGCGGTTGTCGGATGTTCTTCTCGCGTTGCGCGCGGACCTCGGCGATGTCTGGGCGCAGACGACGGTGGTCGCGATGACCGAGTTCGGCCGCACCGTTGTGGAAAACGGCACCGGCGGCACCGACCACGGCACCGGTGGCGCCATGATTCTGGCCGGCGGTGCGTTGCGAGGCGGGCGCGTCGTGGGGCGTTGGCCGGGTCTGGCCGAAGCCGATCTCTATGCGCGCCGCGACCTGATGCCCACGGCGGATGTACGCGCACCTGCCGCATGGGTGCTGCGGGCGATTGCGGGGATCGGGCGCAGTGCTCTGGAAACGCAGGTGTTTCCAGGGCTGGACATGGGCGAAGACCCCGGCCTGCTCTGATGGCGCGGGATGCGATCGCGCTTGGCAGGCGGCGCGGCCCGAGCTACCTTCAATCATGATCGAAAAATCCGCCCGCCCCGTCGGTCCGCCCGTACCGGACTGGACCCCGCCGCCAGCGCCCGACGGGCGTGTGCTTTCGGGCCGGTATTGCCACCTCGCACCCCTTCGCGAAACCGACGCCGCGCCCTTGCACGCGCAGTTCGCCGGCCATGATCAACTCTGGGACTATATGCCCGCCGGACCGTTCGGCTCGGCACAGGACTACGGCGACTGGGTGCGCACCACCTTGGCCACGCCGGGCCACATGTTCTATGCCGTGCGGACGTCGCCCGACGCCGCGCCGTCGGGCGTTGCAAGCTTTCTGCGGATCGATCCCACGATGGGCAGCATCGAAGTGGGCAACATCTGTTTCGCCCCGGCCCTGCAACGGACCCGCGCCGCGACCGAGGCGATGTTCCTGATGATGCAATGGGCTTTCGCGGCAGGTTATCGGCGGTACGAATGGAAGTGCAACGCGCTGAACCATCCGTCCCGTCGCGCGGCCCAACGGCTCGGGTTCAGTTTCGAAGGTGTGTTTCGGCAACACATGGTGGTCAAGGGCCGCAACCGTGACACCGCCTGGTTTGCCTGTACCGATGTGGATTGGCCCGGCCTGTGCGCCGCCTTCGAGCGTTGGCTGGACGCGGCCAACTTCGACGCGCAGGGAATACAGTTGCAAACGTTGGGTGGGCTGACGGCACCGGTGCGTGTCGGCGGTGATCCAACCCTGGCTTGAAGCGGCGCAGGGGCCCCGCCGCGCGCCTGGGCGGTGCAACGGCCCGGCCTCTGGGTTCCGCGGCTTCGCGCAGGAATGTGCCCGGCTTGGCTGCGGCACCCATTTGACGGAGTCGGCCGATCGAGCCACCCAAGTGCCATAGGCCCGGCGCGCGGCGCATCTTCCGGGCGCTTGTGGGGCCGCAGGCGTCGTGCATTCCTGCCTCGTGGGCAGTTCGATGACGTCGTGCCCGGGCGCAAGGGTGCGGCCCGCCGTGGCACCGGACATCGCCCCGCGCATGACATCGGTTCGCCGTCGGGTGTACGGTCGCCTCGTGCGGTCATCCCGATCGGATGTCACTGGCGGGGCCCACGGTGCCATCGGGTCTCAGATCACCTGCCTGCGTTTCAGGCGGGTGCGGACCAGTTCCGTCATGCGCGCGGCGATGGCGGCGGTTGCTTTGCCTCGCGCGCGCGCCTGTGTCAGATCGTTGGCGGCCCGCGCCAGATCGTTGTCGCCGGCGCAACTCGCCACGCCGCCGACGAACTGCGCGATATAGTCTATGTGGCGGGGCGCGGCCTCGGGACCTTCATCGGGCCGCGCGAGCATCGACAGCAGGCTTTCGGCATGGGCCATATCGTCGTGGAAGGCGATGGTGTCGGGGCGAATGTCTTCCTCTTGCAGGATGCGCGGTCCGGCGGGCTGACGGTCGGGTGGCAGGCGGCTGAGAACCTCGGACTGGAAGGTGGCCAGCGAGGTCACGGGTTTGGCCAGGAAGCCGTCGGCGCCGGATGCTTCCGCAAGGTCGGCGGCGCTTTCCTCTCCGGATGTTGCAAGGATCACATCGATTCGGGGTGCCGCCTGCGCCAGTTCCGTGATCAGTTCCGCCCCCGAACCGTCGGGCAGGCCGAGATCGACGATCACAACCGCCGGCCGGTAGATCTGAAGGTGGCGGCGCGCGGCGCGCAGGGTATCCGCGCGACGGATCCGGGCGCCGCTGCGCAGGCACAAGAGCCGCATAGCCTCGGATGCGAGGCGGCTGTCTTCGACCACCAGAACGGTCAGCCCCAGAAGAGGGCGCGCCGCCGTGGGCGGCGGTGCAGTCGTGGCGAGAGGGTCCGAATCGTCCATCTTTGCTTCCTTCTTCCATGTGTTGATTGCCATCAGGATGCGCCCTGCTGGTGAACAGCCGGTTAACGGCGTCGCCGGCTTGCGCTTTGTCCGATCACGCCGCATAACCGCCACGTCCTAGAGCACGAAGGGAGTCTCACTATGATCGGACGTCTGAACCATGTCGCCATCGCGGTGCCCGACCTCGAGGCCGCATCCGAACAGTACCGCGCCGCGCTGGGTGCCAAGGTGGGCGCGCCCCAGGACGAGCCTGATCACGGTGTCACCGTTGTGTTCATCGAACTGCCCAACACCAAGATCGAACTGCTGTATCCCTTGGGCGACGACAGCCCGATCCGCGGGTTCCTTGAGAAAAACCCTGCGGGTGGCATCCACCATGTCTGTTATGAGGTCGAGGATATCCTGGCCGCCCGTGACCATCTCAAGCAAACCGGCGCGCGGGTTCTGGGATCGGGCGAGCCAAAGATCGGCGCGCATGGAAAGCCGGTTTTGTTCCTGCATCCCAAGGATTTCAATGGATGCCTGGTTGAACTGGAACAGGTGTGATCGCACATCCATTCCAGCGACTGCGTCTTTTGAACAAGACGCAGGCCTCCGGCGGGGATGTTTCTGGCGAAAGGAAGGGCGCGCGGCGCTCTTGAAAGGATATTGAAATGGGTATCACTTCGGCACTGGTGCTTTATGCCGTGTTCTGGTTTATGACCTTTCTCGTGGTTTTGCCGATCCGCGTGAAAACCCAGGGCGATCTGGGCGAAATCGTGCCGGGCACCCATGCCGGTGCGCCCGAGGTGCATGGTTTGCGGCGCAAGGCGTGGATCACCACGGCGGTCGCCTTCGTCCTTTGGGCCGTGGCTTGCGCGGTGATCCTTTCGGGCTGGATCACGGTGCGCGATCTGGACTGGTTCGACCGGATGAGTTGAGCCGGTGGAAGATATGGGTGAAGGTGGCGGCGCCGAGGATCGGAACGATCAGGTTCAGGATAGGCAACGTCAGCGGAACCGCCATCAGCGTTCCCGCCAACCAGATCCGCCCGGCGTGGGTGCGGCGCAGTTGGCGCGCCGCGTCGCGGCCCAGCCTTCGCATGGCCACCAGGGTGAAATACTCGCGGCCCAGAAGAAACCCGTTCACGGCCCAGAAGATCAGTAGCGCCGCAGGCGCGAACAGCAGGTACAGCACGATCGCCGCGAGGTTGGCCGCCACGAGAACCGCGAGGAAGCCGGCGGTGTCGCGCAGAACATCCGTGATGGGCACCGGGGCGGCGGGCGGCAAGTGCGGGTAGTGCCGGTCTTCGACGGCCTGCGCGACCTGGTCCAGCATCATTGACGTGATCGCGGATGCCACCGGAATCATCAGGAAGACCGAGAGCACCAGCATCGCCAGCGCCGAAGACCAGCCGAGCAGATCGTCGAGCCATGCGACCTGTCCCAGCAACGGAAGGGTGATTTCTTCGCCCAGGGCGCGGTCGAGGAGCCAGAGCAATCCCGCCGACGCGCCGATCAGCAGCCCGAGCGCGAGAAGGATCCCCAGCCCAAGAACCCGGCGGAACCGCGGATCGCCGATCTGGCCGAGCGCCTTGAGGAAGGCGGCGAGGATCATTCTGTCAGCCAGGTGGTCAGCGCGCCGATGTCCGGGCGCGGCCGTTCCGGGGGCACCGTTGTTTCGGTTCCGATGTGGATCAGCCCGGCGACCCTTTCGTGCGGCGCCAGCCCGAAAGCCTGCCCGCAGAACTCCGGGTCGTGGCTGGGCCAACCGCTGAGCCAGTTCGCCCCCCATCCTGCCGCCAGCGCCGCATTCACCAGCGCGAGGCACACGGCGCCGGCCGAGTAGGTCTGTTCCAGTGGCGGGATCTTTTCCGAGGCCCGGCGCACTTCGATGACGACCACCGCCAGATGGCCCATGTCGTATTGTGTCTGCGCCTTGGCGATGTCTTCGGGGCCATGCCCCAAGGCGGCGCCGCGTTGCGCGACCAGATCGGACAGGCGTGCAAAGGCGGCGCCTTGCACGACCACAAAGCGCCATGGCTCAAGCTTGCCGTGATCGGGCGTGCGCGCGGCGGCCGTGAGAAGGGTGGTCAGGGTGGCGCTGTCTGGCACCGGAGGAGCCAGCGTCTTGGCTGGGCGCGAGCGGCGGTGCAGCAGGAAGTTCAGGGCGGATGGATTGGGATCGGGCATATGTGAAGCCTTTTTACATCTACAGACCCCTAGATTGGCCGCACATCCCGCGGATTCAAGTGCAAACGCCCTCAGGATCCCCGGCGATCGGGCTGACGCAACGAATAGACGCCCTCGGGCAGGTCCAATGCGGCGGCCAGGTCGCGCAGCTGTTCCAGCGAAAGGGTGATGCGCATCACCTCGTCGGTGCGCGGGCTGAACTGTTCGACCGTGATACATTCAGCGAAACCGTTGATGATCACATCCTCCTGAAGCGGGGCCGCGCCATCGTCGATCAGGGTGATCACGGTCGAGTCGAATTCGTGTTCGATTGTAAACATGCCGCGAGGGTGGCGGGTGGCGCGCGCGATTGCAAGCGTGTCTCCACACAATCGCGGCATCGGGTCTGGCGGCGCGGGCAACGCATGGTAATCTTGCTCGCAAACGCTCTCTCAGGGGAAAGGACCGACATGCGCTGGCTGATTCTGATTGCAGCGTTGGGGGTTGCGGGCTGCGATGTGGCGCCGGCCCCCACCGCGATGCCCGCTCCCGCCGCGGCTGGCACCGATGTGGTGCAGACGCCGGAACAGGCGGCGCGCAACTTCGTTCAGGTGCTGCGCACGGTCGAACCTGTGGCCGAGCGGGAATGTCTGCGCCTGACCAGCGGTGTGAATTGCGATTTCCGGATCGTTGTCGACGACAACCGCGGCGCGCCCCCGAACGCCTACCAGAGCGTCGATCAGAACGGGCGGCCTGTCATCACCTTCACCCTTGCGCTGATCGCGGATGCGCGCAACCGCGACGAGGTCGCTTTTGTGATGAGCCACGAGGCCGCCCATCACATTCAGGGCCATCTGACGCGGCAGGCGCAGAACGCCGCCGCCGGCGCGGTGATCTTTGCCGGGCTTGCTACGCTGACAGGCGGTTCGGCGGCAGATGTCCAGAGCGCGCAGCGGCTGGGCGCCGCCGTGGGCGCGCGCACCTACTCGCGCGATTTCGAACTGGAGGCCGATGAACTGGGCACGCTGATTGCGTGGCGCGCGGGGTACGATCCGCTGGTGGGGGCACGGTTTTTCAGCCGGATTCCCGATCCGGGCAACCGGTTTCTGGGCACGCACCCGCCCAATGCCGAACGCTATCAGCGTGTAGTCGACACCGTGGCACGGCTGCGGGCGGGCGGTTGAGCGGCGCGCGAACCGGCGGGCTGCTGAAATGCGGCATCGTGGTGACGGATCGCGGATCGCGTTACGCGGTCAGCGGCGCACCGGTTCGGGATGCGCGCGACGTTGCTGCGACGCTTGAGGCCCTGCGCAGCGAGAAAAGCTATGCCCGCGCGACGCACAACAGCTGGGCCGCGCGCACGCCTGCGGGTGATCTGAAAGGCGACGACGGCGAAACCGGCGCGGGCGCCGTGATCCTGCGGATGATGGCGCGCGAAGGTCTCGAAAACCACATGATCGTGGTCACCCGCTGGTACGGCGGCCGCAAGCTGGGCGGCGACAGGTTTCGCCGTGTTCAGGACGGTGTGCGCCACTATCTGGCGGCCCGCACCGGTGCCTGAGCGCTTCGGCGTATTGACCTGTATCAATGCGCCGATGCCGGGTTTGGTCCAGGGTTGTCGCAAGCTTCAGCAGGAAGGGCTTGTCGGATGTATGAGATCAAGACACTGAAAGATCACGCCGCGCTGGTTGACCGGATGGCGACGACCGTGGGCGTCGACCTTGAGGAAGCGGCGTTTCGCGGGACGATGGATTTCGATGAAATCGCCGATGCGGTGCTGCGGTGCACCGGATGCAGCAAGCCGGATGACTGCGGCCAGTGGATGGCGCAGACGCCACAGGCCGACGCCACACCGGATTATTGCCGCAACGCCGAGATGCTGGCGCGGCTCAGGGCCTGAGTTTGCGCGCGCTGGATGCCGTGCCGCTGCGCCGAAGGTGCCAGCGGTAGAGCATCGGCGCGAGGATGCGGTCATAGACAAGCGATGCGCCCTGACGCAGACCGGGCAGCGCCACGACCCGCGCCAGCCACCGATACCTGGGCATTTCGCGCCACAGTACAAGAAACGCGGGAATACCGGCGTGGACCGTGCCGTTGTGCAGAACATGAAGCCGTCGCGCCGCCTGATCGGGATCGACACCCCAGTCGCGCAGATCGCCCTCGTTCAGGTCTTCGAATCGAAGGGGCAGGCTGCGCGCACGGGCATAACTGTCATAGTGCCGGATCTCGCGGCGGCAAACCGGGCAGGCATCGTTGTAAAGCACGCGGGTTGTTTGATCTTGTTCCATGCACTGGAACTATGCCGCCCGCCTGGCTTTGCCAGAAAAACGGACAGAAGGTCGCAATTGCGGGTAGGTTTGTCGCCCGCGCCGGCCTAACATCAACGTATCCGCGCACGAGGAGAAGCCGATGCCCCTGTCCCGCCACACCCGGCGCGCCGCGCTGGCGATGGTTCTGGCCACTGCCGTTGCCGGCCCCGCCAGCGCCAATAACCGCCTGACCGGCACCTATATGGTGCAGGGCCGCAATGCCGACGGGTCTTCCTATGAAGGAACGGTGCGCCTGACGCAGACCGGCAGCACCGTGAACCTCGCCTGGCGCGTCGGCGATCAGAGTTATCGCGGCACCGGGCGCTTCGATGGTGCGGTTCTCGTCGTTGACTGGGGCGACAGCTATCCGGTGGTCTATGTGCTGATGTCCGATGGCAGCCTGCACGGCACATGGGCAAATGGCTATGCGCTGGAACGTCTTTCGCGCTGATCCTAAGGCGTGGCCAGACGGCCCCACAGATCGTAGTCGCCCGCTTCCTCGACCTCGACCGTGACGATGTCACCCGGCTTGAGATGGGCGAAATCCCTGTCGATGAACAGGTTTCCGTCGATCTCGGGTGCGTCCGCCATGGTGCGGCAGGTTGCGGCCTCGGCATCCACCTCATCGACGATGACCTGCAACAGCTGGCCTTCCTTTGCCGCCAGCTTCTCGGCGGAAATCCGCATGGCCTTTTCCATGAAGCGGTTCCACCTATCCTGCTTGACGTCTTCCGGCACATGATCGGGCAGGGCGTTCGACCGGGCCCCGGCGACGTTTTCGTACTGAAAACATCCCACCCGATCCAGTTGCGCCGCGTCCAGCCAATCCAGGAGGGTCTGGAATTCGGCTTCGGTTTCGCCGGGATAGCCGACGATGAATGTCGATCTCAGGGTGATGTCCGGGCACATCCGGCGCCAGGCTTCGATCTCGTCCAGTGTCCGCGCCGCCGCCGCGGGCCGCGCCATGCGGCGCAGCACGTCAGGGTGCGCGTGCTGGAACGGGATGTCGAGATAGGGCAGAAGCCCGCTGTCGGGGTCGGCCATCACCGGAATCAGGTCGCGGACATGCGGGTAGGGATACACGTAATGCAGCCGCACCCAGGCGCCCAGTTGCCCAAGCGCCCGCGACAGATCGACGATGTGGCTGCGCAGGTCGGCGCCGTTCCATGAGTTGACATCGTGCTTGCGGTCCAGGCCATAAGCACTTGTATCCTGGGAGATAACCAGAAGTTCCCGCACCCCGGCCGAAACCAGCTTCTCGGCTTCGCGCAGCACCGCGTGCCCTGGCCGGCTGACCAGACGGCCACGCATGTCAGGGATGATGCAGAACTTGCACTTGTGGTTGCAACCTTCTGAAATCTTTAAGTATGAATAGTGTCTGGGCGTCAGGCTGATGCCTGTGGCGGGCAGCAGATCGACATAGGGGTCGGGCCGGGGCGGCACGGATTTGTGCACCGCGTCCAGCACCTGTTCGTATTGATGCGGGCCGGTGACCGCCTCGATCCTCGGGTGGTGCGCGCGGATGTAATCGGGATCGGCACCCAGACAGCCTGTGACGATCACCCGCCCGTTCTCGCGCAGTGCCTCGCCGATGGCGTCCAGGCTTTCGGCCTTGGCGCTGTCGAGAAAGCCGCAGGTGTTCACGATCACCGCGTCGGCGCCGGCGTAATCCGAGGATATCGCATAGCCTTCGGCGCGCAGCCGGGTCAGGATGCGTTCACTGTCGACCAGTGCCTTGGGGCAGCCCAGGCTGACCATGCCGATTGTCGGCTGGCCGTCGCGGGCGTCGGTGCCCAGTCGGGGCGCGGGCGCCAGATCGGGGCGCAGATTGGGCGGGTTCGGGCTCATGCTGTCGGCTTAAGCGCAGAGCGGTGCGCGTGCAAGACCATCGTGACCATTGCGCGGAACATGCGCTGCGGTACACTCGGGCGCAGGCAATGGCGGAGATCTTGCAATGAAATGGGTGCTTCGGCTGGTGGGTGCTTTGGTGGTGGCGGCGCTGCTTTTGGTAGGGCTGCTGTTTTTGCTGCCCAAGGATCGCATCGCACGCATCGCGCTGGATCAGATCGAGGACCGCATCGGCCGTGCTGTGCGCATTGACGGCGATGTTTCGCTGAGCGTCTGGCCGGTCCTGGGCGTAGAGACCGGCCCGGTGGTGATGGCCAACGCCGAATGGGCCGGCCCCGAACCGATGCTGACGGCGCGCGCCATGTCGTTGGGTGTGGATACGTCCGCGCTGTGGCGCGGCGCGCTGCAGGTGCGCCATGTGGTCATCGAAGATCCGGTCGTGCGCCTCGCTGCGCGCGCCGACGGCAGCGCCAACTGGATCTTCGGCAGCGCAGCCCCGGCATCGCCGGCGGACGCGCGGCCGCAGCCGACGGGATCCGCCGAGGTGACGATCGAACGGCTGAGCGTGCGCAACGCGCGCTTCATCTACAGCGCGCCGGACGCGCCCGAGGTTTCGGTAACACGGGTCGGCGCCGATCTCGCATGGCCGCGCGCCGACGCGCCGGCGCAATTGTCCGGACAGTTCGATCTTGCCGGCGCCCTGATCGAGATCGAAAGCCAGATCGCCGACCCTGTCGCGTTCCTCGCGGGGGCGATATCGCAGGTTTCGGCGCGGTTGGCGGCGCCGGGCGGCAGCCTGGGCTTTGACGGCCGCGCCAGCACGGCCGCCGAGGCTGCCGGCCGGCTTGTGCTGACGGCAGAAGACACGCAACGGTTCCTCGCCGCCTTCGGTGTCGCGACCGGGGCATTGACGCAGGGACAGGGAAAATCGCTGCAAATCGCGACGGATCTGACGCTGACGCGCGACGCGCGGGTGTCGCTGCGCGACCTTTCCATGGCTTCCGGGGCCAACCGCGCGACGGGCGCGGCCGATATCGCGCTGGGCGCCGTGCCACGGGTTACAGCGCAACTGACCGCCGGGAGACTGGATCTGACCACGCCTGCGGGGTCCGGCGCCGCGCCGGCCGCGGCGGGCGCCGAGGGGTGGTCGACGCAACCGATCGACGCCGGTGCGCTGGCCCTCGCGGATGGCAGCATCACCTTGTCGGCCGAAGCCATCGCGACCGATGCCGCCGATCTGGGACCGACGCGCGCGGTGCTGACGCTGGACCGGTCGCGCGCCGTTCTGACCATCGCCGAGGCGGCTGTTTTTGGCGGCAACCTGAGCGGTGAACTGGTGGCCAACAACCGAAATGGCCTTTCGGTCGGTGGCGATCTGCGCGCGCAGGGTGTTGAAATGCAGACGCTCCTGAACCGGTTTGCCGGCACTGACCGGGTGTCGGGCAAGGCCGACGCCGAACTGAGGTTCCTGGGCGTCGGCAACAGCGAGGATGCGATCATGCGATCGCTTTCGGGTGGCGGGCAGATCGCCATCGGGCGCGGCGTGTTTTCCGGCATTGATCTCGACAGGCTGATGCGTTCGGGCGAAACCGGCGACGGCACCACCGTTTTCGATGCGCTGACCGCCAGCTTTACCCTGTCGGAAGGGGTGGCGCGCAACTCGGACCTGGCACTGCTGCTGGCGAATTACCGTGCCGAAGGATCCGGGCGGATCGGATTGGGCGCGCGGGATCTGGATTACCTCTTTACGCCGATCGCCCTGCGCGCGCGTTCCGGTCAGGGGGTGGCGATTCCGGTGCGCATCGCCGGGCCATGGTCGGCCCCGCGGTTCTATCCCGATCTGAGCGAAGCGCTGAAGTTGAACGCCGACGGCAAGGTTGAGGAGATCCGCGAGGAGGTGCGCGAAAAGGTCGAACAGAAGTTGTTGGACGAACTCGACACGACCCGAACCGACGGCAAATCGCTGGAGGATACGGTCAAGGATGCCCTTGAACAGAAGGCGCGGGACGGTCTTCTCAGGCTTTTGGGCAACGACTGATTGCAAGGCATTGGTACTGCTGGCTTTCACGGTACGTCGGCGCTTGGGTCAGAACGCGCCGTGCCTGTGGATAAACCTGTGCATGGATTGGGTGTGTCTTGCCGGCGCAGCGGCGCGGCAAGATCCGCGCCATATCACTCACGATGTTGCAAAAGGTTAATAAATGGTTAATGCGCCGTGGGCAAACAGCCCCGCGAGGTTCGGAAACGACAATCCGCTGGCGCCACCGCCCGCAGTGGCACGCCAGCGGATTGGCTCATGTGGTTACCTGTTCACGCAGGATCGAAGCGGTCAGCGAGATCATCAGGTAGATGCCTGCGAAGATCAGAAACGCCAGCACCGTGTTCTCAAAGGCACGCGGATAGCTTGGCTCCTCGGATGCGACGGGCTGGACCGAGATCGTCAGGTAGCGTACCTGCCGGTTCGCCTCCATCCGCGTCTGTTCGACCTGTTGCAAGGCTGACTGAAGCAGCAGGTCGCGGGTGGCCAGATCGGCCTGCGCCATCTGCAGGCGAACCGTCAGCGCCGCGAGCGAGTTTTCGCCCTGGCTGGCATCGGTCATTCTTGCGTTCAGTTCGGCCAGAAGCGCCTGAAGACGTTCGACATCGCCGCGTGCGCCGTCGACACGCGACTGGTTCGGGCGGGCATTGTCCAGCAACGCCGCCAGTTGCAGTTCCTTTTCCTGAAGCTGCAACTCTACCGAATTGATCTGGCTGCGGATGCTGGCGATGGCCGCCTCGGGATCCAGAAGCGACCCCTGCACCTGAAGGTTCACCAGCTCCTCCTGCGCCTTGCGGCGTTCGGCCTGGGCGTTCTCAAAGGCTTCCATCGCCTGCGCCATCTGGTCGCCGCGCTTTTGCTGGCTCAGTTCGTTCACCCGCTCTTCGGCATAGTCGATCAGGTGTTCGGAAAACTCGGTGGCGATCTGTGGATCGGCTGCCACCACTTCCATGCGAACTACGCCTTCGGTCGGGTCATACCCGATTTTCACGTTCTTCTTGAACGTCTTGTAGGCGCTTTCGTTCGACGCGTCGGTGGCGATGCGCTGGATCGGATCGATCCACCCCTGCGAGAAATGGCTCTTGAAGCCCACATCGCTGTCGAGGCGCAGCATCGCGTCCTTGGATTGCAGGTAGGACTGAACCGCGATCGCATCCTGATTGGTGGCGAACTGCGTGCCGCTCAGCAGGCCGCCCAGCGCCTGACCACCGGCGCCGTCGGCCTGAAGGATCAGGAATTCGGATTTCGTGGCATACATCGGTGTCGCCGCGACATAGAAATACCACCCGGCGATCAGCGTCGGCAGCATCACGAAAAACGCCAGCCGGGTGCTGAGCAGCGCCATCTTGCGGCGGCGACGTTTTGCGATGTCCTTCTGGATCTCGCTGATCTCGCGGTTGCGCGATTGCTGCGGGCTCACCTCGGTCGAGGGCAGCGCCTGTTTCTTGGGCTCGATGCGCTGCGGCAGTTGCACGCGGTCGGTGCGCGCGGGCGGCAGGCCGGAAAACGCATCCGGTGCGCCGCCTTCATGCGGTTCGGCCCCGGCGGGCGGAACCACCAGTTCCAGCATGTTGGTGCGCTGAAACGGGTCGATGCCCTGCTGGCGAAGCAGGCTGACGGCCTCGTAATCGGATGTGGCGGCCAGCCCCTGCTTCTGGGCCACGCGGCGGGCCATGCGCAACTGACGGCCGGTCAGACCCTCCTGACGGATCGCATCCATGTCGGTCTGCATGTCGGGCGCCGGTGGCCGGGCCTGCGCCTGTGGCGCCGCCGCGCGGGGCGCGGCCGCCGGGGTTGCGGGCGCCGCTTCGGGTTTGGCGGTTTCGGTGGCCGGGCTGCGGCGGATGCGGAAGCGTTTAGCCTTGGGTTTCATAGTCATAGAGTCTTTTCGCCTCTTCCAAGGTGTCGAACATGTGCAGTTGGCCATTCACCAGAACGGCCGCGCTGCGGGCAAACTTCTCAAGGGTTTCTGCCTGGTGCGACACGATCACGATGGTCGTGGTGCGCAGCCGCTCCTGAAGGATGGCACCGGCCTTGCGGTTGAAATCCGCGTCGGTGGTGGCGGGCATGCCTTCGTCGATCAGGTAGATGTCGAAATCCAGCGCCAGCATCAGCGCAAAGCTGACCCGCGCGCGCATCCCCGCCGAATAGGTGCCCATCGGCTGATCGAAGTATTCGTTGAGGTTGCAGAGCCAGCGGCAGAACGCTTCGACGTAATCGGGATCCAGCCCGTAGAGCTTGGCAATGTAGCGCACGTTTTCCGTGGCCGAAACCTTGGGCACCACGCCGCCCATGAAGCCCAACGGAAAAGACACGTTACAGGTGCGGCGGATTTCGCCCTCGTCCGGTTTTTCCAGGCCGGCCATCATGTTGATCAGCGTGGTCTTGCCGGTGCCGTTGGGGGCCAGGATGCCCAGCGAATGACCCAGCTCGACACGAAAAGACACCCGGTCGAGGATGACCTTGCGTTGCTGTCCTGTCCAGAAGGACTTGGAAACACGGTCGAATTCAATCATGGGTGCGGCTGCTCTGCGGTATTGGGATGGCCTTTGGCGGCCCCTTCTTTGTGAAGGTATCGGGAACGGATAGCCTCGGACTGGGGCGATAATATGTCGAAACAGGGGGTCTTGCCAACTGCGCGCGGCGCGCGGGCGGGGGCATCGGGGCGATTGTGTCGCGCGGCGGGCATGTCTAGGCTGGCCGGTGGCGACAGGCAGATGGGTGGAGGCGCGGCGGTGAGCAATGATCGGATCGACCGGCAGACAGGCGCCGGCGACAGGTTCGCGCTGGATGGCCGGATGCTGCGGATGTTCCTGGCGATCTACGAAAGCAATTCGATCACCCGCACGGCCGAGACCCTGGGCGTCAGCCAGTCGACGGTCAGCCACGCGCTCGAACGGATGCGGGTGGCGGTGCAGGATCCGCTGTTTGTCAAGCGCGGGCGTGGCATCACGCCCACCGAAGGTGCCGTGGCGATGGTGCCGCGGGTGCGCGAATTGCTGGCCGGCTTCGAGGCGCTGACGAATGCCACCGCCTACAGCCCCGATACCGATACCTCGACGCTGACGCTGGCGTGCAACCTGGTCGAACAGATGCCGTTCCTCGACCGGCTGACCGCACTGTTGAACCAGATGGCGCCCAACCTGGCGCTGCGCTACATCGAACTGGGCCCGCGCGAAGGCCTGGCCCATGCGCTGGATTCGGGGCAGGCCGATTTGGCCATCGCGGTGCGCCCCGAACGCTACGCCCCGACGCTGCAGAACGCGCTTCTGTTTTCCGACCGCCATGTCATCTACTACGATCCCGAGGTGCGCGGGCCGATCACGACGCTGGCACAATATGTCGCGGCGCCGCACGGGGTGCTGGATTTCGGCGGAACCGGGCACAGTGCCGTTTCCATCGCCCTTGGGCATGCCGGAACCCGGCGCACGTCGCTGCGGTTCATGGCGGCCAATTCCTACGCGCTGGCGCGGATGATCCGAGGCACCGACGTCGTGGCGACCCTTCCGGGCCGGCTGGAGCGCACGTCGTTTCACGGTTTTGCGCATACGCCGCCGCCGTTTTCGGTGGCGCCGGTGCTGTTCGATCTGGTCTGGCACCGGCGCAGCGCCTTGTCGGCACGCCACGGATGGCTGCGCAAGGTCGCCTTGCAGGCGGCGGGCGGCCCGGCATGAGCGCCCTGCGCGAGCGGATCATGGCCTGCCGGCTCTGCGCGGATCGGTTCGCCACCACCCGCACCGGCCATGCGCCGCGGCCGGTGGTGTGGTTCGCGCCGGGCGCGCGGGTTCTGGTGGCCGGGCAGGCGCCGGGCGCGCGGGTGCATGCCTCGGGGCGGCCCTTCACCGATGCATCGGGCGACCGGTTACGCGGGTGGATGGGGCTGAGCGAGGCAGAGTTCTACGATACCGGCCGGGTGGCCATCGTGCCCATGGCGTTCTGTTTTCCCGGCTACGATGCGCGTGGCGCCGATTTGCCGCCGCCGGCGCTTTGTGCGCGGACATGGCACCGGCGGGTGATGGAGGAACTGGGCCAGATGGCATTGACGGTGCTGGTGGGGGGCGCCGCGCAGCGCTGGCATCTGGGCACAGCCGACAGCGTGACGCGCACGGTTGCCGATTGGCGCGCCCATGCGCCGCATGTCTTTCCGCTGCCGCATCCGTCATGGCGCAACACCGCGTGGCTGCGGCGCAACCCCTGGTTCGAACAGGACGTGCTGCCCGCGCTGCGCAGCCGTGTGAAGGAGCTTTTGTCATGACATCCGAAACCACCCTTCTGGACGCGGCCCACGGGCAGATGCAGGCCGACGAAGCCGACGACGCGGCCCGGCTGCGGTTCTATGAACGTCTGGCCGATGCCGAATTGTTCGTCTTGCTGACCGAAGAGGCGCGTGGCGCTGACCTTTCGCCCGAATTGTTCGATCTGGGCGACGCACGGTTCGTTCTGGTCTTTGACCGTGAAGAGCGTCTGGCCGGATTTGTCGGGCGGCCGGCGCCCTATGCGGCGCTGACGGGCCGGGTGGTGGCGTCGATGCTGGCCGGGCGCGACATCGGCCTTGCCGTGAACCTCGAAACCGCCTCGGCGATCCTGATACCGCCGCCGGCCGTCGCCTGGCTGCACGCAACGCTGGGCCACGCACCCCGCGAGGTCGAGGCGCGAATCGAAGGTTTTGCGCCACCTGTCGGCCTGCCCGAAGTGCTTTTGCGGGCACTCGACACGAAACTGGCCAGCGCGGCGGGGCTGGCCCAGTCGGCCTGGCTGGTCGGGGTAAGCTACGACGGTGGCACGAAAGGCCATCTGCTGGGCTTCATCGATGCACGCCCCGGCAGCGAACCGGCCCTGGCGCAAGCCGCCGGCGAAGCACTTACGTTTTCGGGGATCGAGGCCGGGGCGATGGATGTGGGGTTCTTCGCCGCCTCTGATCCGGCCGCGGCGCATATGGCCCGCCACGGTCTGCGCTTTGATCTGCCGCAGCCTGAAGTGCCCGCGCGGGCCGAACCGGCCGCGCCCGGATCCGATCCGGATCGGCCCCCGATCCTGCGCTGAGACAGCGCCGGGCCTGCTTGTTACAGTGACATCACGCGCCATGCGGATCGATCACATCGCGGGGAGGGGTGCTTCGCATCCGGTCCCGCGAAGGGCATGTTGTGCGCAAGGCAGGGCGCGGCACCGGGCACGCGCCGCCGGATCAACGGAGATACTGACGATGAAACGATTTTCCATACTGGCCGCGGCCGCAATGCTGGCTGCCACAGGCGCGCTTGCCGGCGAGCAATTCGTGGATCAGACCGGCTTTGCCGTTTCGGGCTATGATGTGGTGGCCTATCGCAGCCTCGCGGCGCAGCCCATCGGATCGCCTCAGCCTGCCGCCGTGCCGGGCCGCGCCGACATCACCGCCGAATACAATGGCGCGACATTCGCCTTTGCCAGTGCGGCCAACCGCGACACTTTCCTGAGCGATCCGGCCCGTTATGCGCCGGCCTACGACGGCCATTGCGCCTATGGCGTGTCAAAGGGCGGAAAGGTGCCGGGCAACCCGAACCTGTGGCGTATCGTTGACGACGTTCTGTACCTGAACATCACAAAGAATGTGGTTGGGTTCTGGGAAGAAGACGTGCCGGGCAACATTTCGCTGGCTGAAAACAACTGGCCGTCGATCGATCCGGCCCCGGCCTCGTCGAACCCGATCCCGAACTTCGCATCCCCCGCGCCGCTGCGCGACTGATCTGCCAGGCGGAGGTGGGGGCCCAGGGGCCCACCCCAGGGCCGCGGGCCCCGGGGGG
>JANSXZ010000032.1 GCA_024742705.1 Paracoccaceae bacterium | reverse complement strand
GTATCGGTCTGCTCATGCCATCCAGCTATCACGCTGGATTCACGGGGTGAATCCCCCAAGGGCTTTGTGCAACAGAGCCCTTGTAGCAGCATTCATAGCCCCAAGATGATTTTCCACAGGCCCTAACCTGCATTCCTCGATGACATGACGTAATGCAGCATCAAGAAATGTATCCGCAAGTGTATCTCTTTTAATGACCATCAATAACTAATCATTTAATAACAATTACTTACCATGGATGCGTGGCGGACCGAGGAGGATTCGAACCCCCGACCCCTTGATTCGTAGTCAAGTACTCTATCCAGCTGAGCTATCGGTCCACTGGAGCGGGGTTTAGTCCTGTGGTCGGGGCAATGCAAGCCCGAATTGAACGGCTTGCGGGATTAGATCGCGCCGTCGCCTTTGGGTAGCCGGATACAGAAGCATGTGCCGTCGGGTCCACTGTGTGCCAGATCCAGAGTGCCGCCGTGGCCGCGGATCAGTTCCGACGCGATGGTCAGGCCCAGCCCCGACCCGCCCTTTGCCGCCCGGCTCTGGAATGGCTGGAACAGATGCATCCGGGTGCGTTCGGGCAGGCCCGGCCCGGTGTCGGCCACACGGATCCACCAGGCGTCGTCGTCCTCGTTCGCCGCAACGGTGATCCGGCCCCCGCGCCCGGTGGCTGTCAGCGCCTGCCGGGCGTTGCGCATGAGGTTCGACAACACGCGAAACAGCTGTTCGGGATCGGCGCGCACGGTCATGCCGGGCGGGATCTCCTCGACAAACTCGATCGGGGTGTCGCCGGCGGCCAGGCGTTCGCTGTCCACCACATCCCCCACGGTTTCGCCCAGCGTGACCAGCCCCAGCGTCGGCGCCGGTTCTTCGGCACGGCCGAAGGCCAGCGTGCTTTCGCAAAGCGACACCGCGCGGGTCATCGAATTCACCAGCTTCGGAACCAGCCGACGCACCAGCGGGTCGTCGCTGGCCTCGATGCGGTCGGTGAACAACTGCGCCGACGTCAGGATGTTGCGCAGGTCGTGGCTGATCCGGGCGACGGCGCCGCCCAGCTGCGCCAGACGCTCTTTCTGGCGCAACGCCTGGGTCAGTTCGGTCTGAAGCTTTTGCAGCGCCTCCTCGGCCTCGCGCAATTCGGTGACGGCGGCACGCGGCTGAATGATGCGCCGGGCATCTTCGGGCGCGGCGGCATAGCGTTGCATGTAGCCCACCACGCTCTTGATCGGGCGCACCAGCAGGATGCGCACCGCCACGAACAGCAACACCGCGGTGAAAACCGAAATCACCGCCGAAAGGATCAGGATGCGGATGCCGTATTCGATCATCGCGGCGCGTAGGGGTCCGGTGTCCATCGTGATCTCGATCAGCAGGCCGGCGTCGCGCACCGGCGCGCCGATCACCCGGATCACCTGCGGTTCGGGCCGCACCAGCCGCACGAGCGCATCGCGGATCAGAACCGGCGCCGTGGCCGCGCGCAGATCGTATGTGGCGTCGATGCTGCTGGGCATGGGCGAGGCCAGCACCAGCTGGCGGACCTCGTCGCGGCGCAGCACCACGTTGAAAACCTCGGCGTTGCGCAGCAGTTCGGCCTCGAGTTCTGGCGTCAGCATGTCGTCGGCCAGCAACGCCAGCGACGCGATCTGCGCGCGTTCCAGACGCTGGGCCAGGAAATCCTCGCGGAAGCGGGCGATCGACGGCACGAAGATCAGCACCTCGGCCAGCATCACGAAGACCGTGGTCAGGATCAGGAAACGACCGGAGAGTGAGTTCAGCATGAGATATGTTGCCCGGATCCGCGCTCAGGCCACTCTCATGGCAGCCATTTCTGCACCATGCGCACGATACCCTTGACCTTGGGGTTGTCAAAGAGGCGCGGTGAAAAATACGCGCCGGCGGCCCGTTTGTTGACCTCGCCGATGGTCGGATAGGGGGCCACCATGGCGGCGATCTGGCTCATCTTCATGCGGTTGGCCAGCGCCAGCGCCCACAGCCCGATCAGCTCGCCCGCCTGATGCCCGACGATCGTCGCGCCGACCGGGCGGCCGCCCACCACCATCACCTTGATCGCGCCGGCGGTGCGGCGTTCGGCAATGGCGCGGTCGTTGTGTTCATAGGCGTGGCGCACCACCTCCAGCCGGGCGCCATGGGCCTTGCGCGCGGCGGCTTCGGTCAGGCCGATATGCGCCAGTTCAGGATCGGTGTATGTGGCCCATGGCAGATGCGCGGTTTTCGCCCGCGACGGCAGGCCGAACAGAATCGACCGGATCACCACGCCGGCATGATACCCCGCCACATGGGTGAATTGCAGCCCGCCCGCCACGTCGCCGATGGCATAGACGCGCCGGTTCGCGGTGCGCAGCGCGGCATCCACGGCGATCCCGGTCCGGGTGGTTGCGATGCCGGCCGCCTCCAGCGCCAGCTTTTCGGTATTGGCCCGTCGCCCCACGGCCAGCAGAAGATGCGACCCGGCAAAGCGGCGTCCGTCGGCGGTTTCGATCTCGATGGCGCCGGCCTGCCCGCCCACACGGGACACCTGCGCGTTCTCGACGATCTCGACACCCTCGGCGCGCAGCGCGGACAACACCACCTCGGCCATTTCCGGATCGTCCTTGCCCAGCGCGCGCGCGCCTTCGATCACCGTGACGTTGCTGCCCAGCCGAACATGGGCCTGCGCCATCTCCATTCCGATCGGGCCGCCGCCCACAATCAGCAGATGATCGGGCCGCGCGCGCAGATCGAACAGTGTTTCGTTGGTCAGATAGGGCACCGATCCGAGCCCGGGAATATCCGGAACCAGAGGCCGCGACCCCGTGGCAATGACGACGCGGCGGGCGGTGATCAGAAAATCGCCGGCCTGTACCTCGCCCGGCGAGACGAAATGCCCGAATTCGCGGATGACCCGCACGCCCAGCCCTTCGAACCGCTCCTGACTGTCGACGGGGGCGATCCGTGCGATCACCTCGGCGACATGATCCTTGGCCGCCGCATAATCGACCTGTGGCGCCACATCGGCAACGCCGAAGGCCGCGCTGTGGGCCTGACCATGGGCGGCCTTGGCGCTGGCGATCAGCGCCTTGGACGGCACGCAGCCATAGTTCAGGCAATCGCCGCCCATCTCGTGCCCTTCCAACAGCACCACGTCGGCCCCCATCTGGCTGGCCCCCGCGGCAACCGAAAGGCCCGCCGATCCGGCCCCGATCACCAGAACATCCGTCTTGATCCGTTCCATGCTTCAGATTTCCTTCCGGCCGCGCAGGGCCTTTATCGCAATGGGCAGAGCGGCCAGCGCGGCCAGCCCCAGGATCGGCCCGATCACCTGCGGTTCCCACAACAGCGACAGATCGGGGGTTTCGCCACGGTCAAACACCTCGCCCAGGCCGACACCGATCCAGGTGAACACCAGCGCGCCGGGCACGATGCCCAACGCCGTTGTCCAGAAAAAATTCATGAACCGCACCCCGACGAGGGCCGGCAACAGATTGGCCACGAAGAACGGCACCGCCGGCACAAGGCGCAACAGCAACAGCACGCTGATCTCGTTTTCGCGCAGGCCCCGCATCAGCCGCGCGGTGCGGCCCTGCGATGCGTCCATGCGCGCCGCCAGCGACGCGCCAAGTCCCCAGCGCGCCGCGAGGAAAATCGCCGAGGCGCCCAGCGTCGCGGCGATGACGTTGAGGCCGGTGCCGGCGGCAAGCCCGAACAGAAAGCCCCCTGTCACCGATGCCACCGCCGCGCCGGGCAGGGAAAACGCAACGATACCGACATAGCCCGCCACGAAGGCCGCCGCGAGACCGGCATAGTTGCGCGCCCGAAACGCCAGCAGGCTGTCGCGGTTCTCACGCAGCGTCTCGAAGGTGAGGTGGTCGCGCAGGGCCAGCGCGCCGATGCCGGCAACCAGCACGATGACAATCAACGGCAGGTGCCGCGCGATGGTGCGCGGCTGACCGGACACGCTCTGTTTGACGCCTGGCATGGCGGATCTCCCTTGCCGGCGGGACGCGGCACACACCTTTACATGCGTCCGGATGCGCGGCGGGGGTAGTCACCTCACGCGGCCTTGATGCAATTGCGCCAATACAAGGGGTTTTGGCCCGGCGCGCCGGCCGACTGAAACATTTGCCCCGGCGCGGTGCCGATTTTATTGCAGCGCAGAGGCGATTTCGCAGATCTGACGTTTGACTTGGCGCGCCGGTGGCCCTAAAGGACAGGTCTCGATTTCAGCCGGGGGTGCGAATCCGCGCCCGACGGGGTTTGCCCCGGTCAACCGCAGTCAGAACGGAGACGGAGCGATGAAACGCACCTATCAACCCTCGAACCTGGTCCGCAAGCGGCGCCACGGTTTCCGCGCTCGCATGGCCACCAAGGCGGGCCGCAAGATCCTGAACGCGCGCCGCGCCCAGGGCCGCAAGTCGCTGAGCGCCTGACCCGGACGAACATGAGCGACCGGATGCCGCCGGATGCCGCCGCCTCTGTCCCCTCGGGGACAACGCCGGGCGCGCGACCGGCGGCTTTGCCGTACCTGACGGTTCTGAAACACAGGCCCGATTTCATCCGGGCCTCGCGGGCGCTGCGCCAGGCCGCGCCGGGCCTTATGCTTCAGGCGCGCGAACGCGGCCCGGACGAGCCCGCGAAGGGTATCCGCGTCGGTTTCACATGCACCCGCAAGGTGGGAAATGCCGTGGCGCGCAACCGGGCCAAACGGCGCTTGCGTGAGATTGCGCGGATGACACTGCCGATGCTCGGACGACCGGGATGGGATTATGTTCTGGTCGGGCGCGTCGATGTCACGGCGCGGCGTCCCTTCGATGCCTTGCGCGACGACCTGGTGCAGGCATTGCGCCGCATTCACGCGCGATGACGCCTCTGGCCCGGCTTCTGGCCCTGCCGGTGCGGGCCTATCGGCTGATCTTTTCGCCCTGGGTCGGGTTCAACTGCCGGTATCAGCCGACGTGCAGCGCCTATGCGCTCGAGGCGCTTGAAAGGCATGGGGCGCTGCGGGGCGCGTGGCTGGCGATGCGGCGGATCGGGCGGTGCCACCCTTTCGGCGGGTCGGGCTACGATCCGGTCCCCGATCGCGAATGATCGCGCCGGATCAGGGTTTCTCGAAGATGATGATGACCTCGCCGATGTCGATGCCGAACCGCTTCATATAGGCGCGGTTCAACAGGCGCCGGTCGTTCAACAGCCACATCCAGTCGTCGAATGTCACCCGCAGGGTGCCATCGGGCACCGGCAGGTCGATGGTGTAGCGCCAGTTGAACGTGTCGCCGCGTTCTTCGCCGCGGGCCACGCCCAGAACCCCGTCGGCGGTGCCCTGCCAGGTCTGCTCGCCGGTTTTCCGCAACGACCATACCCTTTGTTCGGTGCTGCCATCCGCATAGCTGAAATCCTCGACCAGTCGCAGAGTTTCGCCATCCCATGTGCCTTCGATTTCCACATCGAACCGCCGTCGCACGGTGCCGAAGGCATCCTGGAACTGGCCGTGCGCCACGGTCCGGCCTTCGAAGAAGGTTTCCAGATCGAGCTGCGCCGCCGAAAGGCCCGGATCGTCCAGCGCGGGTTTCCCGGTGCAGCCGGCCAGCGCGGCGAAAACCGCAATCACCATCCATCTGATCGCCATTCGCATCTCCTTTCACGGGGTACGCACGACAGCCCCCTTTGGTTTTGTCGGGAAATGCGATATCCCGCCCCCAGTGCACATCCGGGGGCCCGACATGCTCGACACCGACGACAGCGAGATCCATCCGCTTTTTGCCGGGGCGCCCCGGACCACCGAATTCCGCAAACTGCGCAAACGCATCGTGCGCCAGACCCGCGAGGCGATCGAGCAATACGGCATGATCGAACGCGACGCGCGCTGGCTGGTTTGCCTGTCCGGCGGCAAGGACAGCTATACCTTGCTGGCGGTGCTGCACGAACTGCAGTGGCGCGGCCTGTTGCCTGTGGATATCCTGGCGTGCAACCTTGATCAGGGTCAACCGGGTTTTCCGGCCACGGTTCTGCCGTCGTTCCTGAAGGAACGCGGCGTGCCGCACCGGATCGAATATCAGGACACTTATTCGGTGGTCATCGACAAGATCCCCCAGGGCCGGACGTTCTGCGCCTTGTGTTCGCGGCTGCGGCGCGGCCATCTCTACCGGATCGCCCGCGAGGAGGGGTGTTCGGCGGTGGTTCTGGGGCATCATCGCGACGACATCCTGGAAACCTTCTTCATGAACCTGTTTCACGGCGGCCGCCTGGCCACCATGCCGCCCAAACTGCTGAATGACGAGGGCGACCTGTTCGTCTACCGGCCGCTCGCCCATGTTGCCGAAGCCGATTGCGACCGTTTCGCGCGGGCAATGGATTACCCGATCATTCCCTGCGATCTCTGCGGCAGCCAGGACGGATTGCAGCGCCAGCAGGTCAAGGCGATCCTCGACGGCTGGGAGGCGAACAGCCCCGGCCGGCGCCAGGTGATCTTCCGGGCGCTGATGAATGCGCGGCCCTCGCATCTTCTGGATCCGGCGCTGTTCGATTTCACGGCGCTGACACGGGCGCCGTTAAAAAGCGATGCAAATGCATCGCCAACGACGGTCGGGCGTTAACCCGGCGATCACCCCCGGCAGGCTATCCATCGGTTTCGATCCCAGCGAACCCGAAAGGTACCCTCATGCCCTCTCAGTCCGACAAGCTCATGGGCCGGATGCGACGTCGGGTGATCCCGATCCTGACCGGCCCACCGGTGCTGGCATTCATGCCGGCGCTGACGCTGGGGGCCTTCTGGCTGGGTGGGGAACCGGCGCTGGTGATCGTGGCGCTGGGCCTGCCATTGTTCTTCGCATCGACCGGAATGTTCGGAAAATGGTCGCGGGACATGATGACCCTGCGCGATGCCGTCAGCGGCCTGTTGCTGCGCGAGGGGTTTGAACAGGTCGCTGGCCAGGTTTTCGAAGATACGGCGATGAACGGGATGAAAACCGCGTTGATCAAGCTCGAACTCGACGATTTCCGCCAGTTGGAGGACCGGCACGGCCAAACCGCGGCGGATCATGTGATTCAGGTGGTCGGCGACCGGATGACCAAGGTGCTGCGCACCACCGACAGCATCGCCCGCGTCAGCGACGGGCGCTTCGCGGTCTGCCTGGCGCCGGTGCGCAATTTCGACATGGAACTCTGCCTGCAACTCACGGCGCGGTTGCAGGAGGCGATCGAAGATCCGGTTTCGCTGGGCGGAACCAAGGTTTACATGACGTGTTCGGCGGGTTTCTGCCTGCGGTCGCGCGCACCCGACGAAGGCACGGCGGGCTGGCTGAAGGCGGCGGCGACAGCGTTGCACGAGGCCCAGCAGAACGGTCCTTCGGCGATCCGTGCCTATTCCGCCGACATGCACCGGCGCGTGAAAATCCGCAGCGATCTGCGCGAAGAGGTGGCCGCCGCACTGGACGACGGCCAGATCGCGCCCTGGTTTCAGCCGCAGATTTCCACCGAAACCGGCAAGGTCAGCGGCTTTGAGGCGCTGGCCCGCTGGCGCCACCCGGTCCGCGGCATGGTGGCCCCCGACGATTTCATTCCCGCACTCACGGAAGCGGGACTGATCGTTCGCATGGGCGAAACCGTGCTGTACCAGTCGCTGACCGCGCTGAAGGCGTGGGATGCATCCGGTTTCGACGTGCCGGCGGTGGGCATCAACTTCTGTCAGGAAGAACTGCGCGATCCCGCCCTGGTCGACCGGATTCGCTGGGAACTCGACCGGTTCGACCTGAAAGCCGACCGGCTGAACATCGAAATTCTGGAAACCGTCGTCGCCGACAGCCCCGACGACATCGTCACCATGAACATCCACGGCCTGAGCGAACTGGGCTGCGGCATCGATCTGGACGATTACGGCACCGGCCATGCCTCGATCGGGTCGATCCGGCGCTTTCCGGTGAGCCGCATCAAGATCGACCGCTCGTTCGTGATGAAATCCGACCGCGACCCCGAACAACAGAAGCTGGTCAGCGCGCTGCTGACAATGGCCGAACGTCTGGGCCTGGAAACCCTGGCCGAGGGCGTGGAAACCGTGGGCGAACATGCGCTGATGGCCCAGCTGGGGTGCGACCATGTCCAGGGGTTCGGCATCGGACGCCCGATGCCCTTCGAACAAACCCTGGACTGGATCTCGACCCATCTGAACAAATTGCAGGATCCGCCCAGAATCAGTGGCCAAAAGCCCTGAAACACCCGGCCTGCGCGGGTTTGACCCCGTCTCGATGGCCCGATTCCCCTTGACCTTTGGTGCTGCACTCTGTTGAACCACCCTGTCTTCCCATGAACGAGGTGGCGGCCCCCGATGGACGATCAAAACAAGAATCTCATCCTCGCAACGGCGCTCAGTTTCATCGTGATTCTGGTCTGGTTCGTGCTGTTTCCGCCGCCCGAACCCGAGATTCCGGTCAACCAGCCGCCTGTCGCACAGGACGGCACCGTTCCGCAGGCCAGCGTGCCGGGCACGGCCACACCGCCTGCATCGGTCGCCACGCCGGCGGACGCCCGCGCTGCCGCGCTGTCGGAAGACACCCGCATTCCGATCGACACCGCCAAACTGACCGGGACGATCTCGCTTTTGGGCGGGCGCATCGACGATCTGTCGCTGAAGGACTACCGGGTGTCGCTGGATGAAGACGCCGAAATCGTCACCGTGCTGTCGCCGGTCGGCACGCCCGGCGCGTTCTACGCGCTTTATGGCTGGGCGCCCGGCGCGGGGCTGGCGCTGGAGGATGTGCCGGGGGCCAACACCCTGTGGCAGATCGAATCCGGCGAAGTCCTGAGCGAGGATTCGCCGCTGCATCTGGTCTGGGACAACGGCAAGGGCCAGGTTTTCCGGCGAGAGGTTTCGGTCGATCCCGACTACATGTTCACCGTCACCCAGAGCGTCGAGAACACCGCCGACGGCACCGTCAGCCTGGCGCCCTATGGCATTCTGGCGCGGCACGGACAGCCGCAGGACATGAAGAACTTCTTCATCCTGCACGAGGGTGTCGTTGGCATGGCCGATGGAGAACTGGCCGAAATCGACTATGACGATGTCACCGAATACGCGATCAACCCGAACGAAGGCGCGCGCGCCGAAGTTACGCAGGTGTCGGCCAACGGCTGGATCGGGTTCACCGATCACTTCTGGATGTCGACGCTGGTTCCCGCCCCCGGCAGCGCCTTCAAGTCGGTGGTCAAATACGACGACCGCCGCGACATCTACCAGACCGAAGCGGTTCTGCCCACGCGCACCCTGGCCCCCGGCCAATCCGTCACCGCGACCACACAGTTGTTCAGCGGCGCCAAGGAATGGGAAGCGATCCGATCCTACGAGCAGGGCGGAATCGAGGGCTTTCTGGACAGCATCGACTGGGGTTGGTTCTTTTTCCTGACCAAACCGATCTTCTGGCTGCTGCACGAGATCAACGCGATGATCGGCAACATGGGCTGGGCAATCATCGGCCTGACGCTGATCATCAAGGCGCTTCTGTTCCCGTTGGCCTACAAGTCGTACGTCTCGATGGCCAAGATGAAAGAGCTCCAGCCGCAGATGGAAAAGCTGAAGGAAAGCGCGGGCGACGACCGTCAGAAGCTTCAGCAAGGCATGATGGAACTGTACAAGAAGGAAAAGGTGAACCCGGCGGCGGGCTGTCTGCCGATCCTGCTTCAGATTCCAATCTTCTTTTCGCTCTACAAGGTGATCTTTGTCACCATCGAACTGCGCCATGCACCGTTTTTCGGCCCGTTCCAGGACCTCAGCGCACCGGACCCGACATCGTTGTTGAACCTGTTCGGGCTTCTGCCCAACGCCGGCCCCGAACCCGGCAGCATCATGGCGCTGATCTTCATCGGTATCCTGCCGCTGCTTCTGGGCATCTCGATGTGGTTGCAGCAAAAGCTGAATCCCGCCCCGACAGACGCCACCCAGCAGATGATCTTTGCGTGGATGCCCTGGGTTTTCATGTTCATGCTGGGCGGCTTCGCCAGCGGCCTGGTGGTGTACTGGATTGCCAACAACACGATCACCTTCACACAGCAATATCTGATCATGCGCAGCCAAGGCTATAAGCCCGACGTGTTCGGCAACATCAAATCCGGCTTCAAACGCAAACAGAAAAGCGCGGAAAAATGATCGCGACAGTCACGGACCTGTGGCGCCATCCCATCAAGAGCCACGGCCGCGAGGCGCTGCGGCAGGTGGCGTTGCGCGCCGGTGCTACGATGCCATGGGACCGGCACTGGGCCGTGACGCACGATCAGACAACCTATGCAGGCGGCGCTTGGGCGCCCTGTCAGAACTTCATGATCGGCACGCGGACGCCCGGGCTGGCCGGTTTGTGGGCCGAACTGGACGAAACAAACGCCCGCGTGTCGCTGCGGCACAAGGATCTGGGCGAAATGGCATTTCACCCGGACGATCCGCAAGAGGCGGCGCAGTTTCTGGCATGGGTGGCCCCGCTGACGCCGGCCAACCGCGCCGGGGCGCGCGCCGTTGTCACCGCCGATCGCGGCATGACCGATACGGATTACCCTTCGGTCAGCCTTCTCAACCATGCCTCGCACCGCGCGGTGGCCGACCGGATCGGCCGCCCGATCGAACCCGAACGCTGGCGTTGCAACATCTGGCTTGAAGGTCTTGACCCGTGGCAGGAGTTTGATCTGATCGGTCAGAAGCTGCGCATCGGCAGCACGGTTCTGGCGTTGCGCGATCCGATCGAACGCTGCCTTCACACCGCGGCCAACCCTGAAACCGGGTTGCGCGACGCCGATACCCTGGGTGCCCTGCGCGGCGGTTGGGGGCACCAGAATTTCGGTGTCTATGCCGAGGTCATCGAATCCGGCGCCATCGCCCCCGGTGACAAGGTCGAAAGGGCATGACATCCGGCCTTCGGTTTCCGCTGGCCGAGACGCCGACGGCGGAAGAGGCCGAAACCGGGCGGCGGCTGTTTGCCGGTCAATCGGATTTCGTGAAGGGCGTGGTCGCCATGTCGGGGTTGCCGCCTGCTGATCGCCTTGAGGTGTGCTTCGCCGGCCGCTCGAACGTCGGCAAGTCGACGCTGATCAACGCGCTGACCGGCCGCAAGGGCCTGGCGCGGGCGTCGAACACGCCCGGACGCACCCAGGAGATCAACTTTTTCACCATCGGCGCGGATCACTATCTGGTGGATCTGCCCGGCTATGGTTTTGCCAATGCGCCGGTTGCCGTGGTCGCGAAATGGCAAAAGTTGTTGAAGCAGTACCTGTCGGGGCGCCAGACGCTGCGCCGGGCCTTTGTGCTGATCGACATGCGGCATGGCATCAAATCCGTCGATGAGGAAATCCTCAGCCTGCTGGACAGTTCGGCGGTGGCCTTTCAATGTGTGCTGACCAAGGCCGACAAGGTGAAGGCCGCCGAACAGGAGCGGGTTCTCGAGCAGGTGCGTGGCGCGCTGGCCCGCCACCCCGCTGCCTTCCCCGAGCTTATCGTAACCTCGAGCGAGAAAGGCGACGGGATCGCCACGCTGCGCAACGCGATCGCCGGCCTTGAGCCCTAGGGCCGGCCAGCCCCCGCAAGGACGCCCCGCGCAGAAGGACAAAGGATGAAGACCAGAGACATGAACCAGGATTGGATCGGCACCGCGCAGACCCTGTCGCGTGCCCTGCCCTATATGCAGCGCTACACCGATGCGACGGTCGTCATCAAGCTGGGCGGTCATGCCATGGGCAGCGATGCGGCGATGGAGGAGTTCGCCCGCGACGTGGTGTTGTTGCGCCAGGTCGGGGTAAACCCCGTGATCGTGCATGGCGGCGGGCCGATGATCAACGCGATGCTCGACAGGCTGGACATCCGTTCCGAGTTTGTCGGCGGCAAGCGCGTCACCGACAAGGCCACTGTAGAGGTCGTCGAGATGGTGCTTTCAGGCGTTGTCAACAAACGCATCGTGCAGGCGATCAACGCGCAGGGCGGCATGGCGGTGGGCCTGTCAGGCAAGGACGCGAACCTGATGATCTGCGACCAGACGCACCCCGACCTGGGGTTCGTGGGCACGCCGGCCAAGATGAACCCCAAGTTGCTGCACACGCTGTTCGAACGTGACATGATCCCCGTCGTCGCACCGCTGGGGGCCGGGCGCAACGGCGAAACCTTCAACGTGAACGGCGACACCGCCGCCGGTGCCATCGCCGGCGCGCTGACCGCGGACCGGTTGCTGTTGCTGACGGATGTGTCCGGCGTGAAGAATGCCGAAGGCGAGGTGGTGACAGAATTGCGCGCCGCCCAGATCCGCGAGATGACAGCCAGCGGTGTCATCGCGGGCGGCATGATTCCAAAAACTGAAACCGCTCTGGATGCGATTGCCAAGGGTGTCCGCGCGGTTGTCATCCTGGACGGGCGCGCGCCGAATTCGGTGCTTCTGGAGCTTTTCACCGAACATGGCGCGGGATCGTTGATCCGGCCCGATACGGTTCCGGGCTGACCGGCGTGCTGGCCGCGCTGGAACAGGCGGCTGCCGCGCGCCACCTGACGGTTCTGGGCGGGTTTCATCCCGAACCCTCGGATGGGGCGCCACCCGGATGTGGCACGCTTCTGCTGCTGGGGCCCGACGAACCGGCGTTCTGGCCGGCCTTTCGCGACACCCCCGAAGCCCGCGACGGTGCGGCGCATCCAATGGATCGGTGGTCGCGGCGGGTGATCGGTGACTGGGCCGCACAGATCGGCGCAACGCCGGTGTTTCCCTTTGGCGGGCCGCCCTATGCACCGTTCTTCCGCTGGGCCACCCGCAGCGGGCGCATCCATGCCTCGCCGATCATGTTGCTGGTGCATGACCGGGCCGGGCTGTTCGTCTCGTTCCGTGGCGCGCTTGCCCTGCCCCGGCGGATCGATCTGCCGGCCCCACCGCCCAACCCCTGCGACAGCTGCATCGACAGGCCCTGCCGCACCGCCTGCCCGGTCGACGCCTTCGACGGCACCGCCTATGACGTCGCTGGCTGCAAGGCGCATATCACCGGGCCCGATACCGCCGCCTGCCGCAGCCGGGGCTGCGCCGCGCGCCGTGCCTGTCCGGTTTCGGCGCGTCTGGGCCGCCACGATGCCCAATCCGCGTTCCACATGGCCAGCTTTACCGGAGGATAACGATGCCCCGACTGATCCTGATGCGCCACGCCAAATCCGACTGGGCCACCGGCCAGCCCGATCACGAACGCCCGCTGAACCGGCGCGGCCGCACGGCGGCAACGGCGCTGGGCCAATGGCTGCGCGCGCAAGGGCACATTCCGGATCAGGCCATCGTATCGTCGGCGCAGCGCACGTTTGAAACTTTCGAGGGGCTTGATCTGGATCTGGAACCGCAATTCACGCGGACGCTTTACCTGGCCGAGCCGCAAACGATGATGGCGGTGCTGCACAAGGCGACGGGAGATTGCGTTTTGATGATCGGCCACAACCCCGGCATCGCGGATCTCGCGCACAGCCTGGTGCGCCGTGCCCCGGCCCACCACGGGTTTGCCACTTACCCCACCGGCGCAACGCTGGTAATCGACTTCGCCGAACCCGGCTGGGGCGATGTCCGGCAGGGCGTTGCGGTGGATTTCATTGTGCCCCGCGACCTGACGGACTGAGCGCTACAGGTCTTCGTGCAGAACGAAAACCACGTCGGCGGCGGTGTCGCGCAGATCGTGCAGGGCGTTGTATTCCGGTGAGTTCCACCATGCTTCGGCGGCGGCCACATCGGGAAAACGCAAACCCGCCACCATGTGGTGCCCGGCCTCGCCGCGCAGGGGCTTCACCATCCGGGCACGGTACAAAAAGGTTCCGCCGTGCGCGGCCACGGTGGGCGCTGCGAGGGCGGCATACTCCTGCATCTTTTCAGGGTCTTTCAGGGTGATCGTCGCGGTCACGATGGCAGCCATGAGGGTTGTCCTTGAGAGCATGTAAAATAGGCGCCGCCAGCGAGGGCGACGCCTGTGGCATCCGGCACCACGGTGCCTTGCGGATCAGTGGCCCAGGATCTGGCTGAGAAACAGCTGTGTGCGCGGTGACTTGGGATTGTTGAAGAACTCCTCGGGTTCGTTCTGTTCAACGATCTGGCCTTCGTCCATGAAGATCACCCGGTTGGCGACCTGCCGTGCAAAGCCCATTTCGTGTGTCACGCACAGCATGGTCATGCCCTCTTCGGCCAGTTCGACCATCGTATCCAGCACTTCCTTGATCATCTCGGGGTCAAGCGCCGATGTCGGTTCATCGAACAGCATGATGCGCGGGCGCATGCACAGCGACCGTGCGATCGCCACGCGCTGTTGCTGGCCGCCAGACAGCTGGCCGGGGTACTTGTCGGCCTGATCCGGGATCTTCACCTTCTTGAGGAAATGCATCGCGATTTCCTCGGCCTCTTTCTTGGGCGTCTTGCGCACCCAGATCGGCGCGAGGGTACAGTTTTCCAGGATCGTGAGATGCGGGAAGAGATTGAAGTGCTGGAAGCACATTCCCACCTCGGATCGGATCTTGTCGATGTTCTTTAGATCCGACGACAGCAGCGTGCCGTCCACCGTGATCGATCCCTTCTGGTGCTCTTCCAACGCGTTGATACAGCGGATCAGCGTGGATTTGCCCGACCCGGACGGCCCCGCGATGACAATGCGTTCGCCGCGGTAGACCGTCAGATCGATGTCGCGCAGCACATGAAACGTGCCGTACCATTTGTTCATCTGCTGGATGGAAACCGCGATCTCGTCCGAGACCTTCATCTGAGCTGTTTCAGTCATCTGTATTCACCCTTCTCTTAACGGTGATCTGTCGCGAGCTGGCGTTCAAGCCACTGCGAATATTGCGAAATGCCGTAGCACACGACGAAGAACAGGAAGGCAGCAAACGACCACAGCTCCCAATAGACTCCGTTCCAGTCGGTCGAGGCCAGGATCGGGCCACGGATCATGCCGACCAGATCGAACATCGAAATCACCGAGACCAGCGTGGTGTCCTTGAACAGGCCCACGGCGACGTTGACGATGCCCGGGATCGAGATCTTCAGCGCCTGCGGCAGGATGATCAGGCGCATCGCCTGCGCATAGTCCAGCCCAAGCGAATCCGCCGCCTCATACTGCCCTCGCGGCAATGCCGCCAGGCCGCCGCGGATTACCTCGGCGATATAGGCCGCGGCGAACATCGTGATCATGATGATCACGCGCAGGATCAGGTCGAAGTTGGTGCCCGGCGGCAGAAAATAGGCCAGAACCACGTTGGCGACGAACAGCAGCGTGATCAGCGGAACGCCACGGATGAATTCGATGAACACCACGCAAATCCACTTGATGATCGGCATCGAACTCTGCCGGCCAAGCGCCAGAACGATGCCCAGCGGCAGCGACAGCGAAACGCAGACCACCCCGAGGATCATGTTCAGCATGAAGCCGCCCATATCCCGCGATGGCACCGCCTCGAGCGCAAGAACGCCCTCCATCGCCGTGGTTACAAAGCCGCCGATCCACCACGCGACCGCGGCGGCGACGATGCCGCCGAAGAAGCCCGCGGCGAAACTGCCGGCCACCAGCCGCGCATAGACAAGGTATCCGATCACCGCTCCGGCCAGCGCCACCAGCGGGATGGCCACCGTGCCGCCCCAGATCAGCCAGAAGGCCAGGAAGGGATAGACGCCGGTGAAATAGAACATCGCGCGGCAGGGTGTTGAACAGCACCGGAGCCACGGCAATGAACAGCAGCACGAAGGCCAGTGTCGGGCGCCAGTAGGATTCCGACGGATAGGCGATGCCGAACAGAAGCTGGCTCCAGCGGTCGGTCAGAACCGAGAAACAGCCGCCCGATGCGCCCTCCAGAACTTCACGACATTCACGAATGTTCGCCGTGGTCCAGACCCCGCCAAAGAGCCACGGCAGAAACCCCTGCATCAACAGGAAGATCAGATAGACCGAGACCAGCGTCAGGATGGTATAGGGGATCGACGAAAACAGACTTTCGCGCATCCATTTGATGGCGCCTGTTTCGGTGACCGGGGGTGCCTGTTGCGGCAACTGCGTCTCGCGCACATAGGCGACGGTGTGGGTATGGGTATCGCTCATCTCACCGCTCCTTCAGGCTGACGGCTTTGTTGTAGACGTTCATCACCGCCGAAATCGCAAGCGAGATCACGAGGTAGAAGAGCATCAGCAACAGAACGCACTCGATGGCGCGGCCGGTCTGGTTCAGCGTGATCCCGCCCAGGGTGGCGGTGATGTCGGCATACCCCACCGCAATGGCCAACGAACTGTTCTTGGTGATGTTGAGATACTGCGAGATCAGCGGCGGAATGATCACCCGCAGCGCCTGCGGCAGCACCACCAGATTCATCACCCGCCCTGGACGCAACCCAAGCGACGATGCCGCCTCGGTCTGGCCCTTGGAAACGGCCTGAATACCCGCGCGGACGTTTTCCGCAATGAAGGCGCCGGTGTAGATCGACAGCGCCAGCCAGAGCGCGATCAACGGCGCCCCGATCTGAACGCCACCGCGCAGGTTGAACCGGTTGGCCAGCGGATCAGGAAGATCCAGACTGATCGGTTGGCCCATGATGTAAAAAATCAGGATCGTGGGAACGAAGAGAATCACCAGCGACGGCCAGCCCATCGGCAGCAACCGGCCGGTTTGAAACAGCAGGTTCTTGGCATAGCGGCGATAGGCGAAAACGCCCACGATGGATGCGACGAAAACGATGGCGACGATGGTCGACCCGGCCTCCCAGACCAGCGCGGGCACATAAACCCCCCGGTTGGTGAAGGCAAACATGCCGAACAAAAGGTCAAACTCGGGATCTTCACCCAGATACGACCGCGCGCCCGGCAGAACCGCCGTGACCAGTGTGAAGATCATGATGATCCAGATCAGCACCGGCACGTTGCGGAAGGCCTCGACGTAGACGGCCATCAGCTTTGACACCAGCCAGTTCTTCGACAGGCGCAGCACACCGATGATCACCCCCAGAACCGTCGCTGTCACACAGGCAAGGAACGCCACCAGAAGGGTGTTGAGGATTCCGACCAGCGCCGCGCGCATGTGCGACGATTGGCTGTCGTATTCGACCAGCCGCTGATTGATGTCATAGCCTGCCGGTTCGCCCAGAAAGTCATACGAGATGTTCAGGCCGGCGGCGGCCAGGTTCCGAACGAGGTTCATGCCCAGATAGGCCATCATGGCGATCAGCAAGATCAGCGCGATGAACTGGAAAGTATAGGACCGGTACCGCGTGTCGCTGAGCAGCATAGACAGACGGAACGCGCCGGGCGGCGGGTCGGAGAGTGTCGTCATGGGTGAGATATCCCTGTTTGTCGGCCTGATTTTTTATAGCGCCGGGTCGCGCTTGGCCGAGCCTTGGATCGTGTAAGCGAGAGGGGCGCGGGAAGTGATCCCGCGCCCCTCGTCGTTTCGTGCCTTACCGGAACGGCGGCGAGTACAGCAGGCCGCCGTCGGTCCACTGTGCGTTCAGACCACGCGCCAGGCCGATCGGGGTGTCTTCACCGATGTGCTTGGCGAAGATCTCGCCATAGTTGCCTTCGGCCATGATCGCGCGCTTGGCCCATTCGGCGTCCAGACCCAGCATTTCGCCCAGCGTGCCTTCGGTGCCCAGCAGGCGGTTGATTTCCGGGTTGTTGGTGCCCGAGGACATTTCGGCGATGTTCGCCGAGGTCACGCCCAGTTCTTCGGCAGTGATCAGCGCGTTCAGCGTCCAGCGGACGGTGTCGGCCCAATCGTCGTCACCGTGGCGGGTAAGCGGGCCCAGCGGCTCTTTCGAGATGATCTCGGGCAGCAGCGCGTGCGCGCCGGGATCTTCGAAGGTTGCGCGCGTGGCGGCCAGACCCGATGCATCGGTCGTGTAGACGTCGCAGGCACCTGCCAGGTACTGCTGCTGCGCTTCAGCGTTGGTTTCGATCGGAACCGGCTCATAGCTGATGTTGTTGGCGCGGAAGAAATCCGCAAGGTTCAGCTCGGTCGTGGTGCCGGTCTGGATGCAGACGGTTGCGCCGTCAAGTTCCTTGGCCGACGAAACGCCCAGATCCTTGGGAACCATGAAGCCCTGGCCGTCGTAGTAGTTCACGCCGACAAAGGTGAACTTCAGGTCGACGTCGCGGCTGAAGGTCCATGTGGTGTTGCGCGCCAGCATGTCGATTTCACCCGAAGCAAGCGCGGTAAAGCGCGTCTTGCCGGTGGTCGGGACGAATTCAACGGCTGTCGCGTCGCCCAGAACGGCGGCGGCAACGGCACGGCACACGGCCACGTCGAAACCTTTCCATTCGCCGTTGGCGTCGGGTGCCGCGAAACCGACCAGACCGGTGGTCACGCCGCAGTTCAGCTTGCCGCGCGCCTTGATGTCGTCGATGGTCGCGGCGCCAGCTGCGCCCGCGGCCATGCCGGCTGCTGTCAACGCGCCGAGAATTACGGATGTTTTCATTTTTACCTCTTCCTGATTTCGTCGCCACACTCCGAAGCGACATACCCAACTGTTTCAGTCTAGGTTCTTTGACGCGGGCGTTTCTGCCCGCAGTGCTCAGAGAATGGGCAAATTCTCGGGTGCAGGTCAAGTCTACGACCCAACAAAAGCCATCCCAAAACGTCCTATTGCATCAAACGCGGTCACTTGGCCTGGCGCTTTGTCAGCTTCGGCTCCAGTCGTAAAACCGTTTGGCGTGCACGAAGGCGGCGGCCTTTGTCTGGCTCAGGGCGTGGGCTTCGTCATCGCGGCCCCATTGTTCTTCCTGCCACAGCTCGTCCAGCCGCGAGATGTCCCACAGGGTTTCCGGATCGCGCCAGTCGTGCGTGGCCGCAAACCCCAGGATCAACGATCCAGACAGCGACACAAGATCGTGAAACGCCGCCAGTTCGAAGGCCGTCATCGCATGCACCCGCAGCGCCAGTCGGTTCAGCGCGTCAGGATCCTGCGGCGCGTGGATCACACCGTTTCGGGGCACCAGGCGCGCGCCCAGAATTTCAGCGCCCCAGTCCAGCGCCGGATCCCAGACGGCGGCCTGCCGGTCCACCAGTTCGGCGGGCGCATCGGCGCGATAGCACAACAGATCCGCATCGCCATATGCGGCCAGCATCCCGGCCACTTCGGCATGTTGCGCGGCGACCTTGTCGATGGCCGCATTGGCCGACCGGGTGGCCGGCATCGTCATGGGATCGACCAGTTCGGCCTGGGCGTCCCATTCGGCCGCCACCGCCTGGGCCATCGCGCCGGTGGGCAGCACCAGAGCCGCCTTGGCCGGCGTGCGGATTCGCCGGCCGTCCAGTTCGACGGCAAAGCCATCGCCGGACTCTACCACCGTCGCGGCCTGCCAGAAACGTTTCTGCTTCCATTCGCTCATGCGGCGCGCTCCGGGGTCAAATCATGTCTTCGGGATCGAAGGGATCCTCGGGCACATCCGACGCGGCCCATTGGAAGGTATCCCAGGTGTGCGTCATGTGATCGGGCAGCGGCGCGGTCAGGTGCAGGCGCGCGCGCGTCACCGGATGCTCCAGCATCAGCGTCCGCGCGTGCAGGTGCAGCTTCTTGCTGATATCCCCGCCCAGTTGCGCGCCCCAGCCATCGCCCAGATTGTCCTGACCGGATCCGCCATATTTGCCGTCACCGACGATCGGATGGCCGATCTCGGCCATATGCGCGCGCAGCTGGTGGGTGCGCCCGGTCACGGGAATCAGCGCCATCCAAGCACAGCGCCGCCCCGCCGCGCTGAGCACGGCGTAATCGGTGGTGGCGCGTTTGGCACCTTCGGTTCTGTCCACCTCGGCCGGGTGGACGCAATGCATCTTTTCGCCTTCGCCGCCCTTGCCGTGGCCCGGCGCCTTGACCAGACCGTATTTGATGGTGCCCATCTTGGGGTGCGGCACACCGGCGACGGCGGCCCAGTAGATCTTGCGGGTTTCGCGGTGCCGGAACGATGCGGTCAGCCCCGCCGCCACGGCGCGGGTGCGCGCCATCAGCAGAACACCCGATGTGTCCTTGTCGAGGCGATGCACCAGCCGCGGTTTCTCGTCGAGCCCGAACATCAGCGCCTCGGCCAGGCCGTCAACATGGCGCGCCTGCCCCGATCCGCCCTGCACAGGCAGGCCCGGCGGCTTGTTCAACGCGATCACATGATCGTCGCGGTAGATCACACATGACCGGATAAACCGCGCGTCTGTCTCGGAGATCCGGTCGCGCGGGGGCGCTGGCGCGTGATCGGTATCGGGCAGCGGCGGTATGCGCACCGTTTGCCCCGCGATCAACCGCGTCGCGGCCTTGACCCGCCCGCCATCGACGCGCAATTCGCCCTTGCGACACATCTTTTCGATGCGGCCCTGGCTGACGTGGGGAAACATCCGCCGCAGCCAGCGATCAATGCGCTGGTCGCCGTCGTCGACGGCCACCGTGACGGTCTGTACACCGCTCATGCAAATACCTCTCGTCCGAGCCAAAGGCCCAGCATCAACCCACCCACAGACAATCCCACGGACAGGGCCACATAAATCGCCGCCTGTCCGGTCGCGCCACGCTCGATCAGCGCCACGGTTTCCAGCGAAAACGCCGAAAAGGTGGTGAAGCCGCCCAACACCCCGGTCATCAGGAAAGGCCCGAAACCGCCCATGCCGCGTTGTGCGGCGAAAGCCACGCAAAGCCCCATCAGCGCCGATCCGATCACGTTGATCGACAGCACCGCCACCGGAAACTCCTGTGGCCCGGTCATGCGCAGCACGGCAAGGCCGCCCAGATACCGCAGGCCCGCACCCAGGGCACCGCCCAGCGCCACCGAAACGAAGGTTGTCATCATGGCCGGTCTGTCGCGCGGCGGGGCGCGATTGTCAAGTTTTCCGCTGCTGGCGCAACCGCGCAAAGTACTCCAGCCGCTTTTTCAGATCGCGTTCGAAGCCGCGTTCGACCGGCTGGTACAGATCGGGGCGCGCCATGCCATCCGGGAAGTAGTCCTGCCCCGAAAACCCGTCCTCGGAATCGTGATCGTAGGCATAGCCCTGCCCATAGCCCTGGTCCTTCATCAGCGCGGTCGGCGCGTTCAGGATGTGCTTGGGCGGTGGCGTGCTGCCGGATCTCGCCGCCAACCGCATTGCATCCTTGTAGGCTGCGTAACCGGCATTGGATTTCGGCGCGAGCGCCAGGTAGATCACCGCCTGCCCCAGCGCCAGTTCGCCCTCGGGGCTGCCAAGACGTTCAAAGGTTTCCCAGGCCTGAAGGCACAGCGCCTGGGCCTGCGGATCGGCCAGCCCGATGTCTTCAATCGCCATGCGGGTGATGCGCCGCGCCAGATAGCGCGGATCCTCGCCACCCGAAAGCATCCGCGCCAGCCAGTAAAGCGCCGCATCGGGATCTGATCCGCGCACCGATTTGTGCAGCGCCGAAATCAGGTTGAAGTGCGAATCGCCCGATTTGTCGTATTGCGCCGCGCGGCGCATCAACCGCCCGGCCAGCGCATCGGGATCCATCGGCGCGGCGACGCGCCAGGCGGCGATCTGTTCGATCATGTTCAGCAGCGCGCGCCCGTCGCCATCGGCCATGTCGCGCAGCGCCCCGCGCGCCGCATCGGTAAGAGGCAGCGGGCGGTTCAGTTCGGTCTCGGCACGCAGGATCAGCCGCTCCAGATCCGCGTCGGCCAACCGCTCGAGCACCAGAACCTGAGCCCGGCTGAGCAGCGCGGCGTTCAGTTCGAACGAGGGGTTTTCGGTGGTCGCACCCACCAGAAGCAGCGTGCCGTCCTCCATGTGTGGCAGGAACCCGTCCTGCTGCGCCTTGTTGAACCGGTGGATTTCATCCACGAACAACAGGGTGCCGCGCCCGTTCGACCGCCGCAGGCGGGCCGCTTCGAACACCCGCCGCAGATCCGGCATTCCGGTGAAGATCGCGCTGATCTGTTCGAAATGCAGATCTGTGTGCTGTGCCAGAAGCCGCGCGATCGTGGTCTTTCCTACGCCCGGCGGGCCCCAGAAGATCAGGCTGCCGAGGCTGTCCGCCGCCAGCATGACGCCCAGCGGCCCTTCCGGGCCCAGCACATGCGCCTGGCCGATGACCTGATCCAGGGTTTGCGGCCGAAGCCTGTCGGCCAGCGGGCGGCGGGCATCGGCCTGCGGCGTCTCGCCGGGCGTGTCGAACAGATCCGCCAACCGCCTAAAGCCGGAACCGAAGCGCCAGACGCTGACCGCGCCGCGACACCTCGAGTTCGACCCGGTTGGGTGGGCGTGTCAGCGCCCGCGCCAGATCGCGCGGACGCGCCACCGCGACGCCGTTGACCGCCAGGATCGAATCGCCCGGTTGCAGCCCCACCCGAGCGCCCAGTTGGCCGGGGTCCAGAGTGACGACACCGCGTGTCATCAACGGCAGGCCGAACTGACCGATCACCGCCGGATTGGCCCGCGCGACGCGCAGACCGGGCAGCACGGTGCGCGCCGTCAGCGTTGTCGTTTCGGCCGGCGGATCGTCGGGGGCAAGGATCATCGGCACGGTCGCCCGCTGCGCCTGCCCGCGGCGCATGAACGCCACGTCCGAGACCCCGCCGATGCCTGTAACCGACATCCTGAACAGCATTTCGGCCGGCGAATTCACCGGCGCGTCATCGACACCGACAATGACATCGCCAACCCGGATGCCCGCGGCGGCAAAGGGGCTGAGCGGGTGCAGATCCGACACGATGATGCCTTCGGGTGTGTCCAGCCCCAGCGACGCCGCCAGATCCGCGTTGACGGGTTGCCCGACCATCCCCGCCCAAGGCCGTTCGAAGACAGTGTTTCCAGCCCTGGCCTGGGCGACGTATTGCGCCACCAGCCCGGCGGGGATCGCGAAACCGATACCGTTTGAGCCACCGGACCGCGACAGGATGCGCGTGTTGATCCCGATCAGTCGTCCGGCCATGTCGATCAGCGCGCCGCCGGAATTGCCGGGATTGATCGGTGCGTCCGTCTGGATGAAATATCCGCGCCCCGCGCCGGTGGCGGTACCCGACCGGGCAAGACCGGACACGATGCCGCTGCTGACGGTCTGGCCGACGCCGAAGGGATTGCCGATGGCCAGAACCAGTTCGCCCACCTCAACCTGGTCGGAATCGCGCAGCGGCAGCGCCGGAAGGGCGGTCGCGCCATCCAGTTGCAGGATCGCCAGATCGCTGTCGGCATCGCCCAGCAGAACCCGCGCCGCGAATTCGCGCCGGTCGGTCAGCACCACACGGATGTCCGTCGCCTCGCCGACGACATGATAATTCGACACCACGATCCCGTCTTCCGACAGGATCACCCCCGACCCGAGCGAGTTCTGCACCCGCGGCTGAGGCGTGCCGAACCCGCGAAAGAAATCGCGAAAGAAGGGATCGTCCTGAAACGGGCTGACCCGCCCCTGCGACACCTTGCGGGCATAGATATTCACCACAGCGGGCGCAGCCTGACGCACCAGTGGCGCGAAGCTGAGCGAGATTTCGGCCTGTGATTGCGGCACCTTCGGCTGTGCCCAGACGGACCCCGCCGCGAGCATCAGCACAAGCGCGAACAGGGCAATCGGCCAGATGAAAAGGGATCGGATCATGCCACAAGATATGCGCGGATGGCGCCGGCGATGCAAGCGGCCAGCGCCCCGCCCCGTGCCACAATGAAAAACCCCCGCCGGCAAGGGCGGGGGCCAGGGGCCGTGACCGAAATCGCGGGCCGGCGCGATCAGTCGTCGTCGCCCTCGAAGGACGGCAGACGTGCCTTGTCGGCCGCACCCTTCGCGTCGCGATCGCGATCGACGAATTCGATGATTGCCATGGGCGCCATGTCACCGTAGCGGAAGCCGGCCTTCAACACGCGGACATAGCCGCCCTGACGGTCCTTGTAGCGCGGTCCAAGCACTTCGAACAGTTTGGTCACGTCCTTGTCTTCCTTCAGGCGGGCTGCTGCCTGACGGCGGGCGTGCACATCGCCGCGCTTGGCCAGCGTGATCATCTTTTCGATAATCGGGCGCAGTTCCTTGGCCTTGGGCAGGGTCGTCTTGATCTGCTCGTGCTCGATCAGCGATCCGGCCATGTTGGCGAACAGCGCCTTGCGATGTTCATGGGTGCGGTTCAGTCGGCGGTATCCGCGGGCGTGGCGCATTTGTCTATCTCCATCATTGCCCTCTACGGGCGTTTTTGCTTTGTCAGGCCGGCGATGCGTGTCACCGGCTCACCTTGGGGCGGAAGCCCGGATTATGCGGGGCAAAGCGATTGCAGCGCCCGGCCCCGCGTCGTATCAGAAGGAATCTTCGAACTTCTTGGCCAGATCCTCGATGTTGTCTGGCGGCCAGTCTTCGACATCCATGCCCAGATGCAGGCCCATGCCCGACAGGACTTCCTTGATCTCGTTCAGGGATTTCCGGCCAAAGTTCGGGGTGCGCAGCATCTCGGCTTCGGTTTTCTGGATCAGGTCGCCGATGTAGACGATGTTGTCGTTCTTCAGGCAGTTCGCCGAACGCACCGACAGTTCCAGTTCGTCGACCTTCTTCAGCAGCAGCGGATTGAACTCGAGGCCGTCGTCGTCGTCCTGGCGGCTGGCGCTTTCGGGTTCGTCGAAGTTCACAAAGATCGAAAGCTGATCCTGAAGGATGCGCGCGGCAAAGGCGACGGCGTCATCCGGGGTGATCGACCCGTCGGTTTCCAGTTTCAGCGTCAGCTTGTCATAGTCCAGAACCTGGCCTTCGCGCGTCGGCTGAACGTCGTAGCTGACCCGTTTGACCGGCGAATAGATCGCGTCGATCGGGATCAGGCCGATGGGCGCGTCCTCGGGTTTGTTCTTGTCCGCCGAAACATAGCCCTTGCCGGTGTTCACGGTAAGTTCCATATAGAGATCGGCGCCATCGTCGAGATGACATATGACATGATCCCGGTTCAGGACATCGATGCCCGAGCTTTCCGAGATGTCACCGGCGGTTACGACCGCGGGGCCCTTGGCATTGATCGAAAGGCGCTTGGGGCCTTCGACTTCCATGCGCAGCGAAACCTGCTTGAGGTTCAGGATGATGTCGGTCACGTCTTCGCGCACGCCCGCCACCGACGAGAATTCGTGCAGCACGTTGTCGATCTGCACGCTGGTAATGGCCGCGCCCTGAAGCGACGACATCAGGATGCGACGCAGCGCGTTGCCCAGCGTCAGGCCAAATCCGCGCTCCAGCGGCTCTGCGATCACCGTCGCCTGGCGCGCGGGATCGTTGCCCGGCCGCACGTCCAGCGCCGTGGGTTTTATCAGTTCCGCCCAATTCTTATGGATCATGTGTCCCTCCATTCCTGCCCGCATCCCATGTCCTAAAAGACGCTGGCGCCCGAGGTTTCAAAACGGCGTACTGGGGCCGCGCGGATCGCACGGCCCCAGTCGTAAAAAGGTCTTGCTCAGACGCGGCGACGCTTCGGCGGGCGGCAGCCGTTGTGGGCAATCGGGGTGACGTCGCGGATCGACGTGATGTTGAAACCTGCGGCAGCCAGCGCACGCAGCGCGCTTTCGCGGCCCGAACCGGGGCCCTGGACTTCAACCTCAAGCGTTTTGACGCCGTGTTCCTGCGCCTTGCGGCCGGCATCCTCGGCCGCCATCTGCGCCGCGTAGGGCGTGGATTTCCGCGAACCCTTGAAGCCCATGGTGCCGGCGGACGACCACGAGATCGCGTTGCCCTGCACATCCGAGATCAGGATCTTGGTGTTGTTGAACGAGCTGTTCACATGCGCAACGCCTGCGGCTATGTTCTTGGAGACCTTGCGCTTTGCGCGTGTCTTGTCGCGTGCCATTGATCAGACCCCCCTTATTTCTTCTTGCCGGCAATGGCCTTCGCGGGGCCTTTGCGGGTGCGTGCGTTGGTGTGGGTCCGCTGGCCGCGCACCGGCAGGTTGCGGCGGTGACGCAGTCCGCGATAGCAGCCCAGATCCATCAGACGCTTGACGTTCATCTGGGTCTCGCGGCGCAGGTCGCCTTCGACGGTGTAGTTCGCGTCGATATGCTCGCGGATCTGAAGAACCTCGGCATCGCTCAGTTCGTTGACGCGACGTGTCGGATCGATGCCAACCGCTTCGCAGATCGCCTGCGCCGAGGTGTTGCCAATTCCGGTGATATAGGTGAGGGCGATCGGAACCCGTTTCGCGGTCGGGATATTTACGCCGGCAATGCGTGCCACGTTTCACTTTCCTTTTCGTTGCGGGTCCGTAATCCCAGACCCTTTTTTCACAACGCGGGCCTTGGCAGTGTGTGCCAGCGAGCCGCAGCTGATTCAGGTGATCCCGGCACGTGGACGAATCCCGTCGTGCCGGTTGATTCTCGTACGAGATGGCGGTGGATAGGAGCATTTGCCGGGGGCGTCAACCCTCGCGCGGGAAGAAGGCGAAAAGGCGCGCGCCCTTGCCCGGTGATACGCCGTGCAAGGGCCCCGATCAGGCCGGGGTCGCGGCGCCCAGAACGCCCGCGATCGATTGTTGAACCGTGGCGATTTCGGCCAGCCCGTCGATCCGGGTCAGGTGATCCTTGGCGTAATAATAGCCGATCAGCGGCGATGTCTTCTTGTAGTATTCCATCAACCGGGTGCGCAGGCTGTCTTCGTTGTCATCGGCGCGCCGCTTGAATTCCGTATGGCCGCAATTGGTGCATTTGCCATCATCTGGGATCGGTTTTGTGAGGTCATTGTAGACCTCGCCGCAGCCGGCGCAGGTGGAGCGCGCAGTGATCCGGGCCACTAGCGCCTCGTCGTCGACTTCCATCTCGATAACAGCATCCAACGTCTGGCCCGTTGCTTCAAGCAATTCACCCAGCGCATCGGCCTGCGCAAGCGTCCGGGGAAAGCCGTCGAAGATGAAACCCGATCCGCCGCCCGTCTCGATCTTTTCGCGGATCAGGCCGATCACGATTTCATCGGTGACCAGTTCACCCTTGGCCATCACCTCGGCCACGATCTTGCCCATTTCGGTGCCGCTGTCCTTGGCCTCGCGCAGCATGTCGCCGGTGCTCAGCTGGACCATCCCGCGGGTTTCAACCAGATGCCGGGCCTGGGTGCCCTTGCCCGCCCCCGGCGGTCCCAAAAGGATAATGTTCATCGACGTGCCGGGCTCCGTTTGCCTTTGCGCTTTGACTTACCACGCAGTTGCGATTTCTCGATCAGACCCTCGTACTGATGCGCCAGCAGATGGCTCTGAACCTGTTGGATTGTATCCATCGTCACGGAAACCACAATCAGAACCGATGTGCCGCCGAAATAGAACGGAATGGCGAACTGGCCGCGCAGGATTTCCGGCAGCAGGCAGACCGCCGCCAAATAGGCCGAGCCCAGAACCAATACGCGGTTCACCACATATTCCAGGTATTCCGAGGTTTTCTTGCCCGGACGGATGCCGGGAATGAACCCGTTCTGGTTCTTCAGGTTCTCGGCCACGTCGTCGGGTTTGAACGACACGTTGAACGTGTAGAAATAGGCGAAAAACACGATCATGACCACGAAGAACGCAAGATACAGCGGCTGGCCCGGCCCGAAATAGGCCAGAAGCGTCGACATGACCGGCCCCGATGAATTGCCCGAAAAGGTGCTGACAGTGATCGGCAGCAGCAACAGCGACGAGGCAAAGATCGCCGGGATAACGCCAGCCGGGTTCACCTTGACCGGCAGATGCGACGACCCGCCGTCATACACCTTCATGCCAACCTGGCGGCGCGGATACTGGATGTGGATCTTGCGCAGCGCCCTCTCCATGAAGACGACAAAGGTGATGGTGGCGATCACCATGACCAGAACGCCGATGATCACTGCCGGGCTGATCGCGCCGGACCGGCCGCTGGCAAAGAACTGCGCCATCGCCGCGGGAACTTCGGCGATAATGCCCACGAAGATGATCAGCGAAATGCCGTTGCCAATGCCGCGCGCGGTGATCTGTTCGCCCAGCCACATCAGGAACATCGTGCCGCCCACCAGCGTGATCAGGCAGGAAACCCGGAAATAAAGGCCCGGATCGGTCACCAGATCGCCGGCTTCCAGGCTGACGGCAAGGCCATAGGCCTGCACCGTCGCAAGGGCCACGGTGCCATAGCGGGTGTATTGGTTGATCTTCTTTCGGCCCGCCTCGCCTTCCTTTTTCAACTGTTCAAGCTGAGGCACCATCGCGGTGAGCAACTGCACGATGATGGATGCCGAGATGTAAGGCATGATCCCAAGGGCAAAGATCCCCATCCGCCCCAGCGCGCCGCCGGTGAACATCGACACCATGCCGCCGATGCCCTGGCCGGCCTGCTCCATGAATTCGCGCAGCGCAATACCGTCGATGCCGGGCACGGGAATGAAAGTGCCCAGCCTGTAGACGATCAACAGCCCCAGCGTGAACAGGATACGGTTGCGCAGGTCGGTGGCTTTGCCAAAGGCAGACCAACTGGAGTTGGAAGCCATCTGTTCGGCGGCTGATACCATGAGAACGCTCTCTCTATCATGCAAACGCCGCCCAGAGCCGTTTTCCGGCACGGGCGGCGAAAAGGAAAACTAGTGTCTTATGTAGGCCGCGCGCGCGCCGCCCACAAGACGTTACTCCGAAGCCGGAGCCGCGGCCAGCGTGACAGTGCCGCCGGCCTGTTCCACCGCGGTTACCGCCGATTTCGATGCGCCGGTAACGTGCAGGTCCAGCTTGGCGGTCATTTCGCCTTTGGCCAGGATACGCACACCGTCGCGCTTGCGCCGTACCAGCCCGGAAGCGACCAGCGCGTCCTCGGTGATCGGCGATGCGGCATCAAGCTTGCCCAGATCGATGAACTTCTGGATCAGGCCCAGGTTCACAACGGCGAATGCCTTGCGGTTCGGCTTGTTGAACCCGCGCTTCGGCAGACGTTGGTACAGCGGCATCTGGCCGCCTTCGTAGCCCTTGATCGCCACGCCCGAACGCGACTTCTGGCCCTTGATCCCGCGCCCACCGGTTTTGCCGGTACCCGAACCCGGACCGCGGCCCACACGTTTGCGTTTCTTGGTTGCGCCCGGATTGTCGGACAGTTCATGCAGTTTCATTGTCGCTTCTCCTTTGCCGGATGCGGCCCCCAGCGACGGGAGCGGCCGACCACGGCGTTTCTTGATTCTAGCGGCCACGCGTGCCACCGGGCGCGTATAGCGACAGGCGCAATCAGTTGCAAGTGCGCGCACCCTGCCCCGACCCGTGCTACGATACCGGCGCTGGCCCGGCCACATCATGCGCCCCGGTGCGGGACGCGGCCCATCGTCAGCGGTGCGGGCCGCTGGCCATCTGAGGCGCGGAACATGCCCAAGCAAAAGGCCCGGTCGCAAACGACCGGGCCTTTATCCAGAGCCGGGGTGCCGTGACGGCCCCTAGCCTTTTTCCTCGATGATCTCGACCATGTGCGGGATCGAGTTGATCATGCCCCGCACCGACGGCGTATCTTCCAGTTCGCGCACGCGGTGCATCTTGTTCAGGCCCAGGCCGATCAGCGTTGCGCGCTGTTTGGCGGGGCGGCGGATCGGCGATCCGACCTGCTTGATCACGATAGTCTTGGCCATGCTCATGCCTCCTCGGCGACTTGTGCCGAGGCTTCGGGCGCCTCGTCACGCTTGGGCAGGATATCCGACACTTTCTTGCCGCGCCGCTGCGCGACCGAACGCGGGCTGCTTTCCTTCAACAGGCCGTTCATCGTGGCACGGATCATGTTGTAGGGGTTCTGCGAGCCGATCGACTTGGATACCACGTCCTTGACGCCCAGCATCTCGAACACGGCACGCATCGGGCCACCCGCGATGATCCCGGTACCTTCCGGGGCGGTGCGCATCACCACCTTGCCGGCACCGTGGCGGCCTTCGATGTCGTGGTGCAGCGTGCGGCCTTCGCGCAGCTGAACACGGATCATCTGGCGCTTGGCCTGCTCGGTTGCCTTGCGGATGGCTTCGGGCACTTCTTTCGCCTTGCCCTTGCCAAAGCCCACGCGGCCTTTCTGGTCGCCGACCACGACGAGCGCCGCGAAGCCAAAGCGCTTGCCGCCCTTTACGGTTTTCGACACACGGTTGATCGCAACAAGGCGATCCGCGAATTCGGGGGTTTCGTCGCGCTGGTTGCGGCGTCCGCCACCCCCGCGGTTGTCATCTCTGGCCATCTGGCACCTCATGATTTCGGCGCCATGGCACCGTTTACCGTCAATCCAGGTGGGCGTCACGCCCCCGGATCATCGAGACGGCCCTTGCGGGCCGTCTGCACCTTAGATTTTCAGTCCGCCTTCGCGGGCCGCGTCCGCCACGGCCTTGACCTTGCCGTGAAACAGGAAGCCGCCGCGATCGAAATAGGCTTCTTCCACACCGGCCTTGCGGGCCCGTTCAGCGATCGCCACGCCCACCTTGGTGGCCGCTTCGATGTTGTTCTTGCCGACCACGCCCAGATCCTTTTCCAGGGTCGAGGCAGCGGCCAGCGTCCGGCCGTTCACATCGTCAATCAGCTGAACGCTGATGTTCTTGTTCGAACGATGCACCGACAGACGCATGCGCCCGGCGTTCACCTTGCGCAGCTTGTTCCGAACGCGCAGACGGCGCTTCAGAAACAGGGTTCTTTTGCTGTTTGCCATTTCTCGCGTCCTTACTTCTTCTTGCCTTCCTTGCGGAAGATAAACTCACCCTTGTAGCGGATGCCCTTGCCCTTGTAGGGCTCGGGGCGGCGCCATGCGCGGATGTTCGAAGCCACCTGGCCGACCAACTGCTCGTCGATACCTTCGACGACGATCTCGGTCTGCTTCGGCGCGGTCACAGTCACGCCATCGGGCGCAACATAGTCCACGTCGTGGCTGAGCCCCAGGTTCAGCTTCAGCGTGTTGCCCTGGATCGCGGCACGATAACCAACGCCCTGGATCTCAAGCTCTTTCTTGAAGCCGGTGGTGACACCGGTCACAAGGTTGGCCACCATCGTGCGGCTCATGCCCCACTGCTGGCGCGCGCGCTTGGATTTGCCGCGCGGCGTCACGGTGACGGCGTTATCTTCGACAGCGATTGTCACATCGTCGGTGGCCTTGAAGCTGCGGGTGCCCTTGGGGCCCTTCACTTCGATGGTCTGGCCCGACACTTTCGCTTCGACGCCCGAGGGCAGTTCGACCGGTTTTTTGCCAATACGAGACATCTGCCCCTCCTTAGAATACGGTGCAGAGCACTTCGCCGCCAAGATTGGCCGCGCGTGCGTTTGCATCCGACATCACACCCTTGGGGGTGGAGACAATCGACACACCCAGCCCCTGACGGACCGAGGGAATGTCGTTGACACCCATGTACACGCGGCGACCGGGCTTGGAGACCCGCTTGAGCTCGCGAATGACGGGGGTGCCTTCGTAGTACTTCAGGCTGATCTCGATGGCCGGGTGCCCATCGGCGCCGGTCATCTTTTCATAGCCCCGGATATAGCCTTCATCGGCCAGCACATCCAGAACCCATGCACGCAGCTTCGACGCAGGCGTCATCACGGTGGATTTGCCGCGCATCTGGCTGTTGCGGATGCGGGTGAGCATATCTGCGATAGGATCGTTCATATCATATGCTCCTTACCAGCTCGATTTCACGAGGCCGGGGATCTGTCCCAGCGACCCCAGCTCGCGCAGCGCGATCCGGCTGACCTTCAGCTTGCGGTAATACGCATGCGGACGGCCTGTCAGCTGGCAGCGGTTGTGCAGCCGGACGGCCGAACTGTTGCGCGGCAGCTTCGCCAGCTTGAGAGAAGCGCGGAAACGCTCTTCCATCGGTTTGCTTTCGTCGTTGATGATCTCTTTCAGTGCCGCGCGCTTCTTGGCGTACTGAGCGACCAGCTTTTCGCGCTTCTTCTCGCGCTCGATCATTGCTTTCTTGGCCATGTCTAAATCCCTTCCGCGCTCAAGAATTGAAAGGCATGTTGAAATGCTTCAACAGTGCTTTCGCTTCGGCGTCCGTTTTCGCGGTGGTGGCGATGACAATGTCCAGTCCCCAGACCTCATCCACCTTGTCGAAGTTGATTTCCGGAAACACGATGTGTTCCTTCATGCCCATGGCATAGTTGCCACGGCCATCGAACGACTTGCCCGGAACGCCGCGAAAGTCGCGGATGCGGGGCATGGCGATCGTGATCAGCCGGTCGAGGAATTCATACATGCGGTCGGCCCGCAGGGTCACCTTTGCACCCAGCGGCATTTCTTCGCGCACCCGGAAACCCGCGATGGATTTCTTCGCCTTGGTCACAACGGCCTTCTGCCCCGCGATCGCGGTCAGGTCTTCCTGAGCGGACTTGACCTTCTTGCTGTCGCGCACGGCTTCGGCACCGGCCCCGATGTTCAGGACGATCTTGTCCAGACGCGGGATCATCATTTCATTCTTGTAACCGAACTCTTCCTTCATGGCGGCGCGGATCGTGTCGCGGTAGGCCGCCTTCAGGCGCGGTGTGTAATTCGCGGTATCAAGCATCGATCACGTCTCCCGTGGTCTTGGCAAAACGCACCTTCTTGTCGCCGTCCATGCGGAACCCGACGCGTGTCGGCTTGCCGTTGGCATCGACGATCGACAGGTTGGACAGGTCGATCGGCATCGGCTTGGGGATGCGGCCGCCCTGGCTTTCCTGGGTCTGGCGGGTGGCGCGGATGGCGATGTTCACGCCGTCCACAACGGCCTTGCCGGCCTTGGGGTCGACGGACGAGATCGTTCCGGTCTTGCCCTTGTCCTTGCCGGCCAGCACGACAACCTTGTCACCCTTGCGAAGTTTTGCAGCCATTACAGCACCTCCGGCGCGAGCGAGATGATCTTCATGAAGTTCTTGCCGCGCAGTTCACGCACCACCGGCCCGAAGATACGGGTTCCGACGGGTTCGTTGTTGTTGTTGAGGATGACGGCCGCGTTGCGGTCGAACCGGATGGCGGTTCCATCTTCGCGGCGGACTTCCTTGGCGGTGCGAACGACGACGGCCTTGCGGACATCGCCCTTTTTCACGCGCCCGCGCGGGATGGCTTCCTTGACCGAGACGACGATGATGTCGCC
>JANSXZ010000022.1 GCA_024742705.1 Paracoccaceae bacterium | reverse complement strand
TGCGCGGCTTCTCGCAGAGCGCGGAATTCACGGCGGCCACGGCGGCACCGCTGGCCGCGTGGATGCGCGCGCAGGGCGTTGACGATGTGCTGGACGGTGGCGCCGGGGCCAACGTGCTGACCGGCGGACTGATGGGCGATAGCTTCGTCTTCGATGCGGCCGCGGCGGGCCAGCACCGGGTGATGGATCTGGAACCCTGGGACAGCCTCGATTTCCGCGGCTTCGGCTACGCCAACTCCGGCGAGGCCCGCGCCCACCTGACCGAAACCGGCTCCGCCGTCGTCTTCGCCGACCAGGGCACCGCGATCACCTTCGAGGGCACCACCCTCGACAGCTTCGCCGACGACATGTTCGCGTGACGCGGCATCGGGGGGCAGTATGACGTATCGGCGCGGTATACCTGATCTGAAGACGCGCGCCGGGTGCCCGGCGCTGCGCGACATGATCCCGCGATGGATCCGCAGGCAAGGCGTGCCACTGGCGCTGAGCCTACTTCTGGCGCTGCATCCGCCGTTCGCACAGGCCGAAACGGCCGGAACAGCGCCACGGCAAACCGGCGACGCGGCCCTGGCCGATCCGCTGGCCTTCACCCGGCCCTCGGCCAATCTGGGCTTTGAAAACAGCTTTCTGTTCAATTTCGGCAACCGGCTCTTCCGCAAGGACTGGGCTTCATCGTCGGATTCGCAGGTGCCTTCGGGGCTTGGGCCGCTCTACAATGCACCCTCGTGCCATGCCTGCCACTTGCGGGACGGGCGCGGCCAGCCGTTTCAGGCACCGGGGCAACCGTCGCAGGCCCTGGTTCTGCGGCTTTCGGTGCCGGCGACGGGCCAAGCGGATATGCCGGCCCCGGCGGCGACGCGGCCCGATCCTGTCTACGGCGTGCAGATCCAGGGCCGGGCCACAGCAGGGCACAGCGCCGAATTCCGGCTGGGCCTGAGCCATACCAGCCGCGTGGTGCGCCTGTCGGGCGGCGCGGTCGCGCATTTGGCCCGGCCGCAGTATCGGCTGAGCGAACCGGCCTATGGCGCGCTGAACCCGGATGTCACGATCAGCCCGCGCATCGCGCCGCAGATGATAGGCCTTGGCCTGCTGGAAGCGGTCCCCGAGGCGGACATCCTCGCGTTGGCCGATCCGGACGACCGCGACGGCGACGGCATATCCGGCCGCGCCATGCGCGTGTGGTCACCGGCGCAGGGCCGGCCGATGCTGGGCCGGTTCGGGCTGCGGGCCGAAACGGCGACCCTGCTGGACCAGACTGCACGGGCCTTTGCCTTTGACATGGGGCTTTCGTCGCCGCTGTTTCCCGATCCGGCAGGCGATTGCACGCCGGCGCAACGCCGGTGCCGCGCTCAGGCCGGGGCGGGCGCGGATCTGAGCATGGACGCGCTGCGCCGCGTCGCGTTCTACAGCCGCAATCTGGCGGTGCCGGCCCGGCGCGGTGCCGACCGGCCGCTGGTTCGGCGGGGCGAGGGCGTGTTTCACCGCACCGGATGTGCGGCTTGTCACCGGGCTTCCTTCGTGACCGACCCCGACGCGGAATGGCCCGAACAGCGCGGCCAACGGATCTGGCCCTATACCGACATGCTGCTGCACGACATGGGCCCCGATCTTGCGGACGACGGCCCCGACGGGATGCGCCGTGAATGGCGTACGCCGCCGTTGTGGGGGATCGGGCTGACGCGGGTGGTGTCGGGGCACGATCGCCTGCTGCACGATGGCCGCGCGCGCGGCCTGCTCGAGGCGATCCTGTGGCATGGTGGCGAAGCCGCGCCGCACCGCGACCGGGTGATTGCGATGCCACCCGCCGATCGCGCGGCGCTGATCGCGTTTCTCGAAAGCCTGTGACCGCCCTGTTCAGGCGTCGCGCGCGGCTGCCATCTGATCCAGCGCCGGGCGCAGCTGCTCAAGCGCATAGCCTGCGGCGGCGGTGCGCGCCAGAATGTCGTCTGTGGCCATGCGTCCGGCCTGACCCAGCGCCCATATCACGCTGCACCGGGTGCCCGATGCGCAATAGGCCAGAACCGGGCCGCTGGCGGTTTCGATCATCTCGCGCTGGCGGGCGGCGTTTTCCGGTGTCATCGACTGATGGGCGATTTCCAGCACCGCAAAGTCCAGCCCGGCGGCTTCGGCGGCGGTTCGCATGGCATCGGCCCGCAGATCGGGCGGATTTTCCGCATCCGGACGGTTGCAGATGATCCGGGCGATGCCGGCCGCCGCGATGTCGGGCAGATCCTCGGGGATGATCTGGGGCGAGACGAAATAGGTGGGGGTGATCTGACGCATATCCATGATCCGCAAAGTTACGCGCTTGGCGCGGGGCTGTCCAGTCGGCGCGCGGCCGCTACAGCCGGTTGACGGGCACCTTCAGGTACACTTGGCCATCGTCTTCCGGCGCGGGCATGTGGCCGGCGCGCATGTTCACCTGAAGCGATGGCAGAATCAGGCGCGGTTTGCCGAGCGTCGCGTCGCGTGCGTCGCGCATGGCCACGAAATCCTCGGCCCGACGGCCCTGGCCCACATGCACGTTCATCGCCTTCTGTGCGCCCACGGTGGTTTCCCAGGCGAAATCGTCGCGGCCGGGCGCCTTGTAGTCGTGGCCGACGAAGATGCGCGTCGCGTCGGGCAGGGCCAGGATCCGCTGGATCGAATTGTACAGATCCTGCGATGAACCGCCGGGAAAGTCGCAGCGCGCGGTGCCGAAATCGGGCATGAACAACGTGTCGCCGACAAAGGCCGCGTCGCCGATCACATAGGTCAGGCAGGCCGGCGTATGGCCGGGCGTGTGCATCACGTCGCCGCGCATCTGCCCGATGTGAAAGCTGTCTGCGTCGCCGAACAGCGCGTCAAACTGGCTGCCATCGCGCTGAAATGCGGTGCCTTCGTTGAAAATCCGCCCGAATGTCTCTTGCACGGCGGTAATCTGCGCCCCGATCCCGATGCGCCCGCCCAGCCGCTCCTGCAGATAGGGCGCGGCCGAAAGGTGATCGGCGTGCACATGGCTTTCCAGAATCCATTCGGTGCGCAGATCCTCGGCGGTGACATATGCGATGATGGCATCGGCCGATGCTGTGCCGGTCCGGCCGGCGGCGGGGTCATAGTCGAGAACGCTGTCGATGATGGCGCAGGCGCGCCCCAGCGGTTCGCGCACCACATAGGACACGGTGTTGGTGGATGGATCGAAAAACGCTTTTACGTCCGGTGTCATCGCGCGGCCCTCCCTGCGGTCAGACGGGATGCTACACGACGCGCGGCCACCGGCCAAGCGCGGCGCGCGGGCCGTGGTGCGCGCGCGGTGCCCGCGAAACGGGCATTGTCCGGGCGATTTGTCGCAGGATGGCATTGGCTGCCGGCGCGGGGCTTAAAGCCGGCGCATCCGATGGCCACATCGGGTGTACATACACGGATCATCACACCAAGGGGGGAAGACGCATGTCACAACAGGAACTGATGCACGCCGCCAACGCGCTGGAACAGCAGGTCGGACGCGCCAGCACGGCCAGCCGCTGCGCGCTGCAACCGGCGGTGCGGACGATGGTGAAACGGTTCGAGGAACACGGGCTGGACGTTCCGGTATCGCTGCGGCGTCTGGACGAGGCGCTGATGCAGGACGTGATCGAGGCCCGCTTCGACAACATGCCTGTCTGATCCGACGTTTGCCTGTCTGATCCACGCGGTGCGCGGCGCATGCGGGCGCCGCGTGTCAGCCCAGCATGATGCCGACAACCACCAGCATCAGGCCGATCACCGAAACGAACAGCGCGCCCAGGTTCAGCGGCACCACCGCCTGCACTGCCGCGCGCAGTTCGGCATCCGGCAACCCGGCGCGGCGCGCCCGCGCAACCCGCAATATGCACCAGATCAGGCCCAGCAATCCCAGCGCAGATAGCCCGGCGCCGACCCAGATGAGTATTTCGAACATGGCGCGCGATCTCCGGTTGGGGGTGTCGCGGCGGGTGATACCGCGCGCACCGTTCAAGAGCAAGCGCGCGCCGCCGCCGCTTCAGGGCCGGAAGTTCAGCGCCATCGTGAACGAATAGCTTTCGCGGCTCAGACCCGCGGGCGCGGCGGCAAAGCGGCCGGCGCGGTGTACCGCGCGCAGCGCGGCGTCGTCAAAGCCGGGATTGCCGGAGGATCGCACCAGGCTGACGGCCCGCAACCGGCCGCGCCGATCGACCGTCAGCGCCACCCGTGCCGTCCCCGCACCGGATGCGCCGCGCGGGTAGCGCAGCGCGCGGTGCACCTTGCGCTGGATACCGGCGCCCCATTCGGCCTGAAGCCGCCGCGTCTGTGCCGTGCCGGTGCCCTGGGCATCGGGTTGCGCGCGGTCGGCCCCGGCGGTGCTGCGCGCGGCGGGTTGCCGGCCCGCGGCGCGGGCCGCGGGCTGTGGCGTGGCGGCAGGTGCCGGGCGCGCGACGGGCCGCGTGGCCGGCGCGCGGGTGACCGGTTCAGCCGGGGCCGCCTCGGGCGGGGGCGCGCTGGCACGCTCGGCGCGGGGCAATGGCTCGGCCGGTGTGGCCGGTGTGGCGGGTGTGGGCGGTGTGGGCGGTACGGAGACGACGGGCGCGGCCATGCGCGGGGATGGCGAAGGCACTGGGGCGCTGGCCGGCGGCGTCGGTGCTTGCGGTCCGGCGGCGATCCGGTCCGTCAGGGCCGGCGCGGCGGGCGGCACCTGCGGCAGCGCCACCCGGTCCGGAGCCGGTGGCAGGCCGGGCCGCGTGTGCCGCGCCGGTCCATCTACCAGCGGTGCCGGCGGCCGGGCGACGGCGGTGACAACGGGCATCTCCGGCGGCGGCGCGGCGGCTGTCTGGGCCTGCGGCGCGGTCGTCCATTGCCGCACAAGGGCCGCGTGCCCGGCGTTGGCCGCGCGCAGCGACAGGCTGTCTTCGCCGCCATCGCCCGAACCTGCGCCGCCGGGCCGGGACGGGGCCACCGCGAACAGCCCCACATGCACCGCCGCCGCCACCGCGACGAAAACCGCCGGCTCTATCAGACGGATCATCGCGCCGCTCCGGTCGCCGGATCGGTGGCCAGCGTCACCTTGCCCAGCCTCAGCCCACCCAGACGCGCCAGCAGCGCCGCCAGTCGCCGCGCCTCGAGCATGGCGTCCGCGCGCACCGTCAGATCCGTGCCCGCCGGCAGCGCCGCCAGCGCGGCCAGCGCCGCATCGCCTGTCACGCTCTCGAAATGGGCCTGCCCGTCGGCGCCGAGGTACATGACCGCTGCCGCCGGCTCTGCCGGCGTGTCGCTGTCGGATGGTGGCGGCGTGATCTCGACCGGCGCGGGCGGCACGATCTGCGCCGTCATCAGAAAGAAGATCAGCAACAGGAAAACCACGTTGATCATCGGCACGATGTTCTCGCGCGGGGCGCGCGCGGCGGGTGTGGAAAAGTCGTGCCCGGTCATTCGACCAGAACCGCCGATGTGATGCCGGCTGCGCGCAGATCGTCCAGCAGCAGGGTCAGCCGGTCCAGTGTCACCCCCGGCGCGGCGCGCAGCAGCACCGGCGCGTCCGGGCGCGGCATCAGAGCGATCAGCGCGCCGGCCAGCGCCTCGGGCGGCAGCGGTTGCCCGTTCAGCACCGTGCCCTGCACCGTCAGTTCGATCAGCCGCGGCGGCCCCTGCCACGCATCATCGCCGCCGGCGGCCAGCGCCAGCGGAAGGCTGGTGTCGGTACCAAACCGCGCGGCCAGCATGAAGAACACCAGCAACAGGAACACCACGTCGACCATCGCGGTCAGACCGGGCCTGCGGCGTGGCGGTTGCGGCGGCGCGAGCTTCATCGGCGCCCCCCGCGGATGAAGATGCGGGTTGCCAGGTCCTCCATGTCGGCCTGAACACGCGCGGTGACCGCATCGAACCAGCTGAGCGCGGCCGAAGCCGGGATCGCCACGGCCATGCCGGCCGCCGTGGTCAAGAGGGCCTCCCAGATGCCGCCGGCCAACGCCGCCGGGTCGGCGCGGTTGCCAGCCTCCTGCAGGGCCTGGAACGCCTCGATCATGCCCAGAACCGTGCCCAGCAGGCCCAGAAGCGGCGCGATCGTGGCGATCAGTTCCAGCGCCCGCAGCCCGGCGCGGGCCTGCGCCAGATCGGCCTTGGCGCGGCGCGCGGTTTCCTCGCGCGCGGCGGCGTCGTCCAGTGTCGGATCCAGCCGCGCAGCCATCGCCGTATGCGCCAGCCGCGCCCGCAGGGCGCGGCGCCCGGCCAGTGCGGCGCGGGCGGCCTCGGCGTCGCCGGCCTCCCAGGCGGCGACGGCGCGGCGTGTCACAGCCCCCGACCATGCCCCCAAGCGGGCCAGCCGCCAGGTTTTCCAAAGGATCAGCGCCAGTGTCAGAACGCTGAGCGCCGCGATCAGCCACAGCGCCGGGCCGCCACGCGCAAGGAAGGTAAGCATCGGGCCGGGGATCATCGCGGCCAGCAGATCGGGGGGCGTCATGGGCTTCGGTCTCCCCAGAGGGCGGTCAGGATCGCGTCCAGCCCGTCGCCCAGCGCCGCCGGGCCCGGTTGCAGGATCAGCGGCGATTTTATCTCGTGGATGCGGCCGTGGGCAATGGCGGGTATGCGGCCCCATCCCGGCCTCCGGGCGATCTTCTCGGGGCGCGCCTTCTTGCCGCACCAAGACGCCAGCACAACATCCGGCGCCGCCGCGATCACCGCTTCGGGCGCCACGATCCGCGCGCGCGCATCCTGGGCGCCGCGCAGATGCGCGAAAACGTCCTCGCCGCCGGCGATCTCGATCAGTTCGGACACCCAGCCGATGCCGGCAATCGGCGGATCGTCCCAGTCCTCGAAATAGACGCGCGGGCGCCGATCGCGCGGTATCCCGCTGATCCGCGCGATGCGCGTAGCCAATCCGCCGGCCAGGGCTTCGGCGCGGCCCCGCGCCCCGGTCAGCGCACCCAGCGTGCGGATCATGTCGAGAATGCCGGCCACGCTGCGTTGGTTGAAGCCGTGCACCGCCACACCCTCGCGCAGCAGCGCCGCCGCGATATCCGCCTGCAGGTCCGAGAAGGTGAGAACCAGATCGGGCCCGAGCGCGAGGATCCTTGGCACATCGGCCGAGGTGAACGCGCCGACACGGGGTTTTTCGCGGCGCACCTGCGGCGGGCGGACGGCATAGCCGGTGACGCCGACGATGCGGTGCGACTGCCCCAGCAGGTACAGTGTTTCGACGGTTTCCTCGGTCAGGCAGACGATGCGCTGCGGTGGGTATGTCATGGTGCGGTACCGTTGCCTGTGTCCGTGCCTTGGCGATCGTCCATCCAGGCGCGCGCACCGGCGCGCACCGCGCGGTAGACCGCCGCGCCGACCGCCTCGCCCACAGCGGTGTGCAAGCCGGCATAGGGCAGATCGCCCGGCGGGGCGGCAACGGCGATACAATCGGTTCCGGTGCCGGTGGCGATGCCGTCGGGCAGGCGGTGGGCGGTGTCGATGATCGCGGCGGTCCGGGCCTGGGTGGCAATGCTGAGCGTTTCGATCAGCGCCGCCGGCGCCAGCGCCGCGTCCACCCGCACCGCCACGTTGATGGTGCCCCAGTCCTGGTTGCCGCGGTCCATGCGCGTGCCGATGCGTTCGGCGTTCGATAATCCGACGGTGGCGAGGCACTGCGCGGTCACGCCATCGGCCTGGTGCGACGCGGTTTCATAGGCGGCCAGGTCGCGTGAGGTAAGCATGGCCACCGCATCGGCCTGTCCGCGCTGCGCCAGCTGGGTGCGAAACCAGGTCAACACGTCGAAATCGCGCGGCAGGTCGGCGTTGCGCACCTCGCGCCACAGGATACGGTCGGCGGTGACCATGCCGGGCCGGGTCAGCGACCAGCTGAGCACGCGATGCGGGGCGCCCAGATCCCAGATCAGCCAGGGCGGGTCGAGCCGATGGGTCATGGCGTCACCGCCATCGGCTGGAACACTGGCCCGTCCTCGGTTTCGCGGTAGAAGGCGCGCACCGCGAAGACCTGTTCCAGGTTCTCGGGGCTGAGAACGCGGGCGGGCGGGCCGTCGGCCACCACCCGTCCGGCCTGCATCAGCACCAGCCGGGTGCAATGGCGCGCCGCCAGTCCCAGATCGTGCAGGGATACCAGAACCGCGCGGCCCTCGCTGGCGAGCCCGGAGAACACCTGCATCGTCGCGATCTGGCTGGCCGGGTCGAGTCCGGCCGTCGGCTCGTCCGCCAGCAACAGCGGCGTCTGCTGGGCCAGCGCCCGCGCGATCAGCACCCGCGCCTGTTCGCCGCCCGAAAGGCGGGTGGCGATGCGCTGGCGGAACCCGTCGAGCTGCATCCGGTGCAAGGCGGCATCAATGGCGGCGCGGTCGGCGGGTGCGGGGCGTGCGCCGCGCGGCAGATGTGGAATGCGGCCCAACGCGACGACCGTTTCCACCGTGACCGGCCAGACGATTTCGCGCGCTTGCGGCATCCAGGCCGCGGCCCGCGCTCGCGCATTCGGCGCCAGCGCCGAAAGCGACGAGACGCCGCCATGCGCCAGCAGCCCGAGCGCCGCGCGCATCAGCGTGGTCTTGCCCGCGCCGTTGGGGCCGATCAGCCCGACGCATTCGCCGGCCGCAATGTCGAGAGACACTCCGTCGACGGTGCGGCGGCTTGCCCGTTCGACCGTCAGATCGCGGAGCGACAACAGTGTCATGGCGCGCGTGCCGCGGGCAGGCGCGGGCCGACGTCGGCGCCGGCGCGGGCACCGGCCGGCCGGTCGGGCCACGAGCGGCGCGCATTGCGGTGCGTGCGGAAGGCTGCGGGGGTGCGCATCATGACATCTCGGCCCTTGTTCTGTAGATCAGATGCAGGAACAGCGGCGCGCCGATCAGCGCCATCACCACGCCCAGTTTCAGATCCCGTGCCGGCAGCACCTCGCGCACCGCGATATCGGCGGCCAGAACCAGCGCGGCACCGCCCAGCGCCGAGGCCGGCAACAGCCGGGACGGCTGTGCGCCCACCAGCGGGCGCAACAGGTGCGGCACCACAAGGCCGACAAAGCCGATTGCCCCGGCCACCGCCGTGGCCGCGCCCACCGCCGCCGCCGTGCCGAACACCAGTTGCAACCGCAGCCGCGACAGCCGCACGCCCATTGCCCGGGCGGTGTCTTCGCCCAGCGTCAGCGCGTCGAGACCGCGCCCCATGCCGGCCAGCAGCAGCCAGCCCGCCGCCATGAAGGGCAGTGCCAGCCACACATGCACGAACGAGCGATCGGCCAGAGATCCCATCATCCAGAACACGATATCGGCGGCAGCGAAGGGGTTGGGCGACAGGTTCAGCACCAGCGATGTCAGCGCCGAGGCCAGTGCGGAAATCGCGATCCCCGCCAGGATCAGCGTGATCGACGAGCCGCGCGGACCGGCCAGGGCGAGGATCAGCAGCACCGCCGCCAGCGCCATGCCCAGCGCCGCGAGCGGCAGGGCCAGTGCGTGGCGCAGCGCAAGGCCGCTCTGAATCGCCAGAACAGCGCCCAGCGCCGCCGCGCCCGACACGCCGATCAGCCCCGGTTCGGCCAGCGGATTGCGCAGATATCCCTGCATCGCCGCCCCCGCCAGCCCCAGCGAGGCGCCGATCATCGCTGCCAGGATTGCGCGCGGCAGCCTGATTTCGCGCATCACCACCGAAAGCGGCGTGCCGTCGCCGGCCAGCAGCGCGGCCAGGCTGCGCGCCGCGCCGGCATCGGCCTGACCGCTGAGCAACGCCGCAACGAAAAGCGCTGCGCAGAGCGCGCCGAGCCCCAGCAACAGTTTCATCGCGCCTGCTCCATCCGCAGGGCCGTCATCGCGCGCACCGCCGCGAGAACCTGCGGCGTGCCGCAGATCCAGTCGCGGTCGGTCAGTTCGCCCACCAGCCGGCTGCCGGCCAGCCGGCGCAGCGCGGGATGGTTCAGCACATCTTCGGCGCGCGACTGGCCGGGGTAGTCACGCCCGCGCACGATCACATCCGGTGCCAGCATGATCAGGCGTTCCAGCGGCAGCGTGCCGCCGTGTTCAAGCCCGGCCTCGCCCGCGACGTTGACGAAACCGGCGGCTGTCAGGATGTCGCCGGCCAGCGTCCGGTCGCCGGAGGTGTAGCTGTTGACATAGTAGAGCGCCGCACGCGGGCGCGGGTCGGGCGCCGTCGGCAACGCCGCCAACCCGTCGTGAAAGGCCGCGACGCGGGCCTCGGCCTCGGCCTCGCGGCCCAGTGCCGCACCCATCTGGCGCAGCCGCGCGGGAATGTCCGCCAGACTGGTGGCGGGGGCGAACAGCGCCACCGGAATGCCGAGATCGCGCAGCATCTGCACCGTGCTGGCGGCGGTGAAGGTGCCGGCCAGAACCAGATCGGGAGCGAGCAGGTAAACCTCTTCGGCGCCCGATCCGTTCACCGGCAGGGCGCGCGCCCGCGCATGCAGCGCGGAACTCTGCGGATCATGCGCCAGACGCGACACCGACACCAGCTGCCCCGGCGCCGCCAGCAGCAGCGCCAGTTGATCGGTGCACAGGTTGATCGAGACGACGCGCCGCGGCCCGTCGTCGGCTTGCGCGGCGGCGGGGCCGGCCAGCAGCGCGGCCAGAGCGAATGCCATGCCCGCCGCCGCCTGTTTCAGCCAAGTTGCCATCGCGCGTTCCCCTTCGGCCCTGTCGCTCAGAACGTGGCCCGGACACCCAGATAGACCGCCCGCCCGGCGGTCGAGAAGCCGCTGGAGGTCTGGTAATCCTCGTCCAGCAGGTTTTCGATGCGCAGGTAGACCTGGGCGTCGTCGGTGATGTCATAGCCCAGCCCGGCGTTCACCACCGTGTAATCGGGCATGGCCACGCCGAATTCGGCGGGCCTGTCGGCAATGCGGTTCAGCGTGATCCGGCCGCTCAGCGCGCGGCCCATATCGGCCGCCATCCCCAGCACCAGATCATGGCCTGGCACCCGCAGCAGCGGTGCGCCGGTGGCGTCGCGGGCGTCGGTGTAGGTGTACGAACCGAACAGCCGCAGCCCGTCGCGCAACGCCCATTCGCCCGAAAGCTCGATGCCCTTGCTGGTCGATGTGCCGGGCACCTGCCGGTATTGCCCGGTGAAGGGCAGCGGAAAGGACGTGAGGGTGACGAACTGGATCAGGTTGTCGATTTCGGTGTAGAAGGCGGTGGCCCGCACGTTCGCGCCGCTGGCATAGTCGTGTTCGATCCCCAGTTCGAAGTTGCGGCTTTCCTCGGGTTGCAGGGCTGCGTTGCCGTAGAGCGTGTTGTTCAGCTCGTAAAGCGACGGCGCGCGGAACCCGGTGGAGGCGACCCCGCGCAGCACCGTTCCGGCGCCCATGCGGTAGGCCAGGGCGGCGCGGCCCGACAGGTTGCCGCCGAACGCCGAATGATCGTCGTACCGCAGCGACAGCGCCAGATCCAGATCGGCATCGGGCGCGTACAGCACCTCGCCAAAGATCCCGGATACGTCCTCGGTGCCGCTGTCTGCGCCGCTGTCATAGGTTTCGCGCGTCAGATCGGCGCCGAACCCGTAGCTGACCGCGTCCGAGGCGGCATAGCTGCCCTTGTATTCGAACGTGCGGCGTGTGCCGTCGAACACCGTGGCGAAACCGTTCGAACTGCTGAGGCGGTCGTTGGTATAGTAGCTGGCGGCGACGCCGTGCTGGACCGAACCAAGATCAAGATCGGCGAAGATCCGCAGCGCGCGGGTTTCGACGCTGTTGAATTCGTCGAAGGGCGGGGCGCCGTCACCGCCGAATTCGTCAAAGCTGCCGTCGCCGTTCAGCGCATAGCCGGAAATGCCCAGGGTCAGCAGATCGGTGGCCGCCACATCCGCCGAAAATGTCAGCTGGGTGGCGCGGAACCCGTCCGCCTCGGTGTTGGCCGCACCGTCGCGGGCCGAGAACCCGTCGGTTTCGACACGGTTCAGGCTGAAGGCCAGCCCGCCGGTTTCGCTGCGCGTCTCGGCCGACAGGCCGGCGCGGTAGGTGCCGAAGCTGCCGGCTTCGCCGGTAACCGTGGCGGAATTGCCCGGCTGGCCGGCGCGTGCGGTGGTGATGTTGATGACGCCGCCGATCGCCTCGGACCCGAAAACCGCCGATTGCGACCCCTTGAGCAATTCGATCCGGCTGACGCCTTCGGTGCTCAGCAGGCCCCAGTCGAACTGAACCTGCGTCGAGGACGGATCGCTGACGTCGATGCCGTCGATGCGCACCGCGATGTATTTGCCATCGAGGCCGCGCACCCGCAGCGCGGTGTTGGCGCCCAGCCCGCCGTTGGCGCTGACCGATACGCCGGGCAGATCGGCGATCACATCCGCCAGCTTCGCCGAACCGGACTGCGCCAGATCATCGGCGGTGATCACCTCGGTCGTGGTGCCGGTGCGCGCCAGATCGGTGACCGCCTCGGCCTGGTTGGCAAAGACGGTGATCTGGCCCAGGTCGAACGCCTCCTGCGCGCGCGCGGCGGGGGTGAATGCGGTGATGCTTGTGGCCGTGGCGGCGACAGCGGCCAAAAGCGGGGAGGTCGCGATACGATGTGTCAAGATGTGGTCCTTTCCGGGATCCGCGACAGTGTTTGGGTGTCTGGAAAGGACATCGCCTTCCGCAAACGGTGAGGAGTGCCACCATTGCGGTCGATGCCGCCCGACCCCGCGCGCCCCGCGCCGGGTGAAGGTGAACGCCTTGGCAGGTCTCCTGACTTGCGGGTCCGCACGCTGGCCAGGCCTTCCCGAAACCGCGGGGGGTTTCAGTGGCATTGTCTGACCGCGCTCGCCGCCTACAGTTGCGGGGGCAGTCGCGGAATGGAAAGCCGGGGCTTTCGGACCGCGTTCCCTTTAACGACGGTGTCACCCGCCGAACCAAAGCCTGTTTGGGTTACGCCCTTCGCCGGATTCGTGCAAGCGGCCAATGCGACCGGTGCGGTGCCATTCGCGTCTTGCGACAGGTCGGACGGGGTTCTATCAAGCGCGCCTGAGAGCAGCCCAGGAGACCGCCATGACCGACGAAGTGACCGACACGACCTACCGCGTAACCGCCGATGAACTGCGATCCTTCATCGAACGGATCGAACGGCTGGAGGCGGAAAAGAAGGATATCGCCGAGCAGCAGAAAGAGGTCATGGCCGAGGCCAAGGGGCGCGGCTACGACACCAAGGTGATGCGCAAGGTGATCGCGCTGCGCAAGCGCGACAAGGACGACATCGCCGAGGAAGAGGCGATCCTTGAGATGTACAAGGAAGCGCTGGGCATGCAGTAGCGCGACCGCCGGGGGCCGCGATGGCGCGGCGCCGCGCGGTCGCGGCCGGTGCCGGCCGGCGCCGGCTGGATCAGGGTTCGATCAGGTCGACACCTGGGATCGCGCGGATCGCTTCCAGATCGGCGTCGTAGGTGTCGGTTATGTCGTCCACCAGATCGTCGGTCCATCCGGTCAGGTCCAGCTCTTCCTCCAGCGCGTCGGGCAGGGCGAACTTGTCGAGAAGGGCCAAGATCACGCGCCGTTTCTGCGCCTCGGTCATCACTGGGTAGCGTTTGAGATAGCCACGGAACCGGCGCATGCCTTCCGCACTCATGATGTCTTGCAGCAGGTCGAAGCCGCCGACGATCTTTTCGCCCGCCGGCAGATCGGCGATCTCGCGGATGATCTGCGCCCAGATCAGCGGCGTGTCCTCGTAGCACCAGACGGTGATCGGCATGTCGGGCACCGAAAGGCGGATGCGGCCGATCATCTCGGACCACATGAGTTCGGCCGGGTCGGCCCCGTCCAGCGCTCGGGCGATTTCATCGGCCGTCGCGTCCTTGAAGACCGCCGGCAAAAGGGTGGCGGGATTGCGGATCGCGAGGAACATCTCGGGTGTGTCTTCGGCGAAGAGCGCGCGCAGATGGGCCATGCGCTGGCCCGCCACCGGATAGAGCAGGTTCTTGCGCAGCCCCGCCGCCGGGACGCCCAGGAAATGCGCGCTTGAAAGGATCATCCTGTCGGCCTGGGCATCGTCGAGAAGCGCGTCCATCAGCACCTCGCGCGCGTCGTCGCGCGGTTCGGCCTTGCGCATCGCCGACATCACGTCGCGCAACAGCTTGCGGTAGCGCCCCGGACCGGGCACCGCCACGCCGCGGGTGGCGAAATCGGGTTTGTTGCGCAGCAGGCATTTCATCACCCTGTCGTTGTCGGTGAAATGCGCCCCGGCGTGAAAGACGATCTGCATGGCGGCGGCGGTTCCCTTTTGCGTCTGTCCCTTCGGACCGGGGTTAAACGCTTGGCCCGGCGCAGTCAAATCCGCCGCTGTCCGGTGTTGGGCAGGTCCGGGCGGGGCGGTGGCGGTTGGGTTTTGGCGTTTGCGGATGCCCGCGCGGCGTTCTATGCCTCTGGGCGAAAAACAAGGAGACCAGAATGCAGATGAAACCGATGGGACGCAGCGGCATCGAAGTGTCCGAATTGTGCCTGGGTTCGATGACCTGGGGCACGCAGAACACCGAGGCCGAGGGCCATGCCCAGATCGACCGGGCGCTGGCCGCCGGGATCAATTTCATCGATACGGCCGAGATGTATCCGGTCAACCCGATGCGCGCCGAGACCACGGGCCGCACCGAGGAAATCATCGGCACCTGGAATGCCGCGAACCGCGCGCGGCGCGATGCCTATGTCCTGGCGACCAAACATTCCGGAGCCGGCATGAAGGCCGCGCGCGACGGTGCGCCGATCACCGCCGAAAGCATTCCGCAGGCGATCGAGGGATCGCTGCGCCGGCTTCAGACCGACCATATCGATCTCTACCAGTTTCACTGGCCCAACCGCGGCAGCTACATGTTTCGCCAGAACTGGACCTACGATCCTTCCGGCGGCGATGCCACGGCCGCGGTGCTGGACAATATGGAGGAATGTCTGGTGGCGCTGCAACGCGAGGTCGAGCGCGGCACCATCCGGCATTTCGGATTGTCGAACGAAAGTGCCTGGGGCACGGCGCAATGGTTGCGCCTGGCGCAGGCGACAGGCGGGCCGCGCGTGGCCACGATGCAGAACGAGTATTCGCTGTTGTGCCGGCTTTACGATACCGACATGGCAGAACTGAGCCTGCGCGAAGACGTGGGCCTGATCGCGTTTTCGCCGCTTGCGGCCGGGCTGCTGACCGGCAAGTATCAGGACGCCGCCGTGCCCGCCGCCTCGCGTATGTCGCTGAACCCGGATCTGGGCGGACGCAGGACCGCGCGTGCCTTCGAGGCGGTGGCCGCCTATCTTGAGATTGCAAGGCGCCACGAGATCGACCCGGTGCACCTGGCGTTGGCCTGGTGCCGCACGCGGCCGTTCATGTGTTCGGCGATTTTCGGCGCGACCACGCCCGAGCAACTGGACCGGGCATTGGGATCGACCGAGGTGGTGTTGCCGGAGGCGGTGCTGATGGAGATAACCGAGGCGCATCGCGCCCATCCCATGCCGTTCTGAGCGTGGCGGGCGCCGGAGCCTCCGGCGGGAGTTTATCTGGCAAGATGAAGCGGGGGCGTCTGCGGGGCAGGCGCGGCTGCATCGGGATTGTGGCGCAATGCGCGGGCCGAGGTGCCGAAGGCCTGGCGAAAGGCGCGCGCGAAACTGGATTGCGAGGCAAAGCCGGTGGCGAGCGCCACGTCGTGCAGCGGTGCGGTGCCCAACAGCACCTGGCGGCGCGCTTCGTCGAGGCGCAGGCGCAGGGCGTGGGCCTGTGGGGTGGTGCCGAGGCGGGCGCGGAACTGAAGCTCCAGCGCGCGCGCGCTGGTGCCGATGCGGCGAGCGATTTCGGGGATCGGCAGGGGTGCGTCGAGCGATTGCTCCATCAGTGCGCTGGCGCGGGCGGTCAGGCGGCTGTGGCGCGGTTCGGGGCCCGCGCGGCTTTGGGCGCGGGCGGGTTCGGCGGGGCTGTCGTGGATGAAGATCGCGGCCACCCGGCGTGCCAGCGCGGCGCCGTGCCGGCAGCCGATCAGGTGCAGCATCATGTCGACGGCGGGCATGGCGCCGCCCGATGTCATCCGGTTGCCGCTGATGCGGAACCGGTCGGCGACGGTATCGACGAGCGGGAAGGTGCGCGCGAAGGTTTCGAGATCTTCCCAGTGGGTGGTGGCGGCATGCCCATCCAGCAGCCCGGCGCGGGCCAGCAGCCAGGGGCCGCCATCGACGCCCGCCAGTGTTGCGCCGTCGGCTGCGATGCGCCGCAGACCGGCGCGCAGGGCCGCCGTGGCGTGGCGTTCCAGATCGAAGCCGGCCACCACGATCAGCAGGTCGCATCCGTCGAGTCGCGCCAGGGGCGTGCCGGGCACGGCGATTCCGCTGGTCAGGCGTGCGGGTTGCGCCGAGGCGGTGACGTAGCGCCATTCGAAAACCTCGCGTCCCGCGAGCCGGTTCGCGGCGCGCAGCGGGTCCAGTGCTGCGGCGAAGGACAGGGTGTTGCAGGCGTCGAGCACCAGAACGCCGACGCGCAGTGGCCCGGTGGCAGGCGACAGGATCGTTTTTTCGGATTTCATCAATTGATTTCGTATTTCGTAAAGTATTTCCGGTCAAGCCCGGTCATCGTGGCGCGGCAAAGGGGGAAATTCAGATGCCATTGACCATGAACCGAGAGGTTTTCATCACCTGCGCCGTGACCGGATCGGGCGGCACCCAGGACCGCAGCCCGCATGTGCCGCGCAGCCCCGCGGCGATCGCGGAAAGCGCAATTGCCGCCGCCAAGGCGGGTGCCGCGGTGGTGCATTGCCACGTCCGCGATCCCGAAACCGGTGTGCCGTGTCGCGATGTCGGCCTGTTTCGCGAAGTCACCGACCGCATCCGCGACAGCGACACAGATGTGGTGCTGAACCTGACGGCGGGCATGGGCGGGGATCTGGTGTTCGGACCGGTCGAGAATCCGATGGCTCTGAGCCAGCAGGGCACCGACATGGCCGGCGCGACCGAACGGGTGGCGCATGTGGCCCGGTGCCTGCCCGAGATCTGCACGCTGGATTGCGGCACGATGAATTTCGCCGAAGCCGACTACGTCATGACGAACACGCCCGGCATGTTGACCGCGATGGGGCGGATGATGACCGATCTGGGCGTCAAGCCCGAGATCGAGGCCTTTGACACCGGGCATCTGTGGTACGCCAAGCAGTTGGTGGCCGATGGCGTTCTGGAGACGCCCGCTCTGGTGCAGCTGTGCATGGGCGTGCCCTGGGGGGCGCCTGACGATCTGAACACCTTCATGGCGATGGTCAACAATGTGCCCGACGACTGGACCTTTTCGGCCTTCGGACTGGGGCGCAACCAGATGGCCTATGTGGCTGCGTCGGTGCTGGCCGGTGGACATGTGCGTGTCGGGCTCGAGGACAACCTGTGGCTGGAAAAGGGTGTGCTGGCTGAGAACTGGCAACTGGTGGAACGCGCCCAGACCATTGTCGAAAACATGGGTGCGCGGGTGATCGGCCCGGAAGAAGTGCGCCGCAAGCTGGGGCTGACCAAACGCGCGCCCGCGGCTGCCTGATCCCGAAGGAAGGAAGAAAAACCATGTCCGCCCAAGCAACCGGCCAGTTCGGCACTCACGATCCGCGGGCCCGCCGGGCCCGTCCGGATGGCTTCATGCCCGCCTTCGCACGCCACGCGGCCCGGTCGCTGGTGACCGGCGGGCAGCGAAAGACGGCTTTGAAAGACGCATGGCAGTGGCCCGCCATCCGGCGGGTTTCGCCACGCACGGCCCTTTTGGTGGCCGATGCCACAGCGGCAGGTGCACCATGAATCGGGCGGCGATCGTTGGTGGCGGGGTGATCGGCGGCGGCTGGGCGGCGCGCTTTGCGCTGAACGGTTGGGATGTGCGGATTTATGACCCCGACCCCGAGGCGGAACGCAAGATCGGCGAAGTTCTGGCCAACGCGCGGCGCTCGCTGCCGGGGCTCGCGGATGCGCCGATGCCGCCGGAAGGCGCGCTGAGCTTTCATCCCAGCATCGCCGAGGCCGTGTCCGGCGCCGCGTGGATCCAGGAGAGCGTGCCCGAGCGGCTGGATATCAAGCACCTGACACTGGCAGAAATCCAGCGGGCCTGCGACGCGTCCGCGGTGATCGGGTCGTCGACCTCGGGGTTCAGGCCGTCGCAGTTGCAAGAGGGGGCGTTGCGCCCCGGGCAGATCATGGTCGCCCATCCCTTCAACCCGGTCTACCTGTTGCCGTTGATCGAACTGGTCACACCCGGCACCGACGAGGCGGCGGTCACGCGGGCCACCGGGATCCTTGAAAGCATCGGTATGCACCCGCTGCGCCTGCGCAAGGAAATCGACGCGCATGTCGCCGACCGGTTTCTCGAGGCGGTCTGGCGCGAGGCGCTTTGGCTGGTCAAGGACGGCATCGCCACGACCGAAGAGATCGACAACGCGATCCGCTACGGTTTCGGCATCCGCTGGGCGCAGATGGGGCTGTTCGAAACCTACCGCGTGGCGGGCGGCGAGGCAGGGATGAAGCATTTCATGGCCCAGTTCGGCCCGGCGTTGAAATGGCCCTGGACCCGGCTGATGGATGTGCCCGAGTTCACGGAAGATCTGGTGGATCTGATCGCCGGTCAATCCGACGCCCAGTCGGGTGATCGGTCGATCCGCGAGCTGGAACGGATCCGCGACACCAACCTGGTGGCGATGATGCGCGCGCTCAAGGGGCAGGACTGGGGCGCCGGCGCGTTGCTGCGCGCCCAGGACGCAAGGATGAAATCCGGCACCGCGCTGGCCGGCGGGCTGGAAGCGGCGGGCGACCTGAGCCAGCCGATCCTGACGCTGGCGCGTGCCGTGCCGCTGGACTGGACCGATTACAACGGCCACATGACCGAATCGCGCTACCTCGATGCCTTCGCCCAGGCCACCGACCGGTTCATGGAGATGATCGGCTGCGACAGCGACTACATCGCCGCCGGCGGCAGCTATTTCACCGCCGAAACCCACATCCGCCATCTCGACGAGGCGCTGGCCGGCCACCGGATCGCGGTACATACCCGGATGCTGTTGGGCGCGGGCAAGAAACTGCACCTGTTTCATACCATGACGCGGGGCGAAACGGTGCTGGCAACGGGCGAACACTTCCTGCTGCATGTGGATCTCGAAACCCGCAGGCCCTGCGCGCCATCGGCCCCGATCGAGGCCGCGCTGGCACGGATCACCGCGGCGCAGAAGGATCTGCCCTGGCCCGAAGGCGCCGGCGCCGCGATCCGGGCGCCGTCATGACGCGGCGGGTGCTGATCACCGCCGGCGCCTCCGGCATCGGCCGCGCCATGGCCGATGCCTTCGCGGCCACCGGGGCGGCGGTGTGGATCACCGATGTCGACGCGGCCGCGCTCGACGCCTGTCCCGGGTCCTGGCACCGGACATGCGCCGACGTGACCGACGAAACCGCGATGGCCGCGCTCTTCGCGGAAATCGCCCGCACCTGGGGCGGGCTCGACACGCTCTGCGCCAATGCCGGCGTTGCCGGTCCCACGGCACCGGTCGAAAAGATCGCCCTGCAAGACTGGCGCGCCTGTATTGCGGTGAACCTCGACGGCGCGTTTCTTGCCGCCAAACATGCGGCACCGTTGCTCAAGTCCGCCGAAGGCGGCTCCATCGTGCTGACCTCCTCGACCGCCGGACAATACGGCTATCCCAACCGCGCGCCCTACGGTGCCGCGAAATGGGCGGTCATCGGGCTGATGAAGACCCTTGCGATGGAACTTGGCCCATTCGGCGTGCGCGCCAACGCGATCTGCCCCGGCGCCGTGGAAGGTCCGCGCATGGAAGGCGTCTTGCAACGCGAAGCCGCCGCCAAGGGCATGACCCGCGACGCGGTCTACCAGGGTTACGCCAGCGGCACCTCGATGGGCCGCTTCGTGACGGCGCAGGACGTGGCGGCGATGGCGGTTTTTCTTGCCTCCGATGGTGCGCGGCTGGTCTCGGGACAGGCAATCGCTGTCGATGGCCACACGGTCAACCCCGATCCCTGACCGAACGCTGCGGCGCCATCCGCCCGCGCCGCCTTGCCTTTCCGGCCCTGCGCTTCCGCACTGTCCGGCTTTCCTTTTGCCGAAAATATCCTGCGGGGGTGAATTGGCCACAGGCCAAGAGGGGGCGCAAAGCCCCCTTTCGCGGCTTCAGACGCGCTGTGGCCGGCCCCCGATCCAGACCTGCGCGATCGCCCGGTCGTCGCCCATCATGATCGTGGGAAACACCGCTTCCCAGATGTCCCCGGCGCGGGCCGAAGCCTGTGCGATGGACGGTGTCGATGCCAGGTCCACGGCGATCAGATCCGCCTCCATGCCTTCCACCGGATTTCCGATGCGGTCCTGCTGGCCAAGGCTGCGCGCCGAACCGGCGGTTGCCAGCCACCAAAGCTGCGCGGGATGCAGGGCCGCGCCGCGCAGTTGCGCGATCTCATAGGCCGCGGCCATGGTGCGCAACATCGAAAACGACGATCCGCCGCCGGTGTCGGTGGCCAGGCCCACGCGCATCCGCCCGACCAGGCCCGCCATGTCGAACAGCCCCGAACCGATGAAGGCGTTCGATGTCGGGCAATGCACCACCGCGGCGCCGGTTTCCGCCAGCCGGTCGCGCTCGCGTGGCTCCAGGTGGATGGCGTGGCCGTACAGCCCGTTGGCCCCCAGAAGCCCGTGCGCCTCGTAAGTATCCAGATAATCCCGCGCGCCGGGCCACAATTCCCGCATCCATGCGATTTCGTCGGTCTGTTCGCTCAGGTGGGTCTGCATCAGGCAATCGGGATGCGCGGCCCAGAGCGCGCCCAGCGCCTCCAGTTGCGCCTGCGACGAGGTCGGTGAAAACCGCGGCGTGATGGCATAGCTCAGGCGGTCGACACCGTGCCAGCGTTCCAGCAGCGCCAGGCTGTCGTCATGGGCGCTGCGGGCGTCGTCGCGCAGGCCGTCCGGGGCGTTGCGGTCCATGCAGGTCTTGCCGGCGATCACCCGCTGGCCGCGCGCGCGGGCGGCTTCGAAGAAGGCCGATACGCTTTCGGGGTGTATCGTGCAGAAGCTGCACATCGTGGTGGTGCCATGCGCGGCGGTCAGGTCGAGGTATCGCTCGGACACCGCGCGGGCATAGTCCGGATCGCCAAACCGCATTTCCTCGGGAAAGGTATAGGTGTTCAGCCAGTCGATCAGCCGCTTGCCCCAACTGGCGATGATCGCGGTCTGCGGATAATGCACATGGGCATCCACAAAACCCGCGCTGATCAGCCGGTTGGCGTGATCTTCAACCGGCATGCCGGGGAACCTCGCGCGCAGCGCCGCGCGTGTTCCGGTGGCCAGAATGCGGCCGTTGTGCATGGCCACCGCCTCGTGCAGCGCCACGGCTTCGGCGGGGGGCGCGTCGAAGGGCGACGCGCGAAAGCTCAGAACCTGCCCGCTCAGGATCACACCCTCGCCACCGCCACCGCCATTGCCCATAGGATTCCGCCGCCCCGTCTTGCACCCGCATCGCGCCGCAGCCTAGCGGCCCGCGCGTGGCGGGTAAATCGCCGGATTGTCATTGTTTCTCGCAAGCTGCTTCCACTAAGTTGCGCGGAATCATCAGGGGGCAGTCATGACCGCAACCGAACCGCAAACCGAACCCGAACCGCAGGACGACGACGCCTATTCGCTCGATCGAAGGGCGGTGGCGGCGATCCTCTACGCCGTCGACATCGACGATCGCGAGAAGCTGACCGAGTTGATGGAGCCGCTGCACGCGGCCGATATCGCCGACCTGCTGGAACAGATCAACGCCTATGACCGGACGCGGCTGATCCGTCTCTACGACCGCGAATTCGACGGCGAGATCCTGTCGGAACTCGATGAGAGCATCCGCGAGGAGGTCATCGGGATCCTCACGCCCGAGGTGCTGGCCGAAGCGGTCCGCGAGATGGACAGCGACGATGTGGTCGATCTGGTCGAGGATCTCGACGATGCCCAGCAGGGCGCGATCCTCGGCGCGCTCGAAGACGCCGACCGGGTCGCGGTGGAACAGGCGCTGTCCTATCCCGAATACTCGGCCGGCCGCCTGATGCAGCGCGAAGTGGTGATGGCGCCCGAACACTGGACTGTCGGGCAGGCCATCGACCACCTGCGCAGCACCGAGGATCTGCCGGAACAGTTCTATCACATCGTGCTGGTCGATCCGCGGATGCACCCGGTGGCGCATGTGACGCTGGGCCGGCTGATGTCGGCGCGGCGCGCGGTGCCGTTGCGCGATCTGACCGAAGAGCTGTTCAAGGTGATCCCCGTCACCCAGGAAGAGGCCGACGTGGCCTATGCCTTCAACCAGTACCACCTGATCTCGGCGCCGGTTGTCGATGCCGAAGGCAGGCTGGTCGGTGTGATCACCATCGACGATGCGATGATCGTGCTCGACGAGGAACACGAGGAAGACATCATGCGCCTCGCCGGGGTCGGCGAAGGCAGCCTGTCGGACCGTGTGATCGACACCACCAAGCGCCGGTTTCCCTGGCTGGCGGTCAACCTGGTCACGGCGGTTCTGGCATCGCTGGTGATCGCGCAGTTCGAGGTGATCATCGCGCAGTTCGTCGCGCTGGCGGTGCTGATGCCGATCGTCGCGTCGATGGGCGGCAACGCGGGCACCCAGTCGCTGACCGTGGCGGTGCGCGCCATCGCCACCCGCGACCTGACCGGATCGAACGTCTGGCGGGTGATCCGCCGCGAGGTTCTGGTGGGGCTGATCAACGGGCTGATCTTCGCGGTGGTGATGGGCATTGTCGGCATCTTGTGGTTCGGCTCGCCGGCGCTGGGCTATGTGATCGCCGTGGCGATGGTGATCAACCTTGTGGTGGCCGGTCTGGCCGGCACGGTGATTCCGGTCGTTCTCGACAAGATGGGTGTCGATCCGGCGCTGGCTTCGGGGGCATTCGTGACGACGGTGACGGATGTCGTCGGGTTCTTCGCCTTTCTGGGGCTGGCCGGGGTTGTGTTGCTGTGAGCGCGGTGTCGGATTCGGGCGCGCAACTGGCCGAGGCCAAGGCGCTGGCGCGCAAGGCCGCGCTGGCGCGGCGCCGGGCGGCTTTCGACGCGCGCCCGCGCGGGGACACCGCCGCGCTGGCCGGGGTTTTGGACAGCGTGCTGGCCGCCCATCGCGGCGCGCCGCTGGCCGGGTACATGCCGATCCGCACCGAAATCGATCCGCTGCCGGCGATGGCCACCGCGGTTGCGCATGGGCCGGTCTGCGTGCCGGTGATCGAGGCCGCGGGCCTGCCGCTGCGGTTTGCCGCCTGGCATCCGGGCATCGCGCTGGTTTCGGGCACCTTCGGCGCAATGGTGCCGGAAACGCCATCGTGGCTGCGCCCGGAAGTGGTGATCGTGCCGCTGGTTGCCTTCGATGCGCAGGGCGGGCGGCTGGGCTATGGCGGTGGCTTCTACGACCGCACGCTGGAAGGGCTGCGCGCCACCGGCCCGGTGCTGGCCATCGGCTTTGCTTTCGGCGCGCAACTGGCCGAGGATCTGCCCCTGGAACCGACCGACCAGAAGCTCGACATGATCGTAACCGAGCGTGACGTGATCCGCCCGCGCTAGGCCCTGCGCGACGCGGCGGCGAACCGGTATCAACAGGCTTGGCATTTGCGCCATCGCGGGCTAGGTGCCACATATGAGAATATTGTTTCTGGGCGATGTCATGGGCCGGTCGGGACGGGCGGCGGTGGCGGAAAGACTGCCGGGGCTGCGCGCCGACTGGCGGCTGGATTTCGTTGTGATCAATGGCGAAAACGCCACCAGCGGGATGGGCCTGAGCGCGGCGCACGCCAAGGCGCTGCTCGAGGCGGGCGCCGATTGCATCACGCTGGGCGATCATGCCTTCGATCAGAAGGACATGCTGGCCTTCATAGATCAGGAACCGCGGATCCTGCGTCCGATCAATTTCGCCAAGGGCGCGCCCGGCCGCGGCTACCGGGTTTTCGCGGCCCCCGGCGGGCGCAAGGTTCTGGTGGCGCAGGCGCTGGGGCAGGTTTTCATGAAACGGCCCTTCGACGATCCGTTTTCGGCGCTCGAACCGGTACTGAAGGCGCATCCGCCCGGCGGTCTGGTGCAGGCCGCCATTGTCGACATCCATTGCGAGGCGACATCCGAGAAGATGGCCACCGGGCATTTCTGCGACAGCCGCGTCAGCCTGGTCGTGGGCACCCACACCCATGTGCCCACCGCCGATGCCCAGATCCTGCCCGGCGGCACCGCCTACCTGAGCGATGCGGGCATGTGTGGCGATTACAATTCGGTCATCGGCATGGAAAAGGACGAACCGCTGCGCCGGTTTGTCACCGGTATGTCGCGGGGCCGCTTCGTGCCCGCAGGTGGCGCGGCGACGCTTTCGGGGGTTTTCGTTGAAACCGACGATCGCACCGGCCTGGCGCGCGATGTGCGGATGATCCGCGTCGGCGGAAGGCTTCAGGACGCCACGCCATGATCGCGGACACGCGCGGCGGCATGACGCTGGCGTTGCTGGTGCTGGGCGCGGGCTGGGGCATCACCCAGCCGCTGAGCAAGATCGCGGTGTCCACCGGGCACGGGCATTTCGGCCTGATCTTCTGGCAAGGCGTGATCGGAGCCTTGCTGATGGCGCTGATCAGCGCACTGCGCGGCCGGGGCCTGCCGCTGCGGCGCGACGCGGCCTGGGTTTACCTGGTGATCGCGCTGGTCGGCACGGTGCTGCCGAATTCGGCCTCTTTCCAGGCGATCGCGCATTTGCCTTCGGGGGTGGTTTCGGTGCTGCTTTCGCTGATTCCGATGCTGGCCTTTCCGATGGCCTTGCTGATGGGCACCGAACGCTTTGCCTGGCGCCGGCTGGCCGGGCTGTCGCTGGGGTTGGCGGGGGTCGCTCTGCTGGTGCTGCCCGAGGCCAGCCTGCCCGAGGCGGCGATGCTGATCTGGGTGCCCGTGGCGCTGATCGCGTCGCTGTTTTATGCCTTCGAGGGCAATTATGTGGCCCGCTGGGGCATGGCTGGGCTTGACCCGTTGCAGGTGCTGTTCGGCGCATCCGTGGTGGCGGCGCTGCTGGCCTTGCCGCTGGCGCTGGTGTCGGGCCAGTTCATTTCACCGCTGCGCAGCTATGGCCCGCCGGAATGGTCGCTGATCGCGGCTTCGCTGGTGCATGTGCTCGTCTATGCCGGATACGTCTGGACGGTCGAGCGCGCAGGGCCGGTTTTCGCGGTGCAGGTCAGCTATGTGGTGACGGGCTGCGGCGTGTTCTGGGCGATGGTGCTGCTGGGCGAAAGCTATTCGCCGTGGTTCTGGATCGCGATGGTGCTTATTCTGGCGGGCGTGGCTTTTGTGCAGCCCCGGCGGAACAACCCCGTTGCGGCGCCGGGCCCGATCCGCCAGACTGTGCGCTGATCCGCGGGCGCGCGGGCGATCAGGGGACAATCGGGCAATGGCGTGGATCGACTGGACAGGGGCATATGGCGCCCTGGCGACGCTGACGGTCGTCGCGGCGATGTTCGTGATGTTCCTGCGCGAAACCTTCCCGACCGAGGTGGTGGCGATTTCCGGTGTCGCGGTGTTGCTGGCGCTGGGGGTGCTGCCCTATGCGCAGGCGGTTGCGGTGCTGGCGAACCCGGCACCCTGGACCATCGCGGCGATGTTCATCCTGATGGGCGCGCTGGTCAGGACCGGCGCGCTGGACGCTTTCACCTCGCAGGCCGAATCGCGCGCCGGAAACAACCCGCGGCTGGCCATCGGGCTGCTGATGGTCTTCGTGGTGGTCGCTTCGGCCTTCGTATCGAACACGCCTGTCGTGGTGGTGATGATCCCGGTCTTCGTGCAACTGGCGCGCAGTCTCGGCATACCAGCCAGCAAGCTTTTGATCCCGCTCAGCTATGCGGCGATTCTGGGGGGCACGCTGACGCTGATCGGCACATCGACGAACCTGTTGGTCGACGGGGTGTCGCGGACCCAGGGGTTGGCGCCTTTCGGGATCTTCGAGGTTACGCCCCTGGCGGTGGTCCTGGTGGCCTGGGGCATGATTTATCTGCGCTTTCTCGGCCCGCGCCTGCTGCCCGAACGCGACAGCATGGCCAGCCTGCTGAGCGACAAGTCGAAGATGCGGTTCTTTACCGAGGCGGTGATCCCGCCCGACAGCAACCTGATCGGCCGCGAGGTGCTGGGCGTGCAGTTGTTCAAACGCGAAGGCGTCCGGCTGGTCGATGTGATCCGGGGCGACATGTCGCTGCGCCGCGACCTGAAGGGGGTCAAGCTGGAACTGGGCGACCGGGTTGTGCTGCGTACACAGATGACCGAGCTTCTCAGCCTGCAGCGCGACAAGTCGCTGCGCCGGGTCGATCAGGTTTCGGCGGTCGAGACTTCGACGGTCGAGGTTCTGATAACGCCGGGCTGCAAGATGGTGGGCCGCTCGCTGGGGGCGCTGCGGCTGCGACGGCGCTATGGCGTCTATCCGCTGGCTGTGCACCGGCGCAACCAGAACATCGGGCGGCAGATGGACGATCTGATCGTGCGCGTCGGCGATACGCTGCTGCTTGAGGGCGCGCCGGCCGATATCCAGAGGCTGGCGGTGGATACCGATCTGGTCGATGTCTCGCAGCCTTCCGCCAAGGCGTTCCGGCGTGGCCATGCCCCGATCGCGGTGGCGGTTCTGGTGGCCATCGTCGTGTTGGCGGCGCTGGGTGTTGCGCCGATCCTGTTGCTGGCGATCCTTGCGGTGGCGACGGTTCTGGTGACACGCTGCATTGATGCGGACGAGGCGTTTTCGTTTGTCGACGGGCGGTTGCTGGCGTTGATCTTCGCGATGCTGGCGATTGGCGCGGCGCTGGAATCGTCGGGTGCCGTGCAGTTGATCGTTTCGGGCGCGGCGCCGTTCCTTTCGATGTTGCCCCCCTTCGCGATTGTCTGGGCGGTCTATCTGCTGACATCGGTTCTGACCGAACTTGTGTCGAACAACGCGGTGGCCGTGGTGGTCACGCCCATTGCCATCGGGCTGGCCCAGGCCATGGGCATCGACCCGCGGGCCCTTGTGGTGGCCGTGATGGTCGCCGCGAGCGCCAGCTTCGCAACGCCCATCGGCTATCAGACCAACATGCTGGTCTATGGTCCGGGTGGCTACCGGTTCACCGATTTCATGCGCGCGGGTATTCCGCTGAACCTCAGCGTCGGGTTGATCGCATCGGCGCTGATCCCGCTGCTCTGGCCACTCTAGGCGGTTTCGCGGCGATCAAGCCGCGCCACCCTCCGGGGTCTTGTCGGGCGTGGCGTCCGGCAGGGCGGCCCGGCGCGCGGCCGCGCGCCGGCTGCCATCGTCCTGGCCGACATGCATGTTGCCGGGCAGGGCGAAACCGGGTGGCAGGCTGTGCGTGGCGCCGTGGCCGAACACCGCATCGTGACAGCACGTCCTGTCGCGCATCAGCGGCCAGATTTCGCGGCGCAGGAACAGTTGATCGGCAATCCGGCTGTTCACGACGCCGCGCCGCGCCCGTTCGTGGCGCAGGATCCGCGCCGTCATGTCGCCGATGTTGCCGCGGTGCGCGCCCCACATCCCCGCCAGCACCAGTTCCGAATGGCTGCCGAAATCGCGCATCACATGAAACGGCTGCCCGGATTCGAGCCATTGCTGCACCGCCATGCGTTCGCGAATGTTGACCACCGCATCGGCATCGCGGCACAGGTACAGATCCACCTGTGGATCGTCCTCGACCAGAAACCGCCAGAACAGACCGAAGCGGTCGCGCGGCATCCCCTCGACCCTGCGCAACTGGGCGCCTTCGTCCAGCAAGGCGGCCCGGGTGTCGCGCGGCAAGGCGTCATCGATGTAGAACCGAACGCTCCAGCCGGGGTAGAGATAGGGTGCCACCTGGGCGTTGCGCAGCGCCCCCTCGCGGTATCTGGCGGCTGTGCCAAACAGCGAAAAGGCGATGACATTGCGCTCGGGGCGGGCGGGATCGAACCGGTGCAACACCGGCGCGCCCCGTTGCGGGGTGGCCGGTGCCTCGGCGTCCTTCAGGTGCAGCGCCCGGCGGCCCCAGGCACGGCAGGCTTCGCTGTCGGATGTGCGCGCGAAAAGCTCGGAGAGATGCGAGGCGCGGTCGAGATCGCTCAGCGGGCTGTCGGACAGGCCGGCGCGGGCGATCGCCTCGGGGATGCGCCCGGCCCGCGCCAGCGCCGCGATCAGATTGTTTTCGGCCTCGCGGCTGCGTTCCAGATCGGCACTGCGCCTGGCGTATTCCAGCGCCGTGTCGAACGCGCCCGCGTTGAAGAAATGCGCCGCCAGCACCTTGATCGCCAGGGCGTGATCGGCCGGCGCCGCGCGCAGTTCGGCCAGTTCGCCGGGGGCCAGCGCGATCCGGTTGCGCGCCGCGACCCGGCGGATGGTGTCTTCCAGTGTCATCTAAAGCGGCCAGAACAGCAGGATCGCCGGGATCGTCACGGCCACGATCAGGATCTCCAGCGGCAGGCCCAGCCGCCAGTAGTCGCCAAACCGGAATCCGCCCGGCCCCAGGATCAGCGTGTTGTTCTTGTGCCCGATCGGCGTCAGGAACGCCGACGAGGCCGCAACCGCCACCGCCATCAGGAAGGGGTCGGGCGACACCCCCAGGCTAAGCGCCATCTGGATGCCAACAGGCGCCGCGACGATGGTGGTCGCGGTGTTGTTCAGCACGTCCGACAACGTCATAGTGACCGCCATCAGAACGGTCAGGATGATCCACGGCGGCATCCCTGCGGTGGCCGCGATCAGCGCGCCGGCGATCAGTTCGGTGCCACCGGATTGTTCGAGCGCCGCCCCCAGCGGGATCATCGATCCCAGCAAGACCACGACGGGCCATTCGATATGGTCGTAGAGTTCTGACCAGGGCACGATGCGCGCCAGAACATAGCACACCACAACCAGCCCCAGCGCGATCGGCAGATACAACAAACCCACCGATGCCGCGATCACCGCCGCCGCGAACAAGCCGATGGCCAGCCATACCTTGTCATCCGCCGTCACCGCCAGCCCACGTTCGGCCAGCGGCAGGCAGCCCAGCCACTCGGTCACCTCCTGGGCGGTATCGCGCGGGCACAGCAGCAACAGGATATCGCCGGGGCGTATCTTGGTCCGGCGCAGCCGGTCTCCCAGCTTCTGGCCCTGCCGCGACAGCCCCAGAAGCACCGTATGCCTGCGCCAGCCCAGCCCGACGCTCTGCGCGGTCTTGCCGGCGATGCGCGCGCCCTCGGGCACCACCACCTCGATCACCTCCAGGCCGGCGTCCGCCGCCGTTGGCGCGGGCTGGCGCGGACGCGTGCCAAAGCCCAGCCCGGTGGCCGCGCGGAATTCATCCAGTGCCGCGGGCGACGCCTCGAGCACCAGCGCGTCGCCGGCCTGAAGCACCGCGTCGCGCGCGGCCACGGTGTGGCGCGCGCCGTCACGGATCATCCACAGCACCGCCACATCCGCCTGCGCCGCCATCGGGTCGAGGTCGGACAAGGGCGCGCCGATCCGGGGCCAGTCCTCGGGCACCACCAGTTCGGCGATGTAATCGGCGCCGTCGGCCGCCGCGTCCAGCCCGGTCTGGCGCTGCGGCACCAGGCGCCAGCCCACAAGGGCGACAAAGGCCAGCCCGCTCAGCGCCGCCAGACCGCCCACCGGCGCGAAATCGAACATCGCGAAAGGCGTGCCCAGCGTGTCCTCGCGGATCGCGGCGATGATGATGTTGGGCGGCGTCCCGATCAACGTGGCCATGCCACCCAGAATGGTGGCGAAACTCAGCGGCATCAGCGAAAGGCTGGCCGCCCGCCCGGCCTTGCGCGCGGTCTGGATGTCCACCGGCATCAACAGCGCCAGTGCTGCGACGTTGTTCATGAAAGCCGACAGAACCGCGCCGATCAGCCCCATCAATGCGATATGCCGCCCCAGGCTGCGGCCCGCATCAACCAGCGTGCGGGTGATCAACAGCACCGCGCCCGACCGAACCAGCCCCGCCGATACCACCAGCACCAGCGCCACCACCACGGTGGCCGGATGCCCAAAGCCGGCAAAGGCATCCTGGCCCGGCACCACCCCCAGAACCACGCCGGCCAGAAGCGCCGCGAAAGCCACAAGGTCATAGCGCAGACGCCCCCACAGCAACATCCCGAAGACGGCGCCGAACAAGGCAAAGAGAATGATCTGATCGTTGCTCACCCACCCACACTAACGCCTTGCGGGCCGCGGACAAGACCCGCTCCGCGAAGCCTTGAAACCTCGGTGCCGGGGCGGCTATATGGGCGCCAATCCCGAGTTTGCAAAGGAACGCACCATGGCCGGCCACTCGAAATGGGCGAACATCCAGCACCGAAAGAACCGTCAGGATTCGGTGCGCGCGAAACTGTTCTCAAAGCTCAGCAAGGAAATCACCGTCGCCGCCAAGATGGGCGATCCCGACCCCGACAAGAACCCGCGCCTGCGCCTCGCGGTCAAGGAAGCCAAATCTCAGTCGGTCCCGAAAGACGTGATCGAACGCGCGATCAAGAAAAGCCAGGCCGGCGAGGGCGACGATTACGAAGACATCCGCTATGAGGGCTACGGCCCCGGCGGCGTCGCCATTATCGTCGAGGCGATGACCGACAACCGCAACCGCACCGCCTCTAACGTCCGCTCGACCTTCACCAAGAACGGCGGCAACCTCGGCGAAACCGGCAGCGTGGGCTACATGTTCGACCGCAAGGGCGAGATCACCTACCCGGCAACGGCAGGCGACGCCGACACCGTGATGATGGCGGCCATCGAGGCCGGCGCCGAAGATGTCGAAAGCTCGGAAGACGGCCACGTCATCTGGTGCGCCGACACCGACCTGAACGATGTGGCCACCGCACTCGAATCCGATCTGGGAGAAAGCGAAAGCACAAAACTGGTGTGGAAGCCCAACATCACCACGGAGATGGATCTCGAGGGCATGGAGAAGCTGATGAAGCTCCTTGACGCCCTGGAAGACGACGATGACGTTCAGCGCGTCACCTCGAACTTCGATGCCACCGATGACGTGATGGCGCAGCTCTGAGAAGACGCAAGGCCAAACCCTCGAGGCGCGCCCGCCCCTTCCTTTCGCCCCAAATATCCCCGCCGGAGGCTCCCACTATCGCCACCCGCGCCCGACACACCCGTCCTGCGCGGCCCGTGACGTTGCGCAGCGGCCGGCGGGTGCGGCTCAGCCGCTGACGTAGGGCGCGTTCGATACCGCGTCGGGCCGGTAAAAGATCTTCTGATTGTGCAGCCGGCCAAGCAGGTCGTGAATATCGCCCAATGCCGCGTTGAGGCCCTGCAACTCGGTCGCATCGTCGCCACCTGCATCGGCGTTCGACAAGAGCGAAAGCCGTCGAAGCGACAGATCCTTCTTGCGCTTTTGCAGCGCGGTCTCGATCAGTTCGACGTCGGCAATGGTCAACTCGAAACTGCGGTTGAATTTCGGCATGGTGCGATTCCCGTTGTTGCTTGGTCAGCACATAGCCTTTCTGTTGCGACATTCCAGCCGTCAAACCCGACATTTCCGCGTTTGGCCCCTTAGGTGTCGAAGGGCGTGGCCAGAATGCGCAAATTCGCGCCACCGGCGTCGATCTGGCCGGTTGCCCTGTCGTAGCGCAGGTAGGCCAGCGCGCGGTCGCCCGCCCGGCTGTGCAGCAGCCCGGCGGGCTTGCCCCCGGCGGTGATCTCGGTGCCCGGCTCGGCCGCGCCCGAGATCTCGACCAGCGCGAGGCCCTTGCGCAGTGTGGTCTTGTGCTTCATGCGCGCCGTCACCTCCTGTCCGACATAGCACCCCTTGCGGAAATCGACGCCCTTCAGCCGCTCGAAACCCGCTTCCAGGATGAACGTATCTCCGGTCAGTTCGATGCCGGTCTCGGGGATCAGATGCGCCACCCGCAACGCCTGCCAATCGGTGCCGTCGTCGGCTTCGGGTGCTTCGGTATAGGCGCGCCAACCCATCTGCGGGTGCCTCGGATCGGGGTCGGCGCCGTCCGGCGCGGGGCCGGTGCCGCGTTGCAGGTGCAGCCCGGCGGGGGCGATTTGTACATCCGCCCGCAGCCTGTACATGCCCAGCCGCCGCACCAGCGCATCGGCGGCCGGTTCCGCCACATCCAGCAGCACGCCGGCATCGCTTCGCTTGAGAAAGAAATCGAAAAGATACTTGCCCTGCGGGCTCAGAAGCGCGGCGTAGATCAGGCCGCCGTCCTCCAGTTTTCCGACATCGTTTGTCACCAGGCCCTGAAGGAACGGCACCGCGTCCCGGCCGGACAAAAGAAGAATGCGGCGACTGGTCATATGGGCACTCCGTTGCTATCTGGCATCTAGATAACGGTGCAAGCGCGCAGTGCAAGCGCAAGCGCGGAACATGGCAGACGACGGAAAAGAGATGACGGCGGAAATTTCAATACTGATCCCCACGCTTAATTCCGAAAAGGATCTGACGCGCTGTCTCACCGGATTGATGGAAGGGCTGCACCGGGGCATCCTGCGTGAACTGATCGTGACGGATGGCGGATCGACCGATGCCACCCTGGCCATCGCCGACGATGCGGGCGCGGTGATCGTGCGGGGCCCGGCATCGCGCGGTGGCCAGTTGCGGCGCGGCGCGGCGGTGGCAAGGGGCCGATGGCTGCTGGTGCTGCACGCGGACACGGTGCCCGAACCGGGCTGGTCCGAGGCCGTGGCCGCGCATCTGGTGGAAGGCAATTCCGCGCCGGCCTATTTCCAGCTGGCGTTTCGCGCAAGGGGTGCGATGCCGGCCTGGGTTGCGGGCTGGGCCAATTTGCGTGCACGGATATTCGCGCTGCCTTACGGCGACCAGGGGTTGCTGGTGCCGGTTGCGGCCTATCATGCGGCCGGCGGATATCCCGATCAGCCGCTGATGGAGGATGTCGCGCTGGTACGGGCGCTGGGTCGGCCGATGATCGGGCTTCCGGTGCGCGCGCATACCTCTGCGGCGCGCTACGTCAAAGCCGGATGGCTGCGGCGCGGAACGCGCAACCTTCTGACGCTGGCACGGTATTTTGCCGGCACCGATCCCGCACGGCTGTCGAAAACCTACAACGGCTGATCCGGCGGCGCCGTTGCGCCGGCGCGGGTATCAGCCGCGCCCCGCCACGCGCCCCAGCATCCGCCGCCACAGGTTTTCGGGTGCCGGCACCGGGGCCACGGCCACAGGCGCCGCATCCACGGGCGGCGGCGCATCTGCATCCTTGTCGAACTGCAACCGGTAGAGCCGGGCATAGATCCCTTGCCGGGCCAGCAATTCCTCGTGGGTGCCTTCGTCAACGACGCGGCCCTTGTCCATCACCACGATCTTGTCGGCCTTGCGGATCGTCGCCAGGCGGTGTGCGATCACGATGGTGGTTCGCCCGCCCGACAGCTTTTCCAGAGCGGCCTGCACGACCCGCTCGGACTGGGCGTCCAGCGCGCTGGTCGCCTCGTCCAGCAGCAGGATCGGCGTGTCGCGCAGCAGTGCACGCGCAATCACCACGCGCTGGCGCTGGCCGCCGGACAGCGCCGATCCGCGCGGGCCCACCGGCGTATCCAGGCCATCGGGCAGGGCGGGCAGAAAATCGCTGACATGGGCGGCATCCAGCACCTGTGCAAGCTCTGCGTCGCTGACGTCACTGCGGCCCAGCAGAATGTTTTCGCGCAGGGTTTCGTCGAACAGCAGCGCCTCCTGGCTGACAACGGAAAACAGCCCGCGCAGATCCGCCAGAGCCATGTCGCCGGCTGCAACCCCGGCGATCCGCGCGGTGCCCGATTGTGGATCTACCAGCCGCGTCAGAACGTTGAAAACCGATGATTTTCCCGCACCCGACGCCCCGACCAAAGCGGTGGTCTTGCCGGCCTCGGCGCGCAGATCGACACCATCGAGCACGGTGGTGGCGTCATAGCGCAGCGTCACCCCCTCCAGCGTCACCTCGGGCACGCCCTTCGGCGCGGGCACCGGATTTTCAGGTGAAACCAGCGAAATCGGCGCCTCCATCAGCTCTTTCAAGCGCTCGATCGCCGCTGCCGCCATCTGCCACAGCCCGCTGATCGCCCCCAGCCTGCGCATCGGATCGAAAGCCAGGCCCATGGCGGTGAAAAAGCTCATGAACTGGCCCACGGTCTTCTCGCCGGCGATGATTTCGGCACCGCCATAGAGCAGAACCCCCATGAAACCGATCCCCGCCATCAGGTCGACCATGCCGGGTATGGTCGCGGTGCCCAGCGACGCGCGCACCTCGGCATAGACAAACCGATCCGTATGCGCGCGGTAGCGGCGCGACTGATATGCCTCGAGCGCGTTCAGCTTGATCGGAACGATCCCGTGGAACACCTCGTCCAGCCGGGTCGCCAGAACCGCGCCCAGGTCGCGCGCCCGGCGCGCCTGCTTGCGCACATAGCGCTGGGCCACGATGGCCGGCGCCAGCATCAGCGGCGTGCCGATACCTGCCAGCAACGCCCATTTCCAATCGACGTTGATCGCCACACCCAGAAGTATGACCAGCGCGATCACGTCGCGCCCGGCGCCGGTGATGATCGCGCGCCAGACCATATTGACCGCATCGACATCCGATTGCACCCGCTGGATCAGGAACCCCGGCGGATGCGTCTGGTGAAAGGCGCCGTCCTGCCGGATCAGCCGGTTCAGAAGGTCCAGACGCAGATCCGCGGCGGTCAGTTGCGCGATCCGCGTCAGCAGAACCTTCTGCGCCACACCCGCCACCGCGCGCACCGCGAAGATCCCCAGCATCGCAAGGCTGACCCAACGCAGCGCCGCCTCGTTGCCGGCCACAAAGACATCGTCGAACATCGGCTGCATCATGTACGATATCGCGCCGACCATCGAACCTTCGATCAGCATGAAGATCAGGGCGATGCCCAGAAGGCCCAGGTGCTTGTGCAGATAGCCGCGCCAAAGCCACGCCAGCAGAACACGCGCACTGCCGCCGGACGATGTCTGCGAAGGGATCTCAGAACTCATGCGCGCCCCGGTCTAGAAGCGGAAGATGTACTGCCACGGCCGCATGGGCGCAAGCCTTGCCTGACGCATTGACGCCGGGCGGCGGGGCGCTAGTGTCGCCCCGGCGCAACCCGGGAAAGGCAGACCCATGACATCACCAACCACACGCCACGGCGGGCGCGGGTATCTCGCGATCCCCGGTCCTTCGGTCATGCCCGAAGAGGTGCTGCGCGCCATGCACCGCGCCGCCCCCAACATTTACGAGGGCGACCTGATCGAAATGACGCGCGGTCTGATCCCCGATCTCGCGCGGGTGGCGCGCACGGAACACGACACCGCGATCTACATCGGCAACGGCCATGCCGCCTGGGAGGCGGCGCTGGCGAATGTCATCGCACCGGGCGAGCGTGTTCTGGTGCCGGCCACCGGCCGTTTCGGCCACGGCTGGGGCGATATGGCCACGGGGCTGGGTGCCGATGTGCAGGTGATCGATTTCGGCCGGCAGGCGCCGATCGATCTGGATGTGGTCGCCGAAACCCTTGCGGCCGATGCGGGGCACGCGATCAAGGCGGTGCTCGCGGTCCATGTCGATACCTCCAGTTCGGTGCGCAGCGACATCGCCGGGCTGCGGCGGGTGCTGGATGCGGCCGGCCATCCGGCGCTTCTGATGGCCGATTGCATCGCTTCGCTGGGCTGCGACGTCTTCGAAATGGATGCCTGGGGCGTGGATGTCATGGTCACCGGCAGCCAGAAGGGTCTGATGACGCCGCCGGGCCTCAGCTTTGTCTTCTTCAACGATCGCGCCGCGGCGGTACGGGCGCGGATGCCACGGGTCAGCCGCTACTGGGACTGGACGCCGCGCGCCGATCCCGAATTCTTCTTCCAGTACTTCGGCGGCACCGCGCCCACCCACCATCTCTTCGGGCTGCGCGCCGCGCTCGATATGGTCCACGCAGAGGGTGTCGAAACCGTCTGGGCCCGCCATGCGCTGCTGGCCCGCGCCATCTGGGCCGCCTGCGACGCCTGGAGCACGGAAGGCCCGCTCCGGCTCAATATCGCCGACCGCGCGCACCGCTCCCACGCGGTCACCGCGCTGCGGATCGGCAAACCGCATGGCACAAGGCTGCGCAAATGGGTCGAATCCAACGTCGGCCTGACGCTCGGCATCGGCCTCGGGATGGCCACGGAAGACGATCCCGGTCAGGACGGGTTCTTCCGCCTGGGTCATATGGGCCACGTCAACGGCCAGATGATCATGGGCCTGCTGGGCGGAATCGGCGCGGGTCTGCGCGCGCTCGACATCCCGCACGGACCCGGCGCGCTGGACGCCGCGGCGGCTGTTCTGGCGGGCGCCGCGCCGGACTGATCGTCAGTCCCGGCCGCGTCCGCGCGGCACTGCAGGGCTCAGCCGGACACCCCGCCGCGCCGCAACCCGTTCCAGGACATGGTTCAACCCCAGCGCCAGAAGCAGAACCGGCAACAGCCCGAAAGCCGCCCAGATCGCGAGGAAAATCCAAATCAGGTTGACGCCCATCATCACCAGGGCGGGCACGGTGTAATCCGGGGCCGAGCGGATGTCGCGGTCTGCCATCGGTCGATTCTCCCTATGCTCTGGCGAAAATTCTAGCGCGGAATCGCAAAAAGTCAGTGACCTCCTGAAAAAGTCGCCGCGCGGCGGGGCCAATGCCGCACGTCGCGGCGAAATCCGCCTATCCTTTTGCCAGAAATATCCCGGGGGAGATGCCGGCACGGCATCGGGGGCAGCGCCCCCGTCCCGCCGCCTGCCCACTCAGGCCGGCGGTATCCGTGGTTCAGGCCGGGGCCTGCGCCGCGCGTGCCTGGGCCAGGGCACCCGGCAAAGCCGCCGCGAAAGCGTCCAGATCTTCCTGCGTCCCACAACTCACGCGGATGCATCTGTTTTGCGGCGCGGCGAAAGGCATCCGCACGAATATGCCTGCGGCGATCAGACCGTCCAGAACAGCCTTTGCGAAAGCACCGTCGGCGCCGCAATCGATCGCTATGAAATTGGTTGCCGATGGCAGGGGATCAAGGCCTTCGGCACGGGCGATCCGGGCGATCCGCTGGCGCGCCGTCTCGATCCGCGCGCGCACCTGGGCCAGCCAGTCCTGATCCGCCAGCGCGGCCAGCGCACCCGCCTGGGCCGCGCGGTTCATTCCGAAGTGGTTGCGGATCTTGTGGAACGCCTCGATCAGCGCCGGCGCGCCCAGGGCATAGCCCACGCGTGCCCCGGCCAGCCCGTAGACCTTGGAAAAAGTGCGCATGCGGATCACCCGCGGATCGTCGGGATGCACCGGCGCCGCCGTGCCCTCGGGCGCGCATTCGACATAGGCCTCGTCGAGCACCAGCAAACAACCCTCGGGCACCGCGTCCAGTGCCGCGGCGATGCGCGTGCCGCTGTGCCAGCTGCCCATCGGATTGTCGGGGTTGGCCAGGTAGATCAGCTTTGCGCCGGTGGCCTCGGCCCGTTCCATCAGCGCGTCGATGTCCTCGCTGTCGTCGCGGTAGGGCACCTTGTGAAGCACCCCGCCAAATCCCGCCACATGGTAGTTGAAGGTGGGATAGGCGCCGTCGGATGTGACCACCGCGTCGCCCGGTGCCACCATCAGCCGCACGAGATACCCCAGCAGGCCGTCGATGCCTTCGCCCACCATCACATGCGCGGGCGTCACGCCGTGGTGCGCGGCCAGAGCGGCGCGCAGATCGTGATTTTCGGGATCGCCGTAGCGCCACACATCCGCGCTTGCCGCCTGCATCGCGGCGATAGCGCGGGGCGAGGGGCCGAAAACGCTCTCGTTGGCGCCCAGCCGCGCGGCAAAGACGCGCCCGCGGTCACGCTCCTGGGTTTCGGGCCCGACGAAGGGCACGGAGGAAGGCAGCGTCAGCGCAAGCTCGGTCAGTCTGGGTCCGGTCATGGCGGGCAATTAACCCAAAGCCGGCCGCCGGTGCAAGCGCTTCGCGCACCCTGCGCCGCAGGGGGGATTGGCGGTAACCCCACGTTGCGCTGGACGCGGCGCCCGCGATCCGTTCAACTGCCGCAAATGCGACAGGGAGGCCCAGATGGCACGCGTTTCCGTAGATTATTCCGATCATGTCGCCCATGTGCGGCTGACCCGAGCAGACAAGATGAACGCAATGGACCCTGCTATGATCGATGCGATCATCGCCGCCGGCCAGGAGGTGGCGGCATCGCCGGCGCGGGCTGTGGTCATATCGGGCGAGGGCAAGGGGTTTTGCGCGGGTCTGGATGTGGCCAGCTTCGGCGCCATGGCCGGGGGCGACCCCCGCGAGGCGATGCTGCCGCGTACCCACGGCGATACCAACCGCTGGCAGGAGGTGTCGTTGGTCTGGCGTCGGGTCGGCGTGCCGGTGATCGCGGCCTTGCACGGGGTGGTCTATGGCGCGGGGTTCCAGCTGAGCCTTGGCGCCGACATCCGGATTGCGGCGCCCGACACGCGGTTTTCGGTGATGGAGATGAAATGGGGCCTGGTGCCCGACATGGGCGGCATGGTTCTCTTGCCGCGCATCGCGCGATCTGATGTCGTGCGGCTGCTGACCTATACCGCGCGCCCGATCCCGGCGGCGCAGGCGGAAAGCTGGGGGTTGGTGACAATGATCGACGCCGATCCCCTGGCCGCGGCGCAGGCGCTTGCCGCCGATATCGCCGGTCGCAGCCCCAGCGCCATGCGCGCGGCCAAGAGACTGATCGAGCGGGCGGAAAGCGAGGGCCGTCAGGAAGTTTTGATGGCCGAGAGCGCCGAGCAGGCCGACCTGATCGGTGGCGCCGACCAGATGGAAACGATCGCGGCCCAGATGCAGGGCCGCGCGGCGGTTTTCCGATAGCCGGACGCGGTGCGCCCCCGGCCCGGCCGGGCCATGGGGGCGCTGCCCCCGCCGCCTGAAGGCGGCTCCCCCGGGATATTTCCGGCGAGCGGAAGGGGGCGCGGCGCGACCGGCTCTGGCTGCCGTCTCAGCCCAGTTCGGCGAGACGGGCCAGTGCTTCGTTAAGGCGGTTTTCTTCTTCCTCGCGCGCTGCAAGGTTGGCGCGGGTCTCTTCGACCACTTCGGGCGGTGCGGAGGCGGCGAACTTGGGGTTCTTCAGCCGCCCCCGCAAGCCGCCGAGTTCCTTTGCCAGCTTGCCCAGGGTCTTTTCGAGGCGCGCCTTTTCCGCGTCGACATCGATGATCCCGGCGAGGGGCAGGCCGAAGCTGCCGCCTTCTGCGGCGATGGTCACGCAGCCTCTGGGAAAGGCATCGACAGGTGTGAGGCTGTCGATGCGCGCGAGGCGCTTGATCAAGGCGGCGTTCCGGTCCCAGGCAGTCTGGCCCGCCGCATCCAGATCGCGCACCAGCATAGGCACCTTCAAGCCGGCCGGCACATGCATCTGCGCCCGGGCAGAGCGCACGTTCTCGATCAGGGCGATGACCCAGTTCATTTCGCGGTCGGCCTCGGGGTCCAGAAATGCCGCGGTGGAGCAGGTGGGCCAGGGCGCATGGATCAACATCCGCGACCTCGGGGCCGAACCTTGCCACAGCTCTTCGGTGATGAACGGCATGATCGGGTGCAGCAGGATCAGGCACTGATCCAGAACCCAGCGCATCGTTGCCTGCGTTTCTTCGCGGGCGGGGCTGTCTTCGGCCAGCAGCGGTTTCGAGAACTCGACGTACCAGTCGCAGACCTTGCCCCAGACAAAGGCATAGAGCGCATTCGCCGCGTCGTTGAACCTGTGGTGCGACAGGGCCGCGTCCACTTCCTCGCGCACGCGCGCGGTTTCACCCAGGATCCACCTGTTCAGCGTCTGTTCGAGACCGGCATGTCCCGCCGGATCGATCTGCGGAACCTCCGGCGCGAAAACACCATTCATCTCGGCGAAGCGCATGGCGTTCCACAGCTTGGTGCCGAAGTTGCGGTAGCCTGCGATGCGGCTGGTCGACAGTTTCAGATCGCGCCCCATTGCCGCCATCGCTGTCAGGGTAAACCGCACCGCGTCGGCGCCGTATTCATCGATCAGTTCGATGGGGTCCAGCACATTGCCGAGCGATTTCGACATCTTCTTGCCGCTCTCGTCGCGCACCAGGGCGTGCACATAGACCGTGTCGAACGGTTTCTGGCCGACAACGGCATATTGCATCATCATCATCCGCGCGACCCAGAAAAAGATGATGTCGAAGCCGGTGACCAGCGTACTTGTCGGGAAATACCTCTTCAGTTCGGGCGTGTCCTCGGGCCAGCCCAGCGTTCCGATCGGCCAGAGACCGGAGGAAAACCAGGTGTCCAGAACATCCGGATCGCGTGTCAGCAGCTTGCCGGGTGCCATGGCCGCGGCCTCCGTTTCGGTGGCGGCACAATACTGGTTGCCTTCCTCATCGTACCACACCGGCACCTGATGACCCCACCACAGTTGGCGCGAGATCGTCCAGGGCTCGATGTTCTCCAGCCAGTGGAAATACACCTTCTCGTGCTGCTCGGGCAAAATCCTGACCTCGCCGGTCCGCACCGCCTCGATCGCGGGGCCGACGATAGCCTTGGCGTCCACGAACCATTGGTCCGTCAACATCGGCTCGACAACCACCTTCGAGCGGTCGCCGAAAGGCTGTGTGATCACCTTGGACTCGACCAGAGGCACCGCCATATCCGGCAGATCGGGTGCTGCCCCGGCCTTGCCCAGACGCGGATCGTCGGCCCGCGTCATCACCGCCAGACCCTCCGCCGTGATCTGATCCACGATACGCCGGCGCGCCTCGAACCGGTCCAGCCCGCGCAGATCCTCGGGCACCAGGTTGATCTGATCCGCTTCCGCCTCGCTCAGACGGCGCGCGCCCCGCGCAACCTGGCGCGCCACGTCCGAAGCTTCGGCATAACTTGCACCGTCGTCGCGCATCCGAGCACGGGTATCCATCAGCCGGTAACAGGGTATGCTTGCACGCTTGGCTACGCCGTAGTCGTTGAAGTCATGCGCCCCGGTGATCTTCACCGCGCCCGATCCGAACTCCGGATCGGGATAGGGGTCCGTGATGATGGGAATCGTCCGGCGCTGATCCTTCGGGCCCACGGGAATCTCGCACATCTGCCCCACGATAGGCGCATACCGCTCATCCGAAGGATGCACCGCGATCGCGCCATCGCCCAGCATCGTCTCGGGCCGCGTCGTCGCGATCGAGATGTAATCCCGCGTCTCGCGAAAGATCACCTCGCCGTCTTCATTGTTCTCCAAATACTCATAGGTCGCGCCGTTCGCCAAAGGGTACTTGAAATGCCACATATGTCCCTGAACGTCGGTGTTCTCGACCTCCAGGTCGCTGATCGCGGTCTGGAAATGCGGGTCCCAGTTCACCAGGCGCTTGCCGCGATAGATGATCCCCTTGTTGTAGAGCTCGACGAAAACCCGGATCACCGCGTCGTGGAAATTGCCTTCCTCGCCTGCCGGGGCCCCCGGCGCGCCCGACATGGTGAAGGCATTGCGCGACCAGTCGCAGGATGCGCCCAACCGCTTGAGCTGGTTGATGATGGTGCCGCCCGATTGCGCCTTCCATTCCCAGACCTTCTCCAGAAAGGCCGCGCGCCCCAGGGCCTCTCGCCCGGGCGCGCCACTGCGTTCCAGCTCGCGCTCAACCACCATCTGCGTGGCGATCCCGGCATGATCCTGACCGGGCTGCCAAAGGGTGTCGAACCCGCGCATCCGGTGCCACCGGATCAGAATGTCCTGAAGCGTGTTGTTGAACGCATGGCCCATGTGCAGAACGCCGGTCACGTTCGGCGGAGGAATCATGATGCAGAACGTCTCGTCCCGCGAAGCATTCGCTCCGGCGCGAAACGCCCCCGCTTCTTCCCAGGCGGCATAGATCCGGCCTTCCGCCGCGCCCGCATCGAATGATTTTTCCATCGCCATTGCCTGGCCCCCTTGTTCGACGTCTGCGGTCTAGCGAATGTGAACCGCAAGGGAAAGACGGCGCGCCGCGATTTGTCGGCGTTCGCGCCTCAACCGTCCCGGCGCCGGCTTCCTTTCGCCCCAAATATCCCCGCCGGAGGCATTGCCGCCCTTCGGGGCGGCAATTCACTCTGCGCGAAGGCGCCTATTCCGCCGCCCGCAATGGCGCGCGCCCGGGCAGGGGCGTGGGGTCCGGCGCATCGTCCCAGAATATCTCGGGCGACCGGATCTTGCGGCCCCGGCGCTCCAGACGCAGGTCGTCGCGGATGCGCTGGCCTTCGCGGCTCCAGCTGGCCGCCATCGCCAGCCGCCCCAGACCATAGGCCCCCGACACCAGCCAGATCCGCAGCGCCAGCATCGCCGGCGTCAGGATCAGGGTCAGCACGGTGGCGATGCCCAGCCCGAAGACAACGGCGGTGGCCAGCTGCTTCCACCACAGCGACGTCGGCGAGTTGAACGAATACCCGCCTCCGATGAAATCCAGCGACAGGCCGAACATCATCGGCGCAAGCCCCGCCATCGTGGTGATCGTGGTCAGAAGAACCGGGCGAATACGCGCTTCGGCGGTGCGCACGATCGCCTCGAGACGCGGCATGTAGCGGCTGTACTCCTGGTAGGTGTCGATCAGGACAATGTTGTTGTTCACCACAATTCCCGCCAGCGCGACGATCCCTGTGCCGGTCATGATGATGGAAAACGCCTGGTCCATCACCATCATCCCGATCAGAACTCCGGTGGTCGAAAGCACCACCGCCAGCAGCACCAGGAACGAATTGTAGAAGGAATTGAACTGGGTCAGCAAGATGATGAACATCAGCCCCAGCGCGCCTGCGAAGGCGTTTTGCAGGAAGGCGCCCGATTCCTCCTGTTCTTCCTGGTCGCCGGTCCAGCCCCAGGCGATGTCTCCGGGCAACGGATCGGTCTCCAGCCATTCGGTCAGCACCGCGATCCGCTCGTTGGCGTTGATCGGCACGGCCCGCAGGTCGCCCGACTGGGCGGCATCGCGCAGTTGCGACAGGCCCACCCCGGCTTCCAGCGCGGTCACCTCATAGCCGTCGTCGATGCCGGGCAGCCGGATCAGCGCGCCGGCATGCGCCGCCGGATCACCGATCATCCGCACCGTCGCCAACCGCTCGGCCGCAGCACCTTCGCCGCGCACCAGCTTGGCCAGCCCCGGCAGGACATCGGCCTTGACGTCATAGTACCGCGTCTGGTCGACGCGCTTGATCTCGGCCAGTTTCGCCACCGGTTTGCGGGTGATGAAATTCGACAGCGGCACCAGGCCGTCGCTGGTGCGCACCTTCAGCGTGTCCAGCGTGCTCAGCACGCGGTCATCGTCGGGAAGCCGCAGGCGGATCTCGATTTCCTCGTCGCTGCTGTCAACGCGCATGGTGTCCAGAAGGATGCCGCGCGTGACCAGCTGCACCATCGCGCCCACCGTGGCCACGTCGGCGCCGAAGCGGCCGGCCTTTTCCACGTCGACGTCGATCTGCCAGTCGATGCCCGGCAGAGGCAGCGAATCCTCGACCAGTGTCAGCCCGGGTGTCGCATCGAAATAGGCCCGCGCGGTCCGGGTCGCCTCGGTCAGGTCGTCCCAGTCGTTGCCGCGCAGCCGCAGGTGCACCGGCTTGCCGCTGGCCGGGCCCTGGGCCAGCGCCTTGATCTCGGCCTGAAATCCGGGCAACTTTTCCAGCTCGGCGTTCAGTTCGGAAATCACCGTGTCGCCGTCGAAGGCATAGGCTGTGACCTCGCGCTGGATCAATCCGAAGAACCAGCTTTCGGTTTGCGTCGGGCGATCTTCCCAGGGGATGATCTCGAACTGGACCTGGCCCACCGTGTCCGAAGGCAGCGCCGCGCCGCTGCTGTCGGTGTTCAGCCCGCCATCGCCGGCAAAGGCAAAGACGTTGATCACCGCCGGGTGCGCGGCCACCACGGCTTCGGCCTGCTGCACCATCAGATCGCTTTCGGTCAGCGATATGTTGCCACGGGCGCGGACATAGACGGTGGCCTGTTCCGGTTCGCTTTCCACGAAGAATTCCACGCCGTTGGCATTGGCCGGAAACAGCACGAAGCCGATGTAGAAGACAAAGCCGAACACCGCCGCGATGCTGACCACCGGCATGACCGGGTTGCCGGTCAGCGCCTTGATGACCCAACCGAACGCGGTCCGGCGGTAACCCGCGTCGACCCGTTTGCGGCGCCAGGTGATCTGGGCCGCGCCCAGGGTTACCGAAGCGGCGAAAGCCGCGACCAGAAACAGCGCCGCCCCCGCAAGGCCCGCCGCCATGGCCGGCAGGCCGGCGGGCAACAGGTAGGTTGGATTGAGAAGCTGCATAGCGCCAGCGAACATCCCGTAGAGCGCGACCGGCACCAGCGCCGCGCGCACCACCCAGGGCAGGCGCGCGCGCAGCGCGTCCGACATCTGGCTGAACACCCGGCTCAGCCGCCCCGAAACCCCGCCCATCACGGGCAGGTAGATCAGCGCCACGATCAGCGATGCCGAAAGCACGAAGATCAGGGTCACCGGAAGCATGCCCATAAATTCGCCCGGCACCCCCGGCCAGAACAGCATCGGCAGGAACGCACAAAGCGTCGTCGCCGTTGAGGATATAATGGGCCAGAACATGCGTTGCGCGGCCTCGACATAGGCGCGCATCGGCCCCGAACCTTCCGAGATGCGTTTGTCGGCGTATTCGACCACCACGATGGCCCCGTCCACCAGCATCCCCACCGCAAGGATCAGCCCGAACATCACGATGTTCGATATCGAAACGCCCATCACCGCCAGAAAGGCAAAGCACAAAAGGAACGAAGTGGGGATCGCAAAGCCCACCAGCAGCGCGGCGCGGCTGCCCAGCGCCGAAAGAACGACGATCATCACCAGCGCGACGGCGGTCAGTACCGAACCTTCCAGCTGCTGCACCATGGATCCGACAACCCGGCTCTGGTCGTTCGATGTGCCGACGCGCACGGCGGCCTGCAATTCCTCGGGCCAGCTCTGGCGCGATTCCTCGACCGTCTGCTTGACCAGTTCGGCGGTGTCGATCAGGTTGAAGCCCTTGCGCTTGACGATTTGCAGCGCGATCGTGTTTTCGCCATCGAAACGCGCGGTTCCCTTGCGGTCTTCGAAGGTGAAATTGATCTCGGCCAGGTCGCCCAGCGTGATCACCCGGTCGCCATTCGTCTTGACCGGCAGGGCATAGACATCGCGCGGTTCGTCGAACGACGACGGGATCTTGACGCTGAAGGTGCCCTGCGCGGTTTCCACCTCGCCGGCGGCGATCAGCTGGTTGTTGTTCTGGACCACCGTGATCAGTTCAAGCGCGGTCACGTTGTACGCCTCGAGCCGCAGCGGATCGAAGATCACCTCGAGCATCTCGTCGCGGTTGCCGGCGATCCCGGCCTCGAGAACCGCGTCGAGCGATTCAAGATCGTCCTGCAACTCCTTGGCGATCTTTGCCATTGTCCGTTCCGGCACCGCGCCGGTCAGGTTGACGATGATGATCGGGAATTCGGAAAAGTTGATTTCGGTGATCGAATACTGTTCGGCGCCTTCGGGGAAGTCGCCCTGCGCGGTGTTCATGGCATCGCGCACATCGGCCATGATGGCGGTCTTGTCCCATCCGAATTCGAATTCCAGCGCCACGCCGGCATAATTTTCGGCGGCGGTCGAGGTCATTTCCTTCAGACCGTCCAGATCGGCCAGTTCGGTCTCCATCGGCTTGACCAGCAGGCTTTCGCTGTCTTCGGCCGAAATGCCGGGAAACTGCACCGACACGAACAGCGCCGGGATCTCGATATCGGGCTCGCCCTCCTTGGGCAGGCTGAAATAGGCGAAACCGCCGATCACAAGCGAAAGGAAGATGAAGGCAAGGATCATCCGCGCCCGTTCGGACGCCCAGGAAACGACGCCGGTCATTGTGTTGCCTCCGTGTAGGTTGCCGCGACGCGCACGCCCTCGGTCACGAAATCCTGGCCGGTCACGATCACATCCGCGGTGTCGGGCAGGCCGGCCACCCAGACGCCCTGGACCGTGTCGCGCAGCAGCGACACCGGGTTGAATGCCACCCTGTCGCCCTGTTCGACGATGCGCACGCCCAACTGGCCGTCATTGTTCAGCGTCAGCGCCGATTGCGGCAGGAAATGCGCCTGCGCACCCCGCGCCGAGATCAGGATTTCGGCGGTCTGGCCGTCGCGGATCGCCAGATCGGGGTTCGGGGCCTCGATCTCGACGAGAAATGTGCGCGTCTGCGGATCGGCCGAGCGGCTCAGGAAAATCACCTCGCCGCGCGCCTGCGCCCCGTTGGCCAGTTGCGCTCCTGCAATGGCGCCCGTCGACACGCGGTGCACCTCGGTTTCGGGCACATAACCGACGATCTTGATCGGATTCAGCTGGATCACCGTGGCACATAGCGCGCCGGGCTGCATCAGGCTGCCCAGTTCGGCGGTGTCGGATTCCAGAAGGCCGGCAAAGGGCGCGCGGATCGTCAGCCGGTCGATCTCGGCCTCGGCGGCGGCAACGGCGGCCTGCGCCGACTGGATGCCCGATTGCGCGGTTTCCAGCCCTGTTCGCGCGCTTTCCACGCTGGCCTCGGCGGCGCGCATCGCGGCCTGGCTTGCGGCAACGCGGGTTTCCGACGCGAAACCGCCCTGCGACAGCTTGCGCGCTGCGTTGTCGTTGATGCGGGCCTCTTCCACCCGGGCATGTGCCTCTTGCAGCCGCGCCTCGGCTTCGGGAACCCGTGCGCGGGCCTCGCGCAGACGGGCTTGCGCCTCGTTCAGCGTGGCTTCGCGGGTGCCCGGATCAAGCCGGCACAGCACATCGCCGGTTTCGACGAAGCTGCCCTTGCGCAGCGGGGCGGACACCACGCGCGCCGTCGTCTCTGACCGCACCTCGACCTGCCGGTCGGCCTGGGTCTGGCCGCGCAGCACCACCGCGTTGTCGATCTCCTGCGCGACCGACCGGCGCACGACCACGCGCACCAGCTTTTCCTCGACGGCGACGGCATCTTCCAGGGTGTCTGCCACGTTTCCGGCATCGGATGCGGCCATGGAATCGGCGGCGGGCATCGTGGTTTCGGCCGTGTCCCCGCCGGCATCCGCCGCCACTGCATCCGGCTGTGCCGCCACCGCGGTGTCGCCGGCGGATGTGCCGCGCGCGAATTCGATCAGGCGGTCGCGCTCGAACACGGCCAGATACAGGACGGCTGTCACCAGGAGTGCCGTCAGGGCGGGGATCAGTCGCATATCAAAAATCTCTTCTTTACAGGCCGTGCCGAACCGGGTCCGGAAGACAGATCACTTGTCAGCGTCACGCAGGATATATGTACGATGTACGCTAAACTAACCAGTTCAGATTAATTTTTTTCGCCCTGTTTCGCAAGGGTCCGCGCGGTGCCGGCCACATGCCCTTGGCTTCATGCCGGGCGCGCGATAAGAGGGATGCAAATCCGTGCCACAGCCCGCAGCGGGAGCTTTCATGAGCGACACAGACAGTTTCATCGACGAGGTCAACGACGAGGTGCGCCGCGACCGTCTTTACGCGGTGATGCGCCGCTATGGCTGGATCGCGGTGGTGGCGATTCTTGCCGTCGTGGGCGCCGCGGCATGGTCTGAATTCAGCCGCGCGCAGGCGCGCGCGGATGCGCAGGCGCTGGGCGACGCGCTGGTCGGCGCACTGGACCTGACCGGAGAGGCACGCGCCGAAGCCCTGACCGGGGTGACACCGCACACCGCCGGCAGCGCGGCGGTTGTCGATATGCTGCGGGCCGGCGCGCTGACCGAAGCGGGCGATACCGAGGCCGCAGTTGCCGCGCTCAGCCGGGTCGCCGCCGACGGAGACCTGCCGGAAATCTACCGGCAGATCGCCGCGTTCAAGGCGCTGACGCTGCAATCCGACACGCTGGGGCCGCAGGAGCGGGCGCTGCAATTCGAGGCGCTGGCCCGGCCCGGCGCGCCGCTTCGGCTGCTGGCCGAGGAACAACTGGCCCTGATCGCGGTGGAAACCGGCGATACCGCGGCCGCGATCGAGGGGTTCCGCGCACTTCTGGACGATGCCGAGGCCACCGCGGACTTGCAACAGCGCGCGCAGCAGGCGATTGTGGCGCTGGGCGGTTCGTTGACCGCACCGGGTGACGACGGATAGGGCAAGGCCCGGATCCGTCGCCCGTCGATGTCAGAAGAACAGGCCAAACCCATGACCGCATCTCCTCTTTTCCAACGCACCGGGCTGGCGGTGCTGGGCCTGTCGCTGCTGATGCTGGCGGCCTGCGAGGAACCCGAGGTGATCCTGACCGGCCCGCGCGAGGATATCCGCGCCGATGCCGAACCGCTGGCGGCCGCGCCCGTGGCGCCGGGGCCGCGCACCATCGCGCTGCCGGCGACGGTGGCCAATGCCGAATGGGCACAAAGCCATGGCACCCAGGCGTTTCGCGTCGCCAACGCGGCGCTGGGCCCGGCGCCGCAACGCATCTGGAGCGTGTCGATCGGCGAGGGCGACAGCCGCAAGCTGCGCATCACGGCCGATCCCGTGGTCGGCGCGGGGCGGGTCTATACGCTGGACGCCGGCGCCCTGGTCACCGCCACCGGGACCGGCGGCGCCCCGATCTGGAGCCGCGACCTGACGCCGCCGCGCGACGACCGGGGCGATGCAACCGGCGGCGGGCTGGCCTATGCCGATGGCACCCTTTACGTTTCGCTTGGGTTCGGCGAGCTTTTGGCGCTGGACGCGGCGACCGGCGCGGAGCGCTGGCGCCAGCAGCTCGATGCGACCGGCAGCGGTGCGCCGACAGTCGCGGGCGATCTCGTGTACCTGGTCGCGGGCGACGATACCGGATGGGCGGTGCGGCGCGACAACGGGCGGATCGCATGGCAGGTGCTGGCGACGCCGTCGGTGGCCAATATCCTTGGCGCACCCGCACCGGCGCTGACCGACAGCCTGACGGTCTTTGCCTTCGGGTCCGGCGATCTGGTGTCGACGTTCCGCAACGGCGGCTTGCGGCGGTGGTCGGCTTCGGTGGCCGGGCAGCGCCTGGGCCGGTCCAGTTCGAAGATATCCGATATCACAGGCGCGCCGGTCGTGGCGGGCCGGACGCTGTTTGCGGGCAATCATTCGGGTCGCATCGCCGCTTTCGATGTCGACAGCGGCGACCGGCTGTGGACCGCGCGCGAAGGCGTGTTCGGGCCGGTCTGGCCGGTGGGCGGATCGGTGTTCGCGATCACCGACCGCAATCAGCTTGTCCGCCTTGACGCGGGCAGCGGCGTGCTGGTCTGGGCCGTGGATCTGCCCGGTTTCCTGCGCGACAAGCCGCGCCGGCGCGCCGCGGTCCATGCCCATCACGGGCCGGTGCTGGCCGGTGGCCGGCTGGTGGTGACCTCGTCCGACGGCCTGATCCGCTTCTTTGCGCCCGACAGCGGGGCGCTGGTGGGCACTGCCGAAGTGCCCGGCGGTGCAACCACGGCGCCGGCGGTTGCGGGCGGAACGCTTTATGTCGTCGGGGCCAACGGGCAACTCCACGCTTTCCGTTGACCGCCAGATGCGCTACACCGCGCGCCTGAGCCGCCGCGGAGCCTGATCCATGTCCTTCACCCTCGCCATCGTGGGCCGCCCCAATGTGGGCAAGTCCACGCTGTTCAACCGTCTCGTCGGCAAACGCCTGGCGCTGGTCGACGATCAGCCCGGCGTGACGCGCGATCTGCGCGAAGGTGCTGGGCGTCTGGCCGATCTGCGGTTCACTGTGATCGACACCGCCGGCCTCGAAGAGGCCACCGACGACTCGCTTCAGGGGCGGATGCGGCGGCTGACCGAACGGGCGGTCGATATGGCCGATGTCTGTCTGTTCATGATAGACGCCCGCGCCGGGGTCACACCGACCGACGAGATTTTCGCCGACATCCTGCGCAAGCGGGCGCGCCATGTTATCCTGGCGGCCAACAAGGCCGAAGGGTCGGCCGCCGATGCCGGGGTCTATGATGCCTTCGGCCTGGGGCTGGGCGAGCCGGTGCGCCTGTCGGCCGAACATGGCGAAGGGCTGAACGATCTCTATACGCACCTGATGCCGCTGGCCGATGGTTTCGCGGCGCGCGCCGAAGCAGAGGCGCCCGACACCGATATCGACGTGGACGACGAAGGCCCCGATGCGCCGCGCCAGCCGACCGCCGCGCGCCCCTTGCAGGTGGCGGTCATGGGGCGGCCCAATGCCGGAAAATCGACGCTGATCAACCGTATCCTCGGCGAAGACCGATTGCTGACCGGCCCCGAGGCGGGCATCACCCGCGACGCGATCTCGCTGCGGGTGGATTGGGCCGGCCCCGAAGGCGACACCGTTCCGATGCGCATTTTCGACACCGCGGGAATGCGCCGCAAGGCCAAGGTGCAGGAAAAGCTGGAAAAGCTGAGCGTTGGCGACGGGCTGCGCGCGGTCAAGTTCGCCGAGGTGGTGGTGATCCTTCTGGATGCCGAAATACCCTTTGAACAGCAAGACCTGCGGCTGGCCGACCTGGCCGAACGCGAAGGCCGCGCCGTTGTGGTCGCGGTCAACAAGTGGGATCTGGAGGAGGAAAAGCAGGCCAAGCTGCGCGACCTTCGCGAGGCCTTCGAACGGTTGTTGCCGCAGTTGCGCGGCGCGCCGCTGGTGACGGTCTCGGCGCGCACGGGCAAGGGTCTGGACCGGCTGCACACCGCGATCCTGCGCGCCTATGAGGTCTGGAACCGCCGTGTCACCACCGCCCAGTTGAACCGCTGGCTGACCGGGATGCTGGAACAGCATCCGCCGCCCGCGCCCCAGGGCAAACGTATCAAGCTGCGATACATGACCCAGGCCAAGACCCGGCCGCCGGGTTTCGTGGTGATGTGCAGCCATCCCGACAAGATGCCCGACAGCTACACGCGGTATCTGGTGAACGGGCTGCGGCTTGATTTCGACATGCCGGGCACGCCAATCCGTCTGTACATGCGATCGCAGAACGACAAGAACCCTTACAAGGGCCGCACGAAATCCGGGCCTTCAAAGCTGCGCAAGCACACCGAAGGCCGCCGGTCGTGACAGCAGGCGCGCGCGCGGAACGCCGCAGTGCCGGCGCGCCCGCACCGCGTGGCACCCGAACCTGGGTTTTTTGGCCGGCCGGCGCTTGTCCGGGCCGGCCCGCCGACTTATCTGCCTGACAAAAGAAAAACGAAACTGTCAGGATGCGGGGGCCACATGACGCTTCGGGAATTCACGCGCCAATATTGCGACCGCGACAACCGGATCGCGTCACTCAGCTACTTCGGCACCTTCGCGGTCTACTTCGCGTCGCTCTGGGGGGCGGTGACCTTCGTGCATTTCTGGCCGGCGATGCTGGCCTTCGGGATCGTCCATGCGTTTTCGGCCATCCGCCTGTATGTGTTGCAGCACGACACCGGCCATCTGTCGCTGTTCGAAACACGCGCCCAGAATGAATGGGCCGGGATCGGCCTGTCGCCCTTCACCTTCGCGCCCTATCACGCGATGCGCCACAACCATGATCTGCATCACGCGCATATCGGCAACCTCGAGCATCGCGAAAGCGGCGAGATCCACACCATGACACTGGCCGAATGGGAAAAGGCGGGGCTCTGGGAACGACTGGGGTACCGGCTCTATCGCAACCCGCTGATCCTTGTGCCACTGGGCGCGGCCTTCACATATTTCATCCGCTACCGCTGGCCCAAGAACACCCGCGAGGTAGGGGTGCGCGGCGTGTTGCTGCACAATCTGATGGTGGTCGGATGGGTTGCCGCGCTCTGGGCCGTGGCCGGCTGGGTGGGTCTCGGCGTCTGGTTTGCCTTCAACTACCTGGGCGGGATGATCGGCGTGTTCATGGTTTTCCTGCAGCACAACTTCGAAGACACCTATTGGGATCGCCGGCCCGATCTGGACCCGCAGCGCGCCGCCTTGCAGGGGTCGAGCACGCTGGATTTCGGGCATTGGTTCGATATCGCGACGGCCAACATAACCTGCCATGACGTGCATCATTTCAATGCGCGGATCCCCAGCTATCGGCTGCGCCAGTGCCGCTATGCGCTGCCGGCGGAATGGGCGCCGCGCCGCATCGGGTTCCGCGAGGCGGTGGCGGCGCTGAACCTAAAGCTGTGGGATGAGGAAAGCGAACGTCTGGTTCCCTTCCCGCCGGCGCGCGACCGGGTGGCGGCGCGCCTGTCGCAGGTGTGATCCACCGGCGGTGCCGGGCGGCACCGCCGGCGGACAGGTCGTTTCAGGCGCGCGGCAGCGTCAGCGCCCGCAGGCACAGCACCGCCATCACCACGATCCCCAGAAGCGCCAGAACGAAAACCATGCCGATGCCGCCGATGTTGGCCACCACCACGCCCAACAGCGCCCATATCACCGCCAGGCCGTATTCCGGCACGCCTTCGATCAGGATCTGAACCGTCGCGGCCAGGACAATCGCCAGGGTCAGGCACAGCAATGCGGCGGCGCGTTCTTCCATCAGGCCATAGCCGGCCAGGATCAGCCCCAGCGCGACGCAGGACGCGGCGCTGAGCCAACCGGCATAGAGCCCGAGCGGCGCCCGCGCCCACCAGCGATCAAGCAGCGGCGCGCGCAGCAGCGCCGCCAGCGCCGCCGCCAGCATCACCCAGATCAGCAGCGCGGCGGCCAGCGGGCTGGCCTTGGCGATGGGCAACCATGTGGCGCCGACCGCGAGGCTGAGCGCCAGCGCCGGGCGCATCGGTTCCCAATCCGGGGCGGTCGCACGCCGCAGCAGGCCGTAGCCCGCTGACGCGACCAGCCAGAGGTAGATCACCGCCCAGATCGCAAAGGCATACCCGGCCGGTTGCACCGGCGGATCGTTCTGCGGCACCGGAAACTGATTCGGCTCGAAGCCGCCGAAATCCGGAACGATGTACGACGACGCCCCGAAGGCGACCGCCGCAACCGCCACCGCGATGGCCCAGAAAATCTGCATCTTCGTCTCCTTCATTGGCCCTGGGGCCGGTTCAGACCGGTGTTTCGGCTTCAGGCCAGTGTTCCATCCGCCCGCAGTGTCAGCCGCCCGCTCAGGTAAGGCGCCAGCGGCGCGGGCAGGGCGACCGAACCGTCGGCCTGCTGGCCGTTCTCCAGAACCGCGATCAGGCAGCGCCCCACCGCCAGCCCCGAGCCGTTCAGCGTGTGCACGAAGGCCGGTTTGCCATCGGCGCCGCGAAACCGCGCGTTCATGCGCCGTGCCTGGAAATCGCCGGTGGTCGAAACGCTGGATATCTCGCGATAGGCGTTCTGACCCGGCAGCCAGGCTTCGATATCATAGGTGCGTCGCGCGCCAAACCCCATATCGCCGGTGCACAATATGACGGTGCGATAGGGCAGGCCCAGCGCTTCCAGAATGCCCTGCGCGCAGCCCAACATGCGCTGTTGCTCGGCGTCGCTTTCATCGGGGTGCACGATCGACACCATTTCGACCTTCTCGAACTGGTGCTGGCGCAACATTCCTGAGGTGTCGCGCCCCGCGCTGCCGGCTTCCGACCGGAAGCACAAGGTGTGCGCCGTCATCCGGATGGGCAGCGCATCGGGTTCCAGAACCCGGTCAGCCACCGAATAGGTCAGCGGCACCTCGGACGTGGGCACCAGCCACCAGCCGTTGGTGGTCTGGTAGCTGTCCTCGCCGAACTTCGGCAGTTTGTCGGTGCCGTACATCGCCGCATCGCGCACCAGGACCGGGCTGTTGATTTCGGTCAGCCCGTTTTCATCCACATGCCGGTCGATCATGAACTGGGCCAGCGCCCGGTGGATCCGCGCGACAGCGCCCTTCAGCATCACGAAGCGCGCCCCCGAGATCTTGGCCGCCGTTTCGAAATCCATCGACGCCGCAACTCCGGCGATCTCGAAGTGCTCGACCGGCCCGAAGTCGAAATGCGGCTGGTCGCCCCAGCGCCGCACCTCGACGTTGTCGGCCTCGTCCGCGCCGTCCGGCACGTCCGCGGCCGGCAGGTTCGCGATCCGCGCCAGCATGTCGGTCAGCTGCGCATCCAGCGCATCGGCCTCGGCCCGCATGGCCGCCACCTCGGATTTCTTTTCGCCGACGAGGGCGCGCAGGCGCTCGAACTCGGCTGTGTCGCCACCCGACCTTGCGGCGCCGACGGATCTGGATGCCTTGTTCTGTTCGGCCTGTGCCGCTTCGGCCGCGGTGATCCTTTCGCGCCGCGCCGTGTCCAGCGCAAGGATCGCCGCCGACACCGGGGCATCCCCGCGACGCGACAGGGCCGCATCGAAGGCGGCCGGGTTTTCGCGGATGGCACGGATGTCATGCATGGGTCTGGTCCTGGTTTCCTGAGTCGCTCCGCCGTTCTTATGACGCAGTTTCGCGCCGGGGTAAAACCGCAGGATGACCGGTTTGGCCGGCTTGCGCCAAGGCGCGCGGGGCCGGCCCGGCGCGGTGCCGGTAATCTGGCGCCGGTGGCCGGTTTCGGGGCCGCGCCGCCTTGCACAGGGCGCGCACAGCGCATAGGTTCCGCGCAACTTCGCGGGACACCCCGCGTTTCGGTCAGAAAGGACATCCCGCATGGACGGCAGCGCACTCGCCCAGTTTCTTCCTCTTATCCTGATCTTCGCGATCATGTATTTCCTGCTGATCCGACCTCAGCAGAAAAAGGTGAAAGAACATCAGGCCATGGTGGCCGCGCTGCGCCGGGGCGATCAGGTGGTGACCCAGGGCGGGTTGATCGGCAAGGTCTCGAAGGTCAAGGACGACAACGAGATCGAGGTCGAACTGGCCGAGAACGTGAAGGTGCGCGTCGTCAAATCGACCATCGCCACCGTCACCTCCAAGACCGAGCCGGCGAAATAGGCGGTCCTGCCACTGCGTTGAAAAGGCAGGCTTATGCTACAGATTGATCTTTGGAAACGGGTGCTGATCTGGCTGGCCTGCGCAACGGGCGTGCTTCTGGCCCTGCCAAACGGCTTTTACAGCCGGGTCGAGATGCACAACGATGCGGTCGCCGCGATCGAGATCGGCGGCGAGACCGAGGCGCTGGCCGCAGATGCCGCGCGCTGGCCCAACTGGATGCCCAGCGGGCTGGTCAATCTGGGACTCGATCTGCGTGGCGGTGCGCACCTTCTGGCAGAGGTCCGGGTGGCGGATGTCTATGCCGCGCGGATGGAGGGCATGTGGCCTGAAATCCGCGATGTGCTGCGCGACGAACGCGCCACCGTGGGCACGATCCGCCTGCAACCTTCCGCGCCCGACGAACTGCGCGTGCGCATCGGCAATCCCGACGGGATGGCCCGCGCGCTTGAAGTGGTGCGTGGGCTGGCCCGCCCGATCCAGACGCTGAGCGGCGCGGGATCCACCGATCTGACGGTCAGCGGCGCCGATGACATCGTGACGGTGCGCCTGTCGGACGCCGAAAAGCTGGCATCGGACGACCGGACGGTGCAACAGGCGCTGGAGATCATCCGCCGCCGCATCGACGAGGTGGGCACCCGCGAGCCGACGATCCAGCGCCAGGGCGTCGACCGCATCCTGATCCAGGTGCCCGGCATCGGCAGCGCGGCCGAGTTGAAGGCGATCATCGGCACCACCGCGCAGCTGACGTTTCAGCCGGTGATCGGCCGCGGGTCCAGCGCCGACACCAATCCCGGCATCGGCAACGAGGTTCTGCCATCACTGGACGAGGCCGACGTGTTCTACACCCTGGAATCCGCCCCGGTCGTGACCGGCGAGGAACTTGTGGATGCGCAGCCGTCGTTCGATCAGAACGGCCGCCCGGCGGTCAGCTTCCGGTTCAACCCCACTGGCGCGCGCAAATTCGGCGATTACACGGCCGAAAACATCGGCAATCCCTTTGCCATCGTCCTGGATCAGGAGGTGATCAGCGCACCGGTGATCCAGAGCCACATTCCTGGCGGATCGGGTATCATCACCGGAAACTTCTCGGTCGAGGAAAGCACGAACCTTGCCGTGCTGCTGCGCGCCGGCGCGTTGCCCGCCGGGCTGGAATTCCTGGAAGAGCGCACAATCGGCCCCGAACTGGGCCAGGACAGCATCGAAGCGGGCCAGATCGCCACGATCGTCGCCTTTGTGGCGGTGCTGGGTTTCATGGCGCTCAGCTATGGCCTTTTCGGCCTGTTTGCCAATGTCGCGCTGATCCTCAACATCGCGCTGATCTTCGGCCTTCTCAGCCTGATCGGCGCCACGTTGACCCTGCCGGGCATCGCGGGGATCGTTCTGACCGTCGGCATGGCGGTGGATGCCAACGTGCTGGTGTTCGAACGCATCCGCGAGGAACTGCGTACCGCCAAGGGCCCGGCGCGCGCCATCGACCTTGGCTATGAAAAGGCGCTGAGCGCGATTCTCGATGCCAACATCACCACCTTCATCACCGCCGTTATCCTTTTCGCCATGGGCTCGGGGCCGGTGCGCGGCTTTGCGATCACGCTGGGGCTGGGCATCCTGACCTCGGTGTTCACCGCGATCTTCGTGACCCGCCTGATGATCGTGATGTGGTTCGAACGCCGCCGCCCCAAAACAATCGAGGTGTGACATGCGACTGAAACTGGTTCCGCAGGAGACGCGCTTCGACTTCTTTTCGCGCTGGAAGCTCTGGCTGGGTATTTCGGGCCTGATGATGGTGATCGCCTTCGTCTCGTTCATGGTGCAGGGGCTGAACTTTGGCATCGACTTCCGCGGGGGCACCACCATCCGCACCGAAAGCGCACAGCCCGTCGACGTCGGGTTGTACCGGGGCGCCATCGACCGGCTGGGGCTGGGCGATATCAGCATAACCGAGGTCTTCGACCCCACGTTCGGCCCCGAACAGAATGTGGCGATGGTGCGGATCCAGGCCCAGGACGGCGAAGAAGCGGTCAGCACCCAGATGATCGAAGATGTTGAGAACGCGCTGCTCGCCGAGGTGCCCGACATCCGGTTCATATCCGTCGAATCGGTGGGGCCGAAGGTGTCGGGTGAATTGATCCAGACGGCAGTGATCGCGGTGATCCTGGCGATCGGCGCGGTGCTGATCTACATCTGGCTCAGGTTCGAATGGCAATTCGCGCTGGGGGCGGTGGCCGCCCTTGTGCACGATGTGATCCTGACCATAGGCATCTTCTCGGAATTGCAGATACGCTTCGATCTGGCGATCATCGCGGCTCTGCTGACCATCGTGGGCTATTCGCTGAACGATACGGTCGTCGTCTTCGACCGGGTCCGGGAAAACCTGCGCAAATACAAGAGCCGGGATCTGGCCGAGGTGCTGAACATCTCGATCAACGAAACCCTCAGCCGCACAATGATGACATCCGTCACCACGCTGCTGGCGCTGATTTCGCTTTATGTGCTGGGCGGCGACGTGATCCGCGGCTTTGTCTTCGCGATGATCTGGGGCGTGATCGTGGGCACCTATTCGTCGGTCTTCGTGGCATCGACCATCCTGCTTTGGCTGGGGGTCAAGCGCGACTGGTCGAAACCCGACAACACCGAAGGCAATCAGTTCGCCAACATCGATGCCTGACCTGGCCGCCGCGCTGCTGGCGACGCCGGGGTTGTGGTGGATGATGGCAACGATCGCCGTGGCCGGCATGGTGCGCGGCTTTACCGGGTTTGGCACGGCGCTGATCTTCGTGCCGGTCGCCGGACAGTTCCTGCCGGCAGCCGATGTGATCCTTCTGATCACGGTGACCGGCGTGTTCAGCACCGGGGCCCTGCTGCCGCGGGCATGGGCCAGTGCAGACCGCGCCGAGGTGGGCACGATGGCGGCCGTCGCGGTTCTGACGGTTCCCGTGGGGCTGTGGATCATGGCGCGCAGCGACCCCATAGTGCTGCGGTGGATCATCACGGTGATCGCCTGTGTCACGCTGGTGGCGGTGATCGCGGGATGGCGCTGGCATGGAACGCCGGGCCTGCGGGGGCGGGCGGCCATAGGCGGCACGGCCGGTGTTCTGGGCGGGCTGACCGGGCTGACCGGGCCGGTGGTGATCATCTTCAACCTGGCCAGCCAGCGCGGTGCGCAGGCGGTGCGGGCGAACACCATCCTGTTTCTGGGGCTGATGGACGTGGTTCTGATCGTCAACCTGGCGTTGGGCGGGATGGTGCATGCCGTCACCGTCTGGCTGGCCTGTCTTCTGGCCTTGCCCTACACGGTGACCGTGCTGATCGGCCAGCGCCTGTTTGACCCCGCCCACGAACGGATTTACCGTGGCGCCGCCTATGCGGTGGTCGGGCTGGCGGTGATCGCCGGCCTGCCGATACTGGATTGACGGACGGAGCCAAGCGATGCGCCTGAACGAAGTGACCTTCAACGACGCCAGACCGGTCGAGGGCTATGGTCCGGGGTTTTTCCGGATCGGCGGCGCGGTCTACGAGGGCGCCGTGCTGACAGGTCCGGGCGGCACCGGGCTGTGGGCCGGCTATGAAGACGATGCGCCGCTGGCCGCGCTGGCCGGGCAGGTGGATGTGCTGTTCATCGGGACCGGGGGCGAAATCGCGCATATTCCCGCTGCCTTGCGCGACCGGCTGGAAGCGCGCGGGATCGGTGTGGAAACGATGGCATCGCCCGCCGCGGCGCGCACCTACAACGTGCTGTTGTCGGAAGGGCGGCGCGTGGCGCTTGCCATGCTGCCGGTCTGACGGGTGGATCTGACGGTCCGCGATCTGGCTGTGGCGCGCGGCGGTGTGCCGGTTCTGGAAGGCATCTGCTTCGATCTGTCGCCGGGGCAGGCGGTGGTGCTGCGTGGTCCGAACGGCGCCGGCAAGACCACGCTCCTGCGCACCCTCGCCGGGTTGCAGCCGCCGCTGGCCGGCACCATCCGGGGCGCCGAGGACCGTGTTGCCTATGCCGCTCATGCCGACGGCCTGAAACCGACGCTGAGCGTGGTCGAGAACCTGCGGTTCTGGGCGCGGGTGTTCGGGCACCGCGATATCGCCCCGGCGCTGACCGCCTATGCGCTGTCGGATCTGGCCGAACGTCCCGCGGGGGCGCTGTCGGCCGGGCAGAAGCGGCGGCTGGGCCTTGCGCGGATGCTTGTGACCGGGCGCACCATCTGGGCGATGGACGAACCCACGGTTTCGCTGGACCGCGATGCGACCGCGCAGTTTGCGGATGCGGTGCGCGGGCATCTGGCCGGCGGTGGCATGGCGGTGATGGCGACGCATATCGATCTGGGCCTCGATGCGCAGGTTCTGGACGTGGCCGGGTACAAGGCGCGCATCCCCGCCTGGGACGACACCGACGAGGCCTTCCTGTGATTGCCTTGTTGCTGCGCGACCTGCGGCTGGCCTTGCGCGCGGGGGGCGGGTTTGGCCTGGGTCTGGCGTTCTTCCTGATCGTGACGGTGATGGTTCCTTTCAGTGTCGGGCCGCAGTCGGCGCTGCTGTCGAGCATTGCGCCGGGGGTCTTGTGGCTGGGCGCGTTGCTGGCCTGTCTGCTGTCGCTCGACCGGTTGCTGGCGCTGGACTGGGAGGACGGATCGCTGGACCTGCTGGCGACGGCGCCGCTGCCTCTGGAAGGCGTGGTGAGCGTAAAGGCCCTGGCGCACTGGATCACCACGGGGCTGCCGCTGGTGCTGGCGGCGCCGGTCCTTGGGGTGCTGCTGAACCTGCCGGCCCAGGGGTTCTTGTGGATCGTGGTATCGCTTGCGCTGGGTACGCCGGCGCTTTCGGTGATCGGCACCTTCGGCGCGGCGCTGACCGTGGGACTGAAGCGGGGCGGGTTGCTGTTGTCGCTGCTGGTGATGCCGCTTTATGTTCCGACGCTGATCTTTGGTGCCGAGGTGGCGCGGCGGGGCGCGCAGGGCATGGATGCAATCACGCCTATGCTGATGCTGGCGGGCATTTCGGCAGGTGCGATCGCGCTTTTGCCTTTTGCCAGCGCGGCGGTTCTACGCGTCAATTTGCGCTAGTTGCAGAGCCATAAAGGAAGGACTAGATACCGCTCATGTCGCTGTGGGAATACGCAAATCCGAAGAAGTTCCTGGCCACCTCGGAACGGGTGTTGCCGGCGTTCTGGGCGCTGTCGGGCCTATGCCTCGTGGTGGGTCTGGTCTGGGGTTTCTTCTTTACCCCGGACGATTTCCGGCAGGGTTCGACGGTGAAGATCATCTATCTGCATGTGCCTTCGGCGCTGATGGCGATCAATGCCTGGCTGATGATGCTGGTTGCCTCGCTGATATGGTTGGTGCGGCGGCATCACGTCAGTGCGCTGGCGGCGCGGGCGGCGGCCCCTGTGGGTGTCGCGATGACGCTGATCGCGCTGGTCACCGGGGCGATCTGGGGCCAGCCGATGTGGGGCACCTGGTGGGCATGGGATCCGCGGCTGACCTCGTTTCTGATCCTGTTCCTGTTCTACCTCGGTTACATCGCGCTGTGGGCGGCGATCGACAATCCCGATACGGCGGCCGATCTGACATCGGTGCTGTGCCTTGTGGGATCGGTGTTTGCGCTGCTCAGTCGCTATGCCGTCAACTTCTGGAACCAGGGCCTGCACCAGGGCGCATCGCTGAGCCTGGACAAGGAAAAGAACGTGGCCGACGTGTTCTACCAGCCGTTGCTGGTCTGTATCGCTGGGTTCGTGCTGTTGTTCGTGGCGCTGGTTCTCTACCGCACCGGAACCGAAATCCGCGCCCGGCGGATGCGCGCGCTGATCGCGCGGGAAAGGGCAGGGGCCGCATGATGCCGGACCTGGGAAAATACGCCGACACGGTGCTGAGCGCCTATGCCGCCTCGATCGTCCTTCTGGTGGCGCTGGTGGCCCTGTCGCTTTGGCGCGGCAGGCGTGTGCGCGCCGACCTGCGCGCCATCGAAGCGAGGATGCGCCGCGATGGCTAGGGTATCGCCGTTGATGGTTGCGCCGCCGCTGGTGTTCCTGGGCTTTGTCGCCTTGGCCGGGATCGGCATGTTCCGCGATGATCCCGACGCCTTGCCATCGACGCGCGCGGGGCAGCCCGCGCCGCCGGTTGCGATCACGCCGTTGCCGGGCAAAACCCCCTTTGACGATGCCACGCTGCGAGACGGCGAAGTGAAACTGGTGAATTACTGGGCCAGCTGGTGCGCGCCCTGTCGGGTGGAACACCCGAACCTTGATGTGTTGGCCGCCGAGGGCATCCCTGTCTATGGCGTCAACTACAAGGACAAGCCGGTCGATGCTCTGGCGTTTCTGGACGAGCTGGGCGATCCCTATGTCGGGTTGGGCGCCGATGCCAGCGGCCGCATGGCGCTGGACTGGGGCGTCTATGGCGTGCCGGAGACCTATGTCGTCGACGGAACGGGCACGATCCTTTTGCGGTTCGCCGGGCCGATCACCGGGCGCGTGATGGAAGAGACGATCCGCCCCGCGCTGGCCGCGGCGCAATCCGACTGAGCGCCTGCGGCGCACACCATTTCCTGCCGCCCGTGGCCCGCGTGCTGCGCGCAGCCATTTTGGCTGTGCCTCTGGTTCGTGCCGGGCAAGAGATTTGAGCCTCCGGCGGGGATATTTGGGGCGAAAGGAAAAGGGCGGCGCGAGAAGCGGCCGCCCTTTTCGATTCTTCGATCCGGGCCGGTCAGGCGGCCTTGGCGAGGTTGCGCAGAACGTAGTGCAGCACGCCGCCATGTTCGATGTATTCGATCTCGATCGCGGTATCGATCCGGCACTTGATATCGATCTGCTTCACGGTGCCATCGGCCATGGTGATGGTGCAGGGCACGACCTGAAGCGGCTTGATCGTATCAAGGCCCGAGATGCTGACGGTTTCATCACCGGTGAGGCCCAGCGATTTGCGGGTGTCGCCGCCGGTGAATTCGAACGGGATCACACCCATGCCGACCAGATTCGAGCGGTGGATACGTTCGAAGCTTTCGGCGATCACCGCCTTGACGCCCAGAAGCGCGGTGCCCTTGGCCGCCCAGTCGCGGCTGGAACCTGCGCCGTATTGTTCGCCACCGAAGATCACCAGCGGCGTGCCCTGGGCCTGGTAGGCCATCGCGGCGTCGAAGATCGACGTCTGGGTGCCATCGGGGCCCTTGGTGTAGCCGCCTTCGACACCGTCGAGCATTTCGTTCTTGATGCGGATGTTGGCGAAGGTGCCGCGCATCATCACCTCGTGGTTGCCGCGCCGTGAACCGTAGGAGTTGAATTCGCGCACCGGAACCTGCCGGTCGACCAGGTACTGGCCTGCGGGGGTGGTATCCTTGAACGATCCCGCTGGGCTGATGTGATCGGTTGTGATCATGTCGCCCAGCACCGCCAGCACCTTGGCGCCCGCGATGTTGGTGATCACGCCCGGTTCGGGGTTCATGCCCTGGAAATAGGGCGGGTTCTGCACATAGGTCGATTGCGGCGGCCAGTCGTAGGTTTCGGCGTCGGTGGTTTCGACCTGCTGCCACTTTTCATCGCCCTTGAAGACGTCGGCATATTTGGTGAGGAACGCCTCGCGGGTGACGGTTGCCTCGACCAGTTCGGCGACTTCCTTGCTGGTGGGCCAGATGTCCCGCAGGAAGACGTCGGCGCCGGTGCTGTCCTTGCCGATGGCATCGCGGCTGAGATCGATGTCCATCGTGCCGGCCAGCGCGTAGGCCACGACCAGGGGCGGTGAGGCGAGATAGTTGGCGCGCACGTCCGGGCTGATCCGGCCTTCGAAGTTGCGGTTGCCCGAGAGCACCGACGTGGCCACCAGATCGCCTTCGGCGATGGCCTGCGAGATTTCCTTTTGCAGCGGACCGGAGTTGCCGATGCAGGTGGTACAGCCATAGCCCACGAGGTTGAAGCCGATCTTGTCGAGATCCTCCTGAAGCCCGGCTGCTTCGAGATAGGCGCTGACCACCTGGCTGCCGGGGGCGAGCGAGGTCTTGACCCAGGGTTTGCGGTTCAGACCCAGCGCGGCGGCCTTGCGCGCCACCAGTCCGGCACCGATCATCACATAGGGGTTCGATGTGTTGGTGCACGACGTGATCGACGCGATCACCACCTTGCCTGATTCCATCGTGTAGTCTTCGCCGGCGACGGGCACGGCCTTGCCCATCGGACGCTTGAACGTTTCCTGCATTTCGCGGGTGAAGGCGGTTTTCGCATCGGTCAGCGCGACATAGTCCTGAGGCCGTTTGGGCCCCGAGATTGCCGGCACGATGGTGCCCATGTCGAGGTGCAGCGTGTCGGTGTAGACCGGGGCATAATCGGCGTCGCGCCAGAAGCCGTTTTCCTTGGCGTAGGCTTCGACCAGCGCGACGCGCGCCTCGTCGCGGCC
>JANSXZ010000036.1 GCA_024742705.1 Paracoccaceae bacterium | reverse complement strand
GCGTTCCCGCCTTGGGAGAGACCCGGTCGCCCCGGGGCCCGCCCGCCTGGGCGCCACTCCGGCTTTCAGCCACAACCGCCACACCCCAGACCGGAACAAGGCCGTGATCCGCCACCTCCGTGGGAAAGAACTGCCAATATCCGATCTGAAACCCGACCGCCGCGTAGGTCACGTTGTTGGCGGTCAGCGCAAAGCTTTCCAACCGCAGACGGGCCTGCCCTTCGGCCAGCGCGGGCGCCGCGGCGAAATCTGTCTGGATCCGGGTGATGTCCTTCTGGTTCACCAGAATGCGCGCGTCGTTCATGGGCCGGTCTCCTCACCGTCTGTTGGCACTGGCCGCACTATGCAACGGGTGCGCCGCGACCGGCAGGCCGATTCGGCGGTGACGTTCCGTCGGTCTCAGTCGTTGTCGCTCAGCCCGGCCCCCGCGCCGGCCGCGCGCGACGCCGCCGTTGCCGGCACATATGTCCGCGCCGCCAGCGCCTCGAGCCGATCCCAGCCCGCCTCGGCAACGTCCGTGCCGGCGGGGCGCGCCTGCTCTGGTTGCGGCGCCAGAGCATCGGGATCGATCCCCCGCGCCAAGGCCAGCGCCCGCAACAGCCATGCCGGCCCGGGCGGCACCAACGCCGCCGCCTCGCCCGCCTGCACCCGGTCCAGCGTCTCGCAAAGCGCATTTATGTCATCGGGCCGCGCGAGAACATCGGCCAGTTTTGCGATCTCTTCGCCGTTCAGATGATCGGCCGCCGCGCAAAGCTCCTCGGCGATCCCCAGAGACAGGCCGGCCCCGCGCGCCGCCTTGCCCACGGTCGCCGTGATTTCCGCCCGGCTGCGTCTCATGCCGCCACGAACGCCGGGGCGAAGACCGGCAGCCACCAATCGTCGGCCGCATCCAGTTCGTCGAACAACGGCGCACCCTGGGCCAGGGTGATCCGGGTCCAGCGATCGGATTTCGGATCGAAACCGGCGGCACCGAAAAACGCCAGCTTGCAGCGCAACATGTCGATCGGTCGGCAGGACTTCCCGATCAGATTGTCACGGATTTCGGCATAGGGATGGCGCATCACCGTCTGCACCCGCCGCACCGCCGACCGATGCTGTGGATAGCGCCGCAAGAAACCGGCCAGGTCGTCATCGGCGCCGGCCAGATCGGCCGCCATCGCCGCAACCCGGCGCGCCACGTCCAGGGGCGTTTCGCGGTCGGCGCCCGGCTCATGCGCCCGCAGGCCCAGGCGCGGCTCCTGCTTCTCTTCCGAAACATACCAGAACTGCGCCGATTGCGCGGGGCTGTCATAATCCACGTCCAGCGCCCACGACCAGTCACGCGCAAGCGCCGCCGCCAGATCGCCGACCGGCATTGCCGCGTCGATCACCGGCTGGAACGGGGTTGCCATGCAATCGGCCAGACCGTCGACCAGATCGCCGAAGGGTTCCAGAACCATTGCCACCACAAGCTCCTGAAGATCGACCGAACAGCCCCGGCTGACCGTGATCACGGCATCGACGGGGCGCGGCGTATCGGCATGGATCCGCCCCAGCGCCGCCTGGATCGCCGGCCATTCCCGGCGCAATTGCGCAATGCGGTCGGCGGCCTCGGGATCCGCCACGTTCCAGGATGCCAGATGCGCCGCCACCCGCGCACCCAGCCCCTGCAACCGGGAAATGGGGTCGGCGTCCAGCGTCTCCAGCGCCCGCACCCGCGCCAGGGCTGTTTCACGCACCTGCATCCAGGCATCCAGCAACATCGGATGGTTCACGAGAAACGGCGCCATGCCCAGGCCGGTGGCATTGCCGATGCCCAGTTGCCGGCGGATCGCCCTGTCCAGCGGCGCGCCGCCCATGTGTTCGGCCAGATCGTGCGTAAAGCCACGGATCAGCCAGACGGTCAGCATCTCCGCCATGAAAGGCCCCGACAGGCCCGGCCGCCGGGCGATTGTGTCGCGATCCGCGATCCCGAATTTGCCGTTGCCGTAAACGGCTGTCGTGCGCATCAGGTACCCGGTTTCGGCGATCCGCGACAAATCGGGCTGACGCCCGGCGCGCAGTGCATCTACCACATGCGAAAACAACCGGACCGATTTGTTGGCACGGCTGAGAACAAGATCGCGGGGCGAGAAACGCGCGGCTTCCTGACGGGGCGCGCTGGCCACGATCCGCGCGATCTCGGCGGTGTCGGGAAAACCGTCATGAAGCACATAGGATGTATCCCACGCGGTCGCGATCACCCGGTCGGTCCGCATCGCATCGGGCAATTCCGTCGATACAGCCACCAGCGCATAGTCATGGCCGCCAAACCGCAGGCTGTAGACGGCATGGCCAAACCCACGTTCGTCGATCCGCCAGACCGGCCGCGTCACGCGCACCCCGTCGGCGCCCAACGCACGCATCAAGGTGCGCAGGAACGAAAGCCGCGTGGGAAAAGCGGCACCCATTCGGCGCAGCCGCATGACCTCGGCGGGCGGGCGCAACGCTGCCTGCGGGGGAGGCGCAACATCCTTCATGCCATCGCTCCAAAGCTTGCCGCATAAAACCGCAGCCAGTTGCCGCCCATGATGCCATCGACCTCGGCGGCGTCAAAGCCCTTTGCCTCCAGACCGGCACGGATATTGCCAAAGTCGCGGTTGTCGCGGAACCAGGACGGCATCGGCGGAAATCCGGGCTGAGCGGCACTGCCCTCGCCATAGTCGATCTGTCGCGACCAGCGTCCGACCCGCATCCATTCAACCACGCTGTCTGGCTGATCCTGGCAAAGGTCCGAGCCGATCCCGAGGCGATCCGCGCCATAGCGTGACGCGGCCTCGGCCAGCATCGCGCAAAAATCCTCGAGGCGGCAGTCGCTGCCGCCCTTGAGATGATGCGGATAGAGCGAAACCCCCAGCATCCCGCCGCGTTCGGTCAGCGCGCGAAGGACCGCATCGGACTTGTTGCGCAGCGCCGGATGCCACCACGCCGGGTTGGCATGGGTGATGGCGATCGGCCGAGCGGATTGCGCGATCGCCTCCAGTGTCGATCGCTCGGCCGAATGGGACATGTCGATGACAAGACCCACGCGGTTCATCTCGGCGACGGCCTGCCGGCCAAAGCGGGTCAGGCCGGGATCCTCGGCCTCATAGCACCCGGTGGCCAGCAAGGACTGGTTGTTGTAGCTCAGTTGCATGAACCGAACGCCCAGTTGATGGCAGATCTCGATAAGGCCGATATCATCTTCGATCGGACCGGGTGTCTGAAACCCGAAGAAAACCGCCGTGCGCCCGCTGCGACGTGCCAGATGAACGCAATTGGCAGACAAGCCCTTGAAGATCATGTCGGGGTGCGCCTCGAACCAGCGGTTCCAGCGTTCAAGATTGAGAACCATCTCCCGGAAAGTCTCATGGTAGGCAATCGTCACATGCACCGCATCGACACCTCCCGCCCGGAGTTGTTCGAAGATGGCCGGAGACCAGTTGGCATATTGAAGGTTGTCGATCAACGGGCGATCCATCTGCATTTCTCCCCGCGCAACCGTGGCGCATCTTGATGTTTGCCCGCCAAAAGAGAGTCTTGCCTCCGGCGGGGATATTTGTGGCGAAAGGAAAGCCGCAAGTAGTGACCGCGGGCCCTGGCTTCATCTTGCCAGATAAACTCTCGCCGAAGGCTCCCGCGGCATCAAACGGCGCGGGGCCTGATCGGGCGCGCCTAACACGTGTAATTCAGCCCCAGCCTTCCGCCGTCCACGTAGATCGTTTCGCCGGTGATATAGCTGGCCCTGGGCGATGCCAGGAAGGCGACCGTATCGGCGATTTCCTCAGGGCGGCCGACGCGCTTGAGCGGCGTGCGCGACATGGCGACCGCCATTGCCGCGGGATCCGCGTTGACCGAAGCGAGCATCGCGGTGTCGATAGAGCCCGGCCCCACGGCATTTACACGAATGTTGTGTGGTGCCAGCGCCAGTGCCGCAGTCTTGGTCAACTGGGCCACGCCGCCCTTGGATGCGCAATATCCCGCGATCGTAGGGATCGCCACCACGGCGTTGATGGACGACATGTTCACGATGGCGCCTTCGATGCCTTTTGCGACCATAGCCCGCGCGGCGCGCTGGGTTGCCAGAAACGTTCCGGTGAGATTGACGTCGATGACCCGCTGGAAATCGGCAAGGGCCATTTCCAGGAAAGGTGCCCCGATTGCCAAACCGGCGTTGTTGACCAGAATCCCTGCTGTACCGATGTCGGTTTCGATCCGGTCGAAGAGGCCCGCGATCTGGTCGGGATCACCGAAATCGCAGGTCAGTCCCACGGTTCCGTTGCCCATTTCAGCGGCGGCTTCGGCGGCGCCTTCGGCGTTGATGTCCGCGAGAACGATGCGCGCGCCATCCGCGGCCAGTGCACGCGCACAGGCCAGGCCGATCCCCTGCGCCCCGCCTGTTATCAGTGCGATCGTTCGATCCGTCATGTCGGTGCCCCTTCCGTTTGGGTTCGTTTTGCCCGCACCCAGCTAGACGCGGCGGGGTGGCGTTGGCAAGTGCCGGTTTCGCCGGGCGCGCCACCGGCGGGTGCCATGCCCGTGCGGGGCGGCGGCCGCACCGCACGGCCCGCGTGTCAATTCGAGACGTAGCCCGCCACCACCTGCAAAAGCTTATAGGCCGTTGCCGCGTCGTTTTCGACGACGGCCAGGAATTCCTCGGCACCGATGCGCAGGCATGTCAGGTCGGTTTCGGCCTTCATCGTCAGCGCGCGCGGCACGTTGCGGATGAGGCCCAGTTCGCCGACCAGTTTGCCGGGGCCGACGCGGGCGATTTCGAGATCGTCCTCGTCCTGGCGTGGCAGATAGAGCCCGGCTTCGCCGTCGATCACCATGTACACGCCATCCTTGGGCGGATCGTTCTTGTAAAAGACCACTTCGCCGGCAGCCGCGCGGTACCACCGGCCGCCGAATGCCAGCAGCCGCAGTTGTTTGCGGTCGAGCCCGGCGAAAAGATCGGTCTTTTCCAGCGCGCGCAGTTTGCGGATGAGATCGGCGCTGGCGGCGCTGTCTTCCGTGCCGGTGTCATCCGTTTCATCGGTCACGAACCGCCCCTGGCGCAGTTCCATGAAGCAGTCGAACACCTCGGTGTTCTCGAACTTGTCGTTCAGATAGATCAGCGTCGTGTCTGGCAGGAGCCGGCGCAAATTGTGAAACACCGAACGTTGCGTATCCATGTCATAGCTGGCCAGCGCCTTTTCCAGGATCAGGATATCGGGTTTCTTGATCGCTGCCCGGCTGAAGGCCAGCGGCTCGGTGAAAAGCGCCGGAAGGTTGCCGCCACCCAGCGTGATCGGCGCATCGTAGATCAGTTCGACGATCAGCCGCTTGACCCCCGAGGCGATCAGCGTTTCCGCCACCACGCGGCGCAGTTCGTCGGCCTTGCCGCCGGCGTTCTCCGACAGTTTGCCGAAGACCACGTTTTCCAGAACCGTGAGGCCCGGCGCGAATTCATCGTGGCGCAGCGGCGCGAAGGAGGCGCGCAGGCGCTTCTGAAGGTCTGCGGCGTGTTCATGCCGTAGCGCGAGGATGCGCTGTTTCATATCTTCTGGAAAGGCCGGACCGATCTGTTCGGCCGAAATGCTGAACGGCACCGTGAGCAACAGCAGCACGTTTTCGTCGCTGAGCGCCCCGTGGCCTTCCTCGCGGCGGCGCGCCACCAGTTCGACAGCCGTCTCGTAGGTTGCCACGTCGAGCCCAAGCTTGAAGAACAGCGGGTGGTCGGTGCCGTCCAGCCCGAAGATCTGGCGCAGCATTTCCACCACGTCCTGCGCCAGATCGACCAGATCCCGGTCCAGCCGCAGTTCCTTCAGCAGGTCGAGGAACCCGGCCTGACCGGCGAGGAATTCGCGGGTGATCGGTTCGCGCGGAAGCGCGAACAGCAGGTTGTCGGACACCGGCAGCGCCGGGTTGTACATGTCTTCGAGGAAGTAGAACACATGCCGGCGCAACCCGGCCTTTTCCAGCGCCTCGCGCACCGGATCGCGCAGTTCGACCAGCCTTTGCGCCAGTTCCGACCAGGATTCGGGATCGAACTTCTGATCCAGACCGCGCCGGAAAAGCGTGGTGCCCGATCCCATGCCTTCGACAAGCTGGATCCACCATTCGCGCACTTCCGCCTCGTCGCGCAGCCCGGCGATCGACGGATCCAGCCATTCCACATCCAGCCGGTCACCGCTGTTGCCGGCGCGCAGCGCCTCGGCGGCGATGTCCGAAACCGCCGCGTCAGCGGCCGGGCGATGCATCAGCGGCATCAATACGTTTTCGCCGAAACTGCCCTGAAACAGCATCGGGCGCGATGTGGCGTGGCCGACGCGCGCGGCGATCACGCCCTGATGCAGACCGGCCAGCGCGGTGCCGCCGATCGCGATGTCGCCGCTGGTCGGGGTCAGTTCGCGCAGCAGAAGTTCGGCGAAGGCGCGGCGGTCTTCCTCGCTGGCGGCCTGTATCCCGATGACCTTGCCGCCCGGCAGAGTGCCGTTCAGTTCCTCCAGCACCGCATTGCCGTCGGCGTCGCGCACCGTCACCCGGTTCAGAACCACATCGCCGGTCAAGTGCGGCAGGGCATCGGGTTCGCCTTCGAACAGCGCCTCGTCGACCATGCCCTGCGGCGCGAAACGTTCGGTGATCGTTTCCCAGCGCAGCGACATGTCCTGCGACTGGTTGTAATAGGCCAGAAGTTCTTTCCAAGGGCTGGACAGATCCTTGTAAGCCGCCAGCGCCGCCACCAGCGCGCCTACCGTGACCGCGCCCTGGATCACCAGATAACCGCCGACCGCGAAGAAAAAGAAAGGCGTGAGCTGGGTGATGAAGTTGTTGAGAAACTTCATGAAGAATTTCTTCTGGTAGATCTCGAAACGGATCAGGTACAGCCGGCCCAACCGGTCGGTGATCATCGACAGCCGGTGGCGCCAGCCGCCGTTCACCCGCAGCGTCGTGGCCCCCGCCGCGCTTTCGCCTATCTCCGAGGCCAGCGCGCGCACTTCGATCACGCGCTTCTTGTTCAGCTTGTTGATCTGCTTTTGCAACTTCGGGATAAGCCAGGCCTGCAACGGGATCAGCGCACAGGCGGCCAGCCCGAACCAGAAGCTTTGCAGGAAAAGGAACGCCAGAATCGTCAGCATCTGCCCGGCCTGCAAGACAGGCTGGGTCAGCGCGTCGCCCATCAGGCCGCCCATCGGTTCGGCCTCGGCGGTGACCATCGACACCAGTTCACCCTGGCTGGTGCGCTCGAAATAGGGCGCCGGGAACCGCAGGATGCGCGCGATCAGCGTATAGCGAAAGCGCCGCAGCAACCGTTCGGCCAGAACGCCTTTCATCGTGTTGATGCGCATTTTCATGATGCCGTGCAGAAACACCGACAAAAGAAACGCACCGCACAAAAGCGCCAGGTAGCCTTCCTGACTGAAAGCGAAGCCGAAAGCCTCGATCGGCACGCTGCGCGCACCGATGGCATCGTTTATGATCCGCTTGGGCAATTCAAGCGTGAGGTAAAGCAGCGGAAAAAGCGTTGTCGTGACCGCCAGCAACACCAACTGGTCACGTCTGGAGTACTTCCAGATGAATGAAAATAACGAACGTTCGATGGTCTTTGTCCAATTCGACCTGTTTTGGTGCTCCGGAGTGGCCGGAACGTCGAAACCCTAGCGCCTTCCTTTGCTCCGGATCAAGCGCTTCACCCTTGCATTCAAATGCTTTCGTGCAAATATAATCGGGTTGCAGCGGTTCGGATCCCGCAAAACACGCGACCACGGCGAAATGCTGCATCAGGTTGCAGCGGCATCGCGTGTCGCGGGAAATGCGTGGAGGTAACGAGTGACTGGTGAATTGACGGCGGCCCTGGTCCTTTTGTGCCTGCTTCAGATCAAGCACATGTTCGCCGACTACTTTCTCCAGACCCAGAAAATGCTGTCCGGGCGCAATGCCTACCTGCACCTGGGGCGCGCCCAGCATGCGGCGGTGCACGCGGTGCTGTCGGCCGTGGTTCTGGTGGCCGTCGGCGCAGGATGGGGGTTTGTCGTGCTGCTGGTTCTGGCCGAATGGGTGGTGCATTTCAACATCGACTACGCCAAGGCACGCTATTCCGAGGCACGCGGGCACACCCCCGCGATGGCCGGATTCTGGCGCGCGGCGGGTGTTGATCAGGCACTGCACCAGCTGACCTATGTGGCAATGATCTGGGCGCACGCGGTATACGCCTAAGGGCGGATTGTCGCGCGATCCGCAACACTGCGTTTCGCAACCGGCAACAGACATCACCGGGCGGCAATCGCGCCGGACGCCGATTTCGATTGCGGCGGCACGACTAAAGCGCCAGTTTGCGCGAATGTTGTCATTGCGTCTTCAGGGCGCCCTTTTCGGGCTTGCCGCCGTTGCCATGTGGGCGGGCTATCTTTCCTATGCGCGTGACGGCGTTGTCGCCGGTCTCAGCCCGATGGACATCGTTTTCCTGCGCTACAGCGTCGCCGGCGCGATCATGGCGGTCTGGCTGATGTGGCACGGGCCGCGCGATCTGGCCGGTGTCGGATGGGGCCGCGGCCTGGCGCTGGCGCTGGGGGCCGGGCCGATATTCGTGGGGCTGACGGCCCTGGGCTATGGCTTTGCGCCGCTCAGCCACGGCGCGGTCTTGCAGCCTTCCACGGTGGCCCTGCTGTCGCTGTTGCTGGGTTGGACGATGTTCGGCGAAGCAATGACACGCAACCGGATCGTCGGCACACTGACGATCCTTGCGGGCATTACCCTGATCGCCGCGCGCTCGGGGTTGAAGGCCGAACCGGGCGCGTGGATCGGAGATCTGATCTTTGTCTTCGCCTCGGTCTTCTGGGTGTCCTACACCATCCTGCTGAAACGCTGGAGCATCGGCGCCTTCGCCGGCACGGCGGCCGTATCGGTGATATCGGCGCTGGCGGTGATGCCGTATTTCCTGTTCTTCGACACGTTCGAACGCCTTGCGGCCCTGCCGGCGCCCTATCTGGCGGTGCAGCTTGTGGCGCAGGGGTTGGGCGCGGGGGTTCTGGCGCTGATCTGTTATGGCAAGGCGGTGGAAATCCTGGGCGCGGGCAGTGCTGCGCTGTTTCCGGCGATGGTGCCCGCCGCCACGCTAATTGTCGGCATCCCCATCACGGGCGAACTTCCGGGCCCGTTGGAATGGTTGGGCGCGGCGATGGCGACCACCGGTCTGGCGATCGCGCTGGGCGCGTTGCGCCTGCCGCCGCTGTCACAGCGCAACCGGGCCTGAGCTTTTGACGCTGCGCAGGATCACGTTGGTCTGGGCGCTGTCGACCGCCGGCAACCGAAACAGGAAGGTTTCGAGGAACCTGTTGTAGGCGTCCAGATCCCGGCACAGCACGCGCAGGTGGTAATCGGCCTGCCCGGTGGTGGCGTAACACTCCTGCACCGCGTCGCAGGTTTCGATCGCGGCGATGAATTGCACGATCTTTTCGGGGTCGTGCCGGGTGAGATGCACATGCACCATCGCGTGAAACTGAAGCCCGGCGCGCGCCGGATCGATCCGCGCGCCATAGCCTGTGATCACCCCGGACTGCTCCAGCGCGCGCACCCGCCGCCAGCAGGCCGACGCCGAAACCCCCGCCTGCGCCGCCAGTTCCGCATTGGGCATCCGGCAATCGCGCTGCAGCCCGGTCAGAATCGCCCGGTCGCGCGGATCGAGATCGGTCATTCCGGTCATCCCTTTCAGTTTGGCTATGGTTGGTGAAAAAATTCACCGAAATCAGGCGAATATGCAACATTGAATGGCAGGTTTTTCCAACCGGGGTGGCGTAATCTGGGCATTGAACAATCCGCCCAACCGGAGAGTCCGCGCCATGACGCATCCCGCCCCCGCCCTGGCCACCTATGATCTGTCCGATCGTTACACCCGGACCGATGGCCGCGTTTTCCTGACCGGCACGCAGGCGCTGGCGCGGATCATGATGGACCAGGCCCGCCGGGACCGGGACGCAGGGCGCAACACGGCCGGGTTCGTCTCGGGCTACCGCGGGTCGCCTCTGGGCGGTCTCGACATGGAACTGTGGCGCGCGCGCAAGCGGCTGGAGGCCGATGCGATCACCTTCATGCCGGCGGTGAACGAAGACCTCGGCGCAACCGCCGTTCTGGGTGCGCAACAGGCCAGCCTGGATCCCGATTGCGCGCATGAAGGCATCTTTGCCATGTGGTACGGCAAGGGCCCCGGACTCGACCGGTCGGGCGACGCGCTGCGACACGGCAATGCCTATGGCAGCGCGCCGATGGGGGGCGTTCTGGTGGTGGCAGGCGACGACCACGGCTGTGTGTCATCTTCGATGCCGCACCAATCCGACGTGGCGTTCATGGCGTGGTTCATGCCCACGCTCAACCCCGCGTCGGTCGATGAGTACCTCGCGTTCGGGGAATACGGCCTGGCGCTCTCGCGGTTTTCAGGCACCTGGGTCGGGTTCAAGGCGATTTCCGAAACGGTGGAATCGGGCCGGTCGGTGACGCTGCGGCCCGACCGGCGCTTTGTTCAGCCCGATTTCACCGCGCCACCGGGCGGGCTTCATGTGCGCCGGTCCGACCTGCCCTCGCCCGACATCGAAACCCGCATCGGCGCCAAGCTGAAGGCGGTTCAGGCCTTCGCCGAGGCCAATCCCATCGATCGCGCGCTCTATGATCTGCCCGATGCGCGCTTTGGCTTTGTGACCACGGGCAAGGCGCATCTCGATCTGCTCGAGGCGCTGCGCCTTCTGGGGCTCGACGCGGCGGCCTGCCGCGCGCTGGGCATCGACATCTACAAGGTGGGGATGGTCTGGCCCCTGGCGCGGCGCGACGCGCTGGCCTTCGTGCGCGGCAAACGCGAGGTGCTGGTGATCGAGGAAAAACGCGGCATCGTCGAAAGCCAGCTGAAGGAAGCGTTCTACGACCTGCCCGACGGCCTGCCCGACCGCATGGTCGGCAAACACGACGAAAACCTCGAACCGCTGATCCCCTGGACCGGCGAACTGTCGCCCCGGTTGCTTGTGCCGATTGTCGCCGCGCGCCTCGACGGGTTTTTCCCCGATCTCGGCCTGCCGGCGCGGGCGCGCGCGCTGACCGCGGCGCAACCGCCGGTTCTGAACATCGCGGGCGCCACGCGCACACCCTATTTCTGTTCGGGGTGTCCGCACAACACCTCGACCCGCCTGCCCGAAGGCAGCCGCGCGGCATCGGGCATCGGATGCCATGTGATGGCCAGCTGGATGGACCGCGAGACCGGCGGTTATGCCCAGATGGGCGGCGAAGGCGTGCCTTGGGTCGCCGCGTCGCGGTTCAACGGCAACAAGCACATGTTCCAGAACCTGGGCGAAGGCACCTGGTATCATTCCGGCAGCCTCGCGATCCGTCAGGCGGTGGCCGCGCGCACCAACATCACCTACAAGATCCTCTACAACGACGCGGTTGCCATGACCGGCGGTCAGCCCGTGGACGGGCCGGTCAGCGTTGCGGGAATCGCCCAGACCTGCCGCGCCGAAGGGGTGGACCGCATCGCGGTGGTTTCCGACGGCATCGCGAAATTCCGGCGTGGCGATTTCCCGCCCGGCACCAGCTTTGACAACCGTAGCGATCTGGATCGGGTGCAGCGCGCGCTGCGCGAGATCGCGGGCGTTTCGGTTCTGATCTACGAACAGACCTGCGCCACCGAAAAACGCCGCCGGCGCAAACGCGGCACCCTGCCGGAGGCGCCGCGCCGGGTGCACATCAACCACCTGGTCTGTGAAGGCTGTGGCGATTGTTCGGTGGAAAGCAACTGTCTCAGTGTTGAACCCCGTGAGACCGCGCTGGGCCGCAAACGCCAGATCAACCAGAACAGCTGCAACGCGGATTATACATGCCTGAACGGCTTTTGCCCCAGTTTCGTGACCATTGAAGGCGACACGCGGCGCAAGGCGGCAGCGGCGGACACCGGCGGGTTCGCCAATTTGCTGGCCGATGTGCCGGCGCCGCCCGCCACCCGCCTGGACCGGCCATTCGATCTGTTGGTGACGGGCGTCGGCGGCACCGGCGTGGTGACGGTCGGAGCGCTGATCACCATGGCCGCGCATCTGGAAGGCCGGGGGGCGTCGGTGCTGGATTTCACCGGGTTCGCCCAGAAGTTCGGCACGGTGCTCAGCTATATCCGCCTGTCCGACGATCCCGAAACGCTGCACCAGGTGCGCATGGATCCGGGCGCCGCGGATGCCGTGATCGGATGCGATATGGTGGTCAGTTCGGCCCCGAAGGCCAGCGCGCACTACCGGCGCGGCACCCGCGTGGTGCTGAACCGCGCGGCGATGCCAACCGGCGATCTGGTGTTGCACCGCGACGCCGACCTGCGCATCGACACCCGCGAGGCGGCAGTGCGCGCGGCCGTGGGCGACGACAACGTCCAGAGCCTGGACGCGGGCCATCTGGCCGAGACGCTGCTGGGCGATGCGGTCTTTGCCAATGTGGTGATGCTGGGCCACGCCTGGCAATCCGGGCTGGTCCCGGTAAGTGCCCCGGCGTTGCACCAGGCGATCGCGCTGAACGGCACGGCGATCGAGCAGAACAAGAATGCCTTTGCGCTGGGGCGGCTGGCCGCCGCCCGGCCCGACACGGTCGCGCGGCTGCTGACCCCGCCCGACACCCCGCCCGAAACGCTGGAGGCGATCGTCGATCACCGGGCCGGGTTCCTCGCCGCGTATCAGGACGCCGCCTATGCGCGCCGCTACCGTGCCTTGCTGTCGCCGCTGGCCCATCTGCCCGAAAGCGACCGCATGGCGGCGGCGGTTTCACTGTTTCGGCTGATGGCATACAAGGATGAATACGAGGTCGCCCGCCTGTTCACCCAATCCGGATTCGAGAACGAACTGCAGTCCCGTTTCGCCGGCGATTTCAAGGTGCATTACCATATGGCGCCGCCGTTGCTGAGCCTTGGGCGCGATGCGCGCGGCCGCCCCAAAAAGCGCCGGTTCGGGCCCTGGATGGCGCCGGTGCTGCGCGCGCTGGCAGGTTTGCGCGGCTTGCGCGGCACTGTCTTCGATCCGTTCCGGTTCGGCGCCGATGCGCGGCTGCACAAGGCGCTGCTGCAATGGTACGAAGAAATCCTGGCCCTTGCCGCGCGCGAAGGCAACAACCCCGAAAAGGCACAGACCCTTGCCGCGCTGCTGCGGCTGCCGGCGGAAATCCGTGGTTATGGCCCGGTCCGCGAGGCCGCCGCCGATCAGGCGATGCGGCGCGCCCGGACCCTGCGCGCCGAACTGTGAGCCGGCGCGCTTTGGCTCTGGTCAGCGTCCAGCCAGCAGATCGCCCAGCACCGGGTTGGGAAACCGCCGCTCGAGCGTGACCGCGTAGAACACCTCCTGGATGTCGGGGTGTTCGCGCGCTTCGACCAGAAGCCCCGACGCAAGTTCATCCTGCACCACCACCGGCGCCACCAGGGCAAGGCCGATGCCTTCGCGCGCCAACAGCCGCATCATCGCCATGTCGTCCACCTCGGCCACGATCTGCGGCCGCAGGTCCAGCCGCCGCAGCAGCGCATCGAAAGCGGTGCGCACGCTGCTTTCGGCCTGTGGCAGGATCACCGGCTGACGCGCCAGAAGCACATGCAGCGGCGCCTGCGGATCCAGCCGTTCGGGCACCCCGACCAGCGATATCGGCTGGGCGTCGAGACGGTGCGATACGAACCGCGTGACCGCATCGCGGGGCGGTGCGGCGTTCACCAGCACCACGTCAAGGTTCAGCGTTTCAAGCGCCGCGAACAATTCCGCCGGGCTGCCCGAGCGCAGCACCACCTCGACATCGGGGCGCCCCAGCACCGGCCGCAGGAACCCGATCTGGAAGTTCCGCGAAAGCGTGGCCATCGCCCCCACCCGCAGCGCCTGCCGCGCCAGGCCGGTTTGTTGCAACGTATCGACCAGTTCCGAACCGGCGGCAAAGATGCGATCGGCATGGTCCAGCGCGATGCGCCCCGCTTCGGTCAGGTGCAACTGCCGTCCGCGCCGTTCGAACAGCGCATGGCCCAGCCGCGATTCCAGCTTGCGGATCTGCACCGAAAGCGCGGATTGCGACAGGTTCAGCCGTTCGGCCGTGCGGGTCAGGTTACCGTCATGGGCCACCGCCCAGAAGTACCGCAGATGATGATAGTTGAACTCCATTCGTTTCTTTTATTGAAACGTAATGTGCAAAACAATGTATTTTATTAGCGTATGGCGAAGCCCTACATGGCGTCTCATCACTTCTCAAAGGAGCAGGACCAGATGTTGTATGCCTTCCTTCCACTCGCCGCCCCTGTGTTGATGTCGGTTGTGGCGCTGATCGCGCTGCGCCAGCCCGGTCGCCGACCGGCGGGGTATCCGCAACTGGCCGAAATCGCCGCCGCCGCCTGCTTTGGCCTGATCGCGCTGGCCGGTGTGCTGGCGGTTGCCTGGGGCCCGGCGACATCGCCCCTGATCGGTCTGAACGGGGCCGGTCTGGCCGTGCGGCTGGATGCGGTCAGCGTGATCATGGCACTTCTGGTGTCGTTCATCGGCTGGATCGTGCTGCGCTACAGCGCAACCTACATGGACGGCGAGGACCGCCAAGGGGCCTTCACCGGCTGGATGAGCGCGACACTGGCCGCCGTGATGCTTCTGGTGCTGTCGGGCAACATCGTGCAGATGGTGCTGGCCTGGATCGCCACCAACGCGGCGCTGCACCAGTTGCTGATGTTCTACCCCGGTCGCGCGGCGGCCCGGCGCGCTGCGGGCAAGAAGGCGCTGACATCGCGCCTGAGCGAGGCGGCGCTGATCGGCGCGGCGCTTTTGCTGGCGGTGTCCTATGGCACCGGCGACATCGCCACGATGCTGGCCGCCGCCGGCGCGGGCATCGCGCCGGCCACGGCCGTCTGGGGGGCCGGGCTGATCGCGATGGCGGCTCTGCTGGCTTCGGCCCAGTTTCCGACGCATGGCTGGCTGACCGAGGTGATGGAGGCCCCGACCCCGGTGTCGGCGCTGCTGCATGCCGGTGTGGTCAATGCCGGCGGTTTCCTGTTGATCCGCTTTGCCGATGTCATGCTGGCCGCGCCCGGCGTGCTGGCTCTGCTGGCGCTGCTGGGCGGGTTGACGGCGCTGTTTGCCGGCCTCGTGATGCTGACCCAGCCGGCGGTCAAGACCGCGCTGGCCTGGTCGACCATCGCCCAGATGGGGTTCATGGTGTTTCAATGCGGTCTGGCGCTGTTCCCGCTGGCGCTTTTGCATATCGTGGCGCATTCGCTCTACAAGGCGCATGCCTTCCTGTCGGCGGGCACGGCGGTGGATGCGGTTGCGCAGATCCGCCGGCCCGGCCCGGTGGCGGTGCCCGGCGGGCGCGCGGTGGCGCGGGCCTTCGGACTGGCGCTGGCGATCTATGCCGCCGTGGCGCTGGGCTTTGGCATGATCGACGGCGTCACCGACAAATCGCCACAGGCGCTGGCGCTGGGCGCGATCCTGATTTTCGGTGTGGCCTATCTGCTGGCGCAGGGGCTGGCCGATGCGGCGCCCCGGATGCTGACCCAGCGCACGGCGATCTATGCCCTGGGCGCGTCGGTCAGCTACTTCACCCTGCAGGTGGTGGCCACCCTTCTGACCGCCCAGACCCTGCCCCCCGTGCCCGAGGCCAGCGCATTGGAATGGGCGCTGATCGTGCTGGCGCTGATCAGCTTTGGCGCGGTGGCCGTGGCGCAGGCCATGTTCCCGCTGTGGTCGGGGCATCCGGCGGCGGCGGGCCTGCGGGTCCACCTGGCCAACGGGCTTTATGTCAACGCGGTTTTCGACCGGCTGCTGGGCGGCTGGAAAACCAAAATCACCTCGTGATCGAAAGGGACCAGACCTATGTCGACGAAACTTGAGACCTACCCCGCCGCCCTTCTGGAACTGATCGCCAAGGCCGAAAGCGCGACACGGATGATACCGCCGCTTTTCCCGCTGGACACCAGCGTCGCGGTGAACCCTTTCCTGGGGCAGAGCGGAGAAACCCTGCCGCTGGCCGCCGCGCGGCTTGCGCGGGTGGCGGGGGCGCTTGTTACCGCGCCGCGCGACAGCCTTGCGGCACGTATCGAAAGCGGTGAGATCCGCGACGAGGATCTTGCAGCCGCCGCCCGGAATGCCGGGCTGACCATCGAACCCGCTGCCCTGCTTGCCGCTGCGCAGCGCCCCGCGCCCACCGTCAGCGCGCTGCCCACGGTGGCCGACCTGGCCGCGCGGGCATCGGGGATCGACTGGCCGGCAATCGTGGCCGAACGCATCGGTTTCTGGGCCGCGGCGCACTTCGATCAGGGCCAGGCACTGTGGCAACCCGCCCGTGCCAGCGGCGTCTACGGCGCCTGGCAGAGCTTTGCCATGCGCGACCTGACCCCCGAAATCCACGGGCTGCAAGGGTTCGCGGCCACCGTGTCGGACGCGCCGCGTTCGGCGTGGCGGGCGCTGGGACAGGCCGCCGAAACGCTGGGGCTGGGCCCCGACCACGCCGATACCGCGTTTCACCGTCTGCTGATGGATCTGGGCGGATGGGCGCAATACGCGCGGTATCTGCTGTGGCAGGCGGATCTGAAGGGCACTCAGGACACCAGCGTCAGCGAAATGCTGGCAATCCGCCTGACGTGGGAAGCCGCGCTGTTCACCCAGTACCATGACGCCATCGCTGCCGAATGGTCCGACGTTCTGGCCGCCCATGCCGCGCCGCTTGCGCCGGACGAGGATCAGGTGATCGACGCCGTGCTTCAGGAAGCGGCCGAGCGCGCCGCGCAACGCGCCCTGGCCGCCGGTTTCGCCGAAACCGCGGCCGCGTCATCGGACGCGCCTGCCGCCGAACGCCCGATATTGCAGGCGGCGTTCTGCATCGACGTGCGCTCCGAAGTGTTTCGGCGCGCGCTGGAGTCGCTGGACAGCGGGATCGAGACCATCGGCTTTGCCGGCTTCTTCGGCCTCGCCGTGTCGCACCGCGCGGTCGCATCCGACGTGGCCGAAGCGCGCGGACCGGTCCTGTTGAACATGGGCGTCCAGACGCAGGATCACGTCGCCACCGCCGACGACAACGAACTGCGCTATGCCGCGCGGGCCAGACGGGCCTGGGGGCGGTTCCGGTCGGCGGCGGTATCGTCGTTCGCCTTTGTCGAGGCGACCGGCCCGATCTATGCCGGCAAGCTGTTGCGCGACGCGCTGCGGCGGGGCACGGCCCAGACCGCGCCGGCCCCCACCCCGGTGGCCACCGGGCTCGACCTGGGCGCGCGCACCGATGCGGCCGAGAAGATCCTGCGTGCCATGTCGCTGACGCGCGATTTCGCCCGGATCGTCCTGCTGGCCGGTCACGGATCGCATGTCACCAACAACGCCCATGCCAGCGCGCTGCAATGTGGGGCCTGTGGCGGCCATGCTGGGGATGTGAACGCCCGGCTTCTGGCCGGTTTGCTGAACGACACCGAAGTGCGCGACGGGCTGGTGGCGCGGGGCATCGCGGTGCCGCAGGACACGCTGTTCCTGGCCGCGCTCCACGATACCGCGTCGGACCAGATCACGCTCTACACCGCCGATCCGGGCGCCGGCACCCGCACTGACGACGTGGCGCAGGTGCGCCGCTGGCTGGCCCAGGCCGGACGGCTGGCACGGGCCGAACGCGCCCACAGGCTGCCCCGCGCGGCCGGTCAGGCAGATCTGCTGCGGCGCGGGCTGGACTGGGCCGAACTGCGGCCCGAATGGGGGCTGGCCGGATGCCAGGCCTTCGTCGCCGCACCAAGGGGCCGCACCGCCGGGCGCAGCCTTGAGGGGCGCTGTTTTCTGCACAGCTACGACTGGCGTGGCGATGACGGTTTCGGGGTTCTGGAACTGATCCTGACAGCGCCGGTGGTCGTGGCAAGCTGGATCAGCCTGCAATACTATGGATCGGTCGTCGCCCCCGACAGTTTCGGCGGCGGCAACAAGCTGCTGCACAACGTGACCGGCGGGATCGGCGTGGTGGAAGGCAACGGCGGGCTTCTGCGTGCCGGTTTGCCCGGGCAATCGGTGCACGACGGCGAGCGGACGATGCACGATCCGCTGCGGCTGACGGTGGTGATCGAGGCGCCGGTGGCCGCGATCACCGATATCCTGGCGCGCCACGACCAGGTGCGCGCGCTGTTCGACAACGGCTGGCTGCACCTTGTGGCGCTGGACGACAGCGGCCAGATGCGGGCGCGCTATACCGGCGACCTGACTTGGGACGGCGCCCCGCTGAGCGGGACGACACCAATCGCCGCCGAGTGAAATCCGGCATGGCGCGGGACATCGCAGACCCGCGCCATGCTTTCGCGGAACCGCTGCCGCCTATTCGGCGGCTTCGGCATAATCCTCCATCGGCGGGCAGGTGCACACCAGATGGCGGTCGCCCCAGGCATTGTCGACGCGGTTGACCGGCGGCCAGTACTTGTCGACACGGAAGGCACCCGGCGGAAAACAGCCCTGATCGCGGCTGTAGGGCCGGTCCCATTCGCCCAGCAGATCCTCGACCGTGTGCGGCGCGTTCTTCAGCGGGTTGTTGGCGCGGTCCATGCGCCCCTCTTCGATCTCGCGGATCTCGGCACGAATGGCCAGCATCGCATCGCAGAACCGGTCGAGTTCGGCACGGGTTTCGCTTTCGGTCGGCTCGACCATCAGCGTTCCGGCCACCGGCCAGCTCATCGTGGGGGCATGAAAGCCGCAATCGATCAGGCGTTTGGCGATGTCTTCGACGGTCACGCCGGCGGTTTCGGCAAACCCGCGCGTGTCGATGATGCATTCATGCGCCACCCGGCCCGCATGTCCGCGGTAAAGCACGTCATAAGCCCCCTCGAGACGTTTGGCGATGTAGTTGGCGTTCAGGATCGCCACCCGCGTCGCCTGGGTCAGACCGTCGCCGCCCATCATCAGGCAATAGGCCCACGAGATCGGCAGCAGCGAGGGCGACCCATAGGCCGCCGCCGACACCGGATTTTCACCGGAAACCGGATCGCCGGGCAGATGCGGGATCAGGTGCGATTTGACACCGATCGGGCCCATGCCCGGCCCGCCGCCGCCATGGGGGATACAGAACGTCTTGTGCAGGTTCAGGTGGCTGACGTCGCCACCCAGATCGCCGGGACGCGACAGCCCGACCATCGCGTTCATGTTCGCGCCGTCGATATAGACCTGGCCACCATGGGCATGGGTGATCCGGCAGACTTCGGTAACGGTCTGTTCGAAAACGCCGTGGGTCGACGGGTAGGTGATCATGCAGCCGGCCAGATCGGCACTGTGCTTTTCCGCCTTGGCGCGGAAATCGTCCAGATCGATATCGCCGCGAGCGTCGGATTTCACCGGCACCACCTGCCATCCGACCATTTGCGCGCTGGCCGGGTTGGTGCCGTGTGCGCTCATCGGGATCAGGCAGATCCGGCGATGGCCCTGACCCTGGGCGCGGTGCCATGCGGCGATTGTCAGAAGGCCGGCGTATTCGCCCTGCGCGCCTGAATTGGGCTGCATCGAAATCCCGTCATAGCCGGTGATCTCGCAGAGTTTGGCATTCAGGTCGGAAATCAGATCGGCATAGCCCTGTGCCTGATCGGCCGGCACATAAGGGTGCAGATCGGCGAATTCGGGCCAGCTGACCGGCATCATCTCGGCGGCGGCGTTCAGTTTCATGGTGCATGATCCCAGCGGGATCATCGCGCGGTCCAGCGCCAGGTCGCGGTCGGCCAGCCGCCGCATGTAGCGCATCATTTCGGTTTCCGCGCGGTTCATGTGAAAGATCGGATGCTCGAGGTACGCGCTCTGACGCAACAGCGGCTCGGGCAGCCGATAGGCCTTTGTGCGCGTGTCGTCCTCCATCACGATCCCGAAGGCGCGCCAGACCGCCTCGATGGTGGCCGGGCGGGTGCGTTCATCCAGCGATATCCCCACGCGGGTATCGCCGACCTTGCGCAGGTTCAACCCCTCGCGCACCGCCGCCTGAAGCACACCGCGCTGCAACAGCCCCACATCCACGGTAATGGTATCGAAGAACGTCTCGGGCTCGACCCGGAAGCCAGCCGCCTCGAGCCCGCGCGCCAGGCGCACGGTCTTGCGGTGGATGCGTTCGGCGATGGCGCGCAAACCTTCAGGCCCGTGGAACACGGCGTAAAACCCGGCCATGACCGCCAGCAGCGCCTGGGCGGTGCAAACGTTCGATGTGGCCTTCTCGCGGCGGATATGCTGTTCGCGGGTTTGCAGCGACAGCCGGTACGCGCGGTGGCCATGGCTGTCGACGGACACGCCCACCAGGCGCCCCGGCATCGACCGGGCGTATTGCTGTTTCGTCGCCATGTAGGCGGCATGCGGCCCGCCATAGCCCAGCGGCACGCCGAACCGCTGGGTCGAACCCACGGCGATGTCGGCGCCCATTGCGCCCGGCTCCTTCAGAACCGTCAGCGCCAGCGGATCGGCCGCCATCACCGCCACAGCGCGCGCCGCGTGCAGCGCCGCGATCGCACCCGAGAAATCGCGCAGATGCCCGTGCGTGCCCGGATACTGGAAGATCGCGCCAAAGACAGCATCCGCATCCAGATCCTCGGGCGCGCCGACGATCAGTTCGATGCCCAGCGGCGCGGCGCGGGTACGCATCACCGCGATGTTCTGCGGATGGCAGTTTTCGTCAACGAAGAAGGCGCGGGCCTTCGACTTGGCCACGCGCTGGGCCATTGTCATCGCTTCGGCACAGGCCGTCGCCTCGTCCAGCAGCGAGGCATTGGCGATTTCCAGACCCGTCAGATCGCTGACCATGGTCTGGAAATTCAACAGCGCCTCAAGCCGGCCCTGGCTGATCTCCGGCTGATATGGCGTATAGGCCGTGTACCACGCCGGGTTTTCGAAGATGTTGCGCTGAATCGCCGGCGGCGTGACCGTGCCGTGATACCCCTGCCCGATCAACGAGGTCAGCACCTTGTTGCGCCCCGCGACCTGCCGCATGTGCCACAGCAGTTCACGTTCGGACTTCGGCTTGCCGAAATCCAGCGGCTTTTCCTGGCGGATCTCCGGCGGCAGGGTCTGGTCGATCAGGGTGTCCAGATCGGCAACTCCCAACAGTTCGAGCATGCCCTCCATCTCGGACACCGACGGTCCGATGTGCCGGCGGTTTGCGAAATCATAAGGCAGGTATTCGGAAGGCGCGTAGGTCATTCAGCGTATCCTCGGGATGTCTTGGGCCGGGCCGGCGGGCCCGGCATCGGTCAGGAAATCAGGGCGAGATAGCCGGCTTCGTCCATGTATTCGTCCATCTGCTGGGGCTCGCTGGGGCGGATCTTGAAGAACCATGCCTCGCCCTGCGGATCCTCGTTGACCAACGCGGGGTTGTCGGGCAGCGCCTCGTTGATCTCGACGATTTCGCCGTCCAGCGGCGCCAGGATATCGGACGCGGCCTTGACGCTTTCGATCACCACCACCTCGTCGTCCTTCGTCACCTCGGTGCCGACCTCGGGCAGTTCGACAAAGACGATGTCGCCCAGTTGGGTTGCCGCGTGCTGGGTGATGCCGACCACGATTACGTCGTCCTCGGGGCGCAGCCATTCGTGTTCTTCGGTGAATTTCATGGGTTTGGATCTCCGTAGGGTTGGATCAGCGTTTGAAACGGTTGGGAACGAAAGGCAGCGTGGACACCTCGAGCGGCAGGCGCTTGCCACGCAGTTCCCCGAAAATCTGCGTGCCCGGCTGCGCCAGCGTGGGCGGCACATAGCCCATAGCCACCGGCGCGCCCAGCGTGGGGCCGAACCCGCCCGAGGTGATTTCGCCCACCTGCACCCCGCCCTCGCTTTCGGCGAACAGCGGCACGCCGGTGCGCATCGGCGCGCGGCTTTGCGGACGCAAGCCCACGCGCAGCCGGTCGGTGCCGCCGTCCAGTTGCGCCAGGATCGTATCGGCGCCGGGAAACCCGCCCGCGCGCGCACCGCCGGTGCGGCGCGCCTTCTGGATCGCCCATCCCAGGGCGGCCTCGGCGGGCGTGGTGGCGGTGTCCATGTCCTGCCCGTAAAGGCACAGCCCCGCTTCCAGCCGCAGGCTGTCGCGGGCCCCCAGCCCGATGGGGGCAACGTCGGGGTGCGCCAGCAGCGCCTCGGCCAGCGCCGCCGCATCCGCCGCCGGCACCGAAATCTCATAGCCGTCTTCGCCGGTATAGCCCGACCGCGACGCCCAGACCGGCAGGCCGGCCAGTGTGAGGTCGCGCAGATCCATGAACCGCATGTCGCGCGCCGCCGGGTCCAGCGCGGCCAGCACGTTTTCGGCCGCCGGCCCCTGCAGGGCCAGCAGCGCACGATCGGCCAGTTCGGTCACCGCGATGCCGGCGGGCAGCGCCGCGCGCATATGGGCGATATCGGCCACCTTGCAGGCGGCGTTGACCACCACGAACAGATGATCGCCACGGTTGGCAAACATCAGGTCGTCGAGGATGCCGCCATCGGGCGCGGTCAGAAATCCGTATCTCTGACGGTTCACGCCCAGCGCCCGCACATCCTGCGGGATCAGCGTTTCCAGAGCCGCGGCCAATGCGCCCGGTGCCGCGCCATCCAGCCGCACCTGCCCCATGTGGCTGACATCGAAAAGGCCGGCGTGTGCGCGTGTGTGCAGATGTTCGGCCATCACCCCGGCGGGATATTGCACCGGCATCGCGTATCCGGCAAATCCGACCATCCGCGCGCCCAGCTTCACATGCAGATCGTGCAACGGCGTCTTCAGCAATTCCGACATGGCCACCCCATCCGTTCGAACCGGCCGTCATGCGCAACGCGTCCGGCACCAGAAGGCGAACGCCCCGTGCGTTCGCCAGGTGCCCCCTCTGTCCTTTCGCCTGAGATCGTTATCCCTTCGGCGGGCACCATAGATGCCACTCTCCAGAGCTTCGGTTGCACGAACGGTCCTGTGGGCCTGAGAGTTTCCGGGGCGGTTGCTCCTTCGGCACCGGCGATTCCGCCGGTTCTCCCGCTTGTGCGACATCAGGTTATCGCCGCGACGCAGCAGCGACAAGAGGCAATTCCAGCGATCTGGTGCCTTCTGCGGGCGCCACCAGCCCGCCCCGCCGCGCGGCCCCTAGAACAGATTGAAGTACTCGGCCTGTTCCCAGTCCGAAACCGTTGCCAGGTAGCGGTTCCATTCGGCCCGCTTGAGATGCACCAGATAATCCACGGTTTCATCGCCAAGGGCGGACCGGTAGAAGCCCGATCCGTCGAAGGCGGCGATCGCATCGCCCAGTGTCGCCGGAAGGGTGCGCGCCGTGCTGTCATAGGGCCGCAGGCTGGGTTCGGGTGCCCGCAAACCGCGCGCGACCCCGTCCAGCCCGCTGAGAAGCTGCGCGGCAAAGGCATAGTGCGGCGTCGCCGTCGCATCGGCCACGCGGTTTTCCACCCGTGAGGCCGCGTCGCCGGGCGCCATCAGCGCCCGCACCATCGCGCCGCGGTTGTCATGGCCCCACTGGATCCGGTTCGGCGCCAGTTGATAGGCGCCGTACCGCTTGTAGCTGTTGACGGTCGGCGCCGTCAGCAGACAGCTGGCTTCGGCGTGTTCGAGCAATCCGGCGATCCACCCCGAAGCCGCGGCAGAGAGGCCGCCATCGTCCGCCGGCATGAACAGGTTGCGCCCGCTCGCGGCATCGGTCACCGACTGGTGGATATGCCAGCCGCTCGACGCGACATTCTCGAGCGCCGGCTTCGCCATGAATGTGCCATGCAGCCCGCGCGCCGCGCAGACCTCTTTGACCAGCGTGCGAAACATTACCATGTTGTCGGCATGGCGCATCGGAGAAGCCGGCTCGAAGGTGAATTCCACCTGGCTCGGGCCCATTTCGATCTCCATCGACCGCAACGGCAGATCCAGGGCCACCGCATGGCGGCGCAACAGATCCAGAACCGGCTCGAGTTCGCTGTACCTGGTTTCGGTCAGATACTGATAACCCTGCGCCATGTTGCGCGTCGCCATCGGCGCGCCCGGCATGGCAGCATCGGCATGGCCGCGCCGCGGATCGGTCACTTCGAAGATGTGGAATTCGACCTCGAGCCCCACCAGCGCCGACAATCCCTGCGCCGCCATGCTCTCGGTTGCCGATGCCAGAACCCGGCGTGGGGAAAACGGGATCGGCGCGCCCGACTTGTGCGCCAGATCGCACAGGATCCACGCCGAATGGGGCGACCAGGGCAACACCCGGAAACTGCGCGCATCGGGCACCAGCAGCATGTCGTTGGCGCCGTTCATGGGCCCCGAAGCAATGCCGGCGTCGCCGCTCCAGACCGGAAAGACCGTGCGGTGCGAGGTGTCCTTGAGCACCAGCGTCGACGGCGCGCCAAGGCCGTTCGCCAGAACGCTGGCCATCGCATCGGCCACCACCGTCTTGCCGCGCAGCACCCCGTGCTGATCCACGAAAACCACCCGCAGCGTTTCCAGGTCCATCGTGGCGACGCGCGCCAGAAGATCCTCACCCGCGGCGGCCACCGTTTCCGGCATCAGCCCCAGCGCCGCCAGCGCCCCGTCGCGCAACCGCGCCATCAGACGGCCCCCGCCGCGATCACACCCGCGCGTCCCACGGACAGTCCGCGCGCCGGGCCGCGTCGGTTTCGGCGTTCGCCTTTTCCCAGCTTGCCGTGGGCGCGATGGCATCGTTCGAAAGCGGCCCGGTCAGCGCCTGCGGGTCCACCGCACCGCGCATCGGCAGGCCGTCGGTTTCGCCGGCGGCCACCTGCGCGATCGCCCGCCGCAGCATCCGCCGGTTGTGGATTATGCCGACATCGGTCTTGCCCAGGTGTTCGTGCCGGCGGTCCTGGATCGCGCCCATGCTTTCCACCGCCCACTGATCGTGCACGTTGATGTCCAGCCCCATGCCTGTATAGGTTTCACGGGCCTGTTCATCGGGATCGTAGCCATAGTTGTTGCGCGCGTTTTTCAACGGCGCGTAATCCGGCAGGCGGTGTTCCTTCAGCCGTTGTTCGCGCATGCGCACCTTGTCCACCGGCGCGCTGAAACTGGTGAACATCGAATACCAATAGCAACGCCTGTCGTCGATCGGAACGTGCCACTGGGTGATCGTCATCTCGCGGCTCATGGGAATGCAGATCGCCTGCGGGAAAATCTGGTTGGTCACCCGCGCATGGGTGCGGCCGTCGGGCATGTGGCGCAGCGCGGTCAGCTTCATGCCATAGGGCATTTCGTCGACGCGGATTTCGGGGCGTGGATACTCGCGCAACAGTCGGGTCATCGGGATTTCGGTATCGCCGGCGGTGTCGCGGAACTGCTTGCCATAGCTGTCGGCGGGATCCTCGTCCTCGAGAAACCGGTGCAGGAACGAGGCATGTGCCGGATCGATCCCGACCTCGAGCGCCTGAAGCCAGTTGCACTCCCACAGCCCCTTGAAGGCAAACACATGCGTGTCGGGCGCGCGGAAACAATCGAACCGCGGAAACGCCGGAGGATCGCCCGGCCCCATGTAGGCCCAGACAATGCCGTTGCGCTCGGTCACCGGGTACGACCGCGCCTTGATCCGCTCGTGCATCCGGCTGCCTTCTGGCTCGCCGGGCTGCTCCACGCATTGGCCGGTGCGGTCGAAATGCCAACCGTGGAACGGACAGCGCAAACCGTTGTCCTCAAGCCGCCCGAAACACAGGTCGGCGCCGCGGTGCGGGCAATGCCGGTCGATCAGGCCCAGCGCTCCGTCCGGGTTGCGAAACAACACCAGATCCTCGCCCAGCAGACGCACCGGCACAACCGGACGCGCACCCATCAGCTCATCGCTCAACGCCGCCGGTTGCCAATACAGCCGAAGCACCGCGCCGGCCTCGCTCTGCGGTCCGATCCGTGTCAGGCTGTCGTTCATCTCCTGGCTGATCATGGCATGTCCTCTTGACGTTGCGCGAAAACGTTCGCTATACGAACAATTGTGCGTATAAAATGACTATCTCAGTATCGTTTTCACCCGTCAAGCCCACGGAACCCCAATGCCGCAAAATCGCGACATCTCCACCACCTTCGCCAAGGGGCTCGCCGTACTGGGGTGTTTCGACGGGCGCGCCGCCGATCTGGGCCTCGCCGAAATCGCCCGACGCACCGGCCACGACCGCGCCACGGTGCGCCGGCTGGTCCTGACGCTCTGCGCCGAAGGCTATCTGCGCCAGACCGGCCGCACCTTCTGCCTGCGTCCGAAGGTACTGGCGCTGGCGGGCGGCATGTTGCAGGCCGGCGGCTTCGGACGCACCGTGCAACCGCTGCTCGACCGCCACGCCCGGCAGCTGGGCCACCCGATCACCCTTGCCGTGCGCGACGACCTGCGGGTGCTGCTGGTCGCGCAATCGACAATCGCGGGCGCGCCGGTGTCGTTCGGCTTTACACTCGGCAGCGCCCTGCCGCTGCTGCACACCAGCCTCGGGCGCGTGCTGCTGGCCCAGGCCCACACCCCGGCCGACCTGATCGCCCGGGCCCCGCGCACCCCGCACACCGATCAGAGCCTGACCGATCCCGCCGCCCTCGCCGCCGCCGTCACCCTCACCCGCGATCGCGGCTACGCCCTGGTCGATGGCGAATTCGAACCGGGCACCGTGGGCATCGCCGTGCCGCTGGGCCGGGTGGCCGCCTTGGGCGCATCGGTTCCGCGCGGCACCGGCAGCGCCGAAGGTTTCGCCTCTCTGATCTGCCCCGCGCTTCAGACCTGCGCCGCCGAACTGGCCCAGGGCATGGACCTCGCAAGGCTCACCTGACCCGTCCAGGGCGGATCGGCACACCCGCCTTCGCGCTTCATCTTGCCGAATAAACTCAATATCCCGAAACCGCCACGCGCGCGCGGCCCGGGCCCTGCAGGGCTCAGCCTGCGCCAATCACCGCGGTCGCCTCGATCTCGACCAGCGCCGCGTCTTCGATCAGCCCGGCCACCACGACCATGGTCATCGCAGGGAAATGCCGCCCCATAACCGCGCGATAGACCGCGCCGATATCGCCCTGCCGGTCCAGGTAGGTGCGCTTGTCGGTCACATACCAGGTCAGCCGGACAATATCCGCCGCGCCACCGCCCGCAGCTTCGACCACGGCAAGGACATTTTCCAGCGCCTGGCGCGTCTGACCGATGAAATCGTCGGTCTCGAAAACCTGTGCGGCGTTCCACCCGATCTGCCCGCCGACATAGAGTGTGCCATCCCGGGCCAGCATCCCGTTGGCATAGCCACGGGCGCGGGCCCAGCCTTCGGGTTGAACGATATCATGCGCCATGGCGGTCTCTCCTTCTGTCGGTTCGCAAGGCGCCTCAGACGCCCAGGTAACGTTCGCTCACATCCTTGCCCAGCGCCGCGAAAGCCCCCTGCCAGACGGTTCGCCCGCGCTCGACCACAACCGCGCGATCGGCAACGCCGCGCAATTCGCGGATCGATTTGTCGACAACCAGAATCGCCAGCCCGGTGTCACGCTTCAGCCGCGCGATCGCGGCCCAGATCTCCTGACGCACCACCGGCGCCAGACCTTCGGTCGCCTCGTCCAGGATCAGCAGGCGCGGGTTGGTCATCAGCGCCCGGCCGATGGCCAGCATCTGCTGTTCGCCCCCCGACAGCGACGCCGCGTTCTGCCCGGCCCGTTCGCCCAGCCGCGGAAACAGCGCCGATACCCGCGCCATGTCCCAATCCCCCGGCCGCGCCGCGGCGATCAGGTTCTCGTGCACCGTCAGCCCGGCAAAACATCGCCGTCCCTCGGGGACCAGCCCCAGACCGGCCCGCGCGGCGCGATGCGACGGCACGCCCGCCAGGTCGCGGCCGTCGAACCGCACCTGCCCGGCGCTCTGGTTCAACATGCGGCAGATCACCTTGATGGTGGTCGATTTGCCCATTCCGTTGCGCCCCATCAACGCCACGACCTCGCCGTCGCCAACCTCGAGATCGACCCCGAACAGTGCTTGCGACGGCCCGTAGAAGGCCTCGATCCCCTCGACCGACAACAGGCTCATGCCGCCTTACCCCTTTTCTTAGCGTTATCGACGGTGCGAAGCTGTCGGGACGCAGGTGGCGAGGGCATGGTTTTCATGCTGGCTGTCCTCGATGGCTCAGGTCGCTGTGCCACCCTCGCTGCCGCCCCTGAATGACCGCTGATT